>CAKUJD010000004.1 GCA_934661195.1 uncultured Muribaculaceae bacterium
AATTGACGAGATACTCAGTTTTACCTTGTCTCTCTTGCATTTGTCAAATTCCTCATCGCAAATATTTCAATGATCGTATGCTTTAACGACTTTAAATCTCAGCGCCGTTGCGCTTGATTGTTTCGGAAGTCGAAAGTGTTGCAAAGTTACAACTAATTTTTCGAACTGCAAAACTTTTTTGAGATTTTTTTGAGAATCTTTTTAATTTGTCACATCCGCTGATGTTTTAAAGATGCTCATTTTTTCGTTTGCGGTTGCAAAGGTACTGCAAAATATTAAACCACCAAAACATTTTGCAAATATTTTTTGGGCGATTTTCGTCTATTTTCACCTACACCGCTATCTGACAACAACTTGCGCCTTAAAACTTTTTCGTGATTTTTTCGCAGCATAAAAGCGACATTCCGAGCAAAAAAATCAAGACATTGAAATGTACGCGCACGCGAAAAGGCCAACCTACGCCTCAGCACTAAAAACAGCCTTGCGTGGTGCATGATTTTTTTGAAAAAAATCACACCGCATGCGGTTTCAGCACCACACCGAGGCCTTTCTGCCCATTGATGGCCACAGTGAGCGGCTTGTCGAAGCTGACGATGCGCACAAAGCGGCTGTCATAGGACGCAGGGCAAGACGCCAAAAACGTTTCATCGAACACGCTGCCATCACCGGGCTCGCCAACCGTGAAGTATCCGACGCCAAACGAGGTGAGGTTCTGGAAGAAATGAGTGCCTTGACTCGGCTCGATGCGCGCGCCAGGCCGCGACATCTCAACGATGACACGGGCGGCAGAAATCTCGGCCCACTTCACAGGCACTCCAAGGGCCGGATCGCTCGAGCCCCAACGACCCACTCCGGCAAGGATGTAGTTTTCGCCACGCTCAACAAAACCGCGGTTGATTTCAGCGATTTCGCGGGCAATGAGCGGATTGTTGGCCATGGAGAACACTTCCTGCTTGACCATCACCACGCTGCTGATGTTGTCCATCACGCCATGGCCAAGCGCATTGTGACTGCTGATGAGCAGCTGGCTGGCATCGACGCTCATCACATTCTCGTCGAGCATTTCCTTGCGGTCGACCATGGGGCGAATTTGCAGCCAGCACAAGTCGCCCTTGTTGCCGCTGCTGCGGTCGGGATTGATGATGCCGGCAAACTCAATCTCAACAGGGCGGCCCATTAGCTCCTGACCTGTGGTGAGCATGAAGTCTACTATTTTTGCCAGCGGATACACATTCTGCTTGAGCACATTAGCAAAGGTGACCACCTTGCGCCCTGGGCCAAGGTCGTTGTCGACAATAACTCCGTTCTGAAAGTCGTAGGTCGACACCATGTATTTAAGATACCCATCGCGAGCTGCGTCCTGCACTGGCAGGCGCGAGATGTCGAAGCCCTCGTCGATGGTGAAATTCTCGTTGACGTCATGCACATTAAGGGCATAGAACGACGACTGGGTGTCGCGCAAGGCAAGCTCGAGCGTGCTCGTCTGCAGCACCTTGCGCGGCCTGCGCGGCGAGAAGCGCAGCGACATGCCGCCATCGACGATGTATTTGCCCAGCCCCACGGCCACCTCAGCCACGCCGCCATACGGATCCTCACCGCCCACGGGATAGTAGTTGAGCGAGCGGCCCACTCCCGAGAACGAGGGATAGAAGTAATTGCCGTGCTGCTCACCAGCCACCTCCTGAATGATGACAGCCATCTTTTCCTGATCGATGACATTGCTTGTGGCCACCATGTAGGCCTTGCTCTCGGCATAGAACACCGAGGCATAGACGGCCTTGATGGCATTGCTCATGAGCCGCAGCATGACGTTACGGTCGTGAAGATGCGGAATCATGTAGGTGGCATAGACCCCAGCGAATGGCTGGTAGTGGCTGTCTTCGAGCAAACTCGAGCTGCGCACCGCCAGCGGACCGCCTATCACATCGTAGATGGCCAGCAGGTCGTCGGCCAGACGGGCCGGCAACTTGGCATCAAGAAAATGGCGCAGGATCTCAGCGTCGGGCAAATTGCTCAATGCCATGGGATAGAGGTCGTTGGTCTCCATAAACTCATCGAATACGTCGGTGCAGAGCACCACCGTGTGGGGAATGTGAACCGCCACACCGTCGAAGTTGTCGCAAACGGGATTGTGCTTGATGATGCTGTCGATGAACGCGATGCCGCGCCCCTTGCCTCCAAGCGAGCCCTGCCCAATTCGGGCAAAGTTGCTGTAGCGGTCGAAGCGCTCGCGCTTGAACTCGGCCACCACGCCGCGGTTCTTCATTTTGCGATACTTGACAATGAGATCGAAAAACAGCTGCCGCACAGCCGGAGCCTCGTTGATGTCGCGGAAGCGGTGCATCTTCACCACCTGCGCTATTGGGAACAGTGCACGCGAATAGAGCCAGCGCGAAATGTCGTTTTTCTTGGCGTGATACAGCAGTGACTCGGCCGGGATGTCGAAAATGTGGTTCTGAAGTTCCTTAAGACTGCTGATGCGCATTATTTCGCGGCCCGTTTCGGGATTGCGGATTATGAAGTCGCCAAAGCCAAAGTGGTCCATTATGGCCTGCCCCAGGTCGACAGGCAACTTCTTGCTGTTCTTGTCGAGGAAAGTGCCGCCGAACTCGGCCACCCGCTCGCGGTTGTCGGCGTCGCTCGACTCGATGATGATGGGCAGATAGGGGTCGCAATCGCGCAGATAGCGCGCCAGGCGCAGGCCCGCGTGCTTGTCCTTGACGCCACCGCGCTTAAACGACACATCACTGATTACGCCCAATATGTGCTCGCGGTAGTGGTCGTAGAGCCGCTTGGCCTCCTCATAGTCGCGCGCCAGCATCACCTTTGGCCGTCCGCGCATGCGCAGCATGGCCTCGTGAGCATTGAGCGCCTCGGTGGAGAACCGCTGCGACTGGCGCAGAATGAACTTATACAGAGTGGGCAATATAGATGAGTAGAAGCGCACCGAGTCCTCAACGAGCAAAATCATCTGTATGCCCACGCCCATAATGTCGTTCTCGGCATTCAGCTTGTCCTCGAGCAGCTTGATGATGGCCACCAGCAGGTCGACATTGCCCAGCCAGCTGAACACATAGTCAACCCCGCTGAAGTCCTCACCCACAAGGCGGCGCGACACCTCGCGCGAAAACGGCGTAAGCACCACAATTGGCGTGTCGGGATACATGTGCTTGATTTCCTTGGCCGATGCGAAAGTCTCGGTGATGTCGACACCCGGCATGGCAATTATGATGTCGTAGTGCTTCTCGGCCAGAGTGGCCATGGCGCTGGCGTAGTCGCTGACGCGCGTCACGCGCGGCGGCGAGCTGAGATTGAGCGACACATACTCGAAATAGATTTGTTCCTCCACGCGTCCGTCCTCTTCCATCATAAAGGCATCGTAGGTGGACGCGATGAGCAGCACATTGTAGATGCGCTCCTGCATAAGGTTCTGAAACGCCGTATCTTTCAGATACAGCTGGCTCAGCAATGGTTCATTCATTGGGTTCTCACTATTTTTGTCAGGGGCAAATTTAGTGCAAATATAGAATAGCGGCAAATTAATGCAAAACAAAATCACGATGGCCAAAAATTCGACATTTATTAATAACTTTGTGGAGTTATCAACCAATTTATTAACAAATATGAGGAAATTCCACTTATTTTTGGCCACATTGGCATCGGTGGCTGCACTGACGGCGACAGCCGGCACCGCCAGCCCGTTTGCCGACGCATCGGCCACAAAAGCGAAGCCCGGCCCCAAGGGGCGGGTTGGAGCGCTGAAAGCCGCCGGAAGCGCGGTGGCACACCCCATTCAGCAGCTGGAGCAGCGCACAATGAAGCAGAGTGCCCACAAAGCGGCGCGCAAAGCGCAACGGGTGCAGGCTTCCGACCTGAAGAGCCCGAGCCTGCAAATCGACTACACCACCGGCACCACCGAGCCAACGTTTAAGCGCGCCTGCCCTGTGACCTACGCCATCAGCGGCAGCACCATCGAAATCAAGGGTTTCGGAGGCTATGGCAAGAGCGCCACCGGCAGCGTGGACTGGCAGACGGGCACCGTGACCGTGCCGAGGCAGTCGGTGTACGACAGCCAGAACTACGGCAACTGCGACATCGTGAAGGTGAACCCCAGCTACACCACCATCGACACAACAGCCGTGATCACAGGCCACATTGAAGGCGGCGTGCTCACCCTCGACCCCTGGACGCTGCTCATAACCAGCGGCAAATACAAGGGTTATATCCTCGACGGTGTGCGCGTGCGCTCGGACTTCAAGCCGGCCAACACCACCATGACCGTGGGCGTGACCGACACCACCGGAGCGGTGACCAGCCGCGATTTCCCAGTGATTGCCGAACAGACAGCCACCAACCAGGTGACACTCTACAACTTTGCAGGCACCGGCAGCCGCGTGAATGTGGCAGTGCACGGCGACTCCACCATGGCCATTGCGCCGCAACTGATAATGGAGAACAACAGCGCACGCTACAAGTGCTACCGCTACGACCCCGAAAAGCGGCTGTTCTTCCCCTACAAGCAAATCAAGGGCAGCGCCAAGGGCGGACAGCTGCAGTGGGGCAGCTGGATAATCAACTCCACCGACGGGAAATATTACGTGATGATGTGCTCTGGCTCGAGCGTGAAGCTGCCATTTGAGCTGAAGCTGCCAGCAGCACGCGCACAAGCCGGCTTCAAGGGCAGCGGCACCGAGGCCGACCCCTACCTGATTGAAAACGTGAACGACCTGATAGCGCTGTCGGACAGCGTGAACTTTGAGACCGACATCGACCCAGTGCGCCGGTGCGGCACAAAGTATGCAGGCCAATACTTCAAGCAGACGGCCGCCATCAACATGAACGGATACAAGTTCAGCCCCATTGGCGGCAACGACGACTACATACGCTTTGGCGGCACATATGACGGCAACGGCAAGACCATCAGTAACCTTACGGTGGAATCTGTGACCGACGGCTATGCGGCCCTCTTTGGCGCAGTCGACACCACCGGTGTGCTGAAAAACGTGCGCCTCACCAACCCCGTGATCAAGTCGGGATACTACTACACAGGCACACTGGCCGCCTACTGCCAGGGCAGCATTGAAAACGTGACCGTGACAGGCGCCAAAGTGGAAGGCAACTTCTGCACAGGCGGCGTGGCGGGCATAGTGGGCCCTGCAACCAACGTAACATTCAGCAACGGCACCGTGATTGGCAACAGCCAGACGGGCGGCGTGGCAGGCGTGGGCCGCTCGCCCATGAAGCTGCTCAGCGCCACAGGCGCCACAGTGATAAGCACCGCCACCGAATACACCACCTCGGTGGGCGGCGTTGTGGGATTCATGGGCAAGGAGCGCGGCGGCTACCTCACCGACAGCTACTTTGCCGGCACCGTAGTGGTGCAGCACGCCGGAGTGATGGCAGGCTGCATGCTGGGCGTAAGCACCGAGGCTCCCGTGAGCCGCTGCTTTGCCGTGGGCGAAATTGGCTACACCGGCACTTCGGTGGGCAAGACCTCGGCCGGCGGCATCGTGGGAGGCGCGCAGGCCATGGAGATCACCGACTGCTACTTTGCCGGCGAGAACCGCCTTGGCGGCCCGCAGGCAGGCGGCCTGATTGGCCTCAACATCAACGTGGGCCTTGAGGGCCACGCCGACCACTCGATACTCACCCGCTGCTATGTGACGGGTGCCATAAAGAGCACCTCGACCGACGCACAGTCGCCTTTTGTGGGCAAATATGACCCGCAGACTGGCGGCAGCGCGCCCGTAATCAGCAACTGCTACTACGACGGACAGCTGATTACGGCCAACGCCAAACTCACCTCAGCAGCAGTGCCCACCAGCCGCCTTGTGAGCGGCAGCGCGGTAGACAGCACATTCAGCGACACCACATGGACCTTCACCAAGGGCCTGTATCCGCGTCTTAAGAGCATCAGCGCCAACACAGCCGCATATGTGTCGGCAGCAGCGGCGCCGTTTGCCAACGACGACCAGAACATCGACAACGTGGCCGAAGACTTCAAGGGCTCAACACTGAACGGAGTGAAGTGGAAAGTGCTGATGAACGGCGCCCTGGCCGACGACGGACACGGTCTGAGCGTGGACCAGAACGGCAACTTCCACCTGAACGGCACTTTCTCGGCCGACACCATATTCGCCTCGAGCGGCGCGGTTAGGAAATACATAATGGTGCGCTGCGCGCCCATGAGCCGCTTCAAGGGCAAGGGCACAGCCGAGAGCCCCTACCTGATTGAAAACAAAGACGACCTGATTACGCTGAGCAAGGCCACCGTGGACAACCAGCTGTCGTTCAGCGGCTCATACTTCAAGATCACCAACGACATCGATGTTGAGAAAGACCAGGAGTTCAAGGGCATAGGCATTGCAGGCAGCAGCAAGGCCAACTACGCCTTCGGCGGTGTACTCGACGGCGACAACCACACCATACACAACGTGCGCCTCATATACTGCACTCTCGACTCCACAGGCAAGATAGCCACGCGCGAAAACAACACCGGCTTCGTCAACAACCTGAAGGCCGGCGGCGTGGTGAAAAACCTGCGCATGGCCAGCGACTGCTACTTTGTGGGCTACTCACACACTGCGGCCTTTGTGGGCCACAACTATGGCGGCGACATCATCAACTGCCGCAACTACGCCACCGTGATCGGCCACTCGGGCAACACGGGCGGCATGACGGGCTACCACAATGCGGGACTCATCAAGGACTGCTACAACGCCGGCACCATTGTGGCCGGATTCCAGTATGCCGGCGGCATTGCAGCCGCAAGCCGGGGCACAATTGAAAACTGCCAGAACACCGGCGAAGTGATTGCCAAGAAAATCAACGCCAACTATGAGGTGAACCGCCTCAACTCGGCCGGCGGCATATGCCACTCCAACTTCGGCACCATGCGCAATGTGCTCAACACAGGCCACATCAAGGCTTCGAAATACGTGGGCGGCATCATGGCCTGGTATAACGGCAAGACGGCCGACACCATGGCTGTGGCCGCGCTCAATGTGGGCATCATGGAAATCGATCCCAAGGTGGATCCCACCACCATTGGCAACATTGTGGGCAAACTGTATGTGAAAGGCAAAGCCAAGGCCTGCTACTACGACGGCCAACTGTCGGCCTACAGTTCGTGCCACAGTGCCGAATACAGCGGCACGCAGCCGCTCACCACGGCCCAGCTCACCAGCGGCGAGCCCATCGAAGGCCTCGACACCGCCTACTGGAGTTTTGAGAAAGGACGCTACCCGATGCTGCGCACATTTGCCGACGAGCCGGGAGCGCAGGCCGGTGCGATGAGCGTGGTCTACTTTGGTGACAACCACCGCAGCGACAGCATCAAGTGCGACGCCACACTCGCCCAGACCGAAGGGCTCAGCTGGAGCACCAAGGCAGCCGGCACGGCATTCCAGGTGAAGGGCAATGTGCTGTGGATGGATGTGGCCGACGTGCTGGCCGACACCCTTGCAGCCAGCTACAAGGGATTTGTGAAACTGATTCCCGTTGTGGCCGTGCCCGACAGCGTGCCATTGCCTGCCATTGCAGTGAACGGCAGCGAAAGCTCGGTGAAATTCAGCTGTCCGCTTGATGGCGTCACCTACTTCTACACCCTCGACGGCTCGGTGCCCACCACAGCCAGCAGCGCAAGCGCCGAAGGTGTGGTGAAACTGCCCGCAGGCACCTACACTGTGACCGTAGTGGCAGCCAAGCGCGGCCACTACACTTCCCAGCCTGTGTCGTGCGAGGTGAGCATGAGCGGCGTGGAGGGCGTGACTGCCGAGAAGACGGTGCTCACACGCAGCTACGTTACCCCGTCGGGAGTGGTGAGCCCCACACCCGCCGACGGCCTCAATATTGAGGTCACCACCTACACCGACGGCACACGCACAGCCGTTAAACGGCTGATGCGTGCCAAGTAAGACGACACTATACGACCCATAATTTAGAGAGGGCGCAGCCATGGCGGTTGCGCCCTCTCGCTTCTTTGCCCCAGTAGTGCAATTGGCCGCAAAAATGGCAAAAAAGCTAAATTTTCACATTATAATATGTGGGGTAATGTTTTTTTATATAATTTTGCACCCGATTTTGCAGAAAGGGCGCGCCACACACCGCCCCACACGCCGCAAAAATCGAGAGCGAATAATTACAACAGGAAAAAACATATATTAGATATGCCAGCTGAGAATTTAGTTATAGTTGAGTCTCCCGCCAAGGCCAAAACAATCCAAAAGTTCTTGGGCAAAGACTACAAAGTGATGTCGAGCTACGGTCACATCCGCGACCTGCACAAGAAGGACTTCAGCATCGATGTGAACGACGGCTACAAGCCCATATATGAGATACCCGCCGACAAGAAAGCCCTTGTGGCCGAACTGCGAAAGGCAGCCAAGGAGGCCAAGACGGTGTGGCTCGCAAGCGATGAAGACCGCGAGGGAGAGGCCATAGCCTGGCACCTGTATGAGGTGCTGGGGCTGAAGCCCGAGAACACGCGCCGCATCGTGTTTCACGAAATCACCAAGCCCGCCATTCTAAAAGCCATCGAGAATCCGCGCGACATCGACATCAACCTGGTCGACGCCCAGCAGGCGCGCCGCGTGCTCGACCGCATCGTGGGCTTCGAACTATCGCCTGTGCTGTGGAAAAAGATCAAGCCGGCCCTATCGGCCGGACGCGTGCAGAGCGTGGCCGTGCGCCTCATTGCCGAGCGCGAAAAAGAGATACAAAACTTCAAGAGCGAGGCATACTACCGCGTGACCAGCACCATGCGCCCCGAGGGCAGCAGCGCCAGCATCAACGCCGAGCTCAACCGCCGCCTCGCCAGCCACGACGAGGCCAAAGCCCTGCTCGAGGCTTGCTCGACGGCCCAGTTTAAAGTGGCCGACGTGAGCGTGCGCCCGCTGAAAAAGTCGCCCGCGCCGCCATTCACCACATCCACACTGCAGCAGGAGGCCTCGCGCAAGCTGGGCTTCTCGGTGTCGCAAACCATGCGCGTGGCACAGTCGCTCTACGAGGCCGGACACATCACCTACATGCGTACCGACTCGGTGAACCTGTCGAGCCTGGCAATAGGCACCATAAGCAACGAAATCACCACCGGCCTTGGCGAGCAATACCTCAAGGTGCGCCACTACCACACCACCAGCAAGGGCGCGCAGGAGGCACACGAGGCCATACGCCCCACCTTCATCGCCAACCACGAAATAACCGGCACGGCACAAGAGAAGAAACTGTATAAACTCATATGGAAGCGCACCATTGCATCGCAAATGGCCGACGCGCAAGTGGAGAAAACCACTGCCGACATCACCATAAGCAACCGCGCAGAGCACTTCACCGCCACCGGTGAAGTGATTAAGTTCGACGGATTCCTGCGCGTGTATATGGAGTCGACCGACGACGACGCGCCCGCATCAGATGCCAGCCACTCGCTGCCCCCAATGACGGTGGGCATGGGCATGGAGGCCGACGACGTGACCGCCACACAGCGCTTCACCCAGCAGCCGCCACGCTACACCGAAGCATCGCTGGTGCGCAAGCTCGAGGAGCTGGGCATTGGCCGTCCGTCGACCTACGCCCCCACCATCAGCACCATCCAGGCGCGCGACTATGTGGAGAAGGGAGAGAGCCGCGGCGAGAAGCGCGACTACGAGACGCTGACCATGCGCGGAGGCAAAATCACCGCGAGCGTCAAAAGCGAGATGACTGGGGCTGAGAAAGGCAAACTCATACCCACCGATGTGGGCATGGTGGTCAACGACTTCCTGATGAAGTATTTCCCTGGCATCATGGACTACAACTTCACGGCCCGAGTTGAAAGCGAGTTTGACGACATTGCCGAAGGCAAGCAGGTGTGGAATCAGGAAATAGACCACTTCTACAAGGACTTCCACCCCGACGTGGAGAAGGTGTCGGCTCTGCGCCTTGAGCACAAAGTGGGCGAACGCGTGCTGGGCACCGACCCAAAGACGGGCCGCACTGTGAGCGTGAAGATAGGCCGCTACGGCCCGCTGGTGCAGCTCGGCACCACCAACGAAGACGAGAAGCCTCGCTTCGCCTCGCTGCGCAAAGACCAAAGCGTGGCCACCATCACCCTCGACGAGGCCCTGAAACTGTTTGAGATGCCGCGCGACCTGGGCGAATTTGAAGGCAGCGAGGTGACGGTGGCCATAGGCCGCTTCGGCCCCTACGTGAAGCATGCCGGCAAATTCGTGTCGATACCCAAAGACATCTCGCCCGAGAGCATCACCCTCGACGAGGCCTGCCAGCTTATAGCCGACAAACGCGCCGCCGAGGCCCAGCGAGTGATTAAGGAATTCGCTGAAGAGCCCGGTCTGCAAGTGCTCAACGGCCGCTACGGCCCCTACATCAGTTACAACAAGAAAAACTTCAAGCTGCCCAAGGGCACCGACGCCGCCACACTCACCCTCGACGACTGCCGCGCCATAGTGGCCGACGAAGCCAACGCCACCAAGAGCTCGACCCGCCGCGCCACTCGCAAGAGCACCGCCGGCGCGGCCGCCAAGAAGCCAGCCGCCAAAAAGAAGACCGCGACCCGCAAGAAAGCCACGGCCGCAAAATAACCCCGGCCACAAAATATAACGAAGACAGCCGCCCCCTCAGGCGGCTGTCTTTTATTACTACCATAGTTAAAGCGGCTTATTTCAATCAATTTCCACGAACAAGTTTACAAACTCACATATAATCAACCACTAATACTTTGTGAATTTTTCAGAGTGTAAATTGCATTGAAATGCGACCGCCTTTTTTCCTATATTGGGGTCTACAAAGGACATATCAGGTCGTTTAGTTATAAACAGACAATTATCTAGCATTCTTATGCACGTTGTATTCGTCTCATCAACAACAATAAAATACTGTTTTAGTTTCAGCACCTCTCTTAGGTAAAATGACATCCCTAATAAAAAGCGCGGCATTAACTGTTTTCCTCTATGCGGCTCGAGCAAAAAGAAATCAATAGTCCAATACGGAAATTTAATTTTTGAATTAAGCATTGGTGTATTTACATAAATAACACCTACCAATCCTCGTCCTATGCGAGCAGCATATGCAAAACTAAGACCAGCCTCTGTTTGTTTGATTGTCCTAATTATGCATTTTTGAGCAGATTCTGGGGTTGAGAAATCCAATGTTGGCAGATAAGCAGATATTTTATCATCATAAAATGTACACAAGGAGATTAAATCCATATTATCTGGATTAAATAGGCTATCAGCATCAATAGGAGTTAGGCATAGAGCAGAATTGACCTTAATGCCCCTAAGTTGAGACAACTTAAATCCTTTTGGCTCCACGTCTTTACTACCAATGAATTGCTGAGAATCTATTGCCATATTCTTTTTACAGCCTTTGTCCCTTCCAAAAAATTTATCTATTAAACTCATGTCTTTAAACTAAATGAACTATTAACCTAATAATGTGAACTCGATGAAAGTTAAGTCGTTGAAAATTGGCGGTTAGCGACAATAAATTTAAATGTGCTGAACTTCAAACAAATACTTCTATCGACATACCCTCCGATGACAAAATTACGGGATTTTATGTGATGGCAGATGGGTTCGGCAAAGTTTTTAATGCAATGCTCTACTGCAGAGGGATTGAAGCCCTACTGAATAGCAAGAAACGTGAGTATCACCATAACAATAGTCTGTCATTGACCGAGTCCATATTCGTTACGATATGTTTCATCGTTTCCCAATCACAAATGTCTGAAACACTTTTATCAGAACGAGTCGTTTTAATCGAACTCACGCTATTTATTTAAAATTCATTCTTCTTCATATTGGGATTCGCCTTCTGAATAACCTTCTTCATATCCATCCTCGTATCCCTCCTCATACTTAGTTTCATAGTATCCATAGTAGTCGCTTGAATCATCGTATCCATAGCCATGATTTCGACCTCTTTGTCCATCTTCCTTGCCTTGTTCATATCCCTCTTCATATCCCTCATCATAAGCATCATCTGGTGTTTTAGAACTTCTTACACGTTTTTGTGGCGCCACCTGCTGCTCCATTGGCATTGAACGAACAGGAACTGGATTGTCATACTGCTGCGGTGATGTTTGTACATCTATTTGTGTATTGGGTGAAGCTTCATTTCTTCCCTCAGATTTTTTTTGTGAAGTCACAGCAATCCAAACCACATAGCCTATTACAGCCAAAATAAACAAATTTGCAAATCCACTATCATTAGAGTTACTCATAAGCTTTTCATTATAATTCCATCATTTATATTTTAACGCCAAGCGCGCATTTTTATTATTCGGTGTGTCAGTGGCGGGCCGCTTGGCCTTTGGCGGTCAGGAGGTACTTTTGGCGGGGGTGGCGGGGTGAGTCGGGGTAGAGCAAACGCACGTAGCCCTCGCTGATGGCTGGATTCAAATATAGACTACGGAAACTTTTTCGGTCGTTAAGCCCCATTGCTTCAAGCATCTCTTTTATCGTCATCTCTTTGTCGCCAATGGCCTTTACGAGTTGGCTGATTCGCATACTCAGTCCACTCTCAACTTGGGGGGCACTTGGGGGGTGTTGAAGCCGTACTTGGGGGGTACTTGGGGGGTCGACAGCCTTTGGCTGGGCTTTCCACTCGCCGGTGGCGTTGATGTGGAGGTATCGATTGCGCAAATCCCACTGCTCTCCCAGCAGCAAATTGCAAAAGAAATGCTCCAAATATTCAGGTGTGTAATCTATCCCCTTGATTACATTTCTATAGTTTGCCCGAACCAAGGCATTGCGAAAATACCAAGAATGACGAGCAAACAGGCTATTATCAACGTTAAAACCTATTGAGCGGAGATAGAGTATTGTGAACACTGCCGTTGCACGGGTGTTACCCTCGCAAAACGCATGAATTTGCCACAACCCCGAAACGAATTGTGCTATGTGCTTCACAATGGCGTCGGGCGCTATGCCTTTGTAGCTAAACTCCCGCTCCCGACTTATGTCGTAGTCAAGTGCCCTATGTAAATCTTCCCAATTCAAATAGTTAACGGTGTCGCCATCAAGCACCCATTCGCGCTTGGTGATGTCGTAATCACGCAATTTGCCGGCATGCTTGAACACGCCTTCAAACACTCTGCGGTGAACCGATATATAGCCTCCGGTGCTCAGATCCAACGCCTGCGACGAAAGCACCTTGGTGATGTTGGCCGAAACCTTATCAGCCTCTTGCTTCTCGTCATCATCAGGTTCACGATTAGACTTCGACAGGTAGTAGCTCTTTATCAGTTCACGGACCTCATCAATGTCAATTTCGCCATCAATGTGCTTGCATGCTGTAGCTTTAAGGTAGTCGGAAGTGCGCAATCCGTCCACAGCCTGCAAGCCTATTGCAGTCTGCCAAATTGAGGCCTTCTCTTTTTGACTGGGCTCTCCTTGACGAATATACCCGTCGA
This sequence comes from uncultured Muribaculaceae bacterium, assembly GCA_934661195.1. Taxonomy (GTDB): domain Bacteria; phylum Bacteroidota; class Bacteroidia; order Bacteroidales; family Muribaculaceae; genus Sodaliphilus. The sequence goes on from CAKUJD010000004.1 coordinate 13,412, forward strand.
AGTCGAGAATATCGATTTTGTGTTTTTTTTCACTCATATCCTTAACCATGTGGCTATTTTGTGGCAAATATAACACATTCGGCCCAAGCGAACCGAAAAACGAACGAATGAAATCATCCTAAAAATAAATTGACGCGCCTTGGCGCAGGGGGTTAGGAGACTTCGGGGCGCAGGAGGTAGTGGTTGCGCTGCTGCTCAAAGTCGCTGGGGGTGGCTTTGAGGCGGGCGGTATCGGCCAGGGGGTCGTAGCTGCGCATGATGCTGCCGAATGTGACGGCGGCTGCGCCAAGGGCTGGGGCGGCCACGTGGGGCGGTTGGGCGCTGATGCCGAAATGGCGGTTAAGGGCCTCTATCACCATGGCTGTGCCGCGCTGCTTGCCCTCGCTTGAGTAGCCGGCTATGTGGGGAGTGGCCACAAATGCCTTTTGCAGCAGCCCGGGGCTGATGGCGGGCTCGTGTTCCCAGCAGTCGATGGCCACGTCGCCTGGCCAGCGCAGCAGGGCGGCATTGTCGGCAATGGGGCCGCGGGCGGCATTGATGAGCAGACGGCACTTGGCGGCTGCGGAGAGCATCGCCTCATCGCACAGGTGCACTGTGGGATAGTCGCCGCCCGCCGAGAGCGGTGTGTGAAATGTGATGATGCTGCTGCGCGCCACCAGCTGTCGCATGGTGCAGAAGCCATCGGGGCCCTCTCGCCGGGCACGCGGCGGGTCGCACAGCAGCACATTAAGTCCCAGCTGGCGTGCCCAGCGCTCCACTATCGAGCCCACATGACCCACGCCCACCACGCCCAGGGTGAGGCTGTGAGCGTTGGTCACGCCACGCATGTCCATCCAGCGGCCTATGGACGCCAGCACCCACTGGGCCACAGCCGGGGCGTTGCAGCCCGGGGCGTTGGCCACAGCTGTGCCGCGGCTGGCGCAATAGTCAAGGTCGATGTGGTCGGTGCCTATGGTGGCTGTGCCTATAAAGCTCACGCGGCTGCCGCCGAGCAGATGCGCGTTGCAGCGGGTGCGGGTGCGCACCAGCAGCGCATCGGCGCTGCGCACGGCTTGCGGGGTTATGGCTTCGGTGTCGAGATATTCCACTTGGGCCCAGGGCTCAAGCCGCCCTTTGATGTAGGGGATGTGACTTTCTACTATTATCTTTAGCATGATGCAGAGTGTGATGGGTGTGTTACATAAGTTGGGCCACATAGCTGGCTGCAGCGGCGGCGATGAGCACCACCATAAGCAGGTAGCGGCGCAGCGCGGTGGAGATTGTGAACGTGTGCGCCACCTGAATGGCAAGGCACAGGTTGAGTGCGGGCATGTAGGTTGACACGTTATTGTAGTCGATGCACATGGCCATGATGGCCAGCAGCGCGGGCACGGCAAAGAAAGCGTTGTAGAGGCGCGTCTGCAAGCGGTAGTTGAATATGGTGAACATGTTGATGGCCGTAAGCACCACTGTGGCCGTAGCAGTGACAGCGGCTGTCACCACGCCTGCGTGGGCAAGTGTGCCTGCGGCAATCACGGTGAAGATGGTGGACACCTGCGGCACAGAGAACGAGCGGGGATCAACCAGTCCCATGCCCAGCGCTATCCAGTAGGGGGTGACAAGGCCAAGCACCATGGCTATGAGACCGCGCAGATTCATGGCACGCATCTGCATGAAGCCTATGAGCATGACTGGAGCCAGAAACAGAAACGAGTAGTGAAACATGCAGCAAAACGACACCAGTGCAAAGGCGATGAATATGCTGCGCTGCGAGCGCTGCTTGTCCTGATACTCGGCAAACATCACGAACGAGGCTCCAAGCAGCACCAGGCACAGGGCCGTGCCCACATAGAACTGCACGCTGGCCATGGGGTTGCCCACCTGCAGCAGCAGGAATGCCGAGGCATAGACCACAGTGTACGAACGCACGAAGTTGAACATGCGGTTGAGCGTGATGAGCAGAGCGCACACGCCCAGGGTGCACACGGTGTTGGCCGCCCACGAAGCCACACGGCTGGTGATGAGTGCCTCGGGCGAGGGGAAAAACACCCCGCCACCGGCGTGCGAAATCACTATGTTGCCGCTTTGCAGCGCCAGCCAGCTTAGCGCCACATAGGCTACGGCCATCACTGCCAGAAAGCGGCGGCCGTTAAAAAACTCATTTATTTTCTCTTCTCTGAAACTCATTGTGCACTTGTGTGTGATGTGAAAAATAAGCAAGCGGCCGCTGCCTGCCGCGCTGTGGCATGGCAGCGGCCGCCGCTGTGATGCGTTGTGTGGGTGAATGTGACCGCCCCCCCTACTTCAGGTCGAAGCCAATGTCGCGGCGGAAATACTTCTTGTCGAAATTGATTTTGGCAATGTTGGCAAACGACTGGTCGAGGGCCTCCTGCTTGGTGGCGCCATAGCTGGTGACGGCCAGCACGCGGCCTCCGGCAGTAACCAGGCGGCCCTGCTCGTCGCGTGCGGTGCCCGCATGGAACACCACGCTGCCCTCCACGGCGTCGAGGCCGGTGATGGGCTTGCCCTTCTCATATTTTTCGGGATAGCCGCCACTCACCATCATCACCGTCACTGCATAGCGCGGATCGATGCTGATCTGTGTGTCGGCCAGATGGCCGTCGGCGGTGGCCAGCAGCAGCTGCACCAGGTCGTTTTGCAGGCGCGGCATCACCACCTCGGTCTCGGGGTCGCCCATGCGCACGTTGTATTCTATCACATAGGGGTCGCCCTCCACGTTTATCAGACCCAGGAACACAAAGCCGCAATATGGCAGCTGCTCCTTCTGCAGGCCCTTGATGGTGGGTTCGATGATGCGCTCGCGCACCTTGGCCATAAACGCCTCGTCGGCAAAGCTCACGGGCGACACCGAGCCCATGCCGCCTGTGTTGAGGCCCTGCTCGTTTTCGCCAATGCGCTTATAGTCCTTGGCCACGGGCAGCACGCGATAGCTCACGCCGTCGGTGAGCACAAACACCGAGCACTCAATGCCCTTCAGGAACTGCTCGATGACCACCGTGGCCGACGACTTGCCAAACATGCCGCCCAGCATCTGGCCGAGTTCCTGCTTGGCCTCGTCGAGAGTGTCGACTATGAGCACGCCCTTGCCGGCGGCAAGGCCGTCGGCCTTGAGCACGTAGGGAGGCTTCTGGGCCTCAAGAAACTTGTAGCCCTCTTCGATGTTGTCAGCGTTGACGCTAAGGTATTTGGCCGTGGGAATGCCGTGGCGCTCCATAAAGCCCTTGGCAAAGTCTTTGCTGCCCTCAAGCTGCGCGCCCAGGCGCGACGGACCAATCACGCGCACGCCCTGCAGGTCGGCGCGGCCCTTGAAGTAGTCGGCTATGCCGGCCACCAGCGGGTCTTCGTTGCCCACCACCAGCATGTCCACCTTGTGGTCGAGCACAGCCTGGGCCACGGCCTCGAAGTCGAGCGGCTTTATGTTGAGGTTCTGGCCATACTGGTCGGTGCCGGCGTTGCCGGGAGCTATGAAAAGATGGTTGAGCAGTTGGCTCTGGCTCAGCTTCCAGGCTATGGCGCATTCGCGGCCGCCCGAGCCAAGCAGCAGTATGTTCACTTTCTCGTTAGTCATTTGTGCTGGTGTTGTTATCTGTATTGTTGTTATTAGTGTCGTTGTTGTCGTCGAGGCCCTTGCGCTTCCAGCCATTGCGGCGGCCGTGCACTATGGGGCGCTCGTTTTCCACGCCCAGCGTGGGCTTGCGGCCGCGCAGCATCTTGCGGCGGAAGGCCTCGCTGTGCCAGAATGCCTCCTTGGCGTCGGCGGCTCCGTTCTCGCCTTCCTCACGGCCTCGCTCGGCATAGGGGCGCTCGCTGCGGAAGGCTCCTGCCCTGCGGCGCTCCTCGCCCTCGCGGTCGAAGCGGCGGCCTTCGTCGCGGCCCTTGAAGCCGAAGCGGCGCTCGCCGCCCTCGCGACGGCCTGGCTTGTCGCCGTCACGGCCAAAGGCGGACTTGCGGTCGCCCCCGTCGCGGCGATACAGCTTGCGCTTGTCCTCGCTGCGGCGGAATCCCTCATTCTTAATCGAGCCTCCGGCGCGGCGCATCTCGCTGAACGAGCCGTCGAATATCACATATTCGCGCAGTTCGCAAGGCAGGTCGCCATTGAAGAGAGGATATTTCACCGACGGCTTGAGGCCTATCTGGTCGATGAGCTCTTCGTTGCTGGCAATCACCCACGCGTCGTAGCCGCGGAACACCCGCTTCAACTTCTCGCCTAGTGCGGCATAGAGGGCTGCAAGGTCGTCGAGCTTCAGGCGCTCGCCATAAGGCGGATTGGTGACGAGAATGCCCTTGCCCTCGGCAGGCAGCTCGTTGTAGTCCTGAATCGACTTCATTTCGATGTCGACGTATTTTGCCACACCAGCGCTCTTCACATTGGCGCGTGTTATTGCTATTGCCTTGGGCGACACGTCGGAGCCGAAAATCTTGAAGTTGAACTCACGCTCCTGGCTGTCGTCGTTGTATATCTGGTCGTAGAGGTCGCTGTCATAGTCGGCCCAGTGCTGAAAAGCGAAGTCGGTGCGGAACACGCCCGGATTGATGTTGGCGGCCATCAGCGCGGCCTCGATGAGGAAAGTGCCCGAACCGCACATGGGGTCCACAAGATTGCACTTGCCGTCCCAGCCACTGAGTTTGAGTATGCCGGCGGCCAGCACCTCGTTGATGGGCGCGTCGGTCTGCGCCACGCGCCAGCCGCGCTTGTACAGCGGCTCGCCCGATGAGTCGAGCGACAAAATCACGTCGTGGTCGCTGATGTGCACATTGAATTTGAAGTCGGGCGAAGTGAGCCTTATCGACGGGCGCTTGCCGCACTTTTCGCTGAAGTAGTCGGCAATGGCGTCCTTCACGCGGTAGGTCACAAAGCGCGAGTGACGGAAGCTGTCGCTGAACACTGTGGTGTCGATGGAAAAAGTGCTGTTTTCCGTCATTATTGAACTCCAGTCAAAGTCCTTTACCTGGCGGTAGAGGTCGTCGGCATCGCTCGACTTGAACTGGTGTATGGGCTTGAGCACGCGCAGCGCGGTGCGCAGGCAGAAGTTGGCCCTGTACATCATCTCCTTGTCGCCCTTGAACGACACCATGCGGCGCCCTTCCTTCACATCATCGGCTCCCAGGGCTTTCAGCTCGTCGCTAAGCACGCCCTCAAGGCCTTGAAAAGTCTTGGCGACCATTTCAAATTTCTCACTCATCGTTTTTCAGTCTTACTATATTGTTTGCTTTTGCTTGAATCAGTCTTTCGCCCGCAGCCACATCGGTGGTGACCCATATGTTGCCGCCTATCACGGCGCCATCGCCCACGGTGACGCGGCCCAGGATGGTGGCGTTGCTGTATATCACCACATTGTTGCCAATTATTGGGTGGCGCGGGATTCCCTTCACGGGGTTGCCGTCGGCATCGGTGTGAAACGAGCGCGCGCCCAGCGTCACACCCTGGTAGATCTTCACATTGTCGCCAATTATGGCCGTGGCGCCTATCACCACGCCAGTGCCGTGGTCGATGGCAAAGTGGTGGCCAATCTGCGCCCCGGGGTGGATGTCGATGCCCGTCTCGCTGTGGGCCTGCTCGCTGATGATGCGCGGCAGCGTGGGCACTCCTTCGGCCAGCAGGGCGTGGGCAATGCGGTAGTTGGTGATGGCTCTCACCGAGGGATAGCAGTAAATCACCTCCTCGCGGCTGGTGGCAGCCGGGTCGCCCAGATAGATGGCTTCAACATCGGTGTGCAGCAGGCGGCGCAACTCGGGCAGCTGCGCAATAAGGCGAGCCGTGATGCCCGCGGCCCGGCGGCGCAGGGCGTCGAGGCCCGTGGCGGCAGAGTCGCGCGAGGCCAGCGCAAGGCAGGCGGTGATTTGATTTTCGAGCAGTGATTTCAGGCGCTCGCACTGCAGCCCCAGCCTGTATTCCAGATTGAAGCTGTTCACATTGTCGCTGCCAAAAAAGCCAGGAAACAGCAACTCGCGGCACAAGTCAATTATCTCCCTAATCAGGCCTTGCCGTGGCAGCGGCTCGCGGCCAAACCGCATGTGGCACATGCCGCGCGCATCAATGTCGCGTGCCAGCAGGTGCACCGTCTGCTTCAGCTCCTCCTCGTTGGTGTAAGTGTTGTTGCCCATCATGTGAAAAAAGTGCGCAATGCGCTAATATGCCGCAAAATTAGCGATTTTCAGCGTAACGGCCAACACAAGCCCGCCCACTTACTGAGAAATTTAACGGTAGTTGCGGTTAAAGCGCAAAAAAATGCGCCACCCGTTTTATTGGGGTGACGCATTCATTTACTAATAATTCTATGTGTATCCCAGCGTGCGCGGTGTGCTGGCCGGTATTATGCTGCCAGAGGGAGGTGCGCAAACCACCGGCTCAGGCACTGCACGCTGTTGGAAAAATCACTGCTGGTCGCTGTCCCACCACACGTTGATGGTCCAAACGTCGTCGGCGCGGTTCCATGTAACCTCATTGCCCTTAGAGTCAACTAATGTTGCACCAGGCACCTGCGCGCCAATGGCTTGCAGATTCTTGCTGTTGTATTTATACTCATGCGAGCACTGGCACCAGCGGCGGAACTGCTTACCCAGAGGTATTGCCTTTTGTGCGGCTGTGCTCTTATAGTAAGCTGCTGGGATGTTCCAACCCAGGAAATACTCGGGGTTGAAGTCGTAGCGGCGCATGTCGTTCCAAATCTCCACCGAGAACAAGAGGGCTATACGCTTCTGAGTGAGAATCTTGCCCAGTGTGAGATCGCCTGCTGTGCCGATACCGTTCTGCACATAGTTGTCGATATCAGACTGCTCCATCGGAGTGAATGACGGACACTTCTCAAGACTCTGGTCCTCAGAAACCCAAGTTTTCAGCTTAGAGTTCATCAGCTCGATGCTGGCGCGCACGCCCTTGGCATAAGCCTCGTAGGCACCTGCCTTGTTGCCCTGGTTGAAGAGCACCTCGGCGCGGATGAAGCATGCCTCGGCATAGGTGCCAATGTATGTGGGCGAAGAAACGCGGCTGTAGAACGAGCCCGACTCGGCCGAACCGTCAACGCCCTTCACGTTGCGGTAAAGCAGGTCGACGTTGGCAGCATAGCCCTTCGACGAGCTGGTGCTCTCCACATAGATGGTGTCGCCAAGGCGGTCGGCGGCAGCGTCCTTGCAATACCAGCGACCTTCGTCCTTGTTATAGATGGCACGGATCGGGCCGCCGCTTGTGCGGATTGCCGACTGCAGGTCGACGCCCATCGAGCGGCGCCAGTTGCCGCTCCACTTGATTTCAGCTGGAGTGGTTGCACTCTTACCCGACATTGCCCAAGGCAGGATGTGGTCGGCGCGAGGATCCTCTATGCCACAGCCTGCAAAGTTGGTGAGGTTGTCATAGAGCATCTTGGTGGGCATATAGCCTGAGTTCATGCCGCACACCGAGTACAGAGGCGAGTAGTCCACAGGCTCGTCCCAGCCCAGCACGTCGTGGCTCGAGCTGTTGGCGTCGGTGTGGTTCACGATGGTGTTGTCGGCATTGCTCTGCATAGCCTTGTCGAGGCATGCGAGAATTTCAGTGGCGTCATACTTGCCGTCCTTGTAGCTGCCACTGCCCTTCTTCACAAGGTGGTTGAGCCAGCGTGCCTTGAGCAGATAGGCCAGTTTTATCCACTTGTTGAGGTCGCCGCCGTTCCACGAGTCGCCCGCAGCAAGAGTGGGGATATTGGTGGCTTGGCTTTGGCCTTTTTCAAGCAACTCGATTGCTTCATCGATGTCGCTGATGCAGCCCAGGAATATGGTCTTGCCAGTGTCGTATTCAGGCGTTGCGTTGGGACCGCAAGCCTGGGTGTAGGGCATTTCGCCATAGAGGTCGGTCATCAGCATGAAGCCGTAGGCACGGAGCAGCTTGGCAGCGCCGGCATACTGATAGTTGCCTGCAGCCATGGCCTTGTCGTACATGTCCTGATTGTTGACATTGGCACCCACAAAGAACCACTGGTAGGGGGTTGTTACTATACCTTCGGCAGGCGCCCAGTCGCTCATGTTGGCATAAGTGCCGCCGGCGGTGTTGCGGGTCCAGTCGCCCATGGCCATTGACGAGCGCCATGCGGCAAACTGGTTGGCGTCGTTGGTATAGAACTGTATGTGGGCCAGACGCTGCTGGTATTGAACGCTTACGTCTGTGGGGCTCTCGGGATTGGTGTTGATGTCGAGCCAGTCGTTGCACGAGGTCATCGACAGCATCGACATTCCAGCCGCGCCCAATAATAATGATTTATATAGTTTCATATTTAATCTGTCTAAATTAATGGATAACAAGAATTGTTGTTTAGAATGTGAGGTTCACACCAAATGCGAAGCTTGCAGTAGAGGGAACACCGCAGTAGTCGAAGCCTACCGACGAAGAGCCACCCACGCCCGAGCCGCTGGCTGCTGCTTCGGGATCGCCATCGTAGTTGGTGAACAGGAGCAGGTTGGTGGCAGTGGCTGTGAGGCTTGCGCGCTTGATGAACTTAGTCTTTGCGAGGAATGCCTTAGGCAGAGTGTAGGTCAGCGACAGCGAGCGCAGGCGCAGCGAGTTCACATCGGTGATCCAGTTGGCCGACTCGTAGTTGTAGTAGCCGGTGTAGTAGTTCTTGATGATGTTGTAGCCGCTCATCACCTTGCCGTCGAATGTGTAGGTCTTGTCGGCCTCCCAAGTGTTGGTCACTTCTTCGCCCTTTTCGTTAACACCGCTAATGGTGAGGGGCTGGTTGCGCACGTCGGCCGAGAACTGGCTGACACCGTTCTGGGTCATAGCATACTTGGTGCCGTTGAACACAGCGCCGCCCACGCGGAACTCCCACAGCATGTTGAGCGAGAAGTTCTTGTAAGTGAAGGTGTTGTTAAGGCCGCCAGTGAACTTAGCCTCTCGGTTGGCCACCTCATACGATTTATTGTCGGTTGTGGGCATGCCATTCTTGTCGAGAATAAGACGGCCCTTATCATCACGGGTCATTCTCTTACCGGCGATTGCCATAAAGTGGCCGCCGCTGAATGTTGCGGCCTGCACGTTGCCATACTGCACGTCGGTCACATACATCACGTCCATGCCCTCGGGCAGGCCATCCATGGTGCCACGGTTGCCGGCAGCGTTGAGGCTGATGTCCCAAGTGAAGTCCTTAGTCTGGATGGGAGTGCCGCCAAGGCTGATTTCAAGACCCTTGTTGTAAACCACACCCACATTCTGCATGCAGAAGATGTAGCCGGTGGATTGCGGGCCACGCGGAGAGATAATCTGGTTGATCGACTTATTGGTGTAGTAAGCGATGTCAAACTTCAGACGGTTCTGGAAGAAGCGGAGTTCAAGACCGACCTCGGTAGAACGGGTCTTCTCGGGCACCAGATATGGGTTACCACGCTCCCAATTGTTACCTACGCCAGTAACGCCGCCGAGATAAGTCTTAACGGGCCACAGAGTAGTGTTGGTCATGTAGGGCACGGTGCCCTTACCTACCTCAGCCCACGAAGCGCGCAGCTTACCGAATGTAAGCCAGTCGGGACGGGCTTCGCCCATGAGTTCGGTGAATGCGATGGCACCGCTCACCGAGGGATAGAAGAACGAGCGGCTTGCCTTGGGCAGAGTCGAGTTCCAGTCGTTGCGGCCTGTAACGGTCAGGAAGATGGCGTTGCGCCAGTCGGCACGGAGTTCACCGTAAACACCCACGAGGCGAGTGCGGCTGCTGCCGTGCTGGAACTTCTTGTTGTCGTCGGTGGCGTTGCTGTAGCTGTAAAGGCCCTCAACGGCAAAGTTCCAAGCCATCATGTAGTCGCGCACACTCTTGGCATACTCAGTGGTGGTACCCAGCATGAGGTTCACGTTGAAGTCGCCAAACTGCTTGTTGAAGTTGGTCATGAGGTTGGTAGAGAGGAAGCGGTACTTAAGGGTGTTGTCGCTCATCATACCTTTCTGCCATACTTGCTTAATGGCACCATCGGGAGCATAGCGGGTAGAGTTTTGAGTGGTGTAGGAGTCAACACCCATGCGGTAGTTGATCCACCACCAGTCGGTGATGTCGGCCTTCACGTTGAAGTTGCCGGTGAAGCGCTCGGTCTTGTCAAAGAAATTGTTCTTGTTGACAATCCAGTATGGGTTGTCGCGCTCGTCCCACGGGTCGAGGCGGTTGCCAAACATGCGGTAGCGGTTGCCGTTCTCGTCGAGGTAGTGAGTCATGTCGTCGCTGGGCGACCAGTTGTACACACCATAGAGGGCGCCTGTACCGCTCGAGCCATAGAGGGCTGCGCCGGTCAGGGTCTTGGTGGTGCGGGCGTCGCTGTAGGCAGCGTTGGCACCGAATGTGAAGATTTTATACTTCTGCTCGCCATTGAAGCGGAAAGTGGTCTTGGTGTAGCCAGTGGTGGGCACGATACCGTCTTGATCGTAGAACGAACCCGACAGGTAGAACTTGCTGTTCTTGGTGCCGCCGGCCACGCTCAGGTTGGTGTCCCACACGCCACTGTTCTGGAAGAAGTTACCGATGTTGTCGTAGCTCTGGGTGGAAGCATCATAGCGTTCGCCCCATGAAGTGTAGGCATAGTCGTTAAACACGGTACCGGTGTAGTTGCCCTGGTCGTCATACTGGTCGTCCATGTAGCCGCGCTTGAACTGCGTCTGGGTCTTGGGCAGATTTGTGGCCCACGAAGTGATGTATTTGGCGCTGAGGTTGATTTCAACGTTGCCTTCCTTACCCTGCTTGGTGGTGATGAGCACAACGCCGTTGGCAGCGCGCGAGCCGTAGAGTGCCGAAGCGGCCGGGCCCTTGAGCACGCTCATGCTCTCGATGTCCTCGGGGTTGATATCCATCACACGGTTGCTCGATGTGGTGGCCGAGCGCATCATGCCGTCGAAGGCCGAGTTGCCCACGCTCGAGGTGGAGTTGTCGTAAACCACACCGTCGACCACAAACAGTGGCTGGTTGTCCATGTTCTCAGAGCCGGAAGTACCACCGCGCAAAATGATTTGCGAGCCGGAACCTGCGGCGCCCGACGACTGGGTGATGTTCACACCAGCGATTTTGCCGGCCAGCGAGTTGATGGCATTGGTGTTTTTGTTTTTCATAAGTTCATCGGCCTTGATGTCGTCGATGGCATAGCCCAGCGCCTTCTTGTCGCGCTTGATGCCGAGAGCGGTAACCACCACCTCGTCGAGGGTCTGGCTGCCGTCGTCCATTGTGATTTCCATTGAGCTGCCGGTCACCTTCACCTCTTGGGGCTTGGAGCCGACGTAAGACACGATGAGTGTGCTGCCGGGAGCAGCATTTACCTGGAATTTACCGTCAAGGTCGGTGGCTGTGCCGTGCTTAGTGCCCTTTACCATGATGGTGGCACCAATCAGAGGCTCGCCCTTGGCATCTTTGACAACGCCAGTCACTTTGTTGCTTTGCGCGGCGGCGGTGAAGCCCACTCCGTTGAGGCTTGTCATGCCCACGGGAGCTCCGCATGCCAGTGTCAGCGCAGCCAACAATACACATTGCTTCTTCATACGCACATGAATTTAATAGTAGTGTTACGTTTTTAGTTGTTTAGGTTTAATAATATTCCGTATCTAAATTGCGGACGGTTTCCATGCTTAGTAGCATAAATGGGTGCTGCAGCCCGTGCAGCTAAGGGTGGTGAAGAATCCGCCTTAATTTATTTCTGGTTTATTTACATGCCTGCACTCCGTTTGTTCACTTCATGCAGCGACAAAGAAAAAACATTTTTTCATACCAAGCAACTTTTTTCTTCGTTTTTTTCACTAATATGCACATGTTTTCAACCAATTATGCACGATTTATGCTGTAAAAAATAGAATGTGTTATAGAATTATGCTATACAGCATACAAAAACCAGTAGGTCAAGCCTTTTTGGGGCTTAAACCTACTGGTTTCATATTTTAGCGGGTTGCGCCGCCACAGGGTGGCGGATGGCCGCTTTGCTCTTACCTGATTGGGTTAGAGTGCGCCAAATTGCTTCAGGGTCATCGGGTTGGCCTTGTCGGTGCGGTTGCCGCTGAGCAGCTGCAGATAGGCGCGGCCTATGTACCACGTCCACCAGTCGGTGAATGTGGCTTCCTTGCCTGCCGTGGTGGTGTACTTCAGCTGGCCAAGGTTCTCACCCGTGTTGGCATCGATGCGGAAAAGGGTGAGGTCGCGGCGCTGATAGCCCTTGCTGTTGAACACGGTCTTCTTGATGGTGGGAGTGAAGTAGCTTGTGGCCTCGCCAAAGGCAACGGCCTCGCCCACGTTCTCGTATTCGCCGGTCTCGGTGTTTTTGAGCGCATACTGGATTTTGTCCTTAAACGGAGTGCCGTCGGCTTCATACAGGAAGTTGAAGAAGCGCACCGAGCAGTGTGTTGCGGTCTCGGCCGTACCGGGGAATGTGGGCACTTCGGGGGCCTCGAGCAGCTTGGGCTCCTGGCCGAGGTCGTAGACGAATGCCAGGTAGTGCTTGCCGGGCTTAAGGTCTTTCACCGTGCCCGAATATTTCACCGCCTTGTCCTTACCCTTGAATGCAATGTTGAGGTCGCCGGCGTCGACTGTGTAATACAGGGCCACATCACCGCTGGGAATGAAGTTGTAGGTGGCAAGGAAGGTGGAGCCGTCGTTGCCATGCTCCACGCCGTTGATGTCGACGTAGTAGATGTAGTTGGCCGGCACACTGGGCAGCGGCACCACATAGTAGATCTGCACATATGCCTTGCTGCTGTTGTCAACCTCTTCAAACTGATAAGTGACATCAACGTCCGAGCACGAGGCCACAAGGGCCATGAGCAGGCACAAAGTTAAATATTTGATATATTTCATTGTAGTCGTCTTTATTTGTTTAGTTGTTAAATGAAATTGCCGTCTTGCTCAATCAGTTGGGCATGTCGCCTGGATATGCAAACCATGGAATCGAGCACTGGTAGTTGGCCGCGTCGCCAGAGATGGGGCGCAGGGCCTTCAGGTTGTTGACGTTCCACATATACTCCGAGTTGTAGCGCGGGCGCAGGCGGAAGCAGGGCGAGCCGGCGTTGTCCACATTGTAGGCCGAGCGGCGGTTCTGCACCTCGGCGGGCATCAGATAGAAGCCCTTGTACACCTTGGTGGGGTCGTCGTCCTTCTTCTGGTTCACCATAGTCTTGTCGAAGCCGTTGCCGTTGGTGGGATACTCGCCGGTGTACTGGATGTCGTACATGTATTTGCGCTGGTCAACCCACACCTCGTTGGCGCCCCACGGATACAGAGCCATGAACTTCTGCATCATGATGTGCGACAGTGTGAAGTCGGCCACGGTCATGCCGGCCACATAGGGGCCATTGAGGTATTCCTGTGCCAGGGCCTTGAATGTGGCCGAGGTCACCTTGTCGCCCTGGTGGTAGGTCTTGCCGTCGCTCAGGGTGACGAGCTTGCCGGGCACTATGTAGCTTGCGGTGAAGTCCATGTCGGCTGCAAGGGCCTTCTTCCACGTTTCGAGGGCGTCGGCCTTGCTGCCATACTTAAACTGGATCTCGGCGAGGTCAAACAGCAGTTCGGAATAAGTGGTGAGGATGTAGGGGGCGTCGTTGCGGTAGAGCCAGCGGCCGTCGCCGTCCTTGGCATCGTCCACAGCCTCGCGGCGGCCATGGAAGCCGGGAGCGGTGGCAATTGGGCCGCCAGCGCTGGTAAAGCTGCTGCCCACATAGTAGAGGTTGCGCAGCATCTCGCGGTCGTCGATGGTGGCCATCGAGTTGCTGTCTTCGGTGGCGAGTTTCACAAGGCGGCGCGGGTCGAAGTGGCCTACGATGGCTGTTGTGTCGCTTGTGTACTGCTTCTCGGCCAGCAGGTAGGGATAGTGGTCGAGGTTGTGCACGCTGTCCACATCGCGAATCTTGTCGCCCTTGTCGTCGTATTGCGGAATTGTGCCTGTGAACAGCTGCACTGCATAGTCGTGCTGGAAGTAGCTGTAGCTGAGGTTGCCGCGGTAGGGGCCCCAGAAGTTATTGTAGGCAGTCTGTGCCGCATCGGCGCCGCCGCCCTCGATGGTCACGGTGGCGTTGTCGGCGTTACTTGCAAACGACTTGCTGACAGCGTCGATAAACTCGTCGTAGTATTTCTCCTTGAAGTCGTCCTTGCACGAGAGCGAGGCCAGGTTGCGGGCAATCACTGCGTAGGCAAACTTGATCCATTTCTCTTTGTTGCCCTTGTAGATATAGTCATTGTTGACGATGCGGTTGCCATAGTTGGTCTTGTCGTCCTTCTCAAGATACTCGATGGCCTGCTTGGCCCATGCGCGCACCTGGGGATAGATTTCCTCCTGGTAGTCGTAGTGGTGCGAAGTGAGCCCGGCCACGAATGCCTCCTTCATCGGCACCTCGCCGTGCTGCTTGGTGAGCAGATCCCACGAGAAGGCTTTCATGGCCAGACCCATGCCGGCCAGTGTCCAGTTTTCGGCCTTCACGCTCTGGTCGATCATGTTCTCCAGGTTCATGCCCTGGCTCCAGTACACCATGCGCCACACCTGGCCGCCGGCGTCAGAGCCCTTGCTGTAGAAGTGGCTGGCAAAATTGGTGTAGCTCGAGGTGCCCATCATCTGCGTGATTGGCGCCACGGCGCGCAGGTCGTAGTAGATTTCGTTGTAGGCCTGCTCAATGCCCGCCAGATACAGGTAGCCCTCAACATAGTCGGGAGCATCTGTGTTTCTGTTCACGTCGAGGTAGTCGTCACAGCTGGTGGCGCCCACCGACAGCAGCACTGCCGACGCGATTGCATATAATAATGATTTCTTTTTCATTTATTTTAAGTGATTTAATGCTTACTGTGTTATAGATGATTAGAATGTCACACTCAGGCCAAACGAATAGGTGCGGGGGCTGGGCAGCGACCAGCAGTCGTAGCCCTCGCCGCCGGTGCCGCCTGCGGCTGCCGACATGGTGTTGCCGGCCACGTCGATGCCAGTGTAGTTGGTGATGGTGAAGAGGTCGTTGCCCGACACATACACGCTTGCGTTCTGCACTGCACCGCCGGTGACGCGCTTAAGCCAGCCTGTGGGCACCACATAGGCGAAGCGCAGCTCCTGGCAGCGGATGTAGTTGATTTTGTGCTGCACCCAGTCTTCGTCGGCACCGCCGTAGGGAGTCTTGCTCATGTCCACGGCAATGGTGTTGACGGTGGGGTTCTCTGAGTCTTGCAGTCCGTCGTAGAGCACACCCTTGAACACGTATGAGCCCGACTCGCGCAGAGTCACCGAGGCGTCGCTCAGGCCGTTGCCCATCATTGAGCGCATGGTGCCGTTCACCACGTCGGCGTGGTAGCGGCCCTGGAACATTGCGCTCAAGCGGAACGCCTTGTAGCTGAGGCTGGTGGTGATGCCGAAGCGCAGCTTAGGCTCGCGGTTGCCAAGAATGCTCCACTCCGAGCTCACGCGGGGCATGCCGGTTGTGGGGTTGATGAGCACATCGCCACGTTTGTTGCGCTCATAGGCGCGGCCAGTAACGGTGGTGATGGGGCTGTGCAGCATCACGCCGTTGCGGATGTTGCCCGAGTTCCAAGTGTAGGCGTTGTAATACTCCTTGAGGTTTTCGGGCAGCTCCACGATTTCACTGCCGGTGTGCGAAATGTTGAGGCCCACGTTCCAGCGCAGGTCGTTGGTGCGCACCACGTCCACATCCACGTGGCCTTCCCAGCCCCAGGTGTTGAACGTACCCACGTTCATGTTGTTGAGGATGAAGCCGGTGGCGTAGCTCATGCGGAAGCCGGTCACAATCTGGTCGGCGCAGTGCGTGCGGAACATTGTGAAGTCGGCGTTCACGCGGTCGTTCCAGAAGCGGCCTTCGAGACCAATCTCATAGCTGGTGGTCATCTCGGGCTTGAGGCTGCGGTTGGGACCGGTGAAGCCATACTTGTAGCCGCCGCCCGTGAGGCCGGTGGGCTCAAGCTCGGGGTCGATCGACAGCGCGGGGGCGTCCTTACCCACCTGGGCGATGGCGCCGCGCAGCTTCAGATAGTTGAGCCAGCTGAGGTTTTTGAGGGGCTTGAGTTCGGTGAACACAAACGAGCCCTCAACTGCGGGATAGAAGAACGAGCGGTTGTCGACGGGCAGCGTCGACGACCAGTCGTTGCGGAAGCGGAAGGTGAGGAAGGCCATGTTGTTGTAGCCAAACTCGGCCTGGCCCGAAATGGCCTGGATGCGGCGCTTGGTGGAGCGCTTCTTGCTCACCACGGTCGACTCGGTGCAGTTGTTGATCGAATAGAAGTCGATCACCTTGAAGTTGCCGCCCGAGCTTGCGAGGCTGGTAACGCCCGTCTCAAGCTGGTGGTAGCCAAACTGCACGCCGAAGTTGAACTTGTCGTTGAAGAAGTTGTTGTTGTATCCGGCCAGGATGTTGATGGTCGGGTCGTTGGTGTTATACTTGGCGATGTTGTAGTAGCCAGAGTTGTTGCTGTCGTCCGACGACTGGTTGTTGCTGCGGTAGTAAGGGTGGGTACCGCTCTCATACGACGAGGTGCTCACGTCCCAGCCAAACTGAGCGCGCAGGTAGGTGTGCTCCACGGGAGTGATGTTGAGCGAGAAGGCGCTGATGATACGGTCGGTGACGTCGTAGTTCAGGTTCTTGTACAGGCCGAAGAGCGGGTTGAGCATGTCGGTGTCGGTGTAATACTCAGGATAGCGCATGTGTGCACCGTCCTCGGCCATGTAGTTGGCCATGTTGTCCATGCTGGGCCATGAATATGAGCGTGCAATGGGGCCAGAGCTTCCACGCAGGGCCTTGTGGTTCTTTTGGTTCACATACTGCATACTGCCCTCGAATTTGAGCCACTTGGTGAGCTCGGCGCGGCCCGAAAGCGAGAGGTTGGTGCGCTTGAGGTCGGTGGTCTTGATCACACCACTCTGGTCGATGAAGCCTGCCGATGCGCGCACCGACATGCGGTCGTTACCGGCCTCGAGCGAGAGGTTGTGCTTCTGCAGGAAACCGGTTTGAATCACAGCGCCAGCGTTGTCGTAATAGGGCACTGCTCCGTCGTATTTCGAACCGAAGTGCGAAGTGTAGTAGTAGTTGGTGGTGCCATAGGCGCCGTTGGCATACACGTCCTGGATTTTGGGCCAGCCATATGCCTTCGACCAAGAGAGCTGGTTGCTGTAGGTGACGCGTGCGCGTCCGCTGTGACCCTTCTTGGTGGTGATGATGATGGCGCCGTTGCTGGCGTCGCTACCATAGAGAGCGGCTGCAGCCGCGCCCTTAAGCACGGTCATGCTCTCGATGTCCTCGGGGTTGAAGTCGTTGCCGCGCGACGAGAAGTCGGTTGAGCGCACGCTCATGCCGGTCACGTCGTCGGAAGCGGCGAAGCCCGTGGTGGGGTTGAACGAGGAGTTGTTCATGGGCACACCGTCGACCACATACAGCGGCTGGTTGTTGCCCGAAAGCGATGTGGCGCTGCGCAGCACCACCGAGGTGGATGCGCCTGGGGCGCCGCCCGAGCTGGTGACCGTCATGCCCGACACGCGGCCCTGCAGAGCCGAGATGAAGTCGGTGCGGCCCGACTCGGTGATGTCGACAGCCTTGATGTTTTGTGCCGAAGAGCCCACGGCCCTTGCCACACGCTTCATGCCAAACTCGGCGGTGATCACCACCTCGTTGAGCTGGTTGCTGTTGGTGGCCAGAGTCACTTGAGCCGCATTGGCGGCGTTCACCTCAAGTGATTTGTAGCCCACATACGAGAACACCAGAGTGGCGTTTTTGGCGGCTTTCAGCGAATACCGGCCGTCGAGGTCGGTAACCGTGCCCTGCTTAGTGCCTTTCACCTTCACGGTGACACCAATCAGAGGTTCGCCATTGGAGTCTTTAACGACGCCAGTCACTTTGCCGTCTTGCGCAGCCGCAGTGAAGCCCACACTGCCGGAACTCGATATTCCGGCAGGCGCGCCACAAGCTATGGCCAGCGCAGCCAGCAATACACATTGCTTTTTCATACGCACGTTTTGTTTAGTTTTAGAGTTTATTGTGGTTATATATCAGGGAATTGAATATATCTCCAGCATTTTATCATTGCGAATTTAAGCAAAATTTCACTAAAAAGGCAAATTTGTTTAAAAAAAATCGTTGAAAACGGCGCATTTTGAGCATCTGCGGTGGTTTTGTTAACAATGTTTCAATTGTTAAAAACGCGCTGGGCGGCACGATGCGGGGGGCTTACGCGGAAAAGTTGTAAATTTGCATCACTAAATGCAAACCATTATGGCAAATACCGACAACGGCGGCTCGCAGCAGATGCAGTGGAGCCGCATCACAGTGAAGATTGGCAGCAACGTGCTCACGCGCCCCGACGGCACGCTCGACATAACGCGCATGAGCGCCATAGTCGACCAGGTGGCGCAACTGCGCCGCATGGGCGTGGAGGTGACTATGGTGTCGAGCGGCGCCATGGCTTGCGGACGCGGGCTGATGCGGGGCCGGTGCGACGAGCGGCAGCTCGACGCCGTGGCCGCGCGACAGCTGTATTCGGCCGTGGGCCAGGCGCAGCTCATGCGCCGCTACTGCGACTTTTTTGCCGACCACGGCATCGCCTGCGGGCAGGTGCTCACCACCAAGGCCAGCCTTAGCACGCGCGCCCACTACCTCAACCAGAAGCGGTGCATGGAGGTGATGCTGGAGCACGGGGTGATTCCAATCGTCAACGAAAACGACACCATTTCGGTGACCGAGCTGATGTTTACCGACAACGACGAGCTGTCGGGCCTGGTGGCCGCCATGATGGGCGCGCAGGCGCTGGTGATACTAAGCAACGTGGACGGCGTGTACGACGGCAACCCCGCCGACCCGGCCTCGCGCGTGATAGCCACCGTGGACCCGCGCCGCCGCCTGGCCGACACCAGCTTCATTCAGCAGAGCAAGTCGAGCTTCGGGCGGGGCGGCATGGCCACGAAATACGGCATTGCGCGCAAAGTGGCCTGCGAGGGCATAGCCGTGGCCATTGCCAACGGCCGCCGCGACGACATACTGCTGCGCGTGGCCCGTGGCGACCGCTCGGTGCCATACACGCTGTTTGCCCCGTCGGCACGGCCCGTGTCGAGCTTGAAGAAGTGGATTGCACACAGCGAGGGCTTTGCCAAGGGCGAGATTCACATCAACGCCGGCGCATGCCAGGCCCTGCTGGGCACCGGACGCGCCACCAGCGTGCTGCCCGTGGGCGTGACCGCCGTGGAGGGCGACTTCAAGCGCGACGACATAGTGCGCGTCATAGGCCCCGACGGCACGGTGGTGGCCTACGGACGCGTGGCCTGCGACTCAGCCAAGGCACGCGCCACTGCTGGGCAGCAGGGAGCCCGCCCGCTCATCCACTACGACTACCTCTATATTGACTAAAAAAATCAAGCTATATGAACATATTCGAACAGGCGCGCGAAGGCGCGCGCCAACTAAATTTGCTTAGCGAAGACCGCATCAACGCGGTGCTGCTGCATCTGGCCGACGCCACCATGGAGGCCCAGGGCGAGATTTTGGAGGCCAACGCCCGCGACCTCGCACTGAAAGACCCCGCCGACCCGAACTACGACCGCCTTAAACTGACGCCGGCGCGCATTGCCGAAATCGCCGACGCGCTGCGCAGCGTGGCCGCACTGCCGAGTCCGCTGGGGCGCACGCTGGACCAGTGGACGCGCCCCAACGGAATGACCATCACCAAGGTGAGCGTGCCCTTTGGCGTGATAGGCATAATCTACGAAGCCCGGCCCAACGTGACGTTCGACGTGTTTTCGCTGTGCCTGAAGGCTGGCAGCGCCGTGGTGATGAAGGGCGGCCGAGACGCCCAGGAGTCGAACCGCGCCATTGCCACACTCATTCACCGCGTGCTTGAGCAAGAAGGGCTGAGCACAGCGGTGGCCACACTGCTGCCTGCCACCCACGAGGCGGCGGCGCAGCTGATGCAGGCCGTGGGGCTTGTCGACCTCATAATTCCGCGCGGCGGCCGCAAGCTCATCGACTTTGTGCGCAGCCACTCGCTGGTGCCCGTAATCGAGACCGGCGCCGGCATTTGCCACACCTACTTCCACCACAGCGGCGACCTTGACAAGGGCCGCCGCATAGTGCTAAACGCCAAGACGCGCCGCGTGAGCGTGTGCAACGCCCTCGACTGCCTGCTGGTGGACCGCAGCCGCCTCGGCCAACTGCCCGAGCTGGTGGAGCCGCTGGCCGCGAAAAATGTGGTGCTGCACGCCTGCCCCGAGGCGTTTGAGGCCCTCGACGGGCGCTACCCGCTGCTGCAACACGCCGACGACGACTGCTGGGGACGTGAGTGGCGGGACTATGCCATGTCGGTGCGCGTGGTGGGCGGCATCGATGAGGCGCTGAGCCACATAGCCCGCTACTCGTCGCGCCACAGCGAGAGCATAATTGCCGACGACGCCGAGGCGTGCCGCCGCTTCACCCGCGAGGTGGATGCCGCCTGCGTCTACACCAACCTGCCCACCTCGTTCACCGACGGCGGCCAGTTTGGCTTCGGAGCCGAAATAGGCATCAGCACCCAGAAGCTGCACGCCCGTGGCCCCATGGGACTGCCCGAAATCACCACCTACAAATATGTGATTGCCGGCGACGGCCAGACGCGCGAACCATAACCCCCTACCGGCCAACGGGTGGCATAAGCACAACAGCACAAGAATGGCGGCATGCACTGGTGCGATGTCGCCATTTTTTGCTATTTTTGCAGCAAATAGGCTGCACCCCGGCAAAGCGTTCAAGCTTGCTTGGCTCTCTGCACTCGGTTTGCACTATTTTTGCATTAAATATTCATGACCAAATTTTTGCTTCACATAATGCTATTCCTGACGCTGAGCGCTACTGTGACCGGCTGCTCGGGAGAGCCCGACAGCCGCCTCACGGCTGCCGACAGCCTTATGTGGACCGCCCCCGACAGCTCGCTAAGGCTGCTTGCCGCAGTCGACACTGGCCGGCTGGGCGAGGCCGACCGAGCCTATTACGCACTGCTGCTAACGCAGGCCAACTACCGCAACTACATAAGCGCCACTTCAGACAGCCTGATTGGCCGTGCAGTGGCCTACTACGATAAGCACGGGCCGCAGGAGCGACTCACCCGCGCCCTGCTATACAGAGGCGCGGTACTCGACGAGCTCAACCGCCCCGCCGAAGCAATGCTAAGCTACAAAAAGGCCGAATTCGCAGCCGACTCAACCGACTACCGCAACCTGGCCCAAATATACATGCGCATTGGCGATCTTTATTACGACTACTATTCCAATGGACTGGATATAGCGAAATACAGGAAAGCTCACACTTATTTTTTAATGTGTGGCGATTCAATTAATGCTGTCGGCGTGATGGTGCAAATTGGCAAACTGCTTAGGAAAACCGACATTCCGCAATCGGTGGCTATTCTAAAAAAATGTAGTCAGCAGGCGCTCCAACTTCGTGACACAAGTTTGGCTGTGAACAGCATGGTATGCTTGTCGAGAGCCTATTTCCTGAATGATGAATTTGCCAAAAGCAAAGATTTGTCTGTGTATGTAATAAATAGATTCCCTCAACACGCCACCGATGACGCCTTTTTAAATGCTGCCTCGGCATACGCAAAACTCGGAAATTGCGATTCGGCTAAATTCTACCTTAACAACTCCAACTGCGACACTACCGACAGCCATCAGCGATGCATTTACTACTACACTCTGAGCCGCATTGCAAATGCCCAGGGCAAACACGACCTCGTGGCCAAATACCAGGATATGGGCGACAAGATAACCGACAATTTGTCGATGAACCGCACCATTTACGATATCTCAAAAATTGAGTTGGAGTGCAATCAGCAGCAACTAAGGCAAGAGAATCGCAAAAAACTTGAGCAGGCATATTTATTCTCAATTGGAATACTTGCCTTGGTGATATTCATAGTCATACTTTATGCAACGCACAGGCATAAAATAAACAGAAGGAATGCTCATATTTCATACTTAAGAACGAAACTGGCTGAACTCGATGAAAAAGCGACAAAAGAGCGACACCATGAACTGCTAAACAAACTTGAAAAAGAGAAAAAGCTACAATCTATAATCGAGCGGCAAATAGTTGTTTTCCAAAATCTGATTTCCACAAGCTATCACAATCCCACCCAATTAAATAAAGTTCTTCAAGACTCGTTCAAACTGAGCGACGAAGGCTCTGACTTCTGGGTTGAACTACAATATTTCGTTGATGAAAACTATAATCACATCATCAGCAAGTGTAAAAAAATGTGCCCAGAGTTGAACAACACAGAGCTTAATCTAATAGCCCTTATGTGCTGTGGATTCACATACATTGAGATCTCCATTTGCTTTGGATACAGCAAAGATTATATTGCAGTGAAGCGTCAGCGCATTGCAAAAAAAATGGGACTTGACACATCGCTGATAAATTTCATCAAAGAAGAAAAAGTCAAGTAGCTTTCCTTACAAAAAAGGCTGGAAAAGTCATATCTCACACTATGATTTTGCTCTATAATGCCATGATATGAACTTTTTGTTTCTCATCATCGCAACACACTAATATACTGCAATTTATAAATTGCATGATATGCGAAGATATTTCATTTTTTCCGATTGTGTTTATACTTTTGCACCATTATGAACACAACAAAATTTATCGTTGCAATCAGCATTTTGGCGTTTGCCCACTCGCTCACTTTTGCTGAGAAAAAAGAGGTCCAAGTAACAGAAAAAAGGCATAGGAACCATTCCGAAACCACTGCGCCTCCAACTGTGACTTATGACGATGACGACGGCACTGTTAAGATCACAACCGACTCCACCCAAGTCGGTAGTGCTGTTACAGTAATCAACGAGTCGGGTGAAACCGAGCTGCAAGCAAACACCTATTCAACGAAATCCGTTTTTCCACTTTTCCCCCTTGATGGAGAGACGCTGAAAATTTCAATTGTCACAACAAGTGGCAGCACATTTGAGGGGACTATTTACTAACTAATTCAACCCAAACAACTAAAAAAAGATGAGCCTAAAAAAGACGTTTATCTTAGGGCTGACAATGTTGGCCATGGCATCATGCCAAGACACCGAGTTCACGCCTGCTCCCGAAAAGCAGACAAGTAATGAAACCAACAGCATCAACAATGGCATTGGTTTGCTAAGTTTCAAATCCGCCGACGAGCTGAATGAAGCCATGCAAACCATGCATGCCGTTCAGCGAGTGCCGAAAGGCATGATTGATGTGCCCCTTGACACAGCCAGAGGCGATGACTTCAAAGACATA
Organism: uncultured Muribaculaceae bacterium; assembly: GCA_934661195.1. Classification (GTDB taxonomy): domain Bacteria; phylum Bacteroidota; class Bacteroidia; order Bacteroidales; family Muribaculaceae; genus Sodaliphilus. The sequence goes on from CAKUJD010000004.1 coordinate 36,600, forward strand.
TTCACCCCTGTAGGCGAACTGAGGGAATATGCGCAAATCGACCCTATCATCGAACTTGAATTGGCCGCATCAAGGAACTACATCGAGGACTCTGGAATGTTTGATTCCACCCCTATATACGAAGCGTATGGTTACGACGATTTGGTTCCAGAGGACGACTTTGCCAAGTTGCTAAACGCACGTGGCGAGATAGAGGTAAATGACACTGTATATAAGGTGTCGAAACAAGGAACATATTTCTTTCACGTGTCACTATATAAATACTTCACCAATCGGTATAAGGATTTAGAGTGCACCAATGGCACGAAAGTATCCGACAAAACCTATTTAGTAGACGATAACGGCATATACCGTTATGAAACCTTCGACTCAATCGATACGGTAGACGCAGAAGATTCCGTGTTGCCCGACACACTGGATGAGAACTTTAACATACCATTCACACCACCATTGAAAGCATCCTACTCCGAAGAGGTGCCGTGGGACAAACTTCCCACTTATGATGCCGACGCTAAAACTATTATCGGCAAACTCTGGCAAAGCCTTTTTGGCCGCAACAAATCACAAACCTACAAAATTTCAAAAAACCGTAGGGTAAGAGGCAAATTCTACTTCTTCAACTATCGCGTGCACGAGTCAATAGGCGTGCAGGTGGAAATGCAAAAGAAGAACTGGGTTGGTTGGAGTGGAACTGTAGCCGACAAGCTTACAATAAACTGGCACAATATCGTATTTGAAACAAAATATCCCTCACCAGTCCCCAGTGGTTACTATCAAAAGAATGCCATGGCTGTGTCGCCAGCAGAAGAACGTATGATGATTGGCTATACCGACAAGATTCCTGTGGTGTCCATTTTAGGATATGAGATAAGCGACAGCGAACTCAACTCACTGGTCAGCAAATCGGCAAGCGAGGTGTATTCATACCTGAAAGGTAAAATTGGCAAGCCAATACCGGGCAATGCAAGAGCCTATATGCTGTATGGGGAGAGAAGAATTGTTACCATCTTGCCTAATGGATATATTGACGGGAATCGCAAAAAAGAGATAGAGAAGAAGTTTTTTGACGATTGGAGGTTTGCTGTATCATTGAATTTAACTAACTTCGCAAGCAGTTGGAAATCATGGTTGAAATTCATGAATGGCCAGTCGATAAGCAATCCCAAACTTATTTGCGGTGAGGTGAGAGTTGCCGCTTCGCTCGATAACAAATGGGGTGGCATGAAAATAATCAAACAAGTAAAGAAATAAACAACTGAAACGATGAAAAAAAGGTTAGTAGCGACGACTGTCGCTGTGGCGGCTTTAGCTTGCACCGCACAAGCACAAGAAATGTATTACGGCGAGGGCGACCACCACGTGCAGATTGATGCCGGAATGGACATGTGCTATGGAATGCCTAAATTCAGAGATATGACATCGAAAGTGAAATTTGGCGTCTATGGCGAAGTGCGCTACCGCTTCTCGTCATGCCCCATTGATGTGGGCGCATACATTAGCCGTGATTTCACTTGCCGCGACTGGAATGGCAACCGCATTGACTTTTGCAACACCAACATAATGGTCACTGCCGACTATAACTATCGCATAAGCCGCTTCTTCACCGCATTTGGCGGTGTGGGAATTGGTGAAGTCACAGGCATGGACATTTCTGACAAGGATGCTGAAATAAAACTCGACGGGTTTGGCTACTCGGTGGCACAGAGCGGGCCGAGCGCGAAGTTCGCGTTTATGCCGCGCGTGGGCATAACGGCATGGAATTTGCTGCGCCTCACTGTGGGCTACAAGGCGCAGGGCACCCTCAACAGCCACGCGTTTGTGTCGCTTGGCCTCACTCTGGGTCTGGGGCGCATAAAGCACTGATGCACTCGGCAAACCACACGACACAGCCGCACGGCCCGCACCGCAAGACGCTTGGCGCGGGCCGTGCGGCTCTTTTTTGCCATAATGGGCGGTAAATGCGGCGAGTGTGAAAAAAAATAATTAAATTTGTGAGTTAATTAAGCCTCCTTTCGCCCAATGGGGCCAATGAGGCACTTATAAATATTTAAAACACTACACAGAATAATTATGGGAAAAGTAATACTCACAGGCGACCGCCCCACCGGACGCCTTCACATTGGCCACTACGTGGGTTCGCTGCGCCGCCGGGTGGAGTTGCAGAACTCGGGTGAGTTCGACAAAATATTCATTATGATTGCCGACGCACAGGCGCTGACCGACAACGCCGACAACCCCGACAAAATACGCCAAAACATCATCGAGGTGGCCCTCGACTATCTGGCCGCGGGCCTCGACCCAGAGAAGAGCACCATCTTCATCCAGTCGCAGGTGCCCGAGCTGTGCGAACTGGCCTTCTACTACATGAACCTGGTGACGGTGTCGCGCCTGCAGCGCAACCCCACGGTGAAGACCGAGATACAAATGCGCAACTTCGAGACGAGCATCCCAGTAGGCTTCTTCACCTACCCCATAAGCCAGGCAAGCGACATCACCGCCTTCAAGGCCACCACGGTGCCCGCCGGCGAAGACCAGGAGCCCATGATTGAGCAGGCGCGCGAAATAGTGCGCCGCTTCAACGGCATATATGGCAACACGCTGGTTGAGCCCGAAATACTGCTGCCCGGCAACGCCGCCTGCATGCGTCTGCCCGGCACCGACGGCAAGGCCAAGATGAGCAAGTCGCTGGGCAACTGCATTTATCTGAGCGACACTGCCGAGGAGGTGGCCAAGCGCGTGAAGACCATGTACACCGATCCCGACCACCTGCGTGTACAGGATCCGGGCAAGACCGAGGGCAACTGCGTGTTTATCTACCTCGATGCATTCTGCCGCGACGAGCACTTTGCAAAATACTGGCCTGAATACCACAACCTTGAGGAGGTGAAGGCCCATTACCGCCGCGGCGGCCTGGGCGACGTGAAGGTGAAGAAGTTCCTCACCGCCGTGCTGCAAGAGGAGCTTGAGCCCATACGCCAGCGCCGCAAAGAGTTTGAAAAAGACATTCCGGCCGTGTATGCCATGCTGCGCCGCGGCTGCGAGGAGGCCCGCGCCGTGGCCGCACAGACCCTTGAGGAGGTGCGCAAGGCCATGCGCATCAACTATTTCGACGACGAGGCCCTCATCGCCGAGCAGGCGCGCCGCTTTGCCGAGCAGGCCGCCAAGTAGAGGCCTCAGCACAAGCACCACAGCCGGGCCGCCCACTTCGAAGTGGGCGGCCCGGCTGCATTATTTACTTGTTTTCAATAATAGCGGTCCGCGCGCTTTGCTGCAATTAATTATTTTTCATATCTTTGCACAGGGCGGCCCACTCCGCCCGCAAAAACCAACGAAGGAACTCTTAAACAGATTTTTTTCTCACATATTTTTATAATAACTTATTCACCCTAACACATTATCCCATTTATGAAAAAAAGTGTACTCTCACTCGCCGCGCTGGCCATCACAGCCATGGCTGCAAACGCAGCGGCCCCCTCAGCCACCGACCTGGCAAAGTATAACATCCGCATCGACTTCATCGGCGACTCCATCAACTATCCCACCACTGGCAAGACCACTGTGACCTATGCCACTGAGGGCAACACCGGCACCATCAACATTGCCGAGCCATCGGGGTTGGTGAACCTTAAGGCCAACGTCGACTGGACAGCCGGCACACTCACTATGGCGCCCCAAATGTGCGGTATGGACGAGGACACCTACGACTACCTGATGATTGTGCCCGCCGCCGACAAGGCCAAGAACCCGACTGAAATCTATAGCTCGAAGATGGGCGGCACCGCCGGCGAGGCAGGCATCACCTTTGGCCCGTGGAACCTGATGCGCACCGACTTCTCGACCAACAAGGGCGTGGTGTACGCCAAAGACATCAACACCCGCATCGTGAAGGCCAACGCCACCGTGAAGCTGGGCCGCCTCACCGACGACAACGACGACTACACCTATGCCAAGGGCGAGGAGCTGGAGATGCCAGCCTTTGCCGAGCAAAACGGCAACCGCCTCACCGTGTATAACTTCGACGAGATGGGCGCATGCCTGGTGCTCGACCTCAACGGCACCACTTGCACAGCCAAGGGCAGCGAGGTGGTGTATCGCAAAAACGCACGCCAGACCTACACCGCCGTGGCCCTCGACCCGTCGATCGTTGGCTCGGAGAGCGTGGTGCGCGCCAACGACCCCGACGTGGCCGGCACCATTGAGGGCAAAAAGGTGATAAAGCTTGGCTACTTCGGCCTGCTGCGCACCACCGGCACAGCCGACCGCGGCCTCTACTACAGCGCCACCATAACCCTCGACAACGAGCTCAACATCACCCCCACCGGCATCGACAGCAACGTGGCCGGCAAGCAGGTGGCATCGGAGACATACTACAACCTGGCCGGCATTGCATCGGCGCAGCCCTTCAGCGGCGTTAACGTGAAGGTGACCACCTACACCGACGGCTCCAAGAAGACCGAGAAACTGGTGCGCTAAGCGCCAGCAGCCTCACACGAGGCACAGCAGCACAAGGCAAGAGCCGCCACTGCACCGCACCATAGTTTGCGGGCATGGCGGCTCTTGCTGTGTATTTTTTGGCACTGCAGGTGGGCCCACAGGGTGGCCGTTACGGCAAAAAGCAGTAACTTTGCACCCGCAAAACGCACAAAAGGCAATGGACAACGATAAAAGCAAACGAGTGGGCATATGCGTGTATGGCGCATCGAGCAGCCGCATTGCGGCCGCCTACACCGCCGCCGCACACCAGTTGGGCGCACTCATAGCCGCCAAGGGCTGGGACTGCATCAACGGCGCCGGCTCGCACGGGCTGATGCGCGCCGCCACCGACGGCGCCCTCGAGGCCGGCGGCACCGCCACGGGCGTGATTCCGCAATTCATGGTGGACAACGGCTGGGCCTACAGCCGGCTCACACGCACCATAGTCACCACCGACATGCACCAGCGCAAGCGCACCATGGCCACCATGGCCAGCGCCTTTGTGGCCATGCCCGGCGGCTGCGGCACCATCGAGGAGCTGATGGAGGTGTTCACCTGGATTCAGCTGGGCATCATCGACAGCGGCAAGCCGCTGGTGGTGCTCAACACCAATGGGTATTACAACCACCTTATTGCTCAGGTGGAGCAGAGCGCGGCCGAGGGGTTCATGAAGCCCTCGCACCGCTCCCTGTGGCACATAGCAGCCACTCCGCAGCAGGCCATCGAGGCCATTGAGCGGGCCTTCGGGCAGGGGCCGCAGCCTGTGGAGTCGAAATACTGACCCACACCGAGGCGCAGCAAGAAAAAACAGACAGGACGCAAAATAAAAAAGACTATCGCAACAATGGCAAAAACTCACGCCACACACACAGCACTCGGCAGCCAGCAGGCAGCGCAGGCCCACCCCGACACCACAGCCAGGGCCGACACCGCGCGCGCCGACTCGGCAACAGCCAAGGCCTTCGCGCCGAAATACCTGAGCGGATTTCCCGACTCGGTGGGCAACGACACCACCGTGAGGCCATGCGCAAGCCTGCCAGTGGTGGCCACTCCGGCGCAGGGCGCCGTGGAGCAATACAGCAACTCTCCGCTGCACGACACCGGCTCGATGTGCCTGCTGATGGCCGCCATATTCTTCATTGCCATCAGCTACCGCACGGGCTACCGCTATCTTGAGAATTTCGCCCACAACATGTTTTCGGTGAAGCGCCGCGAGAATCTGTTTGACGACCACACGGTGAACGACACCGCCATTATGAGCGCGCTGGTGGCCAACACCTGCATCATGGAGGGGCTGCTGCTGTTCTACGGCATCACAGCCGCGGTGCCAGGCATAGCCACAGCCATGCAGGCCAGGGTGTGGCTGTATGTGGGCGCGCTCACTGGCTGCACACTGGCGTTCTATGCCGTGCAGCTGCTGCTCTACAGCCTGCTGGGCTACGTGTTTGCCGACCGCACCGCCACCAAGCTGTGGGTGGCCGGCTACAACGCCACCCAGTCGCTGCTGGGCCTGGCACTGCTGCCCGTGGTGGTGGTCACGCTAGTGTATCCGGCCACCATAGGCACCACACTCACGGTGGCCGCAGTGCTGTATGTGTGCGCCCGTATAGTGTTCGTTAGTAAAGGGTTTAGGCTTTTTTTCAGCGATTTTCGGGCGAGTTTGTATTTTATTTTGTACCTTTGCAGTGTCGAAATTGTGCCCCCCGCCGCAATGCTCGCCGGCACGATAAAAATGTGTGAATTATTACAGTCATAAAAACTTTATAATAGAGTGAAGATTAAGAAAATCCTGGTGTCGCAGCCAAAGCCGACATCTGAAAAATCTCCATATTTCGACCTTGAAAAAAAGTATGGCGTGGAAGTGGTTTTCCGCCCGTTTATCAAAATCGAGGGTCTGACATCAAAGGAATTCCGCCAGTCAAAAGTTTCGATTAGCGACCACACCGCCGTGATATTCACGGCGCGCACGGCCATTGACCACTACTTCAGGCTGTGCAAGGAGCTGCGATTTGAGGTGCCCGACACTATGAAGTATTTCTGCGTGAGCGAGACAGTGGCCCACTATCTGCAAAAATACATCGTGTATCGCAAGCGCAAGATATTCTATAGCGAAACTGGCAAAATCCAAGACCTGCTGCCGCTGCTCGACAAGCACAACAAGGAGAATTTCCTGTTCCCCATCAGCGATGTGCACGACAACAAGCAGGCCGTGATTGAGGCCCGCGGGCTCAACTGCACCGAGGCGGTGATGTATCGCACGGTGAGCAACAAATTCCAGCCCAGCGAGGAGTTTGACTTCGACATGCTCATCTTCTTCACCCCAGCAGGCATCAAGTCGCTCAAGGAGAGTTTCCCAGACTTTGTGCAGGGCGACATAGCCATTGGCGGCATGGGCACAAAGACGGTTGAAGAAATAAAGAAGGAGGGACTGCGGCTCGACATCACCACATCGCCTCAGGCGCCGTCGATGGCCGCAGCCATCGACCAATACCTCAGCAAGGTGCAGCAAGAGCAAGAGGCATAAGGGGCCCCCACTGCCCAAAATAGCATAAAAGCCATTATTTGCCACACGGCGAGTAATGGCTTTCCTCTTTTCTCACTGCCGAACGCCGCTGCCGGCCCGGTCGCGCATGATGCCGGCCATGTGGCTTGCCGCCCAGCTGACAAGCTGCTCCACAAGCGGGATGAATGATATGGCCCTGTCGGTGAGCGAATATTCTACCCGCGGCGGCACCTCGGCATACACCTTGCGCGCCACGAAGCCGTCGCACTCAAGCGAGCGCAGGGTTGACGTGAGCACCTTCTGGGATATGTCGGGAATGCTCTTGTGCAGGGCATTGAAGCGCATGCTTCCCTTATTGCGCATTGTGTAGATAATCAGCAGCGACCACTTGCCGCAAATGTGCGCCAGCACATTGCGCACCGGGCAGTCTTGAAACACCGTATCGGTAATTTGGCTGTTCATAAATCACTTGTTTTCATCATTACTATACAAAAGTAAGCAAGTTTCGCAAATTCAGCGCGCAATGAAATGTTAAACTAATATAATCTTGGCTGCTCCAATGGACTGCAACTCAGCAATACTTACTTCAAGGTAACCTATTAACCCGCCTGTACCCTATTGCAAAAACGATGAAACATCAGTTACTTTGCAGCATCAAAGAAACAACTAAAACACAACTAAGCAATGAAGCAGATAGAAAAAATCATCAGTGAGAAAAATGTGACCGCTGCAAACTTTGGCAAAATGGCCAACCTTAACGAATATGTGCTCGAACTCGGGCCGAATGTGAAAATTCCAGGCAAGGTGTTTGGCGGCCAGGCAGTAAGCGCCACAGGCGGCGAATTCTCGTTCCAGTCATTTGCTCCGGGCACCGAGACAGGCTTTCTTCACACCCACAAAAACCACGAGGAGCTGTACTTCTTCCTGAGCGGCAACGGTGAGTTTCAGGTCGACGGCAAAGTGTTTGCCGTGGGCGAAGGAAGCGTGGTGAGAGTGGCGCCCGACGGCAAACGCTCGGTGCGCAACAATGGCACCGAGCCCCTGGTGATGCTGTGTGTGCAGTATCGCGGCAACACCTTCACAGCCGAAGACGCCGCCGATGGTGTGATACTCAACGAAAAGGTTGAGTGGTAAGGTACAATAGGTGATATAGAATAAAAACAACGGCGGAGCCTGTGGCGAATGTCACAGGCTCCGCTGTTTTTCATTTATTGCCCGTCATCTGTTGCGGCGTGACTGCTTCTGTGCGGCAGACCTCTTTTTCATAAGCCGCTGGCGCATGCTCTTTTCAAGCTCATACACTCGCTGGATTTGGGCCTGCGTGAGAAAAGTGGAATACTTTTTGTAGTACTTCTGCCGTATGTCGAGAATTTTCTGACTCCGCTCGAAGTTCTGCTGAATTTGCTGCTCGGGGCTGGGATTCGAGGACTCGCCCTTCTGACGGCGCGGGCCTAACTCCCAAATCTCTTTTTGACACTGGCAATATGTGTCCACAAACTTCTGCGCAGTGTTGTCGTCGAGCGCGATCTCGTGGGCTATGTGCCTTGCCTGCGCCACTGCCAGCTGCTCACGGCTTTGGCGCTGCTTGCCGGTGGTTGTCTGGTTGGCCGCATTGGCACCTAAAGCCAAGGCCGCGGCCACCACAAAAGTCATAATTCTAATAAACGCCTTCATAACATTTTCCTTTCTTTTATTTTCATTTTTACTCTAACTCAATTCTGCTCATCGAGAAACACATCTTCCTGATAAGCCTCTATCAAATAGGCCTGGTCGCCAGGCGACAGCTGCTCAAAGGCTTGATCCACATCGTTCCAGTCGCTTGACGGCTTGGCAAATGGCTGGCCACACACAAGCATCACCGCCACCGAAGCAGCCGCGGCCATGGCGGCGGCCACAAAAGAGCCATACAGTATGCGCCTGCGGCGGCCACGGCGGACTGTGGCTTTCGACTTGCCTATTGTTGCGTCAAGCACGTTGCGCGTGATGCTGTCGAACGCACCATCGGGCACATTATAGGGCATGCGTCTGCCCACCTGGCTGAATTTGAATTCCTTATCCATGATTTTTTCAGTTATTCGAATTCATGTATTTCACAATCTTCTCTTTAGCGATGTGGTAGCAAGCCTTCATGCTTGCTGGCGTTGACGCTGCCACACTGGCGATCTCGTCAAACGTCATATCGTCGTAATACCGCAGGTTGAACGCCAGCTGCTGCTTTGGCGGCAGCGAAAGTATGGCCTGCTGAAATCTCACTTCCAACTCTTTCTCATAATCGACATAACTGTCGGCTGCCACAAGGCCGGCCCCAGCCGCCTCGCAGTCGTCAGGCACCACCTCGCTCCGGCGCGCGCCTATCACCCGCAAAGCCTCATTGGTGGCTATACGATACACCCAACTGCGGAACGAGCCTTGCCCGCATTTATAGCTGTCGAAAGAGCGGAACACCCTCACAAACGTCTCTTGCGTGGCATCTTGCGCATCGTCGTGGCTCACCACCATGCGCCTGATGTGCCAGTAGACGGGCTGCTGGTATTTTTTTAGCAGCAGTCTGAATCCCTCTTCGGGATTTCGCTCTATCGAGTGTATAATATTTTTGTCGTCCAGTGGTCTCATTACGCGAGTGGGTTGGTTTCATTTAATACAACGGGCCGGCGCTCAGTTCATTGCCCGCTTCATCACATACACCTTTTTCTTGCCACTCATCACAGCAGCAATGCCTGCAGTCCGGCTTTCGGCAAAGGCATCGAGTTCTGCCTCGGCTATGTTCTTTGGCAAACCTGTCATTTGGCTGTATTTTTCTTTGCTCAGCGTGGCGTTGGCTTTCAGGTAGGCCAAAGCCATGTTCAGGCGGTCGCTTTTGCTAAGCCTGTTGATCACGCGTTTGTCGGCCACAGGCCGTGACACCAATGTGACAATGTGTGGGGCGCGTCCGTAATGGCGCGGCATGTGCACAAAGTGGCGGGGTTGGGCTGCTGCGGCCGTGGCAGCGAGCATCATTACCAATGCGATATATTTATTTGCTTTCATAATTAATCGTATTTTTAATTCAACTTTGCGTTTTTTTCAACACTCTAAACCGTCATTACTTTTGAGCTCATTTTCATAACCGTTGCGCTTATATAACCCGGCAAAAGGTGAAAAGTAAAAACGCCGCACCCATTTTTTTCGCCATTGGCCTCAAAGTGCACCGATTTTTTTTGTAATTTAGCGTTTCTAAAAGCAATGGACACCACATTTCACACCAAGGGCAACCGCCTTTACAAGGCTGAGAAGCTGTGCAGCACGGCAGCCGTGAGCCGCATGTTTGAGTGCGGCAGCTCGTTCATTGCCTATCCGCTGCGCGTGGTGTGGGCCGAAAGCCAGACCCCGGCAGCAGCAACTCAGCCCGCGCCCGCGGTGCGGTTTATGATCACCATTCCCAAGAAGCGCGTGCGCCGCGCCGTGAAGCGGGTGCTGCTGCGCCGCCGAGTGCGCGAGGCCTACCGCCTCAACCGCCACCTAATAGTGCCCGCGCTCAACGTGGCAGGCCGCCACATCGATGTGGCCTTCATCTACCTCGACTCTGCCCCGGCCCCCTACTGCAAAATCAGCGAGCGCATGCAGGAGTCGCTATCCCGCATCGCGGAGGCCGTGACCGGGCAGCAAACCAACTGTGATGACACCCAACCAACCACATAGCAGTGCGGCAGGACGCCTCATAGGGAGGCTGCTGATAGTGCCCATCAGGCTCTACCAACGGCTGATTTCGCCACTGTTTCCGCCCGTGTGCCGCTTCACGCCCACGTGCAGCCAGTATGCCGTGGAGGCCATCATCAAGCATGGTCCCGTGAAGGGCCTATGGCTTGCCATTAAACGCATTCTGCGCTGCAACCCTTGGGGCGGCAGCGGCTACGACCCTGTGCCATGACCACAGCACCCATCATCACCGACGCCCACACCCACTGCCTCACAGCCACGCAGGCAGTGATAAGCGTAAGTCCTGAGGAGTTCAATCCGCAGCCGGGACTGCTATACTCGGTGGGCATACACCCGTGGCAGTCTGGAGCGCCAGGCACCGATGCACTGCTGCCGCTGCTTGAGCGGTGCGCAGCCCACAGGCAAGTGGTGGCCGTGGGCGAAACAGGCCTCGACCCGCTGCGCGGCGCACCGCTCGACGTGCAGACGCAGCTGATGCGGGCCCACATTGCCATTGCCTCGGCCGTGGGCAAACCGCTGGTGGTGCACTGCGTGCGCACATCGCAGCAGGTGCTGCGCCTGTGGCGCGACACCGCCGCCGATAGGCGCACACTGTGGATGGTGCACGGCTTCCGCGGCAACGAGCGCGTGCTGGCCGCACTGGCTCAGGCCGGACTCTACGTGAGCTATGGCATGCGCTTCAACGCCGCCGCCCTGCTATCCACGCCACGCCCACAAATGCTGATAGAGACCGACGACTCGCCGCTGGGAATCGACGCCACAGCCGGTGCCGTGGCCAAGGCACTCGGCACCACGGCACAAGCCGTGAAGGCACTGGCACAGACCAACGCCGCAAAATTCTTTTTCTCCACTAAAACATCACTGTAAAGGCCGAGCCCAGCACCAGCATATTGAAACTCTCGCCGCAACCATGCTCCCCGTTGGCCGAAAACGTTGTGCGGCACGGGGCAAAAAAATGCCAGCGGCGCTTCTTCTGTGCGCCGCTGGCTATGCATTGCCGTTGTGAAGTCACCGCCCAGGGCGGTAGCCGGTGTATGTGCCCAGACTCGGGTCGTGGCCCAATATCAGATAGCCATAGCGGTCGAAGTCGTAATAAAGCACATCGTTGACACCGTCTTCATACCACAGCGTGAGCGAGTTGCGCCCGTTGTCGCTCCATTCAAACCTCAAGCTCACCCATTGGCGATAGTCGTTGTAGTAGCTGTAGATGCCCGTGCCGTTGTCGTAGAACGAATACTGGTCGATGTCATACTCGCCCAAATCGTACTCTCCCGAGCGGTCGCCGGCATATTCCGCCGTCCATGTGCCTGTCACATAGGAATAGTAGCCGTCGTCGGGCTCACACGAGGTGAACGCCACAGTGGCTGCCAGCGCCACCATCAGCATCATTATGCGGTTGTAAACTTTTCTCATAGTTCAAAGTGTTTAGTCGTTGTTACAATTTTTGTCGTTCTGACACCTTGAGCGGCACAATGGTTTAACGGCAGCCGTTATTTTTGCTGATTTTTGAGCAAATCGCGAATCTCGGTCAGCAACTGCTCTTCAGCACTTGGCTCGGCAGGCGCCGCAGCGGCCTCCTCATCTTTCTTTTTGTGCGTGAACTTGGATATAGCTTTCACCATAAGGAAAATGCAAAAGGCTATTATCAGGAAGTCGACCACATTTTGCACAAACGCGCCATAGGCAATGCTGGCGCTGCCCACAGTCAGCTTCAGGCCGGTGAAGTCGATGCCGCCAGTGAGCATGCCAATCACTGGCATAATCACATCGCTCACGAGCGAGGTGACTATTTTGCCAAACGCACCGCCAATTATCACACCTACGGCCATGTCGACCACATTGCCCTTCATGGCAAACTCCTTGAAATCCTTTAAAAATGCACTATTTTTCATATCACTGTTTTTTGTTTAAAATTTTCGCTGTTAGGAGATTAGTGCACCAACTATTAAACTTTATTAATTAGGGAAATATTTCCTCAAATTTTTTATTGCGGCACTCTCCTTTATACTGAAAAATATATTACTTTTGCAGTTGGAAACTTTGGGCGGTGGCTCACGCTGCCCAAAGTTTGCGCAAAGATACATAATTATAATTAGAATAAAATTTTCTAACCAATTAATTTATTTAATATTATGGGTAAAATTAAAATCGGTATTAACGGCTTTGGACGTATCGGCCGTTTCGTTTTCCGTTCAACTCTTGAAGACGCCAACAAGGACGACGTTGTAGTAGTAGGTATCAACGACCTGCTGCCTGTTGACTACATGGCTTACATGCTGAAGTATGACACAATGCACGGACGTTTCGACGGCACTGTTGACTACGATCTCGAGAAGAAGCAGCTGATCGTGAACGGCAACGTGATCCGCGTTACTGCCGAGATGGATCCCGCCAACCTGAAGTGGGACGAGGTAGGTGCCGAGTATGTTGTTGAGTCAACTGGCCGCTTCCTCACTATGGACCTCGCTGAGAAGCACCTCAAGGCAGGTGCCAAATATGTGGTTCTCTCTGCTCCCTCTAAGAAGGGCGAGGATGGCCGTCAGGCCGACATGTTTGTTTGCGGCGTGAACACTGACAAGTACGCTGGCCAGACAATCGTGTCTAACGCATCTTGCACCACCAACTGCTTGGCTCCTATCGCCAAGGTTCTCAACGACGCATTCGGCATCGAGAACGGTCTTATGACTACAGTTCACTCTACTACCGCTACACAGCGCACAGTCGACGGTCCTTCGATGAAGGATTGGCGCGGTGGCCGTGCTGCCAGCGGCAACATCATTCCCTCTTCTACAGGCGCTGCCAAGGCTGTGGGCAAAGTTATCCCCGAGCTCAACGGCAAGCTCACTGGTATCTCGATGCGTGTCCCCACTCTCGATGTATCGGTAGTTGACCTGACTGTGAACCTGAAGAAGGCTGCCACTAAGGAAGACATCTGCAAGGCAATGAAGACTGCCAGCGAGACTAACCTGAAGGGCATTCTGGGCTACACTGAGGACAAGGTTGTTTCGAGCGACTTCCTCGGCTGCCCGCTCACTTCTATCTTCGACGCTGACGCAGGCGTATACCTGACCGACAAGTTCGTGAAGGTGGTTTCTTGGTATGACAATGAGATTGGCTACTCTCACAAGGTGGTTGACCTCATCAAGATCATGAAGAAGCACAACGGCTAATTCTGAGACGATAAGTCAATTTATATAACGGTCTTAATCTCAAGCGGCCTCGCCATTCACGGCGAGGCCGCTTTTTTTGCCCTTATTTCGCCTCATTTGCCGCCTGAGAGCGTGCGGCAGTACAGCCTGGGCCACAACCCATCGCGCCATACATAGGCCCGCACGGGCCGCATTTGCCACCCAAGTCCTGTTAGAATTCATGCATGAAAACTTTGACTTTTTCCCACGAAAATAGCTGCTGAATGTTGCTTAATTGAAACATTTGGCGTAACTTTGCCAACGCTTTAGGGCAATCGCCCAAAAAGCACGCGAAAGCGCGGTCCTATAGCTCAGTTGGTTAGAGCACCTGACTCATAATCAGGGAGTCCTTGGTTCAAGCCCGAGTGGGACCACAATCCAATGAGTCGCCAAGCAGCATCAAAGCCGCTTGGCGATTTTTTGTTGCCCGAAAGCGTGGGCTGCACATCGCCATTAGTGGTCCATTGATAATTGACCTCTTTTCACAAACAGTGGAGCGTGCCTTCAGCACGCAACATTACACAATAACAATCTGCACCGCACTGCACACCTCCTGCCATTGCGCGTTGCCCAACGCAACTAATGCTTTTGCCCCTGCGGGACGCGATGGCGCCGTATGCCATACACTGGGCGTTGCCATGGGCTATGACCTCATTGGGCTTTCAGCCCGCGCAAGAAGGCAGATATGCAGGGGAGGCATGACCGACGCGAAATGCCGGCACAGCAGCCTCCCAGCCCAGCATTCCAGCGAAATGCGATAGCTACATGATTTTTATTCTATAGTGGAATGGAGGATTGGCGTTGCAATTATGGCTTAAACGCCTGATTTTGAACCTTTCATATAGGGATAAAAAAAATTGATTGTCTCCCGACAACCAATCTTAATTAACCTTAAATCTAATACCATGAAAAACACGTTGCAAATATACGCTCTTTTCATAGATTGTCAATGCTTTTATGGGGCAAAATGCAGCGTATTAATATCTTTTAACTCAGTTGGGCCAGTTTTTGACATCTTTGATAGGTATAGCACCGCCTCACGGCCCACATTCATGAGCATGTCGAGAATGCTTAGGTTTTCGGCAAACCCTCCTTGGCGCGCTGCCCACAGCTGGTAGTACGGCACATTGGCAATGTCGAGCCCGTCGGGCCGCTTGCCTCCCATGGCGCGACGCAAGTCGGCGTGGTCGGCAGGCACATCGCTTCCCTCCACGGCCATGGTGCGTGTGAGCAACGGCAAGTCGAGAAAGTCGACCACAAGATTATGCAGCTGTGTGTTGAAGACAAGCAACAGCTGCTGCCGCCCCATGATGATGCGGTGCAGGTCGTCGGCAATATAATCGAAATATGGCGACTTGCCGTAGGCGCTGAACAGTGCGCCCCAGTGCAGCTGACGCCAGCGGCCATGCTCACTGATGCGCACTTGGCTCATGGGCACGTGCATGGCATTGGTGGAGCCCTCAAGCGGCACGGTGAGCGTCTGCACCCCATTGGGGCCCTCGATGGTGTAGCGATGGTGGCTGTGGCGCAGCGGAAGGCGCGTCTGGGCGCTGTCAACAGTCACAAGCTGGGCGCGCAGCATGGCCGCATAGCAGCGCACGCTGCCTGCGCACATGCTGCCCATCACCACGGGGCGTCCTTGCTCGGGCAGTGGCGTGAGGCTCATTTGTCGGGATTTGCACTTATGAAGAGCCGGTTCCAGCGGATGCCGCCGTGCAGCAGCGGCTTGTCTTGGTTAAATGAGATGATTACAAACATGGGTGTGCCCACAATGTGGTCCTCGGGCACGAAGCCCCAGAAGCGCGAGTCAAGCGAATTGTCGCGGTTGTCGCCCATCATCCAGTAGTAGTCCATCTTAAAGGTGTAGTACTGCGTGGGCTTGCCGTTTATGTAAATGGTGCCGCCGCGCACCTCAAGGGTGTTGCCCTCGTAATTCTTGATGCAGCGGGCATACATGGGCAGATTATATGTGGTGAGGTGCAGGGTCTTGCCCTTCTTGGGAATCCAGATGGGGCCGTAGTCGTTGTGAGTCCAGCCATAGTTGCGGTCGATGGGATAGGTCAGTTCGGCCTCCGACGGATCGGCCTGCGTGCGCTCAATGCCAAGCACCCAGGGCTGCGCCTTTAGGCGCTCGCGCATGTCGGCGGTGAGTGGCAGCACATAGTCGGGGGCGTCGCCGTGGCGGTCCTCCATGCTTATGCCAAGGTCGTCATACTGGTCGTCGGTGATGGGAGTGCCGTCGGTGTGCACGTAGTAGAAATACTGCACATTTTTTGGCTCGGGCAGCGGACGGCCATTGATGTACACAACGCCGTGCTTTATGCTCAGCCACTCACCCGGCAGGCCAAGGCAGCGCTTCACGTAGTTGTCGCGGCGGTCAACGGGGCGGTAGATCACATCGCCATAGGTGGCCTTGTCGGCCCACACGGCCTCGCGGCCTTTTTCCTTGACCAGGGTGTAGTAGTCGGGGTTGGGGCAACGGGTGGCCACGGTGTCGCCGGCCGGGAAGTTGAACACCACTATGTCCATGCGGTTGATGCCGCGCATACCCTTAAGGCGGTGGTAGCCCCACTGCGGCCAGTCGATGTAGCTCTTGGTGCCGATGATGGGCATGGTGTTCTGGGCCAGCGGAAAGTGGATTGGCGTCTGCGGCACGCGGGGGCCATAAACCATTTTGTTGACCCACAGGAAGTCGCCCGTGAGCAGAGTCTTCTCGAGCGACGATGACGGAATCTGATAGTTCTGTCCCACGAAAATAAACAGGAAATACACCAAAATCAGCGCATACACAATGGCATCTACCCAACTCATCACGGTGCGCACGGCCTTGTTTTTGGAGTGCTTCCACCACGTCCACGGAATAAACTGCGTGAGGTAGATGTCGGCCAGCAAAGGCCAGAACACAATCACCCACCAGCTGCCGAGCCATATGACCCAAGCCACAAACAGCAGGCTCACCACGCCAAAGCGAGCCCAGCGTGTGGGCTTGACGCGGGCCAGACGCTCGCCGAGGCTGCCCGATTGCATGGTGTTGGTTTCGCTATTGTTGTTGCCGCCGTTGCGGCCGTTTTGTGCATTGATAGTTGCCATTGTAGTAAATCTATATAATCTTTTAGGTGTGGTCAGAATAAAAATAGCGTAAATTGCTATTGCAGTGCAAACTTACTGAAAATCCACGACATTTCGCCCATTGGCGGGCGTCAAAAGTGGGGCGGCGGGGCGTCACAGCTTGCACACCACTTTGCCTATTATGTGGCTTTCGGGCACGAAGCCCCAGTAGCGCGAGTCGAGCGACTGGTCGCGGTTGTCGCCCATCACCCAGTAGTAGTCCTGCTTGAATGTGTAGTAGCGTGCCGGTTTGCCGTTGATACAGATGACGCCGCCGCGCACCTCAAGGGTGTTGCCCTCATAATTCTTGATGCAGCGGGCATACAGCGGCAGGCAGCGCAGTGTGAGGCGCAGCGTGGCGCCCTTTCGTGGAATCCACACGGGGCCGTAGTGGTCGCGGCTCCACTTGCGCCATGGCTGGCACTGGGGGTAGAGCCTGGCCTGCTCGGCCATTGGCAGCCTAAGCGCCTCTATTATCCATGGGAACCGCTTGGGCAGCTCGCGCAGGCGGGAGGCCGACAGCGGAATCTGGTAGGTGGGCAGCGGGCGGCCCATGGAGTCGATTTGCAGACCCATGATTTTCATTGCAGTGGTGTCGGAGCCGCGCACGGTGGCCACCTGCCGCTCATCGGGTCCTATGCCCAAGTAGCGCCACTCCTCGGCACTGATGCGGCGGCCGTCGGTCTGGATTATGTAGTTGTGCCGCGCGCCAGCCGGCTCAGGCACAATGCGGCCGCCGGCCATCACGGTGTCGCCGCTCACGCTCACCCACTCACCCGGCAAACCTATGATGCGCTTCATGTATGGCTCGCGGCAGCTCACCGGGCGGTATTCAACGCTGCCATACAGGCCCGACAGCACACGGTCGCGCCCATACACCTGCTGCAGGCCATAGAAGTCGGTGCCGGGGCATAGGGCAGCCACGGTGTCGCCAGCCGGGAAGTTAAACACCACCACGTCGCCGCGCTTGAGGGAGCCCAAGCCGGGCAGCCGCCTATAGTCCAGTTCAACGCCGGCCACCAGCATGGGCAGCCTTGCCCCAAATGCGGTCTTGTCGACCCACACGCGCGTGCCTACTGCGTAGGTGTCGGTCATCGACGGCGACTGCACGCGGTAGGGCTGCCCCACAAAGGCATATGCGGCCCACCCCACTGCCACCACGGCCGCAAGGGCCACAAGGCAGGGGCGAGCCACTCGCCACGTTTGCCTGATTATGCTTGACATAAGTTGATTCGCTGTTTAAATTGACTGTAGAAAAAATAAATTCCCTTGCAAATTGCTTTTTGCGACTGCAAACTTACGCAAAAATAGCGTCACCGCCATCATCGGCGGCATTAATGAAGCTAAAAAGGCTTGTGCTGGATGAGCCTGACTCCGTCTGCGGTGACTGCGAGAGTGGTCTCGGCACCCTCGATGAGCGGCAAGTTGCGGTCGACGTGCCCAACTGGGAAGTCGAAAGCCACTGGATAGGCATATGGGGCCACCATCTGCGTCACCATTTGGCGCATGGCCGTGCCCTTGGCATTGTCGCGGTAGTTGGTGAACTGGCCCACCACCAGTCCGGCAAGCCGCGGCAGTATGCCGGCAAGCCGCAAGGTGTGCAGCATGCGCTCTACACGATACACGCTTTCGCCTATGTCTTCAATAAACAGGATGTTGCCAGGCAGCAACAAATTGTAGTCTGTAGGCACAAGGGCCGACAGCACAGCCAGATTGCCACCCGTGAGCCGTGCCGAGGCCGTGCCGAGGCGGTTGCCATACGACGGCGGCAGGCTGTAGTCGGGCCACGGGCCGCCTGTGACTATGCTGTGAATCCAGCCGCTCACCTCGCCCGCAATGCCATGCTCGGTGAGGTGCCTGGCCATGGGTGCGTGCAGGCTCATCACACCTGCATGGTGCATAGCAGCGTGCAGTGCCGACACGTCGCTGAAACCTATCAGCCACTTTGGATCGGCGGCAATGGACGCATAGTCGAGACTGTCAATTAGCTGCACCGCTCCATAACCGCCGCGGTTGCACACAATGGCGCGCACCTCCGGGCTGCGCAAAGCCCAGTTAAGGTCGCCAAGGCGCTCGGCCTGCGTGCCGCTGTAGCTAATCACGCCGTCGAACTCGCCATAACACCCGCGGCAGTGAGCCGACTCCACAGGGCGCAGCCCCCATTGGCGCAGAGCGAGCACCGCTCCCGTTACGCGCTCGGGGTCAACCGCGCCAGCCGGCGACACAAGCGCCACCGCCTGGCCTGCGGCCACACTGTGCGGCACCCTTAATGCGGCCATCATGCGTTGACCTGCACTTTGATGCCAGCCTCCTCGATGCGGCGGCCTATGGCCTCAAGCTCTTCGCGCGGCACCTTCTCCAAATGCTCCTCAGGCGTCTTGCGGTCGATGGAGTATATCATCACCTCCTGCGGCCGAATGCGCTTGTAGGCCTCAATCAGGGCGTCGATTTCGGCCGTGGTGGTGTTGTCGATGCGCTCGCCGTTGTGCTCACCGCGCAGCATCATGGTCTGCACTATGCACTTGCCGCCATATTCGGCCAGATCATCGATGATGCCGTCAGGCAGCACA
Organism: uncultured Muribaculaceae bacterium; assembly: GCA_934661195.1. Classification (GTDB taxonomy): domain Bacteria; phylum Bacteroidota; class Bacteroidia; order Bacteroidales; family Muribaculaceae; genus Sodaliphilus. Next base: position 56,138 of record CAKUJD010000004.1, read on the forward strand.
TTGGCCGACGCGGGCCGGTTGATTAGGCGCATGGTGCGGGCCACGGCAGAATCGAGCTTAAGGATGTTGTTGTCCACCGTGAGCAGGGCCTGCTTAACGCGCGGGTTGGCCGCCATGGTGGCATTGCTCAGCACACTCACTTTGGCTTGCGGATAATACCGGTCGCGCAACACCGTCACATCGTGCACAATGTCCTTGAAGCTGGGGTGCAGCGTGGGTTCGCCGTTGCCCGAGAAGGTGATCACGTCAAGGCTGTCGCCGTTGGCCTGCATCTGCTTGAGTTTGTCGCGCAACTGGCGCTTCACCGTGTCGCGCGACGGGATGCCGGTGGTGCCGGCACCCTGGGCATTGTAGCCGGCCTCGCAATAGAGGCAGTCGAACGAACAAATTTTGCCGTCATTGGGCATCAGGTTCACACCCAGCGACACGCCCAGCCGGCGGCTGTGTATGGGGCCGAATATAGTGGAATGGAATAATACTGTTTGCATCTGTATATATATAGTTGATTTTTTGGATTGTTTACTACACGAGGCCCGACAACAGGGTTGAGTATTGTGCGGCCACCGCCGCACCGTCGAAGTGGCTGAGCGCATAGCGGTGCTGCTGCGCGCGGTCGAGTCCGCAACCTGCGGCCCACTCTATGCCCGCAGCAATGTCGGCAGGACTGAGGGTACCGCTCACATAGCCGTTTTGGCGGTGCTTCACTATGTCGGCCTGCCCGCCCATGCCAGTGGTGACGGGCACGCAGCCGCTGGCCAGGCCCTCGGCCAGAGTGTAGCCAAACGACTCGTAGCGCGAGGTGGACAGCACAATGTCGGCATTCCGCATAATGCGGTTCACATCGCTGCGGTAGCCCAGATAAGTGTGCGGCACGGCTATTTCACCGAGCAGCGACTGGTTGCGAAGCGTGCCGTAGAGCACTATGTGGAGCCTTTTGGCAAGTTGGGGATTGTGGGTGGCAATGTGGCGTGTGGCCTCAATCAGCAGATCGAAACCCTTAACAGGATCATCGAGCCGCGCAGCGCCCATGGCGGCCACTATGGCATCGGGGCCAGCAGGACACACATCAGGGTCGCGGCGCCGGCCGAATTCAAACTTTTCGGCATCAATGGGGTTGGCAATCACGTTTATGCTGGCATTGCGCATAAGCGAGCTTTGCCGGCAGCAGTCGGCCAGCCAGTGGCTCACGGCCACAAAGTGAATGGGCACATCGGCATACAGCCGCTGCTTGGCACGCTGCACGGCGGTGCTCAAGTCGGTGCCTTTGGCGCCTGTAAGCGGGCACGCCTGGCACACCTGGCGGTAGCGGCGGCAGTCGTAGGCATGATGACACACACCGGTGCAGTTCCACATGTCGTGCATCACCCACACAATGGGCTTGCGCAGCGCGGCCAGACGCCTTATGCCGGCCACCGACAGCGTGCCCTGGTTAATCCAGTTGAGCACTATGGCATCGGCCTCGCGCACCCATGGGTGGGCTGATGCGTTTAGCCCCCACGAGGCATCGTCGATTTTGAAAAGGGTGTCGCGGTTAAGCCCGTTGCGCAAGAATATGCCCAGTCGCTCGGCCAAGAAGCAGCCCTTTACGGCAAGCGGGCCGCCCAGCAGGGCCACGTTAGGATCGCTGCCGCGCTTGTCGGCCACAAGCATGCGCGCATCGATGCCGCTGCGGCGCATGGCACGCATCAGCCTTGCCGACGCCACTGCCGCGCCGCCAAGCGAGTCGCTGCGGTTAATCAAGACCACCTTCATAGCCGCGCCGCTTTTTACATCAGGTTGAACTCCTCGAGCATGTCCTCGATGTCGAACCTCGACATCGACCGCTTCTCCTCGAGCTGTTTGGCCATGGCCTCCATGGCCGTGCGCACCTCGTTGTTGCTGAACACATTCACAAGGTTGGCGAAGTCTTTGTCAAACAGAGCCTCAACCTCATCTTTCTCGAGCTGGCAGCTCTCCTTGCCCTGCTCGCAGGCTGCGTCGAGCAACTGCTTGCGCAGTTTGCGGTCCACATGGCCGTGGTCGAGCACCATTTTGCGGCAAATGGTGTTGGCCAGCACCAGTCCAACCGAAATGCGGTAGTTGGCCACTATGTGTTTCCACGAGGCCGTGGCCGGAACTCGCGGATTGCCGGCAAAAAAGAATTCAGGCGTGAACTTCACGCAGTCGAGCCCGTCGGCATCTATTGTGACACCTGCGAAGAGGTGGCCTGCCTCAAACATCGACAGTCCGAGTGCCATGCCCGCCACGCCGTAGCTTTTGTCTTCTTCGCTCCTGTATTTCATAATTCAGAGTGTTGTGTTATATTGTGTTATGCTATATTCATATTATATCACCCTTAACTGCAAAAGCTGTGCCAACTGCCTATTTGCGGCCAAAATCGGCAGGAATCTCGCCCCATTTGTCAGTTTGCCACTTGAGTATGGGGTTTGTGTAGGTGTGCGTGGCCAGCCACCGCTCGGCGCGGGCCACCACATCGTGCAGGCGTGCGTTGGCCGCGGTGCGTGTGAGCTTGGTCTTGCACTTGCCTCCGCGCACCCACAGCTGCCCCACCCGGCTGTCGCTGTAGATGGGCACGTTGCCGCGCCCCTGCTGCTGCAGCAGCGCCAGTGCATGCACAATGGCCAGAAACTCGCCCACATTGTTGGTGCCATGCTCAAACGGCCCAACCCTGAACAGCTCGATGCCGCTTTTCACATCCACGCCGCGATATTCCATGCGGCCCGGGTTTCCGCTGCAAGCGGCGTCGACGGCGATGCTGTCGGTCACTATTTCGGGGATGGCGTCGTAGTTGATGCTGCCGCCCGTGGGGGCCGAAGCGATGGCGCGCAGCACGCCCATGTCGTTGTCGCCTGCGCGAAAGGCGTTGACCGCCGCAGTCTGCGACGGGTAGCTCTTGTATTTAGCCCCGGGGAAGCCGCTGACGCGCGCCTCGCACTCTTCCCACGAGTCGCACACGCCGGGCTCGCGCCCCTGCCACACCACATACCATTTGCGTTTGTTGCTGCCAGCCATATTGTTCTTGATTTTCGAGTTTAGTTTGCAAATATACGAAAAAGCGCGTGCGTTTTTGCCCTGAGCCCCACAGGAATGAATTCTTTTGTGTATTTTTGCAAGGTGCGGCAGCGTCGCAGAAGACACAAACAGAATTTTCGCATGAACACTATATTTTTGATTGGATACATGGGGTGCGGCAAGACCACGCTGGGGCGCGCCTTGGCCGCCGAAGCCGGCATGGACTTTCTTGACCTCGACGAATACATCGAAGAGAAGTATGAGACCACCATCACCGACCTGTTTGCCCGCATGGGCGAAAGCCGATACCGCCAACTCGAGCGCGAGGCGCTGATTGAGGTGGCCGGGCGCACGGGCACGGTGATATCGACCGGCGGCGGCACGCCGTGCCACTTCGACAACATGGACATTATGAACCGCAGCGGACTCACCATTTGGCTTCAGACGTCGGCCGAACGGCTGGCCCTGCGCCTATGCCTGCCAGGACAGCGGCACAACCGCCCGCTAATAGCCAACCTCAGCGACGACGAGGTGCTGGCCACTGTGAAGAAGGCGCTGGCCGACCGCGAGCAGTATTACGGCAAAGCACAACTCAGGTTCGACTCCACCAACATCGAGACGGCGGCGCAGACCACGGCCACGGCGCGCGTGCTGCAGCGGCTGCTGGCACAAGGCGGCGTGCTATAGCCAGCCGGCCTTGCGATACCACTCAATGGCCTCATGCACGCCCTGCTCGAGAGAGTAGCGCGGGCTGAAACCGAAATCGCGCTTGGCGTCGCTGACGTCGCACAGCCAGTTGCGCTGGCGCAGAATCTTGTATTTGTCGCTGTTGAGAGTGCTCGTCTTAAGCCGCATTTTGCTCCACCAGCCCATCACAAAGCACACTATGCGCACCAGCCACAGCGGGCACACCACTGGCAGCACCAGCCGCTTGTGCAGCTCGCGGGCCACAATGGCACGGAATTCGCGCTGCGTGTAGCTGCGCTCCTCGCTTATGAAGTAGGCCCGGCGCAGCGGACCGCGCTCAAGCGCGTCCATCACGGCGCAGGCAAGGTCTTTCACATAGATGAATGTGAGCATCTGCCGCTTGAAGCCCACACTGAAGTCAAACCCCATCTTTATGCTTTTCATCATCAGGTAGTAGTCGCGCTCGTGCGGGCCATACACGCCCGTGCAGCGGAATATGGTGTAGGGCACCTGGCTCTGCATCTGCAGGTAGGTCTCGGCCTTGAGCTTCGACACACCGTAGCGCGTGTTGGGATTTGGAATGTCGGTGGACCGGAACGGAGTGTAGTGCTTGTCGTCGCCCTGCCCCATCACGCTTAGGCTGCTCATCAGCAAGAACACCTCGGGCACCGCGCCAGTCTCGGTGAGCACTTGCAGCAGCAGGCGCATGTAGCCGCAGTTGATGCGGTCGAAATCCATATAGTTGGCAGCCTTGGTGGCGCCAAGGTTGTGCACCACATAGTCCCACTTGCCATTCTGCTCCACAGCGGCCTGAATGGCTTGCTTAAGCGCGTCGTGGCTGGTGAAGTCGAGCTCGATGAAGCGGATGCGCTCGTCGGTGAGAAACTCGCGGCTGGTGGTGCTGCGCACTGCGGCCCACGTCTCGTAGCCGCGCTTCAGCGCCTCGGCCACCAGGTAGCCGCCTATGAAGCCTCCGGCACCGGTTATAAGAATCTTCTTTTTCATTTTTGTCGTTGCATTACGTTAGTCACACGCTGCACCACCGCATTGGGGTCGATGCCCGTGAGGCAGCGGTAGTCGCCGAGGCGGCACGGCTTTTGGCCAAACACCGAGCAGGGGCGGCACGGCAGGTCGAGCTGCACGGCATCGCCCTCGCTCTGATTCCAGCCCATAAAGCCGCACCAGGGATGGGTGGCGCCCCACACGCTCACTGCGGGCAGGCCCACAAGCGAGGCCAGGTGCATATTGGCCGAGTCCATGGTGAGCATCACGTCGCAGCGGCTCAGCAGCCCATACTCGTCGGCAAAGCCGTGCTTGATGCCCGCGATTGATGTGGCCACGCCGCTGTGCCGGGCGGCAATCTCGTCGAGCGCGCGGCGCTCACTGTCGCCTCCGCCCATGAGGAACAGGTGCACGTTGGGCATAGCCGCAAGAGCGTCGATCACCTTGGTCATGAGCGGCAGCGGATACACTTTGCCCCGATGCTGCGAAAACGGCGCTATGGCAATCCACCTCACGCCATCGGGCTTCTCACCACGGGCAAGCACGCCCGGCGGCAGCGGGCCGTATTGCGCAAGCGACGCAAAGTGGTCGGCCGGCATGCTGAGGCCGAGCCGGCCAAGCACCGCGCGGTAGCGCTGGTGCGATGTGGGCAACTGGCACCTGAGGCTGCCGCTGGTGAGGGCGCGCTTCTGAGCGCGGCCCTTGCGCAGACGCGCCACGCGGCGGCCGTGCAGCGCCATGCTCAGGTCGATGGCCCACGAGCGCATCACACTGTGCAGATCGGCCACATCGGTCACGCCATAGTCGCGGCGCAGTCGTGCCGCCAGGCGCCACATGCCGCACAAGCCGCGGTACTCGCCCTTGACGTCGGCCGCCACCACAGTGAGATTGGGCGGGCAGTTGACCATCACGCCAGCCGCTGCGCCCTTGCGCGTGAGCATCACAAAGTTCACGTCGCTATTGGCCACGCACACGGGGTAAAGCACAGGCACGGCTATGGCCACATCGCCCAGCGCCGAAAACCGTGTGACCAGCACCGTGCGGCCACTGGCGGCACAGTTATTTTTTGCCATACAGCACCGGATTGGTGTCGGGGTCGTTATACATTTTCATCTGGCGGTACACCTTCATGTATTTGCGGCCGGCGGCAATGTCGTCGAGCAGCTGTGCGATGGCTGTGCTCAAGTCGGTGCGCTGCTCAAGCAGCACTGCCAGCTTGGCACGGCAGCGGGCCACATGCTCGGCCGAAGCGTCGGTGCGCTCGGCCTCCTCACGCATGTGATATATTTTCAGGGCCAGAATGCTCAGGCGGTCGATGGCCCATGCCGGACTCTCGGTGTTGATAGTGGCGTCGGGCGCCGGCTTAACACCGGCATACAGGTTGCGGAAGTAGGTGTCAATTTTCTCCACCAGGTCGGTGCGGTCCTGGTTCGACTTGTCGATGCGGCGCTTAAGTGCAAGCGCGGCCACAGGATCGATTTGCGGATCGCGGATAATATCCTCCAAGTGCCACTGCACGGTGTCGATCCAGTTTTTCACAAACAGGTCGGCCTCGATCGAGCCTTCGGGATAGGGGTTGGCCACCTTGGCGTCGACATCGTCGGTGCGGTGATAGAGGGCCACTGTGGAGTCGAATATCTTGTTGCAGTTGTCTACGAAGTTCATATTGAGTCAGTTTTATAATTAATTGGTGTCAAGGGTGTAAAATCACTTTTGGCGGAAGAAGAGATTGATGGGCGTGCCGCTGAAGTCCCAACGCTCGCGAATTTGATTCTCAAGATAGCGCTTGTAGGGGTCTTTAATCCACTGCGGCAAGTTGCAGAAGAACACAAACGACGGCACGCGAGCCTCCTTAAGCATGGTCACATACTTGATTTTCACATACTTGCCCTTGATGGCCGGTGGCTCGTGGGCGCCGATGATTTCCTGCATGGCGTTGTTGAGCTGCGCAGTGGGAATCACGCGCTTGCGGTTTTCATACACCTCGATGGCCTGCTGCAGCACCTTGTGGATGCGCTGCTTGGTGAGGGCCGAGCCAAACACAATGGGGAAGTCGGTGAACGGGGCGAAACGCTCGCGTATTGTGGCCTCCATATAGTCGATAGACTTCTGCGACTTGTCGTGGGCGGCGTCCCACTTGTTGACAAGCACTATAAGTCCCTTGCGGTTTTTTTGGATAATGGAGAATATGTTCACATCCTGCGACTCAATGCCGCGGGTGGCGTCGATGAGCAGGATGCACACATCGGCGTTTTCGATGGCGCGGATGCTGCGCAGCACGGAGTAGTATTCGATGTCCTCGTTCACCTTGTTCTTCTTGCGGATGCCGGCAGTGTCGACCAGATAGAAGTCGAAGCCAAACTTGTTGTAGCGCGAATATATGCTGTCGCGCGTGGTGCCGGCAATGTCGGTGACGATGTTGCGCTCCTCGTTCATGAGCGAGTTGATGAGCGATGACTTGCCCGCATTGGGGCGGCCCACAATGGCAAAGCGAGGGATGTCGGCCTCGTGCTCGTCGTCGGCCTTCTCGGGCATTAGGCGCACAACCTCGTCGAGCAGATCGCCTGTGCCGCCGCCGTTGATGGCCGAAATCGACACAGGCGTGCCAAGGCCAAGCGAATAAAACTCGGCGTCGGCATAGATGCCCTCGTTGTTGTCGGCCTTGTTGGTGGCCACAATCACGGGCTTGTTGCTGCTGCGCAGAATTTGGGCCACATGGTCGTCGAGGTCGGTGACACCGTTTTTAATGTCGACCACAAAAATTATCACATCGGCCTCCTCGATGGCCAGATGCACCTGCTTGTTGATTTCCTCCTCGAAAATGTCTTCGCTGTTCACCACCCAGCCGCCAGTGTCGACCACCGACATCTCCATGCCGTTCCAGTCCATTTTGCCATACTGGCGGTCGCGCGTGGTGCCGCTGGTGTCGTTGACTATGGCGGCGCGCGTCTGCGTGAGCCTATTGAACAGGGTTGACTTGCCCACATTGGGGCGTCCCACTATTGCTACTAATCTTCCCATATCGTGTAATATCTTCTATGTGCTATGCGTTTAGGTTAGTTACTTTATGTGCATTCCAAGCGCGGCCCCACTACTCGATGTAGCCAAACTGGCGGAGCTTCGACTCCTGGTTGCGCCAGTCCTTCTCCACCTTCACAAACAGCTGCAAATACACATGCTTCTCAAAAAACTTCTCAATCTCTTTGCGGGCGTCAATTCCCAGCCGCTTCAGCTTGGAGCCGCCGCGGCCTATGATGATGCCCTTCTGGCTGTCGCGCTCCACATATATCACCGCCATGATGTGGATTGAGGTGTCGGTCTCGTCGAACTTCTCCACAATCACCTGGGTGGAATACGGCACCTCCTTGTCGTATTCAAGCAATATCTTCTCGCGCACGATTTCGGTCACGAAGAAGCGCGAGCTGCGGTCGGTGAGCGCGTCTTTGCCGAAGTAGGGCGGATTTTCGGGCAGCAGCTCGATGATGCGCCGCTTAAGGTTGTCGACGTTGAACTTGGCCAGCGCGCTTGTGGGCCACACCTCGGCCTGCGGCAGCAGCTGCTTCCACTCGTCGATTTTGGCCTCAAGGTCGCTTTGGCCCTTGAGCAGGTCGATTTTGTTGATCACCAGCAGCACGGGCACCTTTTCGCGCGCCACGCGGTCGAGGAAGTCCTTGTTTTTGGTGGGCGACTCCACCACATCGGTCACATACAGCAGCACATCGGCGTCGACAAGGGCGCCGGTGGAGAAGTCGAGCATGCTCTCCTGCAACTTGAACTTGGGTTTGAGCACGCCAGGGGTGTCGCTGAACACTATCTGGTAGTCGTCGCCGTTGACGATGCCCATTATTCGGTGGCGCGTGGTCTGCGCCTTGCTGGTGATTATCGACAGCCGCTCGCCCACCAGCAGATTGCTGAGCGTGGACTTGCCCACGTTGGGGTTGCCCACTATGTTCACAAATCCGGCCCTGTGCTTCTTTTTGTTCTCGTTGTCCACTTTTTTTGCTTGCTGTTAGAGAATTGTTAGTTAAAAAAATCGCTCTGTGCCGGCCCTCGGGCCGACAAGGGCAAGAAACGCACCCACTATGTTGCGGTCCGCATAGCGCACCACAGGTGCGCCGCAGGCCAGTCGTTGCATTTCTTGCCCTTGAAAGAAATATCGTTTTGCAGGCAGCATTTTCAGGCTGCCGCAGCATCAGCCCCAAATCAGGTATTCGGCACCCCAAGTGAAGCCTGCGCCGAATGCCGTGAGCACGATCTTGTCGCCCTTCTTAAACTTGTGCTTGAACTCGTCCATGCACAAGGGAATTGAGGCGGCGCTGGTGTTGCCAGTGTGCTCGATGTTGACCAGCACCTTCTGCGGGTCGATGCCCAGGCGCGAGCCCACAGCCTCGATGATGCGCAGATTGGCCTGGTGGGGAATGAACCACTGGATGTCGTCGCAAGTGAGGCCGTTGCGGTCCATCACGTCTTTCGACGAGGTGAGCATGTCCATCACAGCGTGCTTATACACTGCGCGGCCCTCCTGATACACATAGTGCTCGCGGGCGTCGATGGTGGCGTGCGATGCCGGATGGGCCGAGCCGCCAGCCTTGTAGATGAGGTGCTCAAGGCCGCTGCCGTCCACATGAAATATGCCGTCCTGGATACCCACGCCGGTGTCCTCGGTGGGCTCAAGCAGCACTGCTGCCGCTCCGTCGCCAAACAGGGGGCAGGTTGAGCGGTCCTCATAGTTGGTCATGCTCGACATCTTCTCGGCGCACACTACCACCACCTTCTTATATAGGCCCGACTTGATGTAGGCGTTGGCGTCGTACGACGCCACTATGAAGCCCGCGCAGGCGGCCTGGATGTCGTAGCCATAGCAGTGGGGCTCAAGGCCGCACTGGTGGATTATGATTGAAGCCGTCGACGGGAAGCGGTAGTCGGGGTTTGAGGTGGCGCAGATGAGCAAGTCCACCTCCTCGGGCTTGGTGTTGGTGTCGCTGAGCAGCTTGTTCACAGCCTTGATGCCCATATACGACGAGCCCACGTCCTTCTTGAGGATGTGGCGGGTCTTGATGCCCACGCGGGTGGTGATCCACTCGTCGTTGGTGTCAACTATCTTCGCCAAGTCGTCGTTGGTGAGCACATCGTCGGGGATGTAAGATGCGATGCCTGTGATTTTTGCGTTAAGCATAATAGTAACGGATGATTTTAATTTTCCTTGAGTTCTGATAAACAACGAATATCCTAAAACAGAACCCGCCGCACGCCCCATGCTGCCGCCGTTGCAGAAACTGCGGCCCTGCGTGCGGGCCTATGGCCCCATCCAAGGATATGCATTACTAAAAAACGTGTGTGTTTTAGCGATGTGAAAAGCGGAAGCGGTGCCTTGTGTTACACTGCTGCCTCTTCACCCATTACCTTCTTGCCACGATAGTAGCCGCACTCGGGGCATACTGTGTGGTACACATGCCATGCGCCGCAGTTGGTGCAGGGTACGATTGTTGGAGCTACAGCCACGTCGTGAGTTCTTCTCTTGGCTGTGCGAGTCTTTGATTGTCTACGTTTAGGATGTGCCATTTTCTTATTACTTTTTTTAATTTTTATCTAATAGTTGCTTCAGGGCGTCCCAGCGCGGGTCGGTGCCCTTGTCGGCATTGTTGTCGTTATCGTCATCGCCGGTGTCTCCGGCCTGGCGCATGTAGTCGTCATCGTCCCTCAGATCGATGGCCGCGTGGCTGCTGAGCTGCGCCATCATCTGCTCGTTGCATCCGCCCTCGGGGTGGACGTGCTTGATGGGTATGGTGAGCAGCACCGTGTCGCGCATCAGCGGCTGCAGGTCGAGCTCGCGCCAACTTTCTGGCACCATGAGCACGTCGTCGCAGCTGTCGTCGTAGCGCGGGCCGTATTTAACCCTTATCTGCCAGGTGGTGTCGACTTCAAGCGGCATAAGGTCGAGGCAGCGGTCGCAGGGAATCTGCAACTCGCCCTTGAACGCGAAGTGCAGCTCATATATGCCCTCGTGCTCATGCACCACTTTGAGTGTGGCCGCAACGTTTGCCCGACGCACTTCCGATGCCCCGGTTTCGTTGAAGAAATCTTCGCTCAACTGGTAGCTAAATTCCTTAGTACCAAACGTTAAGCCGCGCAGTGGTAACTTAAATGAAGCCAATTTTCCCAACTTTATTAAGTTAAAATCACCGCAAAGTTAGTAACATTCTCGCTAATAATCAACGATTTTCGCACATTTTGTGCGCTTTTGCCGCTTTTAGTGCGGCCATCAGGCCGGCTGCGGCGCCAGGCTAAGCACGTAGTCGTGCAGTTTTTTATAAAACGGGTGGCGCGTTAGAGTGGCCACATCGCCCAGAATTATCAGCTTCATGCGGGCGCGGGTTATAGCCACATTCATGCGGCGCAAGTCGCGCAAGAAGCCTATCTGGCCGCGGTCGTTGGCGCGCACTAGGCTAATCACCACCACATCGCGCTCCTGCCCCTGAAAGCCGTCGACGGTGTTGACGCTCACGGCCTGGGACAGCGGACGCAGTTCGGCGCTGCGGCGCACCAGCGAGCGCAGATACTGCACCTGGGCGCGGTAGGGCGATATGATGCCCACGTCGATGCGCTCGTCCACCAGCCGCTGCATGCCTATGCGCTCGAAATACAGTTCAAGAGCGGCTATGGTGAGCCGCGCCTCGGGGCGGTTGATGCGCCCGAAGCCGTCGCCCGATGTCTGTTCCTGGCCGTCGGGGCACAACTCGGCGGTGTCGATCCACGTGATGGGGGTGTCGTAGTCGAGGATGCCGCGGTGGCGCACCTCGGGGGCCGACTGCACCTTGCCGCCATAGAACCACTGGCTTGAGAAGCGCATTATGGCCTCGTTCATGCGATACTGCACATTGAGCATAGTCACCGTGTGGGGGTTGGAGGCCGCGATGCGCTCCATCAGCGTCACGCCCAAGCCGCCGCGCATGGCCTCCACGCTCTTCACCGTGGGCGGCAGCTGGCAGTGGTCGCCGGCCAGCACCACGCGGCGCGCCTTGGCAATGGCTATCCAGCACGCCGCCTCAAGGGCCTGGGCGGCCTCGTCGACAAACAGTGTGCCAAACGTCATTCCTTCGATCACGCGGTTGGCGCTGCCGGCCAGTGTGCAGGCTATGACGCGCGCGCTGCCCAGAAGGTCGTTGTTGATGGTCAGCTCGAGCTCGGTGGCGCGCTGGCGCAGCTTGTCGAGCTTGCGATACCAGTCGTCGGAGTGCCGCTTGCCGCTCTGCCGCATCTGGCGCACCGCCTTGCGCGCCGCCCACAGGGCAGGATACAGCTCGTGGGCCTCAAAGCGGCGCTCGTAGGTGAACGACAGCATCTTGTCGGTGACACGTGTGGGGTTGCCTATGCGCAGCACGTCCACGCCGCGGTCCACCAGCCGCTCGCTTATCCAGTCAACGGCCATGTTGCTCTGCGCACACACCAGCACCTGGTTTTCGCGCCGCAGCGTCTCGCATATGGCCTCGACCAAAGTCGTGGTCTTGCCAGTGCCCGGAGGGCCATGTACTATGGCCACATCGGGCGAGCCAAGCACACGGTTCACCGCCGCCTCCTGCGCCGCATTGAGCCACGGCAGGCTCACACGGCTCACCTCGGTGGGGATGGCTGCGGCATTAGGTGTATAGAAGGCGTCGCGCAAGTCCGCCAGGCGGTTGCCCTTGGCAGCCATCACGCGGTCGATGGCGGCCAGCATGAGGCGGTGGGTGGTTTCGTCGAACGACAGCTGCACGCCCACCTGGGCATCCGAGCGCAGCTGCCCCACACACGACTGGTCGGGCACACTCACCACCATGGTGCCCTCGCGCACATAGCTCACCGTGCCGCCAAACTTGTAGTAGCTGATTGAGCCGTCGGGCATGACTCTGAAAAACATCACAGGGCGGCCATACTCAAAGTTATGCTCGGTCTCCGCGTCGTCGGCCGTGCGCGAAAGCTCCACCACAAGGTCGTTGAGCGAATTATAGCGGCTGCGGCCCACCTCTACAGGCCACCAGCAGTCACCGCGCCTCACCTTGCGCTCGATGCCCACAGCCTCGGTCTGGCGGCGGAATTCATCCCGCTCGGCCTTGTATTCGGCCTGCAGCAGCGCGCGCTGCCGGCTAAGTTCCAATATGGGTGATTTGGTCTGCATAGGGTGCAAAATTACTAATTGCGGCGCAAAGCCGCAACCCCCACAGCAGCACGCAAGCCGTGCGCAACGCCTCGCTCTCGGTAGAGGGGGGCACTGCACACGGCCGCGTGTGTATGAAATTTTGGTTATCGCTCTATTTAGCTCTGGCCACCATCACTGCTGTGTTTGCTTTATGCTCACCATTTTGCCGATAAACAGTATGGCTCCGCTGTTGCGCTCACGAATTATGTAAACAAACGGACTGTCAACAATAAACTGGTGTGTGGTGATTGTTGCTGTATATCCATCTTTTACCGAAGTTACAGATGCAGCCTCCGTTCCTTTTTCGTCAACATCAATTATGGAGCTTTGTCTTGATCCTGTGAGTGGCAGTGCACCTCCGCCTTTAACCAAATTGTTGAAGTTCGGACTTTCGCTGAATGCCGACTTTATGCCCATCGCCTTGAACACATCAATCATGTCGTAGTCGAATGCGACCTTAAACTTAGGCAGGCCCACATTATATGTTATCCCAATTGAAGCTGAAGCCCCTGCAAGCATCTCATTGATTTGATCAAGGGTAAGCGACTTTATGCAGTCGTTGATGTTTATCTTATCATTCGGAATCAGAATATCCATCTCATAGCATTGGTTGCCATATGGCAGCTTCAGCAGGCTCACGCCAGTTGTGTCGTCATAATGCTGGAAATAGAAATCCTCAAACATGAAAACCACCCGCTCGCGCTTACGATCGAGGTTGTAGAACGCATGCATGCGTTTTTCTCCAAACGGATGCGTCCACATGCCGTGGAAATAGGTGGCATTGAGCGCATATAGCTTTGCCCCCGGATCTAAGCTACTGAACATCGACGGAATCATGCCTTTGGTTCCATCGCTCACCCACTTGTTGATGGCGTCTGTGGCTTTCGACGACGAGAAGTCAATGCTTTTGCAGCTCGCACCATAGTAAGTGGCACAATTTTGCCTGAACTTTTCTAATGCCTCATAGCCCTTGTTGAGCCATATAGAATTGGCCGACAGCAGCTTTGAATTAGGGTCGGCCTTGGCGAGGCCTGAGCGCAAGTGCTCAATGTAGCTGTTGATTTCGTCCACATTGTCGCCCATCCTCAGTGCGTCAACTATCTCTTGCCGCGTGGTGCCATCAGCGCCGTTTGCCACCATTGCCAGCACCTGCATGGCGCTGTAGGGCGACACAAGTGTGTTTTTTTCTTCGCGGCCCTGATTCAGTGCTTTAAACAGGTCAAGAGCAAATTCGTTAGCCGAAGCAGCCATCTGCTGCTCCTGCGGCGTAAGCTGCAGCGGTTCGCCCTGGATGGAACTCGGTTCATTTGTTTCGTTGCAAGCCGTGGCCGCAAACAGCAGTACAAACCCACCCAGTAATAATTTGATTTTACGGTTCATAATAAATCTTTTTTAGTTGGTTATTACGTCACTGCTGTGTTTGCTTTATGCTCACCATTTTGCCGATAAACAGTATGGCGCCGCTGTTGCGCTCACGAATTATGTAAACAAACGGGCTGTCAACAATAAACTGATGGGCAGTGATTGTTGCCGTAATCCCTCCCTTTACCGATGTTGCTGTTGCCACTTCCGTTCCCTGTTCGTTTACTTCTATTCTGCTATTTTGCCTGGCCTCTGTGAGCATAAAATTTGTGGCCTTTATCAGTTTGCTGAAATCAGCGCTGCTACTGAATGCCGACTTTATGCCCATCGCCTTAAACACGCCCATCATGTCGTAGTCGAATGCGGCCTCAAACCTGGGCAGGCCCACATTATATTCGCCTTCCTTTGACGATGAAGCACCCGCAAGCATCTCATTTATTTGCTTAAGGGTGAGCGACTTTATGCAATCGTTGATGTTTATTTTCTCATTCGGAATCAAAATATCCATCTCATAGCATTGGTTGCCATACGGCAACTGAAGCAGGCTCACGCCAGTGGTGTCGTCGTAGTGCTGGAAATAAAAGTCCTCAAACATGAAAACCACCCGCTCGCGCTCATTCTTGATATTATAGAACGCATGCATGCGTTTTTCTCCAAACGGATTCGTCCACATGCCGTGGAAATAGGTGGCATTGAGCGCATAAAGCTTTGCCCTCGGATCTAAGCTACTGAACATCGACGGAATCATGCCTTTGGTTCCATCGCTCACCCACTTGTTGATGGCGTCTGTGGCTTTCGACGACGAGAAGTCAATGCTTTTGCAGCTCGCACCATAGTAAGTGGCACAATTTTGCCTGAACTTTTCTAATGCCTCATAGCCCTTGTTGAGCCATATAGAATTGGCCGACAGCAGCTTTGAATTAGGGTCGGCCTTGGCGAGGCCTGAGCGCAAGTGCTCAATGTAGCTGTTGATTTCGTCCACATTGTCGCCCATCCTCAGTGCGTCAACTATCTCTTGCCGCGTGGTGCCATCAGCGCCGTTTGCCACCATTGCCAGCACCTGCATGGCGCTGTAGGGCGACACAAGTGTGTTTTTTTCTTCGCGGCCCTGATTCAGTGCTTTAAACAGGTCAAGAGCAAATTCGTTAGCCGAAGCAGCCATCTGCTGCTCCTGCGGCGTAAGCTGCAGCGGTTCGCCCTGGATGGAACTCGGTTCATTTGTTTCGTTGCAAGCCGTGGCCGCAAACAGCAGTACAAACCCACCCAGTAATAATTTGATTTTACGGTTCATAATAAATCTTTTTTAGTTGGTTATTAATTGTCTGTGATATCATACAGCATTTTTCTAACTTTAATTGCTGTATATCTCGTATTGCCAATCCTCCATTGGGGTTCGTACACAGTTGTTACAGATGGGTATGAGCCTGCAAAGTCCTCTCCTCCCATATTATGAGTTTTTGCTAAATAAAATGTGTTATTGTAGCTTGGTCCATACCCCCAATTAATAAGGATATAAGTTCTCGTATTGCCACTCATATTCACCTGCTTTTCCTTATCTCCATATACCCCTTGGTCAAACCTCCATTGTTCACAACGATTAAACTCCTCCTCCGTTATAACATGGCCATCGTCCCAAACATAATTTACCACCAAGCGGTCATCAAATATTCTGCCTCCATCTATTATATATGCATGCCCTGTATCCTCTTCCTTTTTCGTAGAATCATTATATATGTATGAAGAAATGTATACTGGAGCATGATTTCTCAAATCACCAATAATAATATCTAAATCGTACTTATCAGTTTCTTTGACCGACAGTTTATATGCGTTTAAAACTTTTTTTGCATTGTTTGATTTAGTAGCAGAGCCAGACAACGCATATTTTGTGCCTAACTGCGAACCCATATACCTAAGAAATATATTCCTTACATCGTTTATGATTTCATCTGCGTATATTTCGTTCCAAGCGGATTCAGAGAAGTTTTCCACCTCAAATGCTGAATTTTCAGGTGTAGGTATGCGTGCATACGTTGGTATGGCAATACCCTTACTGTTTTTAGTCCTATAATGAGCTACAATTTGGCCACAAGCCACAGGGGCACACCCCAAAGGGGTCTGTTTCCAAACACCTTTACTATTTTTTGCATACGGAGTATAGGTATTGTATGGGAAGCTCTGATCCCAGTCACTTTTTATTATGTGCGGAATGTCTTCTGTTTCGGTGACATAAGTTGTGTCTACCGGCATCCACATCCCTTGGCCGTAGGCCGAGCGCCTTTTCACCACCGACTTTTTACCTGAATTTGCATCTTTTGGCGTTGCAAAAAAACTCCAAGTATAGTCTTGGGTTGCTATGTCCTTATGCCTTATTTCCTGAAGCCAGTCGAGAAGCCCCAATACGTTTTGTGTGGTCGGGCTTTCTGTGTCAAGCATATTCAACTCTCCATCGTCGGCAAACATAAGCATTGGACTGACCCTTGTATCTGCCGACACAAGCATCCATCCCTTTTGCAATGCCACACGATAGGCCAGCGTGTCTCCTTCTCTGGCGAGCGGAACCACGCTCTTTGTTTTCCCAGCCAAGCCTTTTGCCTTTAGAAACCGGCCAAGCATTGCTTGGCTGACGCTGTTGCCATTGGCATAGCCGATGTTTTCCACTTGACGCATTATTGATGCGCCATCGCTCATGCTGAGCACGTCTGAATCGTTGCAGGCTGTGAGTGCCAGCAGTGCCGATGCGAGTGCGAGGGTTAGATAAATCCTGTTCATGTCACTCCTGTTTAGGGGTTAGTATATCGGGATTGTTTTAATCAAGTGGTTTTCTGGGCCAAATATATGCACTTTTTCTCATCTGCACAAATAAAATCGTTTTTTCTGGGAAAAAATTATTTTTCTATGGTTCAACGGGTTGCAAACGGCAACCATAACAAAAAACAATGATGCCGACAAGCACGCATTTGCGCGGATGCCGGCATCATTACGGTAGGAGAATATCTTTAGCTGTTTTTACTTCTTGAAGTAGCGGTTATACAGGCCCTCGAAGCCTTTGCCGTGGCGAGCCTCGTCCTTGGCCATCTCGTGAACTGTGTCGTGGATGGCGTCGAGGTTGTGCTGCTTGGCGAGCTTGGCGATGCGGAACTTGTCGGCGCAAGCGCCCGACTCAGCGAGCATGCGCTTCTCAACGTTGGTCTTGGTGTCCCAAACCACTTCGCCCAGCAGCTCGGCAAACTTGGCTGCGTGCTCGGCCTCTTCCCAAGCATAGCGCTTGAATGCCTCTGCGATTTCGGGATAGCCTTCGCGGTCGGCCTGGCGCGACATGGCCAGATACATACCCACCTCCGAGCACTCGCCGTTGAAGTGAGCCTTCAGGCCCTCGAGCACCTCGGCGTCAACGCCCTTGGCTACACCAAGTTCGTGCTCAGTCTCGAAAAGGAGGCCATCCTCTTTGAGTTCTTTGAACTTGCTTGCGGGCACGCCGCACTGCGGGCACTTCTCGGGAGCTGTTTCACCTTCTGCTACATAACCACACACTGTGCATATCCATTTCTTTGCCATAATAGTAATTTTTTTAAAAGTTGTTTTGTTCTGTGTTTTATTTGTAAGTAATCTCGAAAATTGAATTGTCGCTTAGTTTTGCTGCGCCTTGGCCTGCGCTTTTAGCTTTCGGCTGCAGTCTTCACAAATTCCAATGTAGCTGAGCTGCACATCATCCACCTTGCACCCTGCCGGCAGCTGCGACGGACGGCGGAGGCTGCTCTCGAGCGGGAGGTCGGCAATGCGGCCGCAATGGCGGCACATGAAGTGGGCGTGCGGGGCGGTGTAGCCGTCGTAGTGCACGTTGCGGCTGTCGATGGTGAGCGCCAGAGCGGCATTGTTCTGCGCCAGCAGCTCGAGGGTGTTATACACCGTGGTGCGGCTCAGGGTGGGCACCTCTTCCAGCAAGTCGCGGTAGATGACGTCGACCGTGGGATGGGTGCGGTGGGTGAGCAGATAGTCCATGATAGCCACTCGCTGCACCGACGGCCTGATGCCGTGCTTTATGAGATGTTGGGTTGCTGTGTCCATTATCTGTAATCAGTTGAAATTTGCAATTATTTTTGTTTCTATAATTATTTCGTTTTTGAAAACATTACAAAATTACAACCATTCAATATATCATGCAAGTTTTTCGGCCACTTTTTTCAAAAAAATTTTGCCACTAAAGGCGAGCTCTCGCACAATCATCTAATAACCAATTATTTATACAGCGACAAAAAAATCAGACTTTCAGTGCACCATTGTGCCGAAAGTCTGATTTTTAGCTTTTAAATATATATGTGTGGGGGGTCTACTTAACCTGCACGCCGGGCTTAACCTCGCCTTGGGGGCCAATCACCACCAGGCGGCCGTCGGCGTCTTCGGCACTGAGTATCATGCCTTGCGACTCAATGCCTTTGAAGGTGCGCGGCGGGAAGTTGGCAATAAAGCACACTTCCTTGCCCACGAGGTCTTCGGGCTTGTAGTATTTCGCTATGCCCGACACTATGGTGCGGCCCTTGAGGCCGTCGTCGATTTTGAACTGCAGCAGTTTGTCGGCCTTTTTCACCTTGCTGCACTCCAGCACCTTGCCCACGCGGATGTCGAGCTTCTGGAAGTCTTCAAACGCCACATTTGGCCCTATGGCACGCGGAGTGAAGTTGTTGATGATGTTTTCCTGCTTTATGCGCTCGAGGCGTGCGATTTGTGCGTCAACCACCGAGTCATCGATTTTCTCGAACAGCAGTTGCGGCTTCTGCACCTCGGCTCCGGCGGGCAGAATGTCGACGGTGCCAAGCTTGTCCCAGTTGGCCTCGGGCATGTTGAGCATGGCACGCAGCTTCTGGGCCGAGAAGGGCAGGAACGGCTCGAAGGCTATGGCCAGATTGGCCGTGATTTGCAGCGCGAGGTTCATGATTGTGGCCACACGCGCCATGTCAGTCTTGGCCAGCTTCCACGGCTCGGTGTCGGCCAGATACTTGTTGCCGATGCGGGCAAGGTTCATGGCCTCCTTCAAGGCTTCGCGGAAGTGGAAGTGCTCGATGTCGTTGCCAAGTTTCTCCTTCACGTCCTTAAATTCGGCAATCACTGCCTTGTCGGCCTCGGTGAGCTCGCCAGCCTCAGGCACTTTGCCGCCAAAAAACTTGTGCGTCAGCACCAGGGCGCGGTTCACAAAGTTGCCAAGGATTGCCACCAGCTCGTTGTTGTTGCGGGCCTGGAAGTCGCGCCAAGTGAAGTCGTTGTCCTTGGTCTCGGGAGCATTGGCGGTGAGCACATATCGCAGCACGTCTTGCTTGCCTGGGAACTCCTCAAGATACTCGTTGAGCCAAATGGCCCAGTTGCGGCTGGTGCTTATCTTGTCGCCCTCAAGGTTGAGAAACTCGTTGGCCGGCACATTCTCGGGCAGCTGGTATGACCCCTCGGCCATGAGCATAGCAGGGAATATGAGGCAGTGGAACACTATGTTGTCCTTGCCGATGAAGTGGATTATGCGGGTGTCCTTGCTCTTCCAGTATTTTTCCCAAGTGTCGGGCAACAGCTCCTTGGTGTTGCTGATGTAGCCGATGGGGGCGTCGAACCACACATACAGCACCTTGCCCTCAGCGCCCTTCACGGGCACCGGAATGCCCCAGTCGAGGTCGCGCGTCACGGCGCGGGGCTGCAAGTGCTCGTCGAGCCACGACTTGCACTGGCCATACACGTTGGGCTTCCACTCCTTGTGGTCCTCAAGAATCCACTTGCGCAGAGCCGGCTCCCACTTGTCGAGGGGCATGTACCAGTGCTTGGTTTCGCGCAGCACGGGCACGTTGCCGGTGATTGCGCTCTTGGGGTTGATGAGGTCGGTGGCATTAAGGCTGGTGCCGCACGCCTCGCACTGGTCGCCATAGGCGTGGTCGAAGCCGCAGTGGGGGCAGGTGCCAATCACGTAGCGGTCGGCCAGAAACTGGTGGGCCTCCTCGTCATAAAGCTGCTTGGTGGTCTTCTCCACAAACTCACCCTTGTCGTAGAGCTTGCGGAAGAAGTCGCTCGCCGTCTGCTCGTGAATTTTGCTTGTGGTGCGCGAATAGATGTCGAACGATATGCCCAGGCCCTTGAACGAGTCCTTGATTATCTTGTGATAGCGGTCTACGATGTCTTGCGGCGTTACGCCCTCTTTCTTAGCCTTTATGGTAATGGGCACTCCGTGCTCGTCACTGCCGCCCACAAACACCACGTCTTCGCCCTTGAGGCGCAGATAGCGCGTGTAGATGTCGGCAGGCACATACACGCCGGCCAGGTGGCCTATGTGCACCGGCCCGTTGGCGTAGGGAAGCGCAGCCGTCACCAGCGTGCGCGCAAATTTCTTCTCCTTGTCCATATATATGCTGCTGTTGCGTTTATTAAATATGTGTATACTTTTTTGCAAAGTTACTGAAAATCTTGCAAGTCAACTCCAAAAAGCCGAAAAATAAGGTGTCGCTTATTGGCATTGGCAACCGCGGGAGCGCAAGGCTACCTTTGCAAAAAATCATAAAACCACTTTTTTCAACACCACTATGAGCGACACCCTCACACACACCACCATCCAATGCACCGAGGCCCAAATGCTGGCCTTGTGGAAACAAATTCTGCACCTCGACGACGTGAGGCGCGACTGCACCGTGGAGCGCGACGACGGCATCGACCTCGACGCGCTGCTCACCACGCGCATCAGGCAGTGGTATCACCACCTGCTGCTCACCGGCCCGCTCGAATGGCTGCCTGTGGACGACGTGGCGGCCGAAACCACAATCGGCACCGACTCAGGCGGGTGCGTCACAGCCACCCTGCCCAGCCGTGCCGTGCGCCCTGTGGCCATGCGCCTCGACGGGTGGCAGCGTGCCGCCACCGAGTTTCACAAGCCTGGCAGCCGCAAGGCAGCGCTGCAGGCGTCGCCGCTGCTGCGCGGCGGATGCTGCAACCCTGTGGCCGTGGTCGTGGGCGACGGCACCGTGAAACTCTACTCAGCCCCTCAGGGCACCAGCCAAGCCTCGCTGGCCGAAGCCCGGTGTGTGGCCTGGGCAGCCGACGGCAGCTACCGCCTGGCCACGGCCGCGCTCAGCACCATAGAGCAGTGGGCCAACGGCATTTAGTGTGCGCAGTTGTGATTTTTTTAGTAATTTTGCACGCTCGCAGCCAAAGGGATACGCCCCGCTTAGCTGCATTTTTAATAGTAAATGAATAAACAAGCGTGTAGATTAATTTTATATGCAAACAAGTGACAACAAGCGACTCTATGAGCTCGACAAGGAGCCGATAGGAAAACTTCTGTGGAAATACAGCCTGCCAGCCGTGGTGGGCATCATGGTTATGTCGGTCTACAATGTGGTGGACCGCATATTCATTGGCCAGGGCGTAGGGCCCGAAGCCATTGCCGGACTCGCAGTGACGTTCCCAGTGATGAACGTGGCTGCGGCCTTTGGCGTGCTGATTGGCGCGGGCGCAAGCGCGCGCACATCGATAGTGCTGGGCATGGGCGACAAGCAGATGGCCGAGCGCGTGTTGGGCAACAGCATTGTGATGACGCTGGTGTTCGGCACCATCTACATTGCCTTCTTCGGCGTGTTTATGGACCAGATTCTGCGCCTGTTTGGCGCCAGCGACGCCTCGCTGCCCTACGCCCGCGACTTCATGACCTACATTTTGCCGGGCCTGCTGGTGAACAACATCACCTATTCCTACAACAATGTGATGCGCGCCTCTGGCTATCCCACCAAGGCCATGGTGACCATGTTTATAGGCGCGGGCCTCAACGTGATTCTGGCCCCTATATTCATATTTGTGCTGCACTTGGGCATCAAGGGCGCAGCCATAGCCACCGACATATCGATGAGCGTGTCGATGGTGTTTGTGCTGGCACACTTCTTCAACAGCAAAAGCGAGGTGCACTTCAAACGCGGCATCTACCAGCTGCGGCGCGACATACTGCTGCCCATCATCACCATTGGAGCGGCCCCGTGCATCATCAACACCGCCGGCTGCGTGATCAACGCCGTGATCAACAACACCGTGTACCGCTACGGCGGCGACTCGGGCGTGGCCTCGATTGGCATCTTCACCTCGTTCACGCAACTTATGGTGACGTTTGTGATAGGCGTGTGCATGGGCATGCAGCCCATTGTGGGCTACAACTTCGGTGCGCGGCGCTACCACCGCCTGAAGCGTGCCTACTGGCTGTCGGTGGCCGTGGGCACCGTGGCCTGCCTGCTGGGATGCGTGGTGGCACAGCTGGTGCCGGGGGCTATCTCGCGCCTGTTTACCGCCGACGAGACGCTCATCAACGCCAGCAGCAATGCCATGCGGCTGGCCACATGGATGTTCTGGGCTGTTGGCTTCCAGATAGTCACCACCAACTTCTTTGAGTCGCTGGGCGAGGCGGGCAAATCAATATTCATGAGCCTCTCGCGCCAGGTGATATTCCTCATTCCGCTGCTGTTCACGCTGCCGCGGCTGCTCGACTACCGCGGTGTGTGGCTGTCGTTCCCCCTGTCGGACGCATGCGCCACAATAGTGGCCGTGGCGCTGCTGCTGGTGCAGCTGCGCAAGCTCCACCGCCTTGAGGCGGCACGCTAAGGCCTGCGCCGTGCGGCCCGCCACAACTCAATGCTGTTGACGGCATTCTGCCACAGTATGTAGCAGCCCGGGCCTACGGAAGCCAGCGGATTGAGGTAGGCCGATGAAATCCATATGGCAAAAGCAGTGTTTTTCTGCCCAAGGCCCTGGCCGGCGTCGATGGCGTGGCCAAAGCGGCGCCCCACCCTGCGCCCCAGGGCAAACTGCACCATGCACAGCACAAGGCTCAGCACGGCTATCGCGGCAAGCATGGCGGCCAATGCGCCGCTGTGCACAATGTTGCGCATAGTCTGGCCCGTGACTATGGCCAAAGTGCAGCCCCACAGGTAGAACGACAGGTCGGGGCGCGCCAATATCCACCCAAGCAGGCGGCGGCAGTGGTGCTTCACCACCCACGCCAGCCCCATGGGCACCAGCAGCACCACACACACCTTATACATAATCATCAGCGCCGAGGCGGCAAAGCCAATGTCGGCCCCAGGCTCCATCAGCGGGAACGCCGCAGGTATCATCAGCGCCGACATGAAATTGCTGAGAAACGTGTAGGTGGTCATCGACTCCACACTGCCGCCAAGTTTGCCTGTGACCACAGCCGAGGCCGCAGCGCACGGCCCAATTATGCAGGTGAGCAGGCACTCCATGAGCACAAGCCTCTTGCCGCCAATGCCAAGCCATGCCACAGGCAGCACAATGGCCGCAGCCATCACCACCTGCACCGCAAGCAGGCAAAAGTGCCACCGCTCGGGCCGGAGCCGCCTGAAGTCGACGCGGCAAAACGTGATGAACAGCACCATGAACAGCAGCCACGGCATCAGCGCCTCAAGCGCGGCCCCCGCCACCACTCCGCAGCCGCCAAGGCTGGGAACCGACGCAAAAGTGAAATAGGCAGCAGCGCCAGCGGCCATGGCCACTGGTAGCGTGAACCGCTTGCAGAAGTCTAATATCAATCTCATAACATTCATAACGGCTGCAAAGATAGTGCAAACCGAGCGCAGAACATCAAGCTTGCTTGAATGTTATGCCGAGGTGCAGCCTATTTTTGTCCACAAAATAAGCAGGCGCGCCACACCGTCAGCGGTCAGCGCGCCTGCATAAAGCCATTGTCTCTGTAAAGTTAGTTGTCGTGTTTAAAGCGCTACAGCGATATTGCACTACCACTGCTGCCACCGTCCTGATTGTTCAGGCTGCGCTTTGCTTGCTTGAATTTTCGTCCGAAATTAAGGTTGTATACAAATCCCACTACCACAGTGGTGGCATTGTCGCGAATCACTTGCGTGCTGTGGCATGAATACGTGGGTGAGTTGGTTGTGTGCTCGTAATAGTCGCCGCGTCCCATCAGCCAGTAGCTGGAGGCATAGAACTGCCAATTGTTGTTGAGGCGGAACGACAGCTGTATGTCGGTGCGCCCGCCTGTCACAGCCACGGTCTGCCCATTGGCAAGCCCTTTCTCGCGGGTCCTGTACTGGAACCACAGACTCCACTTGCCCCAATAGGCCGACGCGTCGACCGAGAATGAGACTGTGCTAAGCTTGTTGCCATAGTCGGTTACCATGCAGTCGTAGCGCTTCCACATCATTCTGGCCGACATGTCGATGTGGCCAAGCAGCCCGTAGAGGCCGATGCGGTTTTGGTTTTCAAGGCGGCGGTAATACTTGCCGTTGACGGCGCGCTTCACAAACGACCGCAGGCCGTCATCGTAGCTATACACACTGCTGTAGATGGGATTTTTGGTGTACTCATAGGCCCACTGGGTGCTTATGCTCAGGTGGCGGTAGCCATAGCGCAGCAGCACGCGGCCATAATATTCATGAGCGGGACGCAGACCGGGGTTGCCGGCCATCACCTCGTAGCTGTCCACACGCTGTATGATGCTGTCCATGCTGCCTATGCTTGGCAGGTTGGGCATTATCAGGCCAATTGCGTCGAAGGTGAGGCCCTTGACAGGCGTTTTGCCAAACAGGCGCAGCACGGTGTTGTTGGTCACCCAAGTGTGGCTCAATGCGTTGTTGTCGACCGAAAACACCTTCAGGCCGGTGCCGATGCTGTAGCCATAGTCGCTGTTGAAGCGGCCGGAAAGCTCGGTGTAGCTGTAGTTGGTGTTGTCGGCCAGGCGCGAACGCGAACCGTCGAGATAGTTGTTGTGGTTGTTGGAATACTGGTTGTTCATGCCCAGGCGCCACACTGCCCACTTCATGCGGTGCTCAAACACGGCTTCGGCCGTGACGGCGCGGCGGTTGTTGTCCACACCGCTGTTGTTAATCTGCTGGTGTCCGTCGGTGTAGGTGTAGGTCTGGTCGCGGCGGTTGTTAAACCGCGAGTACGCACCCACCACATTCACCTCAAGCGAGTTGTTGTCGTTGAAGTCGCGGCGGAAAAACGCGTCGATGCTGTGGCCGTAGTTCTTGTTAAGGGCATGGTAGTGCGAGGCGAAGCTGTCGGTGATGGTGGAGTTAACCGTCTCCACATAGTTGTTGGGATAGGTGCGCGGCGAAATCTGAGTGCTCATCGAGTAGCGGGCGCTGAACATAGTGTGCTCGTCGCGCAGCCACACATAGCTTGCATTCAGGTTGTTCAGCCAGTAGTGGAACTTGGCGGCATCGCTGACGCTGTTGCGCACTATGGTGTCGCCGCCGCCTGTGTAGCGCTCCATGCCGTTGTGAAACTCGCGGTGATAGTTGCGGTTGGATGCATACCAGCCCACACCAAATTCCGACTTCTTGTAGTTGTATGAGGCCGACAGGTTGTTGTCAAACATGCCGGTGGTCACCGCTTTAGAGCCGTCGTCGCGCACCGAGCCACCGCTCACGCGCTCCTTCAGTATGATGTTCACAACGCCGCCCACGCCACTCGTCACATAGCGCACCGATGGGTTGTCGCTGTAGTCGATGCGGGCAATGCGGCTGGGATCGATGTTGAGCACATCGTTCTGGTTTTTGGGCACTCCGTTGATTTTATACACTATGCTGCCGTCGTTGATGGTGGCCTTTTTGGTGACCATGTCCACATCGAGGCCGGGCAGGCGCAGACCGTTGAGCACCTCTATCGCGTTCAGCGAGCGCTTTAGCAGCGCGGCATCGGGCGTGATGGTGTAGCCGTCGGGCTTCTGCACAAGCCGTGTGCCCTCCACCACCGACGTCTTGAGCACCTTTTTGTCGGGGCGCATGCGCACAGTGCCCAAGTCGCCCGTGTGGCAGGTGCGCAGCAGCGTCTTGTAGCCGACAAACGTGATTTTCACTATGGCGCGCGGAGCGTTGCACGGCACCACAAACTGGCCGTTCTCGTTGGCCACGCCGTGGTTGAGCACCGCCGAGTCGGCGGGGTTGAGCAGACTCACGTTGGCAAACGACAGCGACTGCCCGTTCTCGTCCACCACGCGTCCGCGCATCTTGGCCTTGGCCTTCTGCATGCACTCCACGAATATGTTGCCGTCTTTCACGGTGATTTCCATCGGGTAAAACCCCACCACCTGCTTCACTGCCTCGAGCAGGGTCTTGTTTTCCACACTGGTGGTCACCACAAAGTCTTCCAGTTCATTATACACAAAACTTATATGCTGCCCCTTCGACAGGCCGTCGAGTTCAACGAGGGCCTTGGCCAGCGACTCGTTGGTGAAGTATTTGCTCACGCGCTGCTGGGCGCTGGCAGCCAAGGTAAGCAACATGGCCGCCAATATTGTTATGGTTCTCATAAGCGATTAGTCGATAATCAGTTCGTCGTCAGTAATAGTAATCTTCACGTGCTCAAACGTGTTGAGGTCGCCCACCACCTTTTCAAGGTTGTCGGCCACGGCCCACACATAATAGATGCGCACCGAGGCTGCCGAAGCGTTGCGCACATCGGCTTTCATCCCATGGCGTGCGGCCACCTGCTCAACAATTGAGCTGAGCGGAGCGTTGGTAAAAGTGACCGTGTCGCGCGCCTGCTGAACTGCAGCACGTGCGCTGTCGGCCACATCGGCAGTCAAGGCGGCGGGCTGGCTGGCATCTGGCGCAGCCGTGGGCGCTGTCTGCGCCACCACGGCACTGTGGCCTCCGGCACGGCCCGACGTGAATCCCAGGCTGCTGATGGTGGCATATGCAATGCCGCTCAGCACCACCACCGCCGCCACAGCGGCTGCCATGCGCCACCATGTGCGGTGCGTGCTGTGGCGCTGCCTAAGCAGCCGCCAAGCCTCCGCCGTCTCGTCTTGGGTCACTTGCCGCTCGCGCATCATGCACTTCAGTTCAAGCGCCGCATTGTAGACTTGGCGGCACTCCTCATCGGCAAGGATTTGGCTCACCTCACTCTCGGTGAACGATTCAGGGTGGTCGATGAGGCGCGCCACCAGCTCATCTTTGGTTTGGTTTAGGTTATTCGCATTCATTCTGCTGATTTTTTAAGGGATTCTTTTAATGTTCTCACTGCACTCACTATTCGCCTCCCCACCGTGGCGAGGCTTATGCCCATGCGGCTCGCAGCCTGGCTTTGCGTCATTCCCTGGCCAAAGCACAGCTCCAGGGCCTGCCGCTGCTGCTCGTCGAGGCTCGATGCCATGGCTTGGGGCAGTGCCTCAAGCCGGCTCCGGCGCAGTTCGCCAGAGTCGTCGTAGATCGACAATTCTATGGGGTAGAGCAACTGCGCGCGCTGCGCCGCCTTGCCGTGGGCCAGGCTCTTGAGGCAACGGTTGCGCACGCTCACCGCCAGATACTGCCATTCGGCATCGGGCTGCAAGCGCAGCTTGCGCTCCCACATCAGGGCAAACACATCACTCACCACATCGCGGCTCTCGTCGGCATCGCGCAGCATGCTTTGCGCAATGGCCACCAAGCGGGCGTAATGCAGTTTAAAGAGATGCTCTATATAGTCGTTGTAGTTCATTCCAAAAAAACATGTGTCTCTATATACAGCACCCCATCGGGGCGTGAATCACTCACGCAAAATCAGCTTTTTTCAAATCAACCTCTATTGATTCTTTCCACCAATTCTGTAGGTGTAAGTATTTCCATCTTTGAGAAACCGAACCACTTCTTGCCCAAGTCCTTGATGGAAGCTCCTATATGATATACGTCATCGTCTATACACAGGAAACGGTCGTGCGATAGGCGGAAAGTTTTAACTTCAATCGGTACATATTGAGCGTTATGACGGTCAATATCAAGTTGGAATTGACGGCTTATACGTTGAGTATAGATGGCAGCAGGCACACCATTTTCCCTCTTATCAAGCAAAGTCAAAACCGTATCATCCACATAATTGTCAATAAGAATGATCATTTTCTTTGCACTCTTAATCAGATCGGACACGAAAGTATAGGCATCATAAATTTGCCCATTGTAAAATATGCCCTGCTTTGGCTTCGCATTACCCTCATCCAATCTGCGGAACACATCGTCAATACGCTTGTCTGTCTCTTGCTGATGTTGCTGCATTTCCAGTTGGTGATACTCCATCGTTGAAAGACGTTGGAAAACTTCTGCATTTGTCATCACGAAACGTCTCATTGCTACAAATGCATCCATAATACGTATGCTCATGCGAATTGCGGTTTCACTTCTGAGGACCGTGGAGAGCATAGCCACGCCCTGCTCTGTGAAGGCGTATGAGTGAGCTGTTGAGTGCTTCAAGCTATTGAACCGGTCACAATTTGTGACCAGTTCATTCATTTCCTCTTTAGTCAGTTGAAAACGAAAACGCTCGGGGAATCTCTCTATATTACGCTTTACGGCTTGGTTTAACACCTTGGTTTCCACTCCATAAAGTTCAGCCAAGTCTCTGTCTATCATAATTTGCCTTTCACGAATTGACATGATGCGACTTTCTATCGGAGTGGCAACTACAACTTCATTACCGGGCAACCGGTCGCAATTTGCGACCGGATCACTTTTATCTTGATGTTCTATATTCTTTGCCATTGTTACGTTTTATGGGGACTTTTGAATTGTCACCATCAAAAGTGCTTATTAGGGCACTTATGTAGAGCAATGATTTTAAGGCGTTTATACTTCATCTATCTTTTTTCATACGCAACTTTTCAAAAAATCTGGCATCAATGTGCATCAAGCCAGTTGGCTCCCTCGCCGTGGCTGGCCGTGAGGCGCACGCGGCCGTGATAGGCGTTTTCCATTTCACTCACCACTATCTGCCGCACCTGGTCGAGTTCATTTGGCAGCACATCGAAGTTCAACTCATCGTGCACCTGCAATATCATCTTCGACTTTATGCCCTCGGCTGCAAAGCGGCGGTCGATGGCTATCATGGCAATCTTGATGATATCGGCCGCAGTGCCCTGAATTGGGGCATTGATGGCGTTGCGCTCGCTGAAGCTGCGCACCACCGCGTTGCGCGAGTTGATGTCGGGCAGCATGCGGCGGCGGCCATACAGCGTGGTCACGTAGCCCTTTTCCTTGGCGGCGGCGATGCTGCGGTCGATGTACTGGCGCACCTGTGGGAATGTGGTGAAGTATCCGTCGATGAGCATTTTAGCCTCCGAGCGCGGAATCGATAGCCGCTCCGAAAGTCCGAAGGCCGAAATGCCATAAAGAATACCGAAATTAGCCGTTTTGGCCTTGCGGCGCTGGTCGGGCGTGACGCTGTCGAGGGTTTCGTGATAGATTTTTGCCGCTGTAATGGCGTGGATGTCGTGGCCGTGACTGAAGGCATCGAGCATTGTGGTGTCGCCGCTGAGGTCGGCCACCAGGCGAAGCTCGATTTGGGAATAGTCGGCCGAGAAAAACACGTTGCCGTTGCTGGGAATAAATGCCTTGCGTATCTCGCGGCCCTCATCGGTGCGCACGGGTATGTTTTGCAGATTAGGGTTGGCCGACGACAGGCGCCCAGTGGCCGTCACCGTCTGGTTGAATGTGGTGTGAATGCGGCCTGTGCGCGGATTGATGAGCTGCGGCAATGCGTTGACGTAGGTCGACAGCAGCTTGCGTATGCCGCGCAGCTCAAGAATTTTGCCCACCAGCGGGTGGCGGTTCTGCAGTTTTTGCAAAACCTCCTCGGTGGTGGAATACTTTCCGCTCTTGGTCTTCTTGGCTTTTTCGTCGAGTTTCAGCCGGTCGAACAGCACCTCGCCCACCTGCGCCGGCGAGGCGGTATTGAACTGCACCCCGGCCAGCTGGCAGCACTCGGCCTCGAGCTGCTGCATGCGCGCCGTGAGCCGCACCGAATAGTCGCTGAGCGCCTTCACGTCGATGCGTGCGCCAGCCAGCTCCATGCGCGCCAGCACAGCCACCAGCGGCATTTCGATGTCGGCCAGCAAATGCTCCATGCCGTTGGCCTTGATTTGGCTGTCGAGCACCGGCGGCAGTTCAAGTGCCAGCTGCGCCAGTTCGCAGGCAGGGTCGGTCATGCGCTCAGGCGCCACCTGTCCCAGCTTCAACTGCCCGCGGCCTTTGGGGCCGAGAATGGCCTCGGGGGCAATGGCATCGTGATGAAGCTCGTCGGCGGCCACGCTGCGGGTGTCGTGGCTGCGCTCGGGCTGCAGCAGGTAGTGGGCCACACCGGTGTCGTAGTAGGGTGCGGTAAACGGCACGCCGTGCGCTCCCAGCATCACCATGTCGCGCTTCACATCAGCGCTCACAATACACGCTTTGCCGGTAAACAGCGGCGCCACCGCTCCGAGCATAAGTCCAAACCCGTCGAGCGGCATATAGTAGGCCTCACCGCCTTCGGCACACACTGCCACGCCAAGCATTGTGGCCCGCATGGCCTCGTCGCCGGCGGCCACAATGTGCACTGCCACACGCGGCTGCCGGGCAAGGCGCTCCACTATGCCCACGGCCTCGCTGGTGTCGGCCACAAAGTGGTAGTCGTGCGGCATCTGGGCCAGGGTGCGGCGCACGGCGGGAGCAGCACCGTCGGCGGCGGGCTGCACCTCGGCTGCGTCGAACAGCGACTGCTGCTGTGCCACTGCCACCTTGGCTGGCTGGGCCGGCGGAGCGCAGCCCTCAATGCCCACGTTGGCCTCGCCCTGGTCGATGATGCGCCTGGCCAGCGAGCGGAACTCAAGTTCGTTGAAAAGGCTTCGCAGCTTGGTGTAGTCCACGGGCACGCGGCGCAGCCTTTGCTCGTCTAACTCCACAGGCACATCGGTCTTGATGGTGGCAAGGAACTTCGAAAACCTGATTTGCTCGGCATTGTCGGCAATCTTCTTTTGCAGCGTGCCCTTCACCTCGTCCGTATGGTCGAGCAGATTTTCAATCGATCCGAACTGGTGTATCAGCTTTTCGGCCGTCTTCGGCCCTACGCCTGGGCAGCCGGGAATGTTGTCGGCCGCATCGCCCATGAGCCCGAGCAGGTCGATCACCTGAAGCGGACTGTCGATGCCATACTTGGCCTTTATCTCGTCCACGCCCTCGATGATGCCCTTTGCGGGATTGTAGATTTTCACACCAGGCGCCACCAGCTGCCCGAAGTCCTTGTCGCCAGTCACCATATAGGTCTCAAAGCATGCCGCCGCGCCCTTGTGGGCCAGGGTGCCTATCACGTCGTCGGCCTCATAGCCGGCCACCTCGTAGATGGGAATGCGGTAAGCCTCAACAATGCGCTTAATGTAGGGCACAGCCTGCTTTATGCCTTCGGGCGTGGCCTCGCGCTGGGCCTTGTATTCCTCATAGGCCTCGTGGCGGAATGTGCCGCCCGGCGGGTCGAAGCACACGGCTATGTGGGTGGGTGACTCGCGCTTAAGCAAGTCTTGCAAGGTGTTGACAAAGCCGAATATGGCCGAGGTGTTGAGCCCGCCTGCCGCAAAGCGCGGATTGCGCATCAGGGCATAGTAGGCGCGGAAAATGAGCGCATAGGCGTCGAGCAAAAACAGTCTGTTGTTCATATCATCAAAAACTATTGTGTAGCTTGTGCATAAAATCATATTGGCAAATGCAGCTTGCTGCACATGCGTGGTTATTATCAGATAAAATTAAGGCTTTTAACTCGCATTTGGAAATATTTGGAGCTAAATTTCGGCTTTAGCGAATATTTATTGCTAATTTTGCACTTCATTATAGGCTCATGATCAAACTCGAAGACATACAACACTCCATAGGTCCCGACTTGGCCACGCTCAACGCCATTATCGACAAAACGCTGCACAGCTCCAGCCCGCTCATGAATCAGATTGTGAGCAACTATCTGAAGGTGAAGGGTAAACAGTTGCGCCCCATACTGGTGCTGCTCAGCGGACGCCTGTTTGGCGGCGTCAACAGCAGCGTGCTGCACGCAGGCGCAGCCATCGAGATGCTGCACAACGCGTCGCTCATTCACGACGACGTGATTGACCGCAGCAAGGAGCGGCGCGGCATCGACACCATCAACAGCACTTGGGACAACCACATTGCAGTGCTGGTGGGCGACTTCTTTGTGAGCGGTGCGCTGGCCTGCGCCACACACACCAGCAGCGTGGAAATCCTCAACACCATGGCGCGCCTCGGCGCCGACCTCGCCCTTGGAGAAATCGACCAGTTTGACAACGCGCGAAACCACAGCATCACCGAGGCGCACTACTTCGACATCATAAGCCACAAGACGGCATCGCTGTTCACAAGCTGCGTGGCGGTGGGAGGCCTGGCCGCAGGTGCCGCACAGGCCCAGATTGAGCCGCTAAAGCGCTATGCCCAACTGCTGGGCATGTGCTTCCAAATAAAAGACGACACATTTGACTACTACAACGACCCCGTGATAGGCAAACCCACCGGCAACGACCTGCGCGAGGGCAAAGTGACACTGCCGCTCATCTACGCCCTGTCGCAAACCGGCCTTCCAGAGCACGACGACATGCTGGCCCTGGCCCACAAAAGCGAACTCAGCGCTGCTGAAATCGACCGCCTCATCGAGTTTGCCAAGCAAAACGGCGGCATTGAGTATGCCTACAGCACCATGGAGCGCCTGCGCCTTGAGGCCGACGAGGTGCTCAACAGCTATGAGCCGTGCGAAACCATCGACGCCTTCAAGCTGATATTCCGCTACATTATAGAGCGCAAAAAGTGAGGTGACCATGCTACAGCAATTCCTTATTGACGGACGCATAGAGGCAGGCTGCGACGAGGCCGGCCGCGGATGCCTTGCCGGACCCGTGACCGCTGCCGCAGTGATTCTGCCGCCACACTTCAGCAACGACCTGATTAACGACAGCAAGCAGCTCACCGAGCACCAGCGCGACGCGCTGCGCCCCATCATTGAGCGCGAGGCCGTGGCTTGGGCCGTGGCAATGATCGATCCTGCCGAAATCGACCGCATCAACATTCTCAACGCCTCCATTCTGGCTATGCACCGCGCCATAAGCCAGCTAAAGGTGCGCCCCGAGGCTCTGCTCATCGACGGCAACCGCTTCAAGCCATACCCCGGCATTCCGCACACCACCATTGTGAAGGGCGACTCCAAAATGATGTGCATAGCCGCTGCTTCGATTTTGGCCAAGACCCACCGCGACGAGTATATGCGCCGCATTGCCAGCGAATATCCGCAATATGGCTGGGACAAAAACAAGGGATACCCGACGCGCGACCACCGCGCAGCCATTGCCGAATTCGGCACATCGCCATACCACCGCATGTCGTTCAGGCTGCTCAAGCAGCCGTCGCTGTTCGACTGAAAAACGCCATTTCTACACGCATACACAAAAAAACAGCGCGCACGCTTTTTCACAAAAACGCATCACGCTCTTACCATAACCAAAATTAATGGTATCTCTAAAATCGTTGTTTCTTAAATGCTTGCTTATTCCTTTAAAACTCAACTTAAAGTTAAGCATATCCCTAATTCGATGGCAAAGTTAGCCACTCAGCCTCACACGGTTATAACAACGGTGTGAATTAGCGTCACAATACAGTAACAATCGTCCCAGCAACTATACCATGAATCGCCGATTTTATTCAATACGGCATCATATTCTGCACATTTTAGCTATTTCGTGTAGACTGATAGACTGCACGTCTTGGCTGCTTTTTTTGAAAAACATTGCCTGTGTGCCGAAGGTACACTTTTTTCAATAGCACCCGACTTTCGAGCGCCAGCGAATTGTCGGGTGAAATGCGAAATATATTGAACGGGTGCCGAAGGTACGCACCACATTTTGCGTAAATGAAGACACACCAGCCAATAAATTTGACGGATTCTGAACTGTGTTTACCTGAATTAATAGTGGCGGCGATAGTGGCCGAGAGCGTAAACATGTTTAGTAACATATAAATTTGTTAGCCAACCAATTAAAAGTTTTATTAACTTTGCCACCGAAATAGCGCTACAAGCTCTTTCAAAGTAGTGTGGCGGCAGGTTGATTACGCCTCACTATCACAAAATCATTTAGTCTAAATTTCCCTACGCTGCCTCATTGGCTGTGAGCATGTGAATGTGCAACAAGCGGGTGCGGCGGCACAGTGAGGGCTTTCCCCATCAGGAAAGCCCTCATTTTTTATATTGATCATTTTTGTACAGAAATCTTAGTGAGTGGGGGTGAAGCGGATGCCCACGAGCAGGTTGAAGCAGGTGGGCGACGACTTGTAGAAGTTTTGCACGCTGGTGCCGTTGTCGATGTAGTGGCCCACGCCAGGCTCCACATACACTGCCATCGACGGCGTGGCGTTGAAGGCCAGTCCCAAGGCACCCTTCACCGACCATTGCAAGCCTCCTTCGCGCACATCGGTGGCCACGTTGTGGCTTGGCGCAGCCGGATACACCGTCTTGCGGCGGCCGCTCACCAGTTTTTCGGCCATGGTCCCTGCCGTCACATACACGTCAACGCGGTGGCCGCTGTAAAGGTTGCAGTTGAGCTTCAGTGGCACGCCCAAGTAGTGCAGCCGCTGCTCGCAGCTCATGTATTCGTCGGCATAGTCGGCACTTTGGTAGGTGTAGGCAAGTCCGGCCTCCACACTTAGCCAGCGGTTCATCTTGTAGCGGGCGGTGGCGCCGAAGCTCACTGGCTGCTTGTGGTGCATCTCCACATCGGCCACGCCTATCGACGGCGCCACGGCATTGGCGTCGCCATACAGGGCGTCTTGCAGCTGGCCGCTGGCCATTACGCCTCCTCCATCACCGTCGCCTAAACTGATTTTCGAAGGCGAATTGAAGGCATAAAGGCCTACGCTCCACCTGTTTTCGCTGTGCCGCGGTTTTGAGAGCGCTGGCTCGCTGGCCGCATAGTATGCGCCGTTTGTGTGGGCGTTGCTGCTTTCGGCCTTCTTTTTAGCGGGTTGTGAAGCAGGTTGACTGCCAGCGGCCAAAACTGTGTCGGGCACCGCGGCTGCCTCAGACGGGACGGCTGCCGATGCCGCCAAAATTGGCTGCGATTGCGATTCGGCCTTTTTGTCAGCCGGCTGCTGCGGCACGGCTGGACGATGGGCATAGGTGGCTGCCGGCATAGCGGCTGTGCCAACGCCATTCGCCACCGGCTGAGCGGTGCCGGCTGAGGCCACCGGCTGCCTTGACACCGCCGACCGGACTTGGCGGGCCACATCACTGGTGCCGTTGGAAAGCCACACCACAGCGGCAACTGCAGCAGCAGCCGCGGCGGCAACTGCCGTGCGCCTAAACCACACAAGCCGCGCCCTACGCTTTTGGGCGGCCTGCTGCGCAAGCACGGCTTTCTCGATGTCGGGCCACATGCCGGCGGCAAACCCGTCGAGCCTGTGCTCCTCAAGTCGCTTGCTTAAGTCTTTGGTCCAGTCATTGTCCATAATCCGCTTATTCTTCATTTCACATTGATTTTTCAACAGTCGTGCGTGTTCACGTAGTCTCTTATTTTCCGCGCCAGCACAGCTTTTGCCCGATGCAGCTGCGAGGCCGACGTCTCCTTTTTTATGCCAAGCGTGGCCGCTATTTCGCTGTGGCTGCGGTGTTCAATCACGCTCATGTTAAACACCGTGCGGTAGCCATCGGGCAGTTGCCTTATGAAGCCGTGTATCACGTCGATAGGCACACGTCCGGCCTCCACATCACCTCCATCGTCGTCGGGCACATCAGGCACACGGCCTGGGGTTTCGATTTGGCTGAGGCGCATGCTATTTTTAAGGCTGTTGATAGCCTTATTGATGACGATGCGCGTCATCCACGCGCGCAGCGAACCCTCGCCCTTGTAAGTGAAGCCGCCGATGGATGTGAATATCGACACAAAGCTGTCTTGCAGCACATCTTTGGCCTCGTTGTCGTCGGCAATGTAGCGCGTGCACACCGAGGCAAGCGAAGGCATATAGCGGTCATACAGAAGCCTCATGGCCCCTGCGTTGCCTTGCGCTATGCTTTGCGCAAGTGCCTGCTCATCGTCGCATGATGTGTTGCGTGGCGCGCCCATTTATTTTTCTATGCACATTGTAAACAACCAGCCGTGCGCAACATTGCACGCAGTGGCTTTAATTATTTTTCAGCGCTTTCGGCTTAGTGCGTCACAAGTTCACTGTCTCAATGTCGTCGGGCACCTCAACGCGGCCGGTGAAGTTGCGCTTGGCCTCGGCGGTATAGTTCTCGCGGCGTGTGGCCAGATGGGTGTCCTCGGTGTGGTAGAGCAGCAGGTTTTTCACCCCAAGTTCCTGAGCCAACCGGCCGGCGTCGAGCGCGGTGCTGTGGTGCTTCTCGTAGGGGCGGAACTGCTCGCGGTCCTTATACAGACAGAAGGCCTCGCACAGCAGCCAGTCGCAGCCGCGCGTCCACTGCTCGGCACGCTCATTATACGGTTCGTCGCCAAGGCAGGTCACACGGCGGCCGTCGGGCAGCAAGGCCGAAAAGCCGAACTGCTTGGTCTTGGTGGAGCCGATATCGAAAAAGGTAACATCCATGTCGTCGATTCTGAGGCTTTCGCCGTCGGTCACCTCGCGTATCACTATTGAGCCGTCGTCGAAGGCACGGCATATTTTGGCTGGAATCAGCAGGCGGCAAATGGTGCGCAGCGCATGAGCCACCTCGTTGTGGCAGTAGATGGTGAACGGCGGCTGATAGCGGCCGTGGTTGATCATTGGCGATATTTTGCGTATCATCCATATCACGCCCAGAATGTGGTCGGTGTGTGCGTGGGTCACTATCAGGTGGTGGATTTCATCAAACGCGATGCCGGCGCGATGCAGCTGGCGGAAGATGCCGTTGCCGCCGCCGGCGTCCACCATCACGGCGCCTTGCGGCGACCGCAGCCAGAAGCAAGTGTTGTAGCATCGCGTGCACATGGCGTTGCCAGTGCCGAGCATGGTTATGTGTGGTGTGGTGACAGGTGTCATAGCTATATATTAAACAGTTACTTGCCGAAACCTTGCAGCACTGCGCGCGTCACGCCCTCAACGCCACTGCGGCCAGCATGGCCAGCATGGCATAGGACACCCAGCACAGTGCCAGCAGCACCCACGACACCTCGGGACGCTCGCGCCTGGTGCGGTAGGCCACATAGCAGCTGAGCAGCACGTAGGCCGGCAGGCACAGCAGCAACAGGCGCATTGTGTCGTCGCCGTCGGCCACGGGCAGCACCGACAGCAGCCACGGCCAAAGCAGCAGCGGAACTATGGTGGCGCCCACCAGCAGGCGGTAGCGCACAGGAGGACGGCTGGAATTTTTCATAACGCTTGAAAGAAAAATGCAGTGATTGGTTCGCAAAAATAAAATACTACATTGCAAATATAGCGTTTTTTGGGGTTTGAAGTGGTCATTTTCACCCCAAACGTGGCCTTGAGGCTACAATTGTGCTTAAATTTAATCGCCTTATTACGCGGCATTGAGCTTTTTTGCGTATTTTAGCGCACATTCTAAAATTCACAAACGACACAATGAAAGACAACGACAACAGCATACAGATTTTTTGCAAGAACACCAACGAGTATATCGACGTTGACGGCGGCGACACGCTGCAAGACGTATACGACACCCTGAGCGGCCGGCTCAATTTCAAGCCCATCTGCGCCCGCGTTAACAACGTGACGCAAGACATGCACTTTGCCATCTACCGCCCTAAACTGGTGGAATATCTCGGCGCCGACACAGCCACAGGCCGACGGGTGTACATACGCTCGCTGTGCATGATGCTCTACAAGGCCATCACCGACCTGTATCCGGGCAAGCGGCTGCTGATTGACCACAGCATAAGCAACGGCTACTACTGCATATTCAAGCACGAGGCAGGCCCTGTGAGCGCCGATGTGGTGAGAGCCATAAAGGAGCGCATGCGCCAGATAGCCGAGGCCGACATCAAGTGGGTGAGGCGCGAAAGGCTCACCGATGATGTGATGGAGATGTTCCGCAAGCAGTCGATGCCCGACAAGGTGCGCCTGCTTGAAAGCAAGCACGACATCTACACCACCTACTACAAGCTCGACAACGTGATCGACAGCTACTATGGCCCACTGGCACCGTCCACTGGGTTCATCAAAGTGTTCGACCTCGTGCCCTACAAAGACGGAATGCTGCTGCTGGGCCCCGACCGCGACGACATGAACAAGCCCGCCAAGCCTGTGAAGCAGGAGAAAATGTTTCAGGCTTTCACCGACTATGTGAACTTCAACTGCGTGATTGGCGTGGCCGATGTGGGCGAGCTTAACCGCGCCATTGCCGACCACCGTGCCTCCGACCTGATAAATGTGGCCGAAGCGCTGCACAACAAGATGTTTGCCAAAATAGCCGACGACATAGCCTCGCGTTACCGCCAGGGCGGCGCGCGCGTGGTGCTCATAGCCGGCCCGTCGTCGTCGGGCAAGACCACATCGTCGAAGCGGCTGGCCATACAGCTCATCACCAACTACATAGTGCCCAAGGTGATTTCGCTCGACAACTATTTCGTGGACCGCGCCCACACACCACGCGACGAGAACGGCGACTACGACTACGAGGCGCTGCACGCGCTCGACCTCGACCAGTTCAATGCCGACATCACCGACCTGATTGCCGGCAAAGAGGTGAAGATGCCCACCTACAACTTCGAGACCGGGCAGCGCGAGTACCGCGGCAACACGCTTAAACTTGAGAAAAACAACATACTGCTCATGGAGGGCATCCACGGCCTCAATCCCGAACTCACGGCCCACATACCCGATGATATGAAGTACCGACTGTTTGTGTCGGCCCTGACTACGCTCAACATCGACGACCACAACTGGATACCCACCTCCGACAACCGTCTGCTGCGGCGCATAGTGCGCGACTACAAGTACCGCGCCGTGAGCGCGCGCGACACCATAGCCCGCTGGGGCAGTGTGCGCCGCGGCGAGGAAAAGTGGATTTTCCCATATCAGGAAAATGCCGATGCCACATTCAACTCCTCGCTGCTGTTTGAGCTGGCGGTGATGAAGAGCTATGTTGAGCCCGTGCTGCGGCAAGTGCCCAACAACTGCCCCGAGTTTTCCGAAGCCCACCGCCTGCTGCAGTTCATGAGCTACTTCGAGCCGCTTGCCGAACGCGATGTGCCCAGCACCAGCCTGCTGCGCGAGTTTTTGGGCGGCAGCAGCTTCCACTACTAAAAAAACGCTGGCTTGCGCAATAAAAAACAATCCGCCCGGCTCCTTGATTGGAACCGGGCGGATTAGTTTTGTTATGCTAAGAGTTGCGTACGTACCGCCTTACCTCTTGATAAACTTGAGCGACTGTGTGGCTGTGCGGGCCACATACACGCCGGGAGCGAGACCCTCGACGCTGAGTGCGCTCACCTTGCCCTGCGAGGCTGTCACAAGGCTGCCTGCCATTGTGTAGACGGCCACCTGCTGAGCCTCGGGCAGCACCACTGCCTGAATGGCGGGGCTGTAGACTGCCTTTGCCTTCACATTCACGGCCTCAACGCCAGTAGCGTTGCCTGCCGGCATGAATATAACCTGGCCAAGGCTGGCATTGTCGGCCTTGTGAAACACCACCTTCTCGATGCTTACGCTGTCCTGGGTGGCCACGTTCCACACGTTGCCCTGGGCATACACCGTCTCGGCCGTGTTGTTATAAAGGTCATACAGCACGCCGCCGTTGCCGTTGTTGCGGAACACGTTGCCGCCGGGGTTGTAGTCGGCTGCATCCTTGTCTTCCACCTTGCCAAAGTTCATGTTCTTGCTGGAGCCAATCAGAGTCACGCCCCACAGGTTGCCGTCGATAACGTTGCCCTTGACATATGTAGCAGCTGCATTGCTATAGATGCTGATGCCGCTGCCGCCATTGTTGGCGTTGGTCTCATACTTGTTGTTGATCAGCTTGTTGTCCTCGATAGCCACATCCACCGAGCCAATCACCGTAACGCCATAGCGGTTGTCCTCCACATCGTTGTCCTTGATAAGCACCTTGCAGTTGTGCGCCAGGTTGAGCATGTTGCTCACGCCAATGCCGCCCACCTTGGTATACTGGCCGCCAATCACCTTGTTGCCGGTAATCTCCACGTCATACGTTGCATCCGAGCCGCCGCAAGTGAGGTTGATTTGGGGGCGGTTGCTGTTGCCAGTGTTGTTGTGATAAAAGTAGTTGTCCTTAACCACTATGCCAATCGGCACGTTGGCACCGTTGCCTAATGCACCGGTAGTGCTCTCGATGAAGCTGCAGTTCTTCACCACATTGCCCACCGACGAGCGGCTGAAGTTGAGGGCAGCCGCGCTCACCTGCTTGCCGTTGTAGTATCTGAATGTGCAGTTGTCGGCCTTGAGGTTGCCTTTGTCGCTGCCAAATGCCACGCCGCCATATTCAAAAGTCACGTTTTTCAGCACCGCCGAGGCATTGTCGCCATAGATGCGGAAGCCCTTGGGCTGCGCACCGTCGGCCGAGCGGGTCACTGTAGCAGTGTCGCTCGGAGCCAGATCGGCATAGCCGTCAATGTTCACCTGCACGCCGTCGGCCAGTTTCACCACATCGCCGCTTTGCAGGCGCAGAGTGTCGCCCTCGGCAATGCTTATGCCCTCGTTCACCACATAGGCGTTGCCCACCTTTTTCACACCGCTGGTGTCGATTTTGCTGAGCGACTCAAATGTGTACACTTTCTTTGAGCCATCGCTCACATAGCCTGCGGTGGCAGTGGCCACTGCAGTGGCCGCTAATAACAGAGTAAAAGTTTTCTTCATAACAGTAACATTTTGATTGATAATCGGGGCGCAAAATTAATAAATATTATCAAAACAGTAAAGCATTGTAAGCAAAAAAATGTTTTTCGGCCTTTATCACCATTAGTTGTAGAGTCCAACAGCAAGTGCAAAATTAATCAAAGTGCATGAAGAATCTCTTTTTTGGCGAATCAAAGTCGAGTTGTGGAACACCTCTATCAATTTTCTTATTGTATGCAGTACTTATTAGGAGAAACCATGCCATTATCATAAACCAATATCTTGATATACACCCCCTTTTGCTTGGGTTCAGATGACAATCTTTGTCCATTCACGGAGAACCAAACAGTATCAACCACAGTAGCGTCATCAGTAGTAGTGGCGGCGATTTCTGCATTTTGCCCCTTGACATGCTTGAACAACCAGCTTAATCGCTCATTGGTGTAGCTCTTCTTGCAGACATCCTCATGCGTCCACCCCTCCTCTATATTTAGTTTATACTCGGCTTTGTGTTTGTCCATCTCCGCCAAAAAGGCTGTGACATTTGAGATTTTCATAATATTGTCCGCAGTGCCCATCACTGTAAGCAACGGGGTCTTTGAGACGGTTTCGGCATTCAATCCCGTCGGATTTCCTGCAACAGGCATTGCTGCAGCAAAGAAGTTTGGATGATTGGAAAGCATATTCCATGTGCCTGTTCCACCCATCGAACCGCCCAAGATATAAACTTTGTTCTCGTCTACAACACCTCTGTCAATATACGACTGCAACAGCCTTACAATAGCATCTTGGGTAGTTCCGAGCCAGGATTTATCCGTGGGACATTGCGGGACAAGCATGACAGCCTTACAATTGTTGTCATACAGCCACGTGCTGATGTCGCCGATGCCAGGCTCTTGCATCTGTGTCTCATTGTCATTTCCTTTACTCGAACCACCATGCAGATAAATAACCAGCGAGGCTTTATCATCGAGACCTGGAATATTAGCCTTTCTATATGGTAAAATTATGCTTCCATCAGAAAATGTCTCTTTTGAGAATGTTACATTCTGTGCAAAAATCTCGCCACAACCGAGAAAGCTCAGTAGGGCTATAAATAAAAAGATTCCTTTTTTCATTACAAACATCACGTTGCTATCCGTTCCTATCAATGCAATCGTTGCAGCAAACATTTCTTTCTTCATAATTGTAATTTCATTAACTTTACTTGTTTGTTAATTTGCGTGTTGCCATCATTTGCCGAGTTCTTTTTAATGGGCGTCATAACTATATAACCCGATGAAAATATAAAAGTAAAATTAACTATAATGCTTTTTTACAGAGTCCACTCCCTGGCATATGGCCAAGGCATGTCGTAGGCGGTGATAATGTGGATGATATAGTCAGTATTGCCCATTTATGACTCCTTAGAAAATTTTTAAAGGACTATTGTTAACCCGTTGGCGAAATTAATTTAAGTTAATAAACATGAGTGAAAAGTTGCACACATCGTTATTTTTTTAACAACTCAGTAATAATCAAAACATTAAGTTCTGATCATTATGTATACAACCTTTATACAAAATTCTTCAAAATACTTGAGATATGCAAGCATTTCTCAGATAATCCCATCAATGAATCGGGTAATGTTCCTCGTATCACCATTAATGGCAGGAGTGTTACGGGCAGATTTAGTAACTTTGCAGCAGTAAAAAAGCAAATCAGAATCACAGCAATATGAAGAAAATTGTTTTTGCCACCAACAATGCGCACAAGTTGCAGGAGTTGCGGCAAATCATGAGCGGACACTATGAGGTGGTGGGCCTTGCCGACATAGGCTGCCACGACGACATCCCCGAGACTGCCGACACCATCGAGGGCAACGCGCTGCTCAAGGCCAAATATGTGAGTGATCACTATGGCATGGACTGCTTCAGCGATGACACCGGCCTTGAAATAGAAGCCCTTGGAGGCGAGCCTGGAGTGATGTCGGCGCGCTATGGCGGTGTGGCCCACGACAGCGAGCGCAACATCAGCAAAGTGCTGAGCAAAATGCAGGGCCAGGCCAACCGCCGCGCGCGGTTTCGCACAGCAATTGCGCTGATAGCCAACGGACAGACACACATATTCGAGGGCGAGGTGCGCGGCACCATACTCACCGAGCGCCACGGCACCGGCGGATTCGGATACGACAGCATATTCAAGCCCGACGAGGCCGACTGCACATTTGCCGAAATGAGCGCCGACCAGAAAAACGCCATCAGCCACCGCGGCCGGGCCGTGGCGCGGCTGGCCGCATTCCTGTCGCGAAAGAACTGAGCCACGGCTCCTGGCCTCTTGCACAAGAGGCCGCGTTTTATTAATTTTGCGTGCATGCTAACTAACAACGACAATCACAAAGCCGCCACGCTGTATGTGAGCGACCTCGACGGCACACTGCTCAACAGCGACACACGCCTCAGCGACACCACCGTGAGGCTGCTCAACAAGGCCATTGCCCACGGAGCCATGTTCACAGTGGCCACGGCCCGCACGCCGGCCACCGTGACCACCCTCATGAGCCGAGTGACCATGAAGTTGCCCATGATAGTGCTGGCAGGGGCCGCCATGTGGCACGACTCCGAGCGCGCCTACAGCGATGTGCTGACCATCGACAGCGCCACGGTGAACAGGCTTGCCGATGTGTTTGAACGCCACGGGCTGCACCCGCTCATCTACCGCCGCCACGGCGGAATGCTGCACGTGCGCCACTGCGGACAGCTGTCGCAACAGGAGCAGCAGTTTGTGGCCGAGCGCACAGGTCTTGAGCTCAAGCGATTCTACCTCGACGACAGCGAGCGGCAATACCGCAACGAAGCCGACGGCGAGGCTGTGCTGCTGTTCTCAATGCAGAAACTCGACCGCCTGGCCCCAGTTTATGATGAAATCAAGGACGACCCGCACTGCTCGGTGATGTTCTACCCCGACATATTCGACCCAACCTCGGGCTTCATCGAAATATACCGCGCAGGCTGCACCAAGGCGCAGGCCATCGGGCGGCTGGCCAAGCAGGTGGGGGCGGAGCGCACAGTTGTGTTTGGCGACAACGGCAACGACCTGGCAATGATGCGCGCCGCCACCCACAGCGTGGCCGTGGCCAACGCCATTCCGGCAGTAAAAGAGGCTGCAAGCGAAATCACCGGCACCAACAACGCCGACAGCGTGGCCCGCTGGATATGCGCCGACATGGGGCTTGATACAGACTGACACAGCAACGGCAACGGCAATGAAAAAAAAGCCTATTATGCGAAATGTGGTGACAATGCGCAACATCTACGACAAGCGGCGCATCTGGAAACTGGCACTGATGGCAGTGTCGGTGGCCATGGTGGGAGTTTTTCTTTACATATCAAACAATCTGGTAAAAGACCTGGCCGAGCAGGAGCGCGACCGCATGGAAATTTGGGCCAACGCCACGCGCGAACTTGCCGCCATGGGCAGCGAGACCTCCACCGGCGAGCCTGCCATGCCCACCGATGTGG
Source organism: uncultured Muribaculaceae bacterium (assembly GCA_934661195.1). GTDB lineage: Bacteria > Bacteroidota > Bacteroidia > Bacteroidales > Muribaculaceae > Sodaliphilus. The sequence continues at coordinate 100,432 of CAKUJD010000004.1, forward strand.
ACTTCCTGCTCAACATCATCGAACGCAACCACAACATACCCGTGCTGCTGGTTGACGACCGCGACAGCATATTGCTCAACCGCAACTTCCGCCTGCCAGAGGCGGTCGACAGCATGTCGCCCTACAGCATATCGCCGCGCAACATGCAGTTTTTGAAAGAGCGGCTGGCCCACCTGAAAACCACCCACAACAAGATTGAGATTAAAATCGACAGCCACACCACGCAGTGGCTCTACTATGAAGACTCCACCGTGCTGCGCCGCCTGGCCTACTACCCCTACATCCAGCTTGCCGTGCTGCTCATATTCATCGCCGTGGCCTACTTTGCACTGATAAGCGTGAAAAAGGCCGAGCAAAACAAGGTGTGGGTAGGGCTGTCGAAAGAGACGGCACACCAGCTGGGCACACCCATATCGTCGCTAATGGCGTGGACGCAGATGCTGCAGCAAATGGGTGTGGACGCAGATGTGGTGGCCGACATGGACAAGGATGTGCACCGCCTTTCGGTGATTGCCGACCGGTTCTCGAAAATAGGCTCGATGCCCGACAAGGAACTCACATTCATCAACGAGGCCGTGGAGCGCAGCCTCGACTACATGAGTTCGCGCATTCCACGCCACGTGCATCTGAGCGTGGTCACCGACGACGCCCACAACTGCGGCGTGATGCTGTGCCAGTCGCTGTTTGAGTGGGTGATGGAAAACCTCACCAAAAACGCCGTCGATGCCATGGAAGGCGAAGGCAGCCTGACCATAACAGTGGGCTGCAACGAATCTAACGCCGTGATTTTGGTGCGCGACAGCGGCAAGGGCATCGCCCGCAAAAATTTCAAGAATGTGTTCACTCCCGGCTTCACCACCAAGAAACGCGGTTGGGGACTGGGCCTTACACTGGTGAAGCGCATCATCGAGGAGTATCACGGCGGCAAAATCTACGTCAAAGAGTCGGAACTTGGCAAGGGCACCACCTTTGCCATCGAAATTCCCAAAGTGAGCTAAACCATTTTTTCTATTTACCCGACGGCATTGAGCGATTCAGGATGAGCATGTGGTCGATTACCGACCGGTCGTTGCTCAGGCGCGGAATTTTGCGCTGTCCGCCAAGCTTGCCGCCATCGCGGGCCAGCCATTCATCGAAGAGGCCGGTGCGGGCCACCACCACGGCCGGACGGTCGAGAAATATGTCGCCGCTGCGCTTGGCATCGTAGTCGCTGTTAACGGCACGCAGGCTGCCGTCGAGCACATCGGCAAACTGATCGAGGCTGCGCGGAGGCCTGACAAACTCTATGAGCCACTGATGGCGGCCCTTGCGCCCCTCGGCAGCATAGACGGGAGCCGCGGTGTAGTTGAGCACCTGCGCCCCGGTGACGCGCTGCGCCTCGGCTATGGCATGGTCGGCGTTATATACCATCAGTTCCTCACCAAAGGCATTGATGAAGCTGCGTGTGCGCCCGGCAATCTTAATTTTCACAGGATTCAGCTGCTCGATGGTCACCGTGTCGCCTATGCGGTAGCGCCACAGGCCATTGCAGGCCGTTATTACAAGTTCATATGTGCGGCCCCGCTCTATCTCCCATATTGGGTACACCTCTGGATGCAGGCTGCCCGAGTCTTCTATCGGCATAAATTCAAAGAACACGCCAGCATCGAGCAGCAGCATCATGGCCGTGGTGTCCCACGACGACTGCACAGCAAAGAATCCCTCGCTGGCATTATAGGTGTCGAGAAAGTGCATACGGCTCATATCGCACAGCTGCTCATACTGGGCGCGGTAGGGGGCAAATGCGATGCCGCCGTGGAAAAACACCTCAAGGTGAGGCCACACCTCGTGGATGCAGCTGGCCCCTGTGCGATCCAGCACACGCTTTATCACCGTGAGAAACCACGACGGCACCCCCGATATGTTGGTCACATCCTGACATATGCTGGCCTCTACCAGTGCGGGCAGCTTCTGGCTCCAGTCCTGCATAAGGGCCACCTTCTTGCCGGGCACGCGAAACATGTTGACCATGGGGTTGATGTTTTCAATCAAATTGGCCGAAAGGTCGCCCACGCGCACCCCGGGCTTAAGTTTAAGCTCGTTGGCAAAGCTGCCGCCTAATATGAATCCCTTGCCCGAAAAGATGCGGCTGTCGGGCACCAGATTAAGGTAGTGAGCCACCACATCGGTGGCTCCGCGATAGTGATTGAGTCGGAACGATTCGGGAGTGATGGGAATGTATTTGCTCTTGCCGTCGCTAGTGCCCGACGACTGGGCGAAGTTGATGCACCGCCCGGGCCACAGCACGTCTTTTTCACCATCGACCATGCGCATTATTTGCGGACGCAGATCCTCGTAGCGGTAAAGCGGCACTGTGGAGGCAAACTGGCGGTAGGTGCGGATGCTCGAAAAGTCGTAGTGGCGGCCTATCTCGGTGAGCGACGCGCGCTCGATGAGCTTCACCAGCTGGCCTTGCTGCACGCTGTCGGCATGGTCGATGTAGAGCATGTGCTGGCGCAGGCGGCCGGCGGTGTAGCTTCGCATTATTGGGGTGAAATTAAGCATTTGCTGTGGTCTTTATATGTTTCAATTACTCTAACACAAATTTACAATAAAAATGCGGCCCGCTGCAGCCTGACGGCACAAAAAATGTGTCCATGCCACTCTCAAAGTGGTGGCATGGACACACAAGCTTCGTTGTTACAAAGCAGCTTTATTTCAGCGACTGCTTGAAGGCGGCCATCTGCACGGCGGCATCGGCCGCCTCGGTGCCCTTGTTGCCCAGTGCGCCGCCAGCGCGGTCGATGGCCTGCTGCTGGTTTTCGGTGGTGAGCACACAGAATATCACGGGCACGTTGCCTGTGGCGTTAAGGTAGGCGCAGCCTTGGGTGGCATTGTCGCACACATAATCGAAGTGCGGAGTGCCGCCACGAATCACGCAGCCTATCATTATCACAGCGTTGAATCGGCCTGTGCGGGCCAGCTGCGAGGCGCCGAAAGTGAGTTCCACAGTGCCGGGCACGCGGTGAGTCTCCACCGCATCGGCCGGATAGCCGAGTTCGGCAAGGCGGTCGGTAACGCCCTTGAGCAAGGCATCGGTCACCTCGGCGTTCCACTCAGCTGCCACCACACCCACCTTGAGGCCGGTAACATGAGGCAACTTCACGGCCGCACCGCGGTCGCTGCTTCTTAGTTCAGTTGACATATTGATATTTTATTTTTTAGTAAATTGATTTCGACTTGCTCTTGCTCACAGGCTCGGGGAAAAGCATGTTGGTGGTGATGAAGTCCACGCCGCACTCCTTCATGCGGTTGAATATTTCGGGGTTGTCCACTGTCCAGCAATTCACCTTTAATCCGGCCTCGTGCAGTTCCTTCACCAGCTCTGGGCTGATGAGCTTGTAGCTTGCGTCAAGGTCGATGTGGCGCTTTTTGCACCACTTGATCCACTTCTGCGGGTCTTCCTTGCCGCCGGCCAGAGCCTGCACCTTGAATTTAGGATACTGCTTGTGTATGTATTCAATCACTTCGGGCATAAACGAGATGATGATGGCATCGTCGGTATAACCCTTTTGAGCTATCAGGTTCATCAGTGCCGGAACACCGTCGAGGCATGTTTTTTCTGGATCTTTATCGCTCTGCGAGTGAATCGACACGCACTCCTCGGCCTTGATTTCAATCACAGGCACCTTGCCAAGTTCGCGGCACAGGTCCAGATACTGGCCTAGGCTCATGAGGTGGCCCACATAGGTAACGCCCTTGCGCACCTGCTTGAGCGGGGTGGCAAGCACCTCATCGAGGTTCATCTGCGAGAAGCCGGTGGCGGGTCCGCCCACGCGCTTCATGTCGCCGTCGTGGCACACCACCCAGGCGCCGTCCTTGGTTAGGTGAATGTCGCACTCAAGACCCCAAGCGCCCGAAGCGGCGCCGTTGCGGAATGCGGCCTCGGTGTTTTCCACGCCCCACACCGAGCCGCGGTGACCTACGATTTGCTGTGCGTTCAGGCCCAGCGACGCTGCCAGCAGAATGGCAACGGTGAAAATACTTTTCAGCAATGTCATAATATTAAAGTTTTTATTTTTGTTATTTAAGAGGTTTTCTATTTCCACTATTTCGGCATTGGCATTGAGCCGCCTGGCCAGCGGCAGCAGCGACTGCAGCAGCTGCTCGGCAGCCGCACGGCGGTTGATGAGGCGCATGAGGGCCTTGGCGAGGCCTATCGACAGCACCAGCTCATCATAGCCCAGAGTGTTGCTCAGCTTCTTTTGGTAGCGCAGCGCCTTGGTATAGTAGCGCACAGCGTTGCGCCCGTTACCCGTTTCCAGCATTATGTCGCCTTCCTTTTTAAGCGAGTGAATGAGGTTGCGCAGGGCCGAGCGGGCCTTGGCGGTATCGGGGGCGCGGTCGAGCATCGAGGTGTAGATTTCCGTCATCTGCTGATAGTGCGCATACACCTCCATCTGCTTGTTGCGCGACTTGAATATGTGTGCGCTGGCCTCAACGGCACACAGCAGCATTGCCGAGAAGCGCGCGCCATCTTTGTGCGACAGCCGCTCGAGCAGCCTTTGGGCCTTTGTCAGCTCCTTGGTGGCACGGCTGCTGTCGCCCAGCGCATTGTGTGTCACAGCAAGGTTGTAGAGCAGCGAGGCCACGATGGCCAGAAAGTCGTTGGTCTTTTTGCCGGTGATTTGCGAAAGCACTCCCAGCGCATTCTCGGCCGAACCGAGGGCCAGCATGTAGTCGGCCCCCTCAACAAATATGGTCATGCGGGCCAGCCACAGCCATGCCAAGTGCAGCGGCGGCAGCTTGTGGGCCGCGTCGCTAAACACGCATCGGTCAATCTCCATGGCCGCGTCGCGGCTGCGGCCGTGCTGCATAAGATACACCACATACCACAGCTTCACATCGAGGGCCACAGGCTCACTTAGGCCGTCGGCTGGCGGCAGGCTGCCGCTGGCCTCTATTTGCGCCTTGGCTATGGTGATGTCGTTGGCCAAAGCCGGAAACGACGTTTCAATAAGCAATCCCTTTATTGGCTGCTCACCGTCTTTTACTTCCATCGCTTTATCCATGATGAGATTGAGTGTTTAATGTATCACTGTTTCTGCCGCTCGGCCTCTGCCTTGGCCAGCTGGCGGCGGCACTCAGCTGCAAAGTCGGCCGTGATGCAGTTGTTGGGCTGGGCGGCACACACTGCGGCACACTTGAAGGCAGCTGCCGTTATGCCCTGCCAAGCCTCGTCGTCGAGCGTCTTAAGATCGTCGCGGCCTATGCCCAGGCGGCACAGTTCACTCACTATGCCTGCAGTGAACCCAGCCTGCCAGCCCAGCAGGTTGGCGCTGCCTCCGCCGGGGTTGGCCACATCGTGCCGCTTGCCGGTGCTGAAGCAGCTGAGGCTGAGGTCGGGGTTAATGTGCATGTAGTTTGAGCAGTAAAACTCAATATGGTTGCGGAACGCCTCCTCGCAGCTCTCGCCAGGAAAGATGTCGTTGATGTCGCGGCTGTGAGCTATCACAATGTCGGAAATCTCAAGATTCTCGAGAATGTTGGGCATAACGCGCGTTATACGGAAGTTGATGCCGTGCTGGAACCCGGGCAGGTAGATGATTATGGCTTTGCGCTCGGAGGCATAGCTCACAAGCTCAAACAGCCGCTCGCGCTGCGGCAGGTCGATGGCATACAACGATCCGAACACCACTATGTCGCCCTCGTCGATGCGTGGCCATATCACGTCGAAGCGGTCGTTGGGATAGCTGCCATAGTTCACTATTTTGTCGGCCTCGCCAGGTGTCTTGAAAATTGCCGAAAAAGCCGTGGAGCCTTCAGTGAAGCGGTCGATCGACTTCACATCCACGCTGTGCTCCGACAAGAAGTCGACCACCATTTGACCCACACTGTCGGTGCCGCACTCGCTCACCATGCTCACAGGCAGCCCCATGGCTCCGAGCGAGGCTGCTGTGTTGGCTATGCGGCCGCCTATGAAGGCGGCAAGCGGCTTGCCGCCGCTGAACACGGTGTCGACCACCGATTCGCCTATTGCAATGATTTTGCGCATATCTTTATTCTTTTTCTTAAATTCCCCTTATTATTCCAATGCAACATCAGCTGCGGCTCTTAACGCCCAGATAGCCGCCATGGTGGCGCATGGCGTAGTCGCGCTTGGTGAAGCCTGTGGCCTGCATCGAGCCCACCACCAGCACATCGCCCATCACCGTCATCATGGTGGTGGAAGTGGTGGGGGTGAGACCGAGCGGGCACACCTCAGGCGCCCCACCTGTCCAAAGGCATATGTCGGCAAGACGCGCAAGCTCGCTCTGGTTGTTGCCAGTGATTACGATGAACTTAAGCTGCGGATACAGGGCGTGTGCCAGGTCGACAAGGGCCAGAATCTCGCTTGTCTTGCCCGAGTTGCTCAACAGCAGCATCACATCGTTGGGCTGCAACACACCCAGATCGCCGTGCTGCGCCTCGCTTGGGTGCAGAAACACAGCAGGAATGCCTGTCGACGAGAAAGTGGTGGCAATGTTTTCAGCTATTTGGCCACACTTGCCCATGCCAGAAGTCACGAGCTTGCCGCCCTTGTTGTGCACTTGCTCCACTATGAGGCTCACCGCCTTGTTATATTCATCGGTTACGGGGATATTCTTTACGGCATTGCTTTCGGCCTCCAGAATACTTTTCATCGTTTGCTTAACGTCCATGACTTTACATCAATTAAAAATGTGTTGGTGTCAAAAAATAAATAGAACGCAAACGCCGCTGCCTTAGTGCCTTAATCGACAGTAATGGCCTACAGCGCCCGTTTGTTGCCTATTTGCCCACAAAGATAGCAAAAAAAGATGATAGTTGGCATCTTTTTCACTTGCCCAGCAGGCTGCGCAGGAATGGCAGCCATTTTAATTTCACCCATGCTGACCACATAGATGGCTAAAGCTTAAAATATTTACATGCCATTGCCTTTAACTGCTCTTGCGTCACATTAAGCAACCCGGCTTTTTCAATTATTGAATATTCCTCTTTGCTCCTGCCTATCACAAACTTGCGCTCAACGCCATCCACACATGCGCATAAATGATAGTTGCCCTTATATGCCTCCTCAAGTCGAATACTGCCTACTTCATGCCCATTAATTTTAAAAGCAGCAGGCTTACACTCCGCATCTAATTCTCCCCACGACTTTAAATGACTTAATATTGAGGTCTCAACCCTGCCAATCCATTCTTTGGCTACACCATTTTTCAAAGCGACAGAACGTATTTTTTTCAACGAAGACACTACTTCACGAATTATTGAATCAGGCCTGCGTATTCCGTTATCATGGGCGAAGTCAATTACATCGTTGCGGGTGATGCCGCTGAGTTTGGCACGGATATACATACAATGGTTTTCATCTGGCATATAGCCTCCGCCATTCAGAATATAAGTGATGTCGTAGGCTGGAGACAATCGCCATTTTCCATCTTCGCTCATGATGAATGAAAAATTCTTATTGTGGTCATCAGTGTTGTTCGACAATACATTGAACACCATTCTGCGAAACACTTCTTGACAATCGGACTCAGGCACGCGCAGTTTGCGACAAACAGCTATCAACTGTTCATAGCTGTTTGCATCCGGGCATATAGCAGCCAAAGTCTGAGTATATACCTTTTTATTGCCATTTCGATCGAATCGCTTGGTAATGAAGTGATTATTTCCATCCACAGAGTATAATTTTGATGGCATCATGCTAATCCCGGCTTCAGATGCCAACTCATAATATGTCATCTCTAATTCGGCAGAACAGTACTTTGAATCGCCAAATTTCAATATAAAGTAATCAAAGCCTTCAAGACCAGCAATTTGGCCACTGCGGATTTCACCAGTTTCACCACTTATGGCTATAATGGCTTTGGGTTGGCGACCGCCTGCTGAAGTTCCTACAGAGAGCAACGACTGCATCGTCATTGACTCCTCTGGCAATATGCGGGCTTTCTCCCTTTCAACAAATATGCGCTCGGCCAAGTTGGACAACGACTTTATATTAATGATGTCCTCTTTTTTCTGCTTATTGGAAGCCTCTGGCATAAATTCCAATGCCCCCATTCCACGCTTGCCTATAAATGATAGTTTGTCGAGTGGATTTATATCGGCACTGGCAATATGGTTTTGCTGACGCCAAAACTCAAACAACTGATTGCCCCAAGCATCGGGCAATGAATCGGCAACAAAAGCAGGAAGCCTTTGATATATCCTTTCACTTTCGCCCCACACTGGCAATAGCGCTCTTGCACCACCGATGGGTGCCGAAAGCGGAGAAATTTCCAATCCTTTCTTTATAAACTCAGGGTTGTATGTGAAATACGAAAGCCTGCGTCTCTCATCCCACACAAGCCGTCCCACTTCATCATTCCAAAGTATAACCTTTAATGTTTTTATCATGCTGGCACGCTATTTAGAGTGACGAATACGTTGCGCCTTCTGTTTGTTTTTTCTTATAAGATAGGGCGATTCCGGCAAATCTGGCAGAACACTGTTAAGCTCATCTACCATGCCCACTACCTTCAATAGCAGAATAAATGTTGACAAAGAAATATTTCCCGCAACTCCTTTTTCAAACTTATGAATTGTGGTCAATCCTATGCCCGACTGTTCAGCCACCTCTTTCTGGGTGAGATTGCACCTCATTCTATAGTCCTTAAAGCGGGAGCCGAGCAAGCGCACTATTTCTGGTGTAGAATATTCATAAAAATCTGCCATTATAATATTTTTTATCTATCATTTTAATGATAATTATTAGCTAAATCACCATTTTATATTCACTATAATAAATATTATAACTGCAAATTTATATGTTTTATGTGAGAATATCAAATTTGGCCCAGCAGGCTGCGCAGGAATGGCAGCAGCTGGCGGGCTGCCTGCTGGTGCTGCGCCTTCGAGGGGTGCCAATCGGCTCCGTAGCCAAGTTTAGGATCTTGCATGTCGAGTTCGAAGTAATACACGTTGAGTCCCTGCTTGTGAAGCTCGGCATACACTTCTTTAAGGGCGGCTATTTGCAGCTGCTTGGCCGTTTTGCTCAGCATCTGGCTCGTGAGAAGCACTATCTTGGCCTTTGGCTGAACCTTAGCCAGGTGCTGGATAAACTTTTTGTAGGCTTTTTTATATAGATTTATGTCATACCCCTTGGTGCTAAGATCGTTGGTGCCAAGGTTCACGCATATCACATCTGGGCGGAAGCGCGAGAAGTCCCATAACTGGGTGGAGTCGTAGAGGCATGTGTAGTCGTACCAGCGGGTCATAGTCTGCCCCTCCTCATGGCCGCCGTAGTTGCGGTAGACGCCTATGCCCGAGCGCGCCACACACATTTCTTCGGCATCAAGCTCACGGGCAAGAATGGCCGCATATGAATAGTAGTGGTTTGAGTTGTCGTAGCTGTAGTGCACCCACTGGCTCTTGGCCTCGCTGCCATAGCCGCAGGTGATGGAGTTGCCAATGAACTCGATGCGGTGCTTAGGGCGGCGCGGTGCATTCAACAGCTTGGTGCCGTTGTCGAGCAGCAGCCCGCGAAACTCTGGACGCTTCTCATAGCCCTCAATGGCGAGCATCACCTTCACTGTGTGAGTGCCAGCCGGCAGTCCTTTGGCAAGGGTTATCACCGAATCGGTGTCGGTGAAGTTGATTTTGCGGGCCTCGCCATTGTCAACCGTTACCATAAACTGGCCGCTGCCTGGCTTTGCCTTCATGGCAAGGCCGGTGCCGCTTATGCGCACAGCTATCTGTGTGGCCGGATACACAAACAGCGGACTCTCGGGATTTGTGAAATTGATGCGGCCGGTGTACTGGATTCGGCTGTCGGTGGGCCGCACCTCGGTAGTGGCGGCTGTTGCACACATGGCGCTAAGCAGCACCATCGATGATGTAAGTAAGTTTTTTATTCTCATTTATTTATAATGTTTAATGTTGAATGTTTAATGTTGAAAGTTGAGGGTTTCATGCTCCTTTTTTCGGCCGAGCATCCACGGGGCATAGCGGGATATGAGCCAAGCGGCCGCACCAACTATGGCAATGGTAATAGCGGCTATTGCCAGCGAGGAGGGCCACGACAGCGCATCTGCTTGCGGAGCAAGGCGGTTAATTGCAATGCGCAAGGCACCTATGCAGTAGTTTTGCAGTGCAAGGCACGTGATGCCGTTGGCGGCAAAAAAGGTTACCACTCTGCATTTGCCAAACAGGTCGGCTGCCTTTGTGGCAAGCCACGCAAGCGGCTTTATCACGGCCATTCCTCCCAGTGTGAGCAGCAGCGCACGCCACTCGGCCTGCCGCACCGCAGGGGCGGCGCACACCATTATTGCCACTGCGGCCACGGCAAGCACTGCGGCTTTTATCCAGCCTATGCGCACTCCACGCTCAACGCTGCCACACATGGTGTGGCCAAGGGCGTAAAACGGCATGTAGAGCATGGCATAGTTGATGTTCCAAAAGTTGAGGTACTCGGTGCCGGGACACAGGGCGGCCACAGCGGCAAGCGCCACGCTCACGGCCAGTGTCCACCGCCGTCCGGCCAGCCGCAGCACCCAGTAGTAGATGAGTTGCATGCTAAGCAGGCAAGTTATAAACCAGAACGGAGCCAGCACCAGCAGACTGTAGGCCTTAGGCTGCCCCATGAGGCACTGCCACAGTGGCTGCCACCACGGCGCGGCGGCATCGGCCGCGCCTATATGCCTCTGCACCACAAGCCACAAAACGTAGAAAATGGCGTAGAATACAAAATACGGCACCGCCACTGGGCGCAAACGGTGCTTGAAGTAGGCCCAAAACGAGCCATACTCCTCCGCATGGCACAGACAACCCGAGCAGCCAAAAAACACAGCCAGTATGCCCACTATGAAAACGAGCATGCGCGGCTGTGCATGCAGCAGCACTATGAGCATCAAGCTCATGAGCCGTGCATAGTCGAGCCACGCATACCTCGCTTTTTCCATGTTTGTGTGCCGCACACCCAGGTGCGGCCTTTTTTCGTTACGTTAAATCACCACGTTAACAATCTTGTTGGGCACCACAATCACCTTCTTAGGTGTCTTGCCGGCCACCCATTTCTCGGCTGCGGCGTCGGTGAGTGCAAGCTTCTGCACCTCGTCCTTGCCTGTGCCGGCGGGCACCTGAATGTTGAACCGCGGCTTGCCGTTGAACAGCACAGTGTATTTCACCGTGCTCTCCTTCAGATACTCTTCGTTCCACATGGGCCACTGGGCATCGCACACTGTGGTGTCATGTCCAAGCACGTGCCACAGTTCTTCGGCAATGTGGGGGGCAAACGGCGCAAGCAGCACCACGAAGTGCTCAAGCACCTCGCGGTTGTGGCACTTGAGCGAGCTAAGCTCGTTGCTGCATATCATGAATGCGGCCACCGATGTGTTGTAGGAGAACGTCTCGATGTCGCCTGTCACCTTCTTAATGAGTTTGTGAATAGATTTCAGCTCGTCGGCGCTGGGCTTGCCGTCGGTCACTATCAGCTCGTCGCCCTTGTAGAAGAAGTTCCACAGGCGCTTAAGGAAGCGGTTCACACCATCGATGCCGTTGGTGTCCCAAGGCTTGCTGGCCTCCACTGGACCGAGGAACATCTCATACAGGCGCAGTGTGTCGGCTCCGTATCGCTCCACTATGTCGTCGGGGTTCACCACGTTGAACATCGACTTCGACATCTTCTCGATGGCCCAGCCGCAAATGTATTTGCCGTCTTCAAGCACAAACTCGGCGTCTTTGAACTCAGGACGCCATGCGCGGAACTTGTCGAGGTCGAGCACATCGTTGCTCACTATGTTCACATCCACGTGTATGGGCGTCACATCATAATCCTTCTTCAGGTTGAGCGACACAAACGTGTTGGTGTCCTTAATGCGGTACACAAAGTTGCTGCGTCCCTGAATCATGCCTTGGTTCACAAGTTTCTTGAACGGCTCTGGCTCGCACACATATCCGTAGTCGTAAAGGAATTTGTTCCAGAATCGGCTGTAGATGAGGTGGCCGGTGGCGTGCTCGGTGCCACCCACATACAGGTCAACCTGACGCCAGTATTCATCGGCTTCGCGCGACACCAGTGCCTCGTCGTTGTGCGGATCCATGTAGCGCAAATAGTATGCGCTCGAGCCGGCAAAGCCAGGCATGGTGCAGAGTTCCAGCGGACGGCCGTTGCGGGCCACCCAATTTTTGGCGCGGCCAAGTGGCGGCTCGCCGCTCTCGGTGGGCAGGAACTTGTCAATTTCAGGCAGTTCAAGCGGCAGTTCGCTTTCGTCGAGCGGCTGCGGCTGATTGTCCTTATCGTAATATATTGGGAACGGCTCGCCCCAGTAGCGCTGGCGGCTGAATATGGCGTCGCGCAGGCGGTAGTTCACCTTCACGCGGCCAATGCCTGCCTCGGCTATGTATTTCTTTGTCTTGGCAATGGCCTCCTTCACTTGCAGACCGTTTAGCTGAAGGCGGTCGTTCGACGAGTTAATAACCGTGCCCTCTTTGGCATCGAAGCTCTCCTCACTCACATCGGCACCCTCGATGAGCGGCACTATGGGCAGATCGAAGTGCTTGGCAAAGGCGTAGTCGCGGCTGTCGTGTGCGGGCACAGCCATTATGGCGCCAGTACCGTATCCGGCCAGCACATAGTCGCTTATATAGATAGGAATTTCCTTGCCGGTTACGGGGTTGATGGCATATGAGCCGCTGAACACGCCGCTCACCTTCTTGTCGATGAGTCGCTCGCGCTCAGTCTTGTGCTTCACCTCGCTGATGTAGGCCTCCACAGCTGCCTTTTGGTCGGCAGTGGTCACTTGGCCAACGTATTCGCTTTCGGGGGCAAGCACCATGAATGTGACGCCGAAAATGGTGTCGGCGCGGGTGGTGAATATAAGCAGGTTCAATTCGCTGTCCTTCACCTTAAAGTTCATTTCAGCGCCCTCGCTGTAGCCAATCCAGTTGCGCTGCGTCTCCTTGATGGAGTCTGACCAGTCAACAGTGTCGAGGTCGCGCAGCAGGCGGCCGGCATACGCGCTCACGCGCAGGCACCACTGGCTCATCATTTTCTGCACCACGGGATAGCCGCCGCGCACGCTCACACCCTCGCTCACCTCATCGTTGGCCAGCACTGTGCCAAGTTCGGCACACCAGTTAACCATGGTGTTGCCGCGATAGGCAATGCGGAAGTCCATGAGCACATTGTTTTTCTCCACCTTGCTCATGGCCTTCCACTCCTGAGCTGTGAAACTCACCTTGGCCGTGGTGTAGGCATTGCAGCCCTCAGTGCCGCTTTTCTCAAATTGCTCCACAAGTTCACTGATGGGCCGCGCCTTGTCGAGGGCAGTGTTGTAGTAGCTCTTGAACATCTTCAGGAATGCCCACTGAGTCCACTTGTAGTATTTAGGGTCGCATGTGCGCACCTCACGATTCCAGTCGTAGCAGAAACCTATCTTGTCGAGCTGCTCGCGATAGCGGCTTATGTTTTTCTTTGTTGTCACCTCAGGGTGCTGACCCGTTTGGATGGCATACTGCTCGGCAGGCAGGCCATAGGCGTCGTATCCCATGGGATGAAGCACATTGAAGCCGCGCAGGCGCTTGTAGCGCGCAAATATGTCGCTGGCTATGTAGCCAAGCGGATGCCCCACATGCAGTCCTGCACCCGATGGGTAGGGAAACATGTCGAGAACGTAGTATTTTGGTTTGTCCTTGTTTATTTCAGTCTGATAGGTGTGGTGCTCCTTCCAGTAGGCCTGCCACTTTTGCTCTATCTCTTTATATTTATATTCCATATTATATATATATGTTATTAAGTGTTTATTTATTTAATAAGCCCAATACTCTTTGATATTTCCAGCATGCGCTCTATTGGCTTCACAGCTTTTTTCGACACCTCGGGGTCAACCAAGATTTCAGGAGCCATGTATTTGAGCGAGTTGTAAAGCTTTTCGAGCGTCACAAGCTTCATAAATGCGCACTCGTTGCAGGCGCATTTGCCGTCGTCGGGCGGTGCGGGAATGAAAGTTTTGTCGGGGCACTGCTTGCGCATCTCATACAGTATGCCGCTTTCGGTGCACACAATAAACTCACTGCTATCGCTTGCCTTGGCATAGTTGAGCAGGCCCTGGGTGCTGCCTATCTTGTCGGCCACGAGCCTTATTGGCTTGGGGCACTCTGGATGGACGAGGATTTTTGCGGCTGGATACTGGCGCTTGAGGTCCATTATCTTCTCGAGCGAGAACTTCTCGTGCACGCTGCATGCGCCGTCCCACACCTTCATGTGGCGGCCGGTGAGGCTGTTGATGTAGTTGCCCAGGTTGCGGTCGGGACCGAATATTATTTTTTCATCTTTAGGGAAGCTCTCCACTATTTGGCGCGCGTTGCTCGAAGTGACAATCACATCGGTCATAGCCTTGACTGCCGCGCTGGTGTTGGCGTAGCTTATCACGGTGTAGCCCGGGTTCTTGTCGAGGTAGGCCTTGAACTCATCGGCCGGACAGCTGTCGGCCAGCGAGCAGCCCGCGCTCAGGTCGGGCACAATCACCTTTTTGTCGGGACAAAGGATCTTCGCCGTCTCGCCCATGAAGTGGACGCCGCACAGCACTATCACGTCGGCCTCGGTCTTGGCGGCAAGCTGCGCCAGGGCCAGACTGTCGCCAATGTAGTCGGCTATTTCCTGAATTTCATCGCGCTGGTAGAAGTGAGCCATTATCACGGCATTCCGCTCGCGCTTGAGCCGCAGTATCTCCTGCCTCAAGTCTATTCCCTCGGGAATAGGAGCGTCAACGTATCCTTTTTCAACATTCATATTATATATGTTTTTTATTTTATTTCTTAAAAATCTCTTTTTATGCTGATAATAATGACAGGTTGATAACTTCAATAACTTTTTGCCTAATCTCTTGCTTTTTAAGTTGTTTTATTGTCACCTTATGGTTATAACCAATATATACACAACCTTTGCTTTTGATTTATAGCCTATTGCGCGCTTTATTAACAGCCTGTGGATAATGTGCAAAGTTAATAATTTTACGGTTCACTGCCTATTAAAAACTGATGAAAACCATGTTGAAACGCCAATAAAAGATAAATGTTAACTTATTTGGTTTTTAGCGCAATGCCGTTACGGCACTTTGTTTTGCAATATCCAAATTTATAGCCTGTTTTTTGTGAATTAGTTGTTTCGCAGTTTTAACACGGTTATCAACAAGTTGTGAATAGTGCTTTTTATCACTATATTTGTATAGTAAAAATAACAACAGGCAATGAAGAAGAAGTCAATGATCGATCTGCATCGCATCGATGCCGAGGAGTTTAAGCATGTGAGTAAAATACCGCTTGTGGTGGTGCTCGACAACGTGCGAAGCGAGATGAACGTGGGCTCAGTGTTTCGCACCGCTGATGCATTTGTGGTCGAGGAGATAGCGCTGTGCGGCATCACCGCAGTGCCTCCCATGCCCGAGATACACAAGACAGCGCTTGGCGCAGAGGACTCTGTGGCGTGGACCCACTACGCATCGGCCATTGAGGCTGTGCAGGATTTGCGTTGCAAAGGTTATAAAATATTGGCTGTGGAGCAAGTGCATGGCAGCACAAGTCTTGAACAATTTGTTGTAGACCCCTGTGTAAAATATGCCGTGGTGCTGGGCAATGAGGTGAAGGGCGTGAGCCAGGAGGTGGTTGACGCCAGTGATGTGTGCCTCGAAATTCCGCAGTGCGGCACCAAGCATTCGCTCAATATTGCCAACACTGCCGCAATAGTAATGTGGCAAATGTTCAGCAAAATGCGGCTTAGTTGTTGATAACCTTGTTGATTATGCTGCTAATATGCAATAATTAAGCATGTTAGCATTGTTAATAAACATGTTGATAAAGGCATTAAATGGAATCTATTCGCGAAATATATAAAATAGGTCATGGCCCGTCGAGCAGCCACACCATGGGACCGCGGTTTGCGGCCGAGCGGTTTTTGAAACGCATAGCGGGACGCGATGTGGAAAAGTTTGTGGTAACACTCTACGGCTCGCTGGCAGCCACGGGCAAGGGCCACCTTACCGATGTGGCCATACTCGATATAATGAACCCCGTGGCGCCCACCACCATTGAGTGGCGTCCCGACGTGTTTCTTAAGTTTCACCCCAACGGCATGAAGTTTAAGGCCATTGGCAATGGCGGTGAAACCATTGATGAGTGGACGGTGTTTTCCATTGGCGGTGGCGACCTTGCCGAGGAGGGCGTGCCCAGCAACCGCCCCGATGTGTATGAGATGAGCACCATTGCCGAAATTGAGCAGTGGTGCAAGCGCACCGGGCGCACCTATTGGGAATACGTCGACATCAAGGAGGGAGCCAACGGCATTTGGGACTACCTGGCGCAGGTGTGGCAGGCCATGCAGCGCGCTGTGGGCCGAGGCATTGAGGCCGAGGGTGTGCTGCCAGGCGGCCTGGGTGTGCGGCGCAAGGCCGTGAGCTATTATGTGAAGGCTTCGGGCTACACAGGCAGCCTCAGAAGCCGCGGACTGGTGTATGCCTACGCGCTGGCTGTGAGCGAGGAGAATGCAAGCGGCGGCGAGATAGTTACGGCCCCCACTTGCGGTTCGTGTGCCGTGATGCCTGCGGTGCTTTATGAGTTGTACAAGAGCAAGGGTTTTAGCGAACAGCGCATATTGCGTGCCCTGGCCACCGCGGGCATATTTGGCAATGTGGTCAAGACCAACGCTTCGATATCGGGTGCCGAGGTGGGCTGCCAAGGCGAGGTGGGCGTGGCTTGCGCCATGGCTGCGGCTGCGGCGTGCCAGCTGTTTGGCGGCACTCCGGCACAAATCGAGTATGCTGCCGAGATGGGACTCGAGCATCACTTGGGCCTGACGTGCGACCCCGTGTGCGGCCTTGTGCAGATTCCATGCATCGAGCGCAACGCCTATGCCGCCGCTCGCGCCCTCGACGCCAACCTGTATGCGTCATTCAGCGACGGCAACCACCGCGTGAGTTTCGACCGCGTGGTGCGCGTGATGAAGCAGACGGGAAAAGACCTGCCGTCGCTTTACAAAGAGACTGCCGAGGGCGGACTCGCTGCCCTATAGCATTTGGCGCACGAGTGAGTGGGCCGCATATAGGGCCATCAGGCCCAGGGTAAGGCTGGCTGCGGCGTAGGCGGCCGATGCGACCATTTGGCCCGCGCTTAGCAGCGCGTGGTTTTCGTTGATGAAGGTGGAGAAAGTGGTGAAGCCGCCGCAGAATCCAACGGTGAGAAACAGGCGCCACCCATCGCTGCCGCCCATGCGCCCAAACGCCGCGCCTATGAGGCCAATTGCAAAGCAGCCGAGCACATTCACAGCGAGTGTGCCCAGCGGAAAGTGGCCGCTGAAGCGGCTGTCGATGGCCTGGCTCAGCAGGTAGCGGGCCATGCCGCCCACGCAGCTGCCGGCCCCAATGCATAACAGTGACTGAATCATATTCTAAAAATATAATTAAAGTGCAAAAAAAAGCCTTGGTGGACACCATGTCCGCCAAGGTCATTTTTTCAGTTGGTCGGGGTGAGAGGACTCGAACTTCCGACCTCCACGTCCCGAACGTGGCGCGCTAACCAACTGTGCTACACCCCGAATCCTTTTTGTGGGTGCAAAGTTAATGCATTTATTTCAAAAAGCAATATAAAAAGCTGAAAAAGTTGCTGTTCACTTGTTGAGGCTGTTGATGAGCCGCTCGATGCGCTTGTGCGACTGCACCAGGCGGCCATATGGAATTTGGCCGCGCTTCACGGCATCCACTATCATGTCGACAAGGCGGAAGGGGCGGTCGGCCTCAAAGCCGGTGTTGATGTTGTTGCCCACGCAAATCAGGTCGGCACCGGCGTTGATAGCCAAAATCAGTGCCTTGCGGATGCTGTATTGCTTGATGATGCCTTCCATATACATGTCGTCGGTGAGCACCACTCCGTCGTAGCCAAGCTGCTTGCGCAGCACGCCGTCGATGATTTTGCGCGACAGTGTGGCGGGATACTCGGGGTCGAGCTGGCGGTTGAAAATGTGTGCCGTCATCACCACATCCACTTTGCCTTGCTTAATGAGCCGCTTGAACGGCTCAAGTTCTTGCGGCTGCCAGGTGTTGGTCACGTCCACAAAGCCCCAGTGCGAGTCGGCGGTGGCGCTGCCGTGGCCCGGGAAGTGCTTGATGGTGCATGCCACATGCTGCTTGTGTGACTCGTCGATGATCCAGCTGGCCTGGCGTGCCACTGTGGCGGGGTCGGAGCTGAAGCCGCGCTGCAGCTTGCCTATTGCGGGGCAGTCGGGGTGGGTGATGTCGACCACGGGAGCCAGGTTGAGGTTGATGCCGCTCGAGGCCAGCTGCGTGGCTATGCGGCGGCCATAGAATCGGGTGGTGTCTTCGCTGCCGGCTTGGCCCACATATTCGGCCGAGGGCACTGGTTCGTAGCCATATTGCGGCTTGAGGCGCACCACACGTCCGCCTTCCTGGTCGGTGGCTATCAGCAGCCGTCCGCCGGCCCACTTTTGCAGTTGCGAGGTGAGGGCCTGCAGCTGGCTCACCGAGGTGATGTTGCGCGAGCCTATTTTGGCAGTACCTGTGAGGTCGACGTCAAACAGCACTATGCTGCCCACATGCAGGTCGCGCACATAGCGTGCGGCGTCGCTGGCCTCGTCCACGGTGTTGCCCTTGAAGCCCACCATAAGCATTTGCGCGGCATAGCGGCGCAACACTGAGTCGGCTGGCAGTGAGGCGGCCACCGACTGTGCCACTGTGGCCACGGCCACAGCTATTGATAGTAAAATGCGTTTCATTCAGTTTTATGGTTTTGCTAAAATGGTTGTAAAAGTCGAGGTTGTGTGAAGTGTGTGTGGCGCGCGCGTCAGCTGAAGAAGCCGAAGAAGAAGTAGCAGGCAATCCACACAATGTTCAGGTCTTCGCCATAGCCTATAATCTTGTAGCTGGCGTCGGTCACTTTGCCCGATTTTCGGTCGATGTGGCCAATGGTGCGGCTCTCGCCGTCGTGCACGGCGCCGTCGACGGTGATGTAGCCAATGCGCGTGCCCTTGGCGTCATACACCTGCATGTCGGCGCTCACGCGCCCCAGCTGGCGGTGGTTGCGGTCGGTGATGGTGCCGTTGGGGTTGAAATATCCCACCGTCATCAGCTTGGTGTCGCGCACGGTGCCGTTGGCCGAAATCTTACCCACCAGCGAGTAGCTGGCGTTGCGCAGGTTTTGTGCCGCTGCAGGGGCAATGCTTGCAATGGCGAGTGCCGCCATTATAATGATGAGTCGAAAGTGTTTCATATATATAATATATATGTGTGTGTGAGCGTGGGTGTGGCGCATTGTGTTGCTGCAATGCACAGTTAGTCACACCTGCGCAAAGTTAACTTAAATTTCGCTAATGGCAAAAGCTATTGGGCTTTTGCTGAGGTTTTGACGCACGACGGTGGCTATGGTTTAATGTGGATGCGGTAGAAGAAACTAAGACATATTGTTGAGAAATCACTATAATTATAAATATATTCAACAGTATTGTTTTGCCAGATGGCGTCTCTTGGCATAATTTAGCCTGCAAGGAAAAAATAGCTGCCTAAAAAATCGCATTAGAACGAATGAAACACACGCCCGTGACGCTAATACGGCAGAACCGTTTCTTTGTAGATTTTTAGGAATACGCTTTTCTTGATGTTACAACCCCCGGCATCGATGCTTCATGGCATTGCACCCATTGTGTGTGGTGTGGCTATGGAATGCTATTGCTGCCCCCTTAGGAAAAATGTGAGCGAAATACATTAAAAAACTTTTTAATAGTCTTATTTACTTGTAGAATCATGAAAGTTGGAAAAACATTACTTGCTATGCTAATGGCAGTGACGGCTGTAAGCGCCGCCCAGGCTCAAAGCACATGCCTCACTGCCGACGATTACTCGAAAATCACATTCACGTGGAGTGGCGACGATGGAGAGTCGCACACCAGCAAACTCACCGATGTGGCCACCGACCCCTATCACATCTACTACTTGCTTCGCGAGGTGTACAAAAATCCAAATGTGCCAGGCATTTTACAGGGTGGTTATGAAAGCGACGGCACCACTCGCGAGGGCGATGTGACGTATAAGCGCACCGTCGATGGTTGGGAACTTGGCAGCAGTAGCATTACGGCCCCTTCTAAGGAGGGCTACACCACGCTGCTGGTGAAGGTGAAAGACACTTGGAGCAAGAGCGATGCCGTGGGCAGTGACAACATCTCGAAAAGCAAAGTCATAAGTGAGATCTCAAAAGGCATTGAGTCGGTGCAGCTGCTTACCGACGCCATGCGGTTTAACGGCGGCTCAAATCCGGGCACGCTGTATAAACTCACTGGTTCGGGCAACAGATTCTTTTTTCTGTCAAAAGGCCGTGCAAGATGCACAAAAAGCGGTTGGTTTGGCGGCACTAGTGTGGCCGAGCGCGACCCGTTTATGGGCATGTATGAGGAATTCAGCCCTGTTTCCACCGATGCCTCCACGGGTGTCACCGATTTCTACAGCAAAATGATGAACGGCGACGTGTTTGGCGTGGTTCACGACTGCGGCTCGGTGCTTGCCACCGACCACTGGTTTTCGATGAGCGGTAGCGAGAGCACCGAGCAGAAGTCGCTCGACAACATCACGTTTTTCATTCCCGACAAGCGGCTCACCGCATGGGACAACCGTGACAAGCAGGATGGCTCTTCGGGCCACTACTACACCAACTACAACCAGAACTATGCGCCCAAGGTGAGCCTCTACACGGTGAAGCTCGGTGCCGACACCGCCAAGGTGGCCGGCACCAACCGCTATACAGTGACGCTCGACTGGAGCACGTCGCTGAAGGAAATAATGGGCAACGAAATCGACCAGGTGTTCAAACTATATGTGGTCGACGGCAACGGCAACAAGACTTTGCTCGAAAAGGACCCGCTCACCAACTGCTACACCTACAGCTATGGAGTGGAGCAAAAGGAGCATGGTTACAGCATCACCTACCAGATAACCGCTAAGCCCACAGTGAACGGCGCCGGCTTCAGCGAGGTGTGGAGCAACTATGCGCAGGTGGCCATTCCCGGCCTTGACCCCAACGAGGCCCTCACCCTGGGCATTGGCGGCAGTTCCACCAGCCGCTACAGTGCCGATAAGGAGGAAAACCAGTATGCCAACTATGTGATGATGAACAACGGCGTGGGCACCAACATTCGCGGTGCAAGCGTCAGCACGGCATCGAAGTTCAACTTCTACCGCATCTGCAAGAAGGCAGGCACTGCGCAAGACGATAGGACGCTGGTGGCCGAGGTGAGCATAACCGGCACCTCGGCCAGTGCCATAAACTACAGTGTGCAGTATAAGGCCCAGAATAGTGCCGACAATGCCAAATATCCGGCTACCACAGGCACATTCGCCATTGCGGACAACGATGTGATTAATTTTGGCAACTTTGTGATTTGCGACCAGTTCAGTGCATCCACTGAGCATAACGACCACCCCGACCGCTACACCTATAAGGTGCATTTCGCTCCCGATGGCCAGAATGAAAAGTTCTATAGCAACGACTTCGGCGTAAAGGTGTATAAGACGCTTGGCAGCCGCGTGCTTTCGGCCGCTTATACTGAGGCTGAGGCCAAGGGCGACACACAGCGAACCCTTGCCATCGACGGCAGCCAAGTGCCCGTGGTTGGCTTTGCAGTTGAAAACGACCCGAATATACAGAAATATGAGGTTGTGCGCTTAAGCGGCGATGGCACAACCACAGCCATAGGCCGCGCTCAGCACACCACCAGCGGCGAGTATGCAACGTTTGAAGTGAGTGGCGGAGCCGAATTGCAGACAGGCGTGACCGACAACACTGCCAAGATAAGTGATAATGACTACGACTACACATCGGTTGAGCGATATGTGCCCGTTGTCTACGTCTATCCTACCAACCGCGACGAAGCTCCCAACACCTATGGCTGCGACATTAAGAGCGCGGCCGCAGTGAAGCTAAGCGCGCAACTTGTGAAGAAGGACGTAAGCCACTATCAGCTGCAAAGTGGCGATGGCCGCCGCATAGGCGCGCGCTACTTCAGCACCACCCTCAAGGCCATCACAATGCTGCCAGCCGAGGGCATGGTGGTGGGCTCATACCGTATGTGGCGCGACTGCGGCGGCAATGCAGTTGAGGAGATGGCCGACAAGGCCTACCGCACCGACTGCCGGCAGGCGTGGTTCGACGGCTTCAGTGTGGCCACGGCAGGCATCGATGCCGGAACTGACGATTATGAGCTGGTTGACGGCTCGGCGGCCGACGGCGCCGAAATTGTGATAAAAGACATGTTTGGAGCCTATGAGCCTACCGCGGCAAGTCCGCTCGAAGTCACCTATCACGTGCGTGCCTACTGCCAGGCCGATGGCGGAGAGTGGTATATAGCCGAGGCCGAGGTGCCAGTTGTCTACACCGACTCCAAGCCAACGGCCATCAACGGTGTTGAGGCTGCCGATGGCGGCTTTAAGGTGTATCCCACAGCGGCATCGGGCTGCGTGACCGTAGAAGGCTGCGCAGGCCGAGTGACCGTTACGAGCCTTGCAGGCGCCACAGTGGCCGCAAGCCGCACCGAAGGCGGCCGTGCCGTGATCGACGTGAGCCGTCTTGCCCCCGGGTGCTACATCGTGGCCAGCGGCGGCCAGGCCCGCCGCATAGTAAAGAAATAGAGGCAATAGGGTATATGAAATAAATTATATTTGCAGTCTTATTCTTAGAATTTTTATTCAAATCAGGGCATTGGCCTCTCGTGAGAGAAGCCAATGCCTTTGATTTGTAACGTATAAAGAGGCTTAATTTTAGTGGCGGCCAGGGGTGTGAATTTGGCGTTGCACACGATTTGCACTATCTTTGTAGCATATTATGCACTATTGGCAAATATAAGGTTAAAATAAATAAATCATCACACACTAACGATGAGAAAGTACAACATTATCAACAACACTCTGGGTTGGCTGGTGTTTGTGGTAGCTGCTATCACCTATCTGCTCACCATCGAGCCCACGGCAAGCTTCTGGGACTGCCCGGAATTCATTGCCCAAGGATTTAAACTGGAAATCGGCCACCCGCCGGGCAACCCGATATTCATTCTGGCCGCCCGCTTTGCGGCCAACTTTGCCGGCGGCGACGTGACAGCCGTGTCGAAGTGCATCAATGCCATGTCGGCACTCTTTAGTGCGGCCACCATACTGCTGCTGTTCTGGACCATAACGCACCTTGTGAAAAAACTCGTGGTGCGCGACGGCAAGGAAGACGAAATGACGCTGGCCCAATACCTTGTGGTGATGGGCAGCGGCGTGGCAGGCGCCCTGGCCTACACATGGAGCGACACATTCTGGTTTTCGGCCGTTGAGGCCGAGGTGTATGCTTTCTCGTCGTTCTGCACCGCACTGGTGTTCTGGCTCATACTTAAGTGGGAAAACCGCGCCGACGATCCCGGCAGCGACAAGTGGCTCATACTCATTGCCTACGTGTTTGGCATTTCGCTGGGTGTGCACCTGCTCAACCTGCTGTGCATCCCAGCCATATCACTTGTGTTCTACTACCGCAAGTTTAAGCACACCAGCGTCAAGGGCTCGTTTCTCACGCTGCTTGTGTCGTTTGCGCTGATAGTGCTCATCCTCTACGGACTTGAGCCTGGCTTTGTGGAGCTTGCAGGCTACTTCGAGCTGCTGTTTGTCAACACGCTCGGCCTGCCGTTCAACACAGGTATGCTGTGCTATGCTGTGCTGCTTGTGGCCACACTTGTGTGGTGCCTTTACGAGCTTTACAGCGGCAAGAGCGAGATGCGCATGCGCCTGTCGTTCCTGCTGGGCGTGCTGCTTTCAGGCATTCCGTTCATTGGCGAGAGCATGCTCATTCCAGTGGTGATAATGCTGGCGCTGGCATGGTATCTGTTCAAGCGCCTCAAGAAGGTGCCAGTGCGCATTTTTGCCAACGCCACCCTGTGCATCCTCACCATATTCATCGGCTTCTCGTCGTATGCCCTGGTGCTGATTCGCAGCGACGCCAACACGCCACTCGACGAAAACTCGCCCAACAGCCCCTTTGCCCTGGCCAGCTATCTGAGCCGCGACCAGTATGGCAAGAGCCCGCTGCTCTATGGACAGACGTTTAACAGCGACATTGTGTATCAGGCACAGAGCGACGGCACTATGAAGCCCATGGTGAAGGAGGGACGCACACTGTATGCGCGCGAGGTGAAGACCTCGCCCGATCAGCCCGACCGCTATGTGGTGACTGGCAAGGTGCAGGACTATGTGTACAGCCCCGAGCAGAACATGCTGTTCCCGCGCATCTATGACCCGGGCCACGAGAGCGAATACCGCCAGTGGCTTAACCTGCACGGCACCACCGTGGAGGCCACAACCAAGGTCGATGCCGACGGCAATCCCATCGAGCATCAACAGAAAATCAAGCCCACGATTGCCGAAAACCTCCGCTGGTTCATCGACTATCAGCTCAATTATATGTATTGGCGCTACTTTATGTGGAACTTCGCCGGACGCCAGAACGACATTCAGGGTATGGGCGAGATTACCCAAGGCAACTGGATTACTGGTATTCCGGTAATCGACAACCTGCGCCTGGGCGACCAGAGCCTGATGCCTGCCGACCTCACCACCGGCAACAAGGGCCACAACGTGTTCTACTGCCTGCCGCTGCTGCTTGGCATCATAGGACTGCTGTGGCAGGCCTACCGCAAGGACAAGCGCGGCATCGAGCAGTTCTGGGTGGTGTTCTTCCTCTTCTTCATGACCGGTATTGCCATTGTGCTTTATCTTAACCAGACTCCGAGCCAGCCGCGTGAGCGCGACTACGCCTATGCGGGTTCGTTCTATGCCTTTGCAATATGGATAGGCATGGGCGTGGCTGGAATCTTCCAGATGGTGATGCACTTCCTGAGTGACAAGAAGAAAGCCAAGAAGGAAGCCGACGACACCGAGCTGATTTCCCAGACCGACGGCAAGACCAAAGCCGTGGCCGCCGTGGCTGCCGTGATTGGCCTGCTGGTGCCCATACAGATGGTGAGCCAGACGTGGGACGACCACGACCGCAGTGGCCGCACACCGGCCCGCGACTTCGGCATGAACTATCTGTCGAGCGTCGACAAAGACGGCGTGATATTCTGCAACGGCGACAACGACACCTTCCCGCTGTGGTATGCGCAGGAGGTGGAGGGCTACCGCACCGATGTGCGCGTGGTGAACCTCAGCTACCTGTCAACCGACTGGTACATCCAGCAAATGCGCCGCGCCGCCTATGAGTCGAAGCCGCTGCCCATGCAGGCAGGGCCCACCACATTTGCCTACGACAGCCGCCAGTATAACTACTTTATCGACCCCGACACCACTGCCGTCCCGGCCCTGAAGAGCCTTGCCGCCCTCTACGGCCCCGACTACAAGAGCAACCCCTATGGCATGCCCGAGATAAAGTATCCCAACGTGTTTATGCCCGTCGATGCCAACGCCGCCATCAAGGCCGGAGTGGTGAGCGAGGCCGACCGCCCGATGATTCAGGAGGCCCTCTACACCAACCTGCTCAGTAACGGAGCCGGCGGCATGACGTCGAGTTCGGTGATGTCGCTCGACATCATCGCCTCGAGCATAGCCCAGGGATGGAAGCGTCCGTGCTACTTTGCAATGACTGTGCCCGACAACTTCTATCTGGGCCTCACCCCCTATCTGCGCTGCACAGGCGTGGCCTATGAGGTGACCCCGCTGCTCGACGACAGTGATTCAGGCGACATACCCTGCAACACCGACAAGATGTATGACATAGTGACCACCAAGTTCCGCTGGGGCAGCCTCGACACAGCCAAGCCGGGCAGCCTCTACCTCGACGAGACAATTCGCCGCATGGTCACCACCACCCGCTCGGCCCTGATGTCGCTGGCAAGCAGCCTGGCCAACGAGGGCGCAATTGCGCTCGACGCCCAGAAGCGCGGCAGCGCCACGTTCCGCGGCAAGCCCATTAATGACTTCATAGCCGACCGCCACGCCAAGGCCGTGAAGGTGCTTCAGCTCATGGACCAGAAGATGCCGCAGGCTGCCTGCCCCTATGCAATGTCGATAGGCCTGCAGGTGGCCAAGATCTACGACTTCATTGGCCACACGTTTGCCGACAAGGCCGCCAGCGCCAAGGCCGTGAAGATGGTTGAGGACGAGGCCATGCGCTTTGCCACCTATGTGCGCTTCTACCAGTCGCTCGACGGCAGTATGTATGACCGCCTCAACAGCACCGACCAGTATATCGACAAGGGCTACATGCCAGCCATCATCCGCACCTATGGCGAGATGAACCCCAACGGCGTCGACGCTCTGCTCAAGCGCCTTGCCGCCACTAGCATGAACGTGCAGCGCACGCTCAGCTTCATGCACGCCCAGCAGCAGGCTTCGCAGCAGGCCGCCCAAGCGCAGGAGGCAGTTGACACAGCCATGCCTGCCGGCGGCGACACTGCACTCGGCTCGCTGTTTGGCAACAACTAAGGCAACACAATAGAAAATTCACCACAAGGCGGGCAGCAGCAGTGTTGCGCGCCTTGTGTGTTTTTTATTATCAATTACGATTTTTATTAAAGCGAATATTATGTTAGTAGAACGTCCGCCGCTGCTCTACCGCATGCTGTTTCCCGAAACGGTGTGGCGCATACACAAGCGCGAGCACACGGTGTATCTCACATTCGACGACGGCCCCATTCCCGAGGTTACCCCGTGGGTGCTCGACCTGCTCGACCACTACGGCATCAAAGCCACCTTTTTCTGCGTGGGCGAGAACGTGCAGCGCAATCCCGGGCTGTTTGCCGAGTTGCGCCGCCGCGGCCACAGTGTGGGCAACCACACCATGAACCACCTGCAGGGCCGCGATGTGACCACCAAGACCTATCTGCACAATGTGTTCCGCGCCAACGAACTCATCGACACCACCCTGTTCCGCCCGCCTCACGGCCTGCTGCGCTGGGGGCAGTCGAGGGTGCTGCGCTCGCGCTTCACCATAATCATGTACGACCTGGTGACGCGCGACTACAGCAAGAAGCTCAACGGCGAGCAGGTGCTCAACAACGTGAAGCGCTATGCGCGCAACGGCTCGATAATCGTGTTCCACGACTCGCTGAAGGCGCAGCGCAACATGCAGTATGCCCTGCCGCGCGCCATAGAGTGGCTCATGGCGCAAGGCTATAAGTTCGACAAAATTCCCATGTGATGAGCACCACCGCGCCAGCCGCCATGGCACGCGACATCAAGGCCCTTGCAGCCCAACTGGGCTTTGAGGCCTGCGGATTCGCTTCTGCAGCTCCAGTGAGCGCGGAGGCGCAGGTGCGCTATGCCCGTTGGATAGCGCAGGGGTGTAACGACGAAATGCAGTGGGCCGCCCGCAACTGCGATGTGCGCAGCGACCCGCGCCTGCTGGTGGAGGGGGCGCAGACGGTGATTTCGGTGGCTCTCGGCTACTACCAGGCGCTCCGGCAGCCACCCGGCGCCATGCGCATTGCCATGTATGCCCTCGGGCAGGAAGACTACCACACCGCCGTCAAGCGGCGGCTGTGGGCCATAGCCAAGCTCATTGCCGACCGCACCGGCTGCCAGTCGCGCTGCTTCGTCGATTCTGCCCCGCTGCGCGAGCGCTACTGGGCTCAGCAGGCCGGCATAGGCTTTGTGGGGCGCAACAATGCGCTCATCATTCCCGGCAAGGGGTCATACTTCTTCCTGGGCGAGGTGGTCACCACCCTTGCCCTGCCGCCAGATGAGCCGTGCCGCCTCACTTGCGGCAACTGCGGCGAGTGCGTGAGCCACTGCCCCACAGGCGCGCTCAGCACACCCGGAGCGGCCGACGCGCGCCGCTGCCTCAGCTGCCTCACCATTGAGCACCGCGGCGAGCTGCCGCCGTGGGTGGCAGGCTTGATAGGCGACCACGCCTACGGGTGCGACGAGTGCCAGCTGTGCTGCCCGCACAACCGCCGCGCCGTGCAGTGCAGCGCGCCCGAGCTGCAACCCAGCGACGCCATCATGCGGCTCACCCCGCAGCAGGTGCTGGCCATGACCCCGTCGGACTACCGCCACACCTTTGCCCACAGTGCCATCAGGCGCGCCCGCCTCGACATGCTGCAGCGCAACTGCCGCCTCGCCACCCCCAAGCAGCAGTAGTAGCGGGGGTGCGTGTAAGTGGAAATAAATTTCGAGTGTGGATCATTTGTCCGCGCTATTGAGGTCTTTTTGGCAATACAGTTCGAAGAAGTTTCGGTTCAAAATGGTACTGATTCGAATAAGAGTGGATGTGTCGATGTTCTTCCGCTTGAAAATCTTATACACGTTTGAGCGGTCGCAATATAGTTTACTGGCGAGCCAAGTGGCTCCGCGCTCTTGGCGGCGCAGTTCAGCCTCAATTTCTTTGCCGATGTTTACATCCATGTCGTTTGTTTTTAGTGGCTTATGCAAGCACGTGTTTCCTATTAACAAAGAGAGCGCAGACACAGCCTCATATCGCACTCTTAATCAGGCTTCTCGCATTGCCGGGAGGAAGATGTGACACAAAGAACAATGCCCACGCCCTGTGATATATAATTTCCGAAAAATAATAGACGGATAACTATATAGACATCGGCGTGAACGCTATTCTGTTCAATTTTCCTCCGTTCAAACTTTGCGAGAATTCGATTAAGGGAATTTAGCAGATAACGCTCGCTATTTATGTATGCGGATTCAATTTTGAATCCGCGTGCAAATATATGCAAAATAATCAACACAAAAAAACGTGTGTTTTTTGTGCCATTTGTTTCCACTACGGCAAAAAGCATGAGGGCCACTCTCACGAGCGGCCCTCAGAATAGATTTTATAAATAAAAGGTGTTTGTAAATTGAATAGATAGTATCTAAGGCTTGTGACTATCATTAATGCACAAGCCAAGATCTCATTCTGGCAGGCGCTGTCGCAGCGGTGCCATTGAACGGGAATAAAATATTACGCAGTAATAGTCAATTATTAATCAGTGTGATATTATTTTCACAACTTGGCGTGTGCCATCGGTGTAGGTGGTCAGTTTCACGTTTACGCCAGGCACGGGGGCGCTGCTCTCAATGCCGGCCAGGTTGTAGTATTTCACACTGGCCACTGTCTTTGCGACTTCGGCCACGGTGATACCCGTCATTGTGCGGCTGGGCTCGAACGCGTGTGTGTAGCGGAAGGTGTACACCGACTCATTGCCATTAATAAGGTTGTCGATGCTGAGTATTCTCTTGTTGCCTTCAAACACATACACGTCCACATAATATGTGGCCTTATCGCCATTTCCGCAGTCCACTTGCTTGAACTCAAGATCCCTCACAATAGCTGGAATCGCGCTTCCGTCATCATTCACGCGCCACCAGTTGGCGGCAGCCATAGCGTTTTTCGAGAGTGTCGCTCCTGGCTTGTAGCCGCTGTCTTTGCCGTTTATGAGGTAATACATTACATTGTTTTTGGCATTGCGCAGATATTCGCCTTCATCGTCGCGCACCAGCACAATGGCGTTGCATTCCCTGTAGGTGTTGGTGTCGCTCATCACAGTCACGTTTAGGTCGAGTCCGCATTTGCTGTAGTCAAGTCCGCCGCCTGTGGGGTAGCTGATGCTCACCATGCGGTTGCTAAGAGCGTCGTCAGCATCGGAATTTAGATTGGTGGTCTTGTTTGGCTGTCGGCCATAGTAGAACGGCTGCGGAAAATAGCTGTGCTCGTATTGCTGGCACTCTCCATTGGTTGCTATTTCGCTGAAGAAATATTTGCGGAGTCCTGTGTTTGGATCGCTGCAGTTCGACTCAAAGAAATTGTCGCTAACGCGAGTAAGCACACCGGCATCGCCGTAGGCATACCACTTTGCATCTGTGTAAGTAATGGTGCCGCTCGTATGAATGTCTGAACTTGCGTATTTTTCAACAGGGTTTACCGTTTCCATATCGGTTGCGAAAGTTGCGCCTCGAGGCGACATAATCCATATGTCGCCAAGCAGCGATATTGTATATGTCGTTGAAGCGTAGGATTTGTTAAGCCGTAATTTGCTTCCCTTAACGTTTTTCCAAACCAATGTGTCGCCATCGGTGAAGTCGGGCTTGCCATAATTGTGTTCGTCTTGACCAGAAGAGGAACGAAAAGAGAGACCATTCACAACTGGCAGATTTTTGAAATTGTCACCCCACGCCTTCACCCATTCCAACTCAGCAACACCGTTGTCACTGGTTTTAACTTTGTTAAGCGGCTTAGAGCATGTGATGTGTGCTTTATATGTGTTCATTACGAGATTTTTTAGGCCGCTTCTTGCTATTGTGTAGTTGCTGGCCTCGCTGTCCGACATGCTGCTTGTGTTGCCGGCTGCGGCCTTGTCGAGGTAAATCACTTCGTATTGCCACAGATATGAACTCATTCTTTGTGAGAAGCAGGCTTTGCTCTCATAGAATCCTTGGGCTATGTCGCTGTCCGAAGCTCTTGTGAATGAGTTAAAAGTCTCCTTGCTTACAAGTGTGCTTAGATAATATGTATTACTGCCGCTTTCATTTGTGAATTTGAGTCTTACGAATGGGATTTTGCCTTCGGCAATCTGCTGCTTGTCGAAATGCAGGATAAATTTGTTGCCGTAGAATCCTCCAATCACCGAGTCGTTAATTTGCCGTGTAACATTGCTTGCCTCGCATTCTGTTTGGGGCTCACTGCTTTCAGCTTGCCCGGCAGTGGTGTTTGCCTTGCATGGCGATGCGGCCCAGGAGCAAAAATTGCAGTAGATGGCAGCCAGTGTAAGTAGTCCAATAGCTTTTTTCATTCTGATCGTAATTAGTAAGTTGAAAAAATAATGTTGTTTTATTCGTAACTATTTGTGCATTAGGCATAGATATGCCTCTTAAATAAGCTTGTGCCAAAAGTGGTGCAAAGGTAAAATCGAGCTGCAATAAACACAATTGATGGCCGTTGCTATTGACGCCACGCATTTGTGGCAGTTTCGGCCACGCTTGTGTTTGCCTAAAAAAACGAGGTGGTTTGCGGTGCGGTTTGGCGGATTTTAGTTAGCTTTGTGATGCGAATTATGGCGTTAGACTAAATCAAGAATAATCATAAACCACATAACAATGATGAGAAAGATAAGTTTTTTAAAGTTTTGCCGCGCCTTGAGGGGCTTGGCCGCCTCTGCCGCTGTGGCGGCTGCGGCATGGGCGCAGGCCGCCAATCCTGTGGCCGCGCCCGGAGCCACTGTGGTGAGCGGCAACGCGCGCTTCACAGTGCTCACTTCGGGCATGGTGCGCATGGAGTGGGACTCGGCCGCGCACTTCACCGACGATGCCTCGCTGCTGGTGGAAAACCGCCGGCTGCCAGTGCCAAAATTCAAATGCCGCACTGCCGGCAAGTGGCTCACCATCACCACCGACGAGATTGAGCTGCGCTACCGCACGGGGAGCGGCCGCTTTGGCCGCGACAACCTGAGCATTGCCTACACCGCACCCGGCGGCAAGCGCGCCCGCTGGCGCTGGGGCGACAAGCAGAGCCAGAACCTGAAGGGCACCAGCCGCACGCTGGACACCTATAACGGCTCGTATTCGGCCAGACACAAGCGCACGCTGCCCATGGAAGACGGGCTGCTGGCGCGCGACGGCTGGACGGTGATCGACGACTCGCGCAATCTGCTGTTTGACAACGACACCACCTGGCGCTGGGTGAAGGCGCGCCCCGACACCGCCGGCGTGCAGGACGCCTACTTCATGGCCTATGGCCACGACTACAAGCGCGCCATTGGCGACTACACCCGCATTGCGGGCAAGGTGCCGCTGCCGCCAAAATACACGTTTGGCTTCTGGTGGTCGCGCTACTGGAACTACAGCGACAACGACTTGCGCACGCTGGTGGGCAACTTCCGCCGCTACGACATTCCCATCGATGTGCTGGTGATCGACATGGACTGGCACGAGACCGACAGCCTCTACCTGAAGCCAGTGCGCAAGGACGAGTCGGGCAGCAAGCTGCACTGGACCGGCTGGACGTGGGAGAAGCACTACTTCCCCAGTCCGGAGAATTTTCTTAAATGGACCGACAAGCAGGACCTGAAGACCACACTCAACCTGCACCCGGCATCGGGCATACCCGCCTTTGAGGAGCCTTACGGGCGCTTCTGCAAGGCCATGGGGCTCGACAGCACCATGCGCCGGCGCATTCCCTATGAGGGCAGCAACAAGCGGTTTATGACCAACCTGTTTGATGTGGTGCTCGACCCCATAAGCCGCATGGGTGTGGACTTCTGGTGGCTCGACTGGCAGCAGTTCCTATACGACAAAAAGTATCCCACGCTGAGCAACACGTGGTGGATCAACTATGTGTTCTTCTCGCGCATGGAGCGCACCGGCAGCGTGCGTCCGCTGCTGTATCACCGCTGGGGCGGCTTGGGCAACCACCGCTACCAAATAGGCTTCTCGGGCGATGTGGTGGCCTCGTGGCAGTCGCTGGCTTTCCAGCCGTGGTTCACCTCCACGGCCAGCAATGTGCTCTACAGCTACTGGAGCCACGACATTGGCGGCCACTACCTCTATGCCGACCACCTCGACCCCGACCTGTATGTGCGCTGGGTGCAGTTTGGCGCGTTCAGCCCCATGCTGCGTGTGCACAGCAACAAGAATTCGCACCTCAACAAAGACCCCTGGGCCTACGACTACGACCACTTCAACGCCCTGCGCGACGCCATCGCCTTGCGCTACCGCATGGTGCCCTACATCTACACCATGGCGCGCCGCACCTACGACACTGGCGTGGGTCTGTGCCGCCCCATGTATTACGACTATCCCGAGGCTGCCGAGGCCTATGCCGACAGCGCCCAGTATATGTTTGGCGACCAGATGCTGGTGTCGGCCATAGGCGCGCCGGCCGACAGCTCCGGCCTGTTCACCGCCAGTGTGTGGCTGCCCAAGGGCAACCGGTGGTTTGAGTGGCAGACGGGCACGCTGCTCGACGGCGGCCAGACGCTGAAGCGCAGCTTCAGTCTCAGTGAGTATCCAGTGTATGTGAAGGCCGGTGCGGTGATTCCGCTATATGGCCGCGAGGTGCGCAACCTGCAGCACGAGGTGAGCGCCTACACCCTTGCCGTGATGCCTGGGGCAAGCGGTGAGGGCACAATCTATGAGGACGCCGGCAACGACAAGCAGTATGCCACCCGCTATGCCACCACCCGAGTGACCAACACCATTGCCGGCCGCACGCAGACGGTGACCATCCAGCCCACCCAAGGCTCCTACGACGGCATGCTGCCCACTCGCGACTACACCATTAAGCTCTATGGCGCCGAGATGCCCGAAAGTGTGACGGTGGACGGCGTGCGCTACACCTACTCGGCTCTCGACACCACCGCGCTCAACCATAAGTGGCGCTACGACGGCGACCGCCTGGCCGTGGTCATCCCCATGGGCCGCGTGAGCGCATCGGCAACGCACACCGTGACGGTGGCCTACAGCGCCACACGCAGCGCCAATGTGAACACTGGCATCGTGAGCCGTCTGCGCCGCTATGTGAAGGCTTATTGCGACTACAAGGCCTCGCTCAAGCGCCGCACCAAGGGCTGGAATTGGGTGACCGACGAAATTGGCCGTGTGGAGGAGACTGGCAGGCTGCTGGAATATGAGCCGCAGAACTTCTACGACCACATCAGCTATTTCGAAAATCATGTGGACCACTGCCTTGAGCAGTTCACCTTTGAGCCCGAAAAGTCTAAAGATAAATAAGGCGGAAGCTCCGCTGGAATGAGGCAATCCCCGGTGGGCACATTGGCGCCCGCCGGGGATTGCTGTGTAGTGTGTGTTGTGGCCGTTACGGCACCACTACCTTGACGGTGCGTGAGTCCACTGTCACCAGATAGACGCCGGTCGAGGCCGGAACGGTGACAGAAGGCTCTGAATTGCCGGTGACATAAACCGCAGCGCCATCGATGCGGTGAACTGCCACTGCGAGGCCCTCGGCTCCGCTCACCACTATGGCTCCGCGGCGGGTTGTGACGCTCACGCGCTGTCCGTCCACAGCCTCAACGCCCGACGGCTGGAATGTGACAGCTTCGCTGAAGCCGCTCTGGTGGTTGCCGGCGTAGTTGGCGCGCACCTTGTAGACTGCTCCGCTAAGTGCGGCGGGACTGGTGGCGTCGGTAAACTCTGTGGCGGTGGTGGTGCCTATCTTCTCGCCGTTGCGATACACCTCATAGTCTTGCACAGTGATTTGCGGCACGGTGAGGTCGTTGAACGAGAGGTCGTCGACAAACATTGCAAAGGCACCGCTCGACACACAGTTCACGGCAAAATACTTTGCCCCCTCGGGCAGCGTGTAGCTGAACTCGCCCCACTGCTCGGGCAGCTCGATGTAGGGTGCCGCATGGAGCGGTGTGAAGTGGGCCGGATCGGTGTCGGATGTGGAGTAGAGCACGCGCATGCGCTCCATGGGGGTGTCGTCGGTGGTGAAGCTCTTGGCCCAGAACGAGATGGTCTGGCTGCCGCCATTCAACTGCGGCGAAATCAGCCAGTCGTTGTTGGCCGTGTTCACGCTCGATATGGCCATAAACATCTTGTTGCCTGAGTGCGTTTTGCCCTGCTCCCAGATGTCGATGCCCAGAGTGTTGGCGTTGCACACCTGGAACGCCTTTGGCTCGCTCTCGTGCGGATATTTGTCGAGGTCCTTGTTGATGCGGTAGGTCACATCATGGTCGAGGTCGGCCATGGTCCACTCTCCCACTCCATCGATGGCCCAGTCGGTGTAGCTCTCCACGTCATCGGTCACTGCGCCGCGGCTCATGGGCGACTGCCAGCTGAGCTTCACGCCGCCGTCGGCCTCCTCGCAGGCCAGAGCCTGCGGAACGGGAATCACGGGTTTCACCACTGTGGTGGTGGCCGTGAGGCTGTTGTTCTGCGCATTGGCGTCGCCGTTGCAGGCCACGGTGGCCTTTACAGTGGTTGCGCCAAGTTTGGTCAGGGTGGCTGTGAGGCTCACCTTCTGCTGCTCGCCGGCGGCCATTTCGCCAATGGCTGCGGTTGCCAGAGTTGTGCCATCGGGGCTGGTGAGCGTGGCAGTCACGCCGCTGGCGGCCTGTGTGCCAGTGTTGGTCACCGCAAGTTCATAGCAGGCTTTCTCGCCTGCGGCTAAGCGCTTGGGACCTGTGAGCGTGCTGGCTTCCACATCTGTTGTGGCCACATCGGCCACGCTAATGTTGTCGATGTGCACATTCAAGCCCGCCGCCGTGGTGCCCACCAGGGCAATTCTAATCCACTTGCAGCCCTTGAACGCGCTCAGGTCCACACTGTGGCGCTGCCAGCCAGTGGCGCCGTTGTCGCGCATCCACTTGGCCTGCTCAATGCTTTGCCACCCGGCTTTGCCGCTGGTAAGCACGCGCACCTCGATGCTCTCGGCCGTGGCCACGCTGTCGGCGTGGCTGTGATACATCCAGAACGACATGCCTGGGTTGTTGAGTCCCTCAAGGCTTATCTTGGGCGACGAGAACGAGGCGTGAATGCCTGCGTTCTCGCCCACACTGTGGAAGGTGACGAGGCCCTTGTCGCCGTTTTGGTCGGCCGTGGCGGGGTTTTGGCCGGCGTCTTCAAGCGTCCAGCTCTGGTGCATGTCGGCGTCCGACTCGGTGACCCACGGGTAATACTTCATGTCGCTGCCCGCGAACCCCTCGGTGATCGGTGCCTGATATGGGGTGCCAAGCACGCAGTAGGGGGTAACGGCATACGCGCCCTTGGCTGTGCCTGAATATGGGGTTACCACATAGTAAATCAGCTGCTGTGAGGCGGCTGTGGGCAGATTGGAGTCGGTAAACGTGGTGGCGGCTATCGCGTCGGCCACCACAGTGCCGTCGCTGCGCACAAGGCGGTAGGTGACGGTGGTTGGGTCGAAATATCCGCCCTGGGCACCGCTTTGCGGCGCCGTCCAGCTTATGAGCGCGCTGCTGCCCTGGTCGGCAACGGTGAGGTTGCCCACCGCTCCGGGCACATCGGTGCCCACAAAGGCCGTGGCTTTCTCCTCGGGGCCGTCGCCGGCCTCGTTGCTCGCCGTCACGCGGTAGGTGTGCAGGCCGCTTGCGGCCACTGCGGCATCGGTCCACTCTACTTTGGTTCCCGGGGCCACGGTGGCAGTGTAGATGGGCTCAGCTGTCTCGTCGCGGCACACGCTCACGGTCACATCCTGGTAGAGCGTGCCGCCATCGGCATCGGCAGTGGGGGCAGTGAAGGCTATGGCTGCCTTAAGCTCGCCCTTGGCGGCTGGTGTCACGGTGAGGCCCGTCACAGCTGCCGGCACGCGGCTGCTCACCGCGGCCATGCCCACGCTGTCTATTTTCAGCAGCCAGCCCTTTTTGCCGTCGCTGAAGCAGTAGAAGCCCAGGTGGTAGTACCCGTCTTCGTCCACCTTAAGCACCATGCGCTGCACTTCGCCCTTGGGGCTGCTGTAGTCGGTGAACGACTTCAGTTCCTTCATCGAGGCGGGAGAGCCGCTTGTGCCAATGGCCACTTTGAAGTTTTCCACATAGCGGGCGGTGCTGAAGGTCTGCGACTTGAAGGTTAGGCGGTAGTTCACCCCTTTTTTCAGGGCTATTTGCGGCGAAATCAGCCAGTCGTCGCCCGGCAGGTTCTCGTTGTTATACTTGTATTGGGCGCAGTGGTTGTAGAACTGCCATGTTGACCCGCCGTTGAGGTCGGTCACGCTCCACAGGTCGAATGCGTCTTGAGTGTCGAATGTCTCCACAAAAGGCACCTCATAGCCGCGTCCTACCACCACCTTATCGGAAATGGCCGGCTGGCTTGCGCCCTTTGCAGTGACGGCGCTCACTTCATAATACACCGCTGCGTTGGCGGCTGTGATGCCGGTGTCGTGCAGCATGGTGTCGGTGAGGGATTCGGTCACAGTGGCGGCTCCCGGATAGCGCACCACCTTGTAGCGCAGCGAGGCGTGGTCGTAGTCGCCGCCGTTCACACCCTTGGCCGGT
This sequence comes from uncultured Muribaculaceae bacterium, assembly GCA_934661195.1. Taxonomy (GTDB): domain Bacteria; phylum Bacteroidota; class Bacteroidia; order Bacteroidales; family Muribaculaceae; genus Sodaliphilus. Next base: position 137,387 of record CAKUJD010000004.1, read on the forward strand.
GCGCTCCACTTGATTAGCGGATAGCCGCCATCGAGCGCTATGCTCAGACCCTGCGGAGTGCCGGGCACGTCCTCGCCCGCCCACGATGTGATGGTGGCTGAGGCGCCTCGGAAGTCGGCATCGGCTGTTGTCACCTCCACCTTTTGCAGACCTTCGGTGAGGGTGAGCACCTGCGTTTCGGCCTTGGCGCCGGGTGTGATGCCCTCGACCACGGCAGCCTGCGTGCCGTTGATGCTCACAATGGCCGAGACGGGTGCGGTGAGTTGGCTACCGCCCACGCTCACGGTGGGTGCGTTGAAGCTCACCTTGGCCGTGAGGGCCATGGGCGAGGTGTAGTCAACCGCCAGTCCAGTCACGGCCTCAGGGGCACTGTCGGGCACCTTTTCGGGCATCTCATAGAGGCCTGCGAAGCCGGCGTTGTTTTCAAAGTCCCTGATTTTGGTGGCGGCGCCCGTGGCGGTGTTCACGCTGTAGAGGGCCGACTTGCCCTTCTCGTCGGTGGCGGCCCAGTAGAGCACGCCGTCGCTGCCAAAGGTCATGGTGTTGTTGTATTCGGGATACACACCCGTCTTGCCTATTTGTTCATATTTTCCCGTCTTCTTGTCGATTTTGATTAGCCAACCTGTATAGCCCCAAATGCCATACAGCTCGCCGGCCTTGTTGCAGGCCAAGGCAAACACGCGGCGGTCGGTGAGTGCGATTTCGGTGGCTTCGCCCAGGGTGAGGCTGTAGGTGCCAAAGCGGTCGTACTCATCGTTGTCGCTGTCGTAGAACACCCCATACACCTTGCCCGTGGTGGGGTCGTAGGTGAGGTCGGTGGGCACGTTCACCACATCGGTCTGCTCGTTGCGGCTGCGCGACCACGACAGGGTGGAGTATTCGCTCACATAAGCCGTTTCGCCCGTGGCCGAGGCGCTAACCACATAGTAGGTGTTGTTAACCTTTACGCCGGCGCGCATCTTGGTGAAGTCGTTGTTCTGATACACCTTGCTCTCGCCGCCGCCCTCCTTGGCCTGGATGGTGTAGATGCCGGCGGTGATGGGATACAGATAGTGGCCGGCCGAGTCGGTCACGCCCCACAGGTCGCTATACACCATGGCTGCGCCCAGAGTGGTGTTGGTGCCCGGCACGCGCAGCGCGGTGGCCGTCGGCTTTGGCGCTGTGGCCTCAAAACTTGCATCGGGGCGGTGGCTTGCCAGCCGCGACGCAGCCGGCCTGGCTGCCTTGGCCTGTGCGGCCATTCGTGCCGCTGGCAGCTGCTTGGCCGCCTTGGGACCGCTGCCAGCCGTGGCGGGGACTATCGCCGCCAATGCCGCAATCACGCTTAATAGAATTCTCATTTACTTGAAAATTGAAGATTTATGAAAAAAGCGGAGATTGCCGGGGTGTAATTTATGCCCCGGCAATCTCCGCTATGAAGATATTAATGCCTTATGTGTGTCATGCTCACTTTACCACTTTGCACACCACACGCTTGCCGCCAATTTTGGCAGAGATCACATACACGCCTGCGTTGAGGCCGTCGAGGCTGATGCTGTCGGCATTGGTGGCCTTGGCCACCACCTTGCCGCTCAGGTCGGCCACCACCACGCTTTGGGCGGTGGCTGCAAATGTGGCCACGCCAGCGGCATAGGTCACGGCGCCAGCCTGCTCAACGCTGCTGATGCCAGTGGAGGGCTTGCGCTTTTCGGTGACGGTCATTTCGCCAATCTGCACTGCGCCCTTGTTCACGGCGTGGTAGCCAATGGTGCGCACGCCGGCCAGAATCACGAGTTCAGGGTCGGTGGCGTCTTGGGTGGTGGGCAGCTCTTGCACAGCCTTTACCACAATGGTGTCGGTCTGCGCGTCGGCGGCGTTTTTCACTGTTGTGGTGATTGCCTTGAGCGTGCCCGTCATGCTCTCGGGCTTGGGAGCGCTGCCGTAGGCAAGGTTCCAAGTGTAGGGCGGCTCGCCGTCCATGCCGGTCCACGACTTCACGGTGATGATGTAGGTGTTGCCCTCCACAAAGTTGATGCGCGGGCCTATGGCCCAGTCGTCGGGAGTGTTGTTGTTCGACACGATGTACACCTTCGAGTTGTCGCTGTTGCGGTTCCAGGTGATTTCATCGCCCCATGTGTTCTTGTCGTTGTTCACATTGAATATGCTCCACTCGGCGTAGTCGGCTGTGTAGGGCACATTCTTGCCTGCGCCAATCCATTCACTCTCAACCGACGGAGCCTTGCTCTGGCTCTTGCCGGCCGCGTTGTAGATTTCCACCGAGTAGGTGTAGGTGCCTGCCTCGGGCACGTTGGAGTCTACATATTGCGACGCCTCACCGGGCTTGAGGCCGGTGGTGACGCTGTCGATGGCCACGCCGTTGCGCAGAATCACCGCTTTCACAAGATTGTCGGCGGCCACGCCCTCAACGTTGGTGCCTGTGGGGTTGGTCCACTCAAATGTGGCTTTGAGCAGCATGTTGGGGTCGGGAGTCACCTTGAGGCCGGTGGCCACACCAGGAACAACTGCCATCTTTTCGATGCTGATGTCGCTCACGGCCATGTTGGCGTCGCTCTTGGCAAACGACTCGTTGCAATACCACGCGAAGTGGTAGGTGCCCGCTGTGTCAACCTTAATCACATTGCTTGCAGCGGCTGCATAGGCCATGGTGGTCACCTTTTGTTCGCCGGTGAATGTGCCCTTGGGGTTGGCGGGGTCGGCCACGATGCCGCTGCTCAGCGAACTGTAGCGCGGGCCGTTGGCCTTGAAGCTGAGCTTGTAGTAGCCTGGCTCAAGGTTGAACGGGGGTGTAAGCAGATAGTCGTCGGCTTTGGAGTAGTCGTCGCTGCTCTTAAGCAGCTGAGCGGCCTGGCCTTTGTAGGCCCAGGTGTAGCCGTCGTTGTTTTGGTCAACGGCGGTGTAGAGGCCAAACAGCTTGGCATCCTTGAAGTCGTAGCTGTATGGTAGCGTCTGTGTGGGGTCGCCAAACCACTTGCTGGCGGCCTTCACGGTGTCGCCCTGAGCGGCGCCGTTTTCGTTGTATGCAATCACCCAATAGGTGTTGATGCCGTTGGCTGGTGCCTCGTCGGTCCATTCGCCCTTGCTGCCCGGTGTGGGGTTGGCAATGGTGGCTTTCAGCTCGCCGTCGCGGTAAACCTCAGCCTTGGTGAGGCTTGAGAGGTCTTTGCCAATCACGTTTTTGCTGGGATTGGTCCAAGCCACCTTAATTGTGTTGCCGTCGATGGTGGCGGTGGGGTCGGCCACCTGCTGCGGTGTAACCACCTCCTCGGCCACCTTCACCGAGCTGACGTAATATGTGCTGTAGGAACTGCTTGCCGTGGCGGCGTGCAGGCCTATGTAGTATGTTCCGGCCTCAGGCACCTCAAACAGCATCGGGTAGTCGGTGGCGGTGTAGGGCATCGAGGTGATGGAGTCGATCACGGTGGTGAAGTCGGCAGGTGCCTTGCCCTTGCCCAGGCACACCTGGAAGTTGGTCTTCGACGAGCCGTAGTGGGCGTTGAGGGTCACCTTGTAGGCTCCGGCCTTTTCAAACTTCAGGGGCGGCGTGATGAGCCAGTCGTCTTCGGTCTTGCCACTGCCCACATACAGTTTGGCGGCATTGCCGCTGTAGGTGCTGGTGTAGAACGACCATGATGCGCTTGCGCCGCTCTTCTCGCCCTTGACCACGGTCCACAGGGCGTCGAAAGCGTCCTGGGTGCTGAAATCACTTGCCCATGGAATGGCCTGAGCCTCCACAGGACCCACATATTTAGTCTTGACTGTGGCTTGTGCGCTCACTGCGTCGCCAATCAGTGCCTCCACTGCATAAGTGTGGAAGCCGGCAGTGAGGCCGTTGGCGGCATCATCGGTAAATGTGGTGGCCGAGCCGCTGAGAGTGGCAGCCAGATGGCCGTCGCGATACACCTTTATTCCTGTCAAGTCTTTGCCTTCGGGCAGGGCTGCGCCGTCGTCGTCGGTGGTGGGCAGTGTCCACTTCAGGGTCACCGTCAGAGCATCGTTTTCACCCTCGGTGGCTGTGAGGCCAGTCACCGAGCCGGGGGTCAGGATGTTTTCGCCCACCCAGAATTTGGTGCAATACACATTGTAGCGGTCGGCCACGCTGTAGCAATACAGGGCAAAGTTGTAGTCGCCCGTAGAGTCGACGGTGAATGTCACCGCGTCTTTCTTCCAAGTGGAGTTGGAGTAATTGTTTTTGTCAAGCAGCCGCTTGCCGCCCGAGAGCACTGGGGCGGTGTTGCCGGCGGCAAGCACCACGGCATAGTTTTCTTTGCTCGAACTGGTCTTGCTCCACAACTTCATTTTGTATTCCTTGCCGGCCACAAGGTGTATGGCGGGCGACACATACCAGTCATCGGCCGCATAAGTGCGGTCGTAGGTGTACTTCACTCCACCGGCAGCGCCGTCGGCGGCTTTGTAGGTCGAGCTGCTTGTCTCGCTTACCCACGTCTTGGAGTTTGGCTCCACATTGATGGTGGTCCACGAGGCATCGTCGTGCAGTTCGCTGCTGTAGGGAACTTGCTGCACTTGCGCCAGTGCCGTCAGCGGCAGCGCAAGGCTCACGAGTAGGGTGCTTAGTTTGTTCATCGTTTAACTATAATTTTGGTTTTCGTTTGTTGTTATAGCACTTTATGGCTTCGGAAAGCGGCTTGTGAATTTTTGCTTTCGGGAAAAGAAATTACTGTGTTGCAAAATTAACAAAATAATTCAAAACTAAACGATTTATATGAAGAATTAATGCACTTTCGTGGGTAAAAACTATTTTTTGACATCATAATGTACTCAATTTAAGCAAAAAGCTAAAAATGCATATATTCAATAACGCAATTGTGGCATTTTGTGTGGCAAAATGGCATTGCCATAGTTTTTTTGCTGATGTAATTGTTAGTTACGCGATAATGGTGTATATTTTTTTTGTGATTTATATTAAATTTGTAACGATTATCTGGCGGTGCATGGCAATGTAGTGCGTGCGTTATGCATCAACGGACAGCGCTTGTGATCAAAGTTAGTGTTTACACGACTGCCGCTGTGAGCGCTCGGCAGTCACCACAAAAAATGTTTAGCTTGATGAGAAAATTCTCACGTTTCGTTTTTATGGCGGTGCTATGCGCGCTGTGCTCCATGGCCATGGCGGCACAGACTGCTGATGCCCCCGTCAAAAACGCAAAAGTTCAAACGGGAGCCGACGTCACTGCCGCCCAGCCAAGGGACGCGCACTATGTGTCGCCACCCGTTGTGAAGAGCGGCGAACTGCCGCAAAAATTCACAAAGTTAGTTGCCCAGAGTTCGCGTGGCGCGAAGTCGCGCGTGCGCAGGGCGGCTGCCGACAGCGCGGCAATGCCAAAGCTGATAGGCAACGTGATCTATTCGAAAACGTTGAAGTCATACGGCATGTATGAAATCGCCACCACAGAAGGCGGCGAATTCAAGCAGCTGCAGACTAACGTCGACGCCACCAACGGCGGCGTGTGTGTCGACGGTGTGTATTACGCCGTGGCCGGCTCGCCCTATGGATTCAACAAATATAAGGTGAAGGTCAACAGCTATGATGCCGACACTTGGGACTTGATTGAGTCGCGCACCAACGAAGATGCCGGCCTCATTGCCGACGATGTGGCCTACGACCCTGTCACGGGCCGCGTGTATGGCTGCTTTATGAGCGACGACTGCATGAGCTATGTGTTTGGCTACATCGACTATGCCACTATGAAGCGCACGGTGATCAAGGCCAACTTCAACAGGTTGAATGCCATAGCCATCGACAAGAATGGCGTGATATATGGCGTGCAGATCGACGGCAATCTTGTGAAAGTCGACAAAGAGACTGGCAACACCACGGTGATAGGCAGCACAGGACTGTCGCCCAAATACTCTTCGTCGGCCACAATCGACCCCACCACCAACAAGATGTATTATGCGATTTCGGACGCACACGATAACTCGTATCTGGTAGAGATCAACACTTCCGACGCCTCTACCACCATACTGCTTCAGTATGCCAACGGCGAAGAAATCACCGGCCTCTACATCCCCACCCCTCTCAACCCCGAAGCCCCAGCCCCCGTCACGGGACTGGGACTTAATTTTGTGGACAACTCGCTGACGGGCACCATCGACTTCACCGCGCCCACTGCCACCAACGGCGGCACTGCCGGCACCGGCTCGCTGGGCTACACCATTACGCTCAACGGCAATGAGTTTGCCACTGGCACTATGAGTTACGGCCAAAAAGTGTCGGTGCCGCTCACCGTGCAGGCTCCAGGCACTTATTTGGTGGCTGTGGTAGCCTCCAACACCGCCGGCCGCAGCAGCAAGGTCAAGGCTGAAGCCTACATAGGCTCGGGCGTGCCCAAGGCCCCTACGGCAAAGCTTGAGCGCAACGGCAACAGTTTCAACGTGAGCTGGACCCGAGTGTCGGAGACTGCTACTGGCGGATATTTTGACCCCAGTAAGGTGACATATAAGGTAACCCGCTACCCCGACTCGGTGGTTGTGGCAAGCGCCACTGCCGACACAGCGCTGGTCGACAATGTGGCCGAGCCGGCCAACCTCACTGGTTACTACTACACCGTGGTGGCCAACTTCGATGGAATGGAATCGGCCGCTGCAAAGACCAATATGGTGGTTATCGGCAAGATTGTGCCACCCTACGCACAGATGTTCGACATCAGCGGATCGGTGCAGGGCTACACCATAATCGACGCCAACAACGACGGCTACATGTGGGAGTGGCAAAAAGGCGGATACATGCGTGTGCGCTACAACAGCAAAAGTAAGACCGACGACTGGATTGTGACTCCGCCGGTGAAGCTGGAGAAGAACAAGTCGTATAAGATCTCGTTTGACGTGTGGGGCACCAACCAGCGCAATGCCGAGGTGGTAGAGGTGAAATATGGCTCAGCAGCCACTGCCGAGGCCATGCAGCATGTGCTTCTTGAGCCCGACACCCTGCTTGCCTACACCGTGAACTCCCCCAAGCACGTGAGCGTGCGCCTCACTGCCGATGCCGATGGTGTGTACTACATAGGTTTCCACGGAATCAGCGAGGCCAACAAATATGGCCTCAACCTCGACAACATCGAAATTGAGCATGGCGTGAGCACAGCCACACCGGCTGCTCCGCAGAATCTGGTGGTGACTCCCGCCTCCGATGGAGCAAAGACCGCCACAATCACATTCACCTGCCCCACCAAGAACAGCGACAGCTCAGCCCTTGAGAGCATTTCGAAGGTAGAGGTGCTGCGTGCCGACAGTGTGATAAAGGTGTTTGACAATCCGACTCCTGGGGCCGAACTTACCTATACCGACACTGTGGCACAAAACGGCAGCTACACCTACAAGGTGGTGGCATACAGTGAATTTGGCGCTGGCACTCCTGCCGAGACCACTGTGAAGATAGGCAACAGCACGCCAAAGAAGCCCGAAACTGTGAAAATAGCCGAGACCAGCAATGTGGGTGAGGTGGGCATCACTTGGAGTGCCGTAGACGAAGACGTGGACGGCCACAAATTCAGCGTCGGCGATGTGACCTACACCATTCTCGACGATGAAGAAAAAGTTGTGGCCACTGGCATTACTGGCACAAGCTACACGCACCAGGCCGTGGCTGCCGATAAGGAGCAGACGTTTGTCTACTACTATGTGAAGGCTGTGTCGGGCGACATGGAGTCGGAGAGCAACTACAGCAACATGATTCCTGTGGGCACACCCTATGCCGTGCCCTTCACCGAGTCGGTTGCCGAAGGCAAGACTTCATCGATATTCGGACTCAAGACCATCAATCCCACAGGCTCGTGGCAAGTGGGCGTGGATGGCCTGTACAGCGACATCTCTTCGGCCGATGGCGATGGCGGTTACCTCTACTTTCGCGGCGACAACGTGAATGCCTCGGCCAGCATCGAGACTGGCAAGATAGCATTGGCCGGAGTTAAAAATCCCACGCTGTCGGTTTATGTCGACAATCTGCTCAATTCCGATGGTCTTAAAGACCTTAGCGAACTCGACATCTATGCTATGACGGCCGACGGCCAGACGCTGCTCAAGCACATTGTGCCCGGTGAGCTGCCCGAAGTTGGCTGGAACAAGGTGGTGATTGGCCTTGACGCCTTTGCCGGCAAGGATGTTCACTTTATGTTTGTGGCCACCACCAAAAACTACCGCAACATGGTTATCGACCAGATAAAGGTGTATTCACGCACCGACAAGAATCTTGCAATAACCGAGATGACAGCTCCCGTCCATTGCCGTGCCAACGCAGAGTTCAAAATTGGCGTGCGCGTGGAGAACACTGGCGCCACCAATGCCGACGCTTGGCGCCTGCGCCTGACTCAAAACGGTGATGAAATGGACGACCTTAATTGCAAGGCTCTTGCCGCCGGAGAGTCGCGCCTGTATGAGTTCACCGTCAGCCCGTCGGTGGTTGGCGTGAAGGACAACAAGTATGTGGCCGAGGTGATTTGCGACGGCGATGCCGAGGCGGCTGACAACCGCGCCGAGGCCAATGTGAGCACAGTGATGCCCAACTTCCCGATTGTGGAGACCCTCACTGGCAGCAAGGGCGCCGATGGCGTGGCTCTGAGGTGGACAGCTCCCGACCTGACAAAGGCGGCTCCCGATGAGACTTTTGAGAACTTTGAAACTGCAGAGTCATGGGCTCACTCCTATGGCGACTGGAAGTTTATTGACTACGACAAGTCGCCGGTGATGGGCATTACAGGCGTCACCATACCCAATGTGGAGCTTGGCTCGCTGCAGTCGTTCTTTGTGATGGAGTACGACCAGACGGTGTTTGCCAACTCTAAGAACCCCCAGGCCTATGAGTCGCACTCGGGTGTTAAGCACCTCTCCACCATGGCTTGCTACTACGAAAATGTGAAGTCGGACGACTGGGCCGTGTCGCCCGAGCTTTATGGCGGCCCGCAGCTGATATCGTTCTACGCCAAGAGCTACAGCTCATATCTCAAGGAGAACCTCGAGGTGCTGTATTCGACCACCGACACCGCCCGCACAAGCTTCAAGTCGCTTGGCGACAACACCGGCCTGCCCAACAAGTGGAGCAAGTATGAATACGAGCTGCCTCAGGGCGCCAAGTATTTTGCGCTTCGCAGCCACGGCACCGGCAACTGGATGTGCTTCATCGACGATGTGACCTACACCGGCAAGGGCACTCCAGCCAAGATGACCATAGTGGGATACAATGTGTACCGCAATGGCGAGAAGATCAACTCCGATGTGGTGACCGACTGCGAGTTTACCGACACCGAGCTGCAGCGCAGTGCAGGCGCCACCACCACAAGCTATGTGGTGACTGCCGTGTACGACCGCGGCGAGTCGATGCCTTCGCCTGTGTATAGCTACGACGTGACGGGCGTAAGCACCATCGATGCCGACGACGCGCCGGTTGAGTGGTTCAACATTCAGGGTATGAGAATACCTGCCGACCGTCTTGAGCCGGGCGTGTATGTGCGTGTTCAGGGCAGTAAGGCAACCAAAGTGATAGTGAAGTAGTATAAGCTGTCGCTCTGATATAACACAAAAATGCGGGGGCTGTGCCAGAGATTGTGGCATGGCCCCCGCTGTTCGTCTTTGTGTGCGCAGTTAGCCGTTTAGCCGCCACAGGGCGGCGAGCAGAGCTGCGATGATGGCTATTATTGCCCAGTAGATGCCGCGGCTTTCGCTGCGCTCAAGCGCAAGGCGGGCATCCTCCCAATGGGCAAACTGGCCGTTGGCACACTGGGAGGCAAAGCGACAAAGGCGGCCATGGCCGCCGTGCTCTGCGGCATTGATGGCCAGCAGCAGCGCGTGGCCATAGGCGGCAATGTCGGCCGCTGCAAGCGTGGCGGGCTCGTTGCCTATGGCTTCAACGGCCACGGTGCCGGCTTCGATGTCGAGCCTGAACGAGGCTGTGGCGATTCGGCCCGTGCGGCACTCGCAGCGCATCAGGGCCATGGCTTCGATGGCCGGCTGCCCCATTAGCGCAAGAGCGCGGGGCGTTACGGCCCCGCGCTCGATGAGTTCGGTTAAACTTGTGCTGGCCACGCGCGCTACTTTTTAAGCTTGGCGCGGTTGGTGTAGAGGTTATACTCAATAAGGCCGCTGGCCGTGCGCACGTTTATGATGTTTTTATCGCTGTTCTCAAAGCCGATGTTGGTGGCCTTGGGGCTGCCGGCATACACCACAAAGTTTTTGCCCTCGCTCTTGTTGAAGGCATACACTACGCCGCCGTTGGTGAGGAACACCACATAGGCGCCGTTGGCAATCTTGTTTTTGAGGTCGCTTGAGCGGAACAGTGGCTTGTCTTTGTCGTAGGTGGATGAGCGCAAGGTCACTTCGGTGCCTTCTTTGAGCGATGCCATGGCGTCGGTGTTGTCGCTGGCCCACTTGCTGGCCGAGTTGGCCGGAGCTTCCTGCTCCTTGGCTTCGGCTTCTTCGTCGGCCTGCTCCTTTTCTTTCTTCTCGGCGTCGATTTCGTCTTGCGTCTTGATGTGCAGTATGCCTATCGATGGCACTTGGCCGTTGATGAAGTTAAACTCCAGGCCGCTGCCGCTCTTAGGCATGCACACTATGTGCTGCTGGCCGTCGTCGAGTGTCTTGTATTCGCCGTCGTAGTTCTGCGTCACCACCTGCTGGGTGTCGATGTTATAGAGGTTGAGCGACACGTGTCCGCTCGAGCCGCTGCCTACGGCCATGTAGGCGAAATACACGTAGCGCTTGCCGTCGATTACGGTGCTTTGCGGCAGTGTGCTGGGGTCGGCCATCAGCTGTCCGGCGTCGAATGTGATGTTCTGTCCGTCGAGATAGGTGGTCTTGGCCAGCTTTATGTCCCAGTTTGTGCCGTTTTGGGTGAGGTCGTAGATTTTGTAGAACGTGTGGTCGCCCTGTCCCGACTGGAAGGTGAGTCCCACAATGTGGTCGGGGTTGCCCGTGTCGCCGCCCGGCACCCTGATGGCATACACCACCGTGGCTCCGTCGCCGCCAAAGTTGTTGTCTTGCAGCGCCTTCACGAAAATCGCATTTGAGTCTTGGATTGAGTCGGTGGCCACAGCAGTGGTGTCGGATGTGTCGGCAGGCTGCGAATTGCCGCTGAAGTAGCAGGTGCGCACGGCCACGAGGCACAAAAATGCCACAATAGCCACGGCCACAATTATGTTGCGGGCGCGCTTACGCTCATTGGGCGTCTGGCTATTGGATTGTGTAGATGGCTGCTGCGAGCCGCCGTTGCCTTCCCACTCGTTTTTGGCGGTGTCGTCGGCAGTGGTGGCCTTGCCGCACTTGGGGCAGAACATGGCGGTGGCCGGAATCTGTGCATGGCAGTGAGGGCACTCAGCCGTTTCGGGTGCGGCGGGCTTGCTCACAATAGGGGCGCCGCACTTGTTGCAGAAGGCCGAGCCTTCGGGCACCTCGTTGCCGCAGTTTTGACATTTGATGTATCGCATATGCGGTTAGATTATCTGTTGATTATATTTTGTGAATAGATTTGTCTGTTTGCCTATTGCCGTTCCGCCAGGTGGCGGGCATAGATGCGGCAGGCGCATTCCACCATTTTGGCGCAAGGGCGGGCCTTGTAGTAGGCCGCTGTGCGCTCGCTGGGTCGCGGAGGTTCCACAGTGCCTGCGCGCAGGCCAAGCAGCTCGGCGCAAATCAGCGAGTCGTTCTCGGCCTTGAATTTGGCGGCCAGCTGCTGCACAAGGGCATAGTTGGCTGTGCGCTCGGGCATGTTGCCTGGTTCTGAAGGGCCGTTTTCGAGTCCGGCCAGCAGGGCCATTCCGGTCACAGCCCCGCATGTGAGCCTTAGCCGGCCCATGCCGCCGCCCATCGAGGCCGCCATGGCTGCGAGAGTGTCGCGGCTTATGCGGCCGGCATACACGTCGGCAAAAGCCAGGGCCACCGCCTGGGCGCAGTTGTAGCCCTGCTTGAATAGCTCTACGCCGCGTGCGGCGCGCTGCTCAATATCGATGTTGATGCTGTTGTTGTCCATAGTCAATAAAGTAACATTTAGTAGCTCGGCTACAAATATAGCTATTTTGCCGCAATGGGCAAAAAAAGGCAGAAGCCCGATGTTGAAAATCAGGGCTTCTGCCAGCAGTTTCCTAACTATATGCGTTGATGCTTATGCGCTGATAGCTGGGAATAGTCGGTTGCGTTAGTAGTTCTGTGCCAGAATCTGGAAGTACGACTGCGGGTGGTTGCACACGGGGCACACCTGCGGTGCGCTCTTGCCCACCACTATGTGGCCGCAGTTGGCGCACTGCCAAATGCAGTCGCCGTCGCGCGAGAACACTACGCGCTTCTCCACGTTGTCGAGCAGCTTGCGGTAGCGCTCCTCGTGGGCTTTCTCGATGGCTGCCACGCCAAGGAACTTCTCGGCAATCTCGTCGAAACCCTCTTCGCGTGCATCTTTGGCCATGCGCTCATACATGTCGGTCCACTCAAAGTTTTCGCCCTCGGCAGCGGCCTTCAGGTTGTCGGCAGTGTCCTTGATGGCGCCGCCTTCAAGCAGTTTGAACCACATTTTGGCGTGCTCGCGCTCGTTGCGTGCGGTCTCCTCGAATATTGCGGCTATCTGCTGGTAGCCGTCTTTGCGTGCCTTTGATGCAAAGTAGGTGTACTTGTTGGTGGCCTGCGACTCGCCTGCGAATGCCTCGCGCAGGTTGGCTTCTGTCTTTGTTCCTTTAATATCCTTCATAATAGTAAGTATTTGATAGTTATTAGTGTTTTGTGTATTCAGTCGGCATTGTTTTTGTCGACACGGCAAATATACGTCATTTTTTTGAATGGGCAAGCAAAAATAATTGTAATAATTACAAATTTGATATTATTTCACATTTTTCACCTGTTTGGCTCAACAAATTTCACGCACACTGGCATGCTCACGGGCACATCACTGCCGGGCACGTGTGTCAGCCGGCCCGACGCGGCGTCGCGTGCATACACCTGCACCGCATCGCTGTCGCGGCAGGCGGCCATCAGCAGGCTGCCGTCGGGTGTTATGGCAAGGCTGCGCGGATGCTTGCCTGTGGGCTGGAATGCCACCATCTTGGGCAGTCTGCTGGGGGTGAAGCGCATAATGGCCACGCCGTCGCACCCTGAGCAGCGCACGCTGGCATACAGCGTCAGCCCGTCGGGCGAGAGTTGTATGTCGCCACCGGCGCCGCTTTGGGCTATTTTCACCGACTGCAGCAGCTTCAGCCGGCCCGATTCGGGACAGTAGCTGAACGTCAGCACCTCGCAGCTGAGCTCGGTGAGCACGTGCAGCATGGTGCCGCCGTGGCTGAACACAAAGTGCCGCGGGCCGCTGCCTGCTGCCACTCTCACCACATGTTCCTCGCTCAGGGTCGGCACCCCACAGCCGTCATGCCCAATGCGCATCACATACAGGCAGTCGCCGCCCAGATTGGTGGCTATGAGCCGCCGGCCATCGGGTGTGGGCATGGAGAAGTGCAGGTGGCTTGTGGCTTGGCGGGGCGGCGTGCCGTGGTCGTCCCACTGCAGCAGCTGGCGGCATGGCGCCACTGTGCCGTCGGCATTGATGCCGAGCACGGCCAGGCTTCCGCTGCCATAGTTGGCCACAGCCAGCGCGTCGGTGCCAACCATGGCAATGTGGCACGGACTCCAGCCGCACGAGTTCACGCTGCCAAGCACGCGCATTCTGCCTGTGTGCTCGTCGAGTCCGATTACGGCCACCATCGAGTCGCAGGGGCCGTTTTCGCTCACGGCATAAATGCGGCTGTGGTCAGGGCTGACGGCCACATACGATGGGTTGAGCACTTGCACAGCCGCCAGCTGCCTGGCCGTGCCCGATGGCTGCAGCCCGTAGGCATACACGCCCTGCGAGCCGCGGCTGGTATAGGTGCCCACTATCATCAGCAGGTTTGGTGCGGGGTCGGGAGTTGGCTTAGCGTCCATACACAAGTCGGTCGGTGTTCATGCGGTTCATATACTGCTGTATGAGCGACTTCAGCTCTTGCTCCATGCGCTGCTGTGTGCCGCCAGGCAGCTTGCCGGCCACGTTGTGCAGCAGCAGCGGGTCGTGCCGGTAGTCGTAGGCGGCTTTCACCTGCGAGCCGTCGCACTGGATCATGTAGTCGCCTTTCACATACTGGTAGATGCCGTTGTTGTAGCTCACTGCCCACGTCTGTGCGGCGGGTGTGCTCAGCAGGTCGGAGCCGAAGGCCACATAAGGCTTGTCGTAGCCCAGCGCGCCAAGCACGGTGGGCATAATGTCGATTTGCTGCGCCACCACATCGGTGCGCTCGCCGGGCGCTATGCTTCCGTCGGGGGTGTAGAAAATGATGGGTATTGAATACAGGCCCAGGTCGGTCTGGTATTCGGGATGCTTGTGCTGGTTGGTGTGGTCGGCCACAATCACAAACAGCGTGTTGCGGTACCACGGCTGCCGCTTGGCTGCGTCGAAGAAGCGGCGCAGGGCGTGGTCGGTGTAGCGTATGCACTTTAGTATGGGCAGTCCGCCCTGCTCGGGATACTGCGCCGACAACTCTTGCGGCACCTTAAACGGGTGGTGCGACGAGGCCGTGAACACGGCCGACATGAATGGCTGGCGGAATGTGTTGAGCTTCGACACCATGAATTGCAGGAACGGTTCGTCCCAAATGGCCCACATGCCGTCGAAGTCCTTGTCGCCGCGGAAGTGCGGATCAGCGTCAAACTCGGTGCGCCCGTAGTATTCCTTAAATCCGGTGCTGCGTGCAAATGCCTGGAAGCCCATCGATCCGTTTTGCGCACCGTGGAAGAAGGCTGTGCGGTAACCCTTGGCGCCGAGCACGCCGGCAAGTCCGGTGAGGTGGTTCATTGATGCGGGCGTGAGGAAGAACGGCTCCACAAACATTGGTATGCTCGACAGCACCGACGGCATGGCGTCGATGCTCTTGCGGCCGTTGGCAAAGCTGTAGCGGAATGTGGCGCTGTGGGCGGCCAGCGAGTCGGTGAAGGGGGTGTAGCCGCGGTATCGGCCGCCCTCTAGCTGGCGGTTCATGCTGCCAATGTATTCCTTGCCAAAACTTTCAATAATTATCACCACCACATTTTTGCGGTTGAATTTGGCTCCCGCGGCCGGCTGGTGCAGCGGTGTGTAGAAAGTCATGGCCTCGCGCTCGCTGGCAAAGTAATGAGGGTCGGTGTAGACGTTTTTGCCAATGGTGCGCAGCACCGAGAACGGCGTGTTGAGCACCAGTGCCGCCTCGATGGGGCGGTTCACATACTGGTTGGCGTTGCTCACCGTCACTGGGCGCACCGCATGGGCAAAGCCGCCGCGCATTCCGCCCACGCACAGCACGGCCATCACCGCCAGACTCACTCCGGTGGCCGCCGAGTAGCGCCACCACACCAGCCGGCGCCTGTCGAGGCGGCTGGTGGCCGACAGTGCCCACAGCATGGCAATGAGCGCGATGCCGGCCAGCCACAGATACCAGTGCGCCACCAGCTCGCTGGCAATGATGCCGCCTATGTTGCTCTCGTGGCTGAACTCGCTGAACACCGTGCTGGTGGTGCGCCGCGAGGTGAACTGGAAATACACCGTGTCGGCAAGGTTCATAATCACGGCAAGGCCGTTGACCGCCACAAACACCCACTTGCACAGCCGCTGGTAGGCTGGGCGCTCCTTCAGGTGCAGCGGCAGCAGCATCAGCAGTATGTAGAGGGCGTTGGTGTACATGATGGCCGAGGTGTCAAACACCAGGCCGCCGCGCAGCATCTCGGCCAGGTGGCCACCACTGAGGCCATCGGCGAAGTAGCTGTAGTTCACGGCAAGAAATATAAGGCGCGTTGCGAAATAGGCCACGTAGGCCAGCGCCAGGTTGATGGCCACGGCCACTGCCGGTGCCCACTCGCTGCGGTCAAACAGCGTGAATCGTTTGTATATGCTCATTTATCCTTGATGTTTCGGTGGGTGTGAATGGTTATCTCGTGGGCAGCAGTCGGTTCTCGTTCATGCGGCTCATGTATTGCTGTATTATGGCCTCGAGGCGCGTCTGCATCTGCCGCTGCAGCTGCGGGTGCTGCCCGGACACATTGTGACGCAGCATGGTGTCGTGCTTGAAGTCGTACATGGCTTTCACGCGCGAGCCGTCGAATTGAATCATGTAGTCGCCTTTCAGATACTGGTAGATGCCGTTGTTGTAGTTCACGGCCCACGTCTGAGCGGCCGGCGTGCTCAGCAGGTCGGTGCCGAAGGCCATGATTGGCTTGTCGTAGCCCAGCATGTGCATCAGCGTGGGGGTGATGTCGGTTTGCTGCGCTATTTTGGTGGTGTTCATCTCGGGCCTCAGGCTCCCGTCGGGAGTGAAGAAGATTATTGGGATTGAATACAGGCCCAGGTCGGTCTTGTATTCGGGCCGCTGCGTCTGGTTGGTGTGGTCGGCCACAATCACGAATATGGTGTTGCGGTACCACGGCTCGTGGCTGGCGCGCTCAAAGAAGCGGCGCAGGGCGTGGTCGGTGTATCGGATGCACTTGTGAATCTCGAGCCCGCCCTCTTCGGGATATTGCGCAGCCAGGGCCTTGGGCACGCGGTAGGGGTGGTGCGACGACGCGCTGAACACGGTGGTCACAAACGGCTGGTGGAACTTCGCCATTTCGTCGAGGGTGAACTGCAGGAAGGGCTCGTCCCAAATGGCCCACTTGCCGTCGAAGTCGTTCATGCCACCGTATTTTGGCGAGCGGCAATACTCGTTGAGTCCAAAGTAATTCTTGTAGCCAATGGAGTGCGCAAACGCGCTGAAGCCCATGGATATGTTGTGGCCGCCGTGGAAAAACGCGCTGTAGTAGCCCTTGGGGGCAAGCATCGACGCTATGCCCTGCACATCGTTGAGCGATGCAGGCGTGAGAAAGAACGGCTCTACAAACATTGGTATGCCCGACAGTATCGACGGCATGGCGTCCATCGATATGCGCCCGTTGGCAAAACTGTAGCGGAACGTGAGCGAGTGCGGCACCAGCGAGTCGATAAACGGCGTGTAGCTCTTGTACGGCTGCGGGTTGAGGCTGCCTATGTATTCCTTGCCAAGACTCTCCATAATGAGTATCACCACATTTTTTCGGCCCAGCATGAGCGAGTCGGGGGCCGACGGCTTGATTAAGGGGCGGTATTCGCGCTCCATGGCGGCGCGCGTCATGTAGTGCGGCGTGACAAACGGCTTTTTGCCGATGCTGCGAATCAGGCTGAACGGCGTGTTGAGCACCACCGAGGCCTCAACGGGGCGGTTCACATACTGGTTGGCATTGCTCACCGTGATGGGGCGTGTGCCGGCTGTGACGCTGCCGCGTATGCCCACTATGGCCAGTGGGGCCGCCACCACAAGAGCGCCAAGCTGCGACCCGTAGTAGGCCCAGCCGTGGCGGTAGACCTCGATGCGCGGCTTCACGTAGCAAAGCCACATGACGGCAGTGAGGGCAATGAACGCCAGCAGCAGATACCAGTGGTTGATGAGTTCGGTAAATATGATGCCCGTGATGTTGCCCTCGTTGCCAAACTCGGTGAACACCGTCACCGTGGACCGCCTGCCGGTGTACTGGAAATACACCGAGTCGGCAAGGCTCGTGGCCAGCGCCAAGGCATTGGTGACCACAAACAGCCATTTCAGCCCCTTGTGGAAGCCGGGCCGCTCTTTCAGGTGCAGTGGCAGCAGCATCAGCACCAGATATAGCGAGTTGACGTAGAGCAGGCCCGATGTGTCGAACACCAGCGCACCCTGCAGCTCGTTCCAAAACAGGTTCCACGACATGTAGGGCGCGAAAGTGTTCCAGTTTTCAAGAAAAAACACCACCCTCACGGCCATCCACATCAGGTAGGCTACAGCTATATTTATCACGGCAGCTCCAGCATTGCTGTGCAGCACCTTGCTTATCTTAATTGTCACAGAATTTCCCATATCAAAAAAAACTTTGTTTCAAAATTAGTGCAAACCGAGCGCAATGCCAAAAAAAGAGCTTGTTCATTTTGGGGCATTGACGATGTGCCGCTGAATTTAAGGTGTCGCCGCTGCATGCCGCTGGAAAGTGTTAAATGACGATTGTTAAATAATTGTCGAAAATACTTGGACAGCCTCTTCATTGTAAAGAATGCTAAATTGAAGATAATTAGAAAATAAGCCAATGTAATCACTAAACAAAACTTTATGTCTGCTTTTAATTACGAATAGTTATTAAATAACCTTGTTTGGTTAAAATGCGAAAAACGCTTTGTTTGAATGAAAACAAAATTGTAATTTTGCAGCCACAAAAAATTACGAATTGTAATTACTTTAGGTTTATAAAATTAAAATCAGAATTAGAATCTGCTTTTTAGTGAAGCAATCCAAACAGGTGTGTGTACAGCGATTGGGCGCTCACCTTTGTTTATCGAGTGAATGAAAACGGCAGCCAAGCAATTGTGATTGTTGCCAGCTGACCGGTCAGTATTTAATTATTAAAGTTACAATCTATGAAGAAGTTAGTTTTTTCATTGCTCGCAGTTGGCACAATGGCCGCCACTGCTCACGCCGACCAGACCATAACGGGCCGCGTGACATATCAGGGCGACAAGTCGCCGCTGATTGGAGCCACAATCCAGCCAGTGGGCGGTGGCCACGGAACTGCCACCGACCTCGACGGTAACTTCACAATTACCGTGGCCGACAACGTGAAATTCATCAATGTTAGCTATGTGGGACTTAAGACGCAGCAGGTGGCTGTGGGCAAGCAGGTGAGCGTTGAGCTTGCCGATGCCGGCACGCAGCTCGATGAGGTGGTTGTCACAGCCATGGGTGTGAAGCGCGAGCGCAAAGCCCTTGGCTACGCAGCCCAGGATCTTAATGCCGACCAGCTCAACACAAGCGGAACCACCAGCCTGGCGAGTGCCATTCAGGGCAAGCTCACAGGCGTTGACATACGCCAGTCGTCGGGCGCCCCCGGTGCCTCGTCGCAAATAGTGATTCGCGGCGCGCGTTCGTTCGATGGCAACAACCAGCCACTTTATGTGGTCGACGGCATGCCCATCAGCACTGAGGGCGACTTTGGCGACGTGTTTAATTCCAATGGAATTATGGGCGCCGACCACCCAAGCCACAGCCTCGACATCAATCCCGACGACATAGAGTCGATAAACGTGCTCAAGGGCCAGGCCGCCTCGGCCCTCTACGGCATCCGCGCCAGCAACGGTGTGGTGGTGATCACCACCAAGCGCGGCAGCTCGCAGAGCAGCCGTCCCGTAATCACTTTGAGCACAAGCATCAGCGCCGAGAGCGTCAGCCGCAAATTCAGCCGCCAGAGCGTGTATTCGCAGGGCAACGCTTTTGTGACCAACGCCGACGGCTCAGTGACGGGCTACGACCCCACCGCATCGCAGACGTGGGGCCCGAAGATTGCCGATTTGTCGAAGGACACCCGCTATGGCTTTGGCGGCTCGAGCACTCCAGCCGGCACAGGCGAGGCGGGCCAGTACTACAATCCCAAGTATGCGCTTGCGGGCCAAAGCGGATGGCAGACACCGCAGACCTACGACAACGTGGGCGACTATTTCCAGAATGCCTACACCGAGAACACCAGTTTCGGCATCAGCCAGAAGAAGGACAACCTGAGCTACTCGTTTGGCTTGAGCAACACCCACCAAAAGGGCATCATGCCCTCCACCGGCATGACGCGCTGGAGTGCGCGCGGCCTGGTGGACCTGCAGATAAGCAAGGAGTGGAAAACGGGATTCAGTGCCAACTACAGCAGCAATAAGGTGAACGCAGCTCCTGGCGGCAACTCGGGCATCATGAATGTGGTGTATTCGGCTCCGGCCGAATATAACCTCAAGGGCACGCCATCGTCGGTGCCCGGCAAGCCGCAAAATGTGATTCTGTTCCGTACTGCCTCGTTCCGCAACCCCTATTGGTTTGCCGACAACGATGAGTATCTGCGCCACACCAACCGCACCTTCGGCAATGCCTATCTGGAGTATCACCCCAGCTGGGCCAATGGCGACAACTACAGTCTCTACTTCCGCGAGCAGGCCGGCATCGATGCCTACACCAGCGACAACGACGATGTGGCCGAGACCTACAATGACGCCTACACTGGCCGCCGCATGCAGGCCGGGTCGGTTGAAAACTATGGCGTGAGCGACAACACGTTCAACAATCTGTTCACCATCAATTTCAACGCCAATTGGAACGACCGCCTTTGGGACTTGAGCGTGCTGCTGGGCAATGAGGTGAACCACAAAAACGAGCGCTACTGGGACTACAAGGGCACCAACCTAAACTACTACGGCTTCCCCACAATGAGCAACACCACCAGCCAGAGTGGCGAGGAGTATAAGAGCAAGAGCCGCACTGTGGGCTTCTTTGGCCAGGCCACACTGGCGTGGAACAGCGAGCTGTTTCTCACCGTGACCGGCCGCCAGGACTATGTGTCGACCATGCCTCACGGCAACCGCGGCTTCTTCTATCCCTCGGTGTCGCTGGGCTGGGTGTTCACCGAACTGCCCGCCCTCAAGGGCAGCCGCGTGCTCAACTACGGCAAGCTGCGCGCCTCATGGGCCCAGGTGGGCCAGGCTGGCCAGTACTACAACAATTACTACTACGTGCCCTCTTATGAAGGCGGATTCTACACCTACACGCCAGCCAGCTTCCCCATGGGCGGCGTTTCGGCCTTGGTGCCCTACTATGTGCTCTATGACAAAAATCTCAAGCCTCAGAACACGAGCAACGTGGAGGCGGGAGTCGACCTGAGCCTGTTTAACAACCGCCTGCGCGTGGAGTACACGCTGAGCTATCAGAACATCTCCGACCAGATATTCAACGTGCCCGTGTCGGGTTCAAGCGGCTATCAGTATCTGCTCACCAACGCCGGCAAGATGACCACTTGGTCGCACGAACTTTCGCTTAACGCGTCGATACTGCAAAACAAGGACTACTCGCTTGACTTTGGTGTGAACTTCACCCGCGTGTGGAACTATGTGAACTCGCTCGCCGACGGCGTGGAGTCGATTATGCTGGGCGGCTTTGTGGAGCCGCAGGTGCGCGCCGAGGCCGGCAGCACCTATCCCATCATCTATGGCAATGCCTTCAAGCGCGATGAGCAGGGCCGCCTGCTGCTGGCCAACGGCCTGCCACAGGCCACCAGCACCAGCCAGAAGCTGGGCAACTGCTCGCCCGACTTCACCATGGGCTTCAATCTGGGCGGACGCTACAAGCGCGTGTCGGTGTCATCGACTTGGGACTTGAGCGTGGGCGGCAAGATGTATAACGGCACACTGCTCACCCTCAACTACTTCGGAGCCACCAAGGCATCGCTCCCCTACCACGAGGGCACCATGGTGGTCGAAGGCATCGACGAGGCAACCGGAAAGGAAAACACTGTGGAGGTGAGCCGCCAAGCCTATTGGCAAGCCTACCACGATGTGACTGAGGCCGGCATCTACGACCGCAGTTACCTGAAGCTGCGCGACGTCACCGTCAACTACGACCTGCCGCGCCTTGGCAAGTTCAATGTGAGCGTGTATGCCTTTGCCCGCAACATACTGGTGTGGTCGAAGTTCCCCGAACTCGACCCCGAGTCGTCGCTGGGCAGCGAGAACATGAGCGGCTACTTCGAGCGCTTCTCAGTACCGTCGACCAAGAGCATAGGCGCCGGCCTCAAGATTCAGTTCTAAAAAAACGTAATAATCAATCTTAACGCACACTATCAATATGAAATTCAGCAAATATATATCACTTGCACTTGTGGCGCTGCTGGCCACATCGTGCACCGAGGGATTGATGGACGACATCAACAAAGACAACGGCCACCCCGGGGCCGAGACAGTCGACTCCAAGTTTGCGCTGTCGGGAATCATCACAGGCACAGCCTTCAGCACAGTGTCGGGCGCATATGCCTTCTACGCTTCGAGCTACACCGAGCAGGAGTTCGGCACCGGACTGCTGCAAATGGCCCGCGCCGAGGTGCGCAATGCCAGCGAAACGGCTTCGAGCACCACGTTTGGCAACGAGTGGGACGCCACCTACACCAATTTGCGCGCCATAAAAGAAGTTGAGGACAAGTGCGCCGAAGGCGGTGTGAATGCCGGCCAGCACGATGTGCTGGGAGTGGCGCAGACGCTGAAGGCCCTCAACCTGGGCGTGCTCACCGACATGCACGGCGATGTGCCCTACTCGCAGGCTTTGGGCGGCCAGAGCAACCTCACCCCTACCCTCGACTCGCAGGAAGACATCTACAAGGCCATATTCAGCCTACTCGACCAGGCTGTGGCCAATTTCACCGAGGCCAAGAGCGGCCGTGAGAGCCACATAGGCTCGCAAGACCTGCTGTATGCCAACGACAACACAAAGTGGCTTGCGTTTGCCTACGCCCTTAAGGCGCGCTACAAGCTGCACACGCAGCTGCGCAACTCCAATGCCGTGGCTGAGGCTCTTGAGGCCGCCGAGGCCGCCAAGGCGGCCGGATTCGACGGCGCCGAGCTGAGCGTGTTTGACGACAGCAACAACAACCCCTGGACGGCATTCTTCTGGAGCCGCGAATACACCGCCTCGTCGAAGACCGTGGCCGACCTCATGGCCGAGCGCAACGATCCGCGCCGTGCCGTGTATGTGTGCGACTTCTTCAACTCAACCGAGGTGGGCACCCCTGGTGACCAGACCCGCGCCAACGAGGTTGAGACCCTTGCCGCCCCGTCGTGGCTCAACAATGGCGGAGCCTCGATACACTTGCTCAGCAAGTCGGAGTTCTACTTCATTCTGGCCGAGTGCAAGGCCCGCCTTGGCCAAGACGCTAAAGCCGACTTCGTGACCGGCGTCGAGGCCTCGTTTGCCGACTATGCCAACGCCGATGCCGGCCAAACCGCAGGCTTCAGCGCAGCGCAGGGTTCGGCCTATGCGCAGGCGCTGCCGGTGACCCTCACCGAGATACTCACCCAGAAATATCTGGCCCAGGCGCGCGACGAGCAGGTGGAGACCTACAACGACCTGCGACGCATCAAAGCCATTGGCGAGGAGCACGTGAAGCTCAAAAACCCGCGCAACCAGTCGTCCACCGGCAACGCATGGCCGCTGCGCCTGCCCTATGGCGAGAGCGACGTGCGCTCTAATCCCAACGTGCGCAAGGCGTTCGGCACAGGCAATGAGGCTGGCCGGTATGTGTTCACCGAAAACGTGTGGTGGGCAGGCGGCAGCCGATAGTCGAGGCTTAAACTGATTAGATTAGATATGTTTTAACCCAGGGCGGGGCGTCAAGCCGCATCAGCGGCCACGGCGCCCTGTCCGCTTTTTTGTAGACACTTGCAGCACACGCCCATTTCGTGCTGTGGCTAATTATTTGTATCTTTGCAGTCTAAAAATCTGAAAATTAGAAATGGCAGTAGAAATACGAGAAATAAAACCCACCAAGCGGCAACTGTTGCCGTTTGTGCATTTTCCCATCGACACTCTCTATAAGGACAACCAGTATTATGTGCCGGCCTTGGTGCTCGACGAAGTGAATACCCTCAGGCCCGACCGCAATCCCGCGTTTGACTTCTGCGAAAGCGTGTACTACATGGCTTATCGCGACGGCAAGCCCGTGGGCCGCATAGCCGGCATCATCAATAGCGTGGTCAACGAGCGCATGGGCCAGAAGGCCGCCCGCTTTGGCTTTGTCGACTTTATCGACGACGCCGAGGTGGTCGACGCCCTGTTTAAGGCTGTCACCGACTGGGCCCGCTCGAAGCAGATGACCACGCTCGAAGGTCCGCTTGGCTTCACCGATATGGACCAGGAGGGCATGCTGGTGGAGGGCTTCGACCAGTTGAGCACGCAGGCCACCATCTACAACCATCCATACTACCCCGAGCACATGCAGCGCATGGGCTTTGAGAAAGATGCCGACTGGGTGGAGTTTAAAATCACCGTGCCCGACGCCATTCCCGACAAAATGGCGCGCGTGGCGCAGATAGTGCGCACCCGCTTTGGGCTGAAGACGGTGCACTGCACCAACCGCAAAACCCTGGTGAAGCAGTATGGCGACGACATATTCCACCTGATCAACGAGTGCTACGACGAGCTGTTTGGCTACTCGCCGCTCACCGAGGGCCAGATTAAGCACTACATCGACCTGTATCTGCCCTTCCTGCCGCTCGACCACCTGTGCCTCATTGTGGACAAGGAAGAGAAACTGGTGGGCGTGGGCGTGTCGATTCCGTCGCTGTCGCGCGCGCTGATAAAGTCACGCGGACGCTATCTGCCCTTTGGCTGGAAGCACCTGCTGAGCGCCATCTCGGGCAAAACCGACACTGTGGACCTGATGCTGGTGGCCGTGAAGCCTGAGTATCAGAACAAGGGCGCAAACGCGCTGCTCTTCACCGACCTGATTCCCGCCTTCATCAAGCGCGGCTACAAGTGGGCCGAGAGCAACCCCGAACTGGAGTCGAACCAAAAGGTGCAGCAGCAGTGGCAGTATTTCGACCTGGTGCAAAACAAACGCCGGCGCGCCTTCAAAAAGAGCATTTAGCACCATGCCCTAAAATCGACGCGCCAATTGCAACCTAAACTGATAAAAAAGACTAAACTAAAAAACAAAAATACTATGGCAACAGCTATAAATGTCGATGTCAAGGCCACCAAAGCCGCCATCGGCGAAAACGACATAGATGCACTGGCCGCCCAGGCTGCCAGCGCAGTGGAAAAACTTGAAAAAGGCACTGGCGAGGGCAGCGGCTTTTTGGGCTGGCTGCACTTGCCCAGCTCGATAACGCCCGTCCAGCTCGATGAGATTGAGGCCGTGGCGGCCCATATGCGCCATCATTGCGACTATGTGGTGGCAATAGGCATAGGCGGCAGTTATTTGGGCGCAAAGGCCGTGATTGAGGCCCTGAGCAGCAGTTTCTCGGCCTACAGCCGCGACGGAGGCACACGTGTGCTGTTTGCCGGCAACAATATAGGCGAGGACTATATGCACGACCTCATGGAACTGCTTCGAGGCCGCCGCTTTGGCATTGTGGTGATTTCCAAGTCGGGCACCACCACCGAGCCAGCTATTGCCTTCCGTCTGCTCAAAGACTTGCTTGAGAGCCAGGTGGGCAAGGCTGAGGCTGCAAAACTGATTGTGGCCATCACCGACTCGAGCCGCGGAGCTCTGCGCCACCTGGCCGACAAGGAGGGCTACAAGACGTTTGTGATTCCCGACAACGTGGGTGGCCGCTACAGTGTGCTCACCCCCGTAGGACTGCTGCCTGTGGCCATTGCCGGACACGACATCAAGGCACTGGTGGCTGGCGCTGTTGAGATGGAGCAGGCTCCTGATGATGCTGCAAGACTGTATGCGCAGACGCGCAACGCGCTGTATCGCGCTGGCAAGAAGATTGAGATATTGGTGAATTTCTGCCCCCGTCTGCATTACTTGGCCGAGTGGTGGAAGCAGCTGTATGGCGAGAGCGAGGGCAAGGGCCACAAGGCACTGTTTCCAGCCGCTGTCGACGACACCACCGACCTCCACTCTATGGGCCAGTGGATTCAAGACGGTGAGCGCACCATATTTGAGACGGTGATCAGTGTGGGCGCTCAGCAGCACACGGTGGTGATTCCTCACGATGATGCCGACCTCGACGGCCTTAACTATCTGGCTGGTAAGCGCATCGATGAGGTCAACAAGATGGCCGAGTTGGGCACGCGCATTGCCCACGTCGACGGAGGAGTGCCAAACGTGGTGATTTCGATGCCAGAGGTCACCGAGCGCTACCTGGGACAGCTCATCTACTTCTTTGAGAAGGCTTGCGGCATAAGCGGCTATCTGCTTGGCGTGAATCCGTTTGACCAGCCTGGCGTGGAGGGCTACAAGCGCAATATGTTTGCCCTGCTCAACAAGCCTGGCTACGAGGCCCAGTCGGCCGCAATGAAGGCAAAGCTGCATAAGTAGCGAAATCGAATGGCTTATAGTCAATACGCAATAATACAACAAACCCCGAGAGCCGGTGTGGCGCTCGGGGTTTTGATTTTTGGTGTCGCGTGCGCGGGTTAGCGCTGGAGGCGCTTGGTGGTGGTCACGGTGCCGTCGGTGCGGGTGGTGACCACGATGCTGAAGCCGCCGGGGGGCGTCAGGCTCTGGCGCCCGGTGGCGTCGATGTAGCGCACCGAGGCCACGCCGGCCTCGGGCTGCGTCACGGCGTCGATGCCTGTGGGGGTGGCGGCGTCGTAGGTGACGCTGAAGCGGTCTTCTGCCACGTAGTATTTCGACTGGTCGGCCTCGCTCTGGCAGTAGAGGCGCACGATGTAGCTCACCGTCTTGGTGTCGGTGGACTTGAGCGGGCTGCCGAGGAACAGGTCGCGCACGGTGAGCCCGTCATCCTGGACGCTGTACTCATAGTTGCCCTGCACGTTGGGGTTGGCGTTGCCGTCATACAGGTTGGGCGTGAGAAGGGTCTCTGTGCCGTCGTCGTCGACTCGCCACACGCGGTAGAGGTACTGCCCCATGATGCTCTTGTCGAACACGCCCTTGGCCTCAAAGTCGCAGCCGAAGCCCATTTTCCAGCTTGTGGCGTCGTAGGCGAAGGGGCGAGTCTTCTCGGTGGTGGGGTTTACCACCTTCACGCTCAGCACCGAGGCCTGCTTCTGGTCGGCGCCGTAGGTGTTGGTGCCCACCGAGCCGTCGGCGAGCGTGCACTCCGAGCTTATCACGGGGTAGAAGGTGGCAGTGCCCGAGGTGGCGTCGCGCAGGTCGTCGGTGGCGGTGAGCCAGCCTGCCGCGAGGCCCTCGGCCACGGCCTGGTCGGGACGGCTGCCGCCTGCGCTGCGTGTGAGCACGGAGTAGGTGCCGTTCACGGCGCGCTGCATCTCGGCAAAGGCCGTGCCGCCGCGGTACAGGGTGTAGCCGCGCACGGCCGACGAGTTGGCTGCGTCAACGGTCATGCGCACGCCGCCGGGCTCGGCCAGCGAGTGGCGGGTGTCGGCGTCGACCTCGGCTTTGGAGAACGGCTTCATGCCCACGGTGAACTCGGTCTTGGGCACGTTGAGGCGCACCACATTGCTGTGCACCACCTTCACGCCGGCGTCGCCGGCAGCCTTCTCGGGCATGAACTCGAGCACGTAGTCGTAGTGGCTTTTGTGGTTGTTGCCGGCAGTGGAGGCGGTGAAGTGGTCGGTGGCGCGGAGGCCGTTGAAGCTGATGGCGCCGTCGCGCGAGGGCGCGGTGAGGCAGCCCACGCTGTCGGCCACAGCCGCCGACTGGTTCAGCATC
This sequence comes from uncultured Muribaculaceae bacterium, assembly GCA_934661195.1. GTDB lineage: Bacteria > Bacteroidota > Bacteroidia > Bacteroidales > Muribaculaceae > Sodaliphilus. Next base: position 164,564 of record CAKUJD010000004.1, read on the forward strand.
CTTAGCGTGTAGTTGAAGCGGTACTGGCTGTCGGCATTGGTGATGCTGTCGACTCTGAGTGTGGCAATCTGTGTGGAGTCGCCATTCTGCGCGTCGTTGTCGAAGCGGTAGAGCTTGAACTCGGTGCCCACTGTCATGAAGTCGCCCGAGATGTAGGTGTGCTCGTTGTTGTCTACCGTGATGCGGTTGGCGTAGTCATTGAGCTGCCGCTGCGGGTCGTAGGTGCAGCGGCTGGTGCCCTCGATGTCGAGTGCGAGTCGCTCGTAGGGGTCATAGCCTGGGATGAGCACGCTTGCCTGGTTGCTCTCCACGGGGTTGAAGCCGCTGATGCCGCTGGGGCGTGCGGTGATGATGTAGGTGAGCGTGTGTCCGGTGCTGTATTGCTCCTCAGGGTAGGTGTAGGTGTAGCCGTTGAGTGCTGTGGGGTTGAGCGGCTCTCTTTCGATCACGCCGTCCACCACGCGGTAGATGTAGAAGTCCTGCTTCACGCGGCTGTCCGAGAGGGTGTCGATGTTCGACGTCCAGTCGAGCGTCACATTGTAGGTGCGGTCGGCCACCTCGCCCTTGCGCTCGGCGCGGGCCGTGAGGCTCACGCTGTAGACCTGGAAGTAGGGAATGTATTGTGGGTTATACCAGCACCAATCCGAACGCCCGCTCCATGGCGTAAAGCGGTAGTCGGGAATGAACACCACAAGATTCGACATGGTTTCGGCTCCGGCTGTGCCGCTGTCGCTGGCCATGGTGGGATAGTGGCCCAGGTGCGGCACCGAGCCGCAGTCGTGCTTCACCGTGTAGGAGTTGCCTGCCTTCAGGTTCTGATAGAAATCGGGCGCGCCTGTGCTCTCGCCAGTGCCTGGAGTGGGCGAAAACTGCTCAAACATTCGTTCAAATGGCAGGCTCCAAACGCTTCTGCTCGCGCCCTTGCCCATAAGGAAGAAGCGGTTGTAGGTGCCGCTCACGTTGAAGAGCACGCCAGGGTTGTAGGTGGTGTTGGTGGCATCGTAGTCCTGGCCGGTGCGCTCGATGCGGAAAGCATTGTAGAGCAGGCGCACCGACTTGATGCAGCTGTAGATGTCGGCCAATGCGGCTTGGCCTGGATAGAGCTTGGCTCCGTCGGAGGCAAACACATCCTTCACCTCCACCAGCAGTGTGGTCTGCTCGTCGATTTCAGGCGTCTGGGTGTTGTTCAGTTCGGGCCAGTAGTTAACCGTTTTTCCTGTGTATGTCACAGTGTTGGCGGCCCAGTTTCCAGAAGCCTTGTCGCCGTCTACTGGCGATGACTTGTGTTTGCCTGGAATTTTAGGGTCGCTGTAGACCTTTGCTACCATTGCGTAGATTTGGCGCGGATCGGTGGCCACGTCGGTGAGGCGCGACGTGTGTGTCTGGCCGGTGTTGTCGGTCCAGTTGTAGGTGAACTTGGCGAAGTAGGCCGAGTCACACTGCATCTTCACGGGGTCGAGCACCGGAGCTGGCTCGGCAGATGCCGTTTGGGCACTGGTGGGGAGCACAATCCCAGCCAATGCCGCAAGATTGAGTAGTAATCTTTTCATTTAATCACAACAATTTTGTTAAATGTTATTTGATATGTTTTTTCTTACTATTTTCGTTTGCGTGTGTGCATATCAGTGGCATATTTGCTTGCCAAAAAATTGGTAAGGGCACAAAATTACAATAAATTTCAACAACAGGGCAAAAATATTACTGACTATTTTTCAATCGGTTAGCAAATTTATCCAAATTTATGTGAATGGTGACGGCAGTTGCAAAAAAATCAGCCGGGCATCAACTTTTGCTGACGCCCGGCCAAGTGGTGAAGGTTTTCACCGTTATGCCTCTTCTTCGTGCTTCACTCCGCTCTCGGCCACGTGGCGGCGGCGAATTTGTGCCTCCACGCCGTCAATCACATTGATGATGAAGTCGCCGAGTTTCTCGGCTTCGCATATTATGTCCATATAGAAGATGCCCGCCTGGTAGGGATACTTCTTTTGGCGTATGTTCTCGATGTTTTCGGTGCGCAGCAGGTTGCGGAAGTTGTTGATTTCGCGCTCTTTGTTGTAGTTGCGCATCAGGTCTTCGCTGGTGGCGTTGTCCATGTCGCACAGCACGGCTATCATGTTGCTCATGGCCTCGCTCACATACTTAAGCATGGTGTCGATGTTGCTGTAGTTCTCATCGCTGAAGTGGGCGTGCGCTTCCTCTTTGCGCACCAGTGTGCGGGCAATGTTGTTGCAGCTGTCGGCAATGCTTTCAATCTCGCTTACGCAACTGAGCATGGTGGATATGCGCAGCTTGGCGTCGTAGCTCAGCCGGCCGTCGACCACCTTGTTGAGGTAGTTGGCAATCTCAATTTCCATGCGGTCGCTTATGTCCTCATACTTGCCAATGCGGGTGTACAGCTTGTTGAACTCCACAGTGCCCGTCTTGGTGTGCACAAGTGTCTTGACCATGCCCAGCATGCGCTCAACGCGCTCGGCATACACCACAATCTCGCGCTGCGCCTGGGTGATGTTGAGCTCTGAGGCGCTGAGCAGGCCTGCCGATATGTATTTCAGTTGGAACTCCTCGTCTTCTTTGCTGTGAGTCTTTATGAAGAAGTTCACGATTTTCACGTAGGTGTTGGTGAACCATATCATTATCGAAAGGTTCACAAGGTTGAACACCGTGTGGAACATCGACATGCCAAACGACATTGAGAACTGCAGCCTGGCAATGGTGGCGGCGTCGTTGTGGTGGCTGTTGATGTAGGTGAACAGCTCGGTGGGGTCGCCCTGGTGGAAGATGTCTTTCGTGATCCACACGATGAGGGTGATGAAGGGGAAGTAGAGCACAAGCGTCCACAGCGTGCCAAGGCAGTTAAATAGCAGGTGGCCCGCAGCGGCCTTCTTGGCAGCCACATTGGCTCCGAGCGAGGCCAGAATGGGCGTGATGGTGGTGCCTATGTTGCTGCCCAGCACCATGGCGCAGGCCATGTTGAACGGTATCCAGCCCTTTGTGGCCATTATGAGCACAATGGCAAATGTGGCCGCCGACGACTGGATTACCATGGTGACCACGATGCCGGCAAGCAGGAACACCAGCACCGACACGAAGCCCATGGAGGTGTAGCTTTGCAGAAACTCGAATATCTCGGGCGACTTGCTGAGGTCGGGCACGTTGGCGCTGATGGCCTCAAGGCCCATGAAAAGGAATGTGAAGCCTATCAGGAACTCGCCTATCGACTTGTATTGGTTGTTTTTCAAGAACAGCATGGGCACTGCAAACGCCAAAATTGGCAGCAGCATCACCGACATATTGACCTTGAAGCCGAAAATCGACACAATCCATGCCGTGAAGGTGGTGCCCACGTTGGCACCCATGATCACGGCCATCGACTGTGACAGCGACATTAGTCCGGCGTTAACGAAGCTGACCACCATCACCGTCGATGCCGATGAGCTTTGGATGAGTGCAGTGATGAGGATGCCTGTGGCGACTCCTGTGAAACGGTTTTTGGTCATTGCCGACAGAATGCCGCGCAGACGGCTGCCGGCGGCTTTTTGCAAGCCTTCGCTCATGACCTTCATTCCGTAGAGAAAAAGGCCCACAGCGCCCAGCAGGGCTAAGAAATCAACGATTGAGTAATCCATCTACTCGCAGGGGGGAATTTTTAGTTATGTAAAATAGTGTTATGACTAACAGTCTACAAAATTACAAAAAAATTGATTTCTTGAAAGTCTATCGCCCTTAATTTCACCTTGCGCCTGCGCAGCAAGGTGCATTTTTGTGCCCTATTGCCGCTTGCCGCCTGTGTGGCTGTCGGCATCGCGGATTTCCACCCGGCGTATTTTTCCGCTTATGGTCTTTGGCAGCTCGTGCACAAACTGGATGATGCGCGGATATTTGTAGGGGGCGGTGGCGTGCTTCACGAAGTCTTGTATCTCCCTCACAAGCGCAGGCGCGTCTTTGCCGCGGTAGTCGCAGCCATATTCAATGCCGGCGGTGTGCCGGTATTCCTTGCCAAGCACAATTGTGGCTTTCACCACCATGCCGCGCACGTCGTCGGGCACGCCCGTTACGGCGCATTCCACCACGGCGGGGTGCTTCATGAGTGCGTTTTCCACCTCAAATGGGCCTATGCGGTAGCCCGACGACTTTATCACGTCGTCTTTGCGTCCCACAAACCAGTAGTAGCCGTCTTCGTCGCGCCAAGCGATGTCGCCGGTGTGGTATATGCCGTTGCTGAAGTGCTGGCGGGTGAGTTCGGGGTCGCGGTAGTACTCCTTGAAGAGGCCCACGGGCTTGTGCTCTCCCACCCTGACCACGATTTCGCCCTGTTCGCCGTCTTCGGCCCAGCGGCCGTCGTTGGTCATCAGGCCAATGTCATAGCCGGGGTTGGCCTTGCCCATCGACCCCGGGCGCGGTTCCACCCACGGATAGGTGCCCACGGTGGCCGTGGTCTCGGTCTGGCCGAAAGCCTCGTGCAACTTTATGCCGGTGAGCTCGAGCCACTTTTCGAACACGCTGGGGTTGAGGGCCTCGCCGGCGTTGGTGCAGTATTCGAGCGAGCTCAGGTCGTAGGCGGCCACGTTTTCGCGTATAAGGAAGCGGTAGACGGTGGGCGGTGCGCAAAACGAGGTGATGTGGTAGCGGTGAATCATTTCAAGCACGTCCACTGGCTTGAACTTCTCGAAGTCGTAGACAAACACGTTGGCCCCCACTATCCACTGGCCATAGTAGCAGCCCCACACCGCTTTGCCCCAGCCGGTGTCGGCCAGTGTGAAGTGCAGGCTGCCCTCGTGCAGATTGTGCCAGTAGCGTGCTGTGATGATGTGGCCCAGCGGATACAGAAAGTCGTGGGCCACCATCTTGGGCTCGCCGCTGGTGCCGCTGGTGAAATACATCAGCGATGTGTCGCTGTTGCTGTTGGGGTGGCTGGGGCGCACAAAGGCGGGAGCCTGGGCTATGCCCTTGTTGAAGTCGCTCCACCCTTCAGGCACTTCGGGGCCTATCGACACAAGGCTCTTGAGCGTGGGGCACTGCGGCGCGGCTGCGCTGATGTGCCCCAGCACCTCGGTGTCGCCGCAGGCCACGATGGCCTTGATGTCGGCCGACTGGCAGCGATACACTATGTCGGCCGGGGTGAGCAGGTGGGTGGCAGGAATCACCACCGCGCCCAGCTTGTGCAGGGCGGTGATGGCGAACCAAAACTGGTAGCGGCGCTTCATGATGAGCATCACCATGTCGCCGTGCCCTATACCCAACTGCTGGAAGTAGGCTGCCGTGCGGTCGCTCTCACGCTTTATGTCGGCAAAGGTGAACTGGCGGTGCTCGCCGCGGTCGTTGACCCACAGCAGGGCCTTCTTTTGCGGTTCAAGGCGCGCCCACTCGTCGACCACGTCGTAGGCAAAGTTGAAGTTTTCGGGCACGCGCAGGTGGTAGTTGGCCATGAAGTCGGCATATGATGTGAATTCCGTTTTGTCAAGAAATTTTTCGAGCATGATTCTGATTCTTTTTTCGTTAGTTTTGGTGTGATTGTAGATGTGGACAGGCCCGGTTTTATTGCGTGATGATGGCCAGGAAGCGCGCCTGCTTGCCGTCGAGGGCGCGCATCAGGTGGGGCAGACGTGCGTTAAACATCACGCTGTCGCCCTTCTCCAGAGTCAGGGTCTTGTGGCTAAGATACAATTCCACCTTACCCTCGACCACTATGTTGAACTCTTGGCCATGATGGCTGCATGGGGTGGCGGTGGCATTATTGGCAGGATCGATGGTGACCATGAACGGGTGCATTTCGCGCCCGGCGAAGCCCTCGGCCAGTGACTCGTAGCAGTAAGCGCGCTCGCGCTCCACTATCGAGCCTCGGCCAGCGCGCGTCACATAGTAGCTTTGCATCTTAGGCGATGAGCCAAACAGGATTTCGGGCACCTCAAGGCCAAACTGCTCGGCAAGGTTTTGCACAAAGCTGATGGGTATGTCGGTGTGCCCCGACTCATATTGTGTGTATGTGGCCTCGTCGATGCCGCAGGCCTTGGCCACTTGCGCTGTGGTCAGGTCGAGCGAGTCGCGCAGTCCGCGCAACCGGTCGGCCACTTGCTGTATGTTTTCTCTGTCGCTCATATTCAATGTCTGTAAAAAACGTTAATTTGACATGTGTTTGCTGGCAAATATATGCAATTTAATATCAAAATGCACATAAAACCGACTAAATATTTTTAATTCGGCACATTGTGGCCCGATATGAGCAAAATAAATGCACACCGCATTGCGGCGGTGTGCATAAAAAAGTGTAATAATTTGTTGCTTAGGATATAAGAGTGTAATTTTTGGTGTAAAAAGCAGCGTGTGGCTCTGTCCCGCCCCACCCTCTCTACTTGCCTTGCTTTGTCAGCACTTCGCGGCGCAGGAAAGCTGTGAGCTCTTGTGCCATGAGCTGGTGCTGGCGCATCGACGGGTGCCAGCTGGCGCCCCACCCCAGCGATCCGTCGATTGGGGTCATGTCGAAGCGGTACACACTCACACCCTCGGCCTTGAGCACGCGGGCCACGCTGTCGAGCACGGTGGTGCACTCATTAAGGGCGTCGCCCTTTAGCATGGTGCCAGTGAGCAGCACCAGTTTGGCTTGCGGCTGCACGCTGTGCAGGTGGCGGGCAAACTGCATGTAGGCTTCGCGAAACAGGTTCACGTCGTGAGGCTGCGTCTTCAGGTCGTTGGTGCCCAGGTTCACGCAAATCACGTCGGGGCGGTAGCTGGCGAAGTCCCACAGCTGTGTGGAGTCGTAGAGCTGCGTGTAGTCATACCATCGGCGCATGTTGTCGCGGCTGCCCTCGCGCACGTCGTGTGCGTTGCGGTACACGCCTATGCCCGACCGTGCCACGGCAATCCAGTCGGCGTTGAGGTTGCGGGCCGTGATGGCAGCGTAGCTGAAGTAGTGGTTCTCGGTGGCGTAGTGGAACTTCTCCTTGCCGCTTTCGGCCTCTATGCCGTATCCGCAGGTTATTGAGTTGCCTATGAATTCGAGTTTCAGCTCGGGCTTCTTGGGGGCTGAAAGCAGCTTTGCACCCTTGTCAAGCAGCAGCCCGTGCATTTCGGGCTTGAAGCGCCAGCCTTCGGTGGCGAGGGTCACCGATGCGGTGTGGCAGCCCTTGTCCAGGCCGCTGGCCAGAATCACCAGCGAGTCTTGCAGCGAGGGCGTGGCGCCCTTGGCCGGCTTGCGGGCCTGCACCTTGCGCGGCTCGCCGCCGTCGACCGTGATCTCGAAGTAGCCGCAGCCCGGATTCACAATCATAGCAAGGCCGCTGCCCTTGAAGTTGACGCTGAAGTGCGTGCCCGGGTAGTTGAAGCGGTAGCACTGTGGATTGGTGGCGTTGATGCGGCCGCAATAGCTTATGCGGCTGTCGCTGGGGGCCACACGCTTTTGCGCATGGGCCGCTGTGCCGCCCAGCAGGGCCAGCACAGCCATGGCTGTCAGTAGTAGCGGTTTGTTTGTCATTGTCAGAAGTGTTTTGGTTGGTGCAAAATTACATGAAAATAGCGTTGCCATGGCCATGATGACACGGAATATTGCTAATTTTGACGCCTATAAACCAATCAACGTTAGCTATTATGACGACGCACAACACTGCAGTGGTGATGGGAGCCTCATCGGGACTGGGCGCGGCTGTGGCCCGCCTGCTTGCGGCCCGGGGCTGGCGCGTGGGCATAGCGGCCCGCCGCGCTGAGGCGCTCGAACGGATAAAGAGCGAGTTTGCCCCAGGGCAGATAGAGGCTGAGGTGATTGACGTGAACGATGCCGGCGCCCCACTCCGCCTAAATGCGCTCATCGACCGCCTTGGCGGCATCGACTTGTATTTCCACTCTTCGGGCGTGGGCAGGCAAAATCAGTTGCTCGATGCGGCTGTGGAGCTTGCCACGGTCGAGACCAATGTGACTGGGTTTACGCGCATGGTGACTGCCGCCTTCAACCGCATGGCCGGGGATGGCCGCCCGGGCCACATAGCTGTGATAAGCTCGGTGGCCGGCACCAAGGGTATTGGGGCTGCCCCATCGTATTCCGCCTCGAAGGCGTTTGACTCGTGCTACATGCAGGCGCTGGAGCAGCTGGCCCGCATGCGGCGGCTGCCAATATCGTTCACCGATGTGCGGCCCGGCTTTGTGGCCACGCCGCTGCTGAATGGCGCGCCCTACCCCATGCTCATGGATTGCGGCCATGCCGCCCGCTGCATAGTGGGCGCAGTGCTTGCCCGCCGCCATGTGGCGGTGGTGGACTGGCGCTGGCGTGTGCTGGTGGCCTTGTGGCGCCGCATGCCGCGCTGGCTGTGGCGCAGGTTAAAGATTAGCGCGGCCGAGAGTCGCTGATGCCGCCAGCCTGCTTCAGCGTGCGCTCATACACGTCCATTATTTGGCTGGCCATGGTGCTGGCCGCAAAGCGCTGGCTGTAGCGGTGGCCGGCCTCAATCATGTGGCTGCGCAGGCTGGAGTCGCCCATCACGCGGTTGAGCGCGTCGGTCATCTGCTCCACCGAGTCGGGGTCGACATACAGCGTGTCGGGGCCTCCCGCCTCTTCAAGGCACGAGCCGGTGGCGGCCACCACGGGCGTGCCGCTGCACAGGGCTTCGAGGATGGGAATGCCGAAGCCTTCGAAGCGCGACGGATACACAAACGCCTCGGCCATCTGGTAGAGGGCCGGCAGATACTCGGTGCGGATGTGCGATATTGAGAATATGCGGTGACCCAGGCCATGGGCCGCGGCATACTTCATAATCTCTTTGTAGTAGCGCATGTGGTGGCCCACGATCACCAGGCGCACGTCCTTGTCGGCAATGTGCTCGAGAGCCTTGACGGCCAGCAGCACGTTTTTGCGCTCCTCCACGGTGCCAACGCTCAGAATGTAGCGCTTGGGCAGGCGGTAGCGGTCGGCGGCTGCCTGCCGCATGAAGTCGCTGGCCGGCTGGCGGAAGATTTCGTTGCAGCCCTGATACACCACATCAATCTTCTCCTCGGGCACATGATAGAAGTGCATGATTTCACGCTTGGTGCACTCGCTGATGGCCATTATGCGCGTGGCGTCGCGGCATGCGTGCTTGAACTTGAAGTCGTAGATGGCGCGGTCTATTGGCTTGTAGAATTTGGGGAAACGCTTGAAAATCAGGTCGTGAATGGTGAGCACGCTGGGAATGCCGCTCTTGGCCACGTTGAGCGGGAGTTCGCCGCTGAGGCCGTGAAACAGTTGCACATGGTGGCGCTGCGCCTCGGCCATCATTCCGCTCACCGAGCGCCACCACGCTCCGCCCAGCGGGGCTTTGCGCGGCAGCTTAAGGTGCACGCGCCCGCGGCTTAACAGGGCGGTGAGCTCAGGGTTTTCTTTGGCCTTGGGGCTGTAGATGTAGTAGTGGTTTTTGGGGTAGAATTCCGAAAGCACGTCGATCACCAGGCGGCTGTAGTTGCCCAGTCCGGTATTGTTGAAGACGGCCCGTTTGCCGTCAAATCCTATAATCATAGTTGTTTTAGTTCGTTAGCAATTGTTATTTATGGAGTGGGGCGCTGCTGCCGCCGAAGTTGAAGTATGTGCCGCGGTCGAGGTTGCGGTAGCCGATGGCCTCGGCTATGTGGCTGGCCTGCACGCTGTCGGCGCCGGCAAGGTCGGCAATGGTGCGCGCCACTTTCAGTATTCGGTCGTAGGCGCGTGCGCTCATGTTCATGCGCTCGATGGCGTCTTTAAGCCTTTCGAGTCCGGCGGCGTCGGGTTCGGCAAAGCGGTGAATCATCGACGGCGTCATCTGCGCGTTGCAGTGTGTGCCCGGGCAGTCGGCAAACCGCTTGGCCTGAATGGCGCGGGCGGCTGTCACGCGCTGCCTTATGGCTGCGCTCGGCTCGCCTGGGGCCGTCGACGACAGGTCGCTGAATCCCACTGGCTGAACCTCCACCTGCAGGTCGATGCGGTCGAGCAGCGGTCCCGAGATTTTGCTCAGATACTGCTGGCGCTGGTGCACCGAGCAGCAGCATGGCTTGGTTGGGTGGCCGTAGTAGCCGCACGGGCAGGGGTTCATCGATGCCACCAGCATAAACGAGGCGGGGTAGTCGGTGGTGTATTTTGCGCGGCTTATGGTGATGTGGCGGTCTTCAAGCGGCTGTCGCATCACCTCGAGCACGCTACGGTTGAATTCTGGCAGCTCGTCGAGAAACAGCACGCCGTTGTGGGCAAGGCTGATTTCGCCCGGAGTGGGGTATGAGCCGCCGCCCACAAGGGCCACTGGCGATATTGTGTGGTGTGGCGAGCGGAACGGGCGCATGGTCATTAGCGTGGTGCCGCCTGGCAGCTTGCCGGCCACCGAGTGTATCTTGGTGGTCTCCAGTGCCTCACTAAGGCTGAGTGGCGGCAAAATAGACGGCAAGCGCTTGGCCATCATTGACTTGCCCGAACCCGGGCTGCCCACGAGCAGAATGTTGTGGCCGCCAGCGCAGGCCACTTCGAAGGCGCGCTTCACCACTTCTTGGCCCTTGACCTCGGCGAAGTCAAACGGATATTGCCCCTGGGCGCGGGCAAACTCGGCGCGTGTGTCGACCACTGTGGGGTCGAGCTGAGCCTTGCCGCCCAGAAAGTCGATGACCTGCGTCAGGCTGTCGACTCCATACACGTTGAGTTTGTTGACCACAGCGGCCTCAAGTGCGTTGGCGCGCGGCACAATGAAGCCGTCGAGCTGCATCTCGCGCGCCAGTATGGCCATGGGCAGCGCGCCCTTGATGGGGCGCAGCGACCCGTCGAGCGACAGCTCGCCCATCATCATGTACCGGTTCAGGCGGTCGGCCGGAATTTTCTCGTCGCCGGCGAGCACGCCGATGGCTATTGGCAAGTCGTAGGCCGAGCCCTCTTTTTTGATGTCGGCCGGCGACATATTGATAACCACCATTTTGCGCGGAAATTCATATCCCGCTTGCCCTATGGCGCAGCGCACTCGCTCGGCGCTCTCTTTCACTGCTGTGTCGGGAAGCCCCACAATGGTGAATCCCGAGCCCCATTCCACCGACACCTCAATGTTTACCAGAATGGCGTCGATGCCGTGCACTGCCGCGCTGAAGGTTTTGGTTAGCATAATGTTAAGTTAAAGTTTTTTAGTCGGTGAGTTAAAGGCCAATGCGCTGCTTGGCCGCGCCTATCACGGCAGCAGCCGCACTGCTGCGGGCTATCACGCGGCCCGATGAGTCGGCCAGCACAAATAGTGGGGTAGAGGTGAGGCACAGCTGCTTCAGGTCGCTGTTCACCGGGCCTTCGGGAGCCCAGTAGTGCTGCCAGCTGGCGCTGTCGCGTACCACCTCGCTGCGCCAAAATGACGAGTCGGGTTCGAGCGACACGTCGGCTATTTGCAGCCGCCTGCCGCTGCCGCTTTGGGATGCAAGCGACTTCAGTTGGCCCATGTAGGAACTGTGATCGGTCTCGCTTTCGCCGCCCCATATGCACAGCAGCGTGTAGCTGGCGTCGCTGAATCGCAACTGGCTGTAGGCGTTGGCATTGGCATTCATTAGCAGCATAGCGGCCAACTGCTTGCTGCCTTTGCCCACGGCCAGGGTGAGCGCGTCGAAGCTGCCCACCAGGCTTTGGGGCCTTGCTTCGGGCTTGATGCTGCTCAGCAGCCGCTGCGCCTTGGCAGGGTCGTCGGCGCTGTTGTAGTTCACAACGACTAGCAGGGTAGAGGTCACATCGTCGGGGTTGGCCTTGACATACTTCTCGATGTCGGTGTTCACAGCCTTGTAGTCGCCGGCGGTTAGCTGCCGCGCGTGCTTGCTTATGAATTCGCTCCAGCGCTCGTTCTCGTCAGTGCCCGTGGCGGAAATGTGGTAGGTGTCGGTGAGGTCGCCGCTCAGCGTCACCGTGTTGCCGTTTTTCACGGCTACGCAGGCCACCAGCCGCGAGTCGGTGTCGTAGATGGCGGCAAGTGTTAGCTCGTCGCAGCTGCCCTGGTACTCAAATTTGCCGTCTTTCAGCGTCACCCAGGAGTCGGCCACTCCGTTTGGGGTGTAGTAGGCTATGTGCAGGTTTTGGCCGCCCGCATTCTTAAAGTCGCCCTTTATCTTGAATTTGCCGCCGCTGCATGCTGCCATTGCCGTGGCTAACAGCGCGACGGCGGCGAGCAGCAGGGAGTGTGTGATTTTGCTCATAAAAATAAAAAATGCTCGTTTTGGCAAAAGTAGCAAAAAATGCGCTCATCATCAAAAAAAGCACAAAATGCCGCTTAAATTTTGCAAAGCTGAAAATTATGCGCTACCTTTGCAACGCAAAAAAGGCACGGGTAGATTCCAGAGTGGCCAAATGGGGCAGACTGTAAATCTGCTGTCTCTCGACTTCGGTGGTTCGAATCCATCTCTACCCACACAAGCTTCAAACTTTTAAGGCTGCGGCAATTGCCGCAGCCTTTGTTTTTTGCGTCATGCCGCCACTGCGATGCGTCAAAACATTGAGCGGTAGAGTTCGGTCATCTTCTGATAGAAGTGGTTGTAGTTCAGGTGGCTGTCGAAGTCGGCTTTGGCCTGCAGGCCCATGCGGCCGCGCAGTCGGGCGTCGTCGACGAGCCGCTTTATGGCATCGGCCAGGGCATAGTGGTCGCCAGGCTTCACAAGCAGGCCGTTCTGGCCGCTGGTGATGTATTCGGGCTGGGCACCATTGTCGGTGGTTATCACAGGCTTGCCCAGCATCATGTATTCAAGCGCGGCAATGCCCATGGCCTCGGGCACCACCGAGGGCACAATGCCCACGTCGCACTGCTCGAGCAGCGGCAGCACATTGGGCTGGAATCCCATGAACGTTACGTTTTTCACCATTTGGTTGGCCACGATAAAGCCTTTCAGCTTGGCCTCAAACTTGTATTGTCCCTCGCCAAGCACCACCATGCGGTAGGTGCTCTTGTCGAGCTGTGTGAGCGCGCGCAGCAGGGTGTCGATGCCCTTGTCGTGGCTGAGGCGGCCGTGAAACATGAGCAGTGCCTGCCGGGGCTGAACGCCCAGCTGGCTGCGCAGCTGCGCGGAGCAAGGCTCGTGGCTGAGCAGCACGCTTTCGCGTATCACCACCGCCTTGCCACGGGCTATTTTCGAGGCCTTGCCCATATAGTAGTCAAATGCCTTTTGCGACCCGAACACAAACTTGTCGACCTCACGATACACCTTGCGCGTGATGTAGTTGAGCCGCGGCCGTGTGAGACCGTGCACCGACATCACTATGCGCACACGGTCGTTTTCGGCAATGTGCTTGGCCAGCACGGCTGTGAAAGCGTCGTGAAAGGTGTGCACGTGCACCACATTGTCGCCGCGCTTCAGCAGCCGGGCAAAGCGCACTGGACTGTCGAGGTCGGTGAGTCCCTTCAGCGGCAAAATGGATATGGGCACTTCGAGTGTGCGAAAGCGGTTGAGCACCGCCTCGTGCTTGCGGCACACGGCTTCCACATAGAAGTCGTCATGCTTTAGCCTGGAAATCAGGTCGTAGGCATACTGCTCGGGGCCGGCCCAAGTTTTGTCGGACACTATTTGAAACACATTTATCATGGTGCCTTTGAGTTTTATTGGTTTGTTACAATTCACGAAATTACAAAAAAAATGCTAAAAAATCGCATCAATGATGGCAACAAGGCCGTTTTTTTGCAACAAAAGGCACTTGTGCGGCATTTTAGTGAAAAGTGGTTGCTTTTTAGGTAATCATGGTAATGGCAATGGGCAGGGCTTGCGCTAAATTTGCATCATGAAGATAAAGGGTATAGTGGCCGCTGTGGCAGCTGTTGGGCTTGCCGGCGGCATCAACGCAAACGCTAACGATATGAATCAAATGGACAAGAAACTGCAAAGCATAGTTGCCGTTGCGGCCCATGAGGCCGCCGGCAACCTTGTGGCCCTTGAGGGTGCTGTCGATGAGGCCCTCGGCAATGGCCTCACTGTGAGTGAGGTGAAGGAGGAACTGTCGCAACTGTATGCCTACACCGGCTTCCCGCGCAGCCTTAACGCGCTGGGTGTGCTGCAAAAGGTGGTGGCCCAGCGTGGCGACAAAAATCTGCCTGTGGATTTGGGCGAGGAACCGGCGCGCTTCAAGCCTGGCTACGACGCGCTGAAGCAGGGCACCGAAGTGCAGACACGCCTCACTGGGGGCAAACCGTTTACCTATAGCTATTGTGAGGCTACTGACTATTATTTGAAGGCTCACCTGTTTGGCGACATATTTGCCAGCCCCGTGCTCACCACCGCGCAACGCGAGCTTGCCACCATAGGTGCGCTGAGCGCGCTCGATGCCGTTGAGCCGCAACTGGTGGCCCACGTGAGCGGCTCGCGCAACATGGGTGTTACCGACGACCAGTTGCGCCAGCTGCCGCAGGTGCTTGCCGCCAAGGTTGGCGCCGATGCAGCCTATCGCGCGCAGTGTGCGGTAGCCAAAGTACTGGCCGACAGCACCATGGCTGCTGAATGCAAAGTTCCTGCCGAACTGCCGTTTGAGGCAGGCCAGCCCAACACTGCCTATGCGAAATATTTCATTGGCAACAGCTATTTGGCAAGCCTTGCCAGCGGCGACGGCAAACTGCCTGTGCATAATGTGACGTTTGAACCCAAGTGCCGCAACAACTGGCACGTGCATCACGGTGGCGGCCAGATACTGATATGCGTGGCAGGCCGAGGATGGTATCAGGAGTGGGGCAAACCCGCGCGAGAGCTGCATGTGGGCGATGTGGTCGACATTCCTGCTGATGTGAAGCACTGGCACGGTGCCGCGCGCGACAGCTGGTTTCAGCACATAGCGCTTGAAGTGCCAGGTGAGAACAAGAGCAATGAGTGGCTTGAACCAGTGACCGACGAAGAATACAACAAGCTGCCGTAGCATGAGCAGCAGCTTGCACACACTGTTATCATAATTGGATAATTGAATGGATGGTGATGCCCTGGGCCAATGCGCCTAAGGGCATCACTGCTTTTTGGGGCGCACTTTGCCAAAGGCCATGTAGTGCTGCCGCAGTTCAGGACTAAGCCGCTCGATGGCATAGCGCAGTGCCGTGCGCGGCATCGCAGTAGCATGGGCGTCGAGAAACGACAGCAGCGTTGGCTTGCTGCGTTTGCCCACCTCGCGCAGCATCCAGCCTGTGGCCTTATGAATGAGGTCTTCGTTGGCGTTCAGATATTGCTCGGCAAACCGAAGCGTTAGGTCGAAGCTCCCGTTGCGAATCAGCGTGAGTGTGGCCACAATGGCAATGCGCCGCGCCCACAGCAGCTGGCGGTGGCTCAATGGCTCCAGCAGGGGCAGGGTGGGGTGGTCCAGCTGGTGGCGTCCCAGTATGCCAGGCGCACTAAGGTCAACCAAATCCCAGTTGTTGATGTGTTCCATATTTCTAATATAGCACTGCACAATCTCGTGTCGTGCAGTTGGCTCACGCTGGTATTTTTCAACAAGAGCTATTAATGCGCCAAGCCTGAATTCGTGCTCGGAACTGTGAAGCATTTCAGCTATCTCGTCAATGGATAATATATAGTACTGCTTTGACACTAAGCGGTTTAATGGCACTGTAATGCCGAGCATCACATCGCCTTCGGCGTATTCACCTTTTCCTGTTTTGAAAAATCGGCTCAGGTGGGTGGCCTTTTCTGCATTTGCCATGGCAAGCAGTTGGCTGTGCCATTGTTCCACGTGTAACATATTGAAGTGTGGTTAAAAACAGACCAGCACAGTGCTGTGCAAGGTGCTGGTCGGGACTATGGTTTGATTCTTAAAATGCTTTGATTAGCTCTCCTTAAACAGGTCTTTTATGCCACCGATCGAGCCCATGAGGTTGGTTGCCTCATAGGGAAGATACACGGTTTTGGTCTTGTCGCCCTGTGCCACATCGCCAAGCATGGCAATGTATTTCTGCGCCAGCAGGTAGTTGGCCGGGTTGGTGGTTTTGCCCACGGCTTCGGTCACCTTGTCGATGGCAATGGCCTCGGCTTCGGCCTTGCGTATTCTGGCCTGTGCCTCACCTTCGGCCTTGAGTATTTCGGTCTGTTTGTCGGCTTCGGCGCGGTTGATGCGCGACGTTTTTTCGCCTTCCGATTGCAGAATGGCGGCAGCCTTCTGGCCCTCGCTGGTGAGAATCATAGCGCGCTTGTTGCGCTCGGCCTGCATCTGCTTCTCCATGGCTTGCAACACGCTTTGTGGCGGTGTAATATCTTGAAGTTCAACGCGGTTCACCTTAATGCCCCATTTGTTGGTGGCATCGTCGAGCACGGCGCGCAGCTTTGTGTTGATGGTGTCGCGCGAGGTGAGTGTCTCGTCAAGTTCGAGTTCGCCAATAATGTTGCGCAGGGTGGTTTGCGTAAGTTTTTCGATGGCGTTAGGCAGATTGTTGATTTCATACACGGCCTTAAACGGATCCACGATTTGGAAGTAGAGTAGGGCGTTGATTTGCGTCTGCACATTGTCTTTGGTGATAACGTTCTGCTTGTCAAAGTCATACACCTGCTCGCGCAAGTCGATTGAGTTGGTGTAGTGGTAGCGGCCGTTGGTCATAGCCACAATGGGTTTGGCCCTGTCGATGAAGGGGATAATCACATTTATGCCGGGCTTCAGTGTGGCATAGTATTTGCCCAGGCGTTCAATGATTTTTGTCTCGCTTTGTGGAATGATTACGAGGCTCATTTTCACTATAATGAGAGCCAAAACCACAATCACGGCTAAGATAATAGTTCCAATTCCAATCATAATGGTAGTTGATTAAAGAAATTTATTATAAGAGTTAAAATATTGGTAATCTATGCTTTAGCAACGGTGATGATAATGCTGTCGCGGCTCAGCACCTTCACCTTGTCGCCCTTGGAAATACTCACGTCGGAGTTGTCGGCCTGAGCCTTCCAGTCATCGCCGTCGATGGCTACGCGGCCAAACCCGCCGGCCTCAATGTCCTGGCTCACCACGCCAATGCGCCCGATTATGGCATCGGCATTGCTCACGCGCTGCTTGTGGCCGTGCAGGTAGCGCAGTGCCACTGGCCTTACAAAGAATATGCATAGTGCCGAGCATATGGCGAAGCACACCACTTGCCCCGCGAAGCTCATGTCCATGGCTGCGGCCAGAGTGGTGAAAAACGCGCCTATGGAAAAGCACATAATAAAGAAGTCGCCCGAACTGAGTTCAAGCACCAGGCACAGCAGGCACACAAGAAGCCACAGCTGCCACAGGTTGGATGCGAAATAATCAATCATGGGGTTTGGTATTTGTTGTTCGTTGTAAAGATAGCGATAAAAATTTGAACTATGAGAAAATTCTCGTTGCATTTTAGCCTCGCCGCAATTTTTTGCCTCAAGTGGTGGCTGTTGCAAAAAAACGCCGGCGCGACCAAAATTCATCATAAGAAAAGCAAATCTTGTGCCAACTGAGCCAAAAAATGCCGATAACTTGCCTTGTTGCGGTGAAATATTGAATTCTCAGCGGGTTTGTTTCGAGATATTACGTTGATATTTAGAGTGTTGATAGCTTTTTGTGCTGTTCTCATAAAAGCTCAGAAAAATCGCCATGCGCCATTTTAAGAGCGCTAAAGGCTGAAATTTCAATTAATTGAGTTATCTTTGTATTCTGATAAATACGGCTATGATAGAAGTCAACTATATTTGTGAAAAAGTTGAAATGCCGCAATTCAATCAAGCTGCGGTCAAGCAGTGGATTGAACAAGTAGCCCGCACTCACCAGAAGAATGTGGGGCGTCTCACTTATATATTCTGCGACGACGACTACATTCTTGAAACCAACAGAAAATATCTGGGACACGACTACTTCACCGACGTCATCACTTTTGATTATTCCAATCGTCACCGCATAAGCGGCGACATGGTAATTTCGCTGGACACGGTAAAGACCAACAGCGAGCAGTTTGCGCACAGCTACCGCGAAGAGCTGATGCGCGTAGTAATTCATGGAGTGCTGCACTTGTGCGGTATCAATGACAAGGGCCCCGGCGAGCGCGAAATCATGGAGGCTAATGAGAATGCCGCCCTTGCCATGCTTCCCGAAAATGTGTTTGAAGACCAATGAGATTTGATTTCGACGTGATTGTGATAGGGGCGGGCCACGCTGGATGCGAGGCTGCCTGTGCCGCGGCCAATATGGGTTCGCGCACGCTGCTCATCACAATGGACATGAACAAAATAGCTCAGATGAGTTGCAATCCCGCCGTTGGCGGCATTGCAAAGGGGCAGATTGTGCGCGAAATTGACGCCCTTGGCGGGCAGATGGGCATAGTCACTGACCGGGCCTCAATCCAGTTTCGAATGCTAAACCGCAGCAAAGGCCCTGCCATGTGGAGCCCGCGCGCGCAGGCCGACCGCACTCGCTTCATAGCCGAGTGGCGCAAGGTGATTGACTCAACACCAAACCTGAGTTTGTGGCAAGATGTGGTGGAAAAACTCCATTTCACCGATGGTTTTGTGACTGGCGTGACGACCGCGTTTGGCACAAAATTCACGGCAAAATCGGTGGTTTTGACCGCCGGCACATTCCTAAACGGCCTTATGCATGTGGGCCGTGTGAAGCTTGAGGGCGGACGCGTTTCCGAGCCCGCTTCGCACGGAATCACCGAACAATTGCGCTCTATTGGCTTCGCCGTGGGCCGCATGAAGACCGGTACTCCAGTGCGCCTCGATGCCCGTTCCATCGACTTTTCAAAGGCCGAAATACAGAACGGTGACGCCGATTTTCATCACTTTTCGTTCCTTCCCGAGGTGCAAAGGACGCTTAGCCAGCGGCCATGCTGGATAGTCTACACTAATCCTGAGGTGCACAGAATTTTGCGCGAAGGGCTGCCCGATTCACCACTTTTCAACGGGCAAATCACCAGCATAGGCCCCCGTTACTGCCCCAGTATTGAGACGAAATTGGTCACTTTCCCCGACAAAGAGCAGCATCAGCTGTTCATAGAGCCCGAGGGTGAAGACACCAACGAGATGTATTTAAACGGATTCTCATCGTCAATGCCGTGGAATGTGCAGTTCAAAGCTCTTGAAAAAATACCCGCTTTTGAGCACGTTCAGGCCTATCGGCCCGGTTACGCCATAGAATATGACTACTTCGATCCGACGCAGCTGAAACATAATTTGGAGACGAAATTGGTTAAAAACCTGTTCTTCGCCGGCCAAGTAAATGGCACCACAGGCTATGAGGAAGCGGCGGGGCAGGGCTTGATTGCAGGCATAAATGCGCACCAAAATGCCGAGGGCGGAGAGCCTTTTGTGCTTGGCCGTGACGAGGCATACATAGGCGTTTTGATCGACGATTTGGTTACAAAAGGCGTCGATGAGCCCTACAGAATGTTCACTTCTCGGGCCGAGCACCGCATACTTTTACGCCAAGATGATGCCGATTTGCGCCTCACTGCACGTTCGCACGAGGCGGGTCTTGCCTCCGATCACCGCTATGATTTGATGGTGAAAAAGCGCGAATCAATCGAAAATTTAGTGCAATTTGCCAAGGAATTTTCGGTGAAATCAGCACTCATCAACCCGTATTTCGAGCGCCAAGGACTGCCGCTTTTGAAGCAGGGAAGCAAACTTTTCGACCTGATTTTACGCCCGCAACTGGGCATAAAAATGCTTGCGGAAGCCATTCCTGCGCTTGCCGAAGAACTTGAAAAAATCGAAGAATTACGCCGTGATGAGATTGTGGAAGCTGCCGAAATCCGCATAAAATATCACGGATATATAGAGCGCGAAGAGCAAATCGCTGCCAAGATCGGAAGGCTTGAAAAGGTGAAAATTCGCGGTAAATTCGACTATGCTTCCATTCATCAAATTTCAACAGAAGCACGCCAAAAACTCGATAAAATCGACCCTGAGACCATTGGACAGGCATCGAGAATACCGGGGATTTCGCCAAGTGACATCAATATACTGCTTTTGCTGTTAGGTAGATAGCGGCAAAATGTTTCACGTGGAACAATACTGAAAACAAAACATCAATATGAAAAAAGAAGATCTTGAATTTCTGAAAAGCGTGGTGCGCAATGTGCCCGATTTTCCGGCAAAAGGAATCCAATTTAAGGACCTTACCACACTGTTTAAAGACCCCAAGGCTTTTGCTCTGATGAGCGATGCCCTGGTCGACATGTATCGCGGCAAAGGCATCACCAAAGTGGTGGGCATTGAGGCCCGCGGCTTCATAGGCGGTGCAGTGCTTGCCAAGGAGCTTGGGGCCGGATTTGTGCCGCTGCGCAAGCCAGGCAAGTTGCCTGCAATCACAATTAAGAAAACCTACACCAAGGAGTATGGCACCGACACCATCGAGATTCACAAGGACGCCATCACCAGCGATGATGTGGTGCTGCTGCACGACGACCTGCTGGCCACCGGCGGCACAATGCTTGCCGCCTACGACCTGGTGAAGACGATGAATCCGAAGAAAGTGTATATCAACTTTATTTGCGGGCTCAGCTTCCTGAATGGCCGCAGCGTGTTCCCGGCCGATGTGCAAGTCGACACGCTGTTTGATTTTTAAAGAAACGCACAATGCGGCCATAGCATGGAGCCGCACGAATCATCAACCAATAAGAAAAGGGGCCGCGCCAGAGTGGAATAGGGCGCAGCTCCTTTTCGCGGATAAAAAGCAACGATTGTTTTGACCGACGAATTAAAACTCAAGGTGAGCCTGCTGCCCGACAGCCCCGGCGTGTATATGTATCTCAACGCCGAGGGCACGGTGATATATGTGGGCAAGGCCAAGAAACTCAAGCGCCGCGTGAGTTCATACTTCAACCGCGTGCATCCGGTGTTGCGCACCAACATGCTGGTGCGCAACATTGCCGACATGAAGTATATTGTGGTCAACAGCGAGGAGGAGGCCCTTGACCTGGAAAACAGCCTTATAAAGGAATATCAGCCGCACTACAATGTGCTGCTCAAGGACGACAAGTCGTATCCGTGGATTTGCGTTACGCGCGAAATGTATCCGCGTGTGTTCATCACCCGCGACGCTCACTTGAGGGGAGCTAAATACTACGGCCCTTATCCCAAGACTGAGGTGGCGCGAGCCTTGATAGACGTCATACGCCAGATATATCCACTGCGCACGTGCCGCCATGCCATCACGCCCGATGGAATCGAGGCTTTGAAGTGGCGCCTGTGCCTGCAGTATCACATAAAAAACTGTGAGGGCTGCTGCCGCGGACTGGTGTCGGCCGAAAAATATGGCGAATACATATCCGAAGTGCGCCAAATCCTGAACGGCGACACCAAGCAGGTGAGCGACTACCTCATGCAGCAGATGCAGCGGTTGGCATCGGAACTGAAGTTTGAGGAGGCACAGTTGCTTAAACGCAAATATGAGCTGATTGAGAACTATCGTGCCCGCTCGGTGATAGTGAACCCCAGCATACACAACGTGGACGTGTTTGCGCTCACGCGCGACGATTCGGCCGCTTACATCAACTATATGCACATGCGCGGCGGCACCATAGTGCAGAGCCTCACCCTGGAATATAAATTTCAGGCGGCCGACACCGACGAGTCCAACGAGGAACTCATGACCGAGGCCGTGCGCGAGGTGCACCAGCGCTTCAAGGCCACCTACGAGGCCGAGAGGGTGAGGGAGGCCATAGTCAATGTGGTGCCCGATGTGACTGTCGACGGCCTTGAGTATGTGGTGCCGCAGCGCGGCGACAAACGCAAGCTGCTGGCCATATCGCTGAAAAACGCCGAGCAATACCGCACCGACAAATACCGCCGAATGGAGAAGTTGAATCCTGAGCAGCGCACCATGCGCACGCTCACCACAATGCAGCGCGATTTCCACCTAAGCGAGCTGCCGCGCCACATTGAGTGCTTCGACAACAGCAATATCTCGGGCACCAATCCTGTGTCGGCCTGTGTGGTGTTCCGCAACGCCAAACCAGCCAAAAAGGAATACCGCCACTTCAACATCAAGACGGTGGAGGGCTCCGACGACTTTGCCTCGATGCGCGAGGTGATGGTGCGCCGCTATTCGCGCCTTGTGGCCGAGCATCAGGAACTGCCGCAACTGGTGGTGGTGGATGGCGGCAAGGGGCAGCTTAGCGCAGCGGTGGAGGCCCTCGACTCGATAGGTCTGCGCGGCAAGATAGCACTTGCCGGCATTGCCAAGCGTCTCGACGAGATATATTTCCCCGGCGACAGCGTGCCGCTTTACATCGACAAAAACAGCGAAACGCTGCGCGTGGTGCAGCGCTTGCGCGATGAGGCCCACCGCTTTTGCATAACCCACCACCGCCAGCAGCGCAGCAAGAGCCAGATACACTCGCTCCTTGATGACATTCCTGGAATAGGGCCGAAGACGCGCGACCTACTGCTGCGCAAGTTCAAGAGCATTAAGCGCATGAGTGAGGCCACGGTCGAAGAATTGGCCGAAGTGATAGGCCCGAAGAAAGCTGATGCACTGCATAATGCGCTGATTGCCAGCGGAGTAGACGAGAAAGGCGATTAATACGCTGATTTTCAAAAGTTTAAACAGAGTAAAAGCATATGAGAATAGTGATTCAGCGCGTGAAGCGCGCATCGGTGACTATTGACAATGAGTTGCACAGCTGCATAGGCCCTGGGCTGATGGTGCTTGTGGGCGTGGCTGTAGGCGACACTGAGGCCGACATGGAGTGGCTGGCGTCGAAAACTGCGCAGATGCGCATCTTCGACGATGAAAACGGTGTGATGAACCGCAGCGTGACCGATGTGGGCGGCGATGTGCTGGCCGTGAGCCAGTTTACCCTTACCGCCAGCACACGCAAGGGCAATCGCCCAAGCTATATCCATGCGGCAGGCCACGATGTGGCTGTGCCGCTGTATGAAAAGTACTGCGAGCGGGTGGGGCAGCTCACTGGCCGCGAGGTGCAGCGTGGCGTGTTTGGTGCCGACATGCAAGTGGAGCTAATCAATGACGGACCAGTGACAATTATTGTGGATTCCAAATTAAAAGAATAAATTTGCAAACGCATAACCCGCAAAGCTAAATAATCAGCACTATGACGATAGAAGAAGCCCAGAAACTGGTGGACAACTGGATAAAGACATATGGAGTGCGCTATTTCAGCCCACTCACCAACATGGCCGTGCTCACCGAGGAGGTGGGCGAGGTGGCCCGCATCATGGCGCGGCGCTATGGCGACCAGTCGTGCAAGCCCAGCGATGAGGGCAAGGACTTGGCCGACGAGCTTGCCGACGTGATGTGGGTGCTGCTGTGCATTGCCAACCAGATGGGGGTGGACATGACTGGGGCGCTGAAGCGCAACGTCGACAAGAAAACCCGCCGCGATGCCACCAGGCACCTTGCCAACCCAAAGCTGCTCGGCAACGTAGCCCCCGACAAAAAGAAATAAAAAACAATAACACTGATAACAATTATGGCAGAATTAACCATCCAAAAAGGACAAGACATTCCCGACAACAAGTATTTGAAGGCGATTGCCGACACACAGGTGTGCACCGATGACGCCCAAGTGGCAGCCGCCGTGCAGAAAATCATTGATGAGCACTATCAGGAAAACTGCACCAACGAGGTGTATCAGTTCCTGCTGAACTGCGTTGACCTGACCACGCTCAGCACCACCGACAGCGAGCACAGCGTGGCCGAGTTCACCAAGAGAGTCAACGACTATTGGGTGAAGTATCCCGACTACAAAAACGTGGCCGCCATTTGCGTGTATTCCAACTTTGCCGCTGTGGTCCAGGCCAATCTTGAAGTGAGCGATGTGGGCATAGCCGTGTGCAGCGCATGCTTCCCGTCGTCGCAAGCCCATCTTGAGTCGAAAATAGCCGAGACAGCCCTTGCCGTCAACGACGGAGCCGATGAGGTGGACATTGTGATAAACATGGGCTACTTCATCGACGGTGCCTATGAGGAGATGTGCGACGAGATAGCCGAGCTCAAAGCCGCCGTAGGCGAGCGCCACTTGAAAGTGATTCTCGAGACGGGCTGCCTCAAGACGGCCGAAAACATCAAGAAGGCTTCGGTTCTGGCCATGTATTCGGGCGCCGACTTCATCAAGACGTCGACTGGCAAGATGTATCCCGGTGCGTCGCTTGAGGCAGCCTATGTGATGTGCCAGTGCATCAAGGACTACTATCAGAAGCACGGTGTGATGATTGGCTTCAAGGCCGCAGGCGGCATCCGCACCACCGAAGATGCGGTGAAATACTACACCATAGTCAAAGAGGTGCTGGGCGAGGAGTGGCTCAGCAACGAGCATTTCCGCATAGGTGCGTCTAGCCTTGCCAACGCACTGTTCCAGTCGTTCACAGGCACCGATGCAAAGCCCTTCTGACGGGCTGACATTTTGCAGCAACACACAGCAAGGCCGCAGGCAGCCCCCAAAAAAGCAGGCCTGTGGCCTTGCTTGCACCCATAGTTGGGCCAAATCGTGCGAAAATCATTCGATTTGGCTCAACTATGGCTTGCCGGCTCAAAAAATATCGCTATTTCGTGGTATTTTGATTGAGGTGACGCTTGACGGGCTTTTTTGTGACGGTGATTAGGGCTTAAGGCCGTGATTTTTAGTGGCGGCAATCAATTTTTTAGTAATTTTGCAACCATTATGGCTGCGCGCGCTGAATGCAGTGCGCACGGCTGGTTATTGAGTTACATGTCTATTATCAAAACTGCATAATGGGAAGAGGCTATTTGCACTCTGTGCTATGGATAGTGCTGGCGTCGATGCTTGCGCTCATTGCCATGTACTGGCTGCCCGATGTGGCCGCCGGCGACTGGACTATGCGCAAAATCGACATGCTCAGCGACTTGCGTCCCGACTCGGCGGCCACCGACTCGGTGGAGAAGCTTGAGGTGAAAAACAAAATTGACTCGTGCCGCCCTGGCATGACATGCATCGACGACATGAGTGGCCTTGAGCATCAGGGCATGGAGCCGCTATGGCTCGCGCTCGACAGCCTCGGCTCGCTGGGACGCCCCGTGCGCATTGCCGTGCTCGGCGACTCCTACATCGAGGGCGACATACTCACCAGCGACCTGCGCGAAGCGCTGCAGCGCCGCTTTGGCGGCTCGGGCGTGGGCTATCTGCCCATGTGCAGCGAGGTGGCCGGCTTCCGCCGCAGCGTGCAGCAGCAGTTTGGCGGCTGGACGGCTCACAATGGCAACGACCCCAGCGGATATTCGCCGCAATGGGCCAACCTCACGGGCCACTACTTCATGGCCGGCAGCGGGGCTTGGGTGAGTGCGTCGGGCGTGCGCAACTTCCTTAGCCGCCTCGACACTTGCGCGCAGTCGTCGTTCTACTGCATGGGCTCTGGCTCGGCAAGCGTCACTGCCGAGGTCAACGGAGTGCCGCAGCCGCAGCTGTCGCTAAGTCCTGCCGGATCGGTGGCCACGGCCACGGTGCGCGGCCGTATAGGCCGTGTGCGCTGGACGGTGAACCGTTCGAGCGGCAACCTGGCCTATTTGGGCGTCAGCATGGATCCTGACGGCGGCATAGTGGTCGACAACTACTCGCTGAGGTCGGCCAGCGGCTTCCAACTGTACAACGTGAGTCCGAAGATGCTCAGCGACTTCGACGCTGCGCGCCACTACGACCTGGTGGTGGTGATGTATGGCCTTAACGTGGCCACGTCGCGCGGCTCAAACTACACGCACTACCACAACAAGATGAAGGAAATCATCGACCGCATGAAGGCCGCAATGCCGCGCACGGGCTTCCTTGTGGTGGGGTGCAGCGACCGCGCCGAGCGTAGCGGAGGCTCGCTGAAGACCATGCGCGGTGTGCTTGGGCTCATCAACACGCAGCAGCGCCTGGCCTATGACTGCCATGTGGCCTTCTGGAACCTGTATGAGGCCATGGGTGGCGAGGGCAGCATTGTGGCCATGGTCAATGCCCGTCCGCGCATGGCCAACCTCGACTACACCCACATCAACTGGAATGGCGGCCACCACTTGGCCTCGATCATGGCCGATGCCATAGTGTGGGGTTACCAGTGCCACCAGGTGGAGACCGGGCAAATCAAAAAAACTGAAATGAAATGATAGATATCGCAGCTCAACATAATTCACTGCAGGCCGTGTGGCAGCTCATAGAGCACCAGCTGGCCTACGACCCGCAGTCGCCCATGATTTTCAGCAGCGGCATATTCATGTGGCTGTTTTGCGGCTTCATAGTGGTGTATGCCATGCTGTGGCGCAAGGCCACGCCGAGGCTGCTGTTTGTGCTCGCCTTCAGCTACTACTTCTACTACAAGAGCAGCGGCACCTATTTTTTCCTGCTCGCCTTTGTCACTTGCACCGACTTTGTGATAGCCAGCGTGCTGGGGCGTGCCACGGGCAAGGTGCGGCGCAAGCTTCTGGTCACGCTCAGCCTGGCCATCGACCTCGGGCTGCTGGGATACTTCAAATACACCAATTTCCTGGGCGAGATATGGAGCCAGCTCAGCGGTGAGGCTTTCCACAACATGAACATATTCCTGCCCGTGGGCATATCGTTTTTCACCTTCCAGTCGCTTAGCTACACCATCGATGTGTATCGCGGCAAGATAAGGCCGCTCGACAATTTGCTCGACTATGCCTTCTATGTGTCGTTTTTCCCGCAGCTTGTGGCCGGCCCCATAGTGCGGGCCAGCGACTTCATCCCGCAAATCAGGCGGCCGCTGTATGTGTCGCGTGAAATGCTGGGCATGGGCTTCTGGTTCATAATCATTGGCTTGTTTAAGAAAGCTGTGATAAGCGACTACATAAGCGTCAACTTTGTGGAGCGCATATTCGCCGACCCGTCGCTGTACAGCGGCATCGAAAATCTGGTGGGAGTGTATGGCTACGCGCTGCAAATCTACTGCGACTTCTCGGGCTACAGCGACATGGCCATAGGCATTGCCCTGCTCATGGGCTTCCACTTCAACATCAACTTCAACAGCCCCTACAAGTCGGCCTCAATAACCGAATTCTGGCGGCGCTGGCACATATCACTGTCCACATGGCTGCGCGACTACCTCTACATCTCGCTCGGAGGCAACCGCCACGGCAAGCTGCGCCAGTATGTGAATCTAATCATCACCATGCTGCTGGGTGGACTGTGGCACGGCGCGTCGTGGAACTTTGTGGCGTGGGGCGGCCTCCACGGCGTGGCCCTGGCCGTGCACAAACTGTGGATGCAGGTCACGGGGCAGCGGGCCGGCGTGCCCCACCGCAGCCGACTGGCGCAGGCTCTGTGCGTGCTGTTGTGCTTCAACTTCGTGTGCCTGTGCTGGGTGTTTTTCCGCAACCGTGAGTTTTCCGACTCGGTGACCATGATCACCCAGATTTTCACCAATTTCCATGCCGAACTGCTGCCGCAGCTGCTGGCCGGCTACTGGAAGGTGATGGCCCTCATAGTGCTGGGCTATGCGCTGCACTTTGCCCCCGATGATGTGGAGCAGCGCTGCAAGCGCGCCTTCGTGAAACTGCCCACTGGCTGCTATGCCGTGGCGCTGGTGCTGATGATAGTGCTCATCATTCAGGTGAAGAGCAGCGACATTCAGCCGTTCATCTACTTCCAGTTCTAAGCCGCGCTTGCCCTCGTGTCTCGTGCCCTTGCGCATTGCCGAGAAAACAAAAAAACGGCCATGTCAGTCTCCGTCTCCGCTATTGCGGTTTGGAGTCGTGACATGGCCGATTTCATCGATTGAGTTACTTATGTCAGCATGGCTTTTTCATGGCACAACGTGTGTTTTTAACTATGGCTTGTGTGCCTTCATAGGCTTATGGCGATTTTAATGTGGAGGTTTGCCTCCCTTTTTACGTATGCAAAGTAAAAGCGCACATGGGCTTAAAAGTTGCCCATGTGCGCTTTTTAAAGTTAATTGTTGAAATAAGGCTGCCTACGTCAGCTGTTTTAGTGGCCGCTGAGGCTGTTTTGCCGGCTTGGACGATAAAACACCTGTCACCGACATTTGCGGTGCTTAGACGGCCTCGCAGGCGGTTTGTGGCGTCAGTCTGCGCTGCTGCCGTGCTTCTGCTGATATGCCTTCGGAGTCATTCCGGTTAGTTCTACAAATTTGTTGTGAAAATTGCTGCGGTCGTTGAACCCCACCATTTCGTGCAGTTGCGACACCTTGAGGTCCGGTGTTTCGCGTATCAGCCTTTGCGCCTCCTCGAGCCTCAGCCTAAGGCGCCACGACCTGAAGGTGGTGTGGAACGTCGACTGGAAGTAGCTGGCCAGTTGCTGCCGTGTCACGCCCAGTTCAAGTGCTATTTGGTCGGTGCTGACGTCGCACTGCGTGTAGCCTCGCCGTTCCACCCAGCCTGCAATGGCCTTGTTGAGGGCTTCTGTCGCGCCGCTGTCGGTGTCCGGCTTGGCCTTGGCGGTGGCAGATGCGGCGGTCTCACTGACTGTTTGCCTCTCAGCTGCTTTCACAAAGAAGTCGCCGGCTATGAAGTAGTTTATCACCATGGCCCCTACCCACACGTAGTAGAGTGTGTAGATGGCCACAAACACGCTATAGCACAAATTGCTTATGGGAATGGCGGCAAACACGGCTGCCATGATGCCTATGCACAGCGCGCTGTAGAACAGTCTGTTCACCGGGCGCAGCCGGTGGTCCACATCTTCGTCATAGAAAGTTTCGAGCTTGGCTTTGGCCTCGGCCTCCATCTTGCGGTAGCGCACGGTGTGTGCGCACAACTGCACGCAGTAGGCTGCGAGGGCCGCCACGAGCGCAGCAGTGCCATACTGTGGCAGCCACACCATTATTGCAGTCACGGCGCCCACCGCGGCCGTGACTGCGGCAAAAATGGCGGCTGTGCGCTTCACAGTCACAGCCAGCGGAGCGACAAACGCCGTGGCCGTGTAGGCAAACAGCAGCGCCTGATACGAGCCCACGCATATTGTGGCCATCGACATCAGCTCGCGTGTGTCGTCGCCCACCTTGAAGCACCCCGAGGCGGCAAGGGTGATAAACGACGCCACCAGAGTCCATCTTGCCGCATTCGACCTCCGCCACCCTTTGGACCGAGGCAGGTGCACCATGGCCAGCGTCACGGCCACCGTGGCTATCACGGCCGATGACGCTATCGACAGCATGAAGTGGGTGTTGAGGTCCATGGGCGCTTGGCGGCGTTTTGGTGTCTTAGAATTCGATGCCGGCCTTCACCATTACGTTGTGAAACGCGGTGCCTTTGCTCAGATAGCTGCTGCCCGAGTGGTCGGGAATGGCCCCGGGTGTGTCGCCCGTGCACCACAGCTTGTAGCTTGCCGTCTGCAGTGCGTAGGCCACGCTCACGTTGAACGAGAAATATTGCTTTGCCTTGAAGTGCCAGCCAATGGCAGGCGAGGCGTAGAAGCCGTCGTGGTTGATGAATGTGGCGCCCGCCTTAAGGCTCAGGAATGGGGTGTTGTGCGACTCGCTGCGCAGGTTGTAGCGGCCTTCAATGTAAATGGGGATGAACGGATATTTCCAGTCGGGGTCGTTGAGTTGCGGCTTCTCCTTGTCGGTGCGCATGGGATAGCTCTCAAGGCACGGCTTGAAGTTGTGCAGCGCAAGTCCGGCGCCCAGATAGTAGTGGGGGGTGAGCTGGTAGCCAAACGAGGTTTCTACCGCCCAGAAGTTGTTGCGCGGCGAGCCAAAGCCGAAGCCGTAGCCCAGGTCGATGAAGCCGCGGAATTTGCTGGTGTCGTAGTTTTTCTTCTTTGCCTCATGGCTGATGTGGTCGATGTCGCTGGCGGCGAACTCGTATTTCAGGTTGTCGTCGCTGCTCACTATCACCACGCGCTCGCTGTTGCGCTCGGTTATGGTGCCGGTCACAAACTGGCCGTTGCGCAGGTGCACGGTCGACTTCCCCGGGGCCTTGTCTGCCGCCTGGGCCGATGCCACAATGGCCGCTACTGCGGCTGTGGCCAATAAAATGCGTTTTAGTCTCATAATTCCTTTTGCTTTTTTGAAGTTGATTATTGCTTGGTAGTCTGCCGCTGCTTGTGAGCCTCGATTGCAAGGCGCTCGACGGCGGCGGGAAAATATCGGTATTCAAGCTGGTGCACCCTTTCGGCAAGGCTTTGCGGCGTGTCGGTGGCAAGCACGGGGCAGCTGTGCTGCTCCACTATGGCGCCGCCGTCGACCTCAGCCGTCACCAGGTGTATGGTGATTCCCGACTGCGTGTCGCCGCTGGCCAGCACGGCCTCGTGCACGTGCATGCCCCACATGCCCTTGCCGCCGTGTAGCGGCAGCAGCGAGGGGTGCAGGTTCACAATGCGGCCGCTGTAGGCGCTCAGCAGCGGTTCGCGCACCATGGCCAGAAATCCGGCCAGCACCACCAGGTCCACATTGCGCCCGGCCAGGGCGCGCGCTATGCCGTCGGGCTGCTTCCACTCGTCGCGCCCGCGCACTTCCACGTCGATGCCCAGCGGCTTCAGCCGTCCGATGACGGGAGCCGTGGCCACATTGGTCATCACAGCGGCCACCTGCACAGTGCCGCGCTGTGCGAAATATTTCACCAGTCGCTCGGCATTGGTTCCGTTGCCCGAGGCCAGAATGGCTATGCGAGGTTTGTTTTGCGTCATTGCTTGTTACGTGTTTTTTTAGAAAGTTTGCATATCCACAAGGTGCTTGTAGGCGCCACCTTGCTCCATTAGCTGCGCGTGTGTGCCGCGCTCAATTATCTTGCCGTCTTGCACCACACATATCAGGTCGGCGTTTTTAATGGTGCTCAGGCGGTGTGCAATCACCAGTGTGGTGCGGTTGCGCATCAGGTTGTCGAGGGCTTCCTGCACCAAATGCTCGCTTTCGGTGTCGAGGGCCGATGTGGCCTCGTCGAGGATGAGAATGGGCGGATTTTTGAGAATGGCGCGCGCAATGCTTATGCGCTGGCGCTGGCCGCCGCTCAGGTTGCACCCGCGGTCGCCTATGCAGGTGTCAAAGCCCTGCTCGCTGGCCATGATAAAGTCGTAGGCGTTGGCGATTCGTGCCGCCTCCTCCACCTGCTCGCGTGAGGCCTGCTCCACGCCGAAGGTGATGTTGTTGTAAAACGAGTCGTTAAACAGTATGGCCTCCTGGTTCACGTTGCCCATCAGGGCCCGCACATCGGCCACGCGGTATTCGCGCAGGTCGTGGCCGTCGATGCTTATTGAGCCCTCCTGCACATCGTAGAAGCGTGGCAGCAGGTCGGCCAGCGTGGTCTTGCCGCTGCCGCTTTGGCCCACGAGGGCCACCGTCTGGCCGCGACGAATTTCGAGCGACACTCCGTCGATCACCCACTGCTCGCCATAGCGGAATCGCACGTTGCTGAAGCTGATGCCTTGGCGCATCTCTGTCAGCTCGATGGGGTGCACGGGGTCTTTTATCGGGTTTTGGGCTTGCAGAATCTTGTCGATGCGCTGCATCGACGCCATGCCGCGCTGAATCGAGTAGCTGGCCTTGCTGAAGTCTTTGGCGGGGTTGATGATGCTGTAGAAAATCACCATGTAGTAGATAAACGACGGCGCCGTGATGCTGCTGTGGCCGTCGAGAATAAGCGTGCCGCCAAACCACAGCACTATGGCAATGGTGGCCGTGCCCAGAAACTCGCTCATGGGGTGGGCCAGCTCGTAGCGGCGGTTCATGCGGCGCGATGTGTTGCGGAATTTCTCATTCTCCTCGCTGAAGCGGCGCCGCACCTTGCCCTCGGCATTGAAGGCCTTGATCACGCGCAGGCCGCCCAGGGTCTCCTCGATGTTGCTGAGCAGCACGCCCAGCTGCGTCTGCACCTCCAGCGACACGCGCTTCAGCCGCTTGCCCACCTTGCCCATCACCAGCCCGGCCAGCGGCAGCAGCACCAGCACAAACACCGTGAGCTGCCAGCTCACCACTATCATCATCACCAGGCACACCACAATCATTATGGGGTTCTTAAACATCATGTCGAGCGACGACATTATGGAGTTTTCCACCTCGGTCACATCACCGCTCATGCGCGCCATCACGTCGCCCTTGCGCTCGTTGCTGAAGAAGCCTATTGGCAGGCTCACAATCTTGTTGTAGATTTGGTTGCGCAGGTCGCGCACCACGCCGGTGCGTATGCCTATCATGAAAAACGCGCTCAGGTAGGCGCTGCCCGTTTTCAGTCCCGTCATCAACACCAGCGCCAGTGCTATGCTTGCAAGGGCGGTCGACGGGCCGTATTGCGCTATGATGCACTGCACGGCATAGTAGAAGTCGTTGACCACCACCGTCTTCACACTGGCGCTGCCCCAGGCCATGAATGTGTAGGTGGTTTGGTTGATGCCAAACAGCATTTCCAAAATCGGGATTATTAGCGCGAATGAAAACAGGGTGAGGAATGCCGCCAGCACGTTGAACAGCACGTTCAGCGCCAGCAGCTTCTTGTAGGGTGGCACAAAGCGCGCCAGCAGTTTGAAGAATCCTTTCATTTATCGAGATTGTATATCGTTTTGCAAGGGGTGGAAGCCCCCTTCAAATTGGCAAAGTTACAAAACATTCGCCACAATCAAAACTTCCGCCCCCAAAACCGCTTGGCATCTGTAATCATGGTAGGAGAAACTTTAATTTGGCCACAGCACGGGTGTCGAGTGCGCGCTACCTTTGCAGCGTGTAATCAAAACAAGCATTAGTTATGAAGACTCTAATCGTTTATTTCTCGTTCACGGCTGGCAACACAAGGCGCATAGCCGAGAAAATCCAAAGTGAGGTGGGCGGCGACCTGGTGCGGCTGCTCACGGTGCAACCCTATCCGTCTGATTATGAGGTGGCCGTCAGCCAGGGCCACAGCGAGGTCAACAGAGGGTTCAAGCCCGAATTGCAGCCTATTGGAAAAGAGGTTAAGGACTATGACCGAATTATTTTGGGCACTCCCACTTGGTGGTACAAGATGGCGCCGGCGGTGCTGTCGTTCCTTTCATACAACGACTTCACTGGCAAGGTGGTGGTGCCATACATGACCGATGCCGGCTGGCCAGGCAGTGTGCTGGCCAACATCACCGAGATAGCCCGCCGCAATGGTGCCACGGTGCAAAACGCGCATGAGTTCCGCTTCAGCGCCGATGCGCGCCACTACGACCGCATGACCACGCCCGAAAGTGAACTCAACCAGTGGATTGGCTCGCTTAAGCGGCAGTGAAGCCCCCACAGAAAGGCGGGGTGGAGTGGGGGGCGTTTGTCGATGAAATCGCGGCGGCGGTATATCTTTTTTGCCGGAGTGGAATGTAATTGTTACCTTTATGCTATGAAAAAGGCTTGGCGAGTTGCCATGACCGAAAAACAATTATCGATGAATAAACTAATCTCAATAATTGCATTGGCGGCAGCGCTGCTTGCTCCGCTGGCTGCACGCGCGGCCACGATTAATGGCATTGTGGTTGATGGCGCCGACACCACCGAACTCGTGGGCGCCACTGTGAAACTGCTGCGAGCCACGCCCGACAGCACGTTTGTGGCCGGCACGGCCACCGATGCCCATGGCGTGTTTAACCTGCGCAATGTGCCGCGCGGCAAGTATTACCTGAAGTTCAGCTATCTCGGCTACTCCGACGCTGTGCGTCGCGTGAGTGTGGAGGGCCGCGACGTCAATATTGGCGCCGTGGAGCTCGGCACAGGCTCGATACGCCTCAAGGAGGCTGTGGTGGTGGGTGTGAAGACCCCCATTACCGTAAAGGAGGACACGGTGGAGTATAACGCCGACACCTACAAGACGCAGAGCAACGCTGTGGTTGAAGACCTGCTGAAGCGCCTGCCGGGCGTGGAGGTGGGCAGCGACGGCAAGGTCACGGCCAACGGCAAGTCGGTGACAAAGATATTGATCGACGGTAAGGAGTTTTTCAGCGACGACCCCACTGTGGCCTCTAAAAACATTCCGGCCGACATGGTCGACAAACTGCAGGTGATTGACCGCAAAAGCGACCTGGCGCGCCTCACGGGCGTGGACGATGGTGAGGACGAGACGGTGATCAACCTCACCGTGAAGAAGGGCATGAACAATGGCTGGTTTGGCACAGCCACGGCCGGCTACGGCACCGACAGCCGCTATATGGGCAATGTGATGGCCAACTATTTTAGCGGCGGCAACCAACTGACCCTGATGGGCGGCGGCAACAACACCAACAATCTGGGCTTCACCGACGGCGGCGCGTCGCGCTTCCAGCGCTTTGGCGGCAGCAACGGCATCACCACATCGCAGAATGCCGGCATCAACTTCAATGTGGGCTCGCGCGACAGCGAGCGCCTGCGCATTGGCGGCGACGTGATGTATTCGCACAGCGACCGCGACACGCGCTCGTCGCGCGACCGCACCTATCTGTTCCCCGACAGCACCAGTTACTACCGCTCGGCATCGCTCTCGCGCGACAAGGGCCACAACGTGCGCGGCGACTTTCGCATAAAGTGGGAGGTGGACTCGCAAAACACCATTGAGTTCCGCCCAAACTTTTCATTCAACTTCAGCAACAGCACCAAGAGCGACTCTTCGATGACACGCGCGGGCGACGCCGCGCTCACCCCAGTCAACCGCAGCCTAAGCTCGTATGCCAACCACGGCAGCAGCTATGAGGCCGCCGGCCAGCTGGTGTGGAACCGCAAGGTGAAGTCGCACCCCGGGCGCAGCTACAGTGCGCAGCTGCGTTACAGCTACTCCAATGTGGATGAGGACGGCAACACCTACACCCGCAACACATATTTCCTTAAGCCAGACCCCGATGAAACCATCGACCAGATATATGACAACCACCGTCTCACCAACGGCGTGAACGGCCGCCTCACGTGGACCGAGCCGCTGGGCAGTGTGAGCAATGCGCGCTTCCTGACCGTGGCCTACAGCGCAAACTATCGTGTGAGCAAGGCCAACAAGGCCGTCTACGACATCACCCGCCAGCCCTCGGCACAGCCTGTGCCCAGTGCCAACTGGCTGATGGCCGACCTGCTGCACGACGCCAGCTTCACGTCATACGTCAGCCGGCAATATGGCGGCTATGCGCTCACCGATGGCGTGGTGCTGAGCCAGATCATCGACAGTGAACTTGGCCCTGAGCTTGAGCGCACGTTTAACGAGAGTCAGAGCAACAATTTCCGCAACCGCTACTTCAACCAGTCGATGCAGCTGGGTTTCCGCCAGGTGCGCAAAGCCTACAACCTGAATTTGGGCTTCACTGTGCAGTCGGCAATGTCGGCAAGCGAGAATTTGCTGAACTCGCTGCGCACCATTCCCTCGCGCTGGGTGTGGAGCGTGGCGCCTTATGCGCGCCTGCGCTACAAGTTCTCAAAGACTCGCAATTTGGCGTTTGACTATCGCATGCGCTCCAGCCAGCCGTCGCTCACCAAGTTGCAGCCAGTGGCCGATGTGTCCAATCCGCTCAACATCGTGATTGGTAACCCTGAGTTGAAGCCCACGTTCACCCATCGCATCAACGCCCGCTACAGCGACTTTAACCAAGGCGCGCAGCGCAGCATAATGGCCATGATGAATGTCAACTTCGAGCAAAACAGCATCATTTCCAAGACCGACTACAACTCCACCACCGGTGGACGCACCACCACCTACACCAACGTTGGCGGCGTGTGGGACGCTATGGGCATGAACATGCTCAGCTTCCCATTCGGGGCGCAAAAAACGCTTTACTTCACCAACCACCTGTTTGCGCGCTACTCGCAGACCAAGGGATACAACAACGGCAAGTATAACCGCAGCGCCACGGCCAGTGTCAGCGAGTCGCCCGGTCTGGCTTTCCGCAACGGCGTGTTCGACATCGAGTTGCGCCCGCGCTATAGTTTCCAGACCACCCACAACACTGTGCAGACATCGGGCAACCGCAATATCCATACCTATGGCGGCATGCTTAATGCCACTGTGAGTGCGCCGTTTGGCTTGGTGGTTAGCACCGACCTCAGCTACAGCGCCACATCGGGATACGCCAGCGGCTACAACACGCGCCAGTGGCTGTGGAACGGTTCGGTGGGCTACCAGTTTCTGCACGACAAGCAAGCATCAATCCAGCTGTCGGTCTACGACATTCTTGGCCAGCGCAAAAGCGTGAACCGCAACACCACCGCCAGCTACATCGAGGATGTGGCCTACAACTCCCTTTCGCGCTATGGCATGCTGTCGTTCACCTACCGCTTCACCACATTCAAGAAGGGTCAGCAGCCCAAGGACCGCCGCGACGACGGCGACCATCCAGGCCCGCGCCGCGGCTTCGGCGGCCGCCCGCCCATGGGCCCGCCTCCAGGCCGCTTTTAGGTGAAAGGGTATAGAAATAATAAGGCCGCTTTTCCTTGCGCCGCAGGGCGCGATGGAAAGGCGGTTGCTTTTGTTTTGCCGTTTTGCTTGGTGGGTGTAGAGCCGGCTATGCCATGCTAAGCTCGAAGTCTTTGATGAATTGGTTGAAGTCGGGGTTGCTCTTGCGCAGGTTTTCCACAATCTCGCGGTCGGTGAGCACGGCGGGGCGTGGCCCGCTTTTGCGCAGCTTCACGTCGATGGCCAGCATATCGTTGTTCACGGCATTGCGCAAGAAGGTCAGCAGATTGCGCATGCTGTCTTCCATAAATTCCACTTGGGCGTCGTTGTCAACCTCAATTTGGTATTGGTCGTCGGTTACACGCTGTGGCAGCGAGTTGCGCATGGTGTTGATTATCACCTTTTCTTCTGGGTGCTGCTTTATGTAGCTGTTCCAGGCTTCCAGCAACTGTTGCGCGGTGAAGGGGGCGCTGCGGTGGGTGGCTTGCGAGGCTGGCGCGGCTCGCTTGCTTGCAGCCTGCTGTGCCGCTGCGGCCTGGTTGTTGATGTAGATGCGGTGAGTGTTTTGTGCCGCTACTGGGCGGGGTGTATAAGCCGTGTGGCCGCTGGCCGTCATGGCTGGCTGTTGTGGCACTTGGCGCTGTTGTGGCGGCTGCTGGATGCCCGCTTGCGGTGCGGCAGGGGCTGTTGCCTTAGGTGCAGCGGCAGCGTGGCTTTGTGGCTGTTGTGCCTGTGGGGCTTGCTGTGGGGCCACATCGCGCAGTTGGGGCTGGCCTCCGCCTGTGGGCGGCTGCGGGTTGAGCAGTTGGCACAGCTTAATCAGCGTGAGTTCCACGAGAAACTGCTTGTTCGATGCGTCGCGGTAGTTAAGGTCGCAGGTGTTGCACAGGTCCATGGCCATATAGAAGAATCGCGGGTTGAAGCTGGCTGCAGCCTTCACATGGCGCTGGGCAATGTCACCGTTCATTTCGAGCAGCGACACCGTTTGCGGCGAGCTGGCCACCATCAGGTCGCGTATGTGCTGCGCGAGCCCGTTGATGAAAAACAGCGAGTCAAACCCGTGGTCGCGCACCTCCTTGTAGATGAGCAGTGCCTGTGGCACATCGCCCTTAAGGAAGGCGGCGTCGAGCCTGAAGTAGTAGTCATAGTCCAGCACGTTTAGGTTGTCGATTGCGCTCTGGTAGGTGATGTGCCCCTCGCTTGAGGCGTTCACCTGGTCGAAAATCGACAATGCGTCGCGCATGGCCCCGTCGGCCTTTTGCGCTATCACGTTGAGTGCGGCGGGTTCGGCCTCGATTCCTTCCTTTTGGCATATTCCCTGCAGCTGCTGCACAATGTCGGGCACGGTGATGCGCGCGAAGTCGTAGATTTGGCAGCGTGACAGAATGGTGGGTATGATCTTCTGCTTCTCGGTGGTGGCGAGGATGAATATGGCATATTCCGGCGGCTCTTCAAGCGTCTTCAGAAATGCGTTGAATGCAGCCTGCGACAGCATGTGCACCTCATCGATGATAAACACGCGGTAGCGTCCCACTTGGGGCGGAATGCGCACCTGGTCCACGATGTTGCGTATGTCATCCACCGAGTTGTTGCTGGCCGCGTCAAGCTCCACTATGTTGTACGACCGCTGCTCGTTGAAGGCGCGGCACGACTCGCACTCGTTGCACGGCTCGCCGTCGGCGGTAAGGTGCTCGCAGTTAATGGCCTTGGCAAAGATGCGCGCGCATGTGGTCTTACCCACGCCGCGCGGACCGCAAAACAGGTAGGCGTGCGCCAGCCGGTGGCTCGTTATAGCCGTCTTTAGCGTGTGTGTCAGGGCCTGCTGGCCCACCACTGTGCCAAACGATGACGGGCGGTATTTGCGTGCCGATACTATGTAGTTTTCGCTCATTTTGGTGTCGTTTTCGTGTAATGGCAAAGTTAGCTATAATTTTCATAATCACACCCAATATGCCACTCCAATCTTGACTCAAAACGCACGACACTGCACCATGAGGGCACAGGGCGATTTGAATTAAATTTGTGGCAGCTGTGGCAAAAAGCTGTGAAATTTCGCTGGTTTATTGTAATTTTGCTACTAAATCGGATAAATTGTAATAACCGTTAATGTTTTCATCTATGAACAAAAATTACCTATTGCTGGCACTTATGGCCGCTGCGGCGGTCACGGCAAATGCCGGCACAGGGCTTTACGGCTACCAGACATGGCAGCGCGGAGCCCTCACCGCCAAGCGCGGCCCAGTGAAAATCGACCCCGCCAACACCGAGTCCCTGACCCTGCTCAACGATCAAAGCAGCAAGGGCGTGTGCTACAGCGGCTTCTATTACAACTACAAGTGGTATGCCCAGGCGGTGCAACCTGGCACCCAAAGCACTTTTGAAGGGCTCTATACCATCGACATCAACACCGGCGAGCGCACTCTGGTGGGCTCGAAGGGCAGCAAGCTCGTCGACATGACCTATGACTACAGCACCGGCAAGGTGCTTGGCGTGCAGACGGGCAACGAGTATCTTGCTTCGATGGACATTGCCACGGGCGCTGTCACGCGCCTGGCCAAGTTTAACACCGCAGGCGGCACTGGCCTCTACATAATAGCTCTTGCGGCCGACAAGGCCGGCCAGCTGTATGGCATCGCCACGAGCGACACTCTCTACACCATCGACAAGGCCACGGCGCTGTGCACCCCTGTGGGCTACACAGGTGTGGATGCCGCCTACGACCAGACGATGGCTTTCGACTACAACACCGGCACTCTCTATTGGGCCAACAATGGCGACTACTCGCTCTACACCGTGGACAAGGCCACGGGCAAGGCCACACGGCTGGGCGCGCTTAAGATGGACGGCTGCTCGAGCAGCATGGGCGGCCTTATGGTGCCCTACATCGATGTGGCTGCCGGAGCGCCCGACCGCGTGACCGCCCGCAAAGCCACTGTGAGCGGCAACAGCGTCACGCTCAGCTGGACCAACCCCTCGACCGACGCGCAGGGCAACGCCCTTGCAAGCCTCACGGCTGTGAAGGTGATGCGCAACGGCGCGCTTGTGACCACTGTGAACACTACGGCCATAGGGCAGCAGGCCTCATACACCGACAAGGACCTCGCCGACGGCCAGTACACCTACAGCCTTGTGCCTGTGAACGGCAAAGGTGACGGCGGCGTCGAAACCGACGGCATTGCCGTGACTGTGGGCAACGACACCCCTGGCCAGGTGAAGGGCTTCAGTGTGGCCACTGGCGACAGCAACGCACAGCTGTCGTGGAGCGCGCCCGATGCAGGTGAACATGGCGGAGCGTTCGACCCCGCAGGCATCACCGGCTATGTGGTGACACGCCGCGCCGAAGGCTCCACCACAGCTACCACCATCAATGTGGAGGCCGGCAAAACCGCGCTGACCGACGCTCCCGGCTTTGGCCGCTACGTCTACAGCGTTGCTGCTGTCAACGGCGTTGGCCAAGGCCCGGCTGTATCTGCTCCGCAGGTGCTTGTCAAGCCTGCCAACTGGATTGTGATGGGGCAGGGCGCAAAGGCCGAGGTCGAAGATGGCGTGACCTACAAGTTCTATGACTATTCCGGCACAGGATATTATCCCAACAACCGCCGCGACACCATAGTGGTTGCCCCGAAGTCGCCCAACAGCTATGTGACTGCCGACTTCACACAATTCTCGCTCGACACCTACGGCGACTCACTGAAGGTGTTTAACGGTGCGGGCGTTACCGCTCCGCTTTATGGCAGCTTCACTGCCGAGAGCGTACCTGCTGAACTGAAGCACGTTGAGGCCACCAACGCTGCTGGCGCACTCACATTTGTCTTCTTCAGCGATGCTATGAGCCGCGACCAGGGCTGGGTGGCCAATGTCTCCGCAGTGGTCAAGAAGGCCAACGACCTGGCTGCAACCAGCCTTGCCAC
The DNA here is from genome assembly GCA_934661195.1 of uncultured Muribaculaceae bacterium. Taxonomy (GTDB): domain Bacteria; phylum Bacteroidota; class Bacteroidia; order Bacteroidales; family Muribaculaceae; genus Sodaliphilus. The sequence goes on from CAKUJD010000004.1 coordinate 204,584, forward strand.
CAACGGCTACCCAAAGGTAAACGAAAATGTGGACTATGAAGTGGGCGTGATGAACAAGGGCGTGAACACGGCCAGTGGCTACAAAGTGCAAGTGAAGGACGCCTCTGGGCGCGTGCTTGCCGAGGCCGACGGCCCGCAACTTGCCTCAATGGCTACCGCCAGCGTCAAACTCAGCTATGTGCCTAAGACGGTGGGCACCACCACCGTGGAGGGCTATGTGCAGTATGGCGCCGACGACGACAACACCAACAACACCACGGCCCAGACCCAGCAGCGCGTGCTGCCCGAGGGCAGCCACTACGTGAGCATCGCAGCCAGCGAGCCGAGCAACCTCTATGTGCTGCCCACTTCGTTCCTTAGCTCAGAAGCCATCTCTGAAACCGTATATCCCGCCTCGCGCATCGGCGTGGGCGCTGGTTGCAACCTCGAACTGCTCTCATTCCCCTACACCAAGTGCTCGCGCACCTATGAGGCCGTTCCTGTTCAAGTGTGGGTTGGCGAGGCTGATGCCGACAATCTCACTGCCGGTGTGATTCCTGCAAGCTCGCTCACCAAGTTCTTCGACGGCAAGGTTAACATCAGCGCGGGCGACACCGAGCTGACATTGCCGGCTGCTGCACCCTACAGCTACAAGGGCGGCAACTTGGTGGTGCTGTTCTACAAAAACGCTCCAGGCACCGATGCAGGCGACGTCACATTCCGCGGCACATTCGGCAACAATGGTGATGCAAAGTGCTCGGTGTTTGACTCGAAGTACGACGACACCCACTTCGACCCCAATGCGTCATTCGGCTACAGCGCCGGCACTATGATGGCCGATGTCAACCTGATTCTCGTGCCCGGCACCACCGCCGTAGAGGCAGTTGGGGCTTCGGCAGCCAAAGTGAGCGTGGCAAGTGGCGCAGTTGCCATCAGCGGCAACGACGGCGCAGTCTATGCCGTGTATGGCGTAGATGGCCGCAAGGTGGCCGCAGGCGTTGGCAACGCCACAGTTTCCCTGCCCGCAGGCGTGTATGTGGTGAAAACCGGAGCTAAAGCCACAAAAGTGATTGTGAAGTAGAGAACCCCAGCACAATCAGCGTAAACACAACATAAGCGCGCCGCGCAGCTACAAAGATAGCTGCGCGGCGCGCCCGTTTTTTCCTCTCGTTAATATGCATAAGATCAAAATTGTCTGTTATGTAAAATCGACTTTACAAAATAGATTTGTTTTTGTAAAGTCGATTTTACAAAACGCCTCTTCCCAGAAAATAGCAGCTCAATGACAACATCTCCATACCATTGCGACAACGCTGATTTAGAGTTGACCGACAGACAATACGGGTCTTGGAATCCTTGGGGAATAATTAACACTATTTAATAATCGGGGGGGCTAATAGTTAAATTTCGCTTAATTTTGCATCGAAATTATTCACATTTAATTAACAACTAATTTATTGCTAAATGGAAAAAGAAATTAATCCCTGGAAATGTTTCATTTCAGTCCTGTTGATTTTTGCTTTGATGTTCTCGTTCCCTGCGTGGGCCATTGCGCAATCAACAAATCGCAGCAACATTCTTGACGGTGGTGCACCTGTAGTTTTAACTGTATCGGAAACAGTCAAAATGAACAATAGTGCAGAAAATGGCCTAATTAAAGCAACTGTCGCCAACGATGTTTACTCCTCAGATGGCACTCGAGTTTTGATCTCTGCCGGTACTCCTGCAAGTATTGAATATTCTCTTGAGCAAAGCGGCTCATGGGGCAAGGCTGGTAAAGTATGCATGACTAACGCAACCACCAAAACAATTGGCAACAAGCGTGTGCCATTGCGTTTAAGCACTTGCAAAAAAGGTGGTGGTAAACTTGGTGGTGTTATTGCACTTTCAGTAATATTTTTCCCAATAGGCCTTTTAAGCGGTCTTATGAAAGGAAGCAATCCCAAAATAGAACAAGGAACAATTCTGAACACAACTGTTACACAAGAAGTCGCTGTAGACTAATACTACGTCTTTTCATCGTAGTGAAGGTGCGTCAAAATGATATTCCCCTATTTGTATGAACTGAAGTGCATCCCAAAAGTTGGATGAATAAACATCTTATAAGAGAAAGAGTTCGGTATTTTTGCCGGGCTCTTTCCTTTTGATAGTGATTTAATTCTTTCATTGTCAATATATTCTTCAAAATCCCTCTTGCCGTTTTTCCAGCAAACAAACTCTGCTTTATATAGGAGTCAACGGCTATCTTGCAAAAAAAAGTGAAATAAGATGGGTAAATGTGGCTACTCCGCGCTGCGGCTTTGGAACGCGGCGCGGAGTAGTGTGTGTCGTTGAGTGTGTGTCGTTGCTTTAAATGAATCGCCAGGTGATGATGCCAATGCCCTCTGTGGTGCGGCTCTTTTTCACCGAGAATGCCGATTTCATTGATTCCTGCTCGCAGCTGCGGCGCACTTCGGGGTGGGCGTAGGCCTGTCCGCTGCCTCCCACTGCGTGGGCCTCAATCACCTTGCCGCGGGCGTTGACGCGCACCCTCACCTGCACGGTGCCTTCCCAGCGGCTGTGCGGGCGGCCCCAGGAGGCCACAGTGTAGCCGTCGAGGCCCGACAGGCCGGGGTTGCCCTGCAGTGCGCCTTGCGAAGCGTTGCCGTTGGGCGAGCCCTGCTTGCCGCTGCCGTTGCCCTGTGAGCGGCCGAAGGCGTTTTTCACGCTGCTGGCCACTGCCGACGCTGCTTTGCCGTTGCGGTTTTGCTCAACCTTTTTGTTGGGCCGCGCTGCCGTTGCGGGCCCCGTCTTTTCATTCTTCTTTTCAGCGGGTTTCACCTTCATGGGCGACGGCTGCTTTTGTGTTATTGGTTCGGCCTGCTTGGGGGCGGGTTTGCCGGCGTCTTCCATGTCGTCGCCTGGCGCCTCGGGCTGGTCGGTTGGCTCTTTGGCTGCCTCGGCGGGCGATTCGGTGTCCATTTCCTGTGATTCGGTTGGCTCAAGGGTGTTGCCGAGCATCACATATTCACCGCCAAACATTATGGAGTCTTGCTGCAGCTGCTGCGCCAGGTCGGCCTCGGCCGGCGGCCACTGGCAGTGCAGGCTGGAAAAGACAAGAACGAGCAGAGCGGCCACCGCTATGATTAGCGTTGCCACCGCAGCCATTATTTCATTCTTGTTGCCTCGTTTCATTGCTGTGCTGCTGAGGGTTGCTGTGCTTGCCGGCCGCCTTCGCCGGGTGCTTGTGCCGGCTTGGTGGCAAGCACTATTTTAAGGCCGTTTTTCGAGCCTTTGTCCAGTATTTCCACAATTTTGCCGTAGGGCACCTCCTCGTCGGCGTGCAGTGCCACGAAGTCTTGCGGGTTGCCCTGCTTTATGCTTTGCAGGAAGCCGTCGAGTTGGTCGGCGGGCAGCGGCACCGGCTGGCTTTCGGTGGCCGAGTCGGGCTGCACCTGCGTGGCATACATGTTTAGGTCTTTGTCGATGTAGATGCGCGTGCTGGGCTTGAGCGCCGTCTGCTGGCTGCTTTGCGGCAGGTTCACCTCCAGCGCCGACGGAAACACGAATGTGCTCGTCACCATAAAGAAGATGAGCAGCAGGAATATGACGTCGGTCATCGACGCCATGCTGAACATCGACAGCGAACTGTGTTGTCGTTTTAAAGCCATAATATCAGTGAGAGTTGCTTATGAATTATTTGGCTGGCTCGTTGAGCAGGTCCATGAAGTCCATGGCGTTGCCCTCGAGCTTGTTCATTACCTTGTTGACGCGCGATGTGAGGTAGTTGTAGGCAAACAGTGCTATGATGCCCACAATAAGGCCGGCCACGGTGGTCACCAAAGCCTCATAGATGCCGCTGGCCAGAATCGACACGTTGCTGTTGCTGCCGGCGCTTGCCAGTGCAAAGAAAGCCTGCACCATGCCGGTGACGGTGCCCAGGAAGCCAATCATGGGCGCTCCGGCGGCTGTGGTTGCCAGCCAGGTGAAGCCTTTTTCGAGCTTGGCCACCTCCATGTTGCCCACGTTTTCAATGGCCACCAGCACATCGTTCATCGGGCGGCCTATGCGCGACACGCCTTTCTCAATCATGCGCGAGTAGGGGGTGTTGGCGCTTTTGCACAGCTTCTCGGCCTCGTCGATGCGCCCGTCGTGGATGAGGGTGCGTATTTGCTGCATAAAGTTCTTGTCCTCGCGTGTGCTCGAGCTTATGGCAAAGCAGCGCTCGAAAAATATGTAGATGCTCACAATGGCAAGCAGAGCCAGCGGAATCATCAGCCAGCCGCCCGACAGGGTGAGGTCCCACACCGAAAGCTCCTTGGCTGTGGCTTCGGCGGCAGCTGGGGCTGCCTGTGTGGCGGCGGTGGCCGCCTGAGCCGCTGTTTGCACTGCCGTGTCGGTTATTTGCTGCACGCTGTCGCCTGTGGCGGCCACCTGTGCCAGTATTAAGTTGAGTAGAGCCATGATAGTTTAATTTCTTTAATCGTGATTATGTGTAATGATGTGTGAGTAGTGAAATCTGTTGGTTTGCCTCCTGCCCGCTATTTCAAGCACTCCTTGTAGGCCTTGATGGTCTGCTCCAGGCCCAGATACAGCGCATCGCTGATTATGGCGTGGCCTATCGACACTTCCAGCAGGTGAGGCATATGGTCCTTGAAATACTTGAGGTTCTCAAGGTTTAGGTCGTGCCCGCCGTTGATGCCAAGGCCCACGCTGTGTGCCACTGCGTCGGCGGCGGCAAATGGGGCTATGGCCTTCTCGGGGTCGTCCTTGAACTGCGCGGCATACGGGCCCGTGTACAGCTCCACGCGGTCGGTGCCCGTCTTGGCTGCCTCGCGTATGTTGTCGGGGTCGGTGCCCACGAATATGCTTGTGCGTATGCCGGCTTCTTTAAGGCGGTCGACGATGCCTGTGAGGAACTCAAGGTTGGGGGCCACGTCCCAGCCGCTCGACGATGTGAGGGCGTCGGGCGCATCGGGCACCAGTGTCACCTGCGACGGCTTGGCCATGAGCACGAGGTTCATAAAGTCGTCGGTGGGGTAGCCCTCGATGTTGAACTCGGTGCGGATGAGTGGGCGCAGGGCAAACACGTCGCTGTGGCGAATGTGGCGCTCATCGGGCCGCGGGTGCACTGTGATGCCCTGGGCGCCAAAGCGCTCGCAGTCTACCGCCACACGTTCCACATCGGGCACATTGCCGCCGCGGGCGTTGCGCAGCGTGGCCACTTTGTTAATGTTAACACTTAAATTTACCATCTTTCAGTTCTTCTCCTGCCGATAAAAAATGAGTATGTGTGCATATGTCTTTTCAGCGCACTGCGGCAGCCAGTGTGCCGCGGCGGCTGTGTTATGCGAAATTATTTGTATATTTGCCAAAGCAAACTATAGGCAAATTTAAGGGGAAATAATGGAATATAAAAGCAAAATATATTAAAAACGGCTTTCCCCGCCACAATTCAAAAGTAAAGCAAGGCACACTATGGAATTGGCTATTTTTGGCAATGAATATCAGCACGGGCATCTGCCCGGGGTGGAGCGGCTGCTGGCCACGCTCAGCCAGAGCGGAATCAGGCTGCTCGTGGAGGGGGCGTTTCTGGCTTATCTGCGCCAAAGTGGCGCATTGCTGCCGCTTGGCACTGAGGCTATTGGCGGTAAATGCGGCCCTGGCGACGTGGATGCGGTGCTAAGTCTCGGTGGCGACGGCACTTTTCTGAAGGCTGCACACTGGGTGGCCGGCACCGGCACGCCTGTGATGGGCATCAACACTGGTCATTTGGGCTACCTTACCACGGCTGGCATTGATGAAGCCGATGAGGTGGCCCGCGAACTCACCAGCGGCGACTACCGCATTGAGCCGCGCACCACGCTGCAGGTGGCCGCTGACTGCCGTGAGGCCGATTTCAGCGGTCTGTGCGCGCTCAACGAGGTGGCCATCCTGCGCCAGGACACATCGTCGATGATAGCGATGCGCACCACCGTCAACGGCTCGGAACTCACAACCTACAAGGGCGACGGCTTGGTGGTGTGCACCCCCACGGGCTCCACTGCCTACAACATGAGTGTGGGCGGCCCCATACTCGACCCCATGAATTCGTGCCTGGTGCTGTCGCCGGTGTCGCCCCACTCGCTGTCGATGCGTCCGCTGGTTATGCGCGACGACGTCAGGGTGGCTGTCACCACCGTGACGCGTGCCCGCGCATTCCAAGTGAGCGTCGACGGCAAAGAGGTGCTTTGTCCAAGTGGCACCACCGTCACCATCTGGCGCTCGCCCACGGCCATTAGGGTGATTCAGCGCACCAGCCACAACTTTGCGGCCACGCTGCGCGGCAAGCTAAACTGGGGCGTGTGAAAAAAAACGACGTACGACTATGGCAGTATACAAATACGAAGACAAAGAGTTTGGCTCGGTGCAGATTAGGACGCGCGTGGGCATGCGCAACGCCACCTTCAGGTGGTCGGAAGGGAGGCTGCGCATAGGCATGCCGCCCGAAGGGGCCACGCAGCAATGTGTGGCGCGCCTCATTGAGCGTGAGCGCGAACGGCTGCGCAGCCTGCGTGGCATCTCGTCGGTGGGAGCGCCGCTGGCCGTGGGCCAGCGCATTGAGTGCTTCGGGTGTGCCATCACCATCAAGGAGCAGGACCGCGCTCCGCACCTGCTGCTGTTTGGCTACGATGATGATCCAGAATACACGCTGAGCATACCTGCCGGGGCCGATCTTACCGACCGCAATGTGTATCGCTCGGTGGCCAACGCGCTGCTGAAGATGATGGAGCATGGTGCCCGTGAGCACTTGCTGCCTCACGCCCGACGCATTGCGGCGCGGCTTGGACTGAAGCCGGCGGGGTTTGAAGTGGGGCGAGGCTTGCGCAAGCTGGGGCACTGCACCACTGGCAAGGTGATACAGCTGTCGCGCGCGGTGATGATGCTCCCGCCCGACCTTGTGGATTTGGTTATATGCCACGAACTGGCCCACCTCACGCACATGGACCACTCGTCGGCCTTTCATGCGCTGTGCAACAGTTACCTTGGTGGCCGCGAGCGCTCGCTGGAGAAGCGGCTGCGCTCATTCTGCTGGCCCGTGCACAGGTGACGCCGCTGCGGTGTGAAAGTTATCTTAGCAGCAACTGAGTTCCGGGAGTGGGCGTGTGGTCGGCTGGCAGTTTGTTGAGCTTTAGCAGGTTGTCGAGGCGTATGCCGAATTGCTGGGCTATGGCGCGCATGCTGTCGCCGTGGCGCACGGTGTAGGTGTCGAAACCCATGGGAGCGCGTTTCTCCTTCTTTTCCAGCCACACCATCTCGCCTTCGGCCAGTGGGCCAGCGCCGGGGTCAGCATCGTTGAACTCAAGCAGTTTTTTCGGTTTTATGTCAAATTCCGCGGCTATGGCCTGGTAGGTGTCGCCGCGTTGGGCCTTGACGCAGTGCAGTCCCCACTTCAGGTGCACCGTGTGCAGAGCCGCCACATTGCGCAGTGTGGCTTCGCTGCCCGACGCCGCAGCGGCGTCGTGTCCGATGCTGGGGTCGGGCTTCAGCGGCTGCGGTTTGGCCATGCGTGGCTGCCCCGAGTCGTAGTTGTACAGCTGGTATTGCTCTATGATGCCGGTGAGCTTGGCCGGATAGTCGGGGTCGGTGGCATAGCCGCAGTCCTTGAGGCCTTGCGCCCAGCCCTGATAGTCGGTCACGTCGAGCTGGTAGAGTGGGGCGTAGCGCTTGCCCTTGAGGAAGCGTGCGTGGTCGGCAAACGAATCTTCGGCCTTGGCATACTGGCGGTAGCACTCGTGGTGCAGCGTGTCGTCGTAGGTCACCACATCGCCGCTCCAGTTATGGCACTTGATGCCGAAGTGGTTGTTGCCGCGGGTCGAGAGGTAGCTCGACCCCGCCGAACTTTCCAGCAGACCCTGCGCCAGTGTGATGCTTGCCGGAATGCCGTATTCCTGCTGGTGCCTGATGGCAATGTCTTTGTAAAGGTCGATGTAGGCCAGGAAGCGCGCGCTCTGCTTTTGCGGATGGGCCGCGGAGGCGCACATGAGGCACGCCAGCAGGCAAAATAGCGTCCGTAGATTGTTTTTTGAGAAAATATCAATATATTTGCAGCACATCATTTTTTAATTGAAACATCATGACCGAAAAAAACATTACTACAAAGATAGTGGTTTACTCTTACAATGAGTTGGCCGAAAACGACAAAAAACTCGTTGAAACAGCCCGTCGGGCCACACGCAACAGCTACACGCCCTACAGCCATTTTAATGTGGGTGCGGCCGTGCGCCTCGACAATGGTGTGGTGATAATGGGAGCCAACCAGGAGAACGCCGCCTTTTCGGGCATATGCGCCGAGCGCAGCGCCATCTACAACGCCGGGGCCAACTATCCCGGTGTGCACATTGCCGCGATTGCCATTGCGGCCTACACTGGCGGCGACTTTGTGCAGGAGCCCATATCGCCTTGCGGCGTGTGCCGCCAGGCTCTTATAGAGTTTGAGAAAAACGCGCCTCATCCCATTCGCGTGCTGCTTGCCGGCCGCGACTGTGTGTACGGGCTGGCCAGCGTGGCTGCCCTGCTGCCGCTCACGTTCAAGGAATTTTAGCAGGAGGCTATTTGTTGAGAAACTTGGTGTTGATGTAGGCCATCAGCGCGTCTTTGTAGAGGTCGCCGATGGGCACCTCCACGCCCTCTCCAGGCCCCTCGATGATGATGCGGCTCTTGCGTACCTCAATGATGCGCTTTAGGTTGATGATGTATGAGCGGTGCACGCGCATAAACCACGATCCCGGCAGCCGCTCCTCCATCTTTTTCATGCTCAGCAGCACCACCAGTGGCGACTTGCGTCCGTCGAGGTGAATGCGCAGGTATTCGCTCATGGCCTCAATGTAGCGGATCTCGCTCACCTTGATGCGCACTATCTTGTAGTCGGTCTTCAGAAATATAGAGTCATCGGCGTCGACTGTCGACACGGCCGTGGCGGCATGCTCCATGGCCAGTAGGTGCTGCACCTTCTCGACGGCGGCGGTAAAGTCGGCATAGCTGAAGGGCTTAAGCAGATAGTCGACGGCGTTCACTTTGAACCCGTCGAGGGCATACTCGCTGTAGGCGGTGGTGAACACCACTTTGGGCGCTTCGGGCAGCGACCTCACAAAGTCGAGTCCGTTGAGGTCGGGCATATTGATGTCTACAAACATAGCGTCGACTTCCCCGCTTTCGGCAGCCTCGCGCGCCTGTTCGGCACTTTGGCACGCCTGCATCAGCATCATGCCGGGGGTGCGTTTGATGTAGCTGGTGATTTGTTCAAGAGCCAGAGGCTCGTCGTCGATTGCAATGCACTTTATCATAATCTATGCTGTTTTTTCGGTTTCTTGCCCGGTGGCGCCTTGCGGCTTGAATGGAATCACAAGACTCACGGTGAATGTGTCGGCCCCGTCGTCGATGTCGAGCGTGTAGTCGTTGCCGTATATCAGGTTCAGCCGCTTCTTGGCGTTCACCAACCCCACGCCTCCTTGCTGTTTGCCGGCAGCCGCAGGGGCCTTGCTGTTGCTGCAGTAGAATCGCATGGTGTCGCTGTCGGCGCTTATGCCGATGCTTATGAACGATGGACGCTGATACGACACCCCGTGCTTGAACGCGTTCTCCACAAACGTGATGAGCAGCAGCGGCGGCACGGTGCGGTCGGGAGCGTTTTGCGGCGCATCGAGGCTGATGCTCACCGTGTCGGGGTAGCGCAGCCGCATCAGTTTCACGTAGTTGGTGATGAAGGCTGTCTCCACTTTGAGCGGAATCTGCTCTTTGGCTCCGTCATACAGCAGGTAGCGCATCATTTTCGACAGCTCCACTATGGTGCTTTTGGCGCGCTCGGGGTTGATGTCGACCAATGCGTGTATGTTGTTGAGCGTATTCATGAAGAAGTGCGGACTGATCTGGTACTTCAAGTATTCCAGTTCCTGTGCCATGTTTTCCTTTTGCAACTTTTCAAGGCGCTTGCGGTCGCTCGATGCTTTGAACATGGCCTTCACTCCCAGATTCACGCCCATCAGCAGCAGCAATGTGGAAATCATCACCATGTCGTGGCTGTCGAAAGGCGGCTCATTGTCGCCTGGCGGCGGCATCATGTCGTAGTTGAGCTCTGGCGCCTGGTGGCGTGGAGCGGGTCCGCCCATTTCGATGCGGTGGTGCTTGCGCGGCTTCGGCTTGTGTGGCATCATGTTCTGGCCGGCAAAGAATACCGCCACCAGGCACAGCACAGCCAGTGTGTAGGCCTTCCAGTTGCGGTGGTAGATGAGCAGCGGCGCAATGGCATAGTTGTGCACGGCAAAGGCAACCATGAACCCTCCCAGAGCCTCCCAGATGGGTGTCACCCACCGCCATTCAAACGTTTCGGGCGTGAGCTGTGAGTAGGTCCACATGGTTAGCATCGGCGCAAGAAACGCCGTGATCCACGCACCCAGATATATCAGTTGCTCATATTTGTTGTATTGGCTCGATTGCATGTTGCTAATTATGGTCTGACGATACTCGTGTGCAAAAATAGCACATTGCCAGCCAATGGCCAAACGAAACAAGCCGAGCCGTCCTAAATTCAAGTGAAACCGCCAAATCACCCCCACCAATCTACTGCCGTTGCCCCCCCATATTCGATTTGTGCGATCGTAGTATAAGGTCGGCGGCATCTCGTCAATGCAGTGAAAAGAGCGCGGCTCTTTTTCTTGCCATTGCTCTCGATTTGCGCTACCTTTGTAGCCAAAAAAAGAAACAAGAGGAATGAAGCAGTATCTCGATTTGTTGCGTTATGTTATGGATCACGGCACCGTGCGCCACGACCGCACAGGCACAGGCACCAAGAGCGTGTTTGGCTACCAGATGCGTTGCAATCTGGCCGACGGCTTTCCGTTGCTCACCACTAAAAAAGTGCACCTCAAGTCAATCATCTACGAGCTGCTGTGGTTCTTGAAGGGCGACACCAATGTGCACTACCTGCAAGAGCACGGCGTGCGCATTTGGAACGAGTGGGCCGACGCCAACGGCGACCTTGGCCCCGTGTATGGCCACCAGTGGCGCTCATGGCCCGACGGCCGTGGCGGCACCATCGACCAAATCAGCAATGTGGTGGAGCAGATTAAGCATAATCCCGACTCCCGCCGCCTGATAGTGAGCGCATGGAATGTGGCCGATGTGCCCAGCATGAAGCTGCCGCCGTGCCACACGCTGTTTCAGTTTTATGTGGCCAATGGCAAACTGAGCCTGCAGCTGTATCAGCGCAGCGCCGACTTGTTTCTGGGTGTGCCGTTCAATATCGCGTCGTATGCGCTGCTGCTTATGATGGTGGCCCACGTCACGGGGCTTGAACCGGGCGAGTTTGTCCACACCATGGGCGACGCCCACATCTACCTTAACCACCTCGACCAGGTGCGAGAGCAGTTGAGCCGCACCCCGCGGCCGTTGCCCACAATGTGCCTCAATCCGGAGGTGAAGAGCATATTTGACTACGACTACAGCGACTTCACACTTGAAGGCTACGACCCCTGGCCGGCCATCAAGGGCGTAGTGAGTGTGTGATGTGAGCGTAAAACCATTAAAATATTCGATGAAATGGAGAAAAAACTGTCGGCGATAGTGGCTGTGGCGCGGGGCGGCGCCATAGGTGCGGCGGGCGCGCTGCTGTGCCACCTGCCCGCCGACTTAAAGCACTTTAAGACCCTGACCATGGGCCACACCATAGTGATGGGCCGCAAAACATTTGAGTCGTTTCCACACGGCCCGCTGCCAGGCCGCCAAAATGTGGTGGTGACCCGCAACACCGGCTATCGCGCACCCCAGGGGGTGACGGTGGTCCATAGCCTTGCCGAGGCCGTTGAGGCCGCAACCATGCCGGGTGAGGTGATGGTGATAGGCGGCGCGCAGATCTACCGTGAAGCAATGCCTCTCATAGGCACGCTGCATCTCACACGCATTGAGGCTGAGTTTGCGCAGGCCGACACTTTTTTCCCTGAAATCAATGCCAGCGAGTGGCAGGTTGCGGGCATGGAAGAACGCCATGAGGCCGACGAACGTAATCCGTTTGCCTACAGCTTCGTAACCCTGCGCCGCAAGTAGTCCACGCGCACTAAATTTACAAGTGCAAATGCCAAGGGCAGCCGAAACTCGGTTTTGCCGTCTGAACAGCCCTATAACAGTCGCCTTGAGGGGTTGTTAATAACTTTTTGCCCCCAATGCATAAAAAACACGAATTTAAATTTGTAAACTTAGGGGAATAATAGCTAACTTTACGCCCTATTATATAACCGCGCATACGCTTGCGCACAAATGTGCGGACGTTATTGATATAAAAAAGCAACTATTCACCCTTATGGCGACAAGTGTTTATCATATCCCAGCACTGCTCGATGAGTGCATGCAAGGGCTTGACATCAAGCCCGAAGGCACGTATGTCGACGTCACCTTTGGCGGCGGCGGGCACAGCCGTGCCATAATGCAGCGGCTGGGAGCCGGAGGCCATCTCTACAGCTTCGACCAGGACATGGACGCTTGGCAGAACCGCATCGACGACCCTCGGTTTACATTTGTACACAGCAATTTCGCGTTTCTGAAGAATTTCATGCGCTACTATGGCGTGCAGGGCATCGACGGCCTGCTGGCCGACCTCGGGGTGTCGTTTCACCACTTCGATGCGGCCGACCGCGGATTCTCGTTCCGCTTCGACGGCGCCCTGGACATGCGCATGAACCGCGACAGCGGCCGCGACGCCGCAGCGTTGATAGCCTCCAGCAGCGAACAGCAGCTGGCCGACATGCTCTACCTCTACGGCGAACTCAAGCAGTCGCGCCGCATGGCCGCCGCCATAGTCAAGGCCCGTGCCGCCAGCCCCATCACCACCACTGCGCGCCTCATCGAGGTGGTGCGCCCGCTGGTGCGCCCCGCTCAGGAGAAGAAAGAACTGGCGCAGGTGTTCCAAGCCTTGCGCATAGTGGTCAACGACGAGATTGGCACACTCAAGCGCATGCTTGCACAGGCACTTGAAATGCTGAATCCCGGCGGACGGCTGGCGGTGATCACCTACCACTCGCTCGAAGACCGCCTGGTGAAAAACTTCATTCGCAGCGGCAATGTGGAGGGCAAAATCGAAAAGGACTTCTTCGGGCGCGTCAGCACTCCGCTCAAGGCCGTAAACAACCGCGTGATAGTGCCCACCGAGGCCGAGGTGGAGCGCAACCCCAGGGCGCGCAGCGCCAAGCTGCGCATAGCGCAAAAGCTGTGAGCAGCACAAAACTTGTAAGTAAGAAGGCAACAAAAAAGAAAACTATGGCAAAAGGCAGAAACAATGCAAACCGAAACGGCGCAGGCAGCATGAAGGGGCTTGCGCTGCTGCGCGAGCTCATGCGCGGCCGCTTGTTCTTGTCGTTTGACTTTTTCCGCCGCTACTGGTTCTATGTGGTGATGGTCACAATCATGGCGCTTGCCTACATCTCGCTGAAATACGACACGCAAAACAAGATGAGCGAGCTGCGGCGGCTCAAGGTGGAGCTCAACAACGCCAAAACTGACTGTGTCGACGCCAGCGCGCGCTATAACTCCAAAATACGCGAGAGCCAGATGACCCAGATGCTCGACACCATGCACATCGATCTGGCCGCTCCCGAGCAACCGCCCTACAAGCTATACGACAACTAATCGCCAAAGTCAAATGCCACGCAGAGAAAGTTATGAAAGCAACTAAGAAGAAATTGATACTGGGGCGCTACGCGGTGGTGGTGGGCATAATGCTGCTTATGTCCACAGCGGTGGTCTACAGCCTTGTGCGCAACACGGTGTTTGAGGCCGCGGCGTGGAACGCCAAGGCCGACAGCCTGCTCACCCGCGAGACTCCGGTAATCCCCGACCGCGGCAAGATTTTCAGCGACAACGGCGCCGTGCTGGCCGCCAACCTAAACTACTACGTGCCGCGCATCGACTGGACCGTGCAGAAAATCAAGCTCAAGCCCGACACCGTCGACCGCCTGCTGCGGCAGCTTGGCGACAGCCTGGCCGCGTTCCAAAGCGGCAAAAGCGCCAAGCAGTGGTACGACGAGCTGAAGCGCGAGGCCACATCGCCCAAGCCCAAGCGCTCCTACCGCCTGTTTAAGGAACTCACCCACAACGAATATGAGCGCCTCAAGACGTTCCCGTTCTTGAATCTGCCCAAAAGCAAAAACGGATTTTACTACGACGGCACCATGCGCCGCGTGAAGCCCTACGGCTCGATGGCGTCGCGCAGTGTGGGCAACATCGGCCCCAACAACCACGGCCGCTCGGGCCTTGAAATGGCTCTCGACAGCCTGCTCTATGGCGTGGAGGGCAAGGCCAAGAGCATACAGCTGAATTCAGGCATGGCCAAGTGGGAGAGCGTGCCGGCCGTCAACGGCTACGACATCACCACCACCATCAACATAGGCCTGCAAGACATTGTGGAAAACGAACTCTATGACATGTGCCGCGAGACCGACGCCCGCTGGGGCACTGCCGTGCTCATGGAGACGGCCACCGGCGAAATCAAGGCCATATCCAACCTGGAGTGGAACAGCAAGCAAAACGACTACATCGAAGGCACCAACCACGCCGTGCTCGGCTACGAGCCTGGCTCGGTGATGAAGCCCATAAGCATGATGGTGGCGCTGGAAGACGGCAAGGTGGGCAACATCAACACCCCCATTGCCACGGGCACCTCGATGCTGTATTGCGGCAAATACATCAAAGACCCCCACGGCGGCGCGGCCCTGTCGCCGGTGCAAATCATCGAGACGTCGTCGAACATAGGCATGTCGAAAATCATATTGCGCGACTATGAGAGCAACCCCGACGGATTCCGCCAGAGGCTGGAGCAGATGGGCTTCTTCGCGCCCTACAACACTGGCATCGCCGGCGAGCAGCTGCCGCACATACGCAAGGTGAAAAACAACGCCGAAGGACGCTTGTCGCTCACGCGCATGGCCTTTGGCTACGCCACCGAGATTCCGCCCATGCGCATCCTGGCCATGTACAATGCCATTGCCAACGGCGGAAAATACGTGCGCCCAAGGCTGGTGAAGGAACTGTCGCGCGAGGGCGGCCCCGATTCCATCGTGCCTGTGTCGTACATCCGCAAGCAGGTGTGCTCGCCCGAGAATGCAGCCAAGCTGCGCGAAATGCTGCACGCCGTGGTGTGGGGCTCGCGCGGCACCGCACGCAAGTGGGTGCAGGACGACCGCGTGGAGATTGCCGGCAAGACGGGCACGGCCTACGTCACCGAAAACGGCCGTTACACCAGCCAGAAGCGTCTGGCCTTTTGCGGCTTCTTTCCCTATAAGAATCCTAAGTACACCTGCGTGGTGCTTATGGCCGGCGCTAACCGAGGCGCTGGCGCAAGCAGCGGCGTGGTGCTTAAAAACATAGCGCTTAAGATGTATGCCCGCGGACTGCTGGGTAACCAGAGCGACTACAGGACTGATGGCGGCCTGGGCGGTCAGCCACGCCTGTTTGCCTCCTACGGCAACAGTCTGCGCCGCAATGTGGCGCGTGGCCTTGGCTTGAGCCAGATGCCGGGCGCGTTCACCGTGCCAAAGCCGTGCGGCGGCGTGCCCGACGTGCGCGGACTCAACGTGCGCGAGGCTGTGGCCCGGCTCGAGGGACTGGGCCTGAACGTGAGGCTGAGCGGAGCGGGATATGTGGGCGACCAGAGTCTGGCGCCAGGCAGTGCATATCACCGCGGCCAGACCATTGAATTGCGCCTGAGCCGCTGATAGAGATTGGTTACAACTAAGAAAAATATAAGCATAAAAGAGATATGGAAATGAAACTTAACGAACTGTTAGCCGCTGTGAGCGTGAAGAGCGTTATGGGCCCCGCGCCCGAGGCGGTGGCCATTGCCGATGTCATCAACGACTCGCGCAAGGCCGCTCCCGGCGTGCTCTTTGTGGCCGTGCGCGGCGTGGCCGTGGACTCGCACAAATTCATACCCGATGTGGTGGCTGCGGGAGCAGCCGCCGTGGTGTGTGAGCAGCTGCCAGCCGCCACCGACCCCTCGGTGGCCTATGTGGTGGTGCCCGACAGCACCATCGCCCTTGCCCACCTCGCCTCGCAATGGTATGGCCGCCCCTCTGAGCATCTGCAGCTGGTGGGCGTCACCGGCACCAACGGCAAGACCACCACTGCCACGCTGCTCTACGAGATGGCGCGGCTCATGGGCTACAAGGCCGGATTGCTGTCGACCGTGAAAAATGTGGTCGACACCACCGAGTATCCAGCCAAGCAGACCACGCCCGACCACCTGTCGCTCAACCGCCTGCTGCGCCAAATGGTGGATGCCGGCTGCCAATATGCCTTTATGGAGGTTAGCTCGCACGCCTGCGTGCAGCGCCGCATCGACGGCCTGCGCTTCAAGGGGGCCATATTCACCAATCTCACCCGCGACCACCTCGATTTTCACAAGACGGTGGAGAACTACATACGCGCCAAGAAGATGTTTTTCGACGGCCTGCCCACCGACGCCTTCGCGCTGGTCAATGCCGACGACAAGGTGGGCAGCGTGATGGTGCAGAACACCGCCGCCAGCATACACACCTATTCGCTGCGCACCGTGGCCGACTTCAAGTGCCGCATAATCGAAGACAGGCTCGACGGCACGTCGCTCAACATCAACGGCCACGACCTGGAGGTGATGTTCACGGGCCGCTTCAATGCCTACAATCTGCTGGCAGTGTATGGCACGGCGCGTCTGCTGGGCTGGCCCGAGCATGAGGTGCTGGTGAACATGAGCCGCCTCGTGCCGGTGGCCGGCCGCTTCCAGACCATGCGCTCGCCGCGCGGCTATGTGGCTGTGGTCGACTATGCCCACACGCCCGATGCGCTGGTCAACGTGCTGTCCACCATCCGCGAGGTGCTTGGCCGCCGCGGCCACATCATCACCGTGTGCGGCTGCGGCGGCAACCGCGATGCGGGCAAGCGCCCCATCATGGCCCGCGAGGCCGCCACGCGCAGCGACCGCGTGATTCTCACAAGCGACAACCCCCGCTTTGAGGACCCCGACGACATATTGGCGCAGATGCAAACCGGCCTTGATGCCGAAACCAGCCGCAATGTGCTAAAAATCACCGACCGCCGCGAGGCCATACGCTGCGCTTGCCAAATGGCACAGCCGGGCGATGTGGTGCTTGTGGCCGGCAAGGGCCACGAAACCTATCAGGAAATCAAGGGCGTGAAGCACCACTTCGACGACCGCGAGGAGCTGGCCAACGAGTTCAAGCAGGAGCAGCAGCCGAGCGGCAAGTGATCAGCATAAAGAAAACGAAGTGTAACGCAGAGTATAGCAAAAAACGTAAAAACAAGAAAATAGAGTCATGATTTATCATCTGTTTCACTATTTGGAGCAATTCGATGTGCCGGGAGCGCGCCTCTTCGACTACATCTCGTTCCGGGCGGGCTTTGCCCTGATTTTGTCGTTGTTCATAGCCATAGTCATAGGCCGCCGCATCATCGACCGCCTGCAGCTGATGCAGGTGGGCGAGATAGTGCGCAACCTGGGGCTTGAGGGCCAGATGCAGAAAAAGGGCACCCCCACCATGGGCGGCATCATTATTATAATATCAATACTCATTCCGTGCCTGCTGCTGGGCAAGCTCAACAATGTGTATATGCTGCTCATGATAGTGTCCACCATTTGGACCGGCGCGCTCGGCTTTGCCGACGACTACATTAAGGTGGCCCACCACAACAAGGAGGGCATGAAGGGCAAGTTTAAGATAGTGGGCCAAGTTGGCCTGGGCCTGATTGTGGGCCTCACCATTTATCTTAGCCCCGCCATAGTGATGAGCGAGAATGTGGAGACGGTGAACACCGCCACCCACGAGCTGGTGGTGAAAAACGAGTCGGTGAAGGAAAAGTGCACTCAGACCACAATACCCTTTGTGAAGAGCAACAACTTCGACTACGCCTCGCTCACCAAGTGGATGGGCAGCCATGCGCAGACGGGCGGCTGGATTGTGTTTATTCTGGTCACCATATTCGTGATCACCGCCACCAGCAATGGCGCCAACCTCACCGACGGCCTCGACGGCCTTGCCGCGGGCACATCGGCCATAATAGGGGTGGCGCTGGCCATAATGTGCTATTTGGGCGGCAATGTGATCTATTCCACCTACTTGAATATAATGTATATCCCCGACAGCTCCGAACTGGTGGTGTATGCGGCGGCGTTTATCGGCGCCACAGTGGGCTTCCTGTGGTATAATTCCTATCCGGCCCAGGTGTTTATGGGCGACACTGGCAGCCTGTGTCTTGGCGGCATCATAGCGGTGTTTGCAATTCTCATCCGCAAGGAGCTGCTGATTCCGCTGCTGTGCGCCATTTTCTTTGTCGAAGACCTCTCGGTGATGATTCAGGTGGCCTATTTCAAATACACCAAGAAGCGCACCGGCACCGGCCGGCGCGTGTTCAAGATGACTCCGCTGCACCACCACTTCCAGGTGCCTGGCGGCAAAGTTGAGGCACTGCTTCAGCACCCCAAGCAGGCCATTCCGGAGAGCAAAATAGTGATGCGCTTCTTCCTGGTGGCAGTGCTGCTTGCAGTGCTCACGTTTGTAACATTAAAAATAAGATAAAAAACATCAGCATATTATGAAGAAACTGGTTGTATTAGGAGGCGGAGAGAGCGGCGCAGGGGCCGCCGTGCTCGCCAAGGTCAAGGGCATGGATGTGTGGCTCAGCGACATGGGCCCCATCAAGCCCAAGTATCAAGACATGCTCAACGACTACCACATAGCCTGGGAGCAGCAGCACCACAGCGAGGACAAGATTCTTGCCGCCGACGAGATAGTGAAGAGTCCGGGCATTCCGTGCGACGCGCCCATCATCCGCAAGGCGCAGGCCAAGGGCATTCCCGTGATAAGCGAAATCGAGTTCGCCGGCCGCTACACCGATGCCAAGATGGTGTGCATCACTGGCAGCAACGGCAAGACCACAACCACGCTGCTCACCTACCACATTCTGCAAAAGGCCGGCCTCAACGTGGGTCTCGCCGGCAACGTGGGCCGCAGCCTTGCCTATCAGGTGGCCACGGCCAAGCACGACGTGTATGTGATAGAGCTCAGCAGTTTCCAGCTCGACAACATGTATGAGTTCAAGGCCAATGTGGCGGTGATTCTCAACATCACCCCCGACCACCTCGACCGCTACGACTACAAGATGGAGAACTATGTGGCGGCCAAGTTCCGCATCATACAGAACCAGACCAGCGACGATGCTTTCATCTTCTGGCAAGACGACCCTGTGATAGCGGCTCAGTTGAAGCATGTGAAGACCGAGGCACACATGTTTCCCTTCAGCAGCGAGGATGAGGAAGACTGCGCGGCCTATGTGAAAGACGGCGAGCTGCACTTCGATGCCGACGGCCGCGAGTGGAGTATTGCCCGCAACGAGTTGTCGCTCAAGGGCCTGCACAATGTATACAACTCAATGGCTGCCGGACTTTCGGCCACCATTCTCGACATAAAGAAGGACGTGATTCGCAAGGCCCTTTCCGATTTCGAGGGCATAGAGCACCGCCTGGAGTATGCCGGCACCGTCGACGGAGTGCGCTACATCAACGACTCCAAGGCCACCAACGTCAACAGCACTTGGTATGCCCTGGAAAGCATGACCAGCCCCACGGTGCTGATCCTTGGCGGCAAGGACAAGGGCAACGACTACACCCCCCTGCTGCCGCTCATAAAGAAAAGAGTGAAGGCCATTGTGTGCCTTGGCGCCGACAACGCCAAGTTGCTGACGTTCTTCACAGGCAAGGTGCCAGCTATAGCCGACACCCACAGCATGTCCGACTGCATGGCTAAGTGCCGTGAACTGGCCGGGCAGGGCGACACTGTGTTGCTGTCGCCATGCTGCGCAAGTTTCGATCTGTTCAAGAATATGGAAGACCGCGGCTGCCAGTTCAAGGCCTGCGTGCGCGCCATGCAGGAGGGCAAAAAAGAGTAAATTAAAGGAAAACAAATAATGTCGTCGGAGGAAAAACGCAAACGTCACAGCGAGCTCACGCGCAAGTATGGCGACTCGTGGATATGGGGCATCTACTTCATCCTGCTCATTGTGTCCATAGTGGAGAGCTATTCGGCTTCGAGCCAGATAGTGGCCGGCCGCAGCGTGTATTCGCCCATCATCAGCCAAGGTGGCTTTCTGCTGCTTGGCCTTGGCATCATAGTGGCCATGAGCCGCATCAAGTATAACAACACCTACTTGCTCACCGGCATCATTCCGCTGCTGTGGTTTGTCAGTGTGGGCGGACTGCTATATGTGTTGGTGGCCGGCAAGGTGGTCAACGGCGCCGCCCGTGCCATATACATTATGGGCTTTTCGGTGCAGCCGGCTGAGTTGGCCAAGCTGTCGGTGGTCACGATGCTTGCGTTTATCCTTGCCCGTAGCCAAAAGAACAACGATGTGAGCATGTGGGGCCTTATAGCCAGCGTGGCGGTGGTGGCCGTGTTTGGCCTGCTGATGCTGCGCGACGGCCTCACCAACACAGCCCTGCTGATGGGCATCAGCCTCTCGATGATGGTGGTGGGCGGCATCAGCTGGCGGCGCATAATTCTTGTGCTTGTGCTGTTTTGCATAGTGGGCGCCGCCGGCTACGCCATAAAGTCGCACAACGACAGCAGCGACAGCGTGGTGCAGACCAACCAGACCGTAGGCCCCCGCGCTGAGGAAAAAAACAACGTCGACCGCACCGACATGCGAAAGGGACGCGTGTCGAAGTGGCTGCACAGCGATTCGCTGATCTACGAGCCTGTGAGCGACGACAATGCGCAGGAAATGTTCTCGCGCATGGCCCAGGCCCACGGTGGCATTACTGGTGTTACGCCAGGCCACTCGCGCGAATGCAGCCGTCTGCCGCTGGCCTTCAGCGACTACATTTATTCAATCATAGTAGAGGAAACGGGTCTTGTGGGCGGCATAATAGTGCTTATGCTCTACTTTGCGCTCATGTCGCGTGCGGCAATCATAGCCAGCCGCTGCAGCCGCTCGCTGCCGGCTCTGCTCATAATGGGCATGGCGGCAATGATCACCTGTCAGGCCCTGTGCCACATGGCCATCAACGTGGGCGCGATGCCTGTGTCGGGCCAGCCGCTGCCGCTCATCAGCAAGGGCGGCACGTCGATTCTGGTCACCAGCGTGGCCTTTGGGCTTATGATTTGCATCAGCCGGTCGGTGGCCAACGGCGACGACCGCCGTAACAATAAGAAAAACAAAGATAACAAGGGCGACGCCGAGATTGCCGCTGAAGCTCTCGACGAAGCCACTAACCCTTCACAATATTTGAAAAATGAGTGGAAATAACGAAAACAACACGCTGAATATATTGGTGAGCGGCGGCGGCACGGGCGGACACATCTTCCCCGCGCTGTCGATAGCCAACGAAATTCGCCGCCGCCGTCCCGACGCACACATCCTGTTTGTGGGCGCGCTGGGACGCATGGAAATGGAGCGCGTGCCCGCCGCTGGCTACGAGATAGTGGGCCTGCCGGTGAGCGGATTCGACCGCAAGCACCTGCTTCGCAACATCAAGGTGCTATATCACTTGCAGAAGAGTCTGCGCATGGCGCGCCGCATAGTGCGCGACTTCAATCCCGACATAGCCATCGGTGTGGGCGGATATGCCAGCGGACCGGTGCTCAAGGAGGCGCAGAAGCGCGGCATACCCACGCTGCTGCAGGAGCAGAACTCATATGCCGGCGTCACCAACAAGCTGCTGGCCAAGAAGGCCGATTGCATATGCGTGGCCTATGAGGGCATGGATCGCTTTTTCCCGGCCGACCGCATTGTGCTCACGGGCAACCCCGTGCGCCGCGGCCTGCTGGAGTGCACAGCCACGCCCGAGGAGGCGCGAGCCTCGTTTGGGCTCGACCCCAACAAGCGCACAGTGCTGATAATCGGCGGCAGCCTTGGAGCCCGCACGGTGAACAACAGCATCATAGGCGGGCTAGGCGAAATCGCCAGCCATGCCGGCGATGTGCAGGTGATATGGCAGTCGGGCAAGATATATGATGAGCGCTGCCGCGAGGCTCTGGCCGCCTCGGGCGCGAAAAACGTGGTGCAGATGCCATTCATCTCGCAAATGGACATGGCCTACCGCGCTGCCCACCTGGTGGTGTCGCGCGCTGGTGCCAGCAGCATCAGCGAGCTGCAGCTGCTGGGCAAGCCGTCGGTGCTGGTGCCGTCGCCCAATGTGGCCGAGGACCATCAGACCAAAAACGCACTTGCGCTCGTCAACCGCGACGCGGCTGTGATGGTGCGCGACGCCGAGGCCGGAAGTGTGCTTGTGGGCACCATGCTCGAGCTCGTGGCCGACGACGCCAAGCTGGTCCGGCTCAGTGACAATGTGGGCAAAATGGCCCTGCGCAACGCTGCCGAGCACATTGTGGACAAGGCAATGGAACTGATTGAGAGTAAAAAGCATAGCAATTAAGCAACGACATAAAAATACAATAAGACATGAAAGATTTCAAATCGCTATATTTCGTGGGTGCCGGCGGCATAGGCATGGCCGCCCTTGAACGCTATTTCCTGGCCAAAGGCAAGCGCGTGGCCGGATACGACCGTACTGCCACCGATCTGACACGTGCCCTTGAAAAGGAGGGCGTGGCCATAAGCTACGATGAAGACCCGGCCCTGATTCCCGACTACTGCCGCGACAGCGCCACCACTCTGGTGGTCTACACCCCAGCCGTGCACGAGTCGCACAAGGGCCTGCAATACTTCCGCTCACACGGTTTCGAGGTGGTGAAGCGCGCCAAGCTGCTGGGTGTGGTCACCGAGCATTCCAAGGGCCTCTGCTTTGCGGGCACCCACGGCAAGACCACCACATCGAGCATGGCCGCCCACATACTGCAGACGGCCGGCATCGGCAGCAACGCCTTTCTTGGCGGTGTGCTGCGCAACTATGGCAGCAACTTCCTGCTGTCGGACTCCAGCCCTTATTCGGTGATTGAGGCCGACGAGTTCGACCGCTCGTTTCACCAGCTGAGCCCCTACATTGCTGTGGTCACCAGCACCGACCCCGACCATCTCGACATATATGGCAACTATGAGAACTATCTTGAGAGCTTTGCCCACTTCACCGAGCTCATCCGTCCCGACGGCGCGCTCATAGTGCACACCGGGCTCAAACTCAAGCCGCGCGTGCAGCCGGGCGTGCGCGTCTACACCTACTCACAGGCCGAGGGCGACTTCCATGCCGCCAATGTGCGTGTGGGTGGCGGCGAGATAGTGTTCGACTTTGTGGCCCCTGACGGCACTGTGATTAAGGACATCAGTCTTGGCGTGCCCGTCGACATCAATGTGGAGAACGCCATTGCGGCAATGGCAGCATGCTGGCTCATACACGCCCCTGCCGAGGCCATGCGCAAGGCCATAGCCACTTTTAAGGGGGCCAAGCGTCGCTTTGAGTTCTGGCTTAAGGAGCCGGGCGACCACGGCAAGGTGGTGATCGACGACTATGCCCATCACCCCAACGAACTGAAGGCCAGCATCAGCTCGGTGCGCGACCTGTATCACGGCCGCAAACTCACGGTGATATTCCAGCCTCACCTCTACACCCGCACACGCGATTTTGCCCCCGAGTTTGCCCGTGCCCTTTCGGCGGCCGATGAACTCTACCTGCTGCCCATCTACCCGGCGCGCGAAGAGCCCATTCCCGGTGTCACGAGCGACATAATACTGAAGGACGTCACCTGCCCAGTGAAGAAGATATTCACCAAGCAGCAGTTGCTTGAGGCCATTCCCGGCCTTGACTTCGACGTGCTGCTCACCGTGGGTGCCGGCGACATTGTGAACCTGTTGCCGCAGATTTGTGAAGAGGTAAAGAAGCAAAAACGTTGAAGATAGTCCGCTACATACTGCTGATGGTGCTCACTGCCCTGCTGGTGGCTGGCATGCTGTGGTCGC
The DNA here is from genome assembly GCA_934661195.1 of uncultured Muribaculaceae bacterium. Taxonomy (GTDB): domain Bacteria; phylum Bacteroidota; class Bacteroidia; order Bacteroidales; family Muribaculaceae; genus Sodaliphilus. The sequence goes on from CAKUJD010000004.1 coordinate 228,470, forward strand.
GCGGGGAGGCGCGCGACATGGCCTGCCGGCAGCTCGATGTGGAGGTGGTGAACGACGACAGCACCACATTCGTGTCGGTCGATGGGGTGACGCGCACCCTCGAGCAGAGCGGGTTGTCGCCTGTGGGCCGCCCCATGTGGCAAATTAACTGCGACGCCATGGAGCGCGTGCTCGGGCGGTCGGAGTATATCGAGAGTGTGCAGTGCTACAAGGACGAGGCCCTGGGTGTGGTGCACGTGCGCGTGCAGCAAATAGTGCCGGTGATGCGCGTGTTCGACGGCGATGTGTCGTATTACGTCAACCGCACAGGCAAGCGCATGACGGCCACCGACGCCTTCCGCGCCGACGTGCCGGTGGTGGAGGGCCACTTTGGCGGCGGCTTCAGTCCCACGCGCCTGCTGCCCATGATTGAGTATGTGGAGTCCGACTCCACGTTGCGCTCACTCGTCACCATGTATTGCGTGGCCGACAGCAACGACGTGTTCATTGTGCCCAGCATACGTGGCCATGTGGTGAACATGGGCTCGCCCGACGGATTTAAGCAGAAGTTCAGCAAACTGCTGCTGTTCTACCGCAAGGTGATGCCCATCAAGGGCTGGAACACCTACGACACCATATCGGTGAAGTGGAGCCACCAGGTGGTGGCCACGCGCCGCTACAGCCAGCAGCGCACCGAGGATGCCTACGACCCCGACGACGATGAGCCGGCACCCGACATGGAGATGATGACCGACGCCGCCACGCCTGCACCCAAGGCCGACGCTCAAGAGGGCGAAAAGGCCGAGCCCAAGAAAAAAGAGCCTAAAAAGCCCGAGGCCAAGCCTGCCGCCGACAAGAAGCCAAAGCCCGAGGCCAAAAGCAACGACAAGGCAAAGTCCAAGTCGGCCGACAAGGCAAAAAAAACCGCAAAGTCCGACAAGGCCAAGAAGGACCCGGACAAAAAGAAATCAAAATGACGTGTTATTAACTCTAAAATAATTAACTATTAAATAATCACTCTTATGGCAAATACCCAATATATAGTGGCCATTGAGGTTGGCAGCTCCAAAATTGTGGGGGCTGTGGCCGAGAAATACAGCTCGGGCAACATTCAGGTCAACAGCCTGGCCGAGGAGCGCATGCAAAACAGCGTGCGCTATGGCTGCGTGCAAAATGTGGAAAGTGTGAAAAATGCCGTGAGCAAAATCCTCTCGCGTCTCACCCCAAGTCTTGACTGCACCATCAACGACGTGTTTGTGGGCATCAGCGGCCGCTCGCTGCATTCTGTGCCGGCCGAGCTCGTGCGCCAGCTAAACCCGTCGGACGTGATAACCAAAGAGGCTCTCGTGGCCATTGAAAACGCTGCGGGCAAGACCCCAGTTGACGGCTACGACCTTCTCGCCACCGTGCCGCGTGCCTACTATGTGGACGGCATCGAGACCAAGACTCCGTGCGGCCAGTTTGGCTCGCAAATCAAGGTGAACGTGAACCGCATAGTGGCAAAGCCCATATTAAAGAAAAACCTGAGCTATGTGATGGACAACTGCACCCACGTGCGCCGCTACTTCGTGACCCCGCTGTGCGTTGGCTCGCAGGTGCTCACCGACACCGAGCGGTCGCTGGGATGCATGCTTGTGGACTTCGGAGCCGAGACCACCACTGTGTCGATCTACAAAAACGACTATCTGGTGTATCTGGCCACGCTGCCTCTGGGCTCGCGCAACCTGACGCGCGACATAGCCAACGGCCTTGGCACCGTGCTTGAGGACACTGCCGAACAGGTGAAACTCAACCTTGCCCATCCGCTCGACCCTTCGTCGGAGCCAATTGTGATAAAGTCGGTGAACTCAACCGACGCCATCAACTTCATTGTGGCACGCACGGGCGAGATTGTGGCCAACATCAACCAGCAAATTGAGTATGCCGGCCTTGAGGCTGGCGACATCAACAACATAGTGCTCGTGGGCGGCGGCTCGCAGCTCAACGGCCTGGCGCAGGAACTCACAAAGGCCACCAAGCTTAATGTGCGCATGGGGTCAATTCCCGCCTCGCTCAGCATCACCGACCAGCGCCTCAACCGCATTGAGTACATCGAACTCTATTCGCTGCTGTCACGCGCCGCCGGGGTTATGAAGCCCGGTGACACCTGCATCACCATCAATGAGTATGATGAAGGCGACATTGAAGTGAATAGGCCAGAGCAACCGACTGTAAGAGAACCTGAACCTGAGCCTGCCCCCGCTCCAGACTCCAAAAAGTCGGGAAAGAAAAAAAGAGGCTTTTTCGAAAAATTCCAGCGCGCTCTTGGCCAGATAATGAGTGAACCGCCCGAAGAATAGTGGAGAATAACAATATCGGATAACAACAATAAAACAGATATAATCATGTCCGATGAGAATAAAAAACAAGGGCAGCCAACCAGTAAGCAGATAGACGACACGATTGATGAGGTGACGGCAAACCATGGCTTTGAAGCAGAGAAAAAAGCCCCGGTTGTCATTAAGGTGATAGGTGTGGGCGGTGGTGCCATCAATGCCGCAACCACATGTATTCGCAGCACATAAAGGGCGTATCGTTTGCGGTGATCGACTCAGACTGCTATGGTCTCTATAACTCACCCGTGCCCAACCGCCTGCTCATAGGCGCCAATATGATGGACGACATTGTCCCCATTAATGTCAGTAAACCTGTGGAGGCTCCTGTGAGCAAAAAAAACGTCAAAAAGCCAAAGTCAGGCTGGTTCAGCAAATTTCAGCGCATCCTTAGCCGCATAATAAATGGAGGCGACTATGAGTAGCGCGCCAGCATAACTAAATTATAAGAACAACAGAAAAAACAGATGTAATCATGTCCGATGAGAATAAAAAACAAGGACAGCCAACTGCATCACCCGACGGAATGCAGATTGACGCCATGATAGATGAAGCTACGGCTAACCCCGGCTTCCAAGTAGAGAAAAAAGCCCCGGTCATCATAAAGGTGGTGGGTGTGGGCGGCGGTGGCAACAATGCCATCAACCACATGTATGCCCAGCACATCGAGGGGGTGTCGTTTGAGGTGATCAACACCGACCGCCAGGCTCTCGACAATTCACCCGTGCCCAACCGCCTGCTCATAGGCCCCGAAACCACAGGCGGCCTTGGCGCTGGCAACGACCCCGAGCGTGCGCGTATGGCTGCCGAGGAAAGTGCAGAAGACATAGGCAACCTGTTTGAGGACGACACCAAGATGGCGTTTATCACAGCTGGCATGGGCGGCGGCACCGGCACCGGAGCTGCGCCTGTGGTGGCCCGCATCGCACGCGAGCACGGCGTGCTCACCATCGGCATCGTCACCATTCCATTCCTGTTTGAGGGCAAGAAGAAAATTCTCAAGGCCCTTGCCGGAGCCGACGAGATGCAGAAATACGTCGACGCCCTGCTGATAATCAACAACGAGCGCCTCACTGAAATATATCCCGACCTTGACTTCGACAATGCATTCGGCAAGGCCGACGACACGTTGTCGGTGGCCGCACAAAGCATTTCCGACCTCATAACCGTGCCGGGTATCATCAACCTCGACTTCAACGATGTCAACACCACCTTGCGCGATGGCGGTGTGGCAATAATCAGTTCGGGTTGCGGCGAGGGTGAGCACCGCATCACCAAGGCAGTTGAGAATGCGCTTGAGTCGCCGCTGCTCAAAAACCGCGATGTGTACACGTCGAAGAAGGTGCTTGTTAACATCTACTACTCGCCCAAGAGCAAGAATCCGTTTAAAATGGAGGAGGTGAATGAAATGACTAATTTCATGAACAATTTCATTCCCGATGTGGATGTTATATGGGGCACTGCCCACGACGAGTCGCTTGAAGACAGCATAAAGGTCACCATCCTGGCTTCGGGATTCGATGCCAACTCCAGTTTGTCGCCCGAGAAGGAGGCTGGAGTGAAGGCCCCTTCTGTTGAGCCGGAACGCGCTCACCACAGCAATCGTAAGCCCATTGCAGTCCAGCCCGACCCTGAGGACGACCGGAAACGGCTTGAAGACATCTATGGCGATAAGTTCAAAACGCAGGACATGGAAAAAGCCAAGCAGAAGTTTGTGGTGCTTAAGCCCAACGAGATGGACAACGATGAAATCATCGACCGGCTTGAGCGCACTCCTGCATACAACCGCCCGGCAAAATTCAAGACCGAAATCCGCGAGTTGCAACAGCAGCAGGCTCAGCCGCAGCCTGCATCCGTCCCGGCACCGGGCGCACTGGCCCAAAGCGGAACCATAACCTTTGGCGCTTCTTGATTGATAAAGAATTATTGTGTATTTTTGCAAAAAGTTAAAAAACAATAGGAGATAACTGATATGAGCATTTTTGATGAAGTGAGTGCCGGAATCAAGACGGCTATGAAGGCTCGCGACCACGAGCGCCTGGAGGCCCTGAAAGGTATCAAGGCCGAGTTGCTGCTTATTAAGACCGCTCCCGGCGGCAACGGTGAGGTGAGCGATGCCGATGCCATCAAGGCTCTTGTGAGAATGAACAAGCAGCGCAAGGAAAGTGCCGAAATCTACACTCAGCAAAACCGTAAGGACCTGGCCGATGTGGAGTTGGCGCAGGCTGCCGTTATCGAGGAATTCCTGCCCAAGCAGCTCAGCGACGATGAACTGACGCAAGCCATCAAAGAGGTGATTGCCCAAGTGGGTGCGCAGAGCATGAAGGACATGGGCAAGGTGATGGGCGTGGCCACCAAGCAGCTCGCCGGCAAGGCCGAGGGGAAGGCCATATCGGCCAAGGTGAAGCAGCTGCTCGCATAGCCGCAATGCTCTTCAATATTGACAATTAAAGAAATCAATTAGATATGCTTACACTACAACTGATCAACGAGAACCCTGAAGACGTGATTCGCCGCCTTGCCATAAAGCAGTTCGACGGCCGCGAACCCATCATGAAGGTGGTTGAACTCGACAAGCAGCGCCGTGCCGCCCAGAAGCAGCGCGACGACAATGCCGCCGAACTCAACAAAATGGCTGCGCAGATTGGCGCACTCATGAAACAAGGCAAAAAAGACGAGGCCGAAGGCGCCAAGAGCCAGGTGGCCGCGCTGAAGACGGCCAACAAGGACATCGACGACAAACTCAAGGCCATTGAGCATGAAATCACCGAGATACTCCTCTCTGTGCCCAATGTGCCCTACAAGGGTGTGCCCGAGGGCAAGAACAGCGACGACAACGTGGTGGAGAAGACGGGCGGACCGATGCCCGACCTGCCTGCCGATGCGCTCCCTCACTGGGAACTTGCCAAGAAGTATGGCATCATCGACTTCGACCTGGGCGTGAAAATCACAGGTGCAGGCTTCCCCGTGTATGTGGGCAAGGGTGCGCGCCTGCAGCGTGCCCTCATCCAGTTCTTCCTCGACGAGGCCAACAAGGCCGGCTACACCGAAATCGAGCCGCCCTATGTGGTCAACGAGGATTCGGGCCTTGGCACAGGCCAGCTGCCCGACAAGGAGGGACAGATGTATCACTGCGAGGTCGACAACTTCTATCTGATTCCCACCGCCGAGGTGCCTGTCACCAATATCTACCGCAACGAGATTATCCCGCAGAGCGAGCTGCCCAAGAAGAATTGCGCCTACTCGGCATGCTTCCGCCGCGAGGCTGGCTCATATGGCAAGGACGTGCGCGGTCTTAACCGCCTGCACCAGTTCGACAAGGTGGAGATCGTGCGCATCGAGAAGCCCGAGAACAGCTACGCTGCCCTCGAAGACATGAAGGCCCATGTTCAGGGCCTGCTCGAGAAGCTTGAGCTGCCTTGGCACATTCTGCGCCTGTGCGGCGGCGACACCAGCTTCACATCGGCCATCACATTCGACTTCGAGGTGTGGTCGGGCGCGCAGAAGCGCTGGCTTGAGGTGAGCTCGGTGAGCAACTTCGAAAGCTATCAGGCCAACCGCCTGAAGTGCCGCTATCGTGGCGACGACAAGAAGACCCACCTGTGCCACACGCTCAACGGCTCGGCCCTGGCCCTTCCGCGCATCGTGGCCGCGTTGCTCGAAAACAACCAGACGCCCGAGGGCATACGCATACCCAAGGTGCTGCAAAAATACACTGGCTTCGACATTATCGACTAAGCGCAGCCAGATTACAACTTTTTTGGAGGAGAGAAATTTGCAACTGCACGGCAGCCAAGCCGTGCCGAGTTGTGGTTTCTCTTCTCTTTTTCATTTGAATAGGAAAGTATCGTACATATACATCATTCATTTTTTTATCAACAAACTAAACAACAAACGCACATGAACAAGATTTTTACCAAGGCGGCTTTAGCCGTTGCCTGCCTCGCCGTGGTGGCTGGCCAGGCAAGTGCCCAGATGGTGGGCGGTGTGAACTACAAAATTGTGTCGAAGACCGACAAGACGGCCGAAGTCACTTTTCTTGAGGGTGATGACAGCGGGTTTGAAGACGATCCAGTGTACACTGGCAAGGTCGAGATTCCTGCTTCGGTGAAGATAGGCGGCACCACCTACACAGTGGTGGGCGTGGGTAAGATGGCGTTTTCCGACGCCTCGCTCACTGGCCTCACTCTGCCGTCTACCATCAAGTATCTGGGCTACGGCAGCTTCTGGAGCGCCACTCTGCCCGAAAAGTTTGCCATTCCCGCATCGGTCGACAGCATTGGCGAAAATGCCTTTTGGGGCACCAATGTCACTTCGCTCGACCTCACTAACGTGCGCAAAATCGGAACTTACGCCTTCATTGAGTGCAAGAGTCTCGAGAAAGTGGTGCTTGGCTCCAAGCTCGACACCATTCCCGCCAACTGCTTTGAGTCGTGCATCAAGCTCAAGGACATCAACCTGCCGTCCACACTCAAGGGCATTGGCAAGTTTGCCTTCAACGAGTGCTATGCGCTCGACTCAATCATTGTGCCCGAGGGCGTGACCACGCTTGCCGGCTACTGCTTTGGCAAGTGCGAGGGCATCAAGAAGGCTGTGATTCCCGAGAGCGTGACTTCGCTGGGCGACGGTGTGCTGGGCGCATGCACCAGCCTCACCAGCGTCACGCTGCCATCGCACCTCACCACTCTGCCCGAGTTCACATTCGGCTATTGCGCCGCCCTCAAAGACTATGAGGTGGGCGACAAGGTGACAAAGCTTGGCAAGCAGGCGTTCACCTACTGCCTGGGCCTTGAGAGCGTGACGCTGCCGGCATCGCTCACCGAAATCGGCACCGACGCGTTTGTGAAGACTCCGGCGCTGCGCACCGTCACAGTCAAAGCCCAGGTTCCGCCCACAGGAGCCGTGTTTGGCGACTCAACCTACACCCTTGGCACTCTGTATGTGCCTGCAGGCTGTGTTAAGGCTTATAAGGAGGCCGAAGGCTGGAGCAAGTTTGTCAACATTAAGGAAATCACCTCGACGGGCGTCAACACAGCTCTGGCTGCCGATGTTAAAGTGGTGACTGTGGCTGGAGGCATCCGCGTTGAGGCCGCCGCCGATGCCCATGTGGCTGTGTACACCGTGAGTGGCCGTCAGGAGTATGTTGGCAAGCCAGGCTTCATTGCCCTTGGCAGCGGAGTGCATGTGGTGGTAGTGGGCAGCAAAGCCTTTAAAGTGGCCGTAGAGTAACCCCATCGCAGAATAGCAACGAACAAACCTAAGCGGACAGCATGGAGTGGATTGAGATGCCACCCTGTGCTGCCCGCTTCGTTTTTCGCCGTCTAAGCCCACATTTCCGCCCGCTCAAGCAACTAACCACGCTGCCGCCGAAGCGTCTTCACAGCGCCCCTAATCGCCCTCAAAACCGTTCTTGCCCCCATTCACCATCCGTCCCGAATCTCCCGCGTAATCCAATATAAGTTGCGCTGCAGGACATAAACGCGTAATAATCAGCAATTTGCTGCATTGGCGCGGTATGCCGAAAGCGCTGAAAAAGTTTATTTCTCAGTGAGATAAGGTTTAATGTAGAGGGTTTTAAGTTTAAAGAAAAAACTACTAAAAATCCGGTTTACAACGAATTACTGTAGGGACGCGGCATGCCGCGTCCGATGGGCGCAGCCCTCCAGCTCGAAAGCAAAATCACATCAAATACAGCTCCTTTGACTGTAATTATTTATGTGTAATTAGTTAGCGTACAATAAATTATGGCGGACGTGGCATGCCACGTCCCTACAGCATTCATCGCTGTTTGGTGCACTCGCCAGTTCCGTGGAATTGCGGCTTTTCAGTGCTTTCCCAAAGGCGGCATTCCGCTGCGTCGTGTAATTGTAGCAAAAGCGGGCTGAAAGCCCAGTGACACCCATAGCCCAGGGCAACGCCCTGGGTGTAAGCGCACAGCAGCATTGCGCCATGAAAGGGCAAAAGCTTTAGCCATTGGGAGGAAACACGCATCGTGAATGCTGTGTGCTGCCGATGTGTAGGCACAAAAAAAGCCGGGCGGCTGCTGTGCAGCGCCGCCCGGCTTTTTTGCTTGTGTGGGGTGAGGTGGATTACTCCTCCTCGTCGCCCTCTGCGTCTTCCTTCATTGTTGAGAACACGTTTTGCACGTCGTCGTCCTCTTCGAGGGCTTCGATGAGCTTGTTGACGTCGGCAGCCTCTTCGGCTGTGAGCTCCTTGTAGTCGGCAGGCTCATACACAAACTCGGTGCTCTTAATCTCAAATCCGTTGTCCTCCAGGTACTTCTGGATGTCGCCGTTGGCTTCGAAAGCGCCAGAGATAATGATTTCCTCCTCATCCTGGTCGAAGTCTTCGGCGCCGCAGTCAATCAGCTCCAGTTCAAGGTCATCGAGTGTGACGCCGTCTTTGGGAGCAATGTGGAAGTAGCACTTGTGCAAGAACATGAACGACACCGAGCCGGAGTTGCCCAGCTGGCCGCCGTTTTTGTTGAAGTAGTTGCGCAGGTTGGCCACGGTACGGGTGGTGTTGTCGGTGGCAGTCTCCACCAGCATGGCGATTCCGTGGGGTGCGAATCCTTCGTAGATCACCTCCTTGTAGTCGCTTGCGTCTTTTTCGGTGGCCTTTTTAATGGCGCGTTCAATAGTGTCTTTGGGCATGTTGGCCGTTTTGGCGTTGGCAATGAGTGCGCGCAGGCGCGAGTTGCCGCTGGGGTCGGGGCCTCCAGCCTTCACAGCCATTGTGATTTCCTTTCCCAGGCGGGTGAATGTGCGCGACATGCTGCCCCACCGTTTTAATTTTCTTGCTTTGCGATATTCAAACGCTCTTCCCATAAGTTTGCTTGTTGTGAAAATTTATTTTTTTGTTCGTTTTTTGTCTCTTTGTGTTTGCTGCAGTGTATTATCGCAGCTGTGCGCCCACTTGCTTTTGCAGGTTGGTCACGATTTTCTTCATCACGGCCTCAATCTGCTTGTCTTGCAGGGTCTTATCGTTGTCTTGCAGGGTGATGCTGATGGCGTATGACTTCTTGCCGGCGGCTTTCAGGGCCTTGCCCTCGTAGGCGTCAAACAGCGTTACGCCCTTCAGCAGCTTCTTCTCGCTCTGCTCCACCACGCGGCGCACGTCATCGTAGCTCACTGCCGAGTCTACCAGCAGGGCCAGATCGCGGCGCACTGGCAGCGTCTTGGGCAGGTCGGTGAATGTGACGCTGTGCTTGGCTGCGGCCTTGCACACTGCGTCCCAGTTTATTTCGGCGTAATACACCTCTTGGTCGATGTCGAAGCGCTTAAGCACGTCGTCGGTGACCACGCCAAGTGTGGCCAGCACCTTGCCGCCGCGGTTCTTGTAGAGCAGTGCGGGGCTCAGCACCTCGTTGTCGGTCTGCTCCAGCACCAGCTCCTTGTGGCCGATGCCGAGGCGCGTGAGTGTGTTCTCAAGGTCGGCCTTGAGGTCGTAGACAGTGGTGGGGCGTGCCTTCTCGGCCCAACTGTCGTCGTGGTTGTTGCCGCTCACCCATGCGCCCATGGCAGTGTGCTCGCTGTAGGCTGCCAAATGGCTGCCGCTGGCGGGGCGCTCGGCTTCGTGGTCGAACGAGTAGACATCGCCAAACTCATACATCTTTACGTTGGCGTTTTTGTGGTTGATGTTGCGGGCCACGCTCTCGAGTCCGCCAAACAGCAGTGTCTGGCGCATCACGCTCAGGTCGGAGCTGAGTGGGTTCATTATCTTCACGCATTTGGCCTCGGGGTAGGTGGTGAGGCCGCTGTAGTAGCCCACGGCGGTGAGCGAGTTGTTCATTATCTCGTGGTAGCCCACAGCGGTCAGCTGGTTGCTGATGAGCTCCTGCATGTCGTCTTTGAAGTCGGTGGATCCCTTAATCGAGAGGCTGCTGTGCACCTCGTTGCCAAACTCCACGTTGTTGTAGCCATACACGCGCAGAATGTCTTCCACCACATCGCAGGGGCGCTGCACGTCCACGCGGTAGGTGGGCACCACCAGGCTCAGCTTTTCGTCGTCTTCGGCTGTGATCTCCATTTCAAGGCTTTTCACAATGCTCTTGATGGTGTCGTGGCCAAGTTCCTTGCCGATGAGGCGGTTAGCGTAGTCGTAGTGTAGCTCCACGGGAAATCCGGGGAAGTCGTGCTGCTTCACGTCGGCAATCTCGCCGCAAATCTCACCGCCGGCCAGCTCCTTGACGAGCAGTGCGGCCAGCTTCAAGTTGTAGATGGTGTCGTTGGGGTCGATGCCGCGCTCGAAGCGGAACGAGGCGTCGGTGTTGAGGCCGAATCGGCGGGCCGTCTTGCGCACCCAGGTGGGATGGAAGTAGGCCGACTCGATAAACACGTCGGTGGTCTGCTCGGTGACTCCGCTCTTGAGGCCGCCAAACACGCCGGCTATGCACATGGGCTCGCTGGCGTTGCATATCATCAGGTCGCGGTCGGTGAGCGTGCGCTCCACGCCGTCGAGTGTCACAAATTTGGTGCCGGCCTCCACGGTCTTCACCACCACCTTGCCGCCGTCGATGTGGTTAAGGTCGAAGCAGTGCAGCGGTTGACCCGTGCCCAGTAGAATGTAGTTGGTGATGTCCACAATGTTGTTGATGGGGCGCTGGCCGGCGGCGCTGAGGCAGTCGCGCAGCCACTTGGGGCTTTCTTGCACCTTCACGCCGCGAATGGTCACTCCGCAGTAGCGCGGGCAGGCTTCGGTGTTTTCCACCGTCACGGGTATGGCGCCGTCGGTGCGGTCGGTCTTGAAGGCGTCAACCGCAGGGCGGTGAGCCTTGGTGGGGTGGCCGTTTTGCGTGAGCCATGCGGCCAGGTCGCGCGCCACGCCATAGTGCGATGCGCCGTCGATGCGGTTGGGCGTGAGGTCCACCTCAATCATCCAGTCGCTTTCCACGCCGTAGTATTCAGCGGCTGGTGTGCCCACCACTGCGCTTTCGGGCAGCACTATGATGCCGGCGTGGTCGGTGCCAACGCCTATCTCGTCTTCGGCGCAAATCATGCCATACGACTCAGTGCCGCGCAGTTTCGACTTTTTGATGGTGAACTCCTGGTCGCCGTCGTAGAGCTTGGCTCCGATGGTGGCCACTATCACCTTTTGCCCTGCGGCCACGTTGGGCGCGCCGCACACTATCTGCTTAGGCTCGCCGCCGTCGCCCAGGTCTACTGTGGTCACGTGCAGGTGGTCGCTGTTGGGGTGCGGCTCGCAGGTGAGCACTTTGCCCACCACAAGGCCCTTAAGTCCGCCGCGAATAGTTTCCACTTCTTCAAGGGCGTCGACCTCGAGGCCCAGCGAAGTGAGCGCGTCGCTCACCTCCTGCGGTGTGAGGGTGAAGTCGACGTATTTCTTCAGCCATTTATATGAAATGTTCATAACGTTATGAGTGTGTTGTTTTAATAAGCTTATTTTGTTGCGCAGTAGGCCCCGTAAAGGCCTAATTATCATAATCAGTTGCAAAGTTATAAAGAAAAATCCACATACAAAAGCGCATTGCCGCCTGAGGCCTGAATGCAGCAGGGGCATCAGCGCCTGTCGGCGCCGATGCCCCTGCCATTATGCCTTGTGTGCGCCTTTTACGGGCGCTGCGGTTGGGTTTTACTTAACCACCACCTTGGTGGCCTTGCCGCCTGCAACCACCACATAGATGCCTGCGGGCACGCTCACTTGGGTGGCGTCGGCGGCCACTTGCGCGCCGCCTATGGTGTAGACGTTGGCCTTGGCGCCGCTGATGCTGATCACACCGCCATTTGCGCTCACATTCACGCCGCCGTCGGCAGCAATGCCGTTCACGCCCGATGCGTCGGTGAACTCAACGGGATAGAGCTGCAGAGCTTTCTTGAAGATGCTAACGAATGCTTTGACCACATATTTCTTCGAGTAGTCGGTGGGCACTGTCACCTCGGGGTCGTAGTAGCTCTTGCCCTCGGGGTTCACAAACTGGTTGTGGGCCACCATGTCGATGGTGCCGTCGTTCAGGTTGTAGTTGGCTGTGCCGGTGCCGGCCGAGATGGTGACGTTCTTCACCACCACATAGCTGTTGAGCATGTCTTGTGAGATGTCTTCGAGGGCCATTTCGGTGGGAGCCACGGCTGCGCCTTGAGTGCCGGCTGCGAATGTGGCTGCGTCGGGAACCATTTCGGGCACGTCGTAGTTAACCTTCTTGGTGCCGGTGATGCCTGTGAGCACTGTGCCGTTGGCATACTTGTTGTTGAGGTCGCCATACACGAGCGTGCTTGCCGTAGCGTCTTTAATGTAGAGGTAGCGGCCGTTTTGGTAAACGGCTGTCACGCTGCCTGTGATTTTGGCCTTGCTGCCCTCGGCCAGAGCCAGGAATTCCTTGATGCTGGCCACTTCGGTCACTTGCGATGCGGCGGGGTCTTCGATGGCCACAGGCAGCAACTGATATGTGGCTGTGGTCTTGCCGTAAGAGCCCACAATGGCGGTGAGGTTGAACGACTTCACCGAGTCGGTCACGTTAACGCCCATGCTGGCATAGCCGGGAACCGAGCCAGAAGCGTCGGTGACGGTGAAGTTCTTGCTCTTGATGCCGCTGAACTTCACGCCCTTGAGCAGCACCAGGTGGCCGAAGAGCGATGCGTCGATGTCGCTGGCCTGCACAGTTTCGGGTGTCACAGCCTCGTTGCCTTCGGCTGCCTTAAAGTTGTCGGTGTCATACACGCTCAGCTCAGGCTCGCAGTTGTAGGTCACCTTTGTGCCTGTGAATCCGGCCGGAATCTTGTCGCCCTGCTTGTAGGTCTGGCCAGTGGCGCCAAACACCAGCATATAGCCCGAATTGTCTTTCACATACATGGTCTTGCCGCTTTGCGCAAGCACGGTAACGCCGCCCTCGAAGGCCACCTTTGTGCTGTCGGCCACCTTTTGGTAGGCGGCTATGTCGGCCACTTTGGTGGCTGTGCCAAATGTGTAGGTGGCGCTCACCACCTGGCTCTTGAGTTCGCCCTTCACGGCTATGGCCTTAATTGTGGTTTCGCTGCTAACGGCCAGCGGAGTGGTGAATAGGGCGGAAGCCTCGCTGGGTTCAGTGCCGTCGGTGGTGTAATACACGCTGGCGCCGGTGGTCGACGAAGCTATGCTCACATTCACTGGGGCGTAGTAGGTTCCGCCTTTGGGGGTGAACACGGGGGCGCTTACAGTGGTCTGGCTGCCGCTGGTGTACTCAATCGTTATGGTGTTGATTTGAGTGTTTTTGGTGACAGTGAACACCACGTTTTGCTCGCTGCCGGTCCACACGTTGCCGTCAATAGTGCCGGTGGTGGTTGTGACATTGAATTTGTCGGTCACGGCGCTGACTGTGATCTTGGTCATAGTTGCGCCCTCGGGAGCGCTCACTGTGAGTGTGCCGCTGTACATGCGCAGGCGGCCGTTTGCTGAGCTCCAGATGCGGTTCTCAAAGTTGCCGGTGGTCTTCGCACTCACTGTGAGCGTGAAACCGTTTTGAGGGGTCGATGTGGTGGTGGTTGTGAAGTCACCGTCGGTCGATGTGCTTGACGATGTTCCCTTAAGCGTGGGGAACAGCTTGGCGTAGTCGCTCGAGATGTTGAATGTCTCGGTGTCGGCCCACGCTGTGCTTGCCCAAGCTATGCAAGCCAGGCAAAGCAGCAGTTTAGTAAAAATCTTTCTCATAAAAAGTTGTTATTAATTGGTTGATAATTGTATCGTTGCCGTCTGATTAATGCTAATAATCAGCGAAGTTCGCAAATATACGAAATCCACACGATATAAAAATCGCGGAATGCAAAAAAATCCCCAAAAAGTCATTATTTTGCGGTTTTAACGCATTAAATGGCACAAGTGGTTTCGACGGGCCGGAATTAATTGTGTAACACAAATGGAAAATTGTGTAATTGCCGCATCATGCCGCTGCCGTAACTTTGCCGCCGATTTAGAACAAGGATTTTTGTGCAATGAATAGGATGAATTTACGATTGATTGCGGCACTGGCCGCAGCTCCGGTCGCAACGGCCGCGCTTGCCGCCGGCTACCACGGCCTGGTGGTCGATGGAGACGGCGCTCCGCTGCCCGGTGCCGCTGTGCTGTGGGCCGGCACCAATGTGGGCACCGTCACCGACTCGGTGGGCCGCTTCAGCCTGCATCCGGTGAAGGGCCGCAGCCTGCTGGTGGCTCGCTTTGTGGGTCTTGAGCCCGACACTGTGGATGTGGCCAAGGCCGGCGACGACATAAAAATAGTGCTTGGCCGCGACGCCGCCGCGCTGGGCGAGGTGGTGGTGCATGGCATGGACCGCGGCAACTTTATCAAGGCCAATGCCCTTAGCAAGACCGAGAACATCTCGTTTGCGGGGCTCACCAAACTGGCGTGCTGCACCGTGGCCGAGTCGTTTGAAAACTCTGCTTCGGTGACGGTTGGCTACAGCGACGCCATATCGGGCGCACGCCAAATTAAGATGCTTGGCCTTGCCGGCCCTTATACGCAAATTTTGGACGAGAGCCGCCCGGTGATGCGCGGCCTTGGCGCCCCATACGCCATGACCTACACGCCCGGCATGTGGCTCAAGTCGATACAGGTGTCGAAGGGTGTGTCGAGCGTGTCGGCCGGGCACGATGCCATTGCGGGCCAGATTAATTTGGAATACCGCAAGCCCACCGATGAGGAGCGGCTGTTTGCCAACGTGTATTTCGACGACATGATGCGCCCCGAGGTGAACCTCTCGGCAGCCATTCCGCTCACGGCCGACAAGCGGCTGTCGACCATAGTGCTGGCCAATGGCGCGCTCGACACCGAGTGGCGCGGCATGAAGGCAATGGACCGCAACCACGACGGATTTCGCGACCAGCCCGACACGCGCATGCTGAATGTGGCCAACCGCTGGCTGTATATGACCCCCGGCGGGGTGCAGATGCGCTGGGGCTGGCGTGCCACGGCCGACCGCCGCATTGGCGGCAGTGTACACTTCGACGGCAGCGACGCCATGCGCCATGCTATGGCCACCGGCTGGCAGAGCGGTGCAGTCTACGGCTCGCGCATCGACAACCGCGCCGCCAACGCCTACTTTAAGATAGCTGTGCCCGTGGGCGCAGGCGTCTACGACACTGACTCGAAGAGCGAGCGTCGGTCGAGTCTGGCCGCGGTGGTCGATTACGACCACTTTGGCGAGCACGCCTACTTCGGCCTCAACGCCTATGGCGGCAACGAAAACGACGTGACGGCCAGCGTGATGCTCAACAGCTACTTCGACCTGTACTCGTCGCTAATGGTGGGTGTGCAGACGCGTTTGGCTCACTATGGCGAGGATGTGGTCAACTTCACTCCATGGCAGCAGGCTGCGCCGCTTGCGCAGCTTGGCCTTGGCCGCGACGAGCGCGAGTTAGGGGCTTACGCCGAATACACCTACGACCTTAAAGACCGCCTGACAGCGGTGGCCGGCCTGCGCGCCGACTACAACGGCCTGCACCGCCGCTGGCTGGTGACACCGCGCGCCCACGTCAAGTGGGCCATCACGCCAGCCACCGCCCTGCGCGCCTCGGCCGGCCTCGGCTACCGCACGGCCAACGTGATTGCCGACAACATTGGAATGCTCACCACAGGCCGCCGCATAGTGGTGGGCGGCGTCGAGGCCACAAGCGAGGCGTTCAAGCAGGTGAACACGCTCGAACGGTCGCTCACGGCCGGTGCCAGCCTTACGCAGCGCTTTAGACTGGGCTCGGACCCCGGCGCAAGCATTAGTCTCGACTACTTCCGCACCCGTTTCTACAATTCGGTGATTGTCGACCAGGAGTGGAGCGCCGATGTGATAAACATATACAGCACACGCGGCCGCGCCACCACCGACAATGTGCAGCTCGACTTCAACTGGACTCCGGTGCAGCGCTTCGACGTGCTGGCCACATTCCGCTACACTGCAAGCCGCATGACGCTTAACCGCCCCGACGGCACAACAGCGCGTGTCGAAC
This sequence comes from uncultured Muribaculaceae bacterium, assembly GCA_934661195.1. Classification (GTDB taxonomy): domain Bacteria; phylum Bacteroidota; class Bacteroidia; order Bacteroidales; family Muribaculaceae; genus Sodaliphilus. The sequence continues at coordinate 244,747 of CAKUJD010000004.1, forward strand.
GTCCGCTCATGAGCAAGTTCAAAGGCCTGCTCAACCTGTCGTATGCCACCAAGTTCCGCCTGTGGGTGTTCGACGCCACTGTGCAGGTCAACGGCCCGCAGCGCATACCCTCGGCCACGGGCAGCCCTGTCGACTCGCACCACTCGCCCGCCTATGCAATGCTGTTTGCGCAGGTGACGCACAAAATAGGCAAGGCCGATGTGTATGCCGGCTGCGAAAACATAGCCGACTACCGCCAGCCCAACCCCATTGTTGAGGCCGCCAACCCGTTTAGCACAGCATTCAATTCGATGAATGTGTGGGGGCCGCTGATGGGCCGCAAGTTCTATGTGGGGGTTCGGTTTAATTTATATTGAAAATCACTAAATAAGCAAAACTGAAGGCCGTGTGTGTGGCGCATGACCGCGCAAATGGCTATTTTTGGACAAACAAAAACAATAACGCTATTATGAAGAAATTACTATCAATCCTGATGGCAGCCGTGCTTGTGGCACTGGCTGCACAGGCCAAGGGGAAGGCCAATGTCACCACCACTGTGTTTAATGCCGACGTCACATGCAACAGCTGTGCCGACAAAATTATGAACAATGTGCCCTCGCTTGGCAAGGGCGTGAAAGACGTGAAGGTGGATGTGGACAAGAAAACCGTGACTGTGACCTACGACGCCGCTAAAAACAATCCGGCCAACATCGTCAAGGGGCTGGCTTCGCTCAGCGTGGCCGCCAGCGAGGCCAATGCCGCACCTGCCGCCCAGCAGCAGTGTGCCAAACTCAAGGCCGGTGGCTGCTGCAAGCGTGCCAGCGAGGCCAAAACGCCCGACTGCTGCAAGGCTAAGGCCGCAGCGGCTGCCGCCACCCACACCGAGTGCAGCGAGGCTCAGCCCGAGTGCAAGGTGGCCAGTCCGGCTGCAGAGCGGGGCAGCTGCCACAGCAAGTGACATTGATTAGAAAATAAGACAAAGGCGGGAAGCTGGCTTCCCGCCTTTGCTTTATTGGGCCCGGCTAATCAGTCGGCTACACTTCTGCACAACTAAAATACCCAATGAACAGCAAATCAGGCTGACAGCAGAGAATGCCAGATTCAGCCATACGCCATCGTCCATAACGTCGACGCTGATGTGCATCACGTATACCATAAACCCCTTGATGAATGTGAACGACATCAAGTGGAATCCGCAAATGTAGAGCGTGTTGCGTGAAACAAACATCAAAGCCCGCCTGCAAATGGAGGGCAATATTGATTCAGTCCAAGAGCATATCCACATGGTGGCGTAGACGCCACAGGCTCCGCCCGCCAGAAACGGCAGATAGTGGTTATAGAAGTTTTTGTGCATGTTGATGCGCCCGTTGAAGTGGGCTACGGCAATTGTGGCTGCGAAGCACAAAATGGCCGCCGCAGTGTTTCTGAACCCAATGCCGGCAAGGCGCGACTCTTGTCCCAATGAATAGAATACCATTGCCACCAGGGCGGTGCCAAGGCTGAACGGAAGTGTGACGGGATTGTATTGGCTGTTGGCAAACCCCAATATGGCAATCGCAGTTGTGATGCATAAGCGAGTTGTGCGCGATTTGTTGTGGTAAATGGCATAGTAGCCAATTTCCACCACGAATAGGCACATCAAAAACCACAGTGGCACGTCGTGCAGCATCAGGGGCCCATTGCCAAGCAGTGCAGCCTTAAGCGGTGTTAACGGGCTCACCGCCCCATCGTGCCCACTGCCCACATGGCGTGCCACAATCAGCCAAAACAGGTATGTGGCGAGGTTGATGGCAAAGTAGGGAACCATGAGCCGATGAAACCGTTGCTCGATGAAACTGCGCTTTTGCGGATGTCTTGCAAAACTGAACAGATAGCCCGAAATGAAAAAGAACAGGGGCATGTGGAACACATAAATCCAGTCTTGCAGTGGCTTCCACAGCATAGTGTGGGCGTAAATCACCAGAAATATGCCCAAAGCCTTTGCATTGTCGATTGAGTCAATTCTTTTCTGCATTGCCAGTGGGTGTTAGGTGAAACACGTCGTCGCCGGGGTTGAGCCACCGTGTGGCTATGTCGCCGGCGTCAATCATCGAGTGGAACAGAAACGATGAGTTGTAGCGCTTGTAGCGGTTGGCGCGCAGGGCTGCGGCCTTGCCGGGGTGGCGCGCCACATATTTGTCGCTCATCCACACCCAGCAGCCCGGGTAGTGCAGCGGCGGAGCGTCCTGGCCGTGGCCGAATATGCCGTTCTCGCCAAGATTCTCGCCGTGGTCCGACAGATATACTACAATGGCGTTGAGGCCGCGCAGGCGGTTGCGCACCTCATTCCAGAAGTGGTCGGAATACAGCACCGAGTTGTCGTAGGAGTTGATGAACTCCTCGCGGCTGTTGGCGCTGAGCACACGGCTTTCCAACTCTGGCTTCCAGCGGGCGAATTGCCGCGGATAGTGTGAGTTGTACCACCAGTGTGACCCTATGGTGTGCAATATCAGCAGCTGACGCTTGTGCCCCTGCTTGAGCTGTGCATCGAGCACGGGCAGCACGTCGCCGTCGAGCCACTGGTCGAATATGTAGAGCGACTTGCCGCTGTTCACATAGGCCAGCGTGTCGGCCTCCTTCATGAAGTAGGTGAACGTCTTTATGTTTTCCTGATTGGCAATCCACGCTGTGTGGTAGCCGGCCTTCTTGAATATGTCGATAAACGACCGTTCGTCATACATGCGGTCGATGTGGTTGCGGTCGGCGCGTGTGAGTATGTAGGGCACGCTCTTGTGCGTGAAGCCGAACTCCGAGTAGATGTTGCGCATCGACACCACATTGCTCTCGCGGCACAGCAGCGGGGTGGTGGGGCGCTGGTAGCCGTTGATTTGCATGTTGGCGGCCCGCAGCGTTTCGCCTATTATCAGCACCACGGTTATCGAGTCGCTGCTGCAGGTGGCCTTGCCGCTGAATGCCGGGCGCGACTCTGAAGCCGTTTCATGCTCCGCCAGATAGGTGCACACCGATGCCCCGAGGTTGAACGGCAGCCGCGCCATCACCGGGCGCTGCAGGGCGCTGATGCCGGTGAACGCCAGCAGCATGGCTGCCGGCAGCGCGGTGTGCAGCCACCAGGGGTCGAACTTCACTCGCTTGCACCTTATCCATGCGGACCACACTGCCAGGGCAAGGGCCGCCAGCATGGCCGCTATCAGCTGCCACGTGACCACGTCGAGGCTGGTGCGCATGTCGTTGACAATGGCGAGGTCGATTGCCATGGGGGTTAGCGACACACCGCTGGTGTAGCGGAAGTAGGCCGCCGCTGCGCACAGTGTGCTCAGGATGGGAAATGTGATGGCAAACACTGTGCGGCTCACGCTCAGCAGCCACAGCAGGGCAAACGTGGCCGCGGCCACCGTGCCCCACTGCATGGCCAGAATCATAAGGTCGCCTACCGACTTGAACGGGGAGTCGCTGAAGTCGGCCATGGTGAAGCACAGGGCGTAGCACAGTGTGATTGCCGCTACAAACGGCAGCGGTCGCAGCAGCGGCTTGAGTGATGATGGCAGTTTCATTTGCTTTTTAATATTGACAAAGGCAAGCGGTGCGCAATGCAGCCACTTGCCTTTGTGTGATGTTTATTGCTTGCTGTATGCTGGCCGCATCAGCGTATAATCATGATTTTGGTCACGGCCGAGTTGCTGCCCTCAGCCTCGCTTTGGCTGGCAAACACGAAGTACACGCCCGTCTTCACGCGTGCGCCGCTTTCGTTGCAGCCGTCCCAGGTGGCCATGCCGCCGTTCGACTTCAGCTGCTTCACCACATTGCCCGCAGGGTCGGTGATTTTCACCAGTGAGTTGTCCATAAGGCCCTTGATGGTGATTAGGCCGGTGAAGTCGGGCCGCACGGGGTTGGGGTAGGCGTAGACGCTGCTGTAGTCGCTCTCGGCGGGGGTGGAATCGCTGAAGTACTCAAAGAAGCCGTTGTCGGTGATCACATACACCGAGTTGTTGTTTGGATTGCAGCACACGGCATATATGGTGTTCGACGTGAGGTAGCTGTTCGACGAGGTGAACTGCTTGATGATTTCCGAGCCGTCGGCGCTCACCAGAAACAGGCCCGATGAGTTGGTGCCAATCCACTTGCGGTTGGAGCCGTCGACGGCGATGCTGTTCACCTGAATTCCGTCGAGCAGGTAGTCGGCGAGGTTGGTGCCGTCGTTGCGCGGCACCTTGATGTGGTTGATGCGGAAGTTTTGCGAGTAGGCCTCTTTGGGATCAAACGACACCACACCTTCGGTGCTGCCCATCCACACCTTGCCGTTCAGGTCCTCCACAAGGCTGGTCACATAGCCCCACTTGTATATTTTGCCGTCCTGGTCGGTGAATGTGGAATAGCTTGCGCTCTTTATGGTCGACGACGGATTGCCACCGTCGTTGAAAAACACTATTGGCTTTTCATAGTCGCCGCAAGAGTATATCTTGTCGTCGGTCTTGCTCATGCCCAGCAGTCGGCCGCGCTTGTTGCTCTGAATGTTGGCAATGGAGGGGGTGATCCAGTCGCTCTTGGTCACGCTCTCGGACTGCCGCTTGCTCTTGGGCAGGGCCAGCACTTGGTGGCTGCCTGCATGCACTACCCACAGCGTGCCTGCACGGTCGATCATGGGGATTGCGTGGCAGTAGTAATTGCTGTTGTTCTCCATGGGGCTGTTGGTCCAGTTGTAGGCTTGAACCACCTTGTCGCCCTTCACCTTAAGCACGCCGAACCACCACGAGCCCAGGTAGTAGGTGCTTGCGTCATCGGGGTCGGGAGTCACCCAGTAGGTGCCCGTGTTAAGGGTGATAGAGTTGCGTCCTGGAGCCAAAGTGGACCAGTCGGCTGTGGGCGTCACGTCGGCCCAGCTGCTGCCGTCGTAGGTGTTGACTGCCATGGGCATGAATTGGTCGCCAAAGAAGTGGTTGGTGCCCGTTGAACTCACATACAGCTTGTTGTCGAGCTTGTTGAATGTCATGTAGAACGGAGTGCCCATCGAGAGTCCCGTGGGCTTGAAGTATTCGCCCGACACACCATTGTCAATCAGGTGCAGGCCCTTGCTGCCCAATGCCCACCACTTGCCTTCGGCGGCGCTGCTCATGATGTCCTTGGATGGGTTGCTCACCAAGGTGGCGTTGTTGCCGTTGGAGTCGAAGGTGTAGTAGTAGTCCAAACTGGGACCGAAGTTGGCAATGATGCCGCTGGGGGTGCGCTGCACACTGGTGGGAGCAGCCTTGGTTATCAGGCTGCCTGTGAGTGAAATGGCGCCTTTCTCGCCGAAACTGAAGTCATACATTGTGAGGTAGCCAGTGGTGAACAGGAAGCGTTTGTCGCCCACGGGGAAAATCTTGCCGTTGGAGTCAAACTGAATCGACTTGAAGTATTCGATGCGGTCGTATGACCCGTTCACGTCGCCGTAATACAGGTAGCTGCCGCTGCTCAGCATCAGCTGGTCGCCCACCACTGCCACCGAGGCAATCGACTGATTGTAGATGTGCGACTCCTTGACTTCAAACTTTTTGTCGTTAATCACCAGATAGCCGAATTTGGTGGCCACATAGGCCACGTCGGCCGTGAAGGTGACGTCGTTTATCGTCTTGTCGGAGGTCATCAGGGCGTCTTTCACATCGGGCATGTTCACCACCTTGCCGCTGGCGGTGATCACGTCGATGTTGCAGTCGTCATACACCACCATCAGATATTTTTTGTAGGAATTGTAGTATATCTGGCTGATGATGGCGTCGTTAAGGTAGTTGCGCCGGTTAAGTGCCTCGTTCTCCTGCGTCTGCTTGTCGTAGCAAAACAGGTTGTTGCTCACCAGATAATACACTTTGTCGCCGGTGTCGATGATGTTTTGCGCTTTCTGCCCCGAAAACACCGAGTGCATCTTCCAGTCGCCCACGCCAAACTGCGCGTGCACGCTGGCCGCTGCGCAGGGCAGCATCAAGGCCAGCAGCAATAGTAGTCTTTTTATCATGATTGGTAGCTGTTTTTGATTATACTTAGTTAAAATATGTGTGGCCAGCGAGTGCCGGCATATATTCTCTTAACGCATCAACCTCCGTAAAATTGTGTGCCGCTAATATTTAAGCTGTGAGGTGGCGGTGCGCCCCTGTGCGTTGGTGAAGGCAAATGTGCACCACTGCCCCGTGAGCTCGCTCTCGTAGCGCACGTGCAGCCGCCGCCCTTGCGGCAGGCAGTCGAGCGTGGCCGTTGCGTGCAGCGGCTGCGGTTCGGCCACCGAGTGTATGCCCTGCTTTTCCACCACTGTCATCTTGTCGTCGACTATGGTGGCCACCACAAATGCGGTGCCGCCGTCGGCCAGCGGCAGCCCATCGCGCAGCAGCTCCACATTGCCGTCAGGCAGAGCCACAAGGGTGACGGCGGCGCTTTCGGTGCCGGCGCACGGCCCTGTGGGCTTGAATTGCGCAATACCGGTCACCGCCGGCGTGTGTGGCTTGTCGCCAAACAGCAGCCCAAGCAGCGCCATGGCCACAAGCAGTGCCAGCGCATAAAATTCTACCGAGTTAATATCCATTGGTTGCCAAAGTTAAATGATTTATTCAATAGCCGCAACACAGCTGGCCAAAAAATCGGCGGGCTGACACCGCACGGGCTTTGGTTAAAGCCGTGGATGCCGCGCCCGCCGATGGTTGCTTTTTCCCGGGGGGGGGCTTGGATGCCGCGCCTATTCTTTGGCGGCCTTTGCAGCCTCCACCCATTGCTTCACTGCATCGGGTGTCGGGGCCTTGTAGCCAAGTTTGTATTTCTTGTTGATGTCAAGCAGGTCTTGCACCAGCTTGCCGGGGCGGTCGAGCGATGCAAGTGCGCTCACTGTGAGCACTCCTGCCTTCTGGATCGGGGCAACCCACTCGGCGGGAACGCCGATGGCGGTGAACGCCTCTTCCTTGTCGCGCTTGGCCACCTTCTCGGGGCGCATCTGCGGGAACAGCAGCACGTCTTGAATTGCGGAGTGGCCGGTCATTAGCATCACAAGGCGGTCGATGCCTATGCCTATGCCGCTGGTGGGCGGCATGCCGTATTGCAGCGCGCGCAGGAAGTCCTGGTCGATGATCATGGCCTCGTCGTCGCCCTTGTCGGCCAGGCGCATCTGCTCCTTGAAGCGCTCCTCCTGGTCGATGGGGTCGTTGAGCTCGCTGTAGGCGTTGGCCAGTTCCTTGCCGTTCACCATCAGCTCGAAGCGCTCGGTGAGGCCGGGCTTGCTGCGGTGCATCTTGGTGAGTGGCGACATCTCCACAGGATAGTCGATTATGAATGTGGGTTGGATGAATGTGCCCTCGCAGAACTCGCCGAATATCTCGTCGATGAGCTTGCCCTTGCCCATGGTGTCGTCGATTTCCATGTTGAGCTTGCCGCACACCTCGCGAATCTGGGCCTCGTCCATGCCGTTGAGGTCATAGCCCGTCTTCTCCTTTATGGCGTCGAGAATGGGCAGACGGCGGTAGGGGGCCTTGTAGCTTATCACCTTGCCGTCGATTTCGCACTCGCTCTTGCCGTTGACGGCGATGCAGATTTTCTCAAGCAGCTGCTCGGTGAAGCTCATCATCCAGTTGTAGTCCTTGTATTGCACATACAGCTCCATGCAGGTGAACTCGGGGTTGTGGTTGCGGTCCATGCCCTCGTTGCGGAAGTTCTTGCCAATTTCATACACGCCCTCGAAGCCGCCCACTATGAGGCGCTTCAGGTAGAGCTCGGTGGCTATGCGCATATACATGTCGATGTCGAGCGCGTTGAAGTGGGTGATGAATGGGCGGGCGCTTGCGCCGCCGGCAATGGCCTGCAGCGTGGGGGTCTCCACCTCGGTGTAGCCTGCGGCGTTGAGCACGCCGCGCATGGTCTCAAGCACGCGGGCGCGCTTCAGGAAGGTATCTTTAACGCCGTCGTTCACTATCAGGTCCACATAACGCTGGCGGTAGCGCAGCTCGGGGTCGTCAAACGAGTCATAGGCCTTGCCGTCTTTCACCTTGACAATGGGCAGCGGCTTCAGCGACTTGCTGAGCAGCTTCAGCGACTTGGCGTGCACAGTGATTTCTCCCATCTGGGTGCGGAACACAAAACCCTCGATGCCCACGAAGTCGCCAATGTCGAGCAGCTTCTTGAACACCACGTTGTAGAGGTCTTTGTCATCGCCGGGGCAAAGGTCGTCGCGGCTCACATACACCTGCACGCGGCCTTTCGAGTCCTGAAGCTCGATAAATGAGGCCTTGCCCATGATGCGGCGGCTCATGATGCGTCCGGCGATGCTCACCTGGCGCTGCGGCTCGTCGTCGCTGAAGTTGGCCTTGATGTCGTCGCTGTGGGCGTTCACTACATATTCTGCGGCGGGGTAGGGGTCGATGCCCATTTCGCGCAGCTGGGCGAGGCTGTTGCGCCTCACAATCTCCTGTTCACTTAGTTCTAATATGTTCATAGCTGAATGTAATGAATTTGCTTGTTGTGTTTTGCGCTGCAAAGGTAGTGAATAATCCGCTCATATCAAAAAGCGCAGCCTGCTGGCGCATGCGGGGTGTGCAGCCCGGGAGGCCAATGTGTGATTTTGTTGAAAAAAATTCCACAATAGTCAATAAATCAAGCATTTTAATGCTGAAAAATGAAATTATTTTAGTTTTTTGTCGATGGTTTTTATATCTTTGCACATGGCTTGGCAGTGCATTGTTAAAATTCACACCATGAAATTAAGCGGGCATTGCCTTGCCTTGAATAAATAGTATCCAGTAGTATGAATTTGGTAAAAACAAGGTAGAAACTATGCATGTTGGTAAAAAAATCAAAGAGACATTGCGCAACGACGGCCGCTCGGCAAGATGGCTTGCCGACAACATCCCGTGCGAGCGCACAAACGTGTACAACATTTTTCATCGTGAATCGGTGGACACGCGCCTGCTGCAGCGCATAAGCGAGGTGATGCGCCACGACTTTTTCACCGATTTGTCGAATGAGACGTTTGGCGTCGATGCCGCCGCTGTGCACGAAGCAGAGTAGGCCGATTGCATTCGGCCAATAAGCGAGCGCAACCGCTGCCTCTCCCGTGGGGCGGCGGTTGCGCTTGTTATTTTTCAGCCATAAGCTGTGACAAATCGGCAGGCCTCCCACAAAAATCGGCGGCACGCTTGCACAATGCACACGAAATTACTAATTTAGCGGCTCGATTGACAACCACAAGCTTAACGCGGCATGGAACAGCTGATGCAATATGTGTGGCAGCACCGCCTGTGGCGCAGTGCCGACATGCGCACCAACGACGGCCGTCGGGTGCGCGTGATCGACCCCGGACTGCTCAACACCGACTCGGGCCCCGACTTTTTCAACGCAAAAATTGAAATCGACGGCCAGGTGTGGGTGGGCAATGTGGAGATGCACGTGCGCGCCAGCGACTGGCGGCGGCATGGCCACGACACCGACAAGGCCTACGACAGCGTGATACTGCACGTGGTGGGCAAGGACGACGCCCCTGTGCGCCGCAGCAGCGGCGAGCGAATCCCGCAGCTGGTGCTTGAGGTGTCGCCGCGCTTCACCGACAGCTACAACGCCCTTGTGGGCTCGAAGGTGATGCTGCCGTGCGCCGCGCGCATGGCCCAGGTGCCGCACCTCACCGTCACCGAGTGGGTGCAGAGGCTGGCATTCGAGCGCCTGCACCGCAAGGTGGAGCGCACCCACGAACTGCTGCAGCTGTATCACGGCAGCTGGGAAGACGTGTGCTATGTGACGCTGGCCCGCACGCTGGGCTTCGGCATCAACAGCGACGCCTTCGAGCGCTTGGCGCGCCGCACCCCGCTGCGCCTGCTGGGCAAGCACAGCGACTCGCTGCTGCAAATCGAGGCCCTGCTTATGGGGCAGGCCGGCTTGCTGGCCGATGCCTCGCACGCAGGCGACGCATACTACGGCCAGCTGGTGCGCGAATATGGCTTTCTGGCCAACAAGTTCCAGCTCACCCCCATGGAGCCCGAAGCATGGAAGCTGTTTCGCATCAGGCCGCAGAACTTCCCCTACCGCCGCATAGCCATGCTTGCTCATTATGTGTATGGCGGGTTCGGGCTGATGGCCAGCATCATCGACGCAAAAGGTGAGCGCGAGTTGCGCGAGCTGTTCACCGTTGACCTCGATGGCTATTGGAGCCGCCACTTCACGTTTGGCGCCGAGCAGCCGCGGCCCACGGCAGCGCTTAGCCAGAGCTCAATCGACATTGTGCTCATCAACACGGTGGCGCCGCTGCTCTATGCCCGTGGCGAGATCATGGACGACTACTCGCTCATCGACCGCGCCGTGGAACTGCTTGAGAGTCTGCGCCCCGAGCGCAACTCGATAGTGTCCAACTTTGCGCTGGCCGGCATCAAGGCCGACGACGCGCTCACCACCCAGGCCCTGATAGAGCTCAGGCGTGAGTATTGCGATGCGCGCAAGTGCATATACTGCAAAATTGGGCACTGGCTGCTTAGTCGCGACGCCAGCAGCGATGCTTAGGCCTGGTGGCTTAAAAAAACGGCATTTTTGAGAAAAAAAGGATAGAACACATATATATTAAGGATTTATGAGAAGATTAGCTTTAACTGCGGCTGCCGCGATGCTGGCTGCCGCGTCAAGTTTCACGGCCAGCGCGCAGCGCGTGCAGGCCATCAGCTACGGAAATTTTGAAAACTGGGTTACGCGCCACATTCACGAGTCGGCTGTGATAGGCGGCGCCACCAAGACCATCTATGCCATTGGCCCCAACAAGACTATCAACGGCAACGTGGCCTACAGCAACCAGGGCGGCTCGCCCTGGGCCACCAGCAACGTATATGCCAAGGTGATGGGCGTGGTCAAGTCGAGCAACGCCGTGTTTCCCGACAAGCACGGCAGCGGCCGCTGCGCCAAGCTCACCACGCTCATGGAGCACGTGAAGGCTCTGGGCATGATCAACATGGATGTGCTGGTGAGCGGCAGCATATTTCTGGGTCATATGTTTGAACCCATTTCAAGCACCAAAAACCCCTACAGCAAAATGGAGATGGGCATCCGCTTCAACGGCCGCCCCCGCTACCTGCAGTTCGACTACCGCCTGGTGGCACCGCGCGGCGCGCGCATCTACTCAAGCGGTTTCGGCTCTAAAAAGACCCTCAGCGGCAGCGACCACGCCGAGGTGTTCATAATTCTGCAGCGCCGCTGGGAAGACGCCAAGGGTAACATCCATGCAGCCCGCGTGGGCACTGGCCGCCAGCGTTTCGGCACCACCACCAGCGGCTGGGTGAACAACCACCGCATTCCCGTGTGGTATGGCAACATCACTAAGCACGCCGGCTACCAGAGCTGGATGGGCTTAATTCCCAAGGCCAAGTCGTATTACGCCCGCAACAGCAAGGGCAAGATGGTGCCCGTGGTTGAGGAGAAGTGGGACGCAGCCAATGCTACCCCCACACATGTGCTTGTGATGGCGTCGTCGGGCTGCGGCACGGCCTATGAAGGCACCATAGGCATGACGCTGTGGGTCGACAACTTCGCATTCGTTTACTAAAAAGGAAGGGTACAGAGCAATGGGTTATATAGTAACCGACACGAAAAAGGTGACCACCCGCCGCATCAAGCAGATGAAGGCCGATGGCGAGAAAATTGCGATGATCACATCCTACGACTTCACCGTGGCCGGCCTGGTGGACCAGGCCGGAGTCGACATGATTCTGGTGGGCGACAGCGCAAGCAATGTGATGCAGGGCAATGCCACCACGCTCACCATCACACTCGACGAGATGATAGTGTATGGCAAGACGGTGGCACGCGCGGCCAAGCGCGCCATGGTGGTGATGGACATGCCATTCGGCACCTATCAGGGCGACCCCTATGAGGCGCAGGCCAATGCCGTGCGCATAATGCGCGAGACGGGCGCCGACGCTGTTAAGCTTGAGGGCGGCAGCGAGGTGCGCCAGGCCATCGAGATGATATTGCGCGCGGGCATTCCAGTGGTGGGCCACCTGGGACTCACGCCGCAGTCGGTCAACAAGTTTGGCGGCTATGGCGTGCGCGCCAAGGATGAGGCCGAGGCCGCCCGATTTGAGGCCGATGCGCGCATGCTCGATGATATAGGCTGCTGCGCGGTGGTGTTCGAGAAAATCCCCGCCGCGCTTGCCTCCCGCGTCACCCCGCAGCTGTCGGTGCCCACCATAGGCATCGGCGCTGGCGCTGGCTGCGACGGCCAGGTGCTGGTGTTCCAAGACATGATAGGCATGAACATGGGCTTCAAGCCCAAATTCCTGCGCACCTACAACAACCTTGGCGAGCAAATCATCGACTCGGTGGGCAACTATGTGACCGACGTAAAGGCCGGCACATTCCCCAACGACAGCGAGCACTACTGATTCCATCATATATTCTACGCACACGGCGTGGGCAGCCCCTTGCGGCAATGTGGGGACTGCCCACGCTTGCTTTTGTTGCACAGTTTGTTGCACTCGTATGGAAAAATAGTGGCGACACTATAGCAGATATGACTCGGAAAATCACTACCTTTGGCAATAATAACCATAAGTGTACGAAATGAAGAAAACTAACCGACTGCTATTGGTCGCAGCAGCAATGGCTGCCTTAGCATTAGGCTCGCTGGCCACACGCGCCGACGATGCTGAATATAATCTTCAGCGCGCCATGGAGGCCCTTGCCAACGAGAACTACGACGAGGCAATGAAGTATGCCAGCGCCGTGATATCAGATGCCCCCGACCAACCCTATGGGTGGATGCTGGCGTCGCGCGTGTGCAGCAGCACCAACCACCCGGGCGCGGCGCTCAGCACGGCCGACAAGGCCATGACGCTGCTTTCGTCAAAGGACAAGGAGCTGCGCGCGCAAATTTTTTGCCAAAAGGCCGATGTGCTAACCTCGCTCAACGACAGCTCGGCCGAGGCCCTGCAGTTCTACAACCGTGCCGTGGAGCTGTGCCCGCGCGACACCGACTACCTCCAGAGCCGCGCCGAATGGTATTACAATAACAAGCGATATGACGAGTCGGACGCCGACTTCAAGCGCATGCTGTCGCTTAGCCCTGGCAGCTGGTATGCCCGCATGGGCATGGCCCGCAATGCAATCGAGACCAAGCGCTATGCCGACGCCATTCCACTTGTCGACGCTGTTCTGGCCACCGACAGTGCCTATTATCAGGCCTACGCATTCCGTGCTGAGGCCCGAATGGGACTCAAGCAGTGGCGCGAGGCTGCAGCCGATGTGGCCAAGGCGCTCACCGATGGTAACAACGATGCACTGACGCAACTGCGCCGCATCATTGACTCGGTGCCGCAAATGGCCACTCCCGTGATGGAGGCTTGCGCCGACACCGCCGCCACGGCCGACCGCTATCTGCAGCTTGGGTGGGCCAACCAGCAACTGATGCGCTATGCCGATGCTCTTAAATTCTACCTAAAAGCCGACTCGGTGGAGTCGTCGGCAATGTCGTGCAACTATGTGGCGCGAATGTGCGACCACTTGGGTATGACCGGTGAGGCTGTGAGGTGGGACGAGAAATCCATTGCCGCCGACAGCACAATGTATGTGCAGTTGTGGTACCTTGCCGACAGCTACACCGACTGTGGCAAGCTCGATTCGGCCCTGACCACCCTCAACCGCTACATATCGCTTGTGCCCGACGACGGCGACGGCTACTTCAGCCGCGGCCGAATATACGAAATGCGCCGCCAGTATGCCGACGCCCTCGACGACTACGACTTTGCCGTGGTGCTCTCTGACGCCAACTCCAATGTGCACTTCTACCGCGCCAGGGTGCTTGACGCACTGGGCCGTAAGGCCGAAGCCCGCAAGGAGTATGGACGCACGGTGGCCACCGACACCGCTGTGATGTCGCTCACTCCGCTGGCGCTGCATGCCTTGGGCGGTGTGGCAAGGGCGCGCGCCGTGGCCGACTCGCTGGCCACCGACACCACCTTGTCGTGCTACTCCCGCCTGCTGGTGGCCGGCTACTATGCCACCGCGGGCCTCACCGACGCCGCCCTGCAGCAGCTAGAGGCGGCCACGGCCAAGGGCTACATGCCTGCCACCGTCATTACCCGCGCAGGCTACTTCGACAGCCTAAGCCAGCTGCCCCGCTACAAGCAGATAATGGCCGCTCACGCCCAACGGCAGCAGGCCCTGGTGCAGCGGTTTGCCAAGAGACTCCACATTACATCAACTGAAAATTCCAAAAATCAATGAAATATCGTATAATCACACTAATGCTTGCAGCCCTCATCGGGGCATCGGCCGTGATGGCAAAAGAGGTGAAGCGCCCAGAGTCGTACAACTACAAGCGCGGCCTTGAGTGCATCAAGCAGAATGATCTGGAGCAAGCCTCCGACTACTTAAACAAGGAACTCAGCGAGAATCCGAAAAACGGCTACGCCATGCTGCAGCTTGCCGCCATCAGCAACGACAAGCACGACTACGGCAAAGCCCTGACGCAGGTCAACGATGCTATGGCACTCATTCCTAAAAAGGATGCGCAGTATGTGAGCCAGTCGCTGCTGTACCGCGGCTTCATTTACGAGAACCTTGAGCGCAACGACGATGCTCTGGCCGACTATGCCAAGGCCGCCCAGGCGTGGCCCGGCAAGGATGTGCAGCCCTATATGCGCATGGGACGCCTGCTGACGTCGCTCAAGCGCTACGACGAGGCCGATGCTGCCCTGCGCAAGGCCCTGGGCATAGAGTCGGGCAGCGCCAAAGCCTATGCGCTGCTTTCGGCCAACGAGTATGACCGCGGCAATTACAAGCGGGCCTACGACGATGCCGACTATGCCGCCAAGCTCGAGCCGACCTACCTCGACGCATATGTGCGGCGCAGCCAGGCATCGGCAAAACTGGGCAAGTGGAACGATGCCGTCGACGATGCCCTCACCGCCATCGACGACGGACTCAGCTTTGAGGGCCTGAATCTGTTCGACACCATTGTGGATTCGGCCTATCTGCAACTCAGCGTCAAGCTTAAGGTGAAGGCGCTGAAGACGCCCGACAATGAGATGTGGCCTCTGGTGCGCGCGCTGTGCTGCGAGAAGAAGAACAAGTTTGCCGATGCCATCGACTGCTATGCCGAGGCCAAGCACAAGGGCGTGAGCGATGATGTGACCGAACCGCGCGTGGCGCTGTGCTACATGATGCTGGGCGACTACAAGCGCAGCATTGAGCACTACAGCACCGCCATTGCCGCCGACTCCACCGACCACTCGCTGCTGCTGCAGCTGGCCAACGCCTACGACCTGATGGGCGATGAGAAAAACGCCATGGCAATGGCCGACAAGTATATCAAGGCCGAGCCGGGCGATGCCGACGGCTATAGCAGCCGCGCCAGCTGGCGGTTCTACAACAAAGACTACAAGGGGGCACTCGACGACTGCAACACCGCCTTGGCCGTCGACCCCGACAATGCCGAAGCCATGGTGCGCCGCATGCGCGTCAACCAGGTGCTGGGCAACGATGCCGCGGCGCGGGCCGACGGGGCCAAACTGATTGCCGCCGACACCATCCCCGACAAGCCGCAGCTCAACACCGCCTACGCCCAGTTCTATATGGGCGACGCTGCCGCGGCTCTTGCCACGGCTAAAAAGGTGTGTGCCGACACCACCGACTTCAGCCAAGCCTACAATTTGGCCTGCATCTATGCCCTGACAGGCGACAAGTGCCGTGCCATGAGTCTGCTTGAACTGTCGCTGCGCGAGGGCATGACGCAGTTGCACCACATAAGCCGCGACCCCGACTTTGCATCGATGCGCGACGATTCCGACTTCAAGGCGCTGCTCGCCCGCTACAAGGATAAACTCGATGCCAGCTTGGTGGCAGTGGTTGCCGACAGCGCTAACTACACCACCCACGTGGTGGAAGTGCCGTTTACCAAAGAGGGCGGCGTGCTTAAGGTGAAATGCACCGTCAACGGCCTGCCGCTGCACTTCGTGTTCGACACTGGTGCCAGCGACCTCACCATGTCGACCGTCGAAGCAACTTTCATGCTCAAAAACGACTACCTTGGCCAGGCCGACATTGTGGGCCGCCAAAACTATATGACCGCCAACGGCGACATCAGCGAGGGCACCGTGGTGCGCCTGCGCAACGTGCGCTTTGCCGGGCTTAGCCTCGACAACGTGTCGGCCTCAATCGTCAGCAGCCAGCAGGCTCCGCTGCTGCTCGGCCAGTCGGTGCTCAACAAACTTGGCAAGGTGGAAATCGACTACGCCAAGCGTGTGATAAGGGTCACCACCCGGGTGCGCAAGTAGGATTATAGGAAAAAACAGCGGCGGCGCAGAGTGCTTTGTGTGCAACTCTGCGCCGCCGTCGTTGTGTGTGCAGTTCAGCGAGCGTGTGGCCTCTTAAAGCTCAAGGTCGCCGTTCAGAATTTCGTTTTTGGGCAGGCCCTGCTCATCGAGCACGGCAAGGAACGGATCGGGGTCGAACTCCTCCACATTGTGCACGCCCGGCTTCTTCCACAAGCCCTTGAGGAACATCATCGCGCCTGCCATGGCGGGCACGCCGGTGGTGTAGCTCACGGCCTGCATTCCGGTCTCCTCGTAGGCCTTGTGGTGGTCGCAGTTGTTGTAGATGTAGTAGGTGAGCGGCTTTCCCTGCTTGTCGAGTCCGCTTATGCGGCAGCCAATCGAAGTCTGGCCGGTGTAGTTCTTGCCCAGTTCCTTGGGGTTGGGCAGCACCGCCTTGAGGAATTGCAGCGGCACTATCTCCTGGCCCTGATACATTATGGGCTTGATGCTGGCCATGCCTATGTCTTGAATCACGCGCAGGTGGGTGAGGTATTCCTGTCCGAACGTCATCCAGAAGCGTGCGCGCTTAATGGTTGGGAAGTTAATCACCAGCGACTCCAGCTCCTCGTGATACATAAGGTAGCTCTCGCGCTTGCCAATCTCGGGGTAGGTGAGGGCCTTGTGAATTTCGAGCGCGCCAGTCTCCACCCACTTGCCGTCTTGATAGTAGCGGCCCTTTTGGGTGATTTCGCGAATGTTGATTTCGGGGTTGAAGTTGGTGGCGAAAGCCTTGCCGTGGTTGCCTGCATTGCAGTCCACAATGTCGAGCGTCTCCATTTTGCTGAAGTGGTGTTTGGCGGCATAGGCGGTGTAGACTCCGCTCACGCCCGGGTCGAAGCCGCAGCCCAGAATGGCCGTGAGGCCGGCCTTCTCAAAGCGCTCGCGGTAGGCCCACTGCCAGCTGTATTCGAAGTGGGCCACATCGCGCGGCTCGTAGTTGGCCGTGTCGAGGTAGTTCACGCCGCACTCCAGGCACGCGTCCATTATGGTGAGGTCCTGATAGGGCAGGGCAAGGTTGATCACCAACTGTGGCTTGTGCTTCTTGAGCAGGGCCACCAGCTGCTTCACATCGTCGGCGTCCACCTGGTCGGTGGTGATGTTGGGGGCGCCGATGGCTTTAGCCACGGCGTCGCACTTTTCTTTGTGGCGCGATGCGATCACGATTTCGTTGAACACATCGGGGTTTTTGGCGCACTTGCAGGCACACACGGTGCCCACGCCGCCGCAACCAATAATTAATACCTTATTCATTCGTCTTTTTTTGAAAAAAATTATTGTTGTCGTTTCTTTTGGTCGTTGCCAGTTCCCTTTTAGCCAAACATGGTGCGCGAAATGGTCTCGATAAGCACCGAGCTGATGCTCATGTATATGAGCATGCCCACAATGTCGTCGGTGATTGATATGAATGGGCCCGTGGCTATGGCGGGGTCAATCTTCAGCTTTTCGAGCGTCATGGGCACGAAGGTGCCGAATATCGAGGCGAAAATCACAACGCAGAACAGCGACAGCGACACGGCCATTGTGGTCACGTGGGCGCGCCACGGGTCGGGGTCGCTGGGGTTGATGCAGTTGTAGATGAACACCACCGCCGATATGAACACGGCGTTGAGCAGGGCCACGCCCAGCTCCTTAATGAGGTGGCGCATGGCGTTGCGTATGTTGAGGCTGCCGTTGGCCAGGCCCTGCACCACGATTGCGCTCGACTGTGTGCCCACGTTGCCGCCCGTGCCGCCAATAAGCGGGATGAACATGGCCATGCCCGGCAGCACCTGCAGCAGCGAGGTGTCGTAGCCGCCAATGATGCACGAGTTGGTGATGCCGCCCACCATGCCTATCACAAGCCATGGCAGGCGCGCCTTCACCTGCACGAATATGTTGTCGTCGGTTTCGATGTCGGTCGAGATACCGGATGCCAGCTGGTAGTCGCGCTCGCTTTGCTCGCGCACCTCGTCCATGATGTCGTCCACGGTGATGCGCCCCACCAGTCGGCCTATCGAGTCGACCACGGGCATTGCCACGAGGTCGTATTTCTCAAAGTCGAGCGCCACATCGTCGATGGGCGTCTCGGTGGTCACCGATATGGGGTCGGTGATCATCACATGCTTTATTTTGCTGGCCGAGGGGTTGGTGATTATCTTTTTGATGGGGAACACGCCGCGCAGGCGGTTGTCGTCGTCCACCACATACACGTTGTAGATCTCGTCCATGTCCTCGGCCTGGTCGCGCATGGCCTTTATGCACTCGGGCATCGACAGGTTTTCGTTCACCACAATCATCTCGGTGCTCATGTGGCCGCCGGCAGTGTCTTCGCTGTATTGCAGCAGGTCCACGATGTCGCCTGCCTGCTCCACATCGTCGATGTGCTTTATCACATCGTCGCGGTCTTCCTTGTCGAGTTCCTGAATCACGTCGACGGCGTCGTTGGCGTCCATTTGCTCCAGCTTGCGCGCTATGGCCTCGTTGGGCATCAGTTCCAGCAGGTCGTGCCGCTGGTCTTCGTCAAGTTCGATCAGCACGTCGGCAGCCGTCTCCTCGTCGAGCTGCTTCAGCAGGTATTCGGCGTCGTCGGTGTCGAGGTGTGAAATCAGTTCGGCAATGTCGGCCGGATGCAGGTCGGTGATCTCCGCTTTCAGGGCATCGGCGTTGTTGCTCTTTATGATGTCCTCAATCTTGTCGATGTATTGGCTGTTAAATTCCTTCATTGCTCCACTCTCTTGTTTTAGTCGTTGCCGGCGGCCTGGGCCCGAGCCTTGGCCACCATATTGGTTAACTCTATGAAATCGTCCACACTCAGCTGCTCGGGGCGCAGCCCCATGAAGCTGCTTTCAAGCACCGCGCTGCCCTTGGGCACGAGTGGCTTCAGGGAGTTGCGCAGCGTCTTGCGCCGCTGCCCGAACGTGGTTTTCACCACCGTCTTGAACAGCCTCTCGTCGCAGTCCAGGCTGGTGACGCTGTTGCGGGTGAGCTTCACCACGCCCGACTTTACTTTGGGTGGAGGGTTGAACACGTTCTCATCGACGGTGAACAGGTATTCCACGTCATACCATGCCTGCAGCAGCACCGACAGTATGCCGCGCGTCTTGCTGCCGGGCTTGGCCGCCAGCCTTTGCGCCACTTCGCGCTGCAGCATGCCGCTGCAGCATTCCACTTGGTCTTTGTAGTCGAGCACCTTGAAGAATATCTGCGACGAGATGTTGTAGGGGTAGTTGCCTATGATGCAGAATTTGCCGTTGCCCACCGCCTTGTGCAGGTCGAGCTTGAGAAAGTCGTCGGCTATTATCCGGTCCTGCAGCTGTGGAAACGCTTCGTTGAGGTAGTCCACCGACTCGCCGTCGAGCTCCACCACTTTCAGGTCGAGGCCGTCGGCAAGCAGGTATTGGGTGAGCACGCCCATGCCCGGGCCCACTTCCACCACAGGCAGGCTCGTGTGCCCGCTCAGGGTGTCGGCAATGCGTCGGGCTATCGACAGGTCGGTGAGAAAGTGCTGCCCGAGTGCTTTTTTTGCTTTTACCTGTTGCATGCGGTTGTGATGTCTGTTTTGTTTGCAGTCTGGTTAAACGATGCGGCCAGTCGAGCGGCCGCGAGTATAAAATGCGCCTTGCTTTGCAGCAAAACCGATAAAATCAATTATCTTTGCAATCTTACAAAGATAGTGCTTGCGCGCCTAATTATGAAGCCGTGTGCGCTGTTTTTTGACCTCCTTAGCGGAGAAATGCAATTTTTTTAACGTTTCAATAACTTTTCTGAGTCAAGGTGAAAAAGACATTATCGCTCTTAATGAAATATGGCATACCCGTAGTGGTGGGTGTGGTGCTGATTTATGTGCTGTATAAAAACGTGGACATGCACAAGACGCTGGGCATACTGCGCACCCGCATCGACTGGTGGTGGTTTGTGCCCGTGTTTGTGGTGAGCATACTCAGCCACGTGTTCAGGGCGCTGCGCTGGCGGCTGCAGCTGCGCGCCATCGGTGTGCGCCCGTCGGTGTCGGCGCTGGTCAACAGCATCTTCGGCACCTATGCCGTCAACCTGGCCATTCCGCGCTTTGGCGAGGTGTGGCGCTCGGGCTACATAGCCAAGCGGCAGAAGGCCTCGTTCACCACTGTGCTTGGCTCGATGGTGGCCGACCGCCTGAGCGACACGCTCACCGTGCTGGTGCTCACCATAGCCGCCTTCTTTGTGGCCGAGCAGCAGCTGGCCCAGTCGGTCGACGGCCTGCACGACAAGTTTGTGGCCCTTGCCACCTCGCCTGCGGTGTGGGCTGCCGCCGTGGTGTGCGTTGCCGCTGTGGCGTGGCTCATTAAGGGCAAAAGCCAGAATGCGCTGGTGCTCAAGGTGCGCCAAATGGTGCTGAACCTGTGGAATGGATTTGCCGGGGTGGCCAAAATGGATGGCAAGTGGGCCTTTGTGCTCTACACTCTGCTCATTTGGGGCTGCTACTACCTGCAGCTCTACATTGCCTCGCAGGCTTTCGACTACACTTGCGATTTGGGCATGAAGGCGGTGCTGGTGCTGTTTGTGCTCAGCAGCATAGGCATGGCGGTGCCCACCAATGGCGGCCTCGGAGCATGGCATGCGGCAATAATCCTGGGAATGTCGTTCTACGGCTTCGGCCCGTTCAGCGCCAGCAACCCCAACATCGAGGCATACACATTTGCCATGGTGGTGTGGGGCATGCAGACGCTGCTGCTGATAGCGCTGGGCATCTATGCCTTCGCCAGCATCTCAATCGACAGCCGCCGCATTGCCGCAGGCAAGACCAAGGTGGACCTGAGCGGCGACGGAATGCAGATTTGACTTCTAAAGACAAAAAATATAATTAACACACTTCAAAAAACACAACTACACTATGGCAGGCCTGATTGACGATGACTTTAACGACAACTTCACCGAAAAGCGCACCGAACGTCCGCAACCCGCAGCCCCCAGCCCCGAGGAGCTGCGCCGCCAGCGCGAAGAAAAGGAACTTAAAGAAACTGTGATTGAACGCCACCACGGCAAGGTGCGCGCTTTGCTGGTGGGCCTTGTGGCCCTGGCGGTGATCGCAGTGGCAGCGATGCTGTGGCTGCACTATTTCCACCCCTACAAAATAAGCCAGGAGCGCGGCGTGATAATGGAAATGAGCAGCAAGGGCGTGGTGAAGAAAACTTTCGAGGGGCAGATGATGAGTGAGCGCCTCATCGATGCCACCCACATCTATCAAATCGATTTCCCGTTCAGCGTGACCGACGACTCAGTGGCCGCCCAGGCCGCGCGCCTTGCCGGCACCGGCCGCCTTGTGACGGTGCGCTACGAGGAATACAAGGGCACCGTGCTGTGGCGTGGCGAGACCAACCGCATAGTCACCGCCATCGACGCTCCGGCCGATTCCACAGCGGCCCAGTAAGCTCGGTAATAGGAAACAGCAAGCGCGCCACGGAACCTTGTGCTCCGTGGCGCGCTTGCGCTGTATTGTGTGTGATGATGTGTGCTTATCGCACAGCCACCTTAAATGTGGCTTGTGAAGCACGCACTATGTAGATGCCTGCTGCGGGCAGCTGGTAGGCTGCTGTGCCCGCGCTTTGGCGGCGTGAGGCCACTGTGCGGCCCGCCACATCGATTATGGCCACTTGCACATCGGCGGGCACTGTGAGGCGCAGTGTGCGCCCGACTGCGGTGCAGGCGTAGCCTTGGGCCAAATTGCGCTCCACTCCCGAGCTTTTGAGCGTCACTTGCACGCGGTTGCTCTCGCGCGACTCAAGGTCGGCGTTGTGGCCCACCACCGAGTAGCTGTAGACGGTGGACGGCTTCAGGCCTGTCACGTGCAGCGATGTGGCCAGCCCGGCATCCACGTCTTTCCACTCCTTGAGCGGCAGTTCGGCATACTCGCCGCCGTAGCCCACCGTCACATCGTCGATCACGGCGCTGCCCGTGCCTGGGCGGCGCATAGTGATTTTGGCCTGCATCACTCCATCGGGGAAGTTGGTGACGGCCACGCGCTGCCCGCCGGCGGTGTTGTCGAGCGGCGCAATGGTGGCCACGTCCACCCAAGTACCATCCACGAGGCCTTGAATCACAATCGAGTTGTCGGCGCTCGAACTGTTGCCGCGGTACCACAGCGACATCTCACGAATGGCCTGCTTATAGACGCATGTGAGCAGATATTTGCCGTCGGCGGTGAGACGCAGCGACGGCGGCGTGGCGGCATAGGCAAGGCGTGAGTCAAACTGCTGGCTGTTGCTTTCCCAGCCTGTGGGCAGCATATTGGCCTGGAAGTCGGCCGTCTGCTTGTAGGGTTCGCCCAGCTGCTTGGTGAACACGCTTACCGTGTAGCGCTCGGCCTCGGGCAGCGGCTCCCAGTTGGCCACAAACGAGGTGTCGGTGACCTCGGTGGCTGCTTTGGCCGTCACCTGCTTGAAGTCGATGGTGGGCTCGGTGGTGCTCACGGTCACCTCGTTGCTGGCGGCCGAATAGAACTGGCCGTTGGTGGCGCACACCTCATAGTAGTAGGTGGTGAGCGGCTGCAGGCCGGCCACGCGGTGGCTGGCAGTGTCGGGCAGCTCGGCCTTGTTATATCCGTCCACATAGGCGCGTGCGCCCGATGCGTCTTTGGTGTATACGCTCAGCAGGTAGCCGGTGGCCTTGCCCACTTTGTTCCAGTTGGCCACAAACGAGCCGGCGCGCACATTGGTGGCCTCGCCGGCCACCACCTTGTCGAATATGTCCTCACCGCCCTTGAACATGAAGCTGATTGTGCCGTCGGCGCTCTCGCGGATTTGCGTGATTGGGGCGTACAGGCGCTCGCCCTTCCAGGTGATCATCGAGGGGTCGGTGTCGTCGGTGAATTCCGACACGCCCTTGCTTCCCGGGAACGGGTCGCCCTCGATGTTGTAGCTCGACGCCTTGCCGTCGGCCTCAACAATGTCGACATACTGCTTGCTCACGTTGCAAATGTTCATGTTCCAAATCTCGGGGTTGAAGTTGATGTGCCACACCAGCATGCCGTGGTAGGGGATGTATTGGTCCCAGCCCTGCTGCTGTCGGTTTTCGAATATGTAGTATTCGCTCGAGTCGCTGGTGTTGAGTATGTAGGCGTCGTTGTAGTGGCCGCTCTGGCACATGGCGCCCATGGTGATGTTGGCCGGATCCTTGAGCTCGTGCGGCTCAATCCAGCCCAGGCAGTAGCGCTCATAGGCGGTGTGCGTGGGCGGAGTGCGCGTGTCGTTGTTGTAGCTGCCGTTGTCCATCAGGCTCCAGTTGCCGGGGGTGAAGGCGCCCGAGTAGGTGGTGGAGTAGAGGTCGGGCAGTCCCAGCACGTGCGAGAACTCGTGGCAGAACACGCCTATGCCGGCCATGGTCTGGCCCACGCCGTTGGCCAGCTCGTTGGAGCAGGCATAGTGGTTGAGCTTTTTGCCGTCGAAGTAGTATCCCTTGTTGCCCAGATCCCACGAGTGGGGCCATATCGAGCTGGCAGGGCCGCCGTCGGCCTCGCCGTAGCCGGCGTAGAACAGATACACATTGTCGATCACGCCGTCGTTGTCAGTGTCATATTTCGTGAAGTCGATTTGGCTGTCTAGTTTTTGGCAGGCCTCCCACACGATGTCTTGCGGAGCAATGTCGTTGCCGTCGCTGTCGTTGCCTCCGTAGTGGCTCATATTGTTGTCGAGGGTCACCGGACCATACACGTCGAATTGTGGCGTGAATTGCGCGTTAGAGCTGGCGGTGAAGAAGTCTTTCACCGAGCCGGTGGCGCCATACTCGCTGTAGCCAATCTTCGACAGGTAGTCGCTGAAAGCTTGGTTGGGGTTGGCCAGGGTGAACTTCTTGTCGGCAAACTCAACAAGAATCACCAGCGCGCGCGGCGAACCCTTGGTGGGAAAAGTGGTGAGTTTAGATTCCTGCGCCACCTTGCGGGGCATGCGGCGCGCGGCCACTGACTGCTGCTGGCGCTGCAGCACCTGCAGCGACTGGCCGCGGTCAACCGTGGCGAGGAAACTCTTGGCCGCTGCACTGCGGCTGTCGGCATCGGCGGCCTGAATGCCGCTCGACACCAGGCGGTTGCCATCGATGCGGGCATAGGTGAATGTGCCGGCTGCGTCGCGCAGCAGCACATAGCCGTCGGCCGATGTGAAGTAGTGGGCGCGCTCATCGCCATGCAGGCTCACGGCCACAGTGGTGCCGTCGGGCATGGTGTAGTGCATGATGCCGGGCTTGGCAGGCATGGCCCACGAATGCAGTGCGCACGAGGCGGCGCAAGCCATCATCAGGCAGCCTGTAAAGATTTTTTTGATCATAAATTGTAGTTAATATTTTATGCAATACTGGGGCGTTTCGTGCCCCTTTGAAAAACGAATGTGCAAAATTAGATAAAAAATATTAGCATAATGCAAGAAATGCTTCAAATTTTATCTAATTTTGCAAATCATATAATATTTCATCAATAAAACCTGATTTATGAACAAATTACTCTACACATGCCTTGCGCTTGTGTCGTTGCTGCTGTGCAGTCCGGCCCAGGCACAAGAACCAGTGCGCGCCTTTGGCGGCCACACAGCCGCGCAGCAGGCGCAAAAGGCGCTTAGCCTTACGGGAGTGAGGCGTCAGGCTGCTGGCGGCGCTGTGGCGTTTGCCGGCGCCAGCCGTGCCAAGGCGCGCCAAAGCGTGCCTCTGAAGGCAGGCGACGGCACCACTCTGTATGGCGAGGTGGCCTACAGCAACCTCATGAACGAGACCACCCTCAGCTGGGGTGTGTATTCGTTTCCGGCCCAGGCCGACATGAAGGTTACGCAGAAGTTTCTGCACACCTCAATCTGTGCCAATGGCGGCGGCGCCTACCGCAAGGGCAAGCTGCACTTCACCAGCTATTACGAGGGCGTGGCAGGTCTTTCCTACCTATACTTCTGCACGCTCGATGTGAACAGCTGGACACTCGACACCAAGGCCCTGCCTGCCGACACCTACACATCGATAGGCCTTGACATGACCTACGATCCCGTGGGCGACAAACTGTATATGCAGGCCTATACCGACGATGTGGCCAACGACAATGTGACCCAAAACACCTACACCCTTTCGACCATGGACATTGAGTCGGGACGCTCGACCCCAGTGGCCGAGATGGACCGCATGTCGACCATAGCGTGCGACATTGCCGGCCAGATGTATGGCGTGCGCTACAGCGACGGCATGTTCTGCAAAATCGACAAGAGCAATGCCCGCGTAACCCCCATCGGCTCCACGGGTGTGAACCCCATGTATAACGGCAGCAGCACGTTCGACTACAAGACGGGCAAACTCTACTGGACCACATATGAGCGCACCACCGACAAGAGCGGCCTCTATGAGATCGACCTCGCCACCGGCAAGGCCTCGCTCATATCGCTCTTCCCCAACGATGAGCAAATCACATCGCTCTACATTCCGCAGAGCGATGAAATCTATAGCCTCAACGCACCCGAGCTGGATGTGAACTTTGTGGGCGCCAACACCACCGGAAATGTGGTGGTCACCGCCCCCACCACCAACGCGCAGGGCACCGCGCTGAGCGGCAATGTGACCATCAGCACCTACATTGACGGCAACCTCACGTTCACCGACGAGGTGAAGCCCGGTGAGTCGGCTTCGCACGCATTGACCCTGGCCCAGGGCAACCACACCGCCGAGGCTGTGGCCACGCAGGCCGGCGTGGGCAAGAGCGAGCGCAAGCAGGTGAAGTTCTATGTGGGCACCGACGGCCCCGCCGCAGTGCGCAACCTCACCCTCACCAAGACCGGCGACTACACCGCCCACCTCACGTGGGAGCAGCCCAGCGAAGGCGAGCACGGCAGCGCCATCAACCCCAACCTGGTGTACTATGAGGTGTATCGCCAGCCAGGCAACGTGCTGCTGAGCGATGGCACCACAGGCACCGAATACACCGACCACATCACTAGCAAGCAGCTGCGCAACTACAGCTACACTCTGGTGGGCTACTACAAGGGCGTGAAGGGCGCCAGCACCACAAGCAACGAGGTGGCCTTCGGCGAACCCAACGAAATACCCTACACTGAGACGTTCGACACCCAAAGCGCATTCGACACCTACCTCACCATCAACGCCAATGGCGACAAGGGCGTGTGGCAGTGGAACAGCGACAAGAAGTGCGCCGACTACAGCTACGACACCTTCAACAAGGCCGACGACTGGCTGATTACCCCCGGCCTGCGCATGAGTGCCGGCCGCAGCTACAAGCTCAAATTCCAGGCGGCCAGCACCAGCTGGATGTATCCCGAAGCCATAGAGGTGAAGCTGGGCAACGGCACCAATGTGGAGAACTTCACCACCACACTCATTCCTGAGACCAAGCTCGTGCATCAGGATATGCGCGAATATGAGGCTGTGGTCACTGTGCCTGCCGACGGCAACTACTTCGTGGGCTTCCACGCACTCAGCGACCGCGGCCTCTATGACCTGTATGTAGACGATGTGCGCGTGGAAAACGGCCCGGCCACCACAGCTCCCGACACCGTGCGCAACGCGCGCGCCACTCAGGAGGCCAACGGGGGCAAGGCCATCACCGTGTCGTTCACTGCCCCCTCGCTCGACTTCTCGGGCAACGCCCTTGGGTCGCTCACTGCCGTGAATGTGTATCGCAACTCGGCACTTGTAAAAGAGTTTGCCAACCCCGCAGTGGGTGCCGAACTCAGCTTCACCGATGCCACTCCGGCCACCGGCCGCAACACCTACCGCATTGTGGCTGTCAACGCCAGCGGTGAGAGCAACCCTGTGGAAGTTGTGGGCTGGTCGGGAGCCGACGAGCCCACCGCACCGCTCAACGTGAAGCTCACTTCCACCGATGGCAAAACGGCCGTGCTCACCTGGAGCGCTCCGCAGTATGGCGTGAACGGTGGCACCATCGATGCCTCTAAGATCACTTATAATGTGTATAACAGCAAAAATGTGAAGGTGGCAAGCGCAATCAGCGCCACCACATTCACCGACGCCACCATCGACACCGTGGGCGGTCAGGTGAACGCATACTACTATGTGGCCGCGCTCAGCGAGAACGGCAACAGCGAGCTTGCCCGCTCCAACGTGTACAACTTCGGCCGCCCCTATCAGGACGGATTCAGTGAGTCGTTTGCTGGTGGCAAGTTTAACACTCAGGCCTGGATCGCCGAGGTGATTAACCCCAGCCCATTCAGCAACGCATTCTACGGCCGCTACTGGGGCTTCACCCACGACAAGTGGGACCGTGGCCCGCGCCCATCGGCACAGGATGGCGACGGCGGCTACCTGATAGCCTACACCGACTACATCGACGTGGAGTCGCGCATGATTTCGCCTAAGATCAATGTGAAGGGGCTTAAGAACCCCGTGCTCTCGTTCTGGTTCTACCAGTATTACAACCCCGACACCGAAAACGGCTACTCGCACTACAACGAGACGATGACCGCCCAGGTGCTGGTCGACGGCAAATACACCGACGTGACCAAGCCAATCCACCTCATCAACGGCAACGGCTGGTATCGCTACGATGTGCTGCTCAAGGACTATGTGGGCGCAAGCGACTTCCAAGTGGCATTCAAGACGCACAACTACCTGAGCTACGACATGCATATCGACAACATCACCATTAAGGATGTTAAGGACAACGACCTCTCGGTGAGCGACATCAGCGCGCCCGAGAAGATAGCCGTGGGCTCTGAGCGCCAAATCACAGCCACTGTGTTCAATGGCGGCGCCACCACCGCCAGCGGCTACAAGGTGCAGCTGCTGCGCAATGGCGAGGTGGTTGCAACACAGGAGGCCACTGAGGCTCACGCCTTTGGTGCCGAGAAGACATTCTCGTTCACCGTGGCTCCCACCATTGCCGACGCCGGCAACACCTACACCTATGCCGTGCGCGTGGTGGCCGATGCCGACGACGATCCCACCAACAATACGAGCAAGGAGGTGAAGGTTGAGATTCCGGCCAACGACGTTCCAGCCGTGGCCGACCTCACCGCGCAGGCCACTGCCGGCTGGGTGAAACTCTCGTGGAGCGAGCCCGACGACAGCCAGGCCTCTACCGCCACCACCGAGGGTTTTGAAACCTATGAGGCCTTCACCATCAAGAACTTTGGCAACTGGACACTATATGACGGCGACCAGTGCGCAACCTACGAGATTAAGAACAGCAGCAGCGAGAGCGGCAGCTACGACTATCCCAACTCTGGTGCGCTTATGGCCTTCCAGGTGTTCAACCCCTCGAAGGCAGGCATCACTTCGCAGCTGTGGCAGCCATATCTGGGCAACCAGATGGCAGTGTGCTTCGATGCGGCCGGTTCGCAGAACAACGACTGGCTGATTTCGCCTGAGGTTAAGGGAGGCACAAAGGTGAGTCTCATGGCACGCAGCGTCACCAGCCTCTATGGCCTCGAGCGCTTTGAGTTTGCCTATTCTACCGAGAGCACCGATTCGGCCACATTCAAGACCATTGGCAACGTGAATGTGGTGCCCGACAAGTGGACCAAATATGAGTTCACTCTGCCTGCCGACGCCAAGTATTTTGCCATCCATTGCGTGTCGGCCGACGTGTATGCGCTGCTTGTCGACGAAATACAGTATGAGGGTGCCAATCCCGCACCCCTGCAGCTGCAGGGCTTCAACGTGTATCGCGACGGTAGCAAGCTAAATGCCGCAGCCGTTGAGGAGAGCGCCTACACCGATGCAGCCGTTGAGGAGGGCAAGACCTACCGCTACAACGTGACTGCACTCTACGACCGCGGTGAGAGCGCCTACAGCAACACAGTGCAGGTGCTTTGCTCGGGTGTTGACGGCCTTGATGCCGACCTGCCCACCGTGTGGGCCGCAGCAGGCGCAATTCACGTGCGCAATGCCCAGGGCCGCCCCGTGGCCGTCTACAGCGTGGCCGGGCAGCAGCTCTACAGTTCCAGCGGCGAGGCTCGCCACGATGTGGCGGTGCCGGTCGGCGTCTACCTTGTGAAGGTGGGTGCCACAGCCGTTAAGGTGCTGGTGAAGTAACAGTAAACATCACTCTCGCGGTGTGCGCCCCGTCAAGCGGATGCACACCGCGAGTTTTTTAAATTGGAAGAAATTATTTCTACAATCAATATTATATTCAGTCAACATGAACAAAGGACTATCGTTAATGGCCGTTGCCGCGCTGCTGGGCAGTGCCTCGGCCATGGCCCAAGGTGCAGCGCTCCCCTACAGCCAGGGGTTTGCAAGCAGCCTGGGCGACATGACGGTGGTGAACGTGGAGGACGGCTCCCCCACATTCACCCACACATCGTATTATGGCAAGGACTGGGGCGGCGGCGCGCAGTACATTGGCAGCGCCAGCTATGCAGCCAACGACTACCTGCTGAGTCCCTCGCTTGCGCTTGAGTCTGGCAAGGTGTATGCCGTGAGCGTGGAGTACAAGGGCAACTCAAAGGCCAACAAAATCAAGCTGGTGGCGCAGGATGCCGCCGGCAACTACACCGACTTCACCGATGTGATCGACGCCTCGGCCTCGACTTGGACTAAGGTGGACGGACGCTTCACCGCCGCAGCCACGGGCAGCTATAAGCTGGGCGTGCTAATTTGCAGCGAGGCCGGCATGGGCACGGTGTATTTCGACAACTTCACCGTTGCAGCCGGCGTGGCGGCCAAGGCTCCTGCCGCTGTGACCGGCGCAAGCGCCGACCCCACCGTTGAGGCCGACAAGTTTGTGGTGAAGCTGTCGGGCAAGGCTCCCGCCCTCGACTTCTCGGGCAGCGAGCTTACAGGCACCGTAGACGTGAAGGTGGTGCGTGCCGACAGCACTGTGGTCTTCTCCAAGCAGGGCCTTGCGCCCGGCAGCGAGTTCACCGCCACCGACAGCAACCCGCTCACCGATGCCACCTCCTATTCGTTCGTGGCAGTCAACAGTCTCGGCACGAGTCCCGCTGCCGTGGCCGACTGCTCGCCCCGTTTTGCCACACCCCAAGCTGTAAAAGGGCTCAAGGTGGAGCAGCAGGCCGGCGGTAAAATCACCGTCAGCTGGAATCCCGTGACTGTGGCCAGCACTGAGGGCATATTCATTCCGCAAAACGTGCGCTACACCGTGCAGCGCAATGGCACTGCCAAGGTGATTGTGGCCGACAAGCAGGCCGACACCACATTTGTCGACACATGCCCGCTGCCCGAGACAGGGCAAGACGCCGTGTCGTATAGCGTCACGGCCTACTCGTTCACGCGCAGCAGCGCTGCCGCCGTCAGCGGTTCGGTGCTGGTGGGCGATGCCTACCAGGGCGAGTGGTGCGAGTCGTTTGCCAACTACAGCTACAATACACGCACCTGGACAACCGAGGCCAACTCGGTGTGGGGCCCCACATCGAGCAACTACACCCCCTCTTGCTCGCCTCAAGACGGCGACAACGGCATGCTCAAATATCAGGCTTCAAGCGGTTCGCCCTGCTGGATTGCCTCGCCTAAGCTGAATGTGAAGAGCCTCAAGAACCCGCGCATCGACTTCTATGTGTACCAGGACAACTCGCTCTCCTACCAGAACGCGGTGGTGCCCGGTGTGCGCGTAAATGGCGCCGACAAGGCATTTGGCGACACCATTGCCGTCAACGGCGGAGCTAAGGGTTGGAACCGCTACTCCTACTATGTGCCAGCCGAGGCCCGCGACCGCGACTTCCAGCTGGTGTTCACAGGCATCCCCGGCAGCTATGCCGCAGTGTGCATCGACAACATCACAATCAAGGACATTCTCGACAACGACCTTGCCGTGGCTTCGCTCGAAGTGCCAGCCAATCTGCATGTGGGCGAGAGCGTAAGTCTCAAGGCCACTGTGCACAACAAGGGTGCCAAGGCGGCCGACGCCTACACCGTGGCATTCAGCCTCAACGGCAAGCAGCTGGCAGCTGTGAGCCGCACGGCTCTGGCTGCCGACTCAGTGGCTGTGGTCGAGCTGCCATTTAAGGTGACTCCTGCCATTGCCGGCGACACTGTGACTTTTGCCGCCACAGTGGCCTATGCCGCCGATGAGAACCGCAGCAACGACACCATCGAGGCCGTGGCTGCAGTGGCCATCAACGACTATCCCGTGCCGCTGCAGCTGAGTGCAACGCTCAGCGGCAGCGATGTGAATGTGGCTTGGAACCGTCCCGAGATTTCAACCGAGGGCTCGACCGAGGACGTGAGCGAAAGTTTTGAAAGCTGGACTGCCGGCTCGACCGAGGCTGCCAACGACTGGAAGTTTGTGGACGCCGACGGCAAGGAGAAGCGCGGCATGAACGGCCAGAACGAGAAGGCCACAATGGCTGCCATGGTGGCCGCCAACGGCACCTACAACACCGCCCACACCGGCACCAACGTGCTGGCTGTGACTGGTCCCTACAGCTACCGCGACACCAACGACGACTGGCTGATTTCGCCCGAGGTGACCGGCGGTCAGACGGTGCGCTTCTTTGTTGCCGGCTATTCGTCGTATGGATATGTGTATAGCGACAACAACTACTCGCTGTGCTATTCCACTGGCGGCACCGAGCCCAGCGACTTTGTGGAGTTGCGCGCTGCCACCATCAAGACCAAAAACTGGACTGCCGACAGCATTGTGCTGCCCGTCGATGCAGCACGCTTTGCAATCCACGTGACCAAGATTGGCGACGCTGCCATCCTCTTCGACGACTTCACATTTGTCAAGGGCAGCAAGCCCCTGCAACTGCAGGGCTACAACGTGTATCGCGATGGCGAGGCAGTGGGCTCGACCGATGCCGAGACCACCACATTCACCGAGGCTGGCGCAGCCGCTCTGGCCCAGGGCAGCCACTACAGCGTGTCGGCGGTCTACGACCGCGGCGAGTCGCTTGCGGCAGGCCCTGTGTCGGTGATTACCACAGGCATTAACGGCAACATTGCATCTAATGCGGCCATCAAGGCAGTGGCCGGTGGCATTGAGTTTACGGGCTTCAGCGCCCAGCCTGCAGCCATCTACAATGTGGCTGGCCAGCTCATCACCACAGCCGTGGTGGGCGAGCGCACCGCAGTGGAAGTGCCCTCGGGCCTCTACATAGTGGTGTGCGGCACTGCCAAGGCCAAGGTGGTGGTTCGCTGATAAGGCTTCTGAATAACATTTCCCTTTGATGGGGCAAATAAATTAAAGGCACCCCGGTGCGGACGCGAGTCTGCATCGGGGTGCTCTATTAGTGTTGTTATGGTACCAGGCCACATTTATCCATACCTGTTGAACATATGTTGTTTGCTGTCTGTGTGGCCCGATGCCTGATGCCGGCGCACGCTGCTTGGGGTGCGGGCACTAAAAAAGCGCGGGCCACGTGACTTTGATTCGTCTATCCAGGTATCGCCAAACACCTTAACCCACTAATCAAGTCGAGAAACCCGCGCCTCTTAAGGGGCGCGAGCACCGATGCCATTGACATAGTGGGTAGTGTGTCGTGAGTGTTGAAATTGGCGATTTCGGATAAGACACGTCAAAAGTCTGTCAATGCTTTATGTACTATGATAACTAATTGTAATAGCTTATATTGTAACCATATATTAATTTGCTTTAAAACTTTTGTGCAATGTGGCACAAGTGCAAAATTACACAATAAATAGTAAAACGCCTCACAAATCAGCGATTTAACCAAATATAATAGCAGTAGGGTGTTAATCCCTGTTGTGACGGATGCTAAATCATCCAAATGTAGATTCCTGTTGCATAAACCGCCATTTTAACATAAAAATGATTAACTTTGCGCTGTAAATGTGGCAAGAGTGCAAGAAAAAAGCACATGTCAGTAACAAATAAATGATTTTTTATGAAAAAGATTTACGCATTAATTGCGGTAGCGGCTTTAGGGCCGTCGGCGTTTGCAGGGACAAATGCATCGGGTAGCAGCGTGACGCTGTATGGCAACCTGATATACGACGCTTCGTTGAATGGCGTTGCTCCCACGGGTATTTATTCAACCAATGTCGCTGCCAGCGCGGCAGTGACTAAGGTCAGTTCAAGCGTCACAAAGGCAAATGGAGGAGCGTGCCTTGCTGATACGGCCTATTTTGCAATTGAATATACCACCAAGTATGGCAACATCAATGCCTGTTACTTGAATTCATATGACCCTGTGACATGGAAACTGACCAATCAAGTAGAGGCCCCGCATTCCTCGGTGGCCACTTCGCTCACCTACAACCCTTCCGACAAGAAAATCTATGGTAGCTTCTATAGTGAGGAACGTGAGAAGTTCTATTTCGGCACTCTTAACACGACTACTGCCAATTGCGATACGATAACATTCCTCGACCACTCGTTTAACGCTTTGGCAAGCGATGCCGCAGGCACAATGTATTTTGTAAACGATGAGGGCGATTTTGGCAAAATCAGTGCGGCCGACGGCTCAATCACAATAATTGGCGCGACTGGTTTTAAACCCAAATATCTGCAAGATGCCACATTTGACTATGGCACCAAGCAGTTTTATTGGTGCGCGTTCAACGATGATGACAGCCAGAGTGGCATCTACACTGTGGATCTGGCCACTGGCAAGGCCACGCGCGTGTCGACTTGGGCAACGGGTGGCAAAGAGTTTGTGGGTGTGTTCTCCAAAACGCCTGTTTATGCGGCAGGAGTGCCCGATATCCCTGCAAGCCTTACGGTTGACTTCACAGGCGCATCGCTCAGTGGGAAGGCTACATTCACCATGCCGTCGGCAACTTATGCGGGAGTTGCCATTTCGGGTGATTTGGACTATGAGTTGCTTGTAGACGGTCGTGTGTGTGCTGCCGGTAAAGCGGCCGCAGGTGCTGTCGTGACGGTTGACCTTAGTGTGGAGCGTGGCGAGCATGCTGTGTCGGTGCTCGCCAAGAATGAAGAGGGAAAAGGCCCTGAGTATGTGGCAAAACGGTATTTCGGAACCGATGTGCCTGCAGCCGTGAAAACGGCTTCAGCAACCAGAGCCGACAACGGCGCACTGATTAAATGGGCGGCCGTGACAACTGGCGCGCATGGTGCTGAGTTTGATGCCTCGGCGGTGGCCTATGATGTGATCCGCTATCCCGATTCGGTGGCTGTGGCCATAGGGGTCAAGGGCACAGAGTGTGCCGACAACCAAAGTGTGCCGGCCATGGGACTGTATTACTACGATGTGGTGGCAACCGCCGGTGACTATAAGGCTGCTCCTGCCAAGACCAATAGTGTGGTTCTTGGTGAGGCTCTTCAAGTGCCCTACAGCAAGACGTTCAGTGATGGCGACATGAGCCTTTATACAATTGTAGATGCTAATTCTGACGGTTCGACGTGGGGAAGCGATTTCCGTGGCGCAAGGTACACCTTCAGTAACACTAATGCGGCCGACGACTGGTTGATAACTCCCCCGCTCAGAATGATGGCTAATGTGAAATACACCATTACGGCTGAGTTTGCCAATGCCATGGACCCATACACGGAAAAGGCCGAAGTGAAGATTGGCCGTAATTCCACGCCCGATGCAATGACTTCATCGGTGATTCCCGCAACATCCGTAGATGGAGGCTATCGCTCTCCTATCGACATGGTGGGCCATTTCACTCCAGATGCCGATGGCGACTATTTCATTGGCCTTCATGCTGTGTCGGATGCGGGTGCGCTTTATCTTTATTGCTATAAACTCGATGTGGTGTCAGACGTTACAGGCGTCATCGCCTCGGTTGTCAACAATGCTGTGGTGCGCGCCGGCGATGGCTGCATAATGGTGACAGGCGCTGAGGGTGCAAAGGTGCTTGTGGCTTCGGTTGATGGCCGTTTGGTTGCTCAATGTGCCAGCGCTGCTGCAGAAATAAGCCTGCCTGTTCAGCCCGGACTGTATGTGGTGGCAGTGAATGGCACTTCCACAAAGGTGGTTGTTAAGTAGCATTCTGCTAATCACGATCGCATAGAAACAATTTCCCGGCCACGTGACCCGATAGACGCCATGTGGCCGGAAAACTGTTTTTTATAGGCGTCCCAGCAAAGTCGGCTATTTGGCGGCGTTCACATCGTAGGCTTTGCCCACCAGGGCCGAATAACCCTTGATGCCGCCGGGATTGTAGATGATGGTGGTGTAGTAGCTGTAGTTGCTGCTGAGGTGTACAATGATGTTGCCTTGCTCGTCGATCATCAGCTTGTGGGCGTCACCGGCCAGTTCGTAGCGTTGCTCTTTGTTGTAGCTGGTGGCGATGGGAATGCTGGTGGCGATGCGTGCGCTAAGGGTTGGCTGCTTGTCGAGGCCTCCGCTGAATGTGGTGAGGAACGGAGCCTCATATTCGTTGCGCTTGGCCATCACAAAGTCGCCTGTGGGCGATATGGCGAAGCGGGCCAGCTGGCCGCGGAATTTGGTGTCGCCCTGGGCCACCTGCCTCCATATGCCTGGATTCTGTGCCGGTGTGGCAATCACAAAGGGGCCTGCCGTGGCATACACCATGCTGTCGAGCGGGTTGTATTGCACATTGCCCACCGAGTAGTCGCTGAACCACTTGCCTTCGGCAGCGCGGGCCTCGTTGCTGCCGGGGCGCACATAGCGCAGCCCGCCGCCATACACGCCCCACACGTTGCCGAAGTCGTCTACGCACAGGCCTTCGTTATAGGTGCCCAGCGTCTCGTCGCAATACGAGATGCGGCTCATGTTTTTGGCGTTGTATACCTGTGAGCCCACGGCCAGATACTTGCCGCCAGGCGACGTGCGCAGCAGTCCGCCGTTGTGCAGCAGCTGCTTGGAGGTGGCAAGGCTGCTGCCGTCCCACTCATAGGTGGCGTCGTCGGTAGCCACCAGTATGCGTCCGTCGGCCATCTCGCACACCGAGGTCACTTCGGGGCGGCTGTCGTTGCTGTTGTCGCCCAGTATCACGGTCACGGCGCCAGTCTTCTTGTCGAGGGCATACACTTTGTTGCCGTCATACATAGCCACGAAAAACACTTTGGAGGGACCTTGGTTGAGGTCTTTCAGTTCGTTCATGCGCAGCACGGCAAATTTGCCGCCGCCACCGGTGGTAGCCACGCGCTTCTTTTGTGCCGTCACGGCCAGCGTGCACAGCACCGCCATAGTCATGGCAAGGAATAATTTTTTCATGTTGTTGAGTGTTTTGGTGTTGTTGAGTGTGTGAATATTGTTTATTTGATTGTTGTGTCTATCACACCGTTGAAGTTGCCGTAGCCCTCGACGCCGCCTTTGCGGTAGGCACTCATGCCGGTTGCAGTGGCAATCCACAGGTTGCCCAGCGAGTCGGTGCGGATTAGTTTAATCGCGCTGCGAGCCACTCCTGTGCCGAAGGGGTCGGGCGTGGTGATTGTGGAGTGGCCCGATGAGCCGATTTCGCCGCCGTAGGTGTGGATGGTATTGCTGGCGGCGTCGAGCGCGAAGCACTCGTCGGCATTGTAAGCCAGCATGCGCAGCGCGGTGTGTCCGGCGCTGGAGGGGCAGAGCAGGGTGGTGGCTGAAGTGGCCGGGTCGAGGCTCCACACGCCTTCGTGGGTGATTGCCATTATGCGGCCGTTGCGTCCGCTGCCCAGCCAGAGAACCGAAGTTGAGTTGCCGAATGTGATGTTGTCGCCCACCGCTTCGCCGCGGTGGCTGCGCGCATAGCCCTTATCGGCTACGCTGCACCACAGTGCGCCATTGGCGTCAAAGGCCACGTCACCGCTGCCTGTCACGTCGTAGGCGGCGTGCTCGTCGCCCTTGGCGTCCATGGTCACTATCCATTGGTCGCTGTGCGCGGCAATCTCATCAGTCACTGGATTGGTGGCGAGGCTGAACCTCTGGCTCTGGTCCTCGGGAGTCCATATCACTGCATTGCTGGCATAGTCCACGAGACCCTTGTGTGGCTCATAGCCCAGCAATGTGCCGCCTGCCGTGGCTGTGATTGATGTGATGTTGCGCTTGTGGCCGTCGATTATTGCGGTTTGTCCGGTGGTCTTGTCGATTCTTAGCACGCGGCCCGCTGCCAGCAGGGCAAACAGTGCATCGCGGCTCTCGGCCATGTCATACACGGTGCCTCGCACCTCGACTGCTCGGCCACTGCCAGTGACAGGCTTGCTGATGGTGTCGATTGTGGGAGGGGGAGGGTTGTCTGTGATGGGCGGAATGTGAATGACGGGTGGAAGTGAGTCGTCAGACTGTGGAGAACTTTCGGGCTTGTTGGTGCCTGTGGGCGGTTTTGGATTTTGCGGAGGCTCGGGCTTGCCTCCGGTTGCTCCGGTGCATGTCACGTGGCCCTCACGCAGGTTAAACAGCGTTTCAAACGAGTCCTCAAGATCAAACTCCTTGAAGTCTTTTATGTAGTTGTTGATGGCCTTCACATAGTTGCGTGTGCACCCCATCGAGGTCATCAGGTCGTAGAATGCCTTGCTGGCCTGCGTGGCAGGCGAGGCCTCCTGCTTGAGACCGGTTTTGAAGTAGAACTGGCTGAACAGCACCACCACCGTTTTGTTGGCCTTGGCGTCGTAGTAGTTGCGCAGCTTGAAGCGCACGCCATAGGGGATGCCTATTATTTGCAGCATCTTGTTTTTCCAAAAGGCCGCGTCCACTTCAATCAGCTCGGCTTTGTCGTCGCCCATCCACGGGCTCACTGCCGGCTTGGATATGGCCACGAGGTCGCTGAATTTAGTCTGGTTGCCGCCATAGAACATCTTGGTCAGCTTGTCGCGGCCCAGTTGCTTGTCGTTGTAGTCGGTGGCTTTGTTCCACATGCCGCCCAGATCGTCAAACAAGTGCTGCCGCAGCCGCTTGCGCATGCGCAGCACAAAGTCGCGGTCGTTGCCGTTGGCCACCCACGAGGTGAAGCGCGCGTGCACGCCAATGAACCGCGTGGCGGCGCTGTAGGTGCTGTCGATCACCAATATGCGGTCACCCTTCACGGTGATGCTCATTGCCGAGCACTTGTAGTCGTCGGGTATGAACTCGGGCCACTCTTCATACTGCCCGTTAAGGTTGATGAAAGCCGAGAACTCATTATAGTAGGCCTTGCCGTTGCGGTCGGCCGCAGCGGCGGTGCCGCGGCATGCCCAAATGGCAAAGACGATCACCGTCATGGCCAGCAGACGCAGGGCGCCGAGAGGTTTGTGTGTCATAGGCTGTGGAAAAGTTTGTTTTTAGCAAAGGAGGCTAAATGGGTTTCTAAATCGGTTTATATCACGCCACTAAGTTAGCCAAAAAATCACATATTCCATCACCTTAAGCCCCTAAAGTCAAGAAAATAACCAATAATGGTGGGAGAAGATGAATAATGGCTGTTCCGTTGAGGTTTAGGCGTGCAGTCGGTGTGATTGGCGCTGTTGAAGTGGGTTTTTACAATTATTACACTGCGGGGTAGTGTGTGGGTGGCGAAAAATGACTAACTTGCAGCGAAATTGGGCGATTGTGCGCATATTTGTGCGGTGCTCAATGATGAATTTGTTTAACTGACGTAAGATAAATATCAATTGACTATGAGAGTTTTTCAGCATGTGAGCGACATAGGCGACTTGCACAAGGCCGTGCAAGAGGCGCTTGAGGTGAAGGGCAACCGTTTTGGCTACAAACACCTGGGACAGGACAAGACGCTGCTTATGGTGTTTTTCAACTCGTCGCTGCGCACTCGCCTCAGCACGCAGAAGGCGGCTATGAACCTGGGCATGAACGTGATTGTGCTCGATGTGAACCAGGGCGCTTGGAAACTTGAGACCGAGCGCGGCGTGGTGATGGACGGCGACAAGAGCGAGCACCTGCTCGAGGCCATTCCTGTGATGGGCTGCTATTGCGACATGATAGGCGTGCGCTCGTTTGCCCGCTTCGAGAACAAGCAGGACGACTATGGCGAGAAAATCCTCAACCAGTTCATTAAATACTCGGGCCGCCCGGTGTTTGCCATGGAAACGGCCACTGTGCATCCGCTGCAAAGTTTTGCCGATCTCATCACCATTGAGGAGCATAAGAAAGTGGCCCGCCCCAAGGTGGTGATGACATGGGCTCCGCACCCCAAGGCACTGCCGCAGGCCGTGCCCAACTCGTTTGCTGAGTGGATGTGTGCCACCGACTACGACTTTGTGATTGCCTGCCCCGAGGGCTACGAACTTGACCCGCGCTTCACTGGCCGTGCTGTGATAGAGCACGACCAGGACAAGGCTTTGGCCGGCGCCGACTTCGTGTATGCCAAAAACTGGTCGTGCTATGCCGACCCCAACTATGGCAAGGTGGTGAGCAAGGATATGAGCTGGACGGTGACCACCGAAAAGATGGCACTCACCAACAACGCCTACTTCATGCACTGCCTGCCCGTGCGCCGCAACATGATTGTGAGCGACGATGTGATTGAGAGTCCGCAAAGTCTGGTGATTCCCGAGGCTGCCAACCGCGAGATTTCGGCCCAGGTGGTGATTAAGCGCATGCTTGAAAGCCTGAACAAGTAAATTCCAACGCACACACACATACACATAGCAGATTATGACGATAAAAAGATTTCTTGTGGCTGCGGTGGCGGTAGTGGCTGCGGCCATAGCGCCTGCCGTGGCTGCCACCACTGCCACCACCGACGCGCGCCAGTGGAGCGAAGGCCCCTTGACGTGGGCCGACTTTCAGGGAGTGGCGGCACAGCCAGGCACGCCCTCGCAAGCCAGCTTTGAACTCACCACCTCGGCCTCGGCCCAGTCGGCCGGAGGAGGCAAGAGCCGATACAGCATAGCTGCCCTTGCGCTCATGCACCGCAACGCCTCGTTTGCCGACCAGCGCCAGTCCACGCCACAGCGTCTGCGCTACCATCAACTGCAGTTCGACTTGCTTGAGGTGATGCGCCGCCGCTTGCAGCAGGACATCAATACAGGCATAAGCGGAATAGAAACTGAACGCCGGCTGAAGGAATACCGGGCCACATTCGACCGCCGCATGGCCGAAATCGACGAGGCCACCGACTACGGCCGCAGCGAAACGCGCCTGCAAGACTGGGAATACGATGTGCGCCGCCAGCTTGAGGAACTCGGAGTGCCACCGGTGCCTAAGGTCACGCCCAACAGCTTTTGCTATGGCATATATGGCGGTGTGGGCGCAGTGTTCCCAACAGGCGACCTGGCCAACCAGTTTAAGGGCAACGCCATATTCATGCTGGGACTCACAGGTGGCTACAACAATCTGCGTCTGAAGGCCGACATCAGCTACGGCCAGCCCTCGTTTGCGCGCAACAACATGTTTAACGTCAAGACCGACGACGGCAAAGATGCACAGGTCAACTCGCATGCCTCGGCCACATTTCTCGGTGTGGGCGTGCAACTGGGCTATTGCGTGATGAACACGCGTCGCTTTGCCATAACGCCCAATGTGGGCGGCTACTACAGCAGCTATGCATGGACGCTCAACAACTTGGAGTGGAGCAAAGACGACCAAGGCAACGACGTGAGCAAGGTGAAGAGCGACGAGCGCGCCAAGTTTCACAGCTTCAACTTTATGGCCTCGCTCGATTTCGACATCAAACTGCACGCCCATGTGAGCGACACTCCCTTGCTTGGGGTTGGACAGCGCGAGCAGTTTGTGTCCTCGCTGCGCATATCGCCATTTGTGGCGCTTGCCAAACATAACACCATCACACCGCAGGCCAAGGGCTGCATGGTGGGCTTCACAGTCACTTATTCGGGTCTGGCCCGCTCGCTAAACTTCTAACGCAAAAAGAATATCGCAATGAAAGTATACGTATTGCTTGCTCCGGGATTTGAGACCATCGAGGCCTTGACTCCCGTGGATGTGCTGCACCGTGCCAAAATCGATGTGGCAACAGTGTCGATAGCCGAGGGGCTCGAAGTGGAGTCGTCGCATGGCGTAAGGGTGACAGCCGACTGCGTGCTGGCCGGGGAAAACGACTTGGCCGATGCCGACCTCGTGGTGTTGCCGGGCGGGTATCCCGGCTATGTCAACCTTGCCGCCGACCAGCGCGTGCTGGCCATAGCGCGGCGCCAGTGGAGCAGCGGCCGCTTGCTTGCAGCAATTTGCGGCGCGCCCACCGTGTTTGCCGCAGCTGGCATAGCTCCAGGGGCGTCGGTGGCCTGCCACAGCAGCGTGGCGCAAAAAATGACCGAGGCCGGATATAAGGTGACAGGTGAGCGTGTGGTCAAGGACCGGAACCTCATCACTGCGGCTGGCGCTGGCATATCGCTGCACTTTGCGCTCGCACTTGTGGCTGCGCTGACCGGTGGCGACAGGCAACTTTTGCAGCATCTTTATGACGCCATGGAGCTGAAGTGACCCGGGGCTGATTTTTAAGTAAATTAATAGTCAGGGTGACTGTTAATTGAAATCTTTGTAATACTTTTGTGCCTGATTTGTAGAATAAGCTTGGAGCAAGAAATGACCAATTGGAATAGAGCCATAATGTGGGTGCTGCTGGCCGTGGCGGCTGTGCTGTGCCCCGTGGGTGCCAAGGCGCAGGCCACCACCAGCGACGGCACTCCGCTGCCTTCGCTGCTGCGCAACGTGTATTATGGCAAATATCACTTTCTCGACAAGCAGTCGGGCGACACGCTGATAATGCTTGTGCTCAACACCATCACGGTGTATCCACCAGAGCGATTCCGCAACAGCGCCGAGGAGCAGTTCTACTGGCGCACGGTGCGCGACGTGAAGCGCACGCTTCCCTACGCCAAGCTAATCAACTCCACTCTGCAGGAAACATACGAGTACATAGAGACCTATAAGACCAAGAAGGAGAAGGAGGACTACTTGCGGAGGTTTGAGAAAAACGTGTTCAACCAATACAAGCCCGAGATGAAGCAGATGACCCGAGGTCAGGGCAAGATGCTGATTAAGCTCATCAACCGTGAGACCAACCAGAACTCATACAACATAGTGAAGGCTTTTCTTGGCACATTCCGCGCGGGCTTTTGGCAGACGTTCGGCCGCTTCTTTGGCGTGAACATGAAGACGGGCTTCGACCCGCAGCACGACCGCAACGATGCACTCATCGAACGCATTTGCATCCGCGTGGAGCAGGGCACCATATAAGCCTTGGCTGAAAAAAACGGCGGCAGCCATGCAATGATGGCCGCTGTGCGTTGATTATTATTTGCACGGCTTAAGGCCGCGAGGCATTAGTTGACAAATAATATTCATTAAATCTCAGATATGAAGCAAACTCGAATTACACTCATCCTACTTGCCCTGTTGGCTTTGCTGGCGGTGGTGTCGTGCCGGTCGGCCAAGGAGTCGGCGCAGGCAAATCCAATTAGCTACACAGTGGCTCATAACTATTTTGTGCGCAACGATGTGCGGCATTTTGGCGAGATGCAAATCAGAACCCAGGAGCAGTTCGACAGCACATTTGGCGTAGCTGCCTATATGGGCCAGGGCGGGCAGCCCACACCCATCGACTTCAGCCGGCAGATGGTGCTTGCCGTCACATGCAAGCCTGTGAACCGCCTCGTGGATATCGATGTGGTGAGCCTTAGTGCCTCGGCCGACGGCACGCTCACACTTGTCTACCGCAAGAAGGTGGGCGGAACTCCGCTTAGCTACACGGCCACACCGTGCCTCGTGGTGGTGACCGACAAGGTGCCGCACAAGGCGGTGCGCTTCAGGCAGGTGGATTGACTTTGACCACACGTGAGGTGTGAAATACACACTGGTAGTGATATAATTTGTATCTTTGCAACAAAACAACAAATGCAAAGAATGAAAATATCGATAATCAACGGCCCCAATCTGAACCTGGTGGGGGTGCGCGAGCCTGAAATATACGGCCACAAGAGCATGGATGACTATCTGCGCGAGCTGGCCGCCCGATATCCGCAAGTGGAGTTCATCACGTTTCAGAGCAACCACGAAGGCTCGATAATCGACGAAATTCAGCGCGTGGGCTTCGACTGCCAGGGCATAGTGCTAAATGCCGGCGCCTACACCCACACGTCAATCGCCATTGCCGATGCGATAAGGGCCGTCACTGCTCCTGTGATTGAGGTGCACATAAGCGACGTGCAGTCGCGCGAGCCCTACCGCAGGGTGTCGATGATAGCTCCGGCTTGCCGTGAGGTGATAGCCGGCCACGGCCTCGACAGCTACCGTATGGCCGTTGACAGCATATTAAGGGGGGCATGCGATGACTGACGAACTCGAGCAGTATGTGCTGGCTCACATCGACCCCGAGCCCGACAGCCTTTATAGCCTCGACCGCGACACGCATGTGCGCCTGCTGTATTCGCGCATGTGTTCGGGCCACTTGCAGGGACGGCTGCTGAAGATGCTGGTGCGCATGATTAGGCCGCGGCGAGTGCTTGAACTTGGCACCTTCTCGGGCTACTCGGCCCAGTGCATGGCCGAGGGGCTGCTCGACCCCGACGCACATATCCACACCATTGAAATCGAGGACGAACTTGAAGACTTCATACGCGAGCACTTGGCAAAGTCGGCCTGGGGCAGCCGCGTGACGCTGCACATAGGTGATGCCAACGAGATCCTGCCCAGCCTAAGCGAGCAGTTCGACCTTGTGTTTATCGACGCCAACAAGCGGCAGTATGTTGACTACTACAATCTGGTGATGCCACACGTGCGCCCGGGCGGCTTCATTGTGGCCGACAACACGCTGTGGGACGGCAAGGTGGTGGACTGGGGCAAGAAACTCGATGCCCAGACTGCTGGCATCAGGGCTTTTAATGATCTCGTGGCCGCCGACCCGCGCGTGGAGGTGGCAATGGTGCCGCTGCGCGACGGCTTAACCCTCATTTACAAAAAATCGGGGCAGGAATAGCGCCACAGCGCGCAAAATGCTGTAATTTTGCAGCTGCATTGCGGCGCCACAGCCGCAATGCGGTAGAAACAAGACAAATAAAACACATTTTTTTGATCAAATCTGTATGCAGACC
Organism: uncultured Muribaculaceae bacterium; assembly: GCA_934661195.1. GTDB lineage: Bacteria > Bacteroidota > Bacteroidia > Bacteroidales > Muribaculaceae > Sodaliphilus. The sequence continues at coordinate 288,775 of CAKUJD010000004.1, forward strand.
ACAAGACTTCAGAAAATATCAAGACTCCTGCAAAAGGAGCTAAGCGAAATCTTTCGTCAGGAAACGGCAAAGCTCGGCAACGTGCTGGTCACCGTCAGTGCGGTGCGCGTGTCGCCCGACTTGAGCATTGCCCGTGTGCACCTTAGCATTTTTCCCAGCGACCGCGGCGATGAAATTGTGAAGAACGTCAACGCCAACGAGCATCAGCTGCGCTACGCCCTGTCGCAGCGTGTGCGCTACCAGCTGCGCAAGACGCCCGAGTTGGTGTTCTACATCGATGATTCGCTCGATTACATCGAACACATTGACCATCTTCTCCACCCCGACGGCAAACTGGCCGTACAGCCTAATGACAGCGGTGAGGCAGGCAACGACGACAATGCCGAGCAATGAAACTCGCAATTAAAATAGCCACGCGCTATCTGCGCTCGAAGAAGGCGCACAATGCGGTCAACATCATCTCAATAATTTCCACATGCGGGGTGGTGGTGACCACTGCCGCACTTATTTGCGTGCTGAGCGTGTTCAATGGCTTCAAAGGGCTCATTATGGGCCGTCTGGCCATGCTCGACCCGGAAATTGCCATCAGCGTGACGCAAGGCAAGGCCATGGCCGACGCCGACAGCGTGATCGCTGTGGCGCAGAGCGTGGAGGGTGTGAAGCAGGCAGTGCCGGTGGTTGAGGACAATGCGCTGGCCATATTTGCCGACTATCAGATGCCCGTGCGCTTGCGCGGCGTGCCCGACGGCTACGACCGCATCAACGGCATCGACAGCGTGATGGTCGATGGCGAGTTTAAGTTGCGCGACGAGGTGTCGCGCTACGGCGTGATAGGCGTGGGCCCGGCGCTGAAGCTGCATGCCCGCCCAGGACTGCTGCGCATGGTGCAGCTCTATGCTCCGCAGCGTCAGGGACGCGTGAACATGGCCAACCCTATGGACGCCTTCCGCAACGACTCGGTGTTTGTGAGCGGTGTGTTTCAAATGCAGCAAAACGGCTATGACGCCGACCTGATATATGTGCCCATTGATCTGGCCCGCGAGTTGTTTGACTACACCACCGAGGCCACGCGCGTTGAGCTGAGCCTCGACTCCACGGCCAGCGAGGCCGCTGTGATGCAGCAGTTGGAGCAGCGCTTGGGGCCTGCCTACACGGTGCAAAACCGCCTTATGCAGCAGGCCACGGCCTACCGCCTTGTGAATGTGGAGAAATGGGTCACGTTCCTGCTGCTCGCTTTCATTATGATAATTGCCACGTTTAATGTGATCAGCACCCTGTCGCTGCTCATAATTGAGAAGGACGAGAGCATACGCACATTCCGCAGCCTTGGCGCCACCAACAAGCTGATAACGCAGATATTCGTGGCCGAAGGGTGGCTCATAGCCCTTGTGGGTGCGGTGAGTGGAGTGGTGCTTGGCTTGGCCTTGTGCCTGTGCCAGCAGCAGTTTGGCTGGCTCAAGATGCAGGGCGACGAAAGCATGATGGTTGTGCGCGCCTATCCCGTGCAGGTCGAGTGGGCCGATGTGGCGGTGGTGTTTGCCCTTGTGGCCGCCATCGGCCTGCTCACATCGCTCGTCACGTTGCTCACCATGCGCCGCCGCTTGCGCTACTGACGTGCGCTCTGCGCTAAAAAAGACATTGCTTGCATCGGCACGGCTGCCCACCCATGGGCGCCGTGCCGATGCCGTTATTTTTGCAACAGAACTGTTGCACGTGTGACAGCTCTTTTTACATTGCTGTGACGGCATTGTTATGGAGTGGGGGTAATTTTGCGGTGTTGAAACAAAACTGTTATGACTATGAGAATTAGAAGGTTTGCCATCATGGCGATGGCTGTTGCAATGCTGGCAGCCACTTCGTGCAGCGACGCCGACCAGCCCGAGGCAGGGCAGGTGCTTAACGTTAAGGGCAAAGTGAGCGGTGTGTGGAGCCGCGGCTCGGTTGTGAACGTGGATGGCGACATCGTGGTGCCCGAGGGGCAGAGCCTCACCATCGAGGAAGGTGTGAAGGTGAATGTGGCCGGCGCGGTGAGGGTCGACGGCAATCTGTATTGCAAAGGCACTGAGCAAAACCCGATAGAAATCAACGAGCCTTCGGCCGAGCCCTACTGTCCGGCTCCAGCTGCTGCCGGCGCGCGTCGTGTGGCCTGGCAGGGCATCAAGGCAACGGCCACATGTGGTGAGATGCTGATTGAGTACACCATGATAGGCGGCTCGGGCGTGGATGGTGCCGTGGTGAGCTATGACAATGCCGATGGCCGCTGCGTGGTCGACGGCAGCGAAATTTATGGCGGCAATGGCGGCGCGCTGGCTGTGAACTGCGCCGTGGCTGTGGTGAGCGGCAACAAATTTGTTGACAATGGCGGCGATGCCGTCACCATCAGCGCTGCCAAGGCCGATGTTGACCACAACATGATATATGGCGCTGCAGCAAGCCCGGTGCGCATAGCCGGAGGCGTGGCGCGGGTCTACAACAACACTCTGGCCAACTCGGGTTGGCTGGCACAGAGCGCGGCTGTGGTGGCTGCCGATGGCGCTCGCCTGGGCGCATTCAACAATCTGCTGGTGAACTGCAACGGACGCATTGAGGCCGGTGCTGGCTCGGAAGTGGACTACAACTACTACTGCACAAGCCAGAGCGATATGGACTCCGGCTTCATGCCAGCCCCCGCGGCCGACGGCGCCCGCCGCTTTGATGCCCACAGCGTGGTGGCCAGCGGCGATGACAAGAGCGGAAATCCCGGCTTTGTCAACTATCCGTTTGGCAGCGTGGCCATAGGCTCGGACTACTACAATCCGCTTTGGGATATGCATTTGTCGCTGTCTTCAACCGCTCTGAGCGGCGCCTATGTCGGCACCGATGCCGCCTTGGCTCCCGTCCTTGCCGGAGGCGTGACTGTGGGTGGCGGTTTGTTTGCCTCCAAGGCTTCAAATGCGTGGTTTGGTGCATACGGCCCTGAGCGCCAGCCCGAAGTAAGCTCGATGCCCTGACGGGAAACAGGCTTCTCATTAACCCCCCTGTGATATATAAAGGCGAAACCGCCAGTGCAGCACAATGGCACGGGCGGTTTCGTCTTTTTCTTTCATTTGGGGGTGGGGTAGGGCCTTATCCGTGAATGAACCACCTCACTATTTCGGCCAGGGAGTGCTTTTTGCCATAGAGCAGAATGCCTGTGCGGTAGATGCGCCCCGACACCCACACCATGAGAGCGGCTGTGGCGTAGAGCAGAGCCAGGCTTGTGAGCAGCTGCCATGCAGGCACGTCGTAGGGCAGGCGCACCATCATCACAATTGGCGATGTGAAGGGTATCATTGAGCACCACACGGCCATCGGGCCATTGGGCGTCTCGATGCACGCCATGCCGGCATACAGTGCCACCACAAGCAGCAGCATGATGGGTGTGAGAAACTGTGAGGCGTCGCTGGCCTGGTCGACCGACGAGCCGAATGCGCTGAATATGGAGGTGTACATCAGGTATCCGCCCACAAAGTAGGCCACGAAGCACAGCAGCAGCGGCAGGTAGTTGACGCTGAGCACGGCTTGCATGAGGCCGTGCAGCCCGTCGGGCGCGGCGGTTGCCGCCTGCGCAGCAACGTCGCCGCTTGCCAGCGCGCCAATGCCCAGCGCCGCGCCGGCCACGCTGCCAATCACGGCCAGCAGCACCGTCCACACGGCAAACTGCGTGAGTCCGGCAAGCCCCACACCCACTATTTTGCCCATCATCAGCTCAAACGGCTTGCAGCTGCTCACCATCACTTCTACAATGCGGTTCGACTTCTCCTCGACCACGCTGTTCATCACCATGGCGCCATACGACAGCACAAACATGTAGATGATAAGGGCAAACGCTATGCCTATCACCATGGCAACTTCGGTCGACGAGGCCGACTCGCTGCCGTCGTCGCTCCACTTCACCTCCTGCACTCCGACATCGACAGTGGCGTCGTCCACCATCTGCTGCAGGTTGGGGATGTGGTAGGCGGCGATGCGGGCCGCGCTCAGCGTGTCGCTCAAGGCGCGTGATATGTCGCTCTTCAGCGAGGCACTGATGGTGTTGTCGCTATACACGCCCACGCTGAGTGTGCTGTCCACGTCGGGCGGAATCACCACAATTGCCGCCGTGCCGCCGCCCGACTTGTCGTGAAACTGCTTGGGGTTGACCTGCTGGCCGCCACCGGCGCTGAGCAGCACATACTTAAACTGGCTGCTGCTTTTCAGCGCCAGCCCGTAGCGGGCCGCGCTCTGGTCGATCACGGTCACCGTCTCCTGGTCGGCATTCTGCTCGTTGATGTAAGCCATGCCTATGGGCAGAGCCGCGCACAGCAGCAAAATCAGTGGACTTAAAAGGGTCATGGCCAAAAACGACTTGCTTGCCACGATGGCCATGTATTCGCGGCGCACTATTAGCATCAGTTTGCTCATTGCTGTGGGGTGTTGTTGAGTTGGTTCACGGTGTCAATGAAAATCTCGTTCATCGAGGGCAGCAGTTCGCTGAAGCCCGTCAGGTGGTTGTGCTCGTTGAGCCAGGCCACGGCTTGTCGCACGTCGGTGCCGCTGTTCAGGCGCAGCCTCACGCCCTCAGTGCCCGCGGCAGGCGGCTCAAGCTCAAACAGCTCATGGCACGGTTGCACCGCCTCGCCCTCGGCCACGGTCACGGTGTAGAGGTGCTTCTTGTGCCGCTGCCTTATTTCCTTTACGCTGCCTTCAAGCACGGCCCGCGAGCGGTTGATGAGGGTAATGCGCTCGCATATCTCCTCCACCGAACCCATGTTGTGGGTCGAAAACAGAATTGTGGCGCCCTCGCGCCCAAGGCGCAGAATCTCGCTCTTCAGCAGCTCGGCATTCACAGGATCGAAGCCCGAGAAGGGCTCGTCGAATATCAGCAGGCTGGGGCGGTGAATCACGGTGGCAATGAACTGCACCTTTTGCTGCATGCCCTTCGACAGAGCCTCCACCTTTTTCCCTGCCCACTGGCCCAGGCCCAGCCGCTCGAGCCACTGTGCGCACTCGCGGCGCGCGTCCTGGCGCGGCATTCCCTTTAGCTGTGCCAGATACTCAATGTGGTCGGCAACTTTCATTTTCTTGTAAAGACCGCGCTCCTCGGGCAGATAGCCAATGTTGCGCACATCGTCGGCCGTGAGTGGGTGGCCGCCGATGCTCACAGTGCCGCTGTCGGGCCGTGTGATGGCGTTGAGGATGCGTATCAGCGTGGTCTTGCCGGCGCCGTTGGGCCCCAGCAGACCATAGATGCACCCCTGCGGCACGCTCAGGCTCACGTGGTCGAGCGCCAGATGCCCGTCATATTGCTTCACCACCTCGGTGGCTTCGATGTAGTTGTTTGCGTTTAGCATAGAGTTGTGGTTGCGAAGTTACGTTAATGTAGATAAAAATAAAGCCTTGAGTTGAAAAACAACCCAAGGCTTTTTGAGTGGTGCCTCCAGGAGTCGAACCGGGGACACAAGGATTTTCAGTCCTTTGCTCTACCACCTGAGCTAAGGCACCATTTCTGATTTGCGATTGCAAAGGTAGCGCATTTTCGCGAAACTGCAAATTCTTGCCCCCATAATTTTACCAAATTAACAGTTATTAAGAATTTTAGTCCTGTTCGTGATTTGTGGTTTTGGGTCGCAAATGGCTGCGTGTTATTATGCTAAGCGTAATAAGGTAAATACGTCATAAGTTTTTTAGACATAATGCCAGCATTAGCAATTTTTATTAGTCCAGCCTCTTGTGTGTCGGAAATTATTCTCTATGCAACGGATGATTGAGTTTTTTTCAGATTGAAGCGCTCTCTCACTGATTGATTGTTCATGCTGTGACCATCCTCATTTACAAGACAAGCATGTTGATAGCAAGCCTCAATCTTTTCTGCTTTTGTCATGTCGTTTAGCTCTTTGTGCGGGTATAAAGTGACTCGTGTACACATTTCATCCTTTGTGATCTTTGCGGCAGGAAGATGCATTTCAAACCCCACTGCATAACCTTGTGGCTCGAATTGCTCAATTAGGGTGTTGCGGTTGTTGGAACCAACGTATTTGCGCACAACGACCTTTCGATTGCAGATGCCCTCAAAGTCATTTAGGTCGTTTACAAATAAAAAATATTGATAACCAAGTGGTTATGCAATCATGGAATTTACTTTGCAAATAAAAAACACTTATTTTTGGCCAGTGATGGGCGGTTTGATGTCTGTATGCAAAGTTACAGTATAAATGCTTTAATGACGAAATTTTGGCCTTGAAAATGGAAATATTTTATTTGAAGGACAAAGCGTTTGGTGTAAAGAAAATGATAGCAATTTTTTTGGAATTTGAGTGGCCTTCGCGCACCTCATGCCTCGCCAGCGTTCTCCACTTAAAAAAATTGTCTCCCATTTGCCTCTATTGTCGTTAAAGAATGTGGCGGCAGTTGGTGGTGAAATTGCTGTTACCGGTGCTGACGGTGATGCAGTGGTGGAGGTGTATGGCGTGAATGGCATGCTCGTTTACCGCGGAAAGAGCAAATCAGTGCCTGTGCCGTCGGCCGGCGTCTATGTGGTGCGCGTGGCCGGCAAGACCGTCAAGGTGACCGTGAACTAACGCTCCGCAGGCGCAACAAGAATCAATTGGGAGGCAAACGCTAATTGCAGGGGTTTGCCTCCCACTTTTCGCATTCGGTGGCGCGCTTCCGTATTCTCATATTAATGTTTAGGGTTGAAATAAATAATCGCTAAATATCTGATATGTAGCTATTTAGTGTAGGGACGCGGCATGCCGCGTCCGACGGGCGTAGCCCTCCTCCAGCGCGAAAGCTAAATCACACCAAATAGCCTACATTGGCTGTAATCATGTATGCATAATTAATTGATTAGTAGTAAATTGCATCGGGCGTGGCGTGCCACGCTCCTACAGCTTTCGTCGATTCATCACATGCCACTTGCCGAGATTTCTGCTTGTTCAGTGCTCGCGGCATGCCGCGTCCGACGGGCGTAGCCCTCCTCCAGCGCGAAGATAAATCACACCAAATAGCCTACATTGATTATGATTATGCATGTATAATTAGTTGATTAGTAGTAAATTGCGGCGGACGTGGCATGTCACGTCCCTACGGCTTTCGTTGCATTCACCACACGCCAACTGGCCGGGAGCAGGTGGCGCCGCACTATGCCGAGGGGAGGCTTACCACTGTGCGCAATATGTCCAGGGCTTCGGCCACGGTGGGCACTTTGCCTATGAGGATGGAGTTGCGGCCGTTGACCTCGCGGAACTGGCAGCGGCTGGTTTGCGTCTGCACGTATTGCAATATGCGGCCGAATGCGCGCGAACGGTAGTAGGCCACATTCTCCTTGCCCACGAAGTAGATGTACATGCGGCCCTGCTTCAGCGCAATCTTCTCGATGCCCAGCGTGCACGCCAGGCGGCGCAGCGGCACTATGCGTATGAGTTCGCGGCCCATCTCGGGGATTTCGCCGAAGCGGTCGCGCAGGCGGCCCTCGAACTCGCGCACCTGGTCGTCGGTGGTCATGGCGTCGAGCTCGCGGTAGAGCGATATGCGCTCACTTTCCTGCGGCACGTAGTCGGCTGGGAGCATCAGTTCCAGGTCGGTGTCGATGGTGCAGTCGGTCACATATTCCGGTTCGGTGCCGTCGAGCTGCTTCTCGTCGTCGGCCTGCTGCTTGAATGTGTCGGCAAACTCGCCGGTCTTCAGCTCGAGCACAGCCTCCTTCAGTATCTTTTGGTATGTTTCATAGCCAAGGTCGGCAATGAAGCCGCTCTGCTCCGCGCCCAGCAGATTGCCTGCGCCGCGAATGTCGAGGTCTTGCATGGCAATGTGTATGCCCGAGCCCAGGTCGCTGAAGCTCTCGATGGCCTGCAGGCGGCGGCGAGCCACGGGAGTGAGCGGATTGCCCGGCGGCACAAACAGGTAGCAGAACGCCTTGCGGCTCGAACGGCCCACGCGGCCGCGCAGCTGGTGCAGGTCGCTGAGGCCGTAGTTCTGCGCATTGTTGATGATGATGGTGTTCACGTTGGGCATGTCGATGCCGCTCTCGATGATGGTGGTGGCCAGCAGCACGTCGTAGTCATGGTTGGAGAAGTCGATGATGCGCTTCTCCAGCTCCTCGGGAGGCATCTGGCCGTGGCCCACCACCACGCGCGCGTCGGGCACCACGCGCTTTATCATGGCCTCAAGCGACGGCAGCTGGTCGATGCGGTTGTTGACGAAAAACACCTGTCCGTTGCGCGACAGCTCGAAGTTGATGGCCTCGGCCACCACCTCGTCGTCGAGCGTGCTGATGGATGTGAGTATGGGGTAGCGGTTGGCAGGCGGCGTGGTGATGGCGCTAAGGTCGCGCGCGCCCATCAGCGAGAATTGCAGGGTGCGCGGAATGGGCGTGGCCGACATGGTGAGCGTGTCCACATTCACTTTGAGTTGCTTCAGCTTCTCCTTCACGCCCACGCCAAACTTCTGCTCCTCATCGATCACCAGCAGGCCAAGGTCGTGGAATTTCACCGTTTTGCCAATCAGCTTGTGGGTGCCTATCACTATGTCCACCTTGCCCTCGGCCAGATTGGCCAGCAGCTGCTTCACCTCCTTGGGCTTGCGGGCGCGGGTAAGGTAGTCCACCTTCACAGGGAAGTCTTTGAGGCGCTCCTTAAACGTGTTGTAGTGCTGGAAGGCGAGCACCGTGGTGGGCACAAGCACGGCGGTCTGCTTGCCGTCGGTGGCGGCCTTGAAGGCGGCGCGAATGGCGATTTCGGTCTTGCCGAAGCCCACGTCGCCGCATATCAGGCGGTCCATGGGCTTGTCCTTTTCCATGTCGGCCTTCACGGCTTGCGTGGCCTTAAGCTGGTCGGGGGTGTCCTCGTAGATGAACGACGCCTCCAACTCGTGTTGCAGGTATCCGTCGGGCGGATAGGCGTGACCCTTTTCGCTGCCGCGCTGGGCATAGAGCTTTATGAGGTCGCGGGCAATGTCTTTCAGCTTGCTCTTGGTGCGGCTCTTCAGTTTGTTCCACGCGCCCGAGCCGAGTTTGCTCAGGCGAGGCTCCACACCCTCCTTGCCGCGGTATTTCGACAGCTTGTGCAAGGCGTGTATCGACACGAATATTATGTCGCCGTTGAGGTAGGTGAGCTTTATCATCTCCTGGCGCGTACCGTTGATGGAGGTGCGCACCAAGCCGCCAAACTTGCCTATGCCGTGGTCCTCGTGCACTATGTAGTCGCCCACCTCAATTTGGTTGAGTTCCTTGAGCGACAGTGCAAGCTTGCCCGAGCGCGCCTTGTCGCTCTTGAGGTTGTATTTGTGGAAGCGGTCGAATATCTGGTGGTCGGTGAACACGCACAGTTTCAGGTCGTCGTCCACAAATCCCTCGTGCACGGTGCGCAGCACGGGCGTGAACGAAATCTTGTCGCCTCGGTCGTCGAATATGGCGCGCAGGCGGTCGATTTGCCGCGCGCTGTCGCTGAGAATAGCTATGTGGTAGCCGCGCGCCATGAAGTCGGTGAACGACGCGCTTATCAGGTCGAAGTTCTTGTGGTATATGCCCTGAGGCGAGCAGTGCAGCCTAAGGCGGGCGTCGCAGCGCTGCGCGCTCTCGCCGTTGTGCAGGTCGATGCGCCGCATTGCGGCAAGCGAGCGGCTGAAGGCTGCGAAGTCGACCACCTTGCTCATGGCGTCGACATCGGTTTCGCCGGCAATCACCGCGCTGGCCGACATCTGCTCCTCGCCCACGGCCTTCACGCGCTGCAGCAGCCAGTCGGCATCGCGGCACACCACCACGGTGTCGGTGCCGGCAAACTCAAGCAGCGAGGTGCCCGCCGCAGCGTCGCTGTCGGCGCTGCCCACCAGGCTCACCGAGGTCTCCTGTGCCTCGCTGAGCTGCGTCTCCACGTTGAAGGTGCGTATGCTTTCTATGTCATCTCCGAAAAAGTCGATGCGGTAGGGCAACTCGTTGCTGTAGGAATACACATCGAGTATCGAGCCGCGCACGGCAAACTGCCCCGGCTCGTACACATAGTCAACCTCGGTGAAACCCAGCTCGCGCAGGCGGGTTGCCGTGGCGGTGAGGTCGGCGGTGCCGCCGGCCTTCAGGCTCAGCGTGCCGGCCTCCACGCTTGCGCGGTCGGCCACCTTCTCGGCCAGGGCCTCGGGATAGCTCACCACCCACTGCAGGTCGGGATTGCTGTGCCACTGGTCGAGCACTTCGGTGCGCAGTATGGCCTGCGGCGGATCGGCCTGGCCATACTTGATGTCGCGCTTGTAGCCCGAGGGGAATATGAGCACGTGCTGCTCGCCATTGATTTGGCACAAGTCGTTGTAGATGTATCCCGCCTCATCGAGGTCGTTGGCCACCACCAGATAGGGGCCCGAGAGACGCGGCAGGCGCGAGAGGAGCATCGCTGCCGCCGAGCCTGCAAGGCCATCGACACACATCAGCCGGTTGGCCGGGTCGGCCACCATCGTGGCCAAGGCCTTGGCGCGCGGCTTGGAGTTGAACAAGTCGCACAGCTCGCCTATTGGCATCTCTTTTTCGGATTTCATTTCCATGCGGATAAAGCAAAAAAAGTGGCGCTACTGCTTCACATTGAGTATGCGGGCATACTCGCCGGACTTGGCGAGCATGGCGGCGGCCTTGTCGAGGGCCTCGTCGGTCTTAAGCCCGTATTCTATGGGGCCGCGCTGATAGTAGTAGCGTTTTAGTATCTCGTCGGCAATGAGTGTGCTCAGTTCCTTGCGGTTGACGTCAAGATCGTGGTTGAGGTCGTGCTTCAGCAGCTTTTCGAGCTTGGCAAACACGGCCGATGTCGAGTCGTTGATATATCCCTCGGCCTTGGCCACCTTTTTCAAGTTGGCCACGCCGTCCTCACACACTTTGTCGTAATTGAACTTCTTGGGGTCGATGAAGCGCTTGAACTCGGCAAACAGCGAGTCGGTGACCTCGAAATCGGCAGCTGCCGGAATCGACCGGTGCTGCGCTGCATAGCGCGAGGCGAAATCGAAGGCCCAGTTGTCGCGCACTACATTGTACACCAGGCGGTTCACCTCGGGATACGACACCTTGATGTCGGGCGTGATGCCGCCGCCGTCACGCACCTTGCGGCCGTGGGCGGTGTTGAACACGTGGGTCAGGCTGTCGGGCACCTTCTGGAATGTGCCGTCGGCATTGCGGCGGCTGTAGTCAATCTCCTGAATGAGGCGCCCGCTTGGAATATAGTATTTGGCTATGGTCACCTTCAGTAGTCCGTCAAACGGCAGCTGGCGCGTGGTCTGCACCAGACCCTTGCCAAACGAGCGCGCGCCTATTATCACCGCGCGGTCGAGGTCTTGCAGCGACCCCGCCGTGATCTCGCTGGCCGAGGCCGAGCCGCCGTCAACGAGCACCACCAGCGGCATCTTGGGCATAATTGGCTCTTCGGTGGTCTTGTAGGTCTTTTCGTTCTGCTTCAGGCGACCCTTCTGCTTTAGCACCTCGGTGCCCTTGGGCACAAAGTAGCCCACTATCTGCACCGCGCTCTCAAGCAAGCCGCCGCCGTTGCCGCGCAAGTCAAGCGCCACGCACTTCACCTGCGGATTCTTCTTGAAGTCGAGCAGCGCCTCCTTCACAGCGTCGGCCGAACGCTCGTTGAACGTGTTGAGCACTATGTAGCCAATGTTGCCGCGCACCACGCCATAGTATGGCACGGGGTTCACCTTGATTTTTTCACGCACTATGTTGAATGTCTTCACACTGTCGGCCCCCACAAAGGGGCGCACCACCGTCACGCTAAGGCTGGTGTTGGCCTGTCCCTTGAGGGCTTCGCTCACCTTGTCCTGGCTCCACTTGGTCACGTCCTTGCCGTCGATCTTCACAATGCGGTCGCCCGCCTTGAGGCCGGCGCGGGCTGCGGGGCTGCCGTCGTAGGGTTCGGAAATGCACACGCGCTTCTGCTTGTCCTGCATTATATACGAGCCTATGCCGCCATACTCGCCCGTCGACATCACCGTGATCTCGTCCTGCTTCTTGGCCGGATAATACTCGGTGTAGGGGTCAATGTCGTCGAGCATTGCGTTGATGGCTGTCTCAATTGACTTTTGCGGGTTTAGGGTGTCGACATAAAAAGTGTTCAATTCCTTATACAAGCTGTTGAATATGTCGAGGTTGCGCACAATGGCGGCATCGTCGCCGCGCTTGGGCCCGCCAAGGGCCATGGGCGCCGCCACGGCGGCCACCACAGCCGCCACGGCAAGTTGCTTAAACGTCTTGTTCATCTAATTTCATTTTGGTGCGAAAATAATACTATTAGCCGACATAGCACCACTGCCACACGCTAAAAAAGTGAAAACGCCATTTTTTTTAGAACATTTTCGGCCAAAATATTGCATATATCAAAATATCACGTTACTTTTGCAACGCATTTCCCGAAAAGGTTGCGGGAGGTGGCAGAAAATTTTGCTTCAATAGCTCAGTTGGTTAGAGCACATGACTGTTAATCATGGGGTCGTTGGTTCAAGTCCATCTTGAAGCGC
>CAKUJD010000005.1 GCA_934661195.1 uncultured Muribaculaceae bacterium
TTGCTTCAATAGCTCAGTTGGTTAGAGCACATGACTGTTAATCATGGGGTCGTTGGTTCAAGTCCATCTTGAAGCGCCAAAAGTCCTGCAGGCCAAGCCTGCGGGACTTTTCTTTTTTTTCCCATACAACTTTCACAAAAACAGTATGCTTTAATGGCCTTCAAGCACTTCTTTCAACTTTTAAACACTCTACTTTAAACTTTAATGGAAGAGAGGTCATTGTTTTTTTCGGTGTGTGAAAGTGTAAGTATTGTAAACTGTAAGAATTTTTAGAAAAATCGACCTTAAAATGTGGTATTTTGAAGAAATTTGCTGCTTTTTTGTAATTATTTCTGAAAAATAAGTAATTTTGCGCACGAGAAGACTTGTTTTAGGTTATAAAGTCTCATTATTGAATTCATTTTAATTAAAAACTTTCAATTATGCGTAAATTTACTCTTTTGCTGATGTTCGCCCTCATGGCCGCATTGGCATGCACAGCCACACAGGCGCGCGACGAGGTGGTGTTCAGCCACTTGGCCGCACCTGGCGTGGCGGCAGAGACGGCAACGCGCATCAGTGCCACGGCATTGGCCAGCGGCGGCGACTCATACGCTGCGGGCAAGCTTGGCGCAAAGGCGCGCAAGGCCGCTTATCGCAGTAAACCGCTAAAGGCAAAAGTCGCGGCAAGCGATGTGGCCGGCACACGCCAGGTGCTGGCCCACGCCACCACAGGTGTGGTTACCGCGCGCGAGGCCAAAGTGACCCGCGTGACCGACGACAGCATTGCCATAAGCGGCTTTGTGTTTAGCGATGTGACGGTGGGGGCCAAGATTGATGCCGCCACTGGCAAGGTGAGCATCTATCCGCAGCAGGTGGCCACAGTGCAAAACTACCCTGTGAGCATTTGCAGCGTAGACCTCGACAAGAACGTCTACAGCGAGACCGACCCTGTGACGGGCGTAATCGAAAACGGTGACATTCATTTTGAAACCGCTTTCGGATTTTTTGTTACCAGCGGTGACAAAAAAGGTGCCTACCTCACGGTGGGCATCCAGGACTACACCGATGTGGCCCAGCCCAACGGCCGGCTCGCCAACCAGGTGCTGCGCTTCGACGGCTACTTTTCAACCAAGCGCCGCAGCGTGAGTGAGCAGAGCGACTGGATATATGTGCGGCAGACGGCCGCCGACCGCGTGCGCCTGTCACACCTGCCGTCGGACAAGGGATATTTCAACGTTGAGGCGCGCCTCAACTACGACAAGAGCATAAGCATCGACCCGCAGTCGCTGCTCACGGTGGGCTATTCAAGCTTCAGCTGCTACACATTCACCGAGACGGTGCAAGACACCACGGTGAGCATCTCGGCCAAAATCCTCAGCCCCATTGAGGGCACGTTTAAGCAAGACGGCGACTCGGCGCGCATAGCGCTGGGCCGCTGGATGGTGGCCGGCACTTCGAGCGGCATTCTGAACATGTTTGTGAGCAGCGAGTTCAGTTCGGCTGCCGCCATCAGTTTTCCCGCCAAGCCAGAGGCCAAATTCGAAGGCTCGGGCACCGAGGCCGACCCGTATCTGATTAAGAGCATTGCCGACCTCAAGGCACTGGCCGTGGCCGTCAACACAGATGCCAGTAAGCGCGGCAGCGCCAAGACCGACATTCAAGACGACCAATACTATCCGGTGTATGAGGGCAAATATTTCGCCCTCGACGCCGACCTCGACTTTTCGGCCTATAAGGAAACGTTCCAGCCCATAGGCTCCTCGTCAATCCGCTTTGCCGGCACATTCGACGGCCGCGGACACACCATCAACAAACTTCAGTTCCTCGACTATGCCTACGACTATGTGGGCCTCTTCGGCGCCACAGCACCCGAGGCCACGGTGAAGAACCTGCGCTTTGCCAACCCCAAGATTACCACTGTTGGCTATAACGTGGGCATTCTGGCCGGCCGCAACTTTGGCACGGTCGACAACGTGACGGTCGACTCCGCCACCATCAGCGCCAGCGGCTACAACGTGGGCCTCATAGGCGGCTACAACTTCGGCAAGATTAGCAATGTGAAGGCGCACAAGGCCAGCATCTCGGCTCTGGGCTATGTGGGCGGTGTGGCAGGCTTCTGCTATGGCGACATCACCTCGTGCTCGGTAGAGGGCGCCACCATTCAGCTTGCTAGCAAGCAGCAGTTTGCCGGCGGCATCGCGGGCTACATGAGCCGCGTTAAGGGGCATGCCAACAGTAAGCTGCTCGACTGCTCATTCTCGGGCACAGTGTATTCAAGCGCAAGCGAGATTTGCCTTGGCGGCATCGCCGGCGAGGTGGCCTACACCGAAGTGGCCCGCTGCTATACCGCAGCGCGCATCCTTTCGGGCGCCAGTGTGCAGAACTACATTGCCGGCCTTGTGGGTGCGGCATGGGTGTGCGACATCCACGACTGCTACGCCACGGGCGTTGTCGACAATGCCAACAGCGCATTTGCCGCAGGCCTCGTGAGCGAGGATCCTGAGACCGACGACTCTTACGGCGGCACCACCATCACCAACTGCTATGCAGCAGTAGAACTCACCACCGCCAGTACCGACTCAATCGCCGGCCTTGTGGGCAAACCTGCCCACATCACGGTGAAAAACAGCTACTTCGACACACAGCTGGCCGGTTTCGGCCACTCGGACTGGGGCAAGACCACAGCCCAGCTCACCGATGCGGCAGGCATAAGCGGCTTCGACGCCAGCGTGTGGAATTTCACCGCCGGTCTGTATCCGCGCATCAAGGCCACCGACTCGACCAACGTGGCCGTTGTCTCGGCCTCGCCAATCATTCTTGCCGCCACCGACAACGTGAAGCAGGTGAAAAACGACTTCACCTACAGCACCGCTGGCGGCGTTGAGTGGCGCGCCGTGAAAAACGGCTTCTACAGCACCGAGGGCGGCTACGCCTTCAACTTTGCCGACGGCACAGCCAAACTTAACTATCAGCAGTATACCGACACCGTGGAGGTGCGCCGCGGCAACTCGTCGAAACTCTATTTCGTCAACATTGCCCCGATGCCCTTCAAGGGCGAGGGCACTGCCGAGAGTCCGTGGGAGATTGGCACACGCGAGGAATTCAAGCAACTCGTCAACATTGCCAACAACGCATCGCTCACTTTCGAGGGCAAGCATCTGAAGCTGGTGGCCGACATCGACCTGCAGGGCGACACCATCAAGCCCATCGACAATGACGACCGCGGCAAGCTGCAATTCCAGGGCACATTCGACGGTGCCGGCCACACCATCGACAATATGGTGGTGTGCACCGCAGCGTTCTACCCCGAGGGCAACACCAGCGGCAAGCCCGCCGGCGAGTTCAACCCGCGCGACGAGGGCAGCACCTACTATGGCGGCCTCTTCGGCACAATCGGCGCCAATGGCGTGGTGAAAAACGTGACCGTGGGCAGCAAGGCCGTGTATCAGCTATTCTGCTACGGCGGCGCCATTGCCGGCCAGAGCTATGGCCGCATCGAGGGCTGCTCGAACTACGGCACCGTCTACACCTACTATTCTCGCTCGGGCGGCATCGTGGGCCAACTCAATAGCGGCGCTGTGGTCAGCGGCTGCTACAATGCCGGCAAGGTGTATGTCGACAACAATCAGGCCGGCGGCATCGCGGGCTACGCATCGCAGGCCACCATCGAAAACAGCCAGAACGCTGGCGAGGTGGGCGCCGTGTACTTCAACAGCTACCAGAAGGAAGGCGTGCAGAGCAAGGCCGGCGGCATTGTGGGCGAAGACAGCAAGAGCGTGATTCGCAACGTGCTCAACACTGGCCGCGTGGTCACCTATAAGCAGGTGGGCGGCATCACCGGCGTCACCTCCAACTCCACAGTCACCGCGGCCGTCAACTATGGCCCCGTGACCGTGCTCACCGACAAGGCCACCTCGGGCCACATTGCCGGTGCAACCACAGGCACCAAGTTTGCCGACGACATGTATGACAGCCAAATAGCCAAACTCGGAGCCGTTGCCAATGGCAACATCGAGGGCGTGACCGCCTATGCCACATCGCAGCTGGCATCGGGCAGCGTCAAGCGTTTGGCCGACACCGTGTGGGTGCAGGCGCAGGGCAGCTATCCGGTGCTCAAGGCCACAGCTGCCAAGGCCGAGGCCAAACTGGCGTCGCAGGCCACAGTGTTCTTTGCCGACGGCAACTTTGCCTCCAGCGTCACCTCACCGGCCACCCTTGGCAACACGGGCAGTGTGCAGTGGAGCCTGAAGAGCGGCAAGGCGTTCAGCATTGCCGGTGCAGTGCTCACCCCTGCGGTTCCAGCGCAAGGCATGCAACTCGACACCCTGGTGGCTTCACAGGCCGGCTTGCAGCGCGAACTGCCCATCATCACGCTCAACGCAGCCATCTTTGAGGGCAGCGGCACAGCCGAAGTTCCATACTTGATAAAAAACATTGAAGACTACAACAAACTTGCCGATTTCGTCAAGGGCACAGGCTTCGACTACGAGGGCAGCCACTTTAAGCTGATGGCCGACCTCGACTTCACCGGCCAAAGCTTTAATGCAGTGGCCGACGGCCCCAACGGATTTGCCGGCGATTTCAACGGCAACGGCAAAACACTGAAGGGCATCAGCTACGACAGTCATGACGACAAGGGCACCACGGGCCACGCCGTGTTTGGCACCGTGCTTGCCGCTGGTTCGGTTCACGACCTCACCATCGACGCCACCAGCAAGTTTGGCTCATACACCAAGGCGGCGGCGTTTGTGTCGTCGCTCTACGGCAAGGCTTATAACCTCACCAACCGCGCCGCAGTCACCGCCGGCAACAACTATGCTGGCGGCATTGCAGCCACTGCCAACGGCGGCGCAAGCATCAGCCGATGCGTCAACTATGGCGATGTGAGCGCGGCCTACGGTTATGCGGGCGGCATCTTTGCCACCAGCGTGGCCAGCGCTGCCATTAAGGTGGACAGCTGCCGCAACGAGGGCACGATTTCGGGCACAAGCTATTTGGGCGGAATCGCAGCCCAGGCTTCGGCCATAATCGCAGCCTCAAGCAATGCGGGCGACATCGTGTCGTCGGCCAAATATGCGGCAGGTCTTGTGGGCGCGGCCCTTGTGCCGTCGTCGGCATCATTCTGCCACAACACTGGCGACGTGGCCGCAGTAGAGTCGGCCGGAGGTCTCTTTGGCCAGGTGGCTCACCACTCGGACAGCGAACGCTGCATCATCGACAGCTGCTACAACACCGGCTCGATAACGGCAGTCACCAGCTCAAAGAAGAAGTCTTACTATCTGGGCGGCCTCGTGGGCTATGCCGGCCGCGGACTCACCGTGAGCCGCAGCTACAACACCGCCAACGTAATGCCCGAGTCGGCCGACATCACCCTCTACACCGTGGGTGGCCTTGTGGGCACCTCGAGCGGCTCGAGCACAGGCTACAACTACTTCACCGACAGCTGGAACTCTGGTAGCGTGAAGGGCTATAACAATGTGGGCGGCATTGGCGGCGTGATTGGCGGCGACACCACAGCCATTGTCACTCGCTGCCACAACCTGGGCAGCATCGAGAGCACATGCGCCTCTTTGGCCAACGCGGGCGGCATTGCCGGCAGCGGAGGCTTTGAGCTGAGCGACAGCTACAATGCCGGCCCGGTTTCGGCCGTAGGCTACCAGATAGGCGGCATAGTGGGCTACCTCACGGGCAAGCCCTACCGCTTCACCAGTGTTGCCAACTATGCCAGCGTAACGGGCACCACCTCCAAGTCGATTAAGGTTGGCGGCATCGTGGGCATGGGCCGCGTGGACATGAACAGCTGCTACAACTTTGGCGATGTGACCGGCGCCGATGCGGTGGCCGGCATCGTGGGCCTGCCTGGCAACGCCCTTGCCGATGTGTACTTCACCCGCATAGTGCGCTCGTATAATGCAGGCAAGGTGACAGCCACCGCCGGAGCGGCTGGCAACATCACCACCTACAATAGCAGCTGCAACTATATGTCGGCCGATTCGGTGTATTTCGACAGCGACATTAACGCAGCAGGCGACTACGACGCCCAGCTCGGCGCAAAGGGCCTCGGCAAGCGTGCCTTCACCACACTTAAGCTTGGCGACGCGTTTGCCAACGCCACAGCGCAATATCCGTCGCTGAAATCCCTCAGCGCCGTTGACTACAATAGCTTTGCAGTGGCAATGCTGCTGCTTGCCGATGGCGAGTGCGCCGACAGCGTGGTGAGCAGCTTCGAGGTGGGTCTGCCGGCCAACGCAGTGTGGACTGCAACCCCCAACCTGAAGATTGACGGCAGCCACGTGACCGTGGCGCCCAAGGCCGACGGCGAGCAGGCAACCCTCACACTCACTGTGGGCCAGCTCACACGCACCTACGACCTCAAGCTGCGTTATCCGTCGGGCATCAGCGCCAACCTGGCCGACAAGGCCGTGGCCAGCCGCGAATATTACAGCACTTCGGGCGTGCGCATCAGCGGTCCGTCGGCCTACAACCGCGTGGCCATTGAGCGCACCGTCTACACCGACGGCACCACAGTGTCGCGCAAAGTGCTCTATCAGCCGCAGCGCTAACGGCACCATAGGCCCACACGCAGTGGGCCACGACTCATAAGCGAGAGCCGCGAGAAATCCCCCGATTTCCCGCGGCTCTCTGTGTACTATCAATTATTATAATTGTGCAAAATCCTGATACTTTTGGTGTGT
This sequence comes from uncultured Muribaculaceae bacterium, assembly GCA_934661195.1. Classification (GTDB taxonomy): domain Bacteria; phylum Bacteroidota; class Bacteroidia; order Bacteroidales; family Muribaculaceae; genus Sodaliphilus. The sequence goes on from CAKUJD010000005.1 coordinate 6,678, forward strand.
AATAAACTTAGTGAAGCAAATGTAAATGACTATATTTGTGGCGTGATTCCTGCCTTTGGCGGGACGCACCGCAAATATCATTAATAACTTAAATTTTAAGACGCTATGACTTTTTTTGAATCTGTGGAAACTTGCCTTTCTAAGTTTGTGACTTTTACGGGTCGTGCCACCCGTTCTGAGTATTGGTGGTTCTATCTTGCCTGCATGATTGCCAGCTATGCCGTGGGATTTCTAGATGGCCTTTTGGACAATGGCATTGTGTCGTCAATTATTTCGCTTGTCCTCTGCATTCCAATAATTGCGGCAGGCATCAGGCGGATGCACGACACTGGCCATAGCGGCTGGTTTATCCTCATCCCCATCTACAATTTGGTGCTCCTTTGCACTAAGGGTGAGGATCAGGCCAATGTGTATGGCGAAGTGCCGGCCAAGTAAGGATTGGCGGCAGAAGCGTTACAGTAAAGGCTGGCCAGCGCCAATGCGCGCGGGCCAGCCTTTATGTTGTGCTTTGAGGGTGATGGGTCAGTGGTCGTAGTGGGCGAGGGCGCGGCGCAGGTTGTCGGCCAGCTGCACGCGCATCTCTTTGGGCCGCAGCACTTCTATCGACGGGCCCAATGACAGCAGTTTCTGCATCAGGTCGTAGGTGTTGCGCATGCGGTAGGTGAATATCGAGTAGGTGTCGTGCAGTTCCTCGTGCTGCGAGTGGTGCAGCGGCAGTCCGCGCAGATATTTGGCTTGCGTTACGTCGGCCTTGATGGCAATCTCCTTGGGCTCGTCGTGGTTGGTGGTGATGCCGAAGCAGTCGTCAAAAAAGTCGTGTGGGCTGAATCCGGCCGGCATGGTGAACGTGTGGGTTGTGATGCTGAGGTCGCTGATGCGGTCGAGCGAATACGTCTTGATGCGTCCGTCGGCCACGTTGAGTCCTATCACATACCATCGCTGGTCGAATATCTTCACGAAATACGGGTTCACCTCCACGCCGTGGCTCAGGTTGACGCGGCTGTAGTTGCGGTAGCTGAACGTTATGCGCTTGTTTTGGCGCATGGCGTCGATCACCACGGGCAGGTTGCCGCGGCTCGACGGCACGTCTTCGAGCAGTATGCGGTCGGACATGTCGTGCGAGCCGCTTAGCACTCCGCTTATCGACATGGAGTTGAGCAACCACTCCTGTAGCTGCTTGTTGCTTTCGCTGTCGTCCTGGCTGATGTAGTATTCGTAGGTCGACTTGTCGCACACGATGTCGATGCTGAAGGTGTCGGCAATGCCGTTGCGGTAGTTGTAGAACGTGCGCCGCGCCATGGGCTCGCCGTCGCTCACGCTTGAGTCGAGCCACAGGCGGTTCAGCTCCTCGCGCGTGATGCGCTTGTAGCGCTTAATGGTGTCGATGATCCACACATATTTGCTGATGAGGTTGCGTGCCATAGAAGCCTGAGTGTGCGTTTAGTTACTGGTTGGCCACCTTCTTGCCTGTGGTGAGGGCTGCGAGGCCGGCCATAGTGAGCACGGCGTTGAGCAGCAGCAGCTCAAAGCCCAGTGTGTAGCCAAACGCACTGGCCAGCCACTGCTGCACAAAGAAGCTGATGACCGGGGCGGCGATGCACACCACGGGCACCAGGCGGTCGCGCACGGCGCGCTTGCTCATCATGCCAAAGGCGAAGAGGCCCAGAATGGGGCCGTAGGTGTAGCTGGCCAGGGTGTAGACGGCGCTGATGGCGTCGCTGTTGCTGATGAGGTAGAACACATATATCACCACGCCCATGCCTATGGCCATCGACACGTGCACCAGCTTGCGCGTGCGTGCCAGAGCTGTGTCGGATTGCTTGCGGTCGGCTTCAAGAATGTCGACTGTGAACGAGGTGGTGAGCGATGTCAGGGCCGAGCCGGCAGCCGAGTAGGCGGCGGCGATGAGGCCGAGTATGAACAGTATGCCCACGATGATAGGCATCTTGCTGTCGGCGGCCACCATGCCAAAGAGCTCGTCGCTCTTTTCGGGCAGCTGCATGCCGTTGGCCTTGGTGTAGAGCACCAGCAGTGTGCCCAGAATCAGGAACAGGGCTATCACGAAGAACTGCGTGATGCCGCTCACAATAAGGTTCTTTTGCGACTCTTTGGCGTTTTTGCAGGCCAGGCTGCGCTGCATCAGGTCTTGGTCGAGGCCTGTGGTGGCAATCACCATAAACACACCCGCTATGAACTGCTTCCAGAAGTAGGTGCCCTCCTTGGGGTTGTCGAAGAAGAACATGCGCGAGGTCTCGTCGCCGGCCACGGCTTTCACCATGCCGCCGAAGTCATAGCCAAGGCCCTTGGCTATGAAGTAGATGCACAGCACCACCGACATCACCAGGCAGAAACTCTTGAGGGTGTCGGTCCAGATCACCGTCTTCACGCCGCCCTGCAGCGTGTAGAGGAAGATGAGGGCGATGGTGGCCACAACGTTGATAATAAACGGCACGCCCAGCGGGCCGAACACCAGCAGCTGCAGCGTGACGCACACCACATAGAAGCGCACTGCCGCGCCCAGCATTTTGCTGATGAAGAAGAACCACGCGCCGCTCTTGTGGGTGCCGGCGCCGAAGCGCTGCTCCAGGTAGCCGTAGATCGACACCAGATTGCGCTTGTAGAACAGCGGAATCAGCACGTAGGCAATCACAAAGTAGCCCACCACAAAGCCAAGCACCATTTGCAGGTAGCTGAAGCCCTTGGCCACCACCATGCCCGGCACCGAGATGAAGGTGACGCCCGAGATGGGCGCACCCAGCATGGCTATGGCCACGATGAACCACGGCGCCTGACGGTTGCCGTTGAAGAAACTGGCGTTGTCGCTGCCCCGGGAGGCAATCCACGACACCAAAAACAGAAGAATAAAGTAGCCAACAATGGTGGCCAATACAATCCAGGGAGTCATTTTTGCTAAATCAGTATTTTTTCGTTAGTTAATATTCAGAGAGAGCGAAGGGGCCCACCCCCCCCTCAATCATAAAGGTTCAACCTTAATTCTTGTAAATAAGATAAGGCTTGCGCTGCTGCTTAAACTTGGCCACGTCGGCCTGCCACGAAGCCTTGATTTCGGCCGCGCTCTTGCCAGCCATAATCATTTGGCGCATGGTGTCGTTGCCTGCCAGCAGATCGAAGAAGCGGGTGAAGAATTTGTCGCCAATGTTGAGCGTGCGGTAGGCGTCGATAACATAAGTCAGGTCGATGCCCTTGGCAATGATGCTGTCGGCGCACAGGTTGCGCAGGTCGGTGCCATAGCACAGCTTGTCGAGCTGCGGCGGAGTCTTGGCTCCGGGAATGCTGCGCGGTGTGAAGGTGAACTGGTGGCCGGCCTTCATGTCGGGGTGTCCGTACACCTGGAACGGAGCCAGCGTGCCGCGGCCCAGACTCACGGGCGTGCCCTCGAAGAAGCAGGTTGATGGGTAGAGGTACACCGAAATCATGTTGGGCAGGTTGGGCGACGGGGCTACTGGCAGCTGGTAGCGGGTGTGTCGCGTGTAGTTTTCGCACGGCACCACGGTGAGCTGCGCCTTTTTGCCGCCTTCAAGCCAGCCTTCGCCGTTGGCCATCTGGGCAAGTTCGCCCATGGTCATGCCATACACTATGGGTATGGGAAGCGCGCCCACGCCCGACTTGAACTTCATGTCGAGGATAGGGCCGTCGACATACATGATGTTGGGGTTCGGGCGGTCGAACACCACCACCTGCTTGCCGTCGCGTGCGCATGCCTCCATCATGTGGATCATTGTTATGTAGTATGTGTAGAAGCGCAGACCCACATCCTGCAGGTCGACCACCACCACATCGATTTTGCTCATAGTCTCCTTGCTGGGCATGGGCGACTTGCCGTCGTAGAGCGAGGCAATGGGTATGCCCGTGGGCTCGTCGACGCTGTTGCCCACCTTCTCGCCGGCATCGGCCTTGCCGCGGAATCCGTGCTCGGGTGAGAATATGGTCACCACCTTGATGCCGTTTTCCAGCATCAGGTCGAGAACATGCTTGTTGCCCACGATGCCCGTCTGGTTGCTGAGCAGCGCCACGCGCTTGCCCTTGAGCATGGGCACATATTCACTGGTGCGTGCCGCGCCCACCACCACGGGGGCATTTTGGCGCTCGCATTTGGCGGCGGCGCATTTGCTTTCGCTCTGTGCGGCGCAGGCCGTTACGGCCTGTGCGGTGGTGAAGCAGGCCGCGCAGGCAAGTGTGAGGAGTGTAGTCTTGAATAGCTTCATAGCTTTAAATGTCAGTACAGTCTTTAAGTGGTTGTTGTGAAAAAAGCGGCGGCGCGGCATGGCCGCGGGCCGCCACCTTGCAAAGTTAGTAAAATAAATGCAGCGGCAAGGCCTTTGGGCAAATTTATTGCACATGTTTCGCATGTTGCCCTGAATAAATTCGGAGCGCGCTCAGGCAGAAGTTGCCATTGGCCGTGTTCATCCCATTGGTGATGCCGCGCACCGAATTGCACCCAGGACTTCATGCTCGCGAGTTGGCGCCATGTGTTGTGGCCCTTGCAATGCTGGTCCGCTTTTTTCCTCACGGATTGTTTTCTGATTTTTTTCCGGCGGTTTGCCGATTACCTGTGCGGAAAGTGTTATATTTGCCATGTTAAGTAAACGAGTTAAGGTTGTGGATTTTGCCATAGCGTTTACATCCTTCCGGGGCTCATAGCATTTATTTATGACAAAAAATGACGCGTATTAATATGACTAAGAAAATCATTCCCTCCATGCTGATTGCCATAGCATGGTTCGTAGTTACTACGTTTTTTTATAAAACGATATTGCTGATGTTGCTCTTCTTGGTATGGAAGAAGCAGGTTTTTGAAAAGTTGCCATCGTGGATGGTGCGGTATGGCATGAAGCCTTATTGGGCGGTTTTTGTGATCTGCATTTGGGTGGCAATGCCAAGATACCGCATCTACTCGGGCGATAGGGTGAGGTTGGTGTATTTAGATGAAGAGGGCAATGCCAAGCACCCGCCGCTTGGACAGTATCTGGTCAATACACTTTTGCCTGAAGAAGAGGTGATGAACATGGGTGTTCATAACTACGCTTCGTTGGCAAAGCAGATGGGCATTGGTGGCCCGATCATGAAGCAAGTGGAGGGTGACAAGGCGAACGGAAAGATTCGCAACTACTATGCTCCTTATCGCCATTTGGGATTGGAAAATCCCATGTCGGGCGTTTATGTGCAAGCCTTCAACCAATTCTTAGGTGGAAATGGCCGTGCTGTGTATATTTGCAGTCCGAAAGATTGGAGCAAGGACAAGGCTTACCCGTTGGTGGTGTTCTGCCATGGCTTCTTGGGTAACTGGCAGCTGTATCAAGGCATTTGGATGGATTTGAATAACTGCATTGTGCTGAGCATCGGCACGCATGATTGGAGTGGCATTTTTTGTAAAGACGACATCGACAAGATTTTCACATTCTACATCCCCGCATTGGAGCGCATGGACTATCAAATTGATAAACAGCAGCTTCATCTTATGGGCTTGTCGAATGGTGGATCAGCTATTAACGCGGCCATGCACTCCCGTCACGCCAGTGATTTCAAGAGCATCACTTCCATATCGTGCAATCTTAAAGGGTTGAGAAAAGTGCCTTGCAAAGTCAATTTGATTGGTGGTGGAGAGGACAACTCTTCACGCTTGATGCCCAGTCAGGCCGCTAGGTTAAGAACAATGGGCGTAGACGTAGGGCTTTTCTTTGACCCCGAAGAAAACCATTTCATTCTCGTGAATCAGCGAGAGAAGATCCTCTCGTTCTTAAAGCAGCGCATGAACCTAAATTGAAATTTCAAGGACAGAAAGAAAAACCTTTTTGCGGGTGGGCGTTCCCTAACAGCCTCACTTTCTTTCTGCCCGTGTTTAGTTGGGACAACACTGCATGTCTCGCGAAAACAGGTACCTCCGCGGCTTGCGGTTTTGCCAACTTTGTGGTAATTTTGCAACATCAATACTAACGAGGCACAAATTAAGCATTCCATTATGGCCGAAAATGAAATCGTGGGGCGCATCAAGTATTTGATACGCAACCTCAACTACCGTCAAAATGAATTTGCCGACAAGATTGGCGTCAACGCCTCCAATCTGTCGAAGTATCTAAACGGACGTCTGCCGGTGAGCGAGTCGCTCGTGAACCGCATAGTGGTGAACATGGGCGTGTCGAAGCAATGGCTCGAAAGTGGCACCGATCTGCCCTTTGCCAAGCAGCCTCAGACTCCGCAGAGCCTTGAGGTGACCAGCGAGCAGCTGCACACCCCCAGCGCGGGCACGCCTGTGTATGACATCGACGTGACCGCGGGCACTATGCCACGGACGCAGATGTTTGCCGACGAGCAGATAGTGGGCTCGGTGAACCTGCCCGACGTGGTGAGCCGCGACTGCCGCATAGTGCGCGTGAGCGGCGACAGCATGAGTCCCGTGATACGCAACGGCGACTACATTGCCGTGCGCGAGCTCACCAACACGCGCCAGATATTCTGGGGACAAATATATGTGGTGATGCTCGACGACTACCGCATGGTGAAGTATGTGCGCCGCAACGCCGACCCTGAGATGGTGACGCTGCACAGCGAAAATGCCGCCTACGACGATATGGAGGTGGCGCGCGCCGACATTCGTGACCTGATGTTTGTGCAGGCCATTCTGCACTTCGACGTGAGAATGTGATGATTGTGCTGCACAGATGAACAATAAGCTGAAATGACAAAAAAGGAAATATTCGACAACGCCACAACCCACACCCTGCCCAATGGGCTCAAGCTGGTGCATGTGGCCAGCCAAAGCCCCGTGGCCTGGTGCGGAATTGTGGCCGGAGCGGGCAGCCGCGACGACACCCCGGGGCGCCTGGGCCTGGCCCACTTTGTGGAGCACACCATATTCAAGGGCACCACCCACCGCAAGGCGTGGCACATACTCAACCGCATGGAGGCCGTGGGTGGCGAGCTCAACGCCTACACCACCAAGGAAGACACCACACTGTATGCCGTGTTTCCCGACGCTCACTATGAGCGCGCCGTGCAGCTGATTGCCGACCTGGTGGGATGCTCGGTGTTTCCTGAGGCCGAGCTCGACCGCGAGCGCGGTGTGGTGCTTGAGGAGATTGACTCCTACCGCGACTCGCCCTCTGATGCCATATATGACGACTTCGAGGACATGGCGTTTGCCGGCAGCGGGCTTGGGCACAACATACTCGGCACCGTGGCCGACCTCGGCCGCATCACCAGCGCCGACTGCATCAGTTATGTGAAGCGGCTGTATGTGCCGGCCAACATGGTGTTCTTCTCGATGGGTCGTATGACGGCCGACAGGGCATTAGCCGTGGCCGCCAAGCACTTCGGCCACTTCGACCACGCCCTCGACCGCAGCGGGCGCATCGCGCCGCCGCCAGTGGCCCCGCAGCGGCGCACGGTGGATGTGGGCAGCCACCAGTCCCACACCGTGATTGGCGCGCGCCTGCCCGGCATGCACGATGACCGCCGCTTTGCGCTGTCGCTGCTCAACAACATTGTGGGCGGCCCGGGCATGAACTCGCTGCTTAACGTTCAGTTGCGCGAGCGCCGCGGATATGTCTACACGGTGGAGTCGGGCATATCGTCGTTCACCGACAGCGGCCTGTTTGAGGTGTACTTTGGCTGCGACGAGAGCCACGCCGCGCGCAGCCTGCGTCTGGTGGAGCGCACCTTGCAGCAGCTTGCCTCCGAGCCCATGAGCGAGCGCAGGCTCGACGCTGCCAAGAAGCAGTATTGCGGCCAGCTTCTGGTGGCCAGCGACAATCCCGAAACCTGCGTGGTCAACGCCGGCAAGTCGCTGCTGTACCGCGGCCGGGTGGGCACGTATGCCGAAACGGTTGAGCGCATGCTCGCCGTCACACCGCAGCAGCTGATGGATGCAGCGGCTTTGATAGCTCCCGACCGCTGCTCGGTGCTAACTTTTAGCTGACCGCAGCCGCTTTTGTGCAGAATTATGGCCAAAATTTTGCGGCGGTAGCTTAATTTTCGTATTTTCGTAGCGTTAAACAACTGAAAGCATAATAAGAAAGTATTATTCCTAACAACACAGAATTTTCTATATGAACGATGTCAATCATTATTTGCAGCCTGCCGAGAAAAAGATGAGCGAGGCTGTTGGTTATCTCGACGAGGCTCTGGCGCACATCCGCGCCGGCCGCGCCAATGTGAAAATCCTCGACGGCGTGCGTGTGGAGTATTATGGCAGCAAAATGGCCATCAGCAACGTGGCCAACGTCAGCACCCCCGATGCCCGCACCATTGTCATCTCTCCCTGGGAAAAGGGCATGTTTAAGGTGATTGAAAAGGCAATCATCGACTCCAACATTGGCATCATGCCTGAAAACAATGGCGAGGTGATACGCCTGTGCATTCCGCCCCTCACCGAAGACCGCCGCAAGCAGCTGGTGAAGGAGTCGAAGGCCGAAGCCGAGAAGGCCAAAGTGAGCGTGCGCAACTCGCGCCGCGAGGCCATCGAAGGCCTTAAGAAAGCAGTGAAAGACGGCATGGCCGAAGACGTTGAGAAAGATGCCGAGGCAAAAGTGCAGAAGCTGCACGACAAGTTCCTGAAGCAAATCGACGAGCTGTTTGCCGCCAAAGAAAAAGAAATACTCACGGTTTAAGGGAATCTGTGAGTTTGGTGTAAAAGCTATCCGGGCGCAAGGGGTCACCTTTGCGCCCTTTTAGTGCCCGCACCAAGGCTGGAATCCTAACTGTGTTATAGCTTGATTTTTTACGACAATAGAGACAAAGGAAGACAAACAGGGCGGGGCGTTTTTGGCTCTTACCATGTTGTCCCCCCACAAGCTAACGCTGTTCAAGATAGCCCAAATCAAGTAAAACCGCGCAAATTTAAAGTTGAATTTTAAATTTACACGGTTTTTGTTTGCTTGGCCACAGTGATTGTCCTAAATTTGCATCAGGTAATAAAAATGTAGCAACTGACATGGACAATGGCAATTACATAGCGCGAGAGCTGGAGCCCGAGGTGGTGAAGGCGGCTGCCTACTATAGGGTGATAATCATAACCGGCCCCAGGCAGGTGGGTAAGACCACAATGTGCCGGCATGCCTTCGCAGAATACAAGTATTATAACTTTGAGGATTTGGCTCTGCGTGAAATGGCTGAGGCCGACATGAAGGGCTTTGTGGATTCGTGCGGCAGCAAGGTGATAATAGATGAGGTGCAGCGGCTGCCGCACCTCATGTCGTATGTGCAGATAGCTGTGGATGCCAACGAGAGCCGCCGCTTTGTGTTGACGGGCAGCAGCAATTTTGCCCTGCTTCAAAGCATATCGCAGTCGCTTGCTGGACGTGCGGCCCTGTTCACCCTTTTGCCCTTTGCCATAAGTGAACTTCGGCAATACGCATCCGCCACGCCTACCGACGAACTGATGTTCAACGGCTTCTATCCGTCCATTGTGGCCAAGGGGTTTCCTGTGAATCAATTCTACCGCAACTACTACAGCACCTACGTTGAGCGTGATGTGCGACAATTGCTGAATGTGCGCAATTTAGACTGTTTCCAAACGTTTATGCGCCTGTGTGCTGGCCGCGCGGGCACTGAATTCAATGCGTCGTCGATAGCTGTAGAGGCGGGCGTGTCGTCGCCCACTGTCAAGGAGTGGCTGTCGATATTGCAGGCATCATACATTGTGTTCAAACTGCCGCCATACTATGCCAACATCAGCAAGCGGCTGGTGAAGACACCGAAAATTTATTTCTACGACACCGGCCTGCTGTGCTTTTTGCTCGACATTGAAGAGCCTCGGCAGCTGACCACGCATCCGCTCAGGGGCAGTGTGTTTGAGAATCTTGCGGTTGCAGAGCTGCTTAAGCACAGGCTGAACGCCGACAAAACCAACAATTTAAGCTATTACCGCGAGAACTCCGGGCGGGAGGTGGACATTGTGCAAACCGAAGGCGGCTTGCTGCGCCTGTGGGAGGTGAAATCATCGAAGACGTATAGGAATGAGTTCATGAAAAACATCAGCTACCTAAAGGCTCTGCTTGGCAATAAGGTTACAGAAGCAAAACTCATCTACGACGGTGAGCCGTGTGGCACCCAGGTGGTGAACGTGCGTGACATGCGATGATTGCTGTGCCCCAAGGCTGAAGACACACAAAACCGTGCAAATTTAAAATTGAATTTTAAATTTGCACGGTTTTGCTGCTGGTTGGTTGTGTGCGTTGGGCTAATTACTGCAGCGCAGGGTGAGTGGCTTGCCAGGTGCGAAGTTGTCGGTGACGGTGACTGTGGGGCTGCTGGAGCCAAGCCCGTTGAATGTGAATGTGCGGGAGCTGATCCAGTTGGTGTAGACCACTCGTGCCGTGACTGATCCGTCGGCGTTTGCGGCATAGCAGCCGGCGGTGGAGTAGGGCGGATTCAACCCCTTGATGCTGGTGCGCGGCAGCGAATATGCACCGTTGAAAAACGGCGGTGCCATGCTGCTGGTGTGGCGCGCCCAGCCGCTGTGGCGCAGCGGAATGGTGTCGGTGGTGCCGTCGTCCATAACTATGGTCATGGCCATTATCCCTTTGCCTCTCATTGCAAGCGAGATGCCCGACATGGCCAGCTCGTTGTGCTCAAGCCGCAAGGTGACGGGGTTTTGCAACTGCTTGGCACTGGCCTTTCCGGGCAGTGTGGGCAGTGCCATGGCGGCGAGTTTGCGCTCCATGGCCCGCTGCAGCTTGGCGTTTGCGGGCAGTGGTGCGTCGTTCACGCCAGGCATCAGCTGGCGCCACGCGCAGCGCAGTTCGGCATACGGGCCGCGGTCGAGGCTGATGCCGTTCATGGCCACTACCAGCTGCCTCTTGGGGTCGATGATGATGAATTGGCCGTAGGCACCGTCGGCGCGAGCCACACCAGGTTCGAGGCAGCGCCACATCTGGTAGCCGTAGCCCTGGTTGAGGTCGCTCGGCTCGTTGCCGGGGTGCCACTCGATTTGCGTCTTCTGCATTTCGGCCACCCACTGCGCGGGCACTATCTGGCGGCCGTCCCACTTGCCGCCGTTGAGCATCATTTGCCCCACTTTGGCCATCGACTCCACCGTGAGCCGCATGCCCCATCCGCCCACGCACACGCCATCGGGGCTTTGCTCCCAGTCGGCCTCGGTTATGCCCAGCGGTTGCAGCAGCCGCGGCCGCAGGTAGTTGAGCACCGTCTGGCCAGTGACGCGCTGCACTATGGCCGAGAGCATGTAGGTGCAGAAGCTGTCGTAGCGGAAGCGGTGGTCGGTGCCCAGCTTGGGGTTGGCGAGAAACGCGCGCGTCCAGTTGTCGGCACGCATGGGCAGGTCGGCCGGAGTGTAGGCGCCGGCGTCCATGGTGAGCAGGTGGCGCACGGTGAGGCTTGCCAGCCCGTCGCCAATGGTGTCGGGCAACTCATCGGGGAAGAAACTGGCCACGCGGTCGGTGAGCCTGAGCCGGTTTTCGCCTATGGCAATGCCCACGGCAAGCGCGGTCATGGTCTTGCTGCATGAAAACAGCGTGTGCTTGTCGGTGCGCTCAAAGGGGGCTGTGTGGCCTTCGGCCACGATGTGGCCGTTGCGCACGATCATCAGGTGGTGAATTTCGGTGGCGGGCAGGGCCTGCAGCGAGTCAACGAGTGTGATTATTGCCTTTGGGTCGATGCCCTGCGAGGCGGGAGTGGCGTGAGGCAGCGAGGTTGAGGCAGCCGCCGTGAGGACGCTAATGGTGGTCATGGCCGCGGCCATGATGGTGTGAAGCTTGTTCATATAAAAAGGTCGGTTTTTTTGCTTAGGTTAGCGGAATAGTGGTCCAGTTGCGCGGAATCAGGTCGGGCTTGGGGTCGGTCTTGCTCCAGCCCTCTGGCACTATCACTATGCGGTCGGGGTCGGGGTTTAGCCACGCTCCCCACCAGCCGTTGAGCGACGGCCCGGTGATGCAGTGGCTGGCGCGCATCAGGTAGGCCATCACGGTGGCCTCGTTGGCAATGGGGTAGGCGGCGGTGTGGGCTTCCGCCCCCTGGAAGTTGATGTTGGCCCGCACCCAGTCGGGGTCGGTGGTAAACACCATGAAGTTTGCCTTGCCGATGCTCGACAGCACATTGGCCACGGCCCAGTTGTAGAAGTCGGCAGTTGCGCCGCCCGCTTGCGGGTCGCTCACAAGCATGGCCGTGCAGCCGGGTTTGGCAAGGCTGCGCAGCAGGCCGCGCGACTGTGCCGGCAGCATGCGGTCGGTCACGGCAAACGCCTTGCGCACCCCGTCCTCGATGCCGGCAAAGTAGCGCGGCGACAGCCATTGCCCCTGTAGGTAGCAGCCGTCAAGATCGAGCACGCCTGGGTCGAAACCACCGCCGGCGGGGTCGGTGACTATGCGCCCTTTGGGCCTCACCAGGCGCGCGGCCAGGCGGCCCAGGCGGCTGTGCATGCCGTAGGGCTTCAGCTGCTGGGCCGTGGCCTGGATGTAGCGCAGCTGGCCGAAGCGCGACTTTATCCAGCTGGCGCCGGCGGGGTTGACAAGAGTGTGTGGGTCGCGCTTGAGCAGAGCCATGTAGAGCGCGTACTGGAACATTTGGCGGGCAGTGCTGCCCGAAATCTCCACTATATTCATTGTTTCTTTGTTTTTGGCTTTTAATGCATTACAAGTGTGGGACGCAAACGCCTCCACAACTGCAAAATAAGTGAAAATAGAGCTCCGCTCCAACATTTTTTATGTAAAAGATAGGTAGCGTAAACGACAAAATAACTACATTTGCAACCATAAATTATTTTTTTGGCCAATATGGGTAAAAGCGATTTTTTAGGGAAACTGGACCTCTTGTGGTCTGGCACTAAACGAAACTGGAACCGGTTTAAGCAATGGTATAAAGCCCTTTACAGGGGCAAGCCTTGGTATATAAAGACCCTTGTGGGGATAGCCACATTCATTGTGTGCTTTTTCATATATCTCGTGGCGGTTGACATCAACTTCCTGTGGCTGTTTGGCAAGTCGCCGTCGATCACCGAGATTATGAACCCCAAGACCAACAACGCGTCGTACATCTACAGCGCCGACGGCAAAATGATAGGCAAGTTCTATAACGAGAACCGCACGCCGGTGAAGTTCAGTGAGGTGAGCCCATCATTTTTCACCGCTCTCATCGACACCGAAGACGAGCGCTTCTACGACCACCTGGGCATTGATGTTCAGGGCCTCTTTGCCGCTGCCAAGGACATGCTGGTGCATGGCAAGTCGCGCGGCGCTAGCACCATCACCCAGCAGCTGGTGAAAAACATGTTCCGCGTGCGCACGCAGTACTCCACCGGCCTGCTTGGCTACATCCCGGGCGTGAAAATGCTCATCATGAAGACCAAAGAGTGGATTCTCGCCACCGAAATCGAATTGGTGTATCACGACAAGCAGCGCATACTTGAAATGTATGCCAACACGGTGGACTTTGGCAACAACGCCTTTGGCATCAACACCGCCGCCCGCACCTATTTCAACAAGAAACCCTCGCAGCTCACTGTGGAGGAGAGCGCGGTGCTGGTGGGCCTGCTCAAGGCCACATCGAGCTACAATCCCCGCCGTAACTACGACCGCAGCCTCAAGCGCCGCAACGTGGTGCTCACCAATATGCTCACCCACGGCCACCTCACCAAGGCCGAGTGCGACTCGCTGTGCCAGTTGCCCATCAAGCTGCAGTTCCACCCCGAGGACGAGTTTACGGGAGTTGGCCCATACTTCCGCCACGCCGTGCTTGAGGAACTTAAGGGCTGGTGTGAGGAGAACGGATATGACCTATACACCGACGGCCTCGAAATACACACCACCCTCGACACCCGCATGCAAAAGTATGCCGAGGAGGCTGTGAGGGAGCAGATGAAGGTGGTGCAGCGCAACTTCCAGGCCCACTGGGGCGACGGCGACTGCTGGGTTGACGAAAACCAGCAGGTGATTCCCGGCTTTGTGGAGCAAAAGGCGCAGCAGAGCGACTACTACAAAATGCTTCAAGACCGCTACAGCGGCAATCTTGACTCCATAAACTACTATATGAACAAGCCGCGCATGATGCACCTGTTTGACTACGACGGCGGTAAGGACGTGGAGATAACCCCCATGGACTCGGTGCGCCGCATGCTGCACTTCATGCACTGCGGCTTCATTGCCATGGAGCCTGGCACATGCGAGGTGAAGGCTTGGGTAGGCGATGTGGACTACAAGACGTGGAAATACGACAAGGCAAGCGCAATGCACCAGCCCGGCTCAACGTTCAAGCTGTTTGTGTATGCCGCTGCCATGGAGCGCGGCCTCACGCCGTGCGACCGCCGTCAGGACGCCTACATCGACACCATGGTGCTCAACAAGCGCACCCACCAGCTCGAGCGCTGGACTCCGCATAACGCCAACGGCCGCTTCAGCGGCGCCAACATGACTCTGCGCTCGGCGTTTGCACAGAGCATCAACAGCGTGGCGGTGCGCGTGGGCAACGAGGTGGGCCTGGCCAATGTGGCGCAGACGGCCCGCGACATGGGCATCAAGTCGCCGCTCGACCCAACACCGGCCCTGAGCCTTGGCTCAAGCGACGTGAACTTGCTTGAGCTGGTGAACGCCTACTGCACCGTGGCCAGCGACGGCATGGCCCACGACCCCGTGCTGGTGACCAAGGTGCTGAAGGTGGACGAAGGCGGCGTGAAGACAGTGGTGTATTCAAGCGACAAGGAGAAGGCCGCCGCCCGCCGTGCCATTTCGCACCGTTCGGCCTACTTCATGCAAAAAATGCTTGAGGCCAGCCGCACCGACGGCGGCGGCACGTCGATGCCGATAAATGCCTACATCCCCTATGGCGACTGCGACTGGGGCGGCAAGACGGGCACCAGCAACAGCCATGCCGACGCCTGGTTTGTGGGTGTGTCGCCCAAGCTGGTGTGCGGAGCCTGGGTGGGCGGAGAATACCGCCAGATCCACTTCCGCACTGGCCGTCTGGGCCAGGGCAGCCGCACGGCTCTGCCCATTGTGGGCCTCTTCTTGCGCAAGCTGTATGCCGACGGAGCCTTCAGCAAATACCGCGCCCGCTATGCCAGCGACCCCGATCTCAACAGTCTGGCCGTGGGCTGCGCCAACGAGTATCAGCAAGACCAGGGCGACTCCATCAGCTATGCCGGCAGCGACTCGGTAGACATTGTGAATGAGGCCGAGCGCGACATAAATGGCGATGTGGGCGGCGGCGCCAGCGACGAGCCGGAGGCCACCGAACCGGCCTCCCCAGCCACCAGCTCGGAGGAGCAGTCGGTGGAGCGTGTGAAAAAGGCCTTCGACAAGCCCAACAAAAAGAAGCACAAGACGGCCGACCCTGATCCCGCCGTGTGAAGCGGAATGATAGAGAAATCAATATAATAAAAAGATACTTAGTAAAATAGCAATCAATCAAATGGTACGCAAATATGACTATCTGATAATTGGCTCTGGCGTGGCCGGCATGAGTTTCGCACTCAAGGTGGCCAAAACTGGAACTGTGGCGCTGATTTGCAAAACAACGCTCGATGAGGCCAACACCGACTTGGCGCAAGGCGGTGTGGCATCGGTGACCAATCTGCTTGTTGACGACTTCGACAAGCACATCCACGACACCATGGTGGCCGGCGACTGGCTCAGCGACCCCGCTGCCGTGCGCAAGGTGGTGACTGAGGCTCCAAATCAGATTAAGCAACTGGTGGAGTGGGGCGTTGAGTTCGACAAGAAGTCTGACGGCACCTACGACCTGCATCGCGAGGGCGGACACTCGGAGTTCCGCATTCTGCACCATGCCGACAACACCGGCCACGAAATTCAGCAGTCGCTGGTGAAGGCTGTGAAGTCGAACCCCAATATCGACATTTATGAGAACCACTTTGCCATCGAGATAATCACCCAGCACCATCTGGGCAAAATAGTGACTCGCCGCACCAGCGACATTGAGTGCTATGGCGCCTATGTGCTCGACCAGGCCACCGGCAAGGTCGACACCTTCCTGTCGCGCGTCACCCTAATGGCCACTGGCGGCATTGGCTCGGTGTACCGCACCACCACCAACCCGCTTATCGCCACTGGCGACGGCATAGCCATGGTGTACCGCGCCAAAGGCACGGTGAAAGACATGGAGTTTGTGCAGTTCCACCCCACAGCCCTCTATCACCCTGGCGACCGCCCCGCGTTCCTCATCACCGAGGCCATGCGCGGCTACGGCGCCGTGCTTCGCAACCTGGGCGGCGAGGAATTCATGCAGAAGTATGATCCGCGCCTGTCGCTGGCACCGCGCGATGTGGTGGCCCGCGCCATCGACAGCGAGATGAAGCAGCGCGGCGACGACCACGTGTATCTCGACGTGACCCACAAAGACCCTGAGGAGACCAAGCACCACTTCCCCAACATCTACAAGCACTG
This sequence comes from uncultured Muribaculaceae bacterium, assembly GCA_934661195.1. Classification (GTDB taxonomy): domain Bacteria; phylum Bacteroidota; class Bacteroidia; order Bacteroidales; family Muribaculaceae; genus Sodaliphilus. The sequence goes on from CAKUJD010000005.1 coordinate 23,048, forward strand.
CCTGGGCATAGGCATCGACATCACCAAAGACTACATTCCCGTGGTGCCGGCTGCCCACTACCTGTGTGGCGGCATCAAGGTTGACCTTAACGCCTGCTCGTCGATCAAGCGCCTGTATGCCGTGGGCGAGTGCTCATGCACCGGCTTGCACGGAGGCAACCGCCTTGCGTCAAACTCGCTCATCGAGGCCGTGGTCTATGCCGATGCCGCAGCCAAGCATGCCATCGAGCACCACAACGACTACAGCTGGCGCGAAGACGTGCCCGAGTGGAACGACGAGGGCACGCAGCACCCCGAGGAGATGGTGCTGATTAGCCAGAGCGAAAAAGAGGTGGGCGAGATAATGAGCACCTATGTGGGCATTGTGCGCAGCAATCTGCGTCTCGACCGCGCCTGGAACCGCCTCGACATCCTGTATGAGGAGACCGAGAAGCTGTTTAAGGAAAGCAAGGTGTCGCGCCGCATATGCGAGCTGCGCAACATCATCAATGTTGGCTATCTGATAATGCGCCAGGCCAAGGAGCGCAAAGAGTCGCGCGGCCTGCACTACACCATCGACTATCCGCCGAAACCCAAGAACGCCGACGACCTGAAGTTTTAGTCTCACGCCAGCAGCAAGCTGGCAGTTAGCATAGGCGCAACGCAACGCCCACCTCCCGCAAACGGGCAGTAGGCATTGCGGCTGCGCTTTTTTTGTTGGCCAATGTCTTTGCCGTTTGCCATGTGTGCGTTACTTTTGCATAACGCAATGCGGGCCGCGTGAGCCCGCGGCACAACACTTCAATACAAGCATATCCGCATGAACCAAGAAACCCTGTATGCCCTTGTGAGGCAAATCAACACCGATTATCTCGGCCCAGTGCTGGTGTTCGCACTGCTGGGCGCGGGAGCTTTTTTCACCATCCGCCTGCGCTTTGTGCCGCAATACTACTGGCGCGCCATAAAAGCCATGTTTGCCGCCTCGCACGACAAGAGCCGCGCCACCGATTCGGGGGGTATGAGCCCTATTCAGGCACTGTCGACGGCAGTGGCGTCGCAGGTGGGCACGGGCAACATAGTGGGCGTGGCCATGGCCGTGCTCATGGGTGGCCCAGGCGCGCTGTTCTGGCTGTGGATGGGCGCGCTGCTGGGCATGAGCACCAATTTCGCCGAGGCCGTGCTGGGCATCGCCTACAAGCGCCACACTGCCGACGGCCACTTGGTGGGCGGCCCGGCATTCTACATCCGCTATGGGCTTGGCAGCCGCGTGCTTGCCGCCGTGTTTGCCGTGTGCTTCATATTGGCTGTGGTGATCGGCATCATGGTGCAGGCCAACTCCATCAGCACCGCGGTCACCACCCTGTTCCCCGACAGCATCAATCCCATTTGGATGGGCGTGGCTCTGGCCGTGCTGCTGGCATTTGTGCTGGTGGGCGGCATAGGCCGCATAGCCTCGTTTGCCGAACGTGTGGTGCCGCTCATGGCAGGCCTGTTCCTTACAGGCAGCCTCATTTTCATTGTCATGCACCTGTCACGCCTCGTTCCTGCCCTGACGAGCATCGTGTGCTGCGCATTCACGGCCAAGGCTGGTGTGGGTGGCGCAGCTGGCATTGCCGTGATGACGGCCATGCGCTATGGCGTGAGCCGCGGCCTCTTCAGCAACGAGGCCGGTCTGGGCACCACCCCCCACGCCCATGCCATAGCCAAGGTGAAGCACCCTTACGAGCAGGGCATGATGGCGATTATAAGCATAGGCGTCGATGTGCTGGTGTGCACCTTCACCGGCCTTGTGTTGCTGCTGTCGGGCGTGCTCGATGACCCGCAGGGCCGCGTGGGCATACAGCTGGTGCAGTCGGCCTTCGACTCCTCGTTTGGATCTGCGGGCACGTGGCTCATAGCCGTGTCGCTGTTTTTCTTTGCCCTCACCACCATAGTGGGCTGGTATTTCTTTGCAGCTCAAAACGTGCGCTACCTGTGGGGCGAGAGGCCCATACGCGCCTACCGCCTGGTGGTGCTGGCGCTTGTGGTGGTGGCCTCGGTGGTCGAGGTCCCGCTCATTTGGGAACTGTGCGACACGTTCAACTTTTTTGTGGTGATACCTAACATCATTGCCCTTGTGTGGCTGTCGCCAAAAGTGGCAGCCGAAGTTAAGCGCATGCGCGAAGCCTATGGCAAACGCCGGTAATTGATCAGCATTTTTTGCGATTTTACCTGATAGTTATTGCTTTATTGAATTTTATTAACTACTTTTGAATCCTTTTGCACACATTGTGGCGCAAAGGGGGGCTGCACTTGTGCCAAAATGCGGCGCAGATGCGGCTAAACCAAAGCAATAAGACCGAATACACTATTATTAACACTTGACATAAGTTTATGAAATTAAAACTGTTTTTGCTACTTACGCTACTGGTGAGCTTGCCCGCAATTGCGCAGCAGGCGGCACTGCGTGGCGTGGTAATCGACTCCAAAAGCAGCCAGCCCGTGGCAGGACTCACCGTTATGCTCAACGGGCAGGGCGCATCGGCCGTGACCGGCCCCGACGGAGACTTTCTGATTACCGATGTGAAGTCCGGCGGCGACCAGCTGCTGGTGCTGGGCTATGGCTACAAAGACCTTGCGCTCGACGTGCAGCTGCCCTCGGGCGGCGTCACCGACCTGGGCACGCTCAAAATCACGCCCGACAACTTCAGCGCGGGCGACGACTACAGCAACGCCTCGCGCGAAATGACGCTCAGCGAGTCGCAGCTTGAAGACGAGGAGGGCAACTCGCAGGCGGTGGGCATGCTCACCGGCGCCACCGACAACCCCTTCTATCAGGCTGCCAGCTACAACTTTTCGGCCATGCGCTTCCGCATGCGCGGCTACAACAGCGAGTACACAGCCACCTACATCAACGGCATCGGCTTCAACGATGCCGCGCGCGGCCGCTTCAACTACTCGATGCTTGGAGGCCTTAACCAGGCGTTCAAAAACAAATCGATAGGCATGGGCCTTGAGTCGACCAACTTTGCCTTTGGCGATGTGGGCGGCGCCAACAACATCACCACCTATGCCAAGGACTATGCCCCCGGCTTCCGCGGCAGCGTGGCCTACACCAACGCCAACTACCGCTGGCGCGGCATGGCCACCTACAGCACCGGCCTCACCGAAAGTGGCTGGGCCTTGACACTGTCGGCCGTGGGCCGCTATGCCGACGAAGGGGTTATTCCCGGTTCGTTCTACAACAGTTGGGGCTACTTCCTGGCCGTGCAAAAGCAGCTCGGAGCCAACCACTCGCTGGCCCTCACCACATTTGGTGCGCCCACCAGCCGCGCCAGCAATTCGGCCACATTCCAAGAGGCCTACGACCTTGTGGGCAACAACCTCTACAACAGCAACTGGGGCTGGCAATGCGGCAAAAAGCGCAACGCCAAGGTGGTTGACTCCTACGACCCCACCGTGCTGCTCAACTGGCTGTGGGACATCAAGCCCGGCACCAAACTCAACACGGGTGTGGGCTTCCACAAGTCGTTCTACGCCTCGTCGGCTCTCAACTGGTATAACGCGCGCGACCCGCGCCCCGACTACTACCGCTATCTGCCCAGCTACTATGCAAGCGACCCCAATGTGCAGGCCATCTACACCGACAAGTGGCTCAACGACCCCACATTCAGCCAAATCAACTGGGACGAACTGTATCAGACCAACCACTTGAACAACTATCTGGCCGATGAAACTGGCGTGGAGAAGGGTGCCACCTACATCTTGGAGAAGCGCCACAGCAACCAGGCCAGCTGGATGCTCAACACCAACCTCAACTCACGCCTCAGCGAGGTGCTCACCCTGCAGGGCGGCGCCAGCGTCAACTACACCGTGTCGTCGTACTACAAGACTATAAAAGACCTGCTCGGCGGACGCTACTGGACCGACATCGACCAGTTTGCCGAGCGCGACTTCCCAAGCAACGCCGACCTGCCGCAGAACGACCTTAACAACCCCAACCGCCGCGTGCATGTGGGCGACCGCTTTGGCTATGACTACAACATCAACTCGCTCAATGCCGGCCTGTGGCTGCAAAACACTGTGAACCTTGCCCGCTGGGACTTCAACTACGGCGCCAACGCAGGTTACACCAGCTATCAGCGCGACGGCAAGATGCGCAACGGCCGCGCCCCCGAAAACTCATTCGGCAAGGGTGCAAAGCACGAATTTGTGACTTGGGGCGTGAAGGGCGGTGCCGTGTATAAGCTTGACGGCCGCAACAGTTTCCACGCCCACGCCTACTATGGCACCCACGCCCCTCTGCCGGGCAACGCCTATGTGTCGCCGCGCATCAAAGACGACGTGATCACCGACCTCAAGAGCGAGCGCATCCTTTCGGGCGACCTGAGTTATGTGTGGAACTACCGCCGCTTCATGGGTTCGGTCACCGGCTACTGGACCGAATTCTGGGACCAGACTGAGCGCACTTCGTTCTACGACGACCTCAACAGCACATTCATGAACTACGCCCTCACTGGCGTGCGCAAGGAGCACAAGGGCGTGGAAGTGGGCCTGGCCTACAAGGTGACCCCCTCGGTGACGGTGAGCGCGGCCGCCAACCTGGCCCGCTACCAGTATAAGAACCGCCCCACGGGCACCCGCAGCTATGAAAACGGCTCGCAGCCCGATGTGACGCAGACGGTGTATCTGAAAAACTTCTATGTTGGCGGCACTCCGCAAGAGGCCTACTCGCTTAGTTTCAACTGGGCCGCGCCCAACATGTGGTTCTTTGAGGTGAACGGCACGTGGATGAACCGTGCCTACATCGACCTCTCGCCCATACGCCACGAGAAGATGGACAACCTGTGGACCACTGTCGACACCAAGCAGGAACTTGAGACCAAACTGCGCGAAATCACCACGCAGGAGAAGCTCAACGAGGCCCTCATAATCAATATGAGCATAGGCAAGGTGATATATCTGAGCCGCACGGCCTCGCTCAACGTGAACCTGAACCTCAACAACCTGCTTGACAACCGCAACATTCAGACGGGCGGCTACCAGCAGGGACGTTTCGACTACACCAACTTCACCACCACCAAGTATCCCAACAAAATTTACTACGGCCAGGGCTTCAAAATGTATCTGAACCTGGGCGTGCGCTTCTGATGCGCGCGGCGGTGCCAACATCTAACAGTTCTACTCTTAAAAGGAAAACAAAAAACATCACTTTACGATATGAAAAAATTAAAGACGATTTTAAGCGTGATGCTGCTCGGCCTTGCCGCCGTGAGCTGCAACGACAATTTCGACACTCCGCCCATGGTGGCCCCTGTGGCGCAAGACAAGCCCAACACCACCATTGCCGAGTTTAAGGCAAAATATTGGCAGGACGCACCCAACTACATCGACACCGTTAAAGAGGATCTCGTGATTCATGGCCGTGTGGTGAGCAGCGATGCCTCGGGCAACATCTACAAGAGCCTTTACATCCAAGACGAGACCGGTGCGCTCACCATCAGCATCAACGCCAACAGTCTCTATAACACCTACCGCGTGGGCCAGGAGATTGTGATTCCGCTCAAGGACATGTATGTGGGCAAATACAACGGCCAGCAGCAGCTGGGCTATCCAGCCTACTATGAGTCGGGCAAGGTGTGGGAGGCCACATTCATGTCGCTCGAGCTCTTCAAGGCTCACGCACAGCTCAACGGCATGCCCGACCCGTCGGACGTCGACACCGTGGCGTGCAACATTGCCGACCTCAAGCACGACGCCGAGAGCCTGCGCAAGTGGCAGGGCCGCCTGGTGCGCTTCGACGGCGTGAAGTTCCAAGACGCCGACGGCAGCAAGACTTTTGCCGAAGACGGCTCGACCACCAACCGCAACATTGTTGACGCCAACGGCAACTCTCTGGTGCTGCGCAACAGCAACTACGCCACATTCCGCACTACACTTCTGCCCATGGGGCAGGGCAGCGTGGTGGGCGTGCTCAGCTACTACAACACCCGTGCCGGCAGCAACGGCACATGGCAGCTCTACATACGCGACACCAACGACTGCATAGGCTTCTCTACCAACACCAAGGGCACGTCGAAAGACCCCTACACCATCGATGAGGTGGTGGCCAACCAGGGTGCCAAAGAAGGCTGGCTCACCGGCTATGTGGTGGGCGCTGTTGCACCTGAGGTGACCAAGGTGAAGAGCAACGCCGACATCCAGTGGACTGCTCCCACCACTCTCGACAACACCCTCATCATTGGCCCCAGCGCCGACTGCCGCGACTACACCAAGTGCGTGGCCGTGTCGCTGCCGCAGAACACCCCATTCCGCGCGCAGGCCAACCTCAAGGACAATGCCGAGGTGCTCGGCACCCAGATTTGGCTCACGGGCAAGTTTGCCAACTATATGGGCATGGCCGGCGTGACCGGCAACAGTGGCTCGTCCGACGAATTCCGCCTCTCGATAGCCACAGGCGGTGTCACCAGCCTCAACGAGACGTTTGAGGGCGGCGCCATCCCCGCAGGCTGGCAAAATGTGAAGGTGAAGGGCAACAAGGAGTTCTTCATTGCCTCCTATGGCGGCAACTCGTATGCCAAGGTGAGCGGCTACAACGGCAATGCGCCGTTCGACACATGGCTCATCAGCCCAGCCATCAACATCAAGAAGGCCGCAAAGCGCATGCTCTCGTTCCGCACCGAGGTCAACGGCTACGGCTCAACCGAAACCACCTTTGAGGTGTATGTGATGTCGACCGCCGACCCCAACACAGCCAAGATGCAGAAGCTTAGTCCCGCTTTGGCCACTGCGCCCGCGTCGGGCTTCAGCGACTGGGTGGAGAGCGGAAACCTTGACCTCAGCGCATGGGCCGACGGCACCTACTACATCGGCTTCCGCTACGCTTCGCCCAAGGCCGACAACTATGCCACCTGGCAGCTCGACGACGTGAAGTTTGGCGACGGTTCTGGTTCGGTGACACCGCCTACACCCGCCAGCGGCACGCGTGCCGACTTTGAGACCATGAACGGCGGCGACCCCACAGGCCTATACAACACCTACACATCAAAGGCAGGCTGGAAGGCCGTGAACTGCAACCTGCTGAAGGGCGGCGATGTGGACAGCAACCCCGTGTTCAAGTTCATCGGCCACATGACCGGCTCGACCAAGGACTATGCCTTTGCCCCCTGCCTCAACGGCAGAACAAGCTCTGTGGGCACACTCACATCGCCCGAGCTCACCAGCGGCATTTCAACCCTGACGTTCAACTATGGCATGCCCTACACCGACAAGGCTCTGAAGTTCCGTGTCGATGTGCTGCAGGCAGGCGCGGTGGTGAAGTCGTTCACCGTCGAGCAGGCCAGCCCGGTGAAGTACACCGTCTACACCTTCAGCGAGGCTATAGATGTGGCCGGCAACTACAGCATCGAGTTCACCAACCTCTCGCCCACTAACACCAGCGAGGGCAACCGCGACCGTGTGGCCATCTGGAACATAACGTGGACCCAGCCGTCGACCAAGGTGGTGCGTGACCCGCGCTCGCGCGTGCGCTAATCAGCCGGTAGCATAACACTCACATAGTCACCAGTGGGGTGGCGGACCCGATCAGGTCCGCCACCCCACACTTTTTTAATTGTGAATATTTAGGCTGCGTTTGCAATAAAAGCAAATAATGTATTAACTTTGCGTGTTAATAGCAACACGATAATCACGGAATAGTAATGAAAGTCAAAATACATCGCGAAGGCCAGAACATAATATTTGTCCTCCTGTTCATATTGCTGGCCATTAATGTGCCCGCATATATGTTCATCGACTACCGCCCGATTTCCATTGCCATGATAGTGGTGTCGGTGGTGATGTTTCTGCTCGTGGTCAACTTTTTCCGCCTGCCCAAGCGCCACTTCAAGCACTGCGACGACCCACTGGCCGTGGTGGCCTCGGTCGACGGCACCGTGGTGGCCCTCGAAGAGGTGTATGAGGACGAGTATCTGCACTGCAACATGATACAGCTGTCGATATTCATGTCGGTGTTCAACGTGCATGCCAACTGGACCCCGGTGGCCGGCCTTGTGAAGTATGTTAAGCACCATGCCGGCCGCTTCATGGCCGCCTATCTGCCCAAGTCGAGCACCGAAAACGAGCGCTCGGCCATAGTCATTGAGGCCGCCAACGGCAAGGACATTCTTGTGCGCCAAATCGCGGGTGCCGTGGCACGCCGCATAGTCACCTATGTGGAGCCGGGCGAGCGTGTGGACTTCGACGACCACATTGGCTTCATCAAGTTTGGCTCGAGGGTGGACGTGTATTTGCCCCTCGACACCGAAATCTTCGTTAAGCTCGGCGACAAGACGTGGGGCGGCGAGACCCTTGTGGCCCGGCTCAAGCCCGCCAGTGAACAGAAGGCATAAATTCACATCAAACGGAAATAAAATTATGAGCAACATAGCATCAGCGATTAAAAACAGCATTCCCAACGCCATCACCAGTCTAAACCTGCTGTGTGGCGCTTTGGCCTGTGTGGCCGCATTCAGTGCGCTCGACCCCGTGCTCACCATAGGCGGCAGCCACGTGCTGGTGGGCTACGAGGTGGCTTTCCTGCTGATAGCGCTGGCCGCCGTGGCCGACTTCCTCGACGGCTTTGTGGCGCGCCTCATAGGCGCCGTGAGCGGCATAGGCAAAGAGCTTGACTCGCTAAGCGACCTTGTGAGCTTTGGCCTTGCCCCAGCCATGGTGCTCTACAACCTGATGCGTGCGGCCCGTCCCGACAGCCTGCTGTGCTTCGCTGCCATGATAATCCCCGTGTTTGGCGCCCTGCGCCTGGCCAAGTTCAACGTCGACACTACGCAGAGCACCACATTCCGTGGCCTGCCCATTCCATCCAATGCCATATTCTGGATAGGCTTCACCTCGTGGTATGCCACCCACCACAGCGTCAGCCAGTGGGTGGTGGTGGCACTGGTGGTGGCACTGTCGCTGCTCATGGTGTGCAACCTGCGCATGTTTTCGCTTAAGCTGCACAGCCTGCGCCTCAAAGACAGCTACCGTCAGTGGCTGCTTGCCGCCGCCTTTGTGGTCTCCGTGGCCATCGACGGCCTCTCGGGCCTTGCATGGGCCATAGCCTTCTACGTGCTACTCTCGGCCGTTGCCGGCACTGGGGCCGAAAAGCAAAAGTGATTTGTTTTACACCATTTAGTCGCTAATATTGCATGAAATTCACAAAACCAACAGATTACTGTAGTAACGTGGTATGCCGAGCGCACTGAAAAAGTATAGTGTTTGCGTTGTTTTCCACAAAATTAAGACGACATTATCCCGTTAGGGATAAAATATGTGTAGGCAGGTATGCAGCGCGGCGTAGCGATAGAGAAGTCCGCGCGAAATGCCTGCATCGTGCCGCATCAACAAATGCATTCCAGAGGAATGCGACAGCAGGCGGATTATGCTGATGTTCTGATTATTGCGTTGTGGTAGTTACGAGGTGCAGTGGTCGCATTCCCCTGGAATGCGTGGCTTGTGTGAACAGTTAGCAGGCATTTCGCGTCGGCTGCGCCTACGCTGCATGCCTGCCTACACATATCCAATTCCTCCGGAATTGCTACTTTTTCAGTGCTTTCGGCATGCTGCGTCCGATGGGCGTAGCCCCCCCCAGCACGGGAGCAAAATCACATCAAATACACCTCCATTGACTGCGATCATTTACGTGCAATTAATTAATTCATAATGTATTGTGGCAGACGTGGTATGATACGTTCCTACTGCTTTCGTGGCATTGCCAGCCTCCTAAGTGGAATTCTTTCGCAACATTAAGTCCCAACCTCTACTGCTTGAATAATCCGCTTCGCTACCGTGATGAGGACGGAGAGTTCTTCTTCGGACTAGTGGCAGGCTTTTTCCGCGGCATATTCACATGGCAAAACCCGTTTAAAACGGCTTGGCGCACAGCCGTCAATGAGACAAAGATACAACTTGGCCTGCTAAAAAGCGACTGGAGCCACGGCTTTTTCAAGGGCTTAAGGCAACTTGTGTCGCGCTTTACTTGGGAATCGTTGCAGGAGATGGTCGATGCCGGTGTGCGCGTGGTTTATCCCAACGGGCGGGTTTGGCAGAAGTGAGGCAATTTTTGTTGGAGCGGCACGTTAGTAATGTGGTGGCACGATGTTTGCATCTGCATAGGGCATATGCAATAGTCAAGCTATGTTTAACTCATTAAAATAGGAGACAGGCCGTATGCTCACAATATTGTTTTTTGCCTTTGTGGCAATAATCTTCTATCCGCTGGTGCGCGCCGTGTTTAAGCTGCACCGCATTAAGCGCGACTTTAGCCGCGCCTTTGAATCGGGCCGTCAGGCCGGGGGCGGCTATGAAACCAGCGAGGCGGGCGAACGCGATCCCTACACAGGCCGCCGCAAGGTGTATGGCCGCGACGAGGGCGAGTATGTCGACTTTGAGGAGGTGGCTGTGACCGAGACTACCGCCGCCGAGGCAACTGCGGCCGGCGGCAAGACCGCTTCGGCCGGCGACTACTGCGAGAGCCAGGTGGTGGATGCCGAGTTTGAGGAAATCCGTTAGCCTCAAGCGCAGGCTCCGGCGCCGCACACACACTGATGGGCGGCGGCGAATTGGACGCGGCCTTTTTGGCTAGTGCTCTTAAATTGCCGTATCTTTACAGAAAATAGGCTGCATCTCGGCAAAACATTCAAGCAAGCTTGATGCTTTGCGCTCGATTTGCCGTATCTTTGCCACTGAAAAAATCAAGACACATACACTACAATGGCAAAGGATATAGTTCAAACCCCGATGATGAAGCAGTTTTTGGCCATGAAGGCCAAGCATCCCGACGCGGTGCTGCTGTTCAGGGTGGGCGACTTTTATGAAACGTATTCCGAAGATGCCATAACAGCATCGGAAATTCTGGGAATCACTCTCACGCGGCGCGCCAACGGCGCCGCCAAGAGCATCGAGATGGCCGGATTTCCGCATCACGCCCTCGACACCTATCTGCCCAAGCTGGTGCGCGCCGGCAAGCGCGTGGCCATATGCGACCAGCTTGAAGACCCCAAGCTCACCAAAAAACTTGTGAAGCGCGGCATCACCGAGCTGGTGACACCGGGCGTGGTGGTGGGCGGCAACATTCTCGACCGCAAGGAAAACAACTGGCTCGCCGCCGTGCACTTTGGCAAAAAGGAGTGCGGCGTGTCGTTTCTCGACATAAGCACTGGCGAATTCCTGACCTCGGAGGGCGATGTGGCCTATGTCGACAAGTTGCTGGCCAACTTCGCGCCCAAGGAGGTGCTGATTGAGCGCGGACTGCGCCGCAAGTTCGACGACACCTTCAGCGCGCGCTACCTCGCTTTCGAACTCGACGATTGGGTGTTCAGCGAGGAGTCGGCCACCGAGCGGCTGCTGAAGCACTTCGAGACCAAAACGCTGAAAGGCTTCGGCGTGGCCGGCATGACCAGCGCCATAATTGCGTCGGGCGCCGTGCTGCACTACCTTGACGCCACCCAGCACACCCACATCAAGCACATCACCACCCTGGCGCGCATCGAGGCCGAGCGCTTTGTGCGCCTCGACAAGTTCACCGTGCGCAACCTCGAGCTGGTGGCGCCGATGGCCGAAGAGGGCAAGAGCCTGTTGAGCGTGCTCGACCGCACGCTCTCGCCCATGGGTGCGCGTATGATGCACCGCTGGCTGCTGTTCCCGCTCAAGGATGTGAAGCAAATCAACCGCCGCCTCGACGTGGTGGAGCACTTCTTCAAGCACCCCGACGACCGCGAACTGCTGAAGGAGCAGCTCGAGCTGATAGGCGACATCGAGCGTCTGATATCGAAGGTGGCCGTCAACCGCATCACCCCGCGCGAGCTGGTGCAGCTCAAGTCGGCCCTGCAGGCCATTGAGCCCATCAAGCAGCTGTGCATGCAAAGCGGCAACGACGTGCTGCGCAACCTGGGCGCGCAGCTCAACCCGTGCCCCATAATACGTGACCGCATCGAGGCCGAAATCAATCCCGACGCGCCCAACCAGGTGAACCGCGGCAATGTGATTAACCGCGGCGTTGACTCGCAGCTCGACGACCTGCGCGACATTTCGGTGTCGAGCAAGGACTACCTGATGCAGCTGCAGCGGCGCGAAAGCGAGGCCACGGGCATTCCGAGCCTTAAGATTGCCTACAACAACGTGTTTGGCTACTACATAGAGGTGCGCAACACCCACAAGGACAAGGTGCCTGAGGGCTGGATACGCAAGCAGACGCTGGTCAATGCCGAGCGCTATGTGACGCAGGAACTGAAGGAGTATGAGGAAAAAATACTCGGCGCCGAAGAGAAAATACTCATCATCGAGCAGCGGCTGTTCACCGAACTGGTGGCCGCTGTGGCCGACTACATACCAGCCATTCAGCTCGACAGCAGCCTAATTGCGCGGCTCGACTGCCTGTGCGCCTTCACGCGGGTGTCGCTCGACAACCGCTATAACCGCCCCGAAATCAACGAGGGACTCGACATCGACATCACCGAAGGCCGCCACCCCGTGATTGAGCGGCAGCTGCCGCCGGGCGAGGTGTATGTGCCCAACAGCATACACCTGGGCAACGACAGTCAGCAGATAATGATAATCACCGGCCCCAACATGGCCGGCAAGTCGGCCCTGCTGAGGCAGACGGCCCTCATCGTGCTCATGGCGCAGGTGGGCTGCTTTGTGCCCGCCGAGGCCGCAAAAATCGGCATCGTCGACAAAATATTCACCCGCGTGGGCGCAAGCGACAACATCTCGCTGGGCGAGTCCACATTCATGGTGGAGATGACCGAGGCCGCCTCCATCCTTAATAACCTGAGCCAGCGCAGCCTGGTGCTGTTCGACGAACTGGGCCGCGGCACCAGCACCTACGACGGCATATCCATAGCATGGTCGATAGTGGAATACATCCACGAGTCGCCCACAAGGGCCAAGACCCTCTTTGCCACACACTACCACGAGCTCAACGAAATGGAGAAGTCGTTTAAGCGCATACGCAACTACAATGTGAGCGTGAAGGAAATCGACGGCAAGGTGGTGTTTGTGCGCAAGCTGGTGAAGGGCGGCAGCGAGCACAGCTTCGGCATCCATGTGGCCCGCATTGCCGGCATGCCCAAGGCCATAACGCGCCGCGCCGACCAGGTGCTGAAGCAGCTGGAGGCCAACAACCGCAACGACGGCGGCGCCGCCTCGGCCGCCAGCAGCCTGGCCACGGCGGGCAGTGGAGTGCAGCTGTCGTTTTTCCAGCTCGACGACCCCGTGCTGTGCCAGATTCGCGACGAAATACTCCACACCGACATCAACAACCTCACCCCTATGGAGGCCCTGAACAAGCTCAACGACATCAAGGGCATCATCACAGGCAAGAAAGAATGACAATACACATCATCTGTTTATGGAAAGAAAAGACTTTGAGATAATGGCCCCCGTGGGCTCGTGGGAGTCGCTCACCGCAGCGTGGCAGGGCGGCGCCGACGCCATATATTTCGGCATTGAGGGCCTCAACATGCGCTCGCGCTCGAGCGTTAACTTCACACTCGACGACCTGCGCACCATAGCCGCCTGGTGCCACGAGAAGGGGCTGAAAAGCTACCTCACCGTCAACACCATCATCTATGAGGAAGACATCGACTACATGCACCAGATAGTGGACGCCGCCCGCGAGGCCGGCATCAGCGCCATCATAGCCAGCGACATGGCCACCATACTCTATGCCCGAAGCATAGGTGTGGAGGTGCACATCTCCACACAGGTGAACGTGAGCAACAGCGAGGCCATGCGCCACTATGCGCAGTGGGCCGATGTGATGGTGCTGGCGCGCGAGCTCAACCTGAGCCAAGTGGCCGCCATCCACCAGGTGATAGAGCGCGATGGCGTGTGCGGCCCCCACGGCAAGCCAGTGCGCATCGAGATGTTTTGCCACGGCGCGCTGTGCATGGCAGTGAGCGGCAAGTGCTACCTCAGCCTGCACGAGACCGGCGCCAGCGCCAACCGCGGCGCCTGCCGCCAGATATGCCGCCGCAGCTATGTGGTCACCGACCGCGACACCGGCGACGAGCTGGCCATCGACAACAAATACATAATGTCGCCCAAAGACCTCAAGACCATCCACTTCATGAACAAGATGATCGACGCTGGCGTGCGCGTGTTTAAAATCGAGGGCCGCGCCCGCGGCCCAGAATACGTGCGCACCGTGGTCGGCTGCTACAACGAGGCCATCACGAGCATCATCGACGGCACCTACAGCGACGAGAAAATAGCCGACTGGAACACGCGGCTGGCCACGGTGTTCAACCGCGGCTTTTGGAACGGCTACTATCTGGGTCAGCGCCTGGGCGAGTGGACGTCGAAATACGGCTCCAGCGCCACCCACACCAAGGTGTATGCCGCCAAGGGCGTGCGCTACTTCACCAAGCTCGGCGTGGCCGAATTCCTTATGGAGGCCGGCGAGCTGCATGTGGGCGACGACATCTACATCACAGGCCCCACCACAGGCGCAGTGCCCATGAAGGTGGAGGAGATACGCGTCGACCTCAAGCCCGTGGACAAAGCCGTGAAGGGCGACCACTTCTCGATAAAGACCGACGTGAAGATCCGCCCCAGCGACCGCCTCTTCATATGGCAGCCCAAGCCATGACCACAAACAGTGGAGTTATGTTTGGCTAATATTTTTAGTGTTAAAAATTACGAATTAATTGTAGGATTTAATTATAAATTTTATATTTGTGCAAAATAATTATGCGGATTTGTATGATTGTTTTAAAACATAGTTAAAAAGCAAATGCGTCACTAGCGCTTTGACTATTGTTCTGGAACTACCACTTCATTGAGCAAGGATAGACAAATGCATTAGTGCTCGCTTACGGACAAATATAGTCCCAAAGTGTGTCAGTAGAAAAATTACAGTTTTCTCTGGCACACTTATGTGGATTGATGTATCTCGTGGGTAGCACTTCTCGTCTCTTGCAAGGCTGTGGTAGGCCTCAGAACGGATGAGAGCAAGTGTGTGCCCACGCTTTGTTTTTACCAGTTAACCAACTTATTTTTTAACCTTTCTCCGGGCACAGGGAAGAGCCTAAACATTAACGAAAACATGAAAAAGATCTTCTATTCGGTAGCAATCGCAGTTTCACTGCTGGGAACAGTGGCAGCAACAAGTTGCGGCAGCAAGTCAGGTTCAAGCAGTTCGGTAGAGGCCACTAATGGCGATTGGGACGAGGTGATTGACGCCTATGAGGAAGCGATGGACGCTTATGTGGATGCGGTGAAGTCGGCAAGTTCCGGCGATGCCGATGCCATGAAGAAAGTGGCCGAGGCCGAGGCTAAAATGGCCCAGTATGCATCAAAGCTAGATGGCGCAAGCAACGGCGAACTGACCGAAGCGCAAGCCCAGAGAATCGCCGAAATCGCTTCGAAAGCGGCCTCAGCGGCCAGCGAAATGAGCTCAAGCGTGGGCGGCTCGTCAAGCGAGACGCCGAGCTCCGACGATTTGGAAAAGGCCAACGAAGAGTTGAACAAAATGACGCAGGGGTTAAACAACTAAAGTATCTCAAACTAAAAAACAGGAAAAATCATGAAACATTTACTCTATTCTATGATGGCCGTCATGGCCTTTGTGCTGGCAAGTTGTGGCGATCAAAAAATTGAGCCCGCCGATCCGCCCATCACCTTTAAGGAATATGAATCGTCGTATGAATACATCCACAATCTGCCCCTTGACGGATGCTTTGAGGTGGTCAGCGTTGGCGCGGTGATTAACGACAACGAAGATGGTAATATATATGCTGAGATTGCATTTACGGTTAATGTGAAAATGGTGAAAGCGTTGGCACATAAGCCGAAAGATCTTGATTTTGAACAAACGGTCCAGATTCAATATCTCGATAAGGACAACAACGTGTTAGGCACAACAATTGATGCAAAGGAAAATATCCTTGGTCTGTCTGTTGGACAGATGGGAACCGTTACTGGCACAGTCTCTATTGGAAAGGATGAAGCCGAAAAGCTGCTTAAGAAAATCAAATATGTGCGCATAATTGACCTGAAAGCCGCATACGAGGACGAAAACGAGAAGAAGCAACTCGAAGAGAAGGAGGCCGAAGAATCGCAGGAAGAAGTTGCTGATGAAAGCGATGACACCAGCGCGGCTTCGGGTGAAGACTGGGATGCTGTGCTCGACTCCTATGAGAAGTATGTCAACAACTATGTGCGTCTCATGAAGAAGGCAAATGCCGGCGACGCTTCGGCCATGTCGGAATATCCCTCAATGTTGCAAGAGGCTCAGGAATTCAGCGAAAAGTTGTCGAATGCCCAGGGTGAATTAACCTCGGCCCAGATGGCAAGATACTTGAGGATAACCAAGAAGATGAGCAACATCTAAAATCTGCATAATTCAGGCGGCAGGCTGCGAAATTCCTGCCTGCTGCCTGTTTTTTGATTTCATTAAAAGCAAATATTATGGGAGAAGTCACATACACAGCCTCTCGCCTGGCCGATGGGAATAAATTGTTTCCGCCAAAGGTGACAATACTCGACAATGGCATCAGGGTCAAAATACCCGGTTTTTTCGGGGGAGAGGAGTGCTTTCTATACTACAAACAGATAGGTTTTGTAAAAGCAAAGACTCCGCTTGTTGGTTACTCAACTCTGACCATAGCCACCGACACTGGCTATGTAACCGTTCATGGCTTCTCGAAAAAAGATGTTGAGGCTATAAAGCAAGCCATTGAAGATGGTAAAGAGGGACGGATACAATATGTGCAGGTTGGCAATCAGAACCAGGCAGAACCGCAAGATGACGTTTGCGACGGGCCCACGGTTGAGATTGAAGAGGGCGTGACAAGTCTCGATAGCGACACGCTCGACGATTATGATGAGATTGGCCGGTTGGTGTTGCCCTCCACTTTGGAGGAGATTGACTACGATGCCTTTGAAGATCATGATGAAATTTGTGACATCGATTTTTCAAAGGTCACCAAATTGAGGAAAATCCCCGATGAGCTGTTTTCTGGCTTGAAGAATATTCGTAGCCTTGTGATTCCTGAAGGAGTTGAGGTCTTTGGCGAAGGCGGTGCAGTGGTTTACGACTGCAACCGACTCACCAAAATAGTTTTGCCCAGTAGCCTGCTTGAAATCAAAGGCTCAATTTCACGTGATTGCAAGAGCCTGGGAGAGGTGGATATGTCGAGAGTGCAACATGTCACTAAGCTGCCCGAAGATCTGTTCTGGGGCTCTCAAAAAATCAGGAAATTTATAGTGCCGCAAGGCGTTACGAAAGTTTCGAGTTTGTTTGAAGATGGAAAAAGTGTTTTGGAAGAAATATATCTGCCGGCTTCAGTTGAGAAAGTTGGTTACATTAACGGCAATTGCGACAATGAGATTGATGCGTATCTATATGCCGACAATGCTGAACTGAAATCCGGCTTCTTCCAAGATGTGGGCACGCTGTATGTGCCTGAACAGGCTTTGCGGCACTATGCCGCTTTGGCCAAGGGTAAAGATGTGAAGGTGCGTGCAATGCCAGCGGAAAAGTTGTACGTTTACGATCCACAGCAAGCCGCTCCAGCCAATGTCGCTCCTCAAGCCTCACCGCCGGTGGCGCCTCCAGTCGCACCACCTCCAGCGCCTTCAGCCCCGCCGCAGCCATACGCAGGAGCCCAATGCCCGCCTATGGCACCTCCCGACGCCGCACCGGCTCAAAGGGTGCATAAGCGCCCCGGCCAACTGTTCTCCAATGAACTCGAAGAGCTGATTAATATGGCTGTTGCAACGGGCGATGTGTCGGGAAACAAGAGAAACATCATAATGCGCCGCGCCATTAGCGAGGGCGAGGACCCGGATGTGGTGGAAATGGTGATACAGTCCAGATTGTATAAGCAAAGGAATAAATAACCAAATAAAAACAGATTACATAATGTATAATGAAGAACTTGAAATGCTCATCGATGCCGCTTTGGCCGATGGCGTTTTAACAGACAAAGAGAAACAAATCCTTTTCAAAAAGGCTCAGCAATATGGGATCAACCTTGATGAGTTTGAAATGGTGCTTGAAGGCCGCTTGGCCAAAGTAAGAGCGCAACAGCAACAACAGGCTGCCCCGGCGTCAAACAAGCAGGGCGGTCTTAAGAAGTGCCCCGCCTGCGGTGCGCTGATTCAGTCGATGCAGGTTAAGTGCCCAGAGTGCGGCTATGAGTTCCACAATGTTGAGGCCAACAGCACTGTGAAGCAGCTGCAGCAAAAGCTTGATGAAATTGAGGCGAATGCAAAGCCGAACGCTGATAAGATAAGCGTGTTTTCTGGTGGATTAATTGATTCGGTAGGTAGGCGAAAGGCTGCGGTGATAAAAAGTTGCCCCGTGCCCAATAGCAAAGATGACTTGATTGAACTGCTAACGCTTTGCAGCACTAATTACACCCCCAGTATTAACGACCGAAGTAACTATGAATCGAGTGCCTGGAAAAGCAAGTATAAGCAGGTCAGAGCAAAGGCAAAAATCCTGTTGAAAGGTGATCCGGATTTGGAACAGGTATTACAGGAAGCGGATAAAGCGGTTCTAATGAGTGGCTTAAAGAAAAATTTGATTTATATACCTATCCTTGTGCTATGTCTGTTTTTCTTAGTTATTTTGCCAAAATGGGTTATTAGTAGTGAAAACGAAGAAACTGAAGCGGCAAAGACAGAGCTTAATATAACCACCGATAAGGTTGAGCAACTGATGACGAGTGGCGATTATGATCAGGCGGCCACGGTGTTGAGCTTATGCAAAGCTGATGTCACCGGCAGTGAAACAAGTGCTTTGTATAGCTCTATGGTAATGAAAGTGGCAGGAGAGTTGCTGGATCGTGGTGATTTTGCTAAAGCAGAAAATTTGTATAATTCTGCAGTGGCTAAACTCGGTTCCTCTGCTGATGCGTTAGATCCGTTGGCTCAAAAACTCGGCATAGAGACGGAATCGATGCGTAAGGCGGCGGAGCAGGCCGAAAAAGAGGCTGCCGAGGCGCAAAGCTCGAGCGCTGACAACAGCGCTGATACCGAGGCAGATGAATCCACCACTTCAAGCGACGATGGCAATCAGAGCAGTAGCAGCAAACTGAAAGATAAGGCACACAACTGGCTTGACAAGCAGATTGACAAGGCTACCGACAAAATGAACAAGAAAATCGACAAGGAAATAGAAAAATTAGCTCAGTAAATAGATATGGGATTATTTGGATTAGGAGGCAGAGGCAAGTCGGGCGGCATGATGAATGTGATTCGCTGCGATGAGCCTCAATACCTCATTTGGAAATGGCGCCCTCTGGGTCAGGACGATAATTCTACAAGTCGCGAAAATGCAATTCGCTATGGCAGCAGCCTGCGAGTGAAAGAGGGCGAAGTGGCCGTATTTGTATACAAGCAGGACAATGGCACGCTGCAAGACTTTATCGAAGGCCCGTACGACGGCACAATAAAGACGGCCAACTTCCCAGTGCTGTCGGGCATAGTGGGGCTTGCTTTTGGCGGCGAGAGTCCGTTCCAGGCCGAAGTGTATTTCATCAACCTTGCGGGAATGATACAAATAAAGTTTGGCGTGCCTTACTTTGATGTGTTCGATCCCCGCTACTCCGATTTTGCTGTGCCTATGGCTGCCAGGGGCTCGATTTCGTTTAAGATAAAGGACTACAAGGAGTTTGTGAAGCTGCACAGGCTCATCAACTTCGACCTTGAGGCCTTTAAGAGCCAGATTAAAGATGCTGTGGCGAAAAGGGTGAAGGGATACATCACAAACGCTCCTACCGACAACGGTATCCCCGTGCTGCAAATCGAGCGGAAGGTGATGGAGATTAGCGACAAACTGCAAGAAAAGCTCGCTCCTGAATTTGAAGAAGACTTTGGCGTGAAGCTGACGCGATTCGACCTCTCGGCCATTGAGCCCGACAAGGACAGCAACGGCTATGCCGAACTGCGGAGGGTGACTGCGGCTCAGGTCGAGAAGACAGTGAACGCCCAAACGAATGTCAACATAAAAAATCTGCAAGACACCCAGCGCATCAATGCGCAAAACATAGAAGAGTCGCTGCGCATTCAGCGCGAAGAGGCACAGCGTGCCCAACGGTTGCAGACCGAAAGCAACTTTATGGGCGCTCACGCGCTCGACCAGCAGGCATCGGTGCTTAAGACCGCTGCCGCCAATCTTGGCAGCATGGGCAGCATGGGTGGCGACAATGGCGGCTTCAACCCCGCAGGCATGA
The DNA here is from genome assembly GCA_934661195.1 of uncultured Muribaculaceae bacterium. GTDB lineage: Bacteria > Bacteroidota > Bacteroidia > Bacteroidales > Muribaculaceae > Sodaliphilus. The sequence goes on from CAKUJD010000005.1 coordinate 43,231, forward strand.
TGACTGGCATGGCTGTGGGCGGCGCCATGGGCCAGCAGATGGCTGGCATGATGAACCAGATGGGCAACGCCATGAATGGCCAAATGGCAACTCCTCCGCCTATGCCATCGGTGCAATATTTTGTGTCGATAGGCGGACAGCAGTCGGGGCCGTTTGGCATGCAGCAGTTGCAGCAACTTGCTGCACAGGGCCAGCTCACCAAGCAGACCTATGTGTGGAAGCAAGGCATGGCTGCCTGGGAGCTGGCAGGCAATGTGCCGGAATTGGCGGTACTGTTCCCATCGGCACCAACCCCACCGCCGCCACCAATGCCCTGATTGCAGGTAGAAACGTTTAACTTGAAAAATTTAAAAAAACAATGAAAATGAAGCATTTATATTGTGTTATAGTAGTCGCAGCTATAGCACTGCTTGGCAGTGCCAAGTCGTTTGCCCAAGCCTACACTGGCCGCTATGTGGCAGAATGGTGCGTGAATGATAACGGTGCGGAGGAGTGCACCGGGGCTGCAAAGAGGTTTGTCATCACTTCGTCGTACATAAAAATCGGGGCGAGGACAATATATCTTGATGATGTCAGGCAGAGCGCGATGGATATTCCATATGACGAAATAAACGTGTCTAAGTGCAGCTCTTATGAACTGTGCAGCCATGATACTAACGATTATGGGATGATGGTGCCTTTCAACTTTGAAATGTCTCAGCATCCCGTGTCGACGGTAAAGGGTGAATATTATTTGTTTAAAATACCTTACTTAAGCGAGATTATGCTGCTGAGCAAGGAAGGCGGGCAGAAAAGTGCATCGCCCAAGGCGGCAAAGACTGGCAAAACAGCCAAGCGCAAGGCATCGCGCCGAAGATAACGCTACTCACGAGTGGCTGTAAACTAACCTAAAAACTAAAATTAATATGATGAATGATGATAGCTTTTTCTCGATGAACCGCCTTATGGAATTCAGCATGGGCATGGCCATGGCCAACCAGATGACCAAAGTCATGAACCAAACGCTTAGCCAGATGACTGTGCCGGGCGCTGGCAATGCAATGCCAGCCGCTGCCACGCTATATGTGGTGGTTGACGGCAAGCAGGTAGGGCCTTTGACCGACAAGGAGCTGCTGCAACTCGTTGACAACGGCAAGGTGTCGAAGGACACACTTGCCTGGCTCCCGGGCATGGTCTCTTGGCAGCCAATAGAGCAAATCCCGTCGGTGCTTAAGACGCTCACACTTGTTCCACCCCCAATCCCGCAGGCCAAATGAAGACAAACGTTTTTCTCATGGTGATAGGCGTGGTTTTGGCATGCTTGTTCAGCTATTTGGCGCTTGTCCTTGCAGGCGATAGCGATAGCAGCCTCACGTTTGGCATTGGTAGCATGGTGGGCTTTATGGCCACGCTTGTGCCGTTGATAGGAGCGCGGCACAACAGCCACAGGCTTGGGGTGAACCTCAACGTGCTGTCGGTGCTGTCTTTTGCACTGCTGCTTGTGTGCAACGTTTGCTTTGCCCTGTTTAATGGCCCGATTCCATACTTCATTATTTGCAATGGGGTCTTGGTGGTGGCTTATGTCGTGGCGTTTTACAAAATCAGCCGACTGAACCAATAAAACGATAAAAACGAATATCAAGAAAACGCCGAAGCGCTTAAAAGGCAGTAGGCATAAATCTATTTAAGAAACAATATTATGGACTTTTTGTATTCTATTATTTGTAAGATCCCATTTGTGAAAGACTTTATCGATGTGAAAAAAGGCCCCCTGTCGTGGCTTGTTGATGTGATTGAAGTAATTATAGTCATTGCTTATTTATGGATAGGCTTTAAGGGCATTTTTAATGGAGCTATGAACTTTGACGTAGGCGCAATGTTCAGTGCAGTTAAGGGTGCCATTTGGTTCCTTGTGGTAGCAATTGCTGCCAACACCGTGCTATGCCTGCTCCCCAAGTTCACTTCTAAAGGGAATCGCACACTGGTGATTTGGAACGTGATTTGGATTATATACACAGTCTATGAACTGATGACCTGCGGCTTTTAATTGAAAATATGAGAAGACTATTAATAGCGGCAATAGCCGGCCTCTTTGTTGCGCTTGGCTCAATGGCTCAAGGCCTGTCGGGCGCAGCACTGTTAACCATTATGAATAAGCCTGATTTTGCGTCGATTGATAAGTATGTGAGCGTAAAGGGATACAAGCCATGTAAGAATGATGATCCGATAGATGCTGACTATAGAAAAATATGGGGCATAAATTTGGCAGGGTATTCCGGAGGCATTTGTTTAGCTAAAATCCCATCAAAACCTATGTACCTGCTTATGGTTGAGTTTGGGCGTAATCCGGAAAATCCTAAAAGATGGTTGACGTACCGCTCATGGAACTCGGCCAACATAAATTCAATACTCAGCTATTTCAGAAAATTGGGCTATAAAAAAGTAGGCCAAGACTATGATGGTGATATTTATCACAAGGAAGGCTCAAAATATGAGCTTAGATGCGAAGACGCTGGGAGCACTATACTTTTGGAGTATTAACCAATTACATGTAAATGACAGTTTAAACAATGAGAAGATTATTAATAGCGGTAATAGCCGGCCTCTTTGTTGCGCTTGGCTCAATGGCTCAAGGCCTGTCGGGCGCAGCACTGCTGGCGATAATGAACCAGCCTGATGTGCAGTCGATCGACAAGTATGTGAGCGCAAAGGGCTACCAGCTTCTTGATTGGACCGATGAAACCGACGCTTTCGCCAACAATGTGTGGGGCATAAATGTGGGCTATTATAGGAATGGCAGATTCTTGCCCAAGAATAGCTCAAAGCCCATGTATATGCTTATAGTGGAGTTCACGGGAACATACGGCAACAACATGTATGGCCCACCGGCAAGGTTGAAATACCGCCCATCGACTTTGGCAGGCATGAGATCCGTCCTGAGTTATTTCAGAAAGTCGGGTTATAAAAACATAGGCTATGACTATGTCGGGGCTCATGTCTATCATAAGTCTGGAGCAAAATATAACATGCACTACCACGAAAGCGGCCGCACCATATATTTGATACCTGCAGCCGATGAAATGTAGACGAAGATAAGGGACGAGACCCTTAGGGAAAATGGGCGCGGCGCGGACGGCACTCTCTGGGAGTGCGGCCCGCGCCGCGCGGCTTTATGTTAGGGTTATGAATGAGTCGGAGCTATGCCTGCTCGCCTTCGGTGGTCTCGCCCTTCATGGCGGCCATTATCTTGCTCTCGAGCTCTTCGGCAAGTTCGGGGTTGTCGGCCACTATCTGCTTGGCCGCGTCGCGGCCTTGGCCGAGCTTGGTGCCCTCGTAGCTGAACCATGAGCCACTCTTCTTGACTATGCCAAACTGCACGCCCAGGTCGATGATTTCGCCCACTTTGCTTATGCCCTTGCCAAACAGAATCTCGAATTCTGCCTTGCGGAATGGGGGAGCCACCTTGTTTTTTACCACCTTGACGCGGGTGAGGTTGCCAATCACGTTCTCGCCGTCTTTGAGCTGGCCCAGGCGGCGAATGTCGATGCGCACCGATGCGTAGAACTTGAGGGCGTTGCCGCCTGTGGTGGTCTCGGGGTTGCCAAACATCACGCCCAGCTTTTCGCGCAGCTGGTTGATGAATATGCAGGTGGTGTTGGTCTTGCTGATGGTGGCGGTGAGCTTGCGCAGGGCCTGCGACATGAGTCGCGCCTGAAGGCCCATTTTGCTCTCGCCCATCTCGCCTTCGATTTCGGCTTTGGGGGTGAGGGCGGCCACCGAGTCGATCACTATGATGTCGATGGCGCTGGAGCGTATCAGCTGGTCGGCTATCTCAAGGGCCTGCTCGCCGTTGTCGGGCTGCGAAATCCACAGGTTGTTCACATCCACGCCAAGGCTCTCGGCATAGAAGCGGTCGAAGGCGTGCTCGGCGTCGATGATGGCTGCGATGCCGCCCATCTTTTGTGCCTCGGCAATGGCGTGGATGGCCAGTGTGGTCTTACCCGACGACTCGGGGCCGTAGATTTCCACAATGCGGCCGCGTGGATATCCGCCCACGCCCAGGGCATAGTTGAGGCCGATTGAGCCGGTGGGTATCACCTCAATGTTTTCTATGTGGTCGTCGCCAAGCTTCATAATCGAGCCGCGGCCATAGGTCTTGTCGATCTTGTCCATGGCCACTTGCAGGGCTTTGAGCTTTTCGGGCGATACGGCCTTGCGCGCGGGCTGTGCCTCGGCGTCGGCGGGCTGTGCGTCGAAATCCAGTTCGTTGGTGTCTTTTTCTTTCATAATTCTATCTTTTTTGTTGTTTTGCGTTGATAAGTGGAGTTGAGTGGCGCACCTTATGGCACCATTGCAAAAATAGTCAAAATAGTGCGTTATCTCAACTTTTATGCTGCAAAATTATCCGCAATGCGGGCAAGTGTGTTGCCCACTGTGGCAAATAGCGGTTAAAATATGCGGTGGCTATGCCGTTGGTCGTTGAAATGGCGCGGTTTGTCGAGTTTGGCTTGCGGCAAGTGACCGGAATGACGTTTTTTTTGTAATTTTGCGTGTGAATAAAACGAGTTGCGACAATAAATAAAAACTTAACACGAATGATGAAGAAATCATTAATTGTAGCGGCTGCAGCCGTGGCTTTGGCCACAAGCAGCTGTGGCTCGCTGGCTGGCGCATCGGCTGGCAGCGGCGCATCAACATCAACTTCAACCGGCTCGGGAGTGCTGGGAGGCATCTTGGGCAGCATTGCCAACAAAAACACCGCTGGCGAACTGCTGAACATGGTGATTGGCGGCGTGAAAGTGGAAAAGAGCCAGCTGGTGGGCACTTGGCAATACAGTGCGCCAGGCTGCGCCTTCACCAGCGAGAAGCTGCTGGCCAAGGCTGGCGGCGCTGTTGCCGCCGCCAAGGTCAAGGAGCAGCTGGAGGCGTATTACAACCGCGCCGGCATCAGCAGCTCGAACACCTATTTCACCTTCACCGACGACAACAAGTTTAGCGCAAAGGTCAACAACATTCCGCTCAACGGCACCTACACCTACGATGCGTCGACAAGCGAGATTAAGCTTAAGACCCTGCTGCTTAGCACCACCGGACACGTGACCCGCACCACCAGCGGTATCGGCCTTATGTTTGAGTCGAAAAAGTTGCTCACGCTGCTGCAGGCGGCCACCAAACTAACGGGCAACTCCAAGATTGAGGCCGTGGGCGACATTGCGTCGAACTACGACGGCATCCGCCTTGGCCTTGAAATGAAGAAGCAGTAATCCACTGCTATAACAGTAGCCAAATATTAATCGGCAAAAAGGGGAACTTTGCTTCCCGTTTTTGCCGATTTTTTTGTTGTTTTTGTTTGGGCAGAGAGAGGGGGTTACTCCTTCTCGCCATACAGCAGGTCGCCGGCGTCGCCGAGGCCCGGAATTATGTAGCTGTGCTCATTCAGCTCGTGGTCGATGTCGCACGTCCACAGCGTGATGCGGTCGTCTGGCAGGCGCTTCTGGATGTATTCAATGGCTTGGTCGGTGGCGATGATGCTGGCCAGATGCACGTGGCGCGGGTGTCCCTTGGTCATCAGGGCCTGGAATGCAAGCTCCATCGATGAGCCTGTGGCGAGCATCGGGTCGACGATGAGCAGCGTCTTGTCGTCGATGCGCGGGCAGGCAATGTACTCGATGTGCACGTTAAATTCGTTTTTGCCCGAGTATTTGCGGTAGGCGCTCACAAAGCCGTTTTCGGCCTGGTCGAAGAAACTGAGGAAGCCTTCGTGAAACGGCAGGCCGGCGCGCAGTATGGTCGACAGCACCAGTTTGTCGGCAATCACGTTGGTCTTGGCCGTGCCCAGCGGAGTCTCGGTGTCGATGGTCTCGTAGTTGAGGCGCTTAGAAATCTCGTAGGCCATGATTTGGCCCAGGCGCTGCACATTGGCGCGGAAGCGCAGCCGCTCTTGTTGCAGGTTTTTGTCGCGCAGCTCGCTCATGAACTGTCCCACAAGCGAATTTTGGTCGCATAGGTTTATTATCTCCATAGCAGTGTTTATAGTGAGTTTTGTTGTGATAAGTTGTCGTTGCTAAGCAGCCGGCGCGAGGTGTCGCGGTCGGTGGAGAGCTGGCGCTTAAGCTCGTCGATGGAGCCAAGTTTGAACTCCAACCGCAGAAACCGCACAAACTCCACCTCAATGTGTTCGCCATAGATGTCGGCGTCAAAGTCAAATATGTTGGCCTCCACGCTCAGCTGAGGGCCGTTGGCCAGGGTGGGGCGCACGCCCACATTCACCATGCCCTGCCATGTCTTGTCCAGCACCCTCACGCGCACCGCATAGGCGCCGTTGTGCGGCAGGATTATCTCGGGGTCAATGTCGCCGAGGTTGGCTGTGGGAAAGCCTATTTTGTGGCCGTTGCGAAACCCGTGCACCACGGTGCCGCTCACGGTGTATGGGTGCCCCAGGCATCGGGCGGCGTCGTCGACCTTGCCACTGGCAATGAGGCGGCGTATTATCGACGAGCTCACAGGCGCATATTCGCCGAGATATTCGGGGGCTTTTAGCACCTGCACACCCAGGTGCCGGCCGTTGACGGTGTAGTCGGCAAACGTCTCGCTGCGGTTGTGGCCGAAGTGGTGGTTGTAGCCCACCATAAGCATATGCACCCCAAAGGAGTCGTGCAGCAGCCGCATGAACCCCGTGGAGTCGTAGAGCGACAATTGCACTGTGAAGTCGAGCAATATCACGTAGTCGATGCCTAAACGGCCGATTTCATCGATTCTTTTGCTCAACGGCATTATCAGCTTCAGCGGCTCGCCGCTTTTGCCCAGCACATTTTGCGGATGCTCGCGAAAGGTGACCACGGCAGTCTTTAGGCCGGCCTTTTCGGACTCGGCTTTCAGCGCCTTCAGCAGCGTGGCGTGGCCGCGGTGCACGCCGTCGAACATGCCTATGGTGGCCGCCAGCCTGATGCCGCCGGGCAGTGTGCCTCCATGCTCAATGATTTGCGTCATAGTCCTAATTGGCTGATTGTTTGCATAAACTCGGTGCCGGCCTCCACCAGCTCGGCGTTGAAGCCGAGCGCGCGGGCAGCGTCCACATTGGCCTGCCCGTCGTCGAAAAACATGGTTTCTTCGGGCTTTATGCCCATTGTGGCCACGGCATAATCGAATATTTTCTTGTCGGGCTTGCAGGCTTTGGCCTCAAACGAGGTGGTGATTCCATCGAAGTAATCGGCCATTTCCAGCCCCTCGGCGCGAAACAGCTGCGCTATGCGGCTGTGAAACATTATGGGGTTGGTGTTCGACAGCACATACACTCCATAGCGCTTGCGCAGCTCGCGCAGGGCTTGCAGCCGCTGCACCGGCAGGCCGGTGATGAATGCGTTTAGCGCTCCGTCGATCTCTTCGTCGGTCACAGGACGGCTGAAGTGGCGGCGCATTTCGCGGTGGAACTCGTCGGCGCTTAGGGCGCCGCTTTCGAGGCTGCCAAACGCGCTCGTCTGCGCATAGAGGCCAATCATGTCGTCGGCGTCGCGCATGCCCAACTGCTTGAGGCGTGACACGCACTGCTCGCGCTCGATGCTTATCACCACGCCGCCCAGGTCGAACAGCAGATTTTTGATTTTGCCCGTCATAGTCATTTGGCCATCTCTTTTTTCATCAGGCGCATAGTGTCGTTGCACAGCTTAATGAACACCTCACGGCTCTTGAGCGTGGTGGATGCCTTCACCTGGTTTTCTACGCCCTTGAATATGAAGCCGGTGTCTTTCGACTCCAGTGCGCGCATGGTGGATATGGCGCCGTTCTCGGGGTTGTGGATGAGTGTGGCCATGTGCTCGGCCATGCGGTTAAACAGGCGGTTCATGGTGAGCATTCCGGTGTTCACAAGTCCTGGGTCGGCCATGTTCACTATGATGCGCTTGGTGCGCATGGTGGTCGACAGGTATATTGAAAACAGGGTGAGGGCCAGCTTGCTTTGCGCATACACGGCCAGCGGCATGAAGCGGCTTATGGCGCTCACTGCCGGGAATTCAAACGGAAGCGTCACGAAGTTGCGCATATGCGATGTGGTGAGCACTATGTGGCCGTCTTCCACAATTAGCGGCTCCACCAGGAGTGCCAGCAGTGCAGCGCTCAAAAAATTGACCTGCACTGTGCGCTCATATCCGTCGGCGCTCATCTCGCGGGTGCGTGTGAGCACGGCTGCGTTGTTGATCAGCGCTGCCACAGGGCGGTTGAGCGCTTTGAGGCTGCCCACAAACTCCCTTACGCCGCCAAACGAGCCCATGTCGAGGTGCAGGCAGGTGATGTCGGCATTGCCTGTGGTGCTTTTCAACTCTTCGGCCAAAGCCTTGCCTCGCTCGGTGCGGCGGCATGCCAGCACCAGCGGTTTGCCCTGTTCGGCCAGTTGCCGCGATATGACGCTGCCCATGGCGCCAGTGGCCCCGGTCACTATGTACACGGGCCGCAGCTGCTGCGCCCCGTTGTCCTGATTGTTGTTAGCCATAGCTTGTTAAAATCTATTATGCGTTATAACGTAAGTGTCTTGGTTATTGCTGCAAAAATACTGAAATTTGCTCTATTGGCACTCATACCATGAATTAATAAAAGTGAACATGACATTTGCAGAAAACGGCCCCGCTCCATTGGTGGGCGGGGCCGTGAGCCGGTTTGTGCGGTGGAATGGCGGCTTTTGCGCCCGCCATAGTTGCCTCTGCTACTTGCTGTAGCGGTATTTCACTCCGAGGTTCTGCATGATGAACGACTGCACATCGGTGTACTCTTCAATCACCTTGGCCACCGGCTTGCCGTGGCCGTGACCGGCCTTGCTGTCGATGCGTATCAGCTTGGGGGCCGAACCGGTGTTGGATGCCTGCAGCGTGGCGGCATACTTAAACGAGTGCGCGGGCACCACGCGGTCGTCGTGGTCGCTGGTGGTGACCATGATGGCGGGGTAGTGTGTGCCATCGTTCTTTATGTTGTGCAGCGGCGAGTAGTGCAGCAGGTATTGTGCCATCTCGCTGCTGTCATCGCTGCGGCCATAGTCGTGCGCCCAGTTCCAGCCAATGGTGAACAGGTGGTAGCGCATCATGTCCATCACGCCCACTTGCGGCACTGCAGCGGCATAGAGGTCGGGCCTCTGGTTGACCACCGCGCCCACCAGCAGGCCGCCGTTGCTGCCGCCGTTGCAGGCCAGCTTGGCCGGGCAGGTGTATCCTTCCTTAATCAGGTATTCGGCGGCGGCGATGAAGTCGTCAAACACGTTCTGCTTCTTCAACTTTGTGCCGGCCTCGTGCCACTGCTCGCCATATTCGCCGCCGCCGCGCAGATTGGCCACGGCATACACGCCGCCCATGTCGAGCAAGGCGAATGGCACGCGGTAGTAGCTGTAGCCAGGCGTCATGCTGATGTTGAAGCCTCCGTAGCCGTACACCAGTGTGGGGCGCTGCCCGTCGCGCTTAATGCCTTTCTTGTAGATGAGAAACATAGGGATTTTAGTTCCGTCTTTGCTGGTGTAGAACACCTGCTCGGTGACGTAGCGCGCCGGATCGAGCGGCACTTTGGGGGCGAACACCAGCCGCGACTCGCCGCTGGCCATGTCGTAGCTGTAGACGCGCGCCGGGGTGGTGTAGGACGTGAAGGTGTAGAACACCTCGCTGTCGGTGTTTTTGCTGCTGAAGCTCACCGAGCCGAAGGTGGGCAGCTTGATTTCGTGCAGTTCCTTGCCCTCGGCCGAATACAGGTAGGGGTGGTTGGACGCGTCTTTGTCGTAAGTGACTATGAAGTTGTGGCCGGCCATGTCTACGCCCGACAGCACCCACTGCTTTTCTGCGATGAAATCGGCAACATTGGCCTCGCTCAGATGGCTGGCGTCGAAGGCCACCACCTTCCAGCACGGAGCGCCGGCATTGGTGTGGGCATAGATTTTTCCATTGTCAACGCCAATGGGTGTGCATGTGTATTTCATGTCACCGGCCAGGCGCACGTAGTGGGGATTGCGGTCGCTGAGGTCTTTGGCATACAGGCGGTTGCCGTCGCCGTCGCTCTCGAGAATGAACACAAACTGCTCGTCGTCGCTCACCACCGCCTGGTAGAAGAGCAGCGGGTTGGTGTGGCTGCGGTATTCCACATAGTCGTCGCTTTGCGGAGTGCCCAGTTTGTGGTACATCACCTTGTGATATTCGTTTTTCGACGACTTGGCGTCCTCGGGGGCGTCGTATGCGCTGTAGAAGAATCCGTCGCCCAGCCACTGCGCGTCGGTGAACTTGGCCCACCGAATGTGGTCGGCCAGCTGCTTGCCAGTGATGAGGTCGAGCACGTATATCTCGTTCCAGTCGCTGCCGTTGCGGGTAATCACATAAGCCATGTAGCGGCCGTCGTGCGAGAAGTTGAGCTGCTGCAGAGCCACGGTGCCGTCATTGCTCAGCTTGTTGGGGTCAAGCACCACGCGCGGTGTGCCGCCCAGGGCGTCCTTCACATAAAGCACGCTTTGGTTTTGCAGCCCGTTGTTGTCAAAGTAGTAGTACTTGCCCTTCACTTTCATGGGTGCGCCCATTTTTTCGTAGTTGGCAAGTTCGGTGATGCGTCGCTTCACCGCGTTGCGGAAAGGGATTTTGTTCAAGTATTCGCGGGTCACCTTGTTCTCGGCGTTGACCCATTGCTCCGTTTCGGCGCTGGTGTCGTTTTCGAGCCAGCGGTAGGGGTCGGCCACCTTCGTCCCGAAGTAGTCGTCGGTGACGTCTACCCGTTTGGCTGCGGGATATTTCAGAGCTGCCTGGCTGCTGCCGGCAATCAGTAGGGTGCTGCACATTAGCGCAATTCGTTTTAGAGTCATGTGAAATTAAGTTATGCTGTATGTTTCATTTCAGTATCCGTAAATTACCGAAACCAGGGTCTGCCCTACGGCGCGCAGTGTGCCGGCGTCGAGGCGGTCGAAGGTGTCGTGAGTGGTGTGCCAGCCGTCGTAGAAGCCTGTGGGCGAGTCGGGACGCATGTCAATTATGTCGAGACACGGGATGCCGGCCACCTTGTTAACCGCAATGTGGTCGTCGGTCACAGCGCCGCCGCTGTCGTTGGTGAAGTAGGTGCCAAATCCGGCTTCGCTGGCTGCGTTCCACACCATCTCCACAAAGTTTTGGGCATATTGCATCGAGAAGTATTCGCGGGCAAACTTTGCGCCCGACGCACCAACCATGTCGACCACCACGCCAAACATGGGTTTGGCGTCGCCGTAGTGCGGATGTGCCGCCCAATACTGGGTGCCCAGCGCCCAGCTGTCTTCATCGTCGCTGCTTCCCCAGTCTTCGGCATCGACAAGCACAATGTCGACACCCACATTGGGCCGCCTGGCCTTCATTTGCCGCGCCAGCTCAAGCAGCACGGCCACGCCGCTCGCCCCGTCGTTGGCCCCCATCACGGGCTTGCGGTGGTTGGCGGGGTCGGGGTCGTTGTCGGCCCATGGACGGCAGTCCCAGTGCGCCATGAGCAGTATGCGCTGTTCGGCGTCGGGGTTTACCACGCCTATGATGTTGCTCAGTTGCAAGTGCTTGCCGTCGAACGTGGTCACATCGCCATGCTGCACCCACGCGCTGTCGCACAGCCGCCCCATGGTTGACGTCAGCCACTGGGCACACTGCTTGTGGGCCTCGGTGGCGGGTACGCGCGGCCCGAAGTCACATTGGACTTTTGCAAACGCGAGTGCGCTGTCGCCGCTGAACTGGGGCGTTTGCGCTGTGGCTGCCGTGTCGGCTGCCGCAGCCTGAGCCGCGTTGCTGTTGCTGTGGCAGCTGGCGCTGCCCATTGTCATGGCTAATGCTATTGCCATAAAGCCAATAAGTCTCATATATCGTTGGAATAAGTTATGTTTAGCGTTGCAAAGATAGTGCAAATAGCTGATAAATTTACTCTGCGGCGCTAATGCGCCTTGTGTGCCGCTATCCAGGCTGGCGTGGCCAGCAGCACAAAGTAGCGGTCGGAGTAGATGGGACGGTAGCCGTTTTCTGCGATGAAATGGTTTATTACGTCCAGTTTCTTGTCGTTCATATAGGCATTGTGCTGGTCGTAGGTGCACAGCCGTGCATCGCTTGGCTCGCCCCATGCCTCGCCAATGGTGCTGAACTTTTGGCGCAAAATCAGTGGCCGCGCCGGGCAGGCGTTGAGTTTGCTGCTCAGCATCGATGCGCTCAGCAGCTCGGGCCACGAGCAGCCTATGTGCGGACTGGTGCGGGTCAGGTAGTTGGCCATGGGAATGCTGCCGAATGCCATCAGCGTGTCGCCGGGGGCTAAGAATGGTGCTGTGCCTTTGAGCATGGCGTTGATGGCTGCGGCACGCCCTGGTGAGGTGTGCAGCAGCCTGGCGCGGCTGCTGTCGATAGTAGCGGTCTTCTCCCACACCGGGCCGCGGTCGAAATACAGGTCGCCTCCAATCATCCGGACTGCGCAGCACACCACCAGTACCGCCACAAACGGGGTCGTGGTGCGCCGCCCCCACAAATCCATGGCCACTGGTGCAGCCACGAGGGCAATAAGTGAGCCGTTGTTGATGGCGCCGTTGTCGCTTCCCAGCGGGAAGGCCAGCAGCATAAACAGGCCCAGCCATGCGGCCATCTTCTTGTCGGTGCTGCCATGTGTGGCAATCGCCCATACGCAGCCCGACACGCACATTCCCCACACGGGCATCACCTCGGGCATGCGCGCCATGACCCACGCGGCGCCGCCAAGGCACACTGCAAGCACGGCCGCCCGCAGCGCCGGTTGCCTTGCCTTCCGCCTGGCCACGCACCACACTGCGGCCACACCGCCAAACTTGGCCAGTGCCCACAGAGCCTTGGCGTAGAACCTGAACTGCACGGCTATCATAAACGGTACGTTGTGCGACGAGTCGGCGTCGGCCGATATGCTGCGCAGGTCGTGCAGATTGCTGCAAAACAGTTCAAAGTGCCCCAGCGCGAGCATTAGCAGCACCATCAGCCCCATGCCAGCGAGCATGGCTCCAACGAAAGCCGCCGATTGAGCGGCAGCCCGCCAGGCGCTGCCATTGCCGTGGAACGCGTTTATTGCGGGCGCAATGGCCAGTGCCAGTGCCACTGCGTTGGGCGTGCGCACCATCACGTTAAGCCCGGCGGCCAGTCCGGCAGCGGCAACAATGGCTACGCTGTCCGAGCGCAATCCACGCAGCATCAGGCATATTGATGCTGTGTAGAGCAGCACTGATATTATGTCGTGGTTAAGGGCCAGCACTGCCGGCACATAGCACATTATGGCCACGGCAATCCCTGCAAGTGTGGCTTTGACTCCAACGGTGCGGTGCAGCGCGCCAAACGCCACTGCGGCAGCCGCCAGCACCAGCAGCATGCCAGCCATGCGCATTCCCACAATGCCGATGCCTGGCATGGCTGCACGCACCAGTCCTCCCGCCAATCCGCTGGCGTAGTACATAAAGTTGTATTCAACCGTGCCGGGACGGGTGAATATATTGTCGAAAAACGTGAGGTAAAACCCCGTGTCGCACATGTCAAGCCCGCACACCATTGCCGGCATCTGATAGATGAACAGCAGTGAAGCCAATAAGCCGAAAGCGGCCCACGGATGGTGGTCGGTAAAGGCCGATAGCTGTGTGGCCAGCACGTTTATGCGTTTCGAAATCATTGTGTTTTTGCCGAATGCTTTTTCGGTCAAAGTTAGTTACATTTTGCCACATGTCCAACTCATTGTGAGGGCGTGCTGCGGAAAATGTGCGGCTTTTTTTGGCCACGGATAATAAATAGACTACTTTTGTGCTGTTGAACTTTTCTCAACACAGCAATTAATTTTTAACCAATTCAATCAATGAAACGTTTTACTAAATTTTTGGCAGCCCTGGCTATGGTGGCAGCCATGTGTGTGGGCTTTGCCTCGTGTGGCGACGACAATAAGGGCGATGAGCCGAAACCGTCGTCAAAACTTACCCTAATCAATACGTTCAAATTCTCGGCTTCGGCCGATTTTGTGGAACTTGCCGACATTAAAGTTGACTACACCGACTTCGCCGGAGTTAAGCACACCAAGGCAATTGCCGCTGGCGACAACGTGATCAAGTTCAGCACCGCTACGTTCCCCGCAAGCTCATCGTTTGCAATCACCGTGACGCCTAAAACGGCAGAACTCGCCAAGAATAAATATGACGTGGCATACAGCATAGAACTTGGCACCGACGTGCAGGATGCTAACGGCAAAATAACGCCTGTGGGCGAATTTGGCAAGTATTCGCAGAAGTATGAAGGCCTTGTGAAGGAGGGTGTGCCCACAATTCTTCCGAAAATCAAAAATTACATCGAAGTTCATAATGCCGACTACAGTCATCAGTACTTCAACAACAACGGTGTGATCACATACAAATAAGGCTCCCAGCCCGACACGATATTCAATAGGCGGCACTCACCTAAAGTGTTGTTCCGTCTATTTTTTTGCTGCTTATATGGTAAAATTACCACATTAAATTTGCACTAAGCCAATTTATGCGCTATCTTTGCAGCCATAAAATGTGACGACAAAAAAATCTATGCTATCATGAATTCAAAAAAGGAAATGCGCTTGAAGCGCGACAGCGAACTGCTCGACTTGTTTCAGGAGGCTCTGATGGCCTTCGTTGAGCACAACACCAAAGATCCCCGTAAAAAAGCACTTGAGTTTGCATTGGCCAACGGCCACCCACGCTATTACGTGAGCCACAGCCGAGCCTATCCAGTGGTGTGCAGCATCATAAGGCGCGGTGTGAACCCCGTGAAGATGCCCGACCAGTCGCAGATGTGGAACGAGATTGCCGCCAAGGTGCGCCAGGCCATGGACTCGGGCGTGCCCAGCATCAACAAGGCACTTGAATTTGTGCTGCAAAACTGCCGGGCCTCGCGGTTCTTCATCTCCTATCCTTATGCCCGCCGCCACACCTATGTGGCCTGCAAGGAGCGCAGCCGGGCAGTGAAACGCTCGTTTAAGGCACGCAACCCTGTGGCCGACACTGCCTTTGGCGCGGTGTAACCGCCGTGCCACCACCAATCAATAACTAACCAATATATATATAGAATCAACCACCATGAACGAAACACAGCAGGCCACAGTGGATGTGGCCATTGACCTCGATGAGATTTTCAACCTGATTTATGCCGAAAGCCAGTGGCTGTCGGCGCACAATCCGGCCGTCTACCGCCTTAGCCCCGACAATGCGCCCATGCTGCGCCTAAGGGTGGGCGAGGGCTATGCCCAGTTGCAGCCGCGCCTGCAGCCCTACTTGCTGTGGGCCAACTACAACCCCAACATTGAGCGGCGCAACCTCACCCTCACTTTGCAGTTTGAGCACCCGCAGCCGTCAAGCCTCACCGCCGCCATCCACCAGCTGGTGGTGGAACTGCTGGCCTACTATGCGCTGATGCGCTTCTACGACGGCCGCACCGACCTCTATGCCACAGCGTGGCGGCGGTGCAACGCGCAGCTGATGCTGATGTTTGCCCGCGATGCCAACCGCGGCTGCGCGCTGCCATAGCAATGTGCCCATTTCATCGAACAAATCAGGCGGCCACGGCAATATTTCTGTTTTGCCGTGGCCGCCTGTGTGTCTGTTGGGTTGGAATGGCGTCAGTTGCCTGCCGCGTCGCCTATTTTGTCCACCTGCTTCTTCAGCCAGTCGGTGGCCGCCTTGGTCACTTTCTTCTTAATGTGGTGGCCCACCGAGTCAATCAGCTTGTTGGCAGCCGAATCTACCTCGTTGGGCACGTCCACTTCAACCTTCTCTACCACGGTGTCGGCCTTGTCGGCGGCAGCCGCCTCATCGGGTTTGTCGGCCTCATCGGTGCCGTCCACGTTGGCACCCATGGCCTTTTCAAGCGCAAGGGCCAGATCCTCTTTACTGAACGTGAACACATGCCCCAAGATGCCGAACGACAGTGTCTTGCTCTTGCCCATCAGTTCGATGCGGCCCACCGAGCAAATAAAGTAGTTGTCGACGTGGAAACTCGTTTCCATAAATGTGTCGAGCGCTTTGCCCGTTAGATACTTCTGCCCCAGCGACAGCACAGAGCCAAGCAGACTGTTTTCAGAGTCGTTCACCTGATCGATGGTTTCGTTCACAAAGGCGCGGGCTTCGCTCTTCACCGCCTCCTCGTGCTTCTCGCTGTTGGGGCAAGTGATGGCAAACACTGCGAAAATCACAGCCACCACTGCGGCTATAATCCAACCCTTTGCGCCATTGCCCTTGCTGTCGTCGGCCTGTTGGGGCTCCTCTTCGGCAGGCTGCTGCCACAGCTGCTGTTGGGCGGCATTCCATTGTGGAGGCAGCTGCCCGTTGTATTCACGCTGCTGCCACTGTCCGCCGTTGGGTTCGCCGGCTATTATCGCCTGTTCCAGGGCCGGCACCTCGCTGGCTTTGGCCCAGTCCTTCATGCCCTCGGCCCACACGGGGGTGTCGGGCTTGAGGCCGCGCACCTTCAGCTCCTCGATGCTGAACGGCCCCATTTGCTTGTCGTCAAGAATAATAAAGAATTCCATACACTTAGAAATTTTCGGCAAAGTTATATCAAATTTCATTACCACCCACCTGGTTTTATGGCAATACATCCTTTTTGCTAAAATTTGCGGGGATTTTGGGGAATTTTTGGGAAATTCCCCAAAACCGTGCTGGCGGGGCTGGTCAGGAGCGGCCCAGAAAGTCGTTGAAGGCCTGCTTGTAGCTGTCGCCGATGGGAATGTAGACGTCGCCGAAGATGATGCGGTTGCGCTCAATTTCGCGTATTTTGCTCTTTTGCACTATGAATGAGCGGTGCACCCTTATGAAGCGCGAGGCGGGCAGCATCTGCTCTATCGACTTCATGTTCATGAGCGACAGTATGGGGTGGGGCGACTCTTCGGTGTATATTTTCACGTAGTCCTTGAGTCCCTCTATGTATTTGATGCTGTCGAGGTCGATTTGCAGCAACTTGTATTCGCTTTTCACAAATATGCTCTTGGCCTCGCTGGCTGTACCGCTGCCATCGGGCGCCGCTGCCTGCTTTTGCCGCGTGAGCGAGAACCACTGCAGCGCGCGGTTGCAGGCCTCCAGAAAGTTCACATAGCTTATTGGCTTCATTAGGTAGTCGAGCGCGTTGATGCGGTAGCCGTCGAGGGCATACTGCTCAAACGCCGTGGTAAACACCACGCGGGTGCCTTCGGGCAGCATGCGCGACAGTTCAAGTCCGTTGAGCTCGGGCATCTGAATGTCGAGGAATGCCAGATCCACAGGATTGTCGGTGAGGCCCTTCATGGCATCCACCGCATTGGAATACTGTCCGCACAGTTCCATAAACGGAATGCGCTTCACATAGCTCACCAGCAGTTCCACCGCCAGTGGCTCATCGTCAACTATGGCACACTTCAGAGTCATTTTCAATCACTATTTTTGAGTAATATTCCTTGCCGTCGGGAGTAACGCCCTTTTCCCAGGTGTGCCGGCCCGGATACATGATTTCGAGCCGCCGTGCCACCTGCTCGAGCCCTATGCCCGAGCCGCTTTTGTCGTTGCGCTGCTTGGGGTGGTTGCTGTTGCGGATTTCGCACACCACGTTGTCGCCATCTTTGGCCAGGCGCACATATATGTGGCCCGTGCCTGCCTGCGACACGCCGTGCTTGAAGGCGTTTTCAATCAGCGAGATGAATATGAGCGGGGCTATGGGCTGTGCATCGTCGGGCGCTATGCTGATGTCGGTGTCGATTTTCACGCTGCTGGTCACCCTTATGCGCATCAGCGCAATGTAGTTTTGCATGAACGCCACTTCCTTGTACAGCGGCACGTAGTTCTGCTGGTTGTCATACAGCACGTGGCGCAGCAGCTTGCTCAGCTCCTCCACGGCGTGTTGCGCCTTGTCGGCGTCGAAGGCGATGAGGGCGTAGATGTTGTTGAGCGTGTTGAGCAGAAAGTGCGGGTTCAGCTGGTTGCGCAGGTTGCGCAGCTCGGCCTCGGTGCGTATCTTTTCGGCCTCTTTTCGGGCCTCCTCCAGATGCTGCCACCGCTGTCCCAGCTTTATGGCCACGCTCAGCGCCACTATCAGCACCAGCATTATCACCGACTGGAAATACATGGGCCACTTTGGCGGCCCGAAGGCGCCGCGCGGCCGGTGGCGGCGCATTTCGGCAATGGGAAATGTGTCGGCCGTCAGGTGCCACCAGCCCATGGTGAGGCACATGGCTGCGATGATCAGTACCGCGTTGGCCGCCACAAACGCATTGACGCGCTTGCGGAACAGCAGCCGCGGCACCAAAACCAGCAGGTTGGCGTAGAACACTATCATGTAGCTCATGGGGCTGCCCAGCGAGCGCATGAACCGGCTCAGCGTCACGCTCCACGAGTCGGTGGGGTTGTAGAAAAACAGCGGGAAAAACACCACTATTCCCCAGCACAGGGCCTGCACCAGCAGGCTGCGCCGCGTGTATCCGTCGGATTGCTTGGTGGCTAACATAATGGGCAAATTTAGCAAAAACTTTTGTTAAAGTGGCATGCTATTCATATCTAATTGCCTCAATCGGGTCGAGGTTGGCCGCTTTCTTGGCCGGATACCAGCCGAAGAACACGCCTGTGATGGTGCACACCACAAACGACAGCACCACAGTCCAGGCCTCGATGCTGATGGGCCAGTGGGCGAACATCTTGACGGCAAACGAGGCCCCCACGCCCATAATCACGCCTATCACGCCGCCGGTGATGCTGATGAGTATCGACTCGATGAGGAATTGGCTGAGGATGTCGATGCCACGCGCGCCCACGCTCATGCGCAGGCCAATTTCGCGGGTGCGTTCGGTGACCGACACATACATGATGTTCATGATGCCTATGCCGCCCACTATCAGCGATATGCCGGCTATGCAGGCCAGCAGCGTGGTCATCATGCCAGTGGTGGAGTTCATCATCGAACTGAGCTCCTCTTGCGAGCGAATCGAGAAGTCGTCTTCGTCGCTGGCCTTGAGTTTGTGGTCGGTGCGCAATATCGAGGTGATGTCGCTTATGGCAAGGTCGGTGATGTCTTCGGTCAGGGCCGAGGCATATATGCCTTGCAGGTAGGTCTGCGCCAGCATGCGCTTCATCACGGTGGTGTAGGGCGCCAGCACTATGTCGTCCTGGTCCATGCCCATCGAGTTGTAGCCTTTGCTCTTGAGCACGCCCACCACGCGCAGCGGTATTTTGTTGAAGCGTATCACCTGGCCTATGGGGTCGCCGCCGTTGGGAAACAGATTGTCGACAATGGTCTTGCCAATGACGCACACCTTGGCGGCCGACTTGATGTCGGCCTGGGTGAACATCTCGCCCGACTCCACCGACAGCTGCCTGATGGTTAGGTAGTCGATGCTCACGCCGCTCACGCTGCTCTGGTAGTTGTTGTTGCCCATAATCAGCTGTCCCGAGCTCGACACATTGGGGCTGACCGCTGCCAGATACTTGTTCTGGTTCACGATGTTCTGGTAGTCGGTGAGCGTGAGCGTCTCCATGTCGTCGGCACTTTGGCGCGCTCCGCCGGGGCCTTTGTCGGCGCCGGGGTGAATCATTATCATGTTTGAGCCCATCTCGGCTATCTGCTTCTGAATGCTTTGCTTCGAGCCCTGGCCTATGGCCAGCATGGCAATCACCGAGGCCACGCCTATGATGATGCCCAGCATGGTGAGGAAGCTGCGCGTCTTGTTGTTGGCTATGGCCTTGAGGGCTATTTTAAATAGATTTGTTCCGTTCATAAAAAATGCTCTAAATGTGTTGGCCGTCTGTGTTAGTCGTCTTGCTGCACGGGCAGACTGGCCAGTTTCTCGGCTGCATCCATGATGTGCGGGTTCAGCTCGTCGCTGCGAATTTTGCCGTCGCGCAGCATTATGTTGCGGCTTGAATATTGGGCTATCTCGGGGTTGTGGGTCACGAAAATGAGCGTGCGTCCCTCGTGATACAGCTCCTGAAACAGCACCAGGATTTCAAACGAGGTGCGGGTGTCGAGGTTGCCCGTGGCCTCATCGGCCAGAATCACGGCTGGGTCGTTGACCAGGGCGCGGGCTATGGCCACGCGCTGCATCTGTCCGCCCGACATCTGGTTGCTCTTGTGGTTAAGGCGCGAGCCGAGGCCCACGCGCTCGAGCGCGGCAATGGCACGGCGGCGGCGCTCCGCGGCGCTCACCGAGGGGTTGTACATCAGCGGCAGCTCCACATTTTCCACAGCCGTGGTCTTGGCCAGCAGGTTGTAGTTCTGAAACACAAAGCCTATCTTTCGGTTGCGCAATATGGCGCGCTGGGCCTTGCTCATTGAGCGCACCGGCGTGCCGTCGAGGCGGTATTCGCCGCTGGTGGGCGAGTCGAGGCAGCCCAGAATGTTGAGCAGGGTCGATTTGCCCGAGCCCGATGTGCCCATTATGGTCACAAACTCGCCCTCCCTTATGGTGAACGACACGCCGCGCAGCGCGTGCACCACCTCGTCGCCCACCACAAAGTTGCGCCTTATGTTGTCGAGCTCTATGATTGGTTTCTTGTTGTTGTCCATAAAGCAGAAAATAGTGATTTTGTGGTTACTTGGGCCCGTTGCCGCCCTTCTTCTTGTTGCTGCCTGGGCCCTTGGGGGCGAATGGCGACTGCTCGGAGTCGCCGCTCTCGCCGTCGGCATCGGCCTGGTCGTCGCCAGCCTGCAGCGATTGCGCGGCCACATCGAGCACCACTTGGGTGTTGAGGTCCACACCGCTCAGAATTTCGGTGCGGGTGCCGTCGGTGATGCCCACTTCCACCTTGTGTGCCACAAAGGTGTTGCCCTCCAGAGTCCACAGTTTGTGCTCGGCCTTGACGTCTTTAATCTTGTAGGCGTTGCCTATGATGGCGGGCTCGGGTGTGAAGCGCAGGGCCTTGCTGGGCACGCTGGTCACGCCGCTGCGCTCCAAAGTGTAGATGGTGACGTTGGCGGTGAGGCCCGGTTTCAGTTTCAGGTCTTGGTTGGGGGCGGTGATCACCACCTCATAGGTCACCACATTGTTGGTGGTCGTAGCGTTTTGGCGCACCTGCTTCACCGTGCCGGTGAAGGTGTCATCGGGGAAGGCGTCGACGGTGAACGTCACGCGCTGGCCCTCGCGCACCTCGCCTATGTCGGCCTCGTCAACGTCGGCCACCACCTGCATGTCCTTCAAGTCTTTGGCAATGGTGAACAGGGTGGGGGTGTTGAACGACGAAGCCACTGTCTGGCCCACTTCCACCTCTTTCGAAATCACCACGCCGTCGATGGGCGAGGTGATGGTGGCGTAGCCCAGATTGGTTCGCGCCTTGGCCACGCCTTCGGCGGCCACCTTCACCTGCTCCTGGGCTTTGCGGTAGCTTTCAAGGGCCACATCGTATTCCGACGCGCTCACCAGCTGCTTGCGGTAGAGCTCGGCATAGCGAGCGTAGTTTTTCTTCTGGTAGTCGAGTTCGCTTTGCGCGCTGCGCATGCTGGCCTGCTGCGAGGCAACTTCGCTCTCCAGGTTGGTGCGGTCGAGCTCGGCTATCACCTGGCCTTTCTTCACCGTGCTGTTGTAGTCCACATACAGCTTGCTCACTATGCCCGACACCTGCGTGCCCACATCCACGGTGGTCACGGCCTCCACGGTGCCGGTGGCGGTGACGCTGGTCTTGATGTCGGCCTGCTCCACACGCGTCTGCTCAAACTGCACTTTGCCTTTCTCCTTGCCGCCCCGCATCAGCAGGAAGGCGGCTCCTGCAATGGCCACTATGGCCACCACAGCTATAATTATTTTCTTTTTCATATCGCGGTTGGTAGTTTTAATGGGTGTGACTGATTCTCATTGAAGTTGCGCTACAGCGCCATTTGTCCGCCTTGGTAGTAGCTGAGCATGGCGGCGTTGAGCACTGCCATGTATTTTGCCTGAATCATTTGCTGGGCTGCCTTCGAGAGGTTGGTCTTGTCGGTGAGCAGCTGCACAATGTTTTTCAAGCCCAGACGGAACTGCTCGCTTGTCAGCTCGTAGCTGGTGCGGGCATACTGCACCTGCTCTTTGGCGGCGGCGTAGCGCTGCTGGGCACTGGTGGCCTGCTGCCAGTAGCCTTCAATCGACTTCCACAGCGTCTTTTGCGAGTCGAGCAGGTCGAGATAGCTGCTCTCCTTTTCAAGGCGCGCCTTGGCAATGGCGTTTTTGGTCTTGCCCCGGTCGTAGATGGGCACGCTCAGCGTCACGCCCAGCGTGTTGCTCCACTGGCGCTTCAGCTGGTCGAAAAATCCGCCGTTGCCGGTAATGTTGTTTGTGCTCATGCCTGCGTTGAGCGTGACTGATGGCAGCGAGCCAGCCTTGGCTATTTTCTCATCGAGTTCGCTGCGGTTCATGGCCAGCTTGCCGGCCTGTATTTCGGGGCGCAGTGCCAGTGCTGCGGCATACACGTCGGCCTTGGCTGGCAGCGGCGTGAGTGCGTCGGCATCGGTGCCGCTTGCGGCCAGTTCAAGGTTTTGGTCGCCGTCGAGCTCAAGCAGTTGCTTCAGTTGCAGTTTGTAGTCGGCCAGGGTCGACTCATCGGCCACCAGCTGATAGCGGTCGGTGGCGTTTTGCGACTCAAGCTGCGCCACGTCGGCCTTGTTGAGCAGTCCGCTCTTAAACAGTCCGCGGCCGCGGTCAAGCTGCTTCTGCGACAACTCAATCTGCTCCTTGTCCTGCTTCACCGTCTCCTGTGCATAGAGTATCTGCACATACAGTTTGGTCACGCTCTCCTCCAGATTCAGCTCTTGCGCACTCACGTTGAGGTCGGCGATCTGGCTGTTGAGCTGCTGCAACTTCACGTTGTTGGCCGTCTGTCCGCCGTCATACAGCGGCATCGAAGCACTCAGCCCGTAGTCGCCAGTGTAGCTGTTTTTGTGGTTGGTGCTCACCACCTGCGAGCCGTTGACCACGGCCGATGTGCTTTGAAACGGCCTGTTGCTGAATCCCTGGCTCGTCTGGAACGACACCTGCGGCAGACGTGCGCTTTTGGCGTCTTTCACATCGATTTGCGCCGATTGTGCGCTCACGCGCAGACGGCGCACGGCCACGTTTTGCGTCTTGGCCCGGTCGATGCACTGCTGCAGCGTCCACTGTTGCGGCATTGCCGCAACAGTGGAGTCTTGCGCGGCCACTCCGCCGTGCAGCAGCCAGGCGGCCGCAGCCGTTAAAATCAATCTTTTTACCTTCATAACACCTGTTTCCAATAGAATGTGTGGGTTAAAATGAATCTGTCTGTTTATGGTGCAAAATTATTCCCTCAGGCGCAAGGGCGCAAATTGGATATACGAATGGCGTTTATTTCATCGACAAATTAAACCATAAGGCCGACAAAGCCCAAAGCGTTCACTTGGACATAAAAAACATGGCCCGGAGCTTGCTCCGAGCCATGTTGTCTCTTATATTTCCTTGTGGAATAGGTCGCTAATGCCAATTATTTAACCACCTTGAGGGCCTCTTTAGTGCCGTCGGTGTAGGAGACAACCTTCACGTTGATGCCCTCAAACGGAGTTGCGCTCTCAACGCCGGTCAGGTTGTAATACTTAACGTTGGCAACCTCTTTGCTGGTCTCAACGGCGTCAACGCCGGTGGCCTCGAAAATCACCTCAAGCGACTTCAGGTTGAGGCGGGCTTTCTGGGTGTTGCCAGTGGTGACCACAATCTTCGACAGCTCGCTGCCGTCGAGCTGGAACTCATATTTCGGGAACACATATTTGCCGTCAACTGTGTCGGCCTTCTCGATGGTGGTGGCGCTCTCCACGCCGTTGATGATGAACTTGTTGAGGCGGTTTGCCTTGTAGTCGGTCACGTATGCGCTGGCCTCAGCCACAATCTTGTTGGCTTTCACTTTGCCCATGTCGGAGAGGTTGAGGGTGAGTGTGCCAATTGCCTTTGCGGTGTTGAACTTGATGCCCATTGCGTGGTCGGCACGATAAACTTTCGATACCTCTGCCGAGTCGATGTATTCAGCACCGGCTTCCATCACACCAGGTTTGGTGAGGAATTCTGCACTGTTGATTGCTGGGCCGTCGACTGCGATTGAGTCATTGCCGTGGAACACGATTTTGTAGCTTGCCGATGAGGCGAACGACATTGATGCTGTAGCCACGAGAGCTACGATGAGAGTAAAAATTTTTTTCATAAACGAGTTGTTTTAAAAATTATTGTTAGAGTTGATATGTTAATCGTGCCGCAAATATACAAAAAAATACTAAAAGCGCCCTAACCAATTGTCCCAAAATTATTGCCACTCACATTATATATTAGCGCGCACGAAAAAAGTGCTGATGCTTCCTATGTGTAATTGGGTGTGCATCAGCACTATAAGAGATGTAAAGCAGTTTCTTTCTCTTATTGCTCTTTTATAAGGAAAATCTCGGTGGGGAAGTGGTCGCTGTATCCGTTAAGAAACACTCCGCCCGAGTAGGTGCGCAGCGGGTAGCCTTTGCGGTCGCCCTCCTGCGTCTTCAGAAAGTCGCGGTTGAGCACATCGGCGCGCATGAATGTGAGACGCGGCTTGTCGTTGCCCTTGTAGTGCTGCATGAAATATTGCGAAATCACTATTTGGTCAAACAGGTTCCACTGCCCCTTGTAGGCCAGTGTGCCTATGCCCTTGTCCAGCTTGTCCCACCAGGGGTTGTAGAGGTCGCCGGGCTGCTTCACGTCGGCTGCGTGGCGCTTGCCGCCAAGAGCCTCGGCCACACTCTTGTCCATGGGGTCGTCGTTGAGGTCGCCCATGAATATTATGCCCTGGTTGGGATCATCGCGCAGCAGCGAGTCGATGGTGCGCCGCGCCATTGCGGCCGCTGCCTCGCGCAGATAGCTCGAGCGCTCCTGTCCGCCCAGGCGCGACGGCCAGTGGTTCACTATCACGCTCACCTTTTCACCGGCCAGCATGCCGGTCACGCACATTTGGTCGCGGGTGCGGAAACTGTCGTAGCCCGGGATGTGCAGCGTGGTGTTCACCACATTCAGCACGCGAAACAGGCGCGGGTTGTAGAGCAGCGCCACATCAATGCCGCGGCGGTCGGGACTGTCGTGATGCACTATCTGCAGGTGCCAGTCCTTGATTTCGGGCTGCTTCACAAGGTCTTGCAGCACGCTCTTGTTTTCCACCTCGCTCACGCCCACTATGGCAGGGCCCATGGGGGTGTGCTTGGTCTTCATCTGGCTGATGGCGTAGGCCATGTTGTGCTGCTTCGACCAGTATTTCTGGCCGTTCCATTTGCGTGCCCCGTCGGGGGTGAACTCGCTGTCATACTTGCCGTTGTTGTTGATGGTGTCGAACATGTTCTCCAAGTTGTAGAACATCACCCCATACACTCCATATCGCTTTTCGGCGCTTATGGCGGCGGTGGCCAGCAGTGCGGCTACTATCACCAGCATTATCTTCTTCATTTGCGTGGACTCTGTGTTAGTGTTTATGCGTTGTTGTAATTTATGTCGATAACTTGTGTGGTTTGCAAAAATAGCACGATTTTTTTGTAACGGCAAAGGGTGGCAATCAAAAAAACGCAGCAGTGTGATTTTTTGCTATGGCGCGCGTTATGGTGGTGGCGCTAATTTTGCGGCGTAACTAATCGCTAACACAAAAAATTGTAACAATCACCATGCACAACACTAACGACACCCAACCCACTCCCGCCGCTGCGCCACAGCAGCCACGGCCCTCCTCTAAAAAAGCCGAAATAATCGATGAAACCGTGCAAAAGCTCCACCTCGATGAGGCCACGGCAGCTGCCGTAAGGCAGATTCTTGAGCCTGTGGCAAGCGGAGTGAGCGGCAGTCTTGTGACGCTCGTGGCCAAGGCCCTCAGGCACGACGATGACGTGAAAAACGCCGATGCCGCCGGCTATTTGCGCGGCCGCAACGAGAAAATTGAGGTCCTCACCACGCCCGACAGCGCCGTGGCCGAGACCACACCGGTCAACTTTCCGCGCTATGCCAAGCGCAGTTTTTGGGACGATGTGGACTCGTAGCCTGAATCAAACCGCAAACGAATTTAATCAACAGTTTTATCAACCAACTCAAACACAAACTAACCATTATGTTTCAACAAATCATTACCCTCAAGTGCAGAGTGAAGAACACCATCGGCTGGATTAAGCGCAACCGAGCCCTGCTCATTCTGCTCGTAATCATCCTCATTATGCTGGTGCTGGCCGCCTGCAGCCACGGCGACACCATGCTGGCCGCGACCATGGTGGCCGGAGTGGCCGGTGGCAAGCATGTGGTGGGTGGCCCGCTCACCACCGACCTAGCCTCCAAGGGCAGCCCCGACTTGCTGCTCAACGAAATCGACCGCCAGATAGTGAAAATCCGCCCCATGGCCACGCCCATCGACCAGCTTTCGCGCTGTGCCGGGGCCAAGCACTCGGGCAGCATGGTGGTGGACTACTACAACGTCGACACCAAGCCCACCCGCACCCGCACCGCGGCGGCCTACACCGCTCCCACCACCCTTGCGGCCAGCGCAAGCACCAAGGTGGCAATCTCGACTGACAACGACGAAATCTTCGATGCTTCCGACACCATTCTGGTGCAGGGCGTGCATGGCTACGAGCCCGATGGCGTGACGCCGAGCGACAAGGAACTGATGCTGTATGTGGTGTCGCGCGACGAGACGGGCGGACTGGTGGTGCAGGCTGTGAACGGCAAAAACATCGACAAGGGTGTTAATTGCGTGCCCTCCATTGCCAAGGGTTGCACCCTGATTAGGATGGGCCGCGCGGCCAGCGAGCTCGATGTGATGTCGCCGCAGTTCGAGGCTCTGCCCACCAAGGCGCAGAACTATTGCCAGATATTCAAGATGCAAATTGAGCAGAGCACCCTCATGCGCATGGCCAACAAGGAGGTGCAGTGGAACATGAGCGACCAGGAGGAGGCCGCCATCTACGACATGCGCCTGGGCATGGAAAAGAGTTTCCTCTTTGGCGTGAAGCGCTCGCTGTGGGACAACGTGCGCAAGCAGACGCTGCTGTTCACGGGCGGCATCTGGTATCAGGCCGGCAAGACGTGGAACTACGACGACTCGTCGCTCACTCAAGACAGCATCATCGACATGATGCGCGAGGCCTTCACTGGCAATGCCGGCAGCAAGCGCAAAATTCTCATCGGCGGCTCGGGTCTCATTGGCCGGCTCAACAAGCTCGACTACAGCAAGGTGATCACCTCGCGCGACACCGTGAGCAAGTGGGGCATCGACTTCAATGAGCTGCGCTCGAAGTTTGGCACGCTGTATGTGATGCTGAGCGAGGTGTTCGACGAGTGCGGCATGGCCGACAACGGCATCGTCATCGACCCCGAGTATATGCAGAAGTACAGCCACGTGCCTTTCAGCACCGAGGCCCTCAACCTCAAGGCCAGCGGAGTGCGCAACGTCGACGCCCTGGTGCTCACCGAGGCCAGCTGCCTGGTGCTGCGCTACCCCAAGGCCCACATGCGCATCATCATGCAGTAGGCCTCACAGCGGCAGTCTAATCCTGACATCCGGAAAAACTAAGCCAGCCCCAAAGCCCTTTCATCAATCGGGCTTTGAGGCTGGCCTGTTTATTGTTGGCACAGGTGTGTGCGCGTCACGCCATGTTCTGCTCAATCCACTGCTTGGGTTGCGGGTTGAAGCGAATCTTGTCGGGCTCGATGGCCAGGCGGTAGATGTCGCCGCGCTTGCCGGCTATTACATACGGGTTCTCGCCGTTGGCCTCGGGCCACTTCACCGTGCGCGCCACAATGCGGTTGATTTTGCTCAGTGCCTGGTTGCGCAGCTCGCTGCTGCACATATATTGCTCCACCTTTTGCATGGCCTCGGCCCGCGGACAGTCTTTCAGACAGCTGTAGATGGCGGCCAGCTCGCTGGCGTGGTCCACAAGGTTTTTTAGGCGCACCCCGTCGGGGTGGCGCATGAAAAACATATACAGCATTTTCTGTATGCACGACATTTTTAGCTCCACCTCGTCGTAGTCGGGCAGAATTATCTTGAAGTCGTTGTTCACCACAAGGGGGCTTTCCATTGTGGGTGAGATTACTATTTTTCCCATAAGGGCCTTGCGGAGCTTTTCGGTGGGGTCGCTGTGGGTGCGCAAAATATATTCGGTGATGAGGCTGCGCAGTTGGTCTTCGAGCTTTTCATACTCCTCATCGATTTCATGCTCCTGAGCCCTCTCTTGAACATCACCCGGTGGCGTGCGATGGCGTCTTTTCCTGGGTGGCGCGCAAGGTAGTGCGCGGTCAAGGCTGAATTTCATCAATGGTGAGAGCTCAATGTCGTCGTCAGAGCCGTCCCGAAACAGCAAGCCTTCGTCGGCATCGTAGTAGTCGGCTGCGCCGTAGCATTCATCCGACACGTCGGCCCAGTTCACATACACCTCTTTGTCGCCGGCCTGGGTGTCGAAAATGTCGGTGGATTGGGCCAGTAGTTCTTCCGACAAACAATCAACCGCCTTCCACATGGGACCATGCATGTGGCGCACGCGTATGCTCAGCGTGGCGTCGCGCCCTATGTTCACAAGGTTGAAGCGCTTCGTCTCAACGCTTATGTCATAGCCTCGTGGCCGCTCATCAACCACAATCTGCGGCTCGGCCTGCCCAAGCAGGGATTCGCTGTGCAGGTTGTTGCGCAACTCGTTGGCTATTTGCTCTGAGCTAACGCGTATGGTCACCGTTGGATTTAGTGATTCGTTTGTCGTTGTCATAAAAAAGAACTGTTGTGTTATGTTTTGTTTGAGTTATATGCAGTTGTCATTCTTCAAAGAATCGGCTGCTGCGTGATCTTCTCATTCTTATCTTTTCTTCATCGCTTATCGACTCGTCGCGCATGAATGAAACCTGGTCGTCGGCCCAGTCGTTGCTGCATTTGCAGAAACGCAAGGTCATGTCTCTCACACCCGACTGCGACTTTTCGAATTCCAGAGCGTTGTCGATCGAGAGACCGTAGGCCACGCTCTCCACGTCGTGGTCGGCGCCCATGTAGGCAAACATCCACCCTTCTTTCTTATACGCTTCGATAAGGGATTTTATTGCCTTGTGGCTGAATTCACGCGACGAATTTTCGTATCCGTCGGTAATGATGGTCACCTGCACCGTAGTGTTTTTGTCGTCGCCCACCATGTCGTGCAGACGTGTGATGTTGTTGCCAATGGCGTCGTAGAGCGGTGTGCAGCAGCAGGGACGGTAGTCCTTCAGTGTCAGCGGCTTGGTCTCTTCCACTGGCACGTTGTTGTAAACCACCTGTAGCGAGCAGCTGCAGAATGCCACGAGCGTCACCCGCGATTTCTCGTCGGCCTCGTGTGCCTGCTGGCGTGCGCGCATCGAGGCAATGGTCTCGTTCACCGCATCCACTGCATACTTGCGTATGCTGCTCATCGACCCGCTGCGGTCAAGAATGATGAGGTTGTAGTTGGTAATCACTTTTTTCCCTGCTGCTGTGTTGCTGTTTTCATTCATTTCAGTTGTGTTTTTTAAATTTAGACTTGAAGTTAACTAAGACTGGTCGTCAATAGTTTTTGTGATGTTCACGGTGCAAAGTTACGCAGTCCATCACCCAACGTGCGTTTTTTGCAACCTTGCAAAGGCCTGTGTTTTGGTTTTTATGCAAATAACGTGCCAAAACGGCATAATGTTGTGCAAGGTGAGAATAAAATATAAAAATTATGTACTAACTTTGTAATAATCATAAATCGAAACGAACATACGCTTGAAAATGAATAAATTATTGCGTCTTACGGCTCTTGCTGCTATGGTCACCCTGGGCCTGTGCGCTGCTATGGCCACCGACTACTACGCCCGCCGAATCACCGAAATCATTCCTCAGCCGGCTGTCTGCGACATCGACACTGCCGCGCATCCCTTCGAACTGTCGCGCACCACAGTGATCTATTATGCCGGAAGCGGGGCCGCGACGAGTGCGCGCTACCTGGCCGACTACACATCGCGCTACTTGGGCCTTCCCATTACCACAGTGCGGAAATCTCCGATGAAACCGTGCATATCTCTTATCAACCGCAACAATCACGGCACCCCTGGCGGTTACTCGCTCACCATCGACCCCTCTCTCGGGGCAGTGGTCGAAGGCAACGACGAGCAGGGCGTGTTCTACGGCGTGCAGACTCTCATTCAGCTGCTGCCCACCCGCGCTGGTGTGGTGCCCATGCTGCCGGCTGCGAGAATCATCGACTACCCGCGCTTTGCCTATCGCGGAATGCACCTCGATGTGGTGCGCCACTTCTTTCCCGTGGAGTTTGTGAAGCGCTACATTGACTGGCTCGCGCTGCACAAGATGAACTATTTCCACTGGCACCTCACCGATGACCAGGGCTGGCGCATTGAGCTAAAGAGCCACCCCGAGCTCACCGCCAGCGCCTCGCAGCGCACCGGCGAAATCGAGGGCGTGTTCCCAGGCCGCTACCGTCCGCTGCCCTATGGCGGCTACTACACCCAAGACCAGATAAAAGAGGTGGTGAGCTATGCAGCCAGCCGCTATGTGACTGTGGTGCCCGAAATCGACGTGCCCGGCCACTGCATGGCGGTGCTTGCCGTGCACCCTGAGTTCAGCACCACGCCACAGTTGCCAAAATCCACGGCGCAGACATGGGGCATATATAACCGCCAGAACAATGTGCTTGCGCCCACACCCGAGGTGTTTAAGTTCCTCTCCGATGTGTTCAATGAGGTGTGCGCCCTGTTCCCAGGCCAATACATCCACGCCGGCGGCGACGAGTGCGCCCCGCGGTGGTGGAAGGAGAGTGAGCAGACTCAGCAGTTCATAAAAAGTCACGGATTAATCGACGAAAACGGGCTTCAACGCTACTTCATGGATTACGTGAAGCGCATAGTCAACTCCCACGGCAAGACCATGATAGGCTGGAATGGCGGCATTGAGCAGTGCGACAGCACTGGGGCGGTGGTGATGAATTGGCATCATCGCTCGGGCGTGAGCGCGCAGAAACTCACCCCTGGCCACCGCACCATCATCGCTCCGGGACGCTGGTTTTACTTCGATTACATCGAAGATTCCACGCAGCAAATGGTGATGTCGGGCCGCCGGCAGCTGCTCACGGTGAAAATGGTGTATGACTTCAACATTGTGCCCGATTCAGCCACCGCCAGCCAGGCGCAGCTCATAATGGGCGCGGAGGGCTGCATGTGGACCGAGTACGCTCCTGCACCATGGAAGGTGGAGACACTGGTGTTTCCGCGCCTGGCCGCACTGTGCGAGAATGTGTGGAGCCAGCGCCGCGACTGGGCCGACTTCAAGCGGAGGCTGGTGCGCCAAAGCGAACGCTACGACCTGTGGGGCATACGATACAATCCCGCCGCGTTCGTGGCTGAGCCCACCGACCAGCGCTACCGCTGAGCGGCGTGCCACTGCATCTTTTGGGCGGCTATGCAGCGTCAAATAATTAAGTGCTTGGCGGCCGCTTTTGCTTTTTTTAACGCCAAATCAAATTCCGCCCCGCACTTTATCGATAAATTTGCTATTTATATAGTATGTAACACAATTCGCCAATCAAGATGAAATCGATATTGCGACTTTTCACAATTGCTGCTGTGGCTCTGGCTGCACTGCTGTGCGCCACTGCGTGCGGCGGTCGCGGCGGCGAGCTCGACAAGGCCATACGCACGGCCATGATCAGCGGCGACACAACCCGCAAGGCTTACGACGGCATTTGCCAACTCATCAAGGACAACCCCGACAAATATGCCGCCTACCTCACCGACGGCGGGCAGATCAAGGTTGAGGCCCTTGCCAAAAAAGTGACCGAAGTTGGCCACAGCCTGCGTCCGCCCGTCGACTGGGACATTACCCGTTATGGCGCTGCAAGCCTCTCTCTGACGGTGTATTTCGAGCGCAGCGGCTCGATGGTGCCCTACGACAGCCGCTCGGGCGGCGGCCAGCTGAAGGCGGCGGTCAACGACATCATCAACGCCTTCCCGTCGCGCTCGGCTGTGAAAATCAACATTGTGAACGACAACATATATCCCTACAGCGGCACCGCCGACTCGTTTCTGCAAGACCGCGACATTTATGCCAGCACGGCGGGCACGGGCGATGCCAGTCACACCGACTTCAAGCTGATTTTCGACAAGATAATCAGTGCCCAGCCGGCCAACAATGTGAGCATCCTAGTTACCGACATGATATATTCGCCGGCCGACACCCGCAACGTGAGTGTGGAAAAGATTTTCAACGAGGAGCGCGGATTGGCTGCCTCGGTGTTCCGCAACCACAACGGCAAGTCGGTGATTGTCAACCAGCTGATGGGCGACTACGACGGCAAGTACTATCCCTACAATGGCCAGCCGTTTGACTACCGCGGCAAGCGCCCCTTCTACCTGATAGTGATTGCCGACGCCTCGACCATCGACCAGATGGCCGCCGACCCAGCATATGCGGCGCTGACACATCCTGCAGCCGCGGTCAACTCCTACCGCTTCAACCAAAGCGAAACGCCTGTGGCATTTAAGGTGATTCCCGACTGGAAGGGTAACGCCGGACGCTTCCGCGTGTCGCACGACAACCCGCACCAGCTCACAGGCTGCACTCCCGACCGCACCACCGGCAAGCTGTGTTTCAGCCTGGCCGCAAACTTGGGCGTGCTGCAGAAGGACGCTGCGTTTTTCGCCAATGCCTCCAACTTTTCGGTGAGGTCGCTCAATGGCTTCGGCATAGCCGTCAGGCCCATTGAGCAGGCCGACATCAGCGCCAACAACAGCGCCTATCTCGATGGCATGACCCACATAATCACGCTCACGGGCAAAATGAACTCGCCGCAAGACGATGTGGTCATTTACATTCGCAACGACTTCCCGCAGTGGATTACGCTGTCAACCGCCTCCGACGACACCAATCCCGCCGCGCCAGGCTTTGCTTCCACCACGTTTGGACTCGAGAGCTTCATGCATGGCATCTACAGCGCGTTTGCCAACGGTCAAGACCGCTACACTCAAATTGAATTGAAACTGAAAAATTAATCGGCACATATATATGCAAAAGGACACTATCTATCTCATCGTAGGCATCGTGGTTACGGTGCTGTTTTGGCTGCTGCGCGTGCAGCTGCTCGAACTCGTTTACAACGCCCCCGGCTATAGCGACAACATGTATAACCTGGGCATCTACGACACCGTGGCCATGGTGATCACTGCTTTGGCGTGGGTGGGCGCGGGAATCTACTATTATGTGATCAACTCGGTGCGTTTCGACCGCTGGTGGCACTGGCTGGCCATGCTGGCCGTGGTGGCTGTGCTCACCCCCGTGGTGTGCTACAGCGTCAACGTGAGCGTGTTCAGCGACAATGGCGGCATCAGCTATCCCGCCGAGACGGCCGCATTTCAAACGGCCACCGTGCTCTACTCTGTGCTGATGTTTGTGGTGGCGTCGTTCTCCATCCGCTGGTGGAGCAGCAACTGCCGCCACACCCCCATACCGCAATAACCTCCATTAAAACAAATCCACAGAAAGCAATGAGACTATTCATATTCGCAATAGGCGGCACCGGATCGCGGGTGCTCAAGTCGCTGCTGATGCTGTCGGCGGCGGGTGTGCGCCCTGTCGGCCCCGACGGCAAACCGGTGCCCAACCTCGAGCTGGTGCCCATCATCATCGACCCGCACAAGAGCAACGCCGACCTCAAACGCACCGAGACTCTGCTGAGTGCCTACCGCATGCTGCGCCGCCAAATCCATGGCGACGAGGTGAACGCCAGCGGCTTCTTTGCCACTAAAATCTCCACCTTGCGCGACATAATGCAAGGTTCGCCCGTGGAGCTTGACGACTCGTTTATATTCAACATGGCCGCCGTGGGCAGCAAAAAGTTCCGCGACTTCATTGGCTACGACACCATGAATGAGCCTAACCAGGCGCTCACCTCGCTGCTTTTTGCCGACTATCAGCTCGAAAACAAGATGAGCATCGGCTTTGTGGGCTCGCCCAACATAGGCAGTGTGGCGCTCAACGGCATCAAGGACAGCAACGAGTTTAAGGCGTTCACCAGCGTGTTTGCCGATGGCGACCGCATATTCTTCATCAGCTCGATATTCGGTGGCACGGGAGCCGCCGGCTTCCCGATATTGGTGAAAAACATACGCCAGGCTGCCGGATCCGACATCAAAAACCGCGCCTTCCTGCAGACGGCCCCAATAGGCGGCCTCACCATGCTGCCATATTTCAGCCTTATGCAGAGCGACGACGGCAGCGACCGCCGCATTGCCAGCAGCGACTTTATTGTGAAAACCCAGTCGGCGCTGGAATACTACAACCAGACCATCACGGGCAACAGCGGCCATCAAGTGAACGCCATCTACTATCTTGGCGACCACGGCCACGATGCCCCCTACAAGTATGACCCGGGCGACAAGCAAGACCAGCACGATCCGGCCCATCTGGTGGAGCTGGTGGGTGCGCTCGCCCCGCTCAATTTCGCCGGCCTGCCCACCGACCAACTCGTTGACCCCGTCACCCGCTCGCCGCTGCCCACCAAGGCGTTTGAATACGGTCTCGACGTTGACACCGACGACATCAGTTTTGCCTCGCTGGGCAAGCAGACGCGCGACCTGGTGTATGAGAGCATGGTGAAGTTCCACTTGCTGTTCATATTCCTGCGCACAGGCTTCAGCGGAATGATAGGGCAGGGCTTCACCGAAGATGCGCCGAAAATTACGCGCGACTTCACTGCCACACAGTTCTACCGCACTCTCACCGACTCGTTCTTTGGTGGCTACACCGAGTGGCTGAGCGAACTTAAGTTCAACCGCCGCCACGTGGAGCCGTTCTGCAGCGGCGTGTTCGACATGACCAGCGCCATCAAGGGTGTGCACACCCGCAAGGGGTTCTTTGGAGCCAAAACGGTGAACTGCGACACTTTTAAAAGCGAGATGAACAAACTGAGCCGCGACAACCACGACTACACGGGCCGCACGCTGGAGTTCAAACTAATGGATCTGTTTAACAAAGCCGCCGCCAAGATAATTGCCGAGCGGTACGACAACATCAACTAATCACCATACTTCTGCAATGAGCAAAATTCTGTCATATAACAATAAGACCACCAAGACGGCCGACCGCGACTGGATTCCCGTTGAGCCTTACGACGACGATGACATCAAGGCCATACGCGACCCCAACGGCGGCATGTCGGAAAATCCGCACACGGCCATCCCCAGCCCGTTTGCGCAGCTCGACCTTGTGAAAAATGCCTTCGCCCATCTTGCGGCCAGCCTGACTCTTGCTGGCACTATGATGGACAAGCGCCTGGTGTCGAACGCTCTTGACGTGGCCCAGCTGCTGTTCAACTACGAGAGCCACCGCGACTATCTGCACATAGTGCGGTGGAACCGCGATGAGCAAATAGCCCGCCTCAAGAGCGAGCCCGAGCACCGCTTGTATGGCGACACCCTCGACCTATTTTTGCACAGCGACACCAAGTATAACTTCAATCTGCTCACCGACTGGTATATAGTCATGTGGCACAACCGCGTGATAGGAGCCACATCGCCGTCGTCGTTCACAATGGGAGTGCCGCGTGAAAGCGAGGAACCCATCACTGGCATAATGGTGGAGCAGGGCATTCCGCTCTTTGCCGCCGAAACGCGTCACCTGTGGCAGCGCGACGCCGACTTTGTGCGCATGATGTATTTGCTATTCAATGCCTATCCCACGCTGCGCAAGTCGCTCGCCGAGGTGTATGCCTACATGATCCGCAACCTCGACCCCATTCGGCAGCAGCGCCCCGAGCTCTACGCCAGCCTTGTGGCTGCGGTGCCCAACATGGAGTCGTTCAGCCCCGAGACGTCCGACCGTGTGCTTGAGCGGCTTGAAATGGACTACGACCCGTTTGCGGGCGATGACGAGATTACGCTGCTTGGCGCGCGCCTCTACCACAAGCGCGCAGCCGACATAATGCGCGATGTGGCGCAAAGCGACTTCATGCTTGCGCCCACTCTGCAGCAGCCTGCCGGAGCGCGCCTGCCCTTGGTGCTGCGTACTGGCTTCAGCGGCAGTGCCGACGCCTACAAGTATGTCGACCGCCAGTGGGACAGCTCCACCGAGGTGCTTGCCGCCGGCGTTCCACTCGAACGGCGCAAACTGCCCGACACGGCGGTGGAGTACCCGTTTGTCACCACATCCGACCTGCTCACACCGTCGCTGGTGCGGCTCAGCGGTCCGCTCGACGGCCGCCATTACTTCGACGGCAACGCTTGCGGCCGCGGAGCGGAGGCCGAATATGGCTATCTGCTGCCGCTCACGCCGCTGTTTTTCAAATATTTCACTGCTGCCGACCTGTGCGGCAAGGTGTGCGGGCGCAACATGCTCGACATTGAGGAGCGTGCTGGCGGTGTGACGGTGACTCTGCGCATTCCAGTGCGCAAGCGCTGCATTGAGCTAACGCGCAACTATCACGCTGTCACCGATCCTGCGTGGACTTTCGACGAGCGCCGCGGCAGCGGCCGCCTGGTGACCGACGCGGTGGTGAGTGCGGCGGTGTTCCCGTTTGTAAAGACAGGCCATTCCGACGGCTACACTGTGCAACTCTTTGCCATGGGTCAGAGCTGCGGCAGCAGTCTGCGGTTTTATGCCGATGGCCTCGATGCTGGCGACCTTAGCGTGAGTGGCCAGTTGCGCACACGTTCCACCTATTCCACAGAATACTACGATGTGAAGGGCTCGTTCGATGTGATAGAGGCCAGCGTCAACACCGCCTTGGGCGTTTGCAGCGGCTTCATAGTGCCGCGCTGGCAGCCCTATACCCCCGGCTCGCGCCAGCTGGTGTTTGCAGTGGATTTCGGCACCACCAACAGCCACCTTGAGTGGGCTGAGCGCGGCCACCAGAGCGAGCCGCTCACCTTCGGCTTCGACAACGGCTCCACGCTCATTGCCCCGCTGCTCAAGCGCGGCTCGCTGCTCATTGCCGAGCAGTTGCAGCGCATCGAGTTCTTGCCAAGCGCCATCGACAGCGTGTATGGATTTCCGCTGCGCAGCGCACTGGCCAGCAACGCCGTCAACGATGGCGGCACCCGCTTGTGGAGCAACGTCAACATCCCGTTCCTTTACGAACGGCAGTACTTCGACGGCTACGATGTGGCCACCAACCTCAAGTGGAAGGGCGACACCACACTCAGCCGCGAGTTCCTGCGCGAGTTGGCCATGCTCATCCGTGCCAAGGCCCTTATCGAGAATGCCGACCTCGACAAGACCGACGTGGTGTATTTCTTCCCCGTGAGCATGGGCGGCAGCGACCGCCGCAAGCTGCAAGACACCTGGGAGGAGCTCTACCGCACCTACATCGGGCCCGACACCGGCAATCTGCATGTCTATCCAGAGTCGATAGCCCCAGCCTATTACTATAAGGGAGCCGATGTGGCCGGCTCGAGCTTCGTGACCATTGACATTGGCGGCGGCACGAGCGACACTGTGATATATCAGCCCACGCCCGACCGCCTCGACAGTGTGCCTGTGGCCGTGTCGTCGTTCCGCTTTGCGGGCAACGCCATATTCGGCGACGCCTTCACCGAGCGCGATGCCGACAATAATCCACTCATCGCCCACTATGCCGAATACTTCAGCCGCCTGGTCACAAAGAATCCCGACATCACCTACCTCAACAGCATATTGCAGTCGGTGCTAAGGCAGAAACGCTCTGAAGACGTCAACGCCTTCCTCTTCTCCATCGAAAATGTGGAGCAGCTTCGCCAGTTGCAGGAAGTGGACCGCAACCTGTATAGCTACGACGCACTGCTGCGCAACGACGACCAGCGCAAGCTGGTGTTCATGTATTTCTACGCCGCCATCATCTACTACACGGCGCAGTCGATGCGTGCGCGCGGCTACGAGCCGCCCAAGCAAATCTATTTTAGCGGAACAGGCTCAAAAATACTCAGCATACTTGGCACTATGCAGCAGGTGCGCGAGTTCACCCAGCGCATCATCGAGGGCGTGATGCAAATGCACTATGCCGAACCGTTCGATATCAAGGTGGAGCGCGAGTGCCCCAAGCAGGTCACTTGCCGCGGGGGTGTGCGGCTCGAAAACGAGCGTCTCGACCACAAGGCCGACACCAGTGCCTACTCGGCCCGCAGCATCAACCGCCTCAAGTATTGCTTCTCGATGATAGGCGGCGAGAGTCTCACCTATGGTCAGGTCAACCAGCTGGACACGCGCAGCCGCCTGGCCGACAGCGTGCGCGAGTTCAACCGCTTCTTCCTCTCGCTGTGCGACAATGAGACCAAGGATGAGTTTGGCATTGAGGGTAAAGTGTTCCGCCTGTTTGCCAGCGTGGTCGACAATGGCCTCGACAACTATCTCACCGCCGGCATCAACAGTTTTCTGAAGGGCCGCTACGAGGAGACCGACGTGGTGGAGGATGTGCCGTTCTTCTATCCCGTGATAGGTGTGATTCGCTACAATTTGCTTAAAAACCTGTGCAACGATGTGATTTCTAAATTGCAATGATAGTTATGAAACTGAAAAAAACAATATTAGCGGCTGCATGTGCGCTTTTTGCCGTGCTTGGCGCCGCAGCGCAGACCGATTCGGCTGGTCTGGCTCATGTCAGCCCTGCCGACAGTGCCGACTCGGCCACTGAAGCCGTGCTGCCGCCCGACACCGTGGCCGCGATGCCTCCTGCCGAGGCTGCCCAGCCCGCTGCCGACCGCACCCGCGACTTGATGGCTGGCTGTGCCCTGGCCGCCCTTGTGCTTGGACTCGCCGGCACGGTGATGGCCATGTCGGCCCGCCGCCGTGTGCGCGAAATGCAGGCGGCCATCAACACCTGTGCCGGGCGCATCAACGAACTTGGCAACGCCATTACCGACCTTAATGCCAATCTTGAGCGCTTGAATGCCGAGGTTGAGGCTTTGAGCAGCCAGCAGCGGCGGCCTGAGGCGGTGGCTGAGTCAAGCCATAGGCCTGCGCGCAAGCCGTCAAGGACTACTGCGGCTTCTGTGCAGGCCGCGCAGCCCCAGGTGCTGTATCTCAGCTGTCCTGATGCAGATGGCTACTTTGGCCGTGCCACGGCCAGTGCGGTGGCAGGCAACTCGGTGTTTGCGCTGAGCACCACCGATGGCCGCACCGGCACGTTTGAGGTTATCAACGACGCTGCCGTGCACAGCATGGCGCTGATGATGCCCACCGCCACGCTCACAGTGGCTTGCACTGGCAGCGGCATTCAGGTGTCGGACCATGCGCGCCGCATCGTCACCGACCGTCCCGGCAAAGCTGTTCTCAAGGATGGAAAGTGGCACGTTGAGTCGCAGGCGGTAATCCACTATGAGTCGTAACGATGAGGTGCTATTGTCCTAAATGCGGGCGTAAGATCGAAGTCACTGCCCAGGAGGCAGCGCGCCTTGGCGGACACCTTGTGTGCCCGCAGTGCTTGTCGCGCGTCGATGTGGCTGTGCCCAAGGCCAATGATAAAGCGGTTGTTGCCGAGCCGCCTGCCGCGCCCAAGCCGCGTCAGCAGTCCCAGAGTCCTGCGACTGGAGGCCGGTTCTGCCCCAAGTGCGGAGCCAAGGTGCGTGCCGCCGATGCCTTCTGCAAGTCGTGCGGCGCAAGTCTTGGCACGGCACGGCGCCCTGCCGATGCAGCCACTCCGCCGCCATATCGCAGTCAGCGTCGGGCGGCCCCGTCCTATCGCCAGCCGCAGCCATCCGTGCGTCCTGCAGCGTTGCGCCAGTCCACGCCGAGGCGTCAGTCGGGGCGCAAACCGGCCCAGCCTTCAGCTCCTGTTGGCGGACTGGGCTGCATGTGGCGCACAGCTGTGGCTGTGGCTGTTGCCTTTGCGCTCTATGTGCTGTTGGGTATTGCCTTTCAGTAGGTTATACAATCAAAAAACACTCTAAAACAAAACGATGAAGATAACTTGCCCAAAATGCGGATATGTGACTGAGATGACCGAAAGCGAACTCAGTGCCGTCAACCACACCATTGTGTGCCCGCAGTGCATGTCGCAGCTTAAGGTTGACGGTGACTATGCCTATATCCCCACCGACAGTCAGACGTTTGACCCGCAGCCCGAGCCGGCCGCCGCGCCGCAGCCCTCCGGACCGTGCGACGACGGCAATGTCGGCTGGGTTGCTGCCGACGGAGTCGACGACCCACTGCTGGCCGATGCCATAGAATACATAAAGATGTGCAATGCCATATCGGTGCCAATGCTGCAGCGCTACCTGCAAATCAGTGCCGACCGCGCCGCCCAGCTCATGAAGCAGCTCGAGCAGAAAGGAATCGTTGGGCCGTACACTGGCGGGCCGCGCACCATCCTCATTCCGCACAGCAGCGACCCCTTCGGCCCCACACCGCGCAACCGTGCCGAGACGCAAATGCTCAAGGACATGCGCCAGCGCATAGGCAGCGGCGACGCGAAGACGCGTGTGTTCAACTGTTCGGGCTGCTCAATTGCTCTGTTTGTGTTGCTGCTAATCCTTATTGTGGCGCAGTTTTGCTCGCACTAAAACACAAATTAAATTAAATAGTTGTAAATTAATATAATTTTTGCGCATTTTTCGGGGCGTTTTGCTCGTGGCAAAGCACAGGTGTTTTGCATAATTAATGTGAAATGCCTACCTTTGCCAATGAATTGCGACGAGGAGGCTTGACGGCTTCCTCATTTTTATTTTTTAATAACAGAATTCAACCCGAATGATTGACAAGTCAGCCGTTGCCGAGGTGGTGACCAACGCCCTCGAAGGAACGGAACTCTTTTTGGTCGATGTCACCGTGAGCGCCGACAACTGCATAGATGTGCAGCTCGACAGCATGACCGATGTGACCATCGACGACTGTGTGCGCGTTAACGACGCTGTGCTCGGCGCTTTCGACCGCGATGTGGAAGACTACGAGCTCACCGTTGGCTCCTATGGCATCTCGGCCCCGTTTATGGTGCAGCGCCAGTATGAGAAAAACGTGGGCGGTGAAGTGGAAGTGCTCACCGCCGACGGCAAGAAGCTGAAAGGCGTGCTCAAGGAGGCAGGCGACACAGGCTTCACCCTGAGTGTGACCGCCAAAATGAAGCTTGAGGGCAAAAAACGCCCCGAGATGGTGACGGTGGACCACACATTCAACTACAGCGAAATTAAATATACAAAAAACATTATACAGTTTAAGTAAACACAAAGTATGGCTAAGAAAGAAGAAACTGTCGACATGTCCGACAGATTTGCGGAGTTTAAAGAGCTGAAAAACATCGACAAGACCACTATGATCAGTGTCTTGGAGGAGTCGTTCCGTAGCGTGCTGGCCAAAATGTTTGGCACCGACGAGAACTTTGATGTGGTAATGAACCCCGACAAAGGCGACTGCGAAATCTATCAGCGCCTTGAAGTGGTGCCCGACGGCGAGGTGGAGAACCCAAGCCGCCAGATTTCACTCACCGACGCTCGCGGCGATGAGGAGAACCCCGACCCCGATGCCGAGGTTGGCGAAGAGCACTCGCGCAAAATCGAATTTGCCAAATTCGGCCGCCGCGCCATTCTTAACCTGCGCCAGACCCTGGCAAGCAAGATCCTCGACCTGCAGAAGGATGCCATCTACACCAAGTTTAAGGACATGGAGGGCAACCTGGTTACGGCTGAGGTCTACCAAATATGGAAGCGCGAGGTGCTGCTCATGGACGAGGACAAAAACGAGCTGTTTCTGCCCAAAGACCAGCAGATACCCACCGACATCTACCGCAAGGGCGAGACGGTGCGCGCCGTAATCTACAATGTGGATAACAAAAACAACAATCCCAAAATCACTGTGTCGCGCACGTGCGACCAGTTCCTGCGCCGCCTGTTTGAGCTTGAAGTGCCCGAAATTCACGACGGCCTCATTGTGATCCGTGCCGTGGCCCGCATTCCGGGCGAGCGCGCCAAGATAGCCGTTGAAAGCTACGACGACCGCATCGACCCCGTGGGCGCATGCGTGGGTGTGCGCGGAGCGCGCATTCATGGCATTGTGCGCGAGCTGCGCAACGAAAACATCGATGTGATCAACTACACTTCCAATCCGCAGCTGTTCATTCAGCGCGCCCTGAGTCCTGCAAAAATATCGAGCATCCGCCTCGATGAGGAAAACAAGCGTGCCGAGGTGTTCCTGCGTGCCGATGAGGTTTCGCTCGCCATAGGCAAGGGCGGCCTTAACATCAAGCTCGCATCTATGCTCACCGGCTACACCATCGACGTCTACCGCGATCTTGAGGGCGAGGATGAGGAGGACATCTACCTCGACGAGTTCAAGGACGAAATCGACGATTGGGTGGTTGAAGCCCTTAAAAACATTGGCTGCTCTACCGCCAAGGCTGTGCTGCGCACTCCGCGCGAAGAGCTCATCGAAAAAGCCGACCTTGAAGAGGGTACGGTCGACAACGTGATAAAGATCCTAAAGGCCGAGTTTGACGATTAACGGCCCGCGCACTGGCCGCACGTGTGTGGCCGGCATTGTCCCAATCACGCGCGGTGCAAGGCTGCGCCGCGGTCGATAACCAGCACCTCTTCATTAATCACAACTTACAAGAAAATATGCGTAAAAAAATAAGTCAAGTAGCAACAGATTTGAATGTTGGAGTTCAGTCGATCAGAGATTTTCTTCAGGCGAAGAACATAGAGGTCGATTCGGGTCCCAACGCACGAATTGCCGAGGACGCATACAATATGCTCCTCGAGAAATTCAAGCCCGACATGGTGCAGAAGAAAAAGTCGGAAGACTTCACAACCAGGCAGCAGGAACGTAAGGCCAGCAGCAAGGCGCGCAATGTCGAAGAAATAAAGATTGAGGTGAAGAAACCCAAAATTTTGGGTAAAATCGACCTTGCTCAGGCCGGTAAGCCTGCTGCGGCAAAGCAGCAGCCCAAGCCTGAGAAGCCGTCTGCCCCTGCTCCGGCACCCAAACCGGCTGAGACGGTAAAAAAGGCTGACCCCAAACCGGCCGAGCACAAGCCCGCTGCCGCGACTGCAAAGCCTGCTGAGGCATCTGCTACTGCTGCAAATCCCGTGGAAAAGGCCGCTGCGGCTTCAAAGCCGGCCGAGCCCAAACCCGCTGCTGTGGCTTCTAAGCCCGCTGAGGCGTCAACTCCGGCCGAGGAGAAAAAGGAGGAGAAGAAAGACGAAATCTTCACCTACGGCACAACTACGCTGCAAAACAAGCCCAAGATTTTGGGCAAAATCGATCTGTCGGCCATCAACCAGCAGACGCGTCCCAAAAAGAAGTCGAAGGCCGAGTTGCGCAACGAGCGCATCAGCAAGGAGCGCGCACGCAAGCAGGGTGGCACTGCCGCTGCAGGCGACGACGGCACCAAGCGCAAGCGCCGCCGCATAGGCAAGGAAAAAATCGACATCGAGAAGAGCGCGGCTCAAATTCAGAATGGCGGTGGCCGTGGCCAGGGAGGCAACCAGGGCAATGGCGCCCAGGGTGGCAGCAAGCGCAACGCCAAGAAGGGCAAGAAGCCGTTCAAGAGCGAGGTGAGCGAGGAAGATGTGCAGCGCCAGGTGAAAGAGACTTTGGCACGCCTCACAGCCAAGACCCAGAAGAAGAGCGCCAAGTGGCGCCGCGAGAAGCGCGAAGCCGTGCGCGAGGAAGAGCGTGAGGAGGCAGCAGAAAAGGCAGCAGAAAAGAAGACCCTGAAGCTCACCGAGTTCGTTACTGCCAACGACCTTGCCGCAATGATGGACGTGCCGGTGAACAAGGTGATTGGCACCTGCATGAACATTGGCGTGATGGTGTCGATCAACCAGCGCCTCGATGCCGAGACCATCAACATTGTGGCCGAGGAGTTTGGCTTCAAAACCGAATATGAAAGCGCTGATGTGGCCGAGGCCATCCACGAAGAGGAGGACAAGCCCGAAGACCTGCAGCAGCGCCCGCCTGTGGTGACTGTGATGGGACACGTTGACCACGGCAAAACTTCGCTGCTTGACTACATACGCAAGGCCAACGTGATTGCCGGCGAGGCCGGCGGCATCACCCAGCATATTGGCGCCTACAATGTGAAGCTGGCCAATGGCCGCCGCATCACATTCCTCGACACCCCTGGCCACGAGGCGTTCACAGCCATGCGTGCCCGCGGTGCCAAGGTCACCGACATTGTGATTGTGATTGTGGCTGCCGACGATAATGTGATGCCACAGACGGTTGAGGCCCTCAATCACGCCAGCGCCGCTGGTGTGCCCATTGTGTTCGCCATCAACAAGATTGATAAGCCGGGAGCTAACCCCGACAAGATAAAGGAGGAACTTGCCAACATGAACTACCTCGTGGAGGAGTGGGGCGGCAAGTACCAGAGCCAGGACATCTCGGCCAAGAAGGGCACAGGCGTTTCTGAGCTTATGGACAAGGTGCTGCTTGAGGCCGATATGCTCGACCTCAAGGCAAATCCCAACCGCAAGGCCACCGGCTCAATCATTGAGTCGTCGCTCGACAAGGGCCGCGGCTATGTGGCCACCGTGCTGGTCGACAATGGCACTCTGCGTGTGGGCGACATAATGCTTGCCGGCACGCACTACGGCAAGGTGAAAGCTATGTTCAACGAGCGCAACCAGCGCATCAAGGAGGCCGGCCCGTCGAGCCCTGCGCTGATTCTCGGCCTTAACGGTGCCCCCACAGCCGGCGACAAGTTCAACATCATGGACACCGATCAGGAGGCCCGTCAGATAG
This sequence comes from uncultured Muribaculaceae bacterium, assembly GCA_934661195.1. Classification (GTDB taxonomy): domain Bacteria; phylum Bacteroidota; class Bacteroidia; order Bacteroidales; family Muribaculaceae; genus Sodaliphilus. The sequence continues at coordinate 87,788 of CAKUJD010000005.1, forward strand.
CCAACAAGCGAGAGCAGCTGCAGCGCGAGCTGGGGCTGCGCACTCAGAAGCGCTTCACCCTCGAAGACCTTGGCCGCCGCCGCGCCCTGGGCGAGTTCCACGAACTCAATGTGATTGTGAAGGGCGACGTGGATGGCTCGATCGAGGCTCTGAGCGATTCGCTCATCAAGCTCTCTACCCCCGAGGTTCAGGTCAACGTGATTCACAAGGCTGTGGGCCAAATCACCGAGAGCGACGTTACGCTGGCAGCCGCCAGCGACGCCTACATCATCGGCTTCCAGGTGCGCCCGTCGGCCGATGCCAAGCGTCTTGCCTCGCAAGAGGGCGTTGACATCCGCATCTACTCCATCATCTACGATGCCATCGAGGAGGTGAAGGATGCAATGGCCGGTATGCTCTCGCCCGAAATCAAGGAGGAGGTTACCGGCACTGTCGAGGTCAAGGAGGTGTACCACATCTCGAAGGTGGGCACCATTGCCGGCGCCATTGTGCGCGAGGGCAAAATCAAGCGCACTTGCAAGGTGCGCATAATTCGCGACGGCATTGTGCGCTACACTGGCGCGCTCGGCTCGCTCAAGCGCTTCAAGGACGACGTGAAGGAAGTGGGCATGGGCTTTGAGTGCGGCTTCAGTGTGCAGGGCTACAACGACATCCAAGTGGGCGACATGGTTGAGGCCTTCGAGGAGGTTGAAGTGCAGAAAAAACTGTAATCCCCCTGCCTGACGCGAGTCTGGCAAAACAATAGCAAAAAAACATATTTCGAGGCGCAGCCCATGGCTATCCTATGATGGACGGGTGATGCGCCTCGATTTTTTTATATGAGCAGTAATGAAGTATTATCTCAACATCGGTTCAAATCTTGGCGACCGCAAGGCAGTGATAAGGCTTGCTGTTGAGCGGCTTGCCCAGTTTGGCGCCGTGGAGGCCGTGAGCAGCCCCATAGAGACCCCTGCATGGGGATTTGAGTCGCAGCATGCATTTCTCAATGTGGGCGTGGCGTTGGAGGCCCAGAGCGAGCCTTTGGCCCTTTTGCGCGCCATTCACACCATTGAGCGCAGTTTGGGCTCGGCCAGCCACCGCACGCCCGAGGGCGGCTATGCCGACCGCATAGTCGATATCGACGTGGTGGCTATCGAAGGCCTCACGCTCAATTCGCCCGAGCTTATAGTGCCACATCCCCACCTGCCCGAGCGCGAGTTCTACCTCGTCCCCATGGCCCAGATAGCACCTCACTGGCAGCACCCCGCGCTGCGCCTCACCGCCGCCCAGATGCTCGCCGCCCTCCGCAATAAGCCGGAATGACATGCTATATATCAGTAATCTACTGTAATGACGTGGCATGCCGCGTCCGATGGGCGCAGCCCCGTCCAGAGGAAATGTGTCTTCGGCACACCTCATGGGGCATTTCCCAAAACACTAATCCATAGGCATCGCCATGCCTATAGCAAAACGAAAACGGCAATGTGCCCATGGGGCGCATTGCCGTTTTCGTTGATTAAATGCGGTTTTGTATGCTTGTGCGGCTGCTTATGCTTTGGTGACTCTTTCAAGCCACTTGACCATGCTCAGCATCACGCCCATCGAAATGAAGCAAACTATGATGAACACTCCCCAGCACTGCCACAGGTCGATTTTGTTGTACATGAGTGCGCCCAGGGGCAGCAGCATGTTGCCAACGGCGGTGGTGCCCAGCCACAGGCCCTGGCACAGGCCAAGCATGCTCTTGGGGGCCACCTTTGACACAAACGACAGGCCCAGCGGCGAGATAAACAGCTCGGCCACGGTGAGCAGGAAGTAGGTGACAATCATAACCCATGCGCCTGCCTTCATGGTTTCGCGCGTAGCGGCGTCGATGGCTACGAATGCCTCGCCCGAGGGATAGCCCTTCACCATCGAGAAGACGGCCAGGAATGCATAGGCCAGGCCGGCGATGAACATGCCGATGGCGATTTTGCGCGGTGTGCTGATTTCCTTGCCGCGCTTGCTAAGCGAGCCGAATATGGCCATGATCACCGGAGTGAGCACAATCACGAAGAATGGGTTCACTGCCTGCCAGAACTCGGGCGGGAACTGGCCTGTCTTCACAAAGTCGCGGGCAAAGAACGAGAGCGACACGCCATTTTGGTGGAATGAGAACCAGAAGAAGATGACCACGCCAAGCACGGCAAACAGGGCATACATACGCTGCTTGATTTCCTTGGCCATGGTGGCCTTTTCTTCGGCGGTATAGCTCACAGCGCCGGCAGCCTCTTTCTTCCCGGGGGTGGGGAACTTCTTCTTTTGCGTGAGGAATATCACAAGCGATATGAGCATTGCCACCACCGATGCGATGAAGGCGAAGTGCACGCCTTGGTTGAACACCTCAAGGTAGGCCTGGCAGTTGGCTGCGCTGGGTGCACCGCTCACTCCGGCCTGGGCCATGTAGTTCATCATGTTGCTCATCTGGTTGGCGGGCAGGGTGCCGTCGATAAACTGGTGGCACAGTGCGGGCAGCTCGGCCACATACTTGTATCCGTGCAGGCCCAGCCACCAGCTGCGCAGGAACGGCGCGATGAACGGGGCCACGAGGCCGCCAATGTTGATGAACACGTAGAAAATTTGGAAGCCGGTGTCTCGGCGTCCCTTCACCTTGTTTAGCGCCACTTCACCGCCCTCTTTCAGGGCTTTGGCCTCGAAGTCGTCATACATTTGGCCCACAATGGCTTGCAGGTTGCCCTTGAACAGGCCGTTACCAAAGGCAATCAGCACGAGGGCCGCACAGGTGAGTGCCAGCAGGCCAGTGAAGTTGGCCGAGGTGGCTGTGATGGGTATTGCCAGGCACACATAGCCCAGAGCCATGATGATGATGCCCACCATTATGGTGCCCTTGTAGTTCTGTGTGCGGTCGGCTATGATGCCGCCCACAAGGCTCAGCACATATATGCCGGCCAGAAACACAGAGTAGATTGTTGCCGCGCTGGTGTCGCTCAAGCCGAATTTCGAGCACAGAAACAGCGACAGCACGGCTGCCATGATGTAGTAGCCGAATCGCTCGCCCATGTTGCTAAGGGCGGCTGCGATTAGTCCTTTGGGATGATTTTTTAGCATGTGATTAAGTTGTTTATTGTGAGTGTTAATAATTTTAGAGACAGCTTTTGTGTGGTGCCATCTAAGCTTTGGCGGCATCTTGCTTGGCCTTGAAGGCCAGTGCATACATGCGCATCTGCTTCACCATCGACAGCAGCCCGTTGCTGCGCGTGGGCGACAGGTGCTCGTGCAGTCCTATGCTGTCGATGAAATATAGGTCGGCGTCGAGTATCTCTTGCGGGGTGCGTCCGTCGAGCACGCGTATCAGCAGCGACACTATGCCTTTCACTATAATGGCGTCGCTGTCGGCCATAAAGTGGATGCGGCCGTCGTCGCTGAGCTCGGCGTTGAGCCACAGTCGGCTTTGACAGCCGTCTATCAGGTTGTCGGCTGTCTTTTGGCTCTCGGGCAGGGTGTGGAGCGCGTTGCCCAGTTCTATTATGTAGGCATAGCGGTCCATCCAGTCGGTCATGCCCGAAAACTCGTCGATTATTTCGTCTTGAACTTCGTTAATACTGCTCATATGAGGATGTGTATAGTAACTTTTTCTTCAAAATTACATTAATTTTTGCGTTTTCACAACCTTTTTGTAGTTCGGGCCGTGCAAAAGCGCGCCTATTTGCCATTATTTGCGCCGGCCTGCTTCTTTTCTTTGTTCTCCTCGTGCTGAATGGCAAACGAGGAGTAGATTTGCAGCAGTGCGCCGGCCAGCAGGAATGCCAGCCAGTCGCGGTTGCCCCACGAGGTGCCGATGTTGATGTTCAGCGAGCTGCTGAACAGGAAGAATGCCGACACGCAGTAGAGCAGTGCCGACACCTTGCCCATGCGGTAGAGGCGGCGTATGCGCAGGTTCTTGCCGGCATAGCGCTCGGTGCAGCGCTCGGCCAGCGCCAGCAGTGCTCCCAGCGAGTAGAGGTATTTGGCCCAGTCGCCGTGTACTCCGAATATGGGCATCGCGGCGGCCACAAGCAGCATTAGGGTGGCCACGGCGAGCGTTATGTTTTGAATCTCGATGCGTTTGTTCTCGTCTTTTATCATAATTGTATTTCACTTTTTTTATTGTGTGTGCAATGTGTAGCTGATGGTGGGGTGGGGCATTCGGCCTACGGAATGTCGGTCACATACACGTCTTCGTTGGCGCGCTTCATGCCATATTTTTCGCGCGCAATGCGCTCCAGGGTGTGGCGGTCGGTGTTTAGCTCGCGTGTTTTTGCCTCATATGCTGCGGCCGAGTCCTCGTTGGCCTGTATCTGCACCTTGATGTCGCTTATCTGCTTCACATAGCCGTCGCGGCGCGAATAATTGTAGTCGCCAAAGCATAGTAGGGTCACAAAGAATCCCACTATTATCAGGAAAGGCAGGTGCAGCCACCTGTGCTGAAACTGCTTTATTTTGTTTTTGATGTTTTTTAAGCCCATTGCGTGGAGTGATGTGTGCGGTTTTGTGTCTTTTAGAAGTGCCAGTCAAGTTGCCACCACTTCTTTTTGGCGGCGGTTGTGCCGCTGCTGTTGTCGCTTTTGGCTGCTGGCGCTTTCTGCGTCTGGCTTCCTGTGCTGAGGGTGGAGTGACGGTTGGCTATGATGCGCGCCAGGCGGTCGATCACTTGGCGGTCGCGGCGGTTGCTGCTCTTGGCCATGTCGGCCCAGGCGGTGCCGCCCAGATAGTAGGCCACCGATGCGCTCTGCCACACGCCGGCGCGCTCGTAGGCGCTGGTGTAGGCGTCGAAGTGGGCCAGAGCCTCGTTGTGGGTCTTGGCCTGGTAGTATGCGCCCTCGTCTATTTCCATCTCAAGGGCCGATCCCACCCGCTTGGCATTGGTGATGGCGTCGGTGAGCCGCTGTGTGGTGAGGCCCTCGCCCACAAAGTAGTTGGGCTGCAAATACACCATGTCGAATCCCATGGCCGCTCCCTGGTCGTTGTTGCGCGCTCCGAAAAAGGGAATCCAATACATTAGTTTGCCCAACTTGTGCACCATGCGGCTCACCCGTGTTGGCAGCTCGCGCCCAGTGGCCGAGGTGGTCTCCTCGATCCAGTAAAACCCGTTCAGCTCCAAGTTTCTGAATCCTGCGCGGTTAAACCGGTCGTATATCGTCTGCAAATACCACTCCACGGCGGCCTGCTTGTCGTCGATGCGGTTGAAGTTAAGGCGCCGGCCGTTCACGCTGCCCCAGTCGGTGCGTCCGTTCTCGGGGCTTGGCAGCATCAGCACCACCTTGTGCTTGAAGCCCGGGTCGCCCATCTCGCGCTTGGCCTGGCTGATGCATTTGTCGAGTGCGTCGAGCGCCTTGCCGCGCTCGAATATGCGGTTCATCAGCCACTCCCAGTCGGTGCGGGTCGACCCTTTGCCATAGCCGTTGGCGTAGGTCACATCGCCCTGGCGGCGGAACTCAAGAAACAGGAATCCGTCGAATGTCCAGCGGCGCGTGCCGTCGGCAAACGTGTGGGTCACATATGGCTCAAACTCGCTTTGTGTCCAGTCGGGGCGGAATGAGCCGCCCTGGTAAATCAGGGCAAGGTCGTTGATGGGGCCGGCGGCAAACTTGCCGGGCGTTATGGCGGCCCCGGCCGTAATGGCCAGCGCGGCGGCAAAGGCCGCGATGAGTGTTCGCAGGTGGGTGTGCATAGTGTGTCTTGTTATTTGTCTTTAAGCAGGTTGGGGCGCAGGCGGCGCGTGCGCTCAATGGCCTGCTCCATTTTCCATTCGTCGATTTTAGCCTGGTTGCCGCTGAGCAGTATCTCGGGCACTTTCCAGCCGTTGAACTCTGCCGGGCGCGTGTAGACGGGCGCCTCGAGCAGCCCGTCCTGGAACGAGTCGCTTAGTGCGCTCTGCTCGTCGCCTATGGCTCCGGGCAGCAGGCGCACCACAGCGTCGGCAATCACCGCCGCCGGCAGCTCGCCGCCAGTGAGCACGTAGTCGCCTATCGATATTTCACGTGTAATCAGGTGCTCGCGTATGCGGTAGTCCACTCCCTTGTAGTGGCCGCAGAGTATCATTATGTTTTTGGCCAGCGACAGGGTATTGGCCATGGGCTGGTCAAGGATGTCGCCATCGGGCGAGGTGAAAATCACCTCGTCGTAGTGCCGCTGCGACTGCAGTTCCTGCATGCACCGCCACACGGGCTCAATCTGCATCACCATGCCGGCATTGCCGCTGAAGGGGTAGTCGTCCACCTTGCGGTGCTTGCGCAGCGACCAGTCGCGCAGGTTGTGCACGTGAATCTCCACCAGGCCCTTGTCTTGCGCGCGCTGCAAAATGGAGCAGTGCAGCGGCGAGTCGAGTGCCTCGGGCATCACGCTTAGTATGTCTATTCTCATCTTGTCGTTGTTGTCTTCTGCCATAGCTTTTGTAAAAGATGCTTGTGGGTGTGTGAGTTAGAGTTATGCAAAGTTGGCCGCGCGGGCGGCATGCGGCGGCTGTTTCCCGTTGGGTGCCAGAGCCTCACTCCTGAATCCAGAGCGACAGCACCTTGCGCCTTATGGCCATCACGTTGCCGGCGGTGATGCACACCATTATGGCAACTGCCACTGCCAGCGACGGCCACAGCGGCCCGCCTTGTGTGCCGAAGGCCCGCAGCGTGAGCATGTAGTAGTAGCGCGCGGCCAGCATCAGCGCAAGCGCGGCCACCAGCACGGTGCCGTTGATGGCCACCACCAGACGTATGTAGGTGCGCGACACCTGCGCCGGCGAGTAGCCCAGCATCAGCAGGTTTTGCAGCTTGCGAGTGTTCTTTTGCAGCAGCAGGTAGATGCTGAGCATGAGCACGAAGAACGACAGCAGGCTTATGATGACGCCCACCACGCCCACTATGCTGATTATCAGTGTGAGGAAGTAGTAGGCCTTGCTCGAACTCATCTTGTCGCCCGCCACATCATAGTGGTGAGCGTCCATGTAGTCCTTGATTTTAACATCGCCCGGGCGGTTCACCTCCACAATAAGGCGCAGTGGGTGCTGGTGGCCGCCCTGGCCATAGCGGTCGTTGCTCCAGCGCATAAACTCCTCGGGCACTATGATGGTGTTGAGGCGGTTGCTGAAGCCCACTATGCGGCCTGGAAGCACCTCGTTGCGTCCGTTGCCCGTGAATGTGAAGCTGAGCGGAATTATTCCCGCCTGACTCTCGCTTATCTTGGGCATGCCCTGTGCCGCCGCGAAGCCGAAGTTGTACATCGACAGGTAGTCGCGGCTCACAATCACGGGCACCTCGGGCCGCTGCGGGTCGAAGTCCCATTCGCCTGGGTCGGCGTCGATGAAGTCGCTTGGAATCGACTCGAAGAAGAATTGCGTGCGCATGGCCTTGCCATTGGTCGCGCCAATGGTGGCAAACGTGCTGTATTCGCTGCTCACAAAGCGGCCCACCTTGCGGCACCACGGCTGGTGCTCGATGTCGGCGATGTCGGCGTCCGAGAATTCGCTGCTGTTGCCCAGCATGGCGCCCGCGCTGCTCACCGAGCGCGTGATTATCAGGTAGTCCTTGCGGATGAAACTCTCTTGATCATTAAACACGGGCAGCACGTCTTGATAGAATTGCACTGCCAGCGTCACAATGGTCAGCCCCACCAGATTGGCCAGGGCAAACCCCAAAAGCTGCGATGTGCTAATGTGCTTGCGCAGCAGTTTCCACATCAGTCCCTTCATAGCTTATACTCCTTATCCACTTTAATCATCACGTTGTTGCCCACCGAGGTCGATATCACCCCGGCGCCCTGGCTGTGTGCCTCGTCGGTCACCATCTGCGCCACTATGCGGTTGTTGGCTGCGTCGAGGTGGCTCACCGGCTCGTCGAGCAGTATGAAGTCGCACGGCTGGCACAGGGTGCGTATTATGGCCACGCGCTGCTGCTGCCCTATCGAGAGCCTTGCCACGGGGCTGTCTATTTTGTCGGGTATGCCCAGCTGCTCAAAGTAGTCCTCTATTTGCTTGCGGGTCTTTAAACCCGTGAGCCGGTTTTTCAGTTCCACGTTCTCAATGGCTGTGAGTTCGGGAAACAGCCGCAGCTCCTGCGGCAGGTAGGCTATGTGGCGGCAGCGCACGCCGCACCACTCGTCTATGCTCAGCTGGCGCACGTCGCGGCCGTCGAAGGTGATGGCGCCCGAATAGTCGGTGCGGTAGCCATACACATAGCTGCACATCGACGACTTGCCGGTGCCGCTTTCGGCCGATATCAAATACATCTTGCCGCGCTCAAAGGCCACCTGCCTGAGCCACACCTGCGAGTTGTCTTCCTCGCGGCCGGCAAACACGGCGGGCAGCGTGTTGTTTAACTCAATTCTTTGCATTGCAGTGATAAAGTCTGTTTCAAAAAGCAAAAATAGTGATTTGCGGCCAACGCAGCCCCATGTTTAACCAAATTTATATGCCACACGCGCGCTGGGCCATCAGTCGCTGCACATGTGGTTGGCATCGGTGGGCTCGCCCTTGTATGGCTCAATGTGTATGCTCGTTATCACGTTGCCTATGCGCTGCTCCAGCCGCTGCTCCACCAGCGAGGCAATCTTGTGGGCCTCGGTGACGGTGAGGTCGGGGTCTACCTTGATGTGCACGTCTATCACATGGGCGTTGCCATTGTGGCGGGTGCGCAGGTGGTGGTAGGCCTTCACCTGGCCGATGCTGCCTATCACATTGGCTATGCGCTCGTTTTCCTCGGCGGGCAGTGTGACCTCGAGCAGCTCTTTCACGGCAGGCACGGCAAGTTTCACGGCCACTATGAGTATGAACACGCTCACGGCCAGTTCGGCCAGCGGGTCGAGCACTCGCCACTGCGCGCCCAGAAATATGGCGCCCGATATGCCCACAAGCGTGGCGATGCTCGACAGGGCGTCGCTGCGGTGGTGCCAGGCGTTGGCTATGACGGCCGTGCTGCCTATGCGCTTGCCCACACGGTTGGTGTACTGGAACAGCAGCTCCTTGGTCACAATCGAGATCGCAGCCATTGCCAGGGCCAGGTATCCGGGCTTGTCGAGCATCTGCCCCTGGCAGGCTGATATCACGCTTTTGGCGCCGCTCCAGGCCAGGCCCACGCCCACCACGGCAAGTGCCTCGGCTATGAGAAATGTGGCAAAGGTCTCAAACTTGCCGTGGCCGTAGCGGTATTCCTTGTCGACGCCGCGGGCCGAGACGCCCACAAACACTATCACCACTATGTCGGTGAGGAAATCGCTCAGCGAGTGCACGCCGTCGGCTATCATAGCACCGGAGTTGCCCAGCACGCCGGCAGCCACTTTCAGGGCCGACAGCAGTCCGTTGACGGCAAATCCCGTCAGTGTGCAGCGCTTGGCCGTGGCGGCGCGCTGCTCCAAATCCTTGTCAACGTTAGTTTGTGTCATAATTGATGCAAATTTAGCAAATAAATTTGGCGGTGTGGTGCAGTGTTGGCACTATTGCCGCGTTTAGTTGGTGAAAGGGCCCGAAAAGAGGGTCTTTTATCCGAGAAAAAGTTTTCATCGTTTCAACGAAATTCATTGAGTATATGAATGGGATTATTTAGACTGGCCTTGAACCGAACCTGCTGGAAAACAACGGTTTTTTTACCAGCCAGCAAAAGCACCGCGCGCCTCGCACTCATTTGGCGGCAGCGGTGCTTTTTTCATTGCCTGCGGCTGCGCCAATGTGGCGCGCGCTATTCGTCCCACGGATAGCGGCGGCGCGGATTGCGCGGAAACCACCCCTTGTGCACGCGCTCTTGCTGCTCGCGCACTTCAATTATGCTCCAAAAGCACGAGAAGGCCGTAACGCCCAGCAGGCTCGACACCAGCACCGAATGCACCAGCGCCGAGGCGGCCAAAAATGCCACGCCGGCCACCAGAAACGCCTTCCAGCACCCCACGCCAAAGTGGTATTCGCCTTTCACCACAAGTGGGTGGAAAAGCCCTATTATCAAGAATGTGCACAGTCCTATGGTGAGGCCCAGCAGATTGTTGCTTTCGAGAAAATCGATCATATCCGTACGTTTTTTTAAAAAAAATTCAGGCTGCAAAGGTAGCGCAAAGTTGCCACCTGTGCAATAATGAAATCAGTAGGCTCTGGCAGCGAAGCAATGCGCGCTGCCAGAGCCTACTGTGTGCCGCTATATGAAAATGTGATTTAGAAGGCCACTTTGTAGCCGCGGCCTTCGATGCTCACCACATATATGCCTTTCGCGTTTACGCTAAACTCGTTGCGGCCTTCGCTCAGCTTGAGCGGGCGGCTCATGCCGTTGAGGCTCACAAGCTGGGCCGTGCCGGCCTTGACCGCGTCGATCACCAGGGTGCTGCCGGCGGTGTGCACCGTGTAGCCGCCATTGTTGAGGTCGGTCACCACGTCGTCCACGCCCAGCGTCTGGCGCTGGTAGTTTTCCATGTCGAGGTTGAACGCTGCGGGGCGGTTGAGTGTCTTGATATATACGGTGCCAAACGAGTCGGTCACCTTCACCGTTACGGGCTGGTCGCTGGTGGCGCACTTGGCCCTGAACATGTGGGTGTTCTTGCCTGTGGCAAAGTCGCTGGTGTAGCTCTTGGCCTGCTTGAAGCGCGGCACGTCGTAGCAAATCACGTGGTAGGGGTCTTCGCAGGTCACGCGCTTGTAGCTGAGCGATGTCCCGTTTTCAATGAATTCAATCTTCCAGTCGCTGTCGTAGGCATACACGTTGGCCAGCACCACATTGTCGTCATAGGTCTTGTAGTCTTGGCGCGATGTGTTGGCGGCGAGCATGGCGCGCACGTCGGTATTTTCCTGATAGTAGGCGCGCACCTTGTTCATGTCGTAGAGGCGCATCTGCGTGCCCACATTGTCGGTGCTCGACATGTATTTCCACTTGAAGTCCTTGCCGTCAATCTGCCACAGCGAGTAGCCGCCGGGCGAGCCGTCGGTGCACACGTCGCGGTTGGTGAGCTTGCCTGTCCACCACCACGATGCGCACACTGCGGCGATGTTGTGCTCCACAATGTTGGGGTAGGCTTCCGGGCGTGCCACCTGGTTGTAGTGGGTGTGTCCGCTCAGGAAGTGCACAGTCTTGTAGTCGGCCAGCAGGTCGCTGAGCTTTTTGGTGTGCTGCAGCTGCAGATTTTGCACTGTGCCGTAGTTGCTGGTGTTGAGTTTCCACGACGGAATGTGGAAGCTCACCACCACGGGGGTGTTCTTGTCCACCATGGCCAGGTCCTTCTTGAGCCAGTCGAACTGCTCAGAGGTGATCTCGGCCAGGTAGTTGCGCTCGCCCACCACGCCGTTGGGGTAGGAGGCGCCTGCCTTCTTGGTGTTCAGGTAGTAAATGTCGTCGAGCACCACAAAGTGCACCTGGCCCAGGTTGTAGCTGTAGTAGTTGGGGCTCACTATGCTGCGCCACGGCTTGGAGGAGTCGAAGTCGGTGGTGGTGCTTGCCGCCACGCTGGCGTCATTGTCGTGGTTGCCTATCACTGGGAACATTATAAATGGGTAGCCAGCCTCCTTCATGGTGGCCATGAAGCTGTTCAGGTTGTAATTTTTTTGCACCCAGTAAAGGTCCCAGGTGAGGTCGCCCAGTATGGTTGAGTACACGGGGTCCTGTGCCGACTCTTTCAGCTCCTTCATGCGCTTCATGAAGCGCGACTTGAATTGTGCGTCGTCGTTGGTGCGGTTGGCCAGGTGGTAGTCGGCACTCACCACAAATGTGAATTTGTCGTTGTCCACTTTCTTCAGCGTGAAGTCGTGAGTCTCTTTCACGCTCTCGCTGGTGCTGGTCAGCGGTGCCCAGAATTCAGGCTTGAATCCGTCGGCCACAGTGGGCTCGTAGCCGCCGGGCAGTGTGTAGAACACATATCCGTTTTTCTTTGCCGAGGTGAAGCTGTAGGCGCCGTTGGCGTCGGTCTTAGTCACCACATAGCCGTCGCTCACGGCCACACCTGCCACACCCTTGCCGTCGCAAGTGATGTGGCCGCTCACATTCTGCGCGGCGGCTGTGAGGCCGAGGCTGCCGAGTGCGAGCAATAAGGCGATTTTGTTGAAATATCTCATTCGCAGTTTTTTGTTATAGTGGTTTGGTCTTATAGTTTCGTTTGTATGACAAAATTAGTCTTAATTTTCCAAAAAATCCCCCTTGCAAGCCGAAAAATGCGAAAAAATGAGGACGTTGACGAAAAAAGTGACCTTGTTTTGTTTGGATTATTAAAAAATCGTCTTACCTTTGCAATCGCAAATCGGCAACTGGTGTGTTAGTTCAGCTGGTTAGAATACATGCCTGTCACGCATGGGGTCACGGGTTCGAGTCCCGTACACACCGCCAGCCAAAGCCCTGCGAGCTATGCTCGCGGGGCTTTTTTTTGTTATTTCTCGCGGGCGCGTTCAGATTATTGCACAAAAAACGCTATTTTTGTGCTTGCAATAGTCCGCGGCGCCGAAGGCGGCTGGCGGCAGTGGCGATTTTGATGTTTTTTTTGACTCAGTTACTTAAGTATGAAGATATTCATTACCAGTGCTATAAAGGAAATCGATGAGGCAACCATAAATGCCGAAAACATATCCACGCTCGACCTCATGGAGCGCGCTGCCCAGGAGGTGAGCTGCGAAATAGTGTCGCGCTGGCGGCAGTCGCAGCGCATAGTGGTGTTTGCCGGCCCCGGCAACAACGGCGGCGACGCTTTGGCCGTGTCGCGCCTGCTGTATGAGCAGGGCTACCGCCCCGAGGTGTATCTGTTCAACACCAAGGCGTCGCACCTGAGTGCGGCGTGCGCCACCAACCGCGACCGCCTGGTGGCACTTGGCGGTGTCAACTTCACCGAGGTTGTGCGCGACCTGAACTTGCCCAAACTCGGGCCGGGCGATGTGGTGCTCGACGGCTTGTTCGGCAGCGGCCTGCGCAGTCCGCTCAAGGGCGGCTACACGGCGCTGGTGCAGTATATAAACGACAGCAATGCCTGTGTGGTGTCGATCGATGTGCCATCGGGACTGTTTGGCGAGTGGAATATGGGCTCCGACCGGCGCAACATAGTGCGTGCCGATCTCACGCTGGCACTTCAGTTCCGGCGCCTGTCGTTCTTCTTTAAGGAAAACGCCGAGTTTGTGGGCGAGGTCAAGGTGCTCGACCTCGACATGGACGCCAACGCCATAGCCGAAAAGCCCACCGACTACTATCTGATTGAGCGCAGCGATGTGCACGAGGTGCTGAAGCCGCTCAACCCCTACATCAACAAGTATGACAACGGTACGGTGCTGATAGTGGCCGGCAGCTATGGCATGATGGGTGCGGCGGTGCTTGCTGCCCGCGGTGCCATGCGTGCAGGTGCGGGCCTTGTCACTGTGCATGCCCCGCGCATAGGCTGCGTGCCGCTCCAGACGGCCGCCCCTGAGGCTTTGTTTGAGGCCGATGCCAGCGAATATTTCACCTCGCAAATCGATCTGCACCACAAATTCTCGGTGGTTGCCCTCGGCCCCGGCATGAGCACCAGCCCCGAGACGGTTGATGCCGTCGACTCATTCCTCAAGACCTACCGCCAGCCGTGCGTGCTCGATGCCGACGCCCTGCGGTGCATCTACAAGCGCCCGGTGCTGCTGCGCAGCATCCCCAAGGGATCGGTGCTCACGCCTCACGCCGCCGAGTTTGATGCCCTGTTTGGCCACCACGACACCGACGAGGAGCGCCTGAAGAAGGCCGTTGAGGTATCGAAACTCTACGAGGTGACCATAGTGCTCAAAGGCAAGTATTCAATGACGGTGCGTCCCGACGGCAAAGTGTATATCAACAGCAGCGGCAATCCGGGCATGGCCACCGCCGGCAGCGGCGATGTGCTCACCGGCGTGATAGCCGCCTTCATGGCGCAGGGATACCCCACCGACTGGAGCGTGGTGCTGGGCGTGTATGTGCACGGCCTTGCAGGCGACTTGGCCGCCCGCAAGCATGGCCAGCACGGCCTCTTGGCTGGCGACATCGCCGAGGCCGTTGGCCCCGCCATTGCCGAAATCTTGCAGCAAAACAAGCGCTGAACGCCCACGCCCGCCATTTGATTTGAAAAGTAACACTCATATAACTATATCGATTATGAACACAATCAATAAAGTCGCAATATCGGCCGCCGCCGCTCTCATAGCTTTCACCGCCGCGGCGCAGCGCACGCAGAAGTTCACTGCCGACCGCAACAATGAGTATGGACTCACCTATAAGCTGCCCTCCACACGGGTGCGCATACTCGCCACCGCCATCAAGACGGTGCGCAAGGCCGGCCCCTACTGGCAGTATGCCAAGAAATACCTTGGCACATCGGATGTGATAACTGCCGACTCGCAGACGTGGGAGCTGACTGGCGCATCGATGACTACCTATGGCGTGCCCGACGACTCGCAGCAGTTTCTGATGCAGTTCAAGGGCGGCCAGGCCCCGTTTATAATGAAGACCACCGACGACTTGCTGCTGTCAATTAACAGCGAGAACACTGTGCCGCTCGAACCGTCGCTCGGCGCCACGGTGGGCCGCGAAACGGTGCTCGACGACAACAACTACCTCAGCTCGCTATCGGGCGACATCCTGGCCAGCGAGTCGCTGTCGAAGCGCGCCGAGCTGGCCGCGCAGCAAATCTACAAAATCAGGCAGAGCCGCTCCGACTATGCAACGGGTGAGGCCGACACCATGCCCGACGGCGCTGCGCTGAAACTTATAATGCAGCAGCTCGATGAGCAGGAGGCTGCGCTCACGGCCATGTTTGTGGGCACCACCTCAACGTCTACCGCCAGCCAGGCGTTTGTGTTCAATCCCGGCACCGAAGATGTGGACAATGCCGTGGCTTTCCGCGTGAGCGATGAAAACGGCCTTGTGGACAAGAGCGACCTAAGCGGCGAACCGGTGTACCTCACCATGCGCGTCACCGAGCGCGGCAAGCTGCCGGTCAACGAAAAAGGTGAGGCCAAGAAACTCCCTAAAGACGCTGTAGTATATCGCATTCCTGGCAAGGCGCAGTTTTCGCTGTCGTACAAGGGCAAGACGGTGGCCAAGTCGTCGTTCGACCTGGCTCAGCTGGGCATTGACTTCGGTCTCGACCCCGACCTGTTCAGCAACAAAAAGCAGCAGAGCTACATCAAGCTGTCACCCGCCACAGGCGCTGTGGTTGAGCTTGGCAACGTGGCCCGCTGAACCAGTCCAAAAGACATAAAACAAGCCGCCCGGCGCACTTCACTATTGTGTGCGCTGGGCGGCGTTGCTTTGCTATGTGTGTGTTAGTTTGTCACTTAATGCACTTGGCAGTGGCGCGGGTGCCGTCGGTGTAGGTGGTCACCACCACGTTCACGCCGCTTTGCAGGCCGGCGAGGCGTGCACCGCCTGCGTTGTAATATTCCACGCTCTTCACCTGCTTGCCGGCGGCGACATTCTCAACTGCAGTGGGTGTCACCACTTCCACGTTGCCCAGCACGGCAAGGCTGTTGGCGTCAAACTTCACGGCGCGCAGCGCATAGCTGCTGCCTGCGGCGAAGGCTATGCCACCCTTGTAGTAGAGCGACGTGTTGGCTGCGTTGCCGTCGAGTTTTTCGGTGCCGCCGTCGTTGGTGTATGCTGCTTTGCTCACGTCCATCACCTCGTGCAACTCGGCTTCGGCCAAGGCCTTGTCGGCGTTGTCGTAGGTCTTGATGCCGGCGTCGCCAGTGGTGCCGTCGGCATTGAGTCCGGTGGCGTGCAGCGTCTTGTCGGCAGCAATCCAGCCTGTGATGCTAGAAATCACGCTGCCATGGTCCACACCGGCTGCCGCCGAGTCGAGCTCAATTCGTGCCCACACATCATTGTGCGCATAAAGGGCGTTTTTGCCTTCGGCCTCCACTGCTGCACCCACCACCGATGGCGTGGTGCATTGATACTTGTAGGCAAATTCGTCGCTTGCGGCCAGCCCCTTGCCAAAGATTTCGCTCATCGATGCCGAGTAGGCCACCAGGTTGTGAATGCTCTTCCAGCCTTCGGCGCTGTGGTAAGCCTGCTCGCTGCCCAGCGGCACGCGCACTGCGGTGAGCAGGGTGTCGATGCCCAGCATGTTCTTTTTGTAGGTCGCGGTCACAGGTTTGGCCGACTCGAATGTGAGGCTCATCAAGCTCTTGCAGCCGTTAAACGGGCTGCTGCCAAATGTGGTGACCGATGCGGGCACCACCACATTGTTGAGTGCCGAGCAGTTGCTGAACATGTTGTCGCTCAGCTTGGTCATCTTGCCCGACAGCACCACTTGCGTGAGTTTCTTGTTGATGAGGAACACATAGTTGCCCACGGTGGTCACGTTGGGGCTGAACACCACTTTCTCGATGTTGGCCACATTCTGGAATGTGCGCATGCCCACCTCGGTCACTGTGGCTGGCATAGTGTATTCGGTATCGGCCTTTCCGGCCGGGTAGGATATGAGTTTCGCCTGCGCCTTGTCATACACCACGCCGGCTGCCGAACTCAGCTTTGCGTTGTCGGCGCTGATGTTCACCGCCTCCAGCTTGTAGCACTGCGCGGCGGCCTGCGGGTCGTAGCTTGTCACACCCTTGCCAAGATTTATGGTGACGAGCTCGGTGCAGCCCTGCCACATGTTGGCTCCCATGGCCGACGTCACGCCGTCGGGCACGGTGAATGTGGTCACTGCCTTGCAGTTTTTGAAGCACGTGGCTCCTATGCTGGTCAGTGACTGCGGCAGGGTGATGGCGGCTGCCTGCTCGCAGTTGGCGAAGCACGATATGCCTATGCTCGTTATTCCCTCGGCCAGCGGCAACTTGGTGAGCGCCTTGCAGCCTTCAAAGGTGTGGGCGCCATATTCTGTCACCGTCTTTGGCACGCTCACGCCCAGCAGCTTCGACAGGCCGTAGAAGGCGTAGTCGCCCAGGCGTGTCACTGTGTACTCGGTGTTGTCGGTGGGGTCGACAATGGTCTGCGGCACCGTGAAGCGATCGGCATCGTTGATGTAGGTGGATGAACTGTAGCTGCCATACTGTGGCTTGCCTTTGTAGTGCTCAAGCGACACGGTGTTGCCCGCATCGCCCTTTGTGAGCACCTTAAACTTCATAGGAATACCGTCGGTGGTCTTGAAAGTGCCATTCACATCGGTGGCGGCGGCGCTCAGGCCAATAGTCGCAGCCATAGCCGCAAGCATTAATTTGTAGTAGTTCTTCATATCATTTGGGAAGTTTTATGGTGATAAATGCTTATAGTTTTCATTCGTAGCGTTGCAAATGTAATAAAAAAGCATAAAAATACTGCTCTGTGGCAGCACTTTTTTAGTTTAAGGCTGATTTTTGCTAAAATTGGTGGGGCTTTTCGGCCACGTCAATGCTACTCGCACTTTTTACCGTCGAGCATGGTGAGCCTCACAAGCTCAATCCTTGCCGAGGTCTTCTTGAGCACCGTCAGACGCATGCCATCGATGTCGGCTGTGTCGCCTTCGTTGGGAATCTCTTCGAGGCGGTTGAGCAGAAATCCTGCAATGGTCTGGTAGTCGTCGCTTTCGGGAATGTTGAGGTGGTAGGTGTCGTTGATGTCCTCAATCTCCATGCGGCCCGAGAACTCATAGGTGCTGTCGTCGATTTTGCGCGACACCAGCCGTGGACGGTCGTGCTCGTCCTCTATCTCGCCGAATATTTCCTCCACCAGGTCTTCGAGTGTCACCATGCCGGCTGTGCCGCCAAATTCGTCCACCACAATTGCCATGCTCTTCTTCTCCTTCAGCAGGTTTTGCATCATCTTTTTTGCAAGCATGGTCTCGGGGGCGAATATCACGGGCTTTATGCGGTCTTTCCAGTTCACTTCGGGCACAAACATCTCGCTCACCTGGATGAATCCGAGCACATTGTCCACATCGTCGTGATACACCACTATTTTCGACAGGCCGCTGCGGGTGAACAGCCGGCTCAGCTCCTCGCGCGAGGTGTCGGCAATGTCCACTCCCACAATTTCGTTGCGCGGCACCATGCAGTCGCGCAGGTGGGTGTCGCTGAAGTCAAGGGCGTTTTCAAATATCTTCACCTCCTGCTCCACATCCTTGTTCTCGTCTTCGCGCTTGTCGATGTTTTCCTGCAGGTAGGCGTCGAGCTCGTCGACCGATATAAGTCCCATGCTGCTGGTGTCGGCCTTGATGCCCACCAGGCGCATCAGCGCGGCCGACAGCAGCGAGGTGAACTTCGACACAGGCCACAGCAGTGTGTAGATTATCAGCATCAGCGGCGAGCATGCGCGCAGCGACTGGTTGGGGTTGATGCGAAACATGGTCTTGGGCAGAAACTCGCCGGCAAACAGCACTATCACCGTCGATATAAGCGTCTGCGCCAGCAGCAGCACGGCCTCGTTTTGGCCGAAGGCGGCTTCAAGCATGGGCAGGCACAGCTGTGCTATGGCCATGCCATAGACCACATTGGCAATGTTGTTGCCCACAAGCAGGGTCGATATCAGTGTGTCTTTGTGGGCATAGAACATGTCGATTATGCGGTTGATGAGGCCGCTCTTTTTCACGTCAATCTCCACCCTCACCTTGTTGCTCGACACAAAGGCGATCTCCATTCCCGAGAAGAAGCCCGAGAACAGCAGCGACACAATGGCCGTGATGAGGGGATACACTAAATCGTTGTTCATATATGTGTGTGTGAATGCAAATGCTGATAACACTGCAAATTTACAACATTATGCATTCATAGCCAAAAAAAGCCCGCGCGCCACTGCCATAAAACAGCAGTGGCGCGCGGGTGTTGCCGTGTCGTTTTTTTTGAGGGTCACATCCCGCCGGGCATCTTTGCCTGGTCGATGGGAAAGATGGCCTTCACCTTATGCACCTTGTAGGTGGTGAGCTTCTCGTTCGACTCATATCCGTAGCCTTCTATCACTCGGTCGAGCTTCTCGATGTGGATGAATGCGTCGGAATACAGGCGGTGCCCGCCCTGGTCCCAATACATTTGGTCGGTGAGTATGAGGTCTTTGGCCACGTTGGTGATGCGCACGTTGCCGTTAAGGCTCCACAGGCGCGCCTTCTCGTCGAAGTATGCCGAGTCGCAGCGCACCGAGGTCACTGTGTTGAACTTGCCGTCAAGCTCCTCGGCTATCACGCCTTGCGGAAATATCCAGTGCGGCTTTTTCGACTCCTCAAACATGAGCCACTGCTTGGTGGTGATGCGGTAGCGCGTGCGTCCCGAGTCGCTTATCACCGTCTGCACGTTGGTCGAGCTCATGGTGGGCACCTTGTCGGGGTCGCTGGCTCGGCTTGCGGTGCTTGCCAGCTCGTCGCGGCACGAGGTGGCGGCCGCAATCGCCGTCAGTGCCAGTGCTATGTGCATCAGTGCCTTCATCATTGCTCGCTTTGGTGGTGCACCCGTGGGGGTTAGCGTATCTTGTTTTTCCAGAACCACATCTCGTTGAACGTCACGCTTAGCGTGATGTTGAAGTAGTCCTCCTTTATAAGCTCTTTGGGGGTGGTGAAGCGGTGCTTCCACTCAAAGCCCAGGTTCACCAGCGTCTTGCTGCCGGGAGCTGGCATTGTGAGACCGAAGCCCGCTCCATAGTCGCGCACGTTGTTGCCGCCAATGTTCATGTAGTCGTGGTTGTAGTGTCCGCCCACGCGGTAGGTGACGCGCTTCAGATAGCTGCCCCGCGAGTTGGGGGTGTATTGCAGGCCGGCAGCCACTTTCCAGCGGTTGTCAAACTTCATGCTGCTGCTTTCAAAGCCTTCAAGCGGGGTGTATTTCGCCTTGCCCCAGTCCTGGTAGGTGAAGTCGACCTCGGCAGTGAAGCGGTCAAGGTGCGAATAGCTCAGGCCCACGCCAAACGTGTTGGGCTTTTGGTATTTGCCTGTGAGGCCTGTGTAGCCTATCGAGTCGACCTTGGTGTCCTGGCTGGCGTCGTAGCTCAAGCCCCATGTGTGGCCGTGCAGCGAGCGCTTGGGCGAGTAGGTGAAGCCCAGCACCAGGCGGTCTTTGCGGTTCAGGTTCATGCGGTATTGCAAGCCCAGGTTCACGTTCCAGTCGCGCACTTCCATCACGCGTTCAAACAGGGTGGTGCTGGTGGAGTACACGTAGGTGTCGTTGACTATGGTGCCAAACATGTAGCTGAAGTTGGCTCCGGCCGACAATCCGTTCAGTGGCTCCCATCCCACGCCGGCATACAGCTCGCTGATGCCGCCGTTGCCGCTGCGCGTCTCGGTGCCGTTGTTCTCAAGCGTGTTGCCAAACGAGTAGCCCACGCTGGAGAAGGGCACCACGCCAAACGAGCCGCCCACTCTCTTGGCCAGCTTGAATTCGGCAGCTATATAGTCGAGACCGCCGCCAAAGCTGTGGCCGCTCTTGCCGTTTTCCTTCGACCACAGGTTGGTGAGGTCGATGCCTATGTCCCACAAAAAAGTGAGCGAGTCGACGCTGGCATACGAGGCCGGGTTCATCACATTGATTTGCCTGCCGTGCTGCATGGCATAGCCCACGCCGCCCATCGAGCGCTGCAGGCCCGTGGCGTTTTCGCTGAGCAGGCCGTAGCCTATTTTCGAATAAGGGCTGGCGGAGTTTTGCGCGCCTGCCTGGCCGAGTCCTGCAGCAAGCAGGAGGCCGATGAGTATGAGTCTATATTTTTTCATTATATAACAATATTCTGTTTAATCCTTTGGCCAGCATGTCGGGGTCGCACACCACCTTGTGGGCCAGCATGCCGCGCACTATGGCGGCGTCGCCGCCGGTGAGGAATGTGGTGATGCCGGGCATTTCGGCCTGCAGGCTGCCGATGGTGCCGTCGATTTCATAGGCCAGCCCGCGCACAGCGCCGCTGCGCAGCGCTGTGGTGGTGTCGTAGCCCACAAGGGGCATGTCGCCCTCTTTGTCGGCCAGCGGCAGCAGGGTGGTGAGCATGTTGAGCGAGCGCAGCCGCATGGTGATGCCGGGCGATATGTTGCCGCCCATGAAGCAGCCCTGCGCGTCCACCACGTCGAGTGTGGTGGCGGTGCCCACGTCCACTATCAGCGATGCGGCGCCGGGATTCACGCTCCACGCCTGCACGGCGGTGGCTATGCGGTCGCAGCCCAGCGTGTTGGCCGACCTGTAGCGCAACTTTAATGGCAGTGGGGTGGAGCTGCTGAGCTTCACCAGGGGCACTCGCGAGGCCAGGAAATTTTCGGCCTCGGCGTTGCTGCCCACCACGCTGCTCACAATCGCCGCGCCAATGTCATACCGGGCAAAGAAGCTTCGCAGCATCTCGGCGTCGAACTGCTTGTAGCGCTCCGTGCCCACAAACTTGTCGCCGTCAAACAGCGACAGCTTGGTCGACGAATTGCCACTGTCGATAGTGAGATTTAATTTCATTTAGCCACAAAATTACTAAATACTAATAAATTAATGCGCCTTTTGCACAATTTTTACCAATCGTTTCACTTTTTATAGCACATGGCCGCAAACGGCCACTCGGCGTCCTTTGACAGACGCCTGCAGCAAAAAGCGGTGCAAATTTAATCAACTTTTTGCAATTCAGCGCCAGCACGGCCCACTACTTGGCCAAAAATCGCTATATTTGCTCATCAACGCTTACAAAAAAACTATCATTTGAAATGGAAAACAACGATAAACTGAAAATTGTGGTGCTCGACGGCTATGCCGGCAATCCGGGCGACCTGTCGTGGGCGGGACTTGAGGCTCTGGCCGGCGAGTGCCGCGTGTATGACCGCACCGCACCCTCCCAACTGCTTGAACGCGCCGCCGGGGCGCAGGTGCTGCTCACCAACAAGACCGTAATCGACCGCCGCGCCATCGAGGCGCTGCCGCAACTGCGCTATGTGGGCGTGATTGCCACTGGCTTCAACATTGTCGACACCCAGGCCGCGCGCGAGCACGGCGTGGTGGTGACCAACGTGCCCAGCTACAGCACGGCTTCGGTGGCGCAGATGGTGTTTGCCCACCTGCTCAACATCACCAACAGCGTGCAGCATTACACCGATGAGGCCCGCGCCGGCAAGTGGAGCAGCTGCGCCGACTTCAGCTACACCGACACCACCGTCACCGAACTTAGCGGCAAGGTGATGGCTGTGGTGGGCTTCGGCCACATCGGCAGCGCTGTGGCCCGCATAGCCCTGGCCATGGGTATGAGGGTGATGGCCGTCACCAGCAAGGAGCAGTCGGCTCTGCCGCAGGGCGTGGCCAAGGTGTCGCTCGACGAGGCTTTCGCCCAGTGCGACGTGCTGTCGCTGCACTGCCCGCTCACCCCATCGACCCGCGGCCTTGTGTGCCGTGAGCGTTTGGCCACTATGAAGCCCACGGCCATTGTCATCAACACCTCGCGCGGCCCTGTGGTCAACGAGCAGGATTTGGCCGACGCGCTTAATGCCGGCACCATTGCAGCCGCAGGCGTGGATGTGCTCTCGCAGGAACCGCCCGAGGCCAACAACCCACTGCTTGGCGCACGCAACTGCCACTTCACTCCACACATTGCCTGGGCCAGCCACGAGGCACGCGAGCGGCTTATGCGCATAGTGGTGAGCAATGTGGCCGCCTTCGTTGCCGGCCGCCCCGTGAATGTGGTGAACTGATACGAATCCTAAATTATCAAGCTATATGGACTTACTGCTGCCTAAAAAATCCAACGGACGCGAGGCCGATGTGCTGCACGATGCGCGACAGGTGACCATAATCGGCGCCAACGGCTCGGGCAAGAGCCGCTTTTGCAACCAGCTTGTGGACCAGTGCCCTGGCAAGGCCTACCGTCTGTCGGCGCTGCGGGCCATCTATGGCGCTGCGCTGCACGACACGCTGCCTGGCTCCATCGACGAGCGCTTCGGTCAAATCAACGCTCAAAACCCGCTTATCAAGTGCGATGCGGCCACCGAGTTCGACCGCCTGACCTACCTCATGCTATTCGACGAGTTTCTCGACTTGATGGCGTGCAAAACCCGACGCCTCATGGGCGAAAATGCCGATTTCCCAAAAACCAAGCTCGATGCTACAGTGAGGCGCTGGCAGGAGGTGTTTCCAAAAAACCGCGTGCTGCGTGAAAATGGCAAACTGCTATTTTCAACCAAGGGGCATGCCGACCGCTACTCATCGCTGCGCCTCAGCGACGGCGAGAAGGCCGTGCTCTACTACATCGGCGCGGTGCTCTATGCCATGCCTGGCGCGGTGATTTTTGTCGACGACCCGGAGACGTTTCTGCACCCGTCGCTGATGGGCACGCTGTGGAATGTGATTGAGCAGATGCGACCCGACTGCACGTTTGTCTACAGCACTCACGACCTGTCGTTTGCATCGTCGCGCGTGGAAAACCGCTGTGTGTGGGTCAAGGACTTTGACCCCGAAAAGGTGGTGTGGGACTATGACGTGCTCAAGCCTGGCGAGGACTACAGCGACGCCATGACCATTGAGTTGCTGGGCAGCCGAAAGCCAATCTTGTTTATCGAGGGAGACTCCACCCACAGCATCGACTCGCGCCTGTATCCGCTCATCTTCACCGACTACACCGTGCGCCCGCTGGGCAGCTGCAACAAGGTGATTGAGGCTGTGCGCACATTCAACGACCTCAAGCGCCTTCACCACCTCGACAGCCGTGGAGTGGTGGATCGTGACCGCCGCGACGCCAAGGAGGTGGAGTATCTGCGCCAAAAGCGCATATTTGTGCCCGATGTGGCCGAGATTGAAAACATCCTCATGCTGCCCGATGTGGTGATGGCTGTGGCTCAGAGCCGCCGGCGCAACGGGCCGGCGGTGTTTCAAAAGGTGAAGCGCGCAGTGCTGGCCATGTTTGCCAGCGAGCTGAAGCAGCAGGCGCTAATGCACGTGCGTCACCGCGTGAAGCGTGAGGTGGAGATGCGCATCGACATGAAGTTTCGCAATATAGGCGCGCTCGAAATGCACATGGCCGACCTCGTGAACGAAATACGCCCGCGCGACACCTACGAGCGCCTGTGCCGGCAGTTTCACCAGTATCTTGAGGATGCCGACTACATGCAGGTGCTGCGCGTATACAACCAGAAGATGATGCTCACCACCACCAACGTGGCCGGCCTGTGTGGCCTTGGCGGCAAAAATGAGTATATACAGGCTGTGCTCACCATTCTCAAGGGCAATGGTGACGGTGCCGAAGCCATACGCAGCGCCGTGAAGCGGTGCTTTGGCATCGACGGCGCCGACGCTTAGGCGAATATCACCATCACGGCCGTGAGCAGCGCTGTGAACAGCAGCATGCTGCGCGCCGTGCCGCCCAGCAGGGGGTTGAGCGCGGCCCCGTCGCGGCTCAGCAGTTTGCGCCATGTGGTGGTGTGCATCACCAGGTAGAGCATCGGTATGGCAATGGTCCATGCGGGCAGCGCCTTGCCCAGATATGCCACAAACCACAGCGGCGACAGCATGGCTATGCCCACAAATCCGTTGAGCAGATAGGCCACGGCGGCAGGCCGTCGGCCGAATATCACCACCGAGGTGTGCTTGCCGGCCTCACGGTCGTCGTCCACATCGCGGTAGTTGTTCACAATCAGCACGTTCACGCCCATGAATCCTATTGTGATGGAGGCCAGCAGGGCCAACGGACTGAAAAATCCGGCCATCACATAGAAGGTGAGGTTCACAGGCACAAGGCCGTAAAACACCATCACGGCCGCCTCGCCCAGTCCGTGGTAGCTGAGAGGGTAGGGCCCAGTGCTGTAGGCCAGTGCCATGACGGCAATCAGCGCGCCTGCCGGCACCAGCCACCAGCCGCCGTAGGGAATAAGGCCGCAGCCCACGGCGCACGCAGCGGCCAGCGTGCCAAATGTGGCGCGGCGCAGCGTGGCGGGCTTTATGTCGCCCTCGGTCACGCCGCGGCGCGGCCCCACGCGCCCGGCTTTGTCGGTGCCTTTCAGAAAGTCGTAGTATTCATTGGCGAGGTTCGATGCCGTCTGCGCCAGCAGTGCAAACACCAGGCACAGCACTGCCGGCACCCATCTGAAGTGGTGGGTCCACACCGCCACGCCAATGGATATTATCACTCCGCTGGCCGACACTGGCAGCGTGCGCAGCCGCACTGCCTCAATCCATATTTTCACTTGCTTGTTCATAGAGTGCTTTGCTTTATGCCTGCAAAATTAATCACTTGCCGCCAAACCGCCACTCCAAACATCCAAAAAATAAACGGCCGCGGCTGCGCATCGAGCGTGGCCGCGGCCTTGATTTATCAGTGTTTGTAGTGTTTAATAAAGTTGCTTAGTTTTGTCCGTTGGCGCCACTGCCCTTGCTTGAGCCGCCCACCAGGTCGTTGTTCTCAATCGAGGTGTCGGTCTTCTTCACGCTGGCCTTGAGCGAGCCCAAGCGGTAGCTTACACCCAGTGTGAAGTATCGGGCGCTGTAGCGCGTTGAGCTGCACTCGGTGTAGTCGCCCTGCGTGATGCGCGTGACGAAGTGCTTGTATTTTTCAAACGGGTTGGTGGCGCTCAGTGTAATGGTCAGGCGGTTGTCCTTGGTGCCGCTCCACTGCAGGCTGCCTCCATACCAGTTGCCGCTGCCGTTTTCGCCATAGAGACTGTTAACGTGACTGCTGTTACAACCGCCGTACACACTAAGGCGCAGCCCCAGTGGCAACTGCTGCGACAGGTTGCCAAACACGTTGGCCGTGGCGCCGTCGTTGTTGAGCCCCAACTCGTTGCTCTTCACCTTTTGGTAACCCACGTTGCCGCTCACCATCACACTGGTCTTGGCTAACGGGGTCCACTGCGCATAGCCGCTCGCGCCGGCCCACAGGGTCTTGTTGACGTTGCCATAGGTGCTGGTGGTCTTGCCGTCGTCGCTCACACCGCGCACCTCACCTATGGCGTTGTTGGAGAACGTGAACGCCGGCACCACATTGTAGGTGATTTTGCTGCCTATGTGCATGAAGGTGAGGCTGGTGCTGTAGCTGTGTGCGCTGTTGAGGTCGGGGTTGCCGTGCGACACGTTCTCCACCGCATTGTCCACTGCCGGGTTCAGATAGTTGATGCCGGGCCGGTTGATGCGCGTGGTGAAAGCCCATTTCAGCGAGTTGGCCTGGCTAATCTGATAGCTGACGCTGGCCGTGGGCACCCAGTCGCTAAGGTTGGCGCTGTAGTCGTGCCCCGACCCGTCGGGGTAGTGGGCGGCAAGGTGGCTGAACTCGTAGCGCAGTCCGGCGCGTGTGCTCCACTTGCCATTGGAGTAGGTGTAGCTGCCGTAGGCCGCGCCCACCTGTGTGCGGTGGTCAAACGGAGTGCTGGAGTCGAGGTCCGACTGCGACCCGTCGGCCATCACGTGGGTGTAGGCGCTGCGGCTGCGGTTGAGGCGGTTGATGTATTTCAGCCCTGTCTCCACCTTGTGGCGGCTGGCAAACGGGCGGGTCCAGTCGATTTGCGCGGTGTGCTCGGTGAAGCGCTCGCGGCCGGTGCTTATGCGCCGCGTGTAGTCGATGGGCATGTTCATGCCGTCGGTGTAGTCGATGCTGTTGTTGCTGTTGCTGCGGCTGGCCGACAGCATGTAGCTAAGCGTCAGAGCTTCGCCTTTGCGGCGGGTCTTGTGCTGAAAGTCAAGTCGGCCGTCAAGGCTGTAATACAGTGTGGGGTCGATTGATTCGCTGTGTGCTCCATAGCGGTACACTGTCGACCCGTCGGCGCCGTAGCGGGCTGCACTCACGTCGCCGTTCGAACGGTAGCTGTAGTAGTAGCCGCCGAGCGACATTGTCATCAGGTTGAGCGTGTCGGGCTCCCAGCTGGCGTCCAGATTGCCATAGTGCACGTTAATCTTGTAGTCTGCCCCGTTGTCGATGGCGGTGCTTTCGCCGCTTTTCTTGTAGTGTGTCTCGGTGCGGGTCAGCTGGCGGTCGCTGCCGTTTATGTTGTTGTAGTCGTAGCCGTAGTTGACCGATGCCACCACCTTGCCTATCTGTGTGGTGATGTAGGCGCCAGCGTTGGCACCGCCGTGCTGGTTGGTGCTGGCGCTCAGTGTGCCTGTCACACCATTAATGCTGCCGCCGCCCACCATCACAATGTTGAGTATCGCGCCAACGCCCTCGGCGTCATATTTCGCGCCAGGCTCGGTGATTACTTCAATTTTCTTCACCATGTTGGCCGGAATAGCCTTCAGCACCTCTTTGGGGTGCCCGCTCAGGCTGGGGTCGGGGTGCCCGTTTTTATATATTTTGAAGTCGCTGCTGCCGCGCACCGTTATGTTATCTTGCCCATCGACGCTCACCATGGGCACCTTGCGCAGCATGTCCAGCACATTTTTCGTCTTGCTATCCTCATCGGCCTGCATGTCGTAGGCTATGCGGTCGATTTCGGTGGTCACCAGCGGCTTTTGGGCCGTCACGGTGACGGCACTAAGCATGTTGCCGTTGTCGCGAATCACCATTGTGCCGAGGTTGGCCTCGGGCTGCTGCCTCGTGAGTGTGAAGGTGGCAGTGGCGTCGGCCTTGCCTACCGACGAAAAGCGTATGCGGTAGCTGCCGGCTTGGCTAAGGCTCTGGCTGAACGCGCCATTGCCGTCGGTTACGCCGGTGGTGAGCACCTTGGCCGTGTCGGGCAGCATATAGATGCGCGCCGTGGCATACGGCTCGCCGCTGCCAGTGGTGTCGTTGAGTTGGCACTTCACGCCATATTGCTGCGCTGCCGCCGCAAGCGACACTGCCGTCAGTGTCATCGCTGTGATTATCCGTTGTGTCATTGAATGTTCGTTTTTGTTGTAGATTTCACTTATAAGACGCACGCCAACCCCGGTTTATAACACGTTTGTCGTGATTTTTTTGCGCGCATCTGCCAAATAGATGTGCAACCAAGGGCAAAAGGTTGCACTAAAAGACACAAATAGACAGCAATTTCCATGCCATTAGGCATCTTGCCGACAAAAAATAATAATCCAGCAACATCAGCCAGTGGCTTGAGTCTCAATGGGCAAAATTGTGGTTGCAAATTTGCATGGCCACGCCATCGGGCATCAACTCAAAGCCGTGCCGCTCATAAAATGGGGCGTTGCCGCTGTCCTCGGGCATCACGTTGATGTAGAAGAAATCGCGGTAGTGCTCTTTTGCCATTGCCACAAGTCGCGACGCAATGCCTTGCCGCCT
The DNA here is from genome assembly GCA_934661195.1 of uncultured Muribaculaceae bacterium. GTDB lineage: Bacteria > Bacteroidota > Bacteroidia > Bacteroidales > Muribaculaceae > Sodaliphilus. The sequence continues at coordinate 115,789 of CAKUJD010000005.1, forward strand.
GTAGGCAGGCGACACCAGCAGATAGTGTAGAAACGCGGTCATGTAGCCGTCGTCAATTCCGCGAATAAGGCCCACAAGCTGACCGCCGTCCCATGCCGAAATCACAAACGGCGAGTTTAGCAGAGCATTGTGTAGGTGTGACGGATATTTGCCCGACACCCAGCCAACCGACAGAAACAACTCTTCCACTTGCTTTTGCGTGAACTCACGCTCTTCGGTATATCTTATCATGGCTTGTGTGCGCTTAATTGTGGTGATGGCCGTTGCATGCATCGTGGTGGCATGTGGAGTCGCCGCACACCAGGGTGCCCGACAGGTATTTGTCCACCACCTTGTCCACGTCTTCGGCTGGGGCGCCGCCGTGTATGCCTATGCCCATCTCGTTTAGCATGTTCACTGCACCGGCGCCAAGACCTCCGCAAATTACATCGGTCACGCCAAGCCCTTGCAGAAATCGCGGCATGGCCCCGTGGGCGTGTTCTGGCGAGGTGAGTATCTCTTTTTTAGCGATAGCATTTTGTTCAATGTCATATACCGCGACTTGCGGCGCTTTGCCAAAGTGGGGGAACAGCCGTCCCTCAGCGGTAGGAATAGCAATTTTCATGTTTCTCTTTTGCTTTGTGCTTGTAATATATGATTGATAAGTTTGATTTCTGAACTCATTGGGCATCCTTCCGGTGATGCGCTTGAAAAATTTCACGAAATACGACGGGTCGCTAAAGCCGAGGTCATAGCCTATTTCCTTTATGCTTAGTGCCGAGTGCTGAATTTTTCGCTTGGCTTCAAGCGCTATGCGGTCGTTAATCACCTGCAGCGGTGAACAGTGGGTGCTTAAGGCCACATACTTGGTGAGGGTGCGCGGCGACACTTGCAGCAGCTGTGCATACTCCTGCACGGTGTGCATGGTGTGAAAGTTCTGCTCCAGCAACTGGCGGAAGCGCACAAATGTGCGGTTGGCCACGTTGCCCACATACAGTTTGGCCTTCTGCCTTCGCTCGCCATTGCGCTGCACTCTTATCAGGAACAAGCGCACCAGATATTGCATGTAGTCGCGGTGGGCAAAGGCGCCCGTGAGCGAATATTCACGGCCCATTTCGTCGACAATGGCCATAAGCCGTCCCGACTCTTCGTGTGTAACCTTGTAGTAGGGCAGCGAGTCGTAGGCATTAAACACGTCATACTTCAAAAACACGCTTTCGCTCGACTCCTCGTCGGCCATGAAACTGGCGTTAAAGTGGATTATCACCCCCTCGTAGTCGTTGGCTCCGTCGAACGAATGCTCCTGCCCCGGGGCTATGAAGAATATGGTGTTGTCGGCCACGGGATAGTCTACAAAGTCGACATTGTGCACGCCATGGCCGCGCCTGAACCATATTATTTGGTAAAATCCATGGGTGTGCGGAGCCATGGCCCCAGGGTTGCCCGTGAAGAAGTGCGGCATAAACTGGAGCTCCAGCTCAAGGCCTGAGTGGGTGCTCTCCGTTATCTTGTATGTCTTGATGTCATCCGTCATTTTGTGTTCTATTCACTTAATGTGCTCCGCACAATGGTGAATTTTGCATTTGCTGTGGTGAAATTACGCACTCTATTTGAATGAGGCAAGTACTGTGCGCAAATTTACCATTCATCTGCATGAATACACAACGATTCGCATGACGCAAAGTAATAATTTTGCAATCGTTGGCGTGAAAAGCCAACAAGACGATATAAACTAAAAAATAATAGAAAATGGAAACAGTGAAAGCGTATCTTCAGATTACAATGAAGATAAAAGAGAGCGACCGCCAGAGTGCGGCTAAGGTGTATTTCGACTATCGTAAGCCTTTCCTCGACACCATCGAGGGTGCGCTGACAAAGGCTCTGCTGGTGCGCGTCGAAGATGTGCAGGTGCTGCACGGCTTCGACAGTAGGGAGCATGCGGCCGCCTATCTTGAGTCGGAGATGTTTAAGAATGACGTGGCCAAGGGCTTGTCGCCTTATTTCCAGGCCGATCCGGAAATCCGCATATTCGACGTGGTGGGATAAATATCCGGCCACACAGCGTTAGAAAAAAATAAGCGCCCCCGACAGCCGTTGCTGCTGCCGGGGACGCTTTGTTTTGGTGGCTCTCAGTTAAGAGCCTCGCTTGTCCGTTAGAGGATTATTAGCGGGTGCGGGTGATAATCATCTTTCGGGTCGATGAAGTGCCGTCTTTGTAGATGGTGCGCACAATGTTCACGCCCTCCACAGGATGGCTGTAGACCATGCCGTTAACGCCCACATACTCCATGCGCTTCACTTCCTTGTCGGCATCGACTTGCTCCACGCCGCTGGGTTTGAGGAGGGTGATGGTGTATTCAAGGCTGTTGCCGCCGATGCTGGCCTTTAGGGTGGCAGTCTCGCCGCCATTGATGTTGACCAGCGTCACGTGGCCGTCCTCATCGAGGCGCAGGTTGTCGCTAACTGTCCATTCAACGCCTTCGGGCACACCCACGTTGAAACTCTCGGTCACTGCATTGCGCTTGTCGCCGGGGGCGATGGCCAGTGCTGCCGAGTAGAGTTTCACTATTGCGGAGTCGGCCAGTGTCTTGATGGCCGGATAGCAGTTGGCGCGCATTGTCCAGCAGCTGTCGCCCCAGTTGAGCTGGGTGAGGGCTGCGGTGGGCACAGCGTTGGCTGCGGTGTCGTTGGCAAATGTGCTGCCCACTGCCTGGCTGTCGTAGTAGGTGTCGGTCACTGTGACATTGGCTACCGCCTCGCCGCCGCATACGTTGCCGCACGAGGCGGAGTCGGCCTCAGAGGCGCATGTCACGTTGCCGGTGTTGAAGGCGCGTGCCAGGGTGGTGTAGTTCTTCACAGGCAGACCAATGATGCCGCCCACCTGCTTGCAGCCGTGCACATTGCCGTGGTTGTACACATCGCTCACTTCGGCCTTGCCGGTGCCCATCACGCCGCCCACGTTGTAGGCGTTGGCTGCGTTGCTGCCGGTCGACCACACGAGTCCGGCGTTGCCTGACGACTTGATTCGGCCAGCGCTGTTGCCGGCCACGCCGCCCAGGTTGTAGCGGCCTTGCACGCCGCCCGCGTTGAAGCAGTCTTTAATTGTGGCGTCGTTGTTGTTGCCCACGATGCCGCCGGCCTGGTAGTCGGCTGTGACGCTTGCATAGTTGATGTTTGCCGTCACGTCGTTGTTCATCTTGTTTTCGCCCACAATGCCGCCGGCAGTTTGCTTGGCGCACTCCACGCTGCCGTAGTTCACGTTGTGGCTAATCACATTGTGGTTGTCGGCCTTGGCGTTGCCAGTGACACCCACGATGCCGCCGGCCTGGCTCGACTTGCTCACAACTGAGCCATAGTTCACGCAGCTGTCGACAACGATGCTGGGTGTGGTGCCCAGGGTGCCGATGATGCCGCCGGCGCCATAGGTGCCGCTCTGCACATCGCCGTGGTTCACGTTGCGCTTGGCTGTGCCGGGACGGAACAGGCAGCCTATGATGCCGCCTGCGCTATAGGTGGTGGTAGTCACCTTGCCGCGGTTCACACAGTAGGTCACGTTGCCGCCGCTGGTGCTCGACTGGTAGCCGGTGATGCCGCCGGCGTAGTTCTGGCTTGCCGTCACTGAGCCCTCGTTGGTCGAGAGGGTGATGCCACCATTGCTCGAACCGGTGATGCCGCCAATCGAGTATTTGCCCGATACGGCGCCTGCGTTAAAGCAGCTGTCGATGGATACATTATCGGCAGCTTCGCCGGCGATGCCGCCTCCCTGGCCGTTGGCCGAGGTCACGGCGCCATAGTTCTTGCAGTTTATGAAGCGGGCTTTGGGATTGGCCACACCCGCGAAGCCGCCGGCGAAGCCCATCTTGCTGGTAGTCACCTTGCCGCGGTTCACGCAGTTGCGCATGGTGCCGCTCGACAGGCCTGCAAAGCCGCCAATGTACTGGTAGCCGTTGATGTCGCTGTTGGCGCCCAGGGTGAGGTTTTCGATCACACCGTTGTCGCCCACCAGGCCAAAGAGACCCTTGTTGATGCCCGTCTTGTAGTCTTCGTTGTGGTATGCGAAGCCGTCGATGGTCTTGCCGTTGCCGTCGAAGTGGCCCTGGAAGCGGGTGGCTCCGTCGGCCACAAGCATTGCCGATGCAGTGGTGTCGCCCTTGAAGTCGAGGTCGTTGACCAGCAGCAGGTATTCGCCGTCGAATGCTGCCTCGTAGTCGAGCGAGTATTTGGCCACTGTTTGCCAGTCGGCCACCGTCTCGATGCGCCAGGGGTTGTCCTTGGTGCCGTTGCCCTTAGGCAGCATCTTGGGTGCTGCAAACAGCGGATAAGCCTTAGTCAGCGTGCCGCTGGTGAAGGTGAGTGTGTCGCGGGCCACCTCGGTGATGGCTGCCAGGTTGAGCGTGTTTCCGCTGATGGTGAAGCTCTTGGCGCTTGCCAGTGCGGCCTTGGCGCCTGTGCTGGTTGCGATTTGCGCTGACTTGTGCACCAGGAATCGGGTGTCCTTCTTGCCTTCGGAGGCAAACTCAATGTAGTTGGCGCGGTTGAAGGCCGATGCCGGCTCGCTGGCAAATGCCTTGAGCACGGGATACTGGCCCTTTGCGTAGCTCCAGTGTGCGGTGGCGATGCCTTTGATGGTGTCGCCCGACACAAGAGTGGCTGTGGTGCTTGCCGTGATGCCGTCGACGGCTTGCGCGTTGCCGGCATTTTTGCCTGCCAGCTGACTGTCGTAGTAGCCGTCGGCCACAACGGTGGAGTTGGTGTTGTGCTTGCCAAACACGGCGCCAAGCGTCTTCTGGTCGCTGAACGACTCCACGGTGCCTGTGGAAATCAGGCCTGTAACGGTGGTCTTGTAGGCGTTGTTGCCCGCAATGCCGCCCACTTCGCCGCCTGCGCTCACATGGCCCAGGTTGGCCACGTTGGTCATGGTGCCGCCATTCTCACCGGCGATGCCGCCTGCGGTCTTCAGCGAGGTGCTGTCCGACTCCAGCGAGGTGAGCACTGCCACACCCACGTTGCCGTCGTTCTGGCTCAGCTCAATGGCGCCAAGGTTGGTGCCCACCACGCCGCCTGCCACGGTGCCGCCCGATGTTATCGAGCCTGCATTGTAGCAGCCACTCACTGTGGAGCCGGCAGCGTTGTAGGCTGTGATGCCTGCTGCTGCGGTCTTGGTGGCCTTGATGGTGGCAAAGTTGCGGCAGTTTTCAATGCGGCCGCCGTTGTAGGCTGCCACGCCTGCCACATAGCTGCCGCCAGTCACCTGGCATTCGGCTGCGATGTTCAGATTCTTGATCACCGACTTGATGCCGGTGTAGATGAAGAGGCCTGCCATGTAGTTCTCGGTGTTGGCAATGAAGTCGCCATTGCTGCCTATGCTGCGGTTGGCCTGCCAGTTCTTAATGTAGTGGTCGTCGCCGTCGAGGGTGCCGTTGAACGCGTAATACACGCCGCGGGCCGACATGCCATAGAAGCCTGTGTTGCCGCCCATGTCGATGTCGTTGGCCAGCTTGAAGTAGGTGCCGGTGTAGTCATACAGTTGCACGTCTACAGCATTGCGAATCTTCATAAGGTCGTCCTTGCTCTTGATGAGGTAGGGGTTGGCCTCGGTGCCGGCGCCTTCAAACTCATCGGGCACCACTTTTATGATGTAGATGCGGAAGTCGTTGCCACGAGTCACGGTCAGCGTGTCGCTGGCAGCAGTGGTGGCTGTTACGGTCACGTTGTTGCCGTTGAGTTTCAGACCGTGTCCTGTAGTGCCCAATGCACCGCCCTTGAAGAGGTTCCAGGTCACGCCGTTGGCTGTGCTCACTGTGAAGTTGCTCTTCATGCGCTTCACGGTTTCGCCGCTCTTCAGTGTGAATGGCACAGCGTCGAGCAGCGCTTTGCCCACGTTGGCAAACTTGGACAGCTGCGGATAGAGTCCGGCTTTCAGAGTCCACGTCTGTGCGTCGAATCCATCGGGGGCTTTGCCCGATGTGAGGACTGCCGTTTCGAGAGAGTGTTCGGCCGAACCGTTGTAGCTGGCTTGGCCGTCGAAGTATGTGTCGTTGATTTTGGCTGGCTCGCTGCCGATCATGCTGCCATAAAGCTCGTTGTTGAGCGCTGAGCCTGAGCACAGCACCACACCGGTGCTCAGGCAGCTGTTCAGCTCGGGGGCGTCGCTCTTGTTGGGGCCGCTTTCGCCCTTTTCAAGCACGCCGGCAATGCCGCCCACCATGTCGCTGGTGTAGCTGCGCACTATGCCCGAGTTGTAGCAGTTGTTGAGCTTTGCGCCAAGGCTGTGACCGATTATGCCGCCCACGTAGCCCTGGTGGGCGCTGGTGTAGCTTGAATTCACCTGGCCGCCGTTCCAGCAGCGGTCGATGGTGCCGAGTTGCATGTAGCCGGCAATGCCGCCTATCTTGCCCTCGCCGTAGGCGTCGGTCAAAACGCCTGTGAAGTAGCAGTCGCTTATGTGCGAGGTGACGCGTGAGTTGGAGCCGCACACGCCGCCCGCATAGCCTTTCTTGTAGGTGAGATTCACTGTGGCGTCGCTCCATGAGTCGCTGATCTCGTTGTAGTTAACGCCCACAATGCCGCCCACCATGTTTTCGCCCTCGATGGTGCCCGAGAACGATGTGGAGTCGACTGTGCCGTAGTTCATGCCCACGATGCCGCCAGTGTAGTATGCGGGCACGCCCACATAGCCGCCGGTCACGGTGATGTTGCTCACCTTGCCGTTGCTCTCGCCGGCCACGATGCCTACTTTCGACTTGGCGCTGTTGACCGTGGGTGACACAAACTTGATGTTGCGCACCTGAGCGTCTTGCCCCAGCAGGCCGAACATGCCGGCGTTGAACTCGTCGCGGCGGTTCTGCGTGAGGTTGCTTATGGTGTGGCCCTGGCCGTCGTAGATGCCGTTGAACGCCATCTTTGCAACGCCTATGGGCTCATGGTTGTCAACCGCCTTCATGTCGATGTCGGCCGTCTGGCGGAAGTATACGCCTGTAAACACTTTGCTGCCGTTGCGGTAGCTGGCGTTGTGGTTGTTGGCGTTGGCCAGGTCTTCGAGGTCTTGCGCCGTGGCCACCTCATAGGGCGACTCCTTGGTGCCCGCGCCCTTCAGCGTGAGTGCCGATGTGAACGGGGTGAACGCCTCGGGCACGCTAATCTCGCTCTTCTCAAGGGCCTCGGTGATGTAGCTCTTGTTGCTGCTGCGCGAGAAGGCCCACTTGCCAAAGCTGATGGTGGTGCCTGTGTAGGTGCCGTTGAGCCCGCTGCTCTTCAGTGTGAGGTTGGTGGGCGAGGTGTAGCTGCTGATGCAGAAGTTGTAGTAGTCGGTGGTGCCTTGCGTGGCAAGGGTCTGGTGGGGCATGAACACCGCTCCGGTGCTGTCTACCGTCATCACCACTTCCGAGCCGCAGTTGTAGAAGTTGCGCACTGCTATCTGCGTCTTGCTCTCACGCGAGTAGCAGGCAGGGTAGGTGCGCACCTTCAGGCTGTCCTCGGTCTGCGTGAGGCTGTAGTCGGTGATCATGGCGTTGGCCTTGTAGAACTTGGTCTTGCTGTTCACGATTTGCGTGCCGCGGTACTGGCCGCTGAGCACGAATATGCCCCAAGACCCAATCTCTATGTTGCCGCCGTCGGCCACAGTGAGCTCGATTTCGCGGTCGGTGTAGTATGCCTTTTTGTTGAGGTCGACCACGCAGCAATACAGCGAGCCGTATTTGCTGTCCACGTAGGTCACTTGCGGCTTGATTTTGATCACGCCGGTGCTGGCGTCATATGCGCCCTTTATGGTGCGCTGGCCGCCAATCAGGTTGTAGATGGCCACTGAGTCGGTGCCCAGCGGCGTAATCTGCACCATATATTTGCGCGACACTGCCAGTGGCACGCTTGTGCTATAGTCGGTGGTGTAGTAGTAGCCCTTGAGGCTGGCCAGCGCGGGGGCACGCTTTGCCCTTGAGGCTTTTTTCACTGCCGGAGGCGCCTTGGTGGCATCGAGGGTATAGCCCGACGGGCTAAACTCCTTTGCCACAGCCTCGCGGTCCACTCCTAAAAGAGTGACCCCATTGCGCACAGTTGTGGTGCTTGTGCCCGCATAGGCACCTGCCACAACCAGCAATGAGGCTAAGAAAGTGGTAACTTTTTTCATGTGAAACCTGGTTTTAAAATTGATGTTATGGAAATATTCCCACAAATTTAGTGAAATTGTAACGAAAAATCAGCAAAAAATATGAAAAATAGTAGTGCCGCCGCTTTTGTCTGGCATCCAAATGCTGAAACAACAGCCGGAGGCGGTGCTCAGCGTTGCGCTGGCAGCCGCCTCCGGCATGATGTGCAGATGTTTTTTTAAGATTGCGTCGGGTCACCTGCGATCAGGTAAGCTCCACAGTGCCGGCGCTCAGCGCCCTCGCGGGTGCTACGCGCCTGTGTGTGAAAGCACTATTTCACTTCCCAGGTGTCGCCCGAAAGGATCATATCGCGCAGGCTCTTGAAGCCGTGCTTGGCCTCAACGTCGCGCACTTGCGCCTCGACGTCGGCCTCATAGCTTGGAGCCTCCACGTCACGAATCACGCCGATGGCAAGGGGCAGCTCGTGCCCGTCCATCATGGCGAGCTGCTGGTGCAGGAAGTTGCTGCGGCAGTGGGCGTCGTGCACAAGCACGTCGTCGATTGTGTAGCCGTTCTCGCCCAGCTTCACTGCCTTAAGGCCGAAGCCGTCTTGAACCAGACCCTTGTCGTTGTCTTTGCCAAACAGCATCTTCTCGCCGTGAACAAGATGGATTGTGCGGTCGGCGCGTGTGGCGCGGTCGGTGATGTAGTTGTGGATTCCGTTGTTGAAAATCATGCAGTTCTGCAGCATTTCCACCACCGAGCAGCCCTTGTGGCGCGCGGCGGCCACCATAATTTCCTGGCCCACCTTAAGCTCCACGTCGATGCCGCGGGCAAAGAATGTGCCGCGGGCGCCAAACACGAGCTCAGCGGGAATGAACGGATCTTCGGTTGTGCCGTAGGGCGATGATTTCGACACAAATCCACGGTCGCTTGTGGGCGAATACTGACCCTTGGTGAGACCGTAAATCTTGTTGTTGAGCAGCAGGAGGTTGACGTCCACATTGCGCCTAACCTCATGAATGAAGTGGTTGCCGCCAATGGCCAGGCCGTCGCCGTCGCCGGCCACCTGCCATACGGTCATCTTTGGATTGGCAACCTTAAAACCGGAGGCAACAGCCCCGCCGCGGCCATGAATTGTGTGGAAGCCGTAGGTGTTCATGTAGTAAGGAAGTCGAGAACTGCAGCCGATACCTGAAATCACCGCAGTCTCATACGGAGGCACTCCAAGTTCGGCCATGGCCTTGTGGAGCACGTTCAGAATGGCGTGGTCGCCGCATCCCGGGCACCAGCGCACGCTCTGGCCGTTCTTGTAGTCCTTCGGTTCGTATGTTTGTGTTGTTTTCTGTTCGTCCATAATCATTTGCCCTCCTTGATTTGTTTAACTGCATCTACAATCTCGTGTACGAGGAACGGCTGTCCCTCCACCTTGTTGACGCGCTTGATGTTGAGATTCGGGTTCTTAGCCTGCAGATAGTCGGCAAACTGGCCGCTGTTGAGCTCGGCCACAATCACCGTCTTGTAGCGCTTGAGCACCTCTTGTGTGTTGCGCGGCAGCGGGTTGATGTAGCGGAACTGGGCGAAGTCCACCTTCACGCCTGCGGCGTTGAGCTCCTCATAGGCGGTGTAGATGTGGCCGTAGGTGCCGCCCCAGCCCACCAGCAGTGTGTCGGCCTGGCCGTCCTTGGCAGTCTTTACCTCAAGCTCGGGTATGTGGTTGGCCACATTGGCCACCTTCTGGGCGCGCGCGGCCACCATCTTGGCGTGGTTGGCCGGGTCGTTGCTCAGCACTCCTGTGTTGTAGTCCTTCTCAAGGCCGCCCACGCGGTGCATCAGGCCCGGAGTGCCGGGAATTGCCCAGTAGCGCACGCCTTCGGCGTTGCGCATATATGGGGTCCAGCTCTCCTTCAGCTCTTCGGGCACGAAGTTGGGCTTTATTTCTGGATAGTCTTCGTCGTCGGGAATGCGCCATGCCGACGAGCCGTTGGCAATGAACGCGTCGGTGAGCAGCACCACGGGTGTCATGTGCTCGATGGCGATGCGCGCTGCCTCAAATGCCATGTGGAAGCAGTCGGTGGGCGACAGGGCTGCAACCACCACCAGCGGACACTCGCCGCTGCGGCCGTAGAGGGCCTGCATCAGGTCGGTCTGCTCGGTCTTGGTGGGCAGGCCGGTCGACGGACCGCCGCGCTGCACATCGATGAGCACCAGCGGCAGCTCGGCCATCACGGCAAGGCCCAGAGCCTCGCTCTTGAGGGCCAGGCCGGGGCCCGAGGTGCTGGTCACGGCCAGATTGCCGGCAAACGAGGCGCCTATGGCCGAGCAGATGCCCGAAATCTCGTCCTCCATCTGGCAAGCTTTAACGCCAAGGTCGCGGCGCTTGGCCAGCTCGTGCAGTATGTCGGTGGCCGGAGTGATTGGATAGCTGCCCAGGAACAGCGGCAGGTGGCTCTTCTCCGACGCCAGAATCAGGCCCCATGCGGTGGCCTTGTTGCCGTTCACGTCGGTGTAGCGACCGGGACGCACGTTGTCGGTCTCGATGCGGTAGGTCGACACCGAGGCATGTATGTTGTGACCGTAGTCGAATCCGCCTTGCACCACTTTGGCGTTGGCTTCATACACGGCCGGCTTTTTAGCAAATTTGTTTTTAAGGAATCGCAGGGCTCCGTCGAGCGGCAGGTTGAACAGCCAGCACACGAGGCCAAGGGCAAACATGTTGCGGCACTTCATTTGCGACTTGAAGTCCATTCCGCTGTCGGCCAGGGCTGCTTTCACCATCGATGTCATGGGCACTTCCACCACTTGGGCATCGAGGCCAATCTCCTTGTAGGGCTCGTCGGTCTTGTAGAGGGCCTTGTCGAGGTCGGCCTTCTTAAACGAGTCAATGTCGACAAGCGCAACGCCGCCCTTGCGCAGGAATTTAGCGTTCTGCTTGAGCGCGGCCGGGTTCATCGACACCAGCACGTCGCACTCGTCACCAGGTGTGTGCACACCGCGGCCCACATGCACCTGGAAGCCCGACACGCCGTTGAGCGAGCCCTGCGGGGCGCGCACCTCGGCCGGGTAGTCGGGGAAGGTGGAAATTTGGTCGCCCAGCTCGGCCGAAACGTTCGAGAAAATGTTGCCGGCCAGCTGCATGCCATCACCGCTGTCGCCCGAAAAGCGCACCACAATGCTCTGACGGGATTGTACTTTGGTTTTTTCTAACATGTCTTTTGATAGTATATCGTTTTTTGTTGCAATAAATAAAGAGTGAATTAGCTCTTCGTTTATAATTAATGTAAGTGTGGTCGCGTTGACCGCTACAAAGTTACATAAAATGCAATGATATAAAAAAATATGGCCGTTAAACTTTTAATTATTCCGCTGCTGCCTGCGCAGGGCCGAATAAAAGCTGCGCGCAAACAGCACTCCGGCCATCAGCAGGGCCACCACAAAGCCGGCATATATGCCCGCTATGCCCCAGCCCACTATGAATGCCAGCACATACAGCAGCGGTATGCCTACTGCCACATAGCTCACAAAGGCTATGCGCATCACCGGCACCGACTGCCCTATGCCGCGCAGGGCGTTGGCAAAGGCCACCTGTGTGGCGTCGCCAAACTGGTAGGCCACCAGCAGCCACATCACTCCCAGCGCAATGGCCTGCACGGCTGGGTCGGGCGTGAATGCCGCCACTATCCACCGCCCTCCGGCCACAAATGTCAGGCTGGCCGTGGCCGCACACGCCAGTATCAGCACATAGCCCACATGGGCCGCCGCGCGCACTCCGGCGGAGTCGCCTGTGCCGCAGCAGTGCGCTATCTTGATCGAGGCGGCCGCCCCCACGGCGTAATACACCATGAAGCCTATGCTGCCCAGCATCACCAGCACCTGGTAGGCCGCCAGAGTGTTGGCCCCGAGCCTCGCCACCATCAGCGACGCTGCTGTGAACACGCCCGTCTCCATGCCCATTTGCATGGATATGGGTAGGCTCAGCCGCGTCACCTTCAGCATCTGGCTAAGGCTGGTGCGTGCCCTCAGAGCCTGCCGCGTGGCCTGGCGGTGACGCCTGAGCAGGCACAGCGCGCCCACAAAAGCCGCGGCCATGGCCACACGCGCCGCCAGGGTGCTGATGCCCGCGCCGTCCAGACCCATCTCGGGCGCGCCCCATTTGCCGTAGATTAGCGCGTAGTTGCCGGCAATGTTCATCACGTTGCCGGCAGTCATTATCCACATCGCCAGGCTGGTGTGGCCCACCGCGTCGGCATATTGCCTCAGCACGTTGATCAGCGCCAGCGGCACCATCGACCACAGCACTATCACATAGTAGCTGCGCACCATCGGCAGCAGCTCGGCAGGCATGCCCAGCCGGTGCAGGTTGTAGTAGAGCACTGTCCACACAGCCAGCAGCAGCGAGGTATATACTGCATTGGCCGCCAGGGCGTTGCGCAGCATCGCACCCATGCCGCGCGTGTCGCAGCGTGCGTGCAGCGGCCCAATGAGCGGCGTCATGCCATAGGAGAATCCCAGCGTCATCAGTATCATCAGATTGAACACATTGTTCACCAGCGAAGCCGCCGCCAGGGCCTGTGTCGAGTAGCGCCCCACCATTATGGTGTCGGCATATCCGGTGACAATGGCGCCCAGCTGTGCGGCCACAATGGGGCCGGCCAACTTCAGAATCTGCACATAGTGCTGCTTGTATTTGGATGCGTAGTGATGCATAAGTTGGAATGAGTGGTGGAGATGGTGCGCCCGGCGCGGACGGGCAAAAAATGTGCGCACCTCCACGCCTGGCCTGTGCGGTGGCTGTTGCGGGGTGCGCACTATGGAATCATTTAATCGTCGCGGGTCGCTATAAAAAAAGACCGCGGCTGTGCTGTTAAAGCACAGCGTCGACGGCTGCCTTGATGTCGGCGAAGATGCCGTCGATCGAGCCGGTACCCTTGATGGCCTTGTAGAGTCCCTTCTGCTTGTAGAAGTCCTGTAGGGGTGAAGTCTGGCTGTGGTACACCTGCAGGCGGCCCTTGATGGTCTCAAGGTTGTCGTCGCTGCGGCCGCTTTCTTTGCCGCGCTTTATGAGGCGCTCCACCAGCTCGTCTTCGGGCACTTCGAGGCCCACCACAGCGCTCACGCCTGTGTTGCGCTCCTTGAGCATCTTCTCAAGCGCCTCGGCCTGGGCGATGGTGCGGGGAAAACCGTCGAAAATCACGCCCTTGCTGGCCTTGTCGGCGTTGTCGTCGAGCACCGAGGCCAGAATGCCAATCATCAGCTCGTCGGGAATGAGCTGTCCTTTGTCGATATAGGCTTTGGCGGTTGTGCCCAGCTCGGTGCCGCGCTTAATGTGGTCGCGCAGCACGTCGCCGGTTGAGATGTGAAACAGACCGTAGGTCTTGATCAGATTGTCGCTCTGAGTTCCTTTGCCCGAACCGGGAGCGCCGAAAATAACGATGTTAAGCATTTTTTCTAATCGTTTTTAATCTGTGAAATGTGAATATCGTTGATAATAACTTTTTTGCATAGTGTTGCGCGCACACCCGTTTCCGCGGCCCGGCATCAAGGCCGGCCGCGTTGTGCAGTGGCGTCATTGGGCCGCGTCAGTGCTGATCCTTCAGCACATATATGTCCTCAAGGTCGCGGGCCTGGCCGTCGAGGTCGAGGCCGTAGCCTATTATGAATTTCGACGGAATCTCAAAGCCCACATATTCTGGCGCATTGCCAGCCTTGAGCGACGCGGGCTTGTAGAGCAGCGTGGCCATCTTCACCGCCTTGGGCTTGCGCTCGGCCAGCTGCGCGCGCAGCTTCTGGGCCGTGACGCCAGTGTCCACGATGTCCTCTATGATAATCACCGTGCGGCCTTCGATGTCCTCGTTCAGCCCCATTATCTGCTTCACCTTGCCAGTCGACGACGTGCCCTCATACGACTTGAAGCGTATGAACGTGATTTCGCTCTCGTGCATGTTGCATGCGCGAAACAAGTCGGCGGCAAACACAAACGCGCCGTTAAGCACGCACAGAAACAGTGGGTTTTCGCCTGCGCAGTCGCGCCTAATCTCCTCGGCCACGCGCTGCACCTGCTTTGCAATCTCCTCTTTTCTTAGGTAGGGTTCAAAGGTCATCCCTTTGATTGTCACTTCTTCCATATCAGCGTTTAGGAATATATTTTGTGTGCAAAATTAGCAAAGTTTCACAACCTCGCCAAACAAAACCCCCACTATTCCACAGCCGCCACACTTTTAAGCGCATAAAACCTCCCACTCATCAATTAAAACGACAATAGATACAACTATAGACAAACAGCCTCGCCACGCGTCTGATAGACGATGGATTACAAGTCTTCGAGCTGCTGAGCATCGTTCTTTGTGGAGTTAAGCAAATCATAGTAATCTATGTGGACGTTGTAATTATAGGGGTAGTTTATCCACTCTGCATCGTTTTTTGTTATAAAAAGATCCACTTCTCCGATAATTTCATATTCGTCATCGTCAGGAGTTGCTTTAAACGCTGTGCTTTCACCATAATCATTTGAACCGGTGTGGAGTAGAGCGTATTTTATAGATAGCAACTCCTTTATTTCATCATATTTCAGGCTGGCTGTACTGCTTGTTAAATTGCTTATTACCGCCTTTACACGATACACAATTTTTGTTTTTGGATTATAGTAGACAAATATTGTGGCTTTATTGCCTACGATATTCCCCTTGAAAGCCCTTACACCTGATGATATATATGCGCTGGTCCTTTTGTCGTATGAGCAACCTTTGGCGGTCAACTTGGCTTGGAATTGCGTGATTGTGCCATTTATGGGAATGCCCATAAATTTCATGTGACTGACTGATTGTGAAAATGCTGTGGCCGCAATGGCAAGGAATAAGATTAAAGTAAGTAACTTTTTCATATGGTTTTCTTTGATTTATGTTCTACTTCGCAAAATTAAATAAAATTGTCCACACCAAGACCTTAGACAGCCTTTTTTCTAATGTGAAAAAAAGGTGATTGGGCTTGTGTTCATGGCTTATGAAAAAATTGTCTTTATGTTTTTTTGTCTAATGCCGTGCTGCCGTGTGGCTATTTGTCGAAAAAAGGGGGAGTGGGGTGGGGAGAATTTTTGCGGGGTTGTTATTGCGGTGTTGGCGGCTTTGACTATCTTTGTATTTTAGTAATGTGGCGCAGTGGCGCCGCGCGCGCCTTTGTGGCGCAACCTTTTTTGTTAACCGGGCGGTGAGCGGCATGCGGCCGCGGAGCGCCTTTTCTCTTACGCATCATCTACTTGACAATTATGAAAAAGAGACATCGTTTAATAGCGTGGACTTGTGTGGCCGTGCCTGCCCTGATGGCGGCGCAGCCGCAAGTGGCCGGCAGCGGCGCCGAGGGCTGCCTGAGCCGAGGCAAACTGCTGTATGAAAGCCGCAACTATGCCGGAGCCATCGACCAGCTGCAGCGCATCGCCACCATGCCCCACGAGGCGTGGGTGGGTGAGCAGGCCGACTACTACCGGGCCCTGAGCGAGTTTGAGCGCGGCAAGACGTCGAGCCTCAAGGCTCTGCAAGACTTCATCGACGCCTATCCCACCTCGCCGCTGGCCGTGAAGGCGCAGGAGCGCATAGGCAGTTTCTACTTCTACCGCGCCGACTATGCCAACGCCCTGGCCGCCTATGCCGGGGTGCGCGCTGGCGCGCTCAACGACGACACCGACGAGGACATCGCCTACCGCGAGGCATACTGCCATCTGCAGCTGGAGCAGTGGCAGCAGGCCGAGGCGCTCTACGACCGCCTCTCGGCCACCAAGCGCTATGCGCAGGCCTCGCAGTTCTACCAAGCCTACATTGCCTATGCCCAGGGCGACTACAACACCGCATACCGCAAGTTTAGCGAGATTAACCGCGCAGGCGAGCTGGGCTATCAGGCGCAGTACTACATTTGCCAAATTGAATACACCCGCAAGCGCTACGACCGCGTGATTGAACTTGGCCGCAGCCTGCTGAGCGACGAGGCCAACGACTACTTTGCCCCCGAGCTCAACCGCCTTGTGGGCGAGAGCCTGTATCAGCAGGGCGACGACGCCCAGGCGCAGGCCTATCTCAAGAAGTACATGGCCACCACCGAAGACCCAATTGTGCGCACCGCCGCCTATGCCATGGGCGTGATTGACTTCCGCAACGGCAACTGGAGCGCAGCGGCCGACAACATGAACCACGTGACCTCTGCCCAGGATGCGCTGGCTCAAAGCGCATATCTCTACATTGGCCAGTGCCAACTGAAGAGCGGGCAGACCACTTCGGCCGCAATGGCGTTTGAAAAGGCTGCCGGCATGAACTTCGACCGCTCGGTGCGCGAGACGGCGTTCTACAACTATGCCATCAGCCAGAACAAGGGCGGCCGCACGCCCTTCGACCGCTCAATCGACATGTTTGAGCAGTTTCTCAACGAGTATCCCAACTCCAAATACGCCTCGCAAGTGGAGGGCTACCTCATCGACGCCTATATGAACGCCAGCGACTACGACAAAGCTCTTGCCAGCATCAGCCACATAAAGCAGCCCAGCACCAAGGTGCTCAAGGCCAAGCAGACGGTGCTCTACAACCTGGGTGTGCAGGAGCTGAAGAACGACAACACTCAGCGTGCCGCCAGCCTGCTGAAGCAGGCCATTGCGGTGGGCAACTACGACCGCTCGATTGTGAACGAGAGCAAGCTGTGGCTGGCCGAGGCCCAGTATCGCAACGGCAACTATGCCGAGGCGGCCACCAATCAGCTGGCCTACGTCAACTCGGTGGCCAAGACCGACAGCAACTATGGACTGGCGCAATACAACCTGGGCTACTCACTGTTTCAGCAACGCCGCTACGAGGCTGCCAAGAAGGCGTTCCAGAACGCCATCGACAGCCGCACGCTCGACAAGAGCCTGCTGGCCGACGCCTACAACCGCATAGGCGACACCCAGTATTACACTGGCGACTACACCGCCGCCGAACAAAGCTACTCGCAGTCGGCCGGCAGCAGCCTGCAGGGATCCACCGACTACGCCCTCTACCAGAAGGCTATGATGGCCGGCCTCAACAAGCAATACCAGTCGAAGGCCGACCAGCTCGAGGAACTGCTGCGCAAGCACCCCGAAAGCAGCGTGGCCCCGGCCGCAATGCTTGAGCGCGGCAACGCTCTGGCCACTCTGGGCAAGACCAAGGAGGCCACAAGCGCCTATGCCCAGCTTACATCAAAATATCCGCAGACGGCCGAGGCCCGCAAGGCCATGCTGCAAACGGCCATCGTGAGCAAGAACGCCAGCGACACCGAGGGTGCCATCAAGGCCTACAAGCACGTCATAAGCAAGTATC
This sequence comes from uncultured Muribaculaceae bacterium, assembly GCA_934661195.1. Classification (GTDB taxonomy): domain Bacteria; phylum Bacteroidota; class Bacteroidia; order Bacteroidales; family Muribaculaceae; genus Sodaliphilus. The sequence goes on from CAKUJD010000005.1 coordinate 133,166, forward strand.
CCACCAGTGCCGAGGCCCAGGCGGCAGCCGAAGACCTGAAGCTGATATATGCCGACCGCGGCCAGCTGCGCCAGTTTGGCGAGTTCCTGAGCAGCGTGCCCGGCGCGCCGTCGCTCGATGTGAGCGAGGTCGACCGCCTCACATTCGAGTCGGCCGAAAAAGACGCCCTGGCCAGCAAGCCGAGCATCGCCAAGATGCAGGCCTACGTGTCCAACAACCCCAATGGCGCCTACACCGCCAAGGCGTATTACTATATTGGCCGCTACCAGGCCGAGCACGGCAACAGCGCCGCCGCGCTGCAAAACATCGACCGTGCCCTGCAGGCTGGCACCGACGCCTCGTTTGCCGAAGACGCGCTGTCGATTAAGAGCGAGATCCTTGCCAACACAGGACGCAGCAAGGAGGCCATTGAAGCGCTCAAGCAGCTCGAGGCAAAGGCATCGAGCGGCGACAGCCGCATCACCGCGCAGCTGGGGCTGATGAGGGCCTACAACAAAGCTTCCAACTGGAAGGAGACCGCGCACTATGCCGAACTGCTGCTGTCCACCAGCGGCCTCACGGCCGACGAGGAGCGCGAGGCCACGCTGAGCCGCGCCATTGCCAACTCGCATTTGGGCAACGGCACTAAGGCGCAGGCCGACCTCAAGCGTTTGGCCGCCGACGTGCAGACCGAGCAGGGTGCCCAGGCAGCCGTCGAACTGGCCCGCCTGCAGTATGCCGCCAAGAGCTACAAGGCCGCCGAGAAGACCCTTAACGCGCTCATCGACGCCGGCACGCCGCACTACTATTGGCTTGGCCAGGGCTTCATTTTGCTCAGCGACATCTACAATGCCCAGGGCAAGACGTTTGAGGCCTGCGAATACCTCGAGAGCCTAAAGGCCAACTACCCTGGCAAGGACAAGGAGACGTTCAATGCCATTGAGTTGAGGCTCAACAAGTGGAAGCGCAATGGCAAGGCTGCCTCACAAAAGGCCGCCACGTCGAAGCAAAGCAAAAAAGGCCGCAACCAAAGCGCTGACAACAAAAGCTCACGCCAGCGCTGACGCCGCATTTTGGCGCAAAAAATTGGATTATCAACCACCATATTATATTAAGAGAATTCCGCAATATGAAAAAGATATATGTTACAGCCGCCCTTGCCGTGTGCCTGACCGCTGCCGCCCAGGCGCAACAGGCCAAGAAGGGTGCTGCCGCCGGCAAGCAGGCGCGCGAAACCGAGCTGAAGCAGGAAATAACGCTTGAAAAGGACTTCGTGCCAGTTGAGAAAAAGGCCACGAAGAAAAACACCCTGCCTCGGGTGAAGAAGGCTGCCGCCACCCAAAAGGTGACGCTCAACTACAGCAACTGGGCCGCGCCCACTCAGCTGCCTGCGCAGATTCCCACCATGCTGCCCTATGGCTACCGCACCATGCACAACTTTGCCTCCACTCGAGGCTATGCCATGCTGGGCGCCGGCACGCAACTCAACATGACTGCCAGCGCCGGCTACCGCCTTATCGACAACGACACCACCGTGCTCAAGGCCTGGTTTCTGCACAACAGCACGTGGAGCGGCAAAAACACCTCCAAACTGATTGCCGACGATGCCCTGCGCCTGAAGCAGCGCTACAACGACAACACGTTTGGCATCGACCTGAGCAACCGCTTCAGCGGCGGCACGCTCAAGGCCGACGCTCTGGCACACTACGACAACTTCAACTACTACGGCGGCCAGTCGCAGGCGTGGGACGACAATAAGCAGACCATATTCACAGCCCGCATAGGCGCCGGCTGGGACGGCGTGACAAGTTTGACCGACGGTTTGCTCAACTACCGCTTGGCACTGCACTACAACTACACCGGGCTCAACCGCGGCTTGGGCGAAATCACCTCCGATGCCGGCCTCAAGGAAAATTCGCTGCAGTTTGTGGCAGGGTTCGACTACGACCGCACCACGGCGTCGCGTCTGGGCATTGACCTGCGTGGCAACTTCGTGAACATCAAGGCCAATGGCGACATCTATCAGCTGACGCACGATGGCAGCAAGCGCAGCTATGGCATGCTCACGCTCACACCATTCTACCATGTGGGCAGCGGCATGATGCATGCACGCTTTGGCGCCAACGTTGACTTTTCGTTTAGCGACGGTGCCAAAATCCGTCTGTCGCCCGCAGTGCGCCTCGAACTTGGCATTGCCGACGGTGCCGCCATCTACGTTGACGCGCAGGGCGGCAAGCGCCTCAATCTGCTCGACAACATGTATCGCTACTACCGCTACAGCACTCCGCAAGAAATGCCGCAAAGCGCGTTCGTGCCCGTCGACGCTGAGGCTGGATTCAAGATTGGCCCGTTCCGCGGCTTCAGCCTGCGCGTGTATGGCGGCTACGGCATAACTAATGGCGCCCTGCTCCCGGCTTTTGTGGCGCAGGCTGCCGACGGCACTCCCTTGACCGAATCGGCCTACGCCTATGCCAGCTACATCTACCCCAAGGTGCGCGGCTACAAGGGGGGTGCGGAACTCGACTACGAATACCGCTCGCTCATAGAGCTTAATGCCAAGGCCACTTATGCGCCGCAGACCTCCACTTATAAGGCCGACGGATACATGAGCGGCTATTTCACCGGCATCGACCGCGCCAAGCTCACTGGTAGCGCCGACCTTAAGGTGCGCCCCATCCGCCAACTCAGTGTCGGCTTGGGCATCGACTTCCGCACGGGCCGCAGCCAGTGGGCCGCCGCGAGGACGCTTGATGCCGATGGCGAGGCAGTGAACAAAATGGAAGCCTTGAAGCTCGACGATGTGATGAATCTGCGCGCCAGCGCCAACTATCGCTTCAGCCCCGCCGTCAACCTTTGGGTGGAGGCCGGCAACCTGCTCAACCGCCAGTGGGACGTGATTGCTGGCCAGGGTGCGCAAAAACTCAATGTAATGGGCGGCGTTGGCTTTGTGTTCTGACCTTTTTTATGTCAACCATCAGATTCCGCTCGGTCATCGACGCTTGGCTAATTGTTGTGCTGGTGGCGGCTGCAGTGCCGCTGGTGGCCGTGTGTTTCGTGCCTGGCACACTGGCTTCGGCACTGACGTCGGCAGTGTCGCTGCTATTCTACGCGGCGCTGCTCGTCGACTTGCTGCATGGCACCTACTACGACGTCGACCCCGCCAGGCGTGAACTGCGCGTGCGCAGCACCGTGCTTGTGAATCTGCGCATCAATGTCGGTGAAATCACGCTTGTGCGCCCGTGCCGCACATGGCTCAGCTCGCCCGCCCTGTCGGTGAGCCAGCGCATCGAGGTGCGCTATGGCAAGCGCCGCAGTGTGGTGATTTCACCGCAACGCCGAGCCGAGTTCATAGCGCAGCTTAAAGCCATCAACCCCGCCATCGTGGTTGAAACTGATTGAAAAATCACGTATGGCTTTGGCACTAAGGTAAAAATTACTATCTTTGCGTGTTAATTTAGCGAAAAAATCAAAAGGTTTTTTACCACCATTGATAAAAACAAATAACATCAAATAATGGCAGCACTAGAAAAAATCAGAAAAAGAGCTGTGATCTTGACCATTGTGATTGGTCTGGGCCTGGTCGCCTTCATCATTGAAGACGGTGTGCAGGCCGCCAGATCGTTCTTCAATGATCAGACGGCAGCAAAGGTCGGTAGTGAGAAAATCGACATAATGGAGTTCCAAAAGCGCTCCGAAAAACTCAACGCTCAAAACCAAAACCAGCAGCAAAAGCAAGACCCTGCAGTGCAGCAGGAACAGCTGCTCGATGAAATGGTGTTTGAAAAACTGCTTGAGCAGGAATACGACAAGGTGGGTATCTATGTGAGCGACAGCGAGCTGAGCGAGGCCCTCACCGGCAAGAACCCGGCCCAGGCCGCAGTGCAGTTTGCACAGCAGCTGGGTGTGCAAAGTCCGGCCCAGGCCTACGACTTCATCACCAACCCAACCAAATATAAGGTGCAGGAGCAGCAGGTGACTGAAATCCGCGCCGCATGGAACGACATGCAGGATCAGGTGTACAAGCAGCTGCTCATGCAAAAGCTCTATGCGCTGGTCACTGGCTCGATGCAGGCCAACGACCTCGACCGCAAGCAAATGCAGGAGGACGGCGCAACCACTTGCTACATCGACTTTGTGAAGAAAGACTACTCTACACTGGCCGACGACAAGTATCCCGTGAGCGACAGCGAGATCAAGGCTGAATACAACAAGTGCAAGGAACTCTTCCGCAAGGATGAGGATGTGCGCAACATACACTACATTTCGGTTGACATCAACCCCAGCAAGAGCGACTTGGCTGTGGCCACTAAGCAAATCAACGACGCTTATGCCAAACTGCAGCAGAGCAACGGCCTCGACCTGGTGCGCACCATGGCCGAGTTTAAGGTCGACACCCCCAAGGTGACTCTCGATCAAATCAGCGACCAGAAGGTGAAAGACTTCGTGAAGGGCGCAAGCACCGGTGCTGTGTATCGCGCTGAACCGCAGAACAACGTCTACAACATGTTCAAGCTGATGAAGGTTGAGCAGTCGCTCGACTCAGTGAACGTGGCGGCCGTTGTGGTTCAAGGCGACAAAAAACTGCAAGACTCAGTGCTCAACATGCTCAACAGCGGCAAGCCCGAAACTGAGGTTGCCAAGGTGAAGGGCGTGCAAGTGCAGCCCGCACAGTGGCAGCAGATTGCCATGGCTCCCGACTCGCTCAAGAACAAGATTTCGGCAGCCGGCAGCAACTATGTGGTGCTCCAGTCGCAGGCCGAGGGCGCTTACCTATGCAAGGTGGTTGAGAAGAAGGCCCCCAAGACCTACTACACCGTGGCCACTGTAAGCTATGAGGCTTACGCAAGCCAGAAGACCATCGATGCCCTGCGCGACCGCCTGCAGAAGTTTGTGAGCAGCAACACCACCGCAGCTGCATTTGCCAAGAATGCAGCCAAGGCCGGATATAACGCCGTGGAGATTCAAGTGACCCCCAGCACCCCGCAAATCGGCTACAACCCGCAGTTCGGCATCGGTCTGCGCGACACCCGCAAGGCCATCAAGTGGGCGTTTGAGGCAAAGGTTGGCGATGTGTCGCCCATCTTCGACGCCGACAACAACAACACACTGGTGGTTGTGGCTCTCGACGCAGTTTACGACGGCGACTACTTCCCCGCCGACTACGCTCCAGTGAAGAAATACCTCACCGAGAAGGTGCGCAACTCAAAGAAGGGCGACGCCCTGATGAAGCAGTATGGTGGCAAGGCCAACAGCCTTCAAGCATACGCCAAGCTGATGGGCACTGCAATCGATACCACAGAAATCAACTTCGCCCAAGACCAGGCAATGAAGATCGACCCGAGCGAAACGGCCATCTACGGCCGCGTGGCAGCCGCCAAGCAAGGCACTTTGGTAGGCCCCTGGAAGGGCAACAGCGCAGTTTGGGTGTTCCAAGTGGTGAAGACCGAGAAGAGCCAGCGCAAGCCCTCTAAGCAGGAGCTCGACGCCCAGTTCGCCCGCACCCGCGGCGCACAGGTGGTAGGCCAGCCGCAAATGCTCTACGGCATCCTGAGCAAGGCCACCACAGTTAAGAAGAACCTCATCAAGTTCTACTAAACCAACCGTCATCAAAGCCCGCCCCGCGCGGGCCCGAAATAAGCAGGCAATCCGCCGGCACGCCCACAAGGCCGCCGGCGGATTGCCTGCTTTAGTTATGTCATGGTGCTTCCAGTGACAACAAATTGGTGAAAAAAGGCGGATTGGTGTGTGCGGGTTTTGGGTAATTAAGCGAAAAGTTGTAACTTTGCCTGCGGTAAAAGCGAATTATTGTAATGCAAATGTTCAGCAAGCGACACCATCACCATCATCATTGCGGCTGCCCGTGGGAAAGCTGAATGACGCTGTGTGTATTGTCGCCACTTAATGAAATTTGCATATTCACACATCACAATGCATCATTGTTCAGAAGCCGGCTTTCCCTGAGTCAATCGGGATTGCCGGCCGATTTGTTTTTAATACAGCTTAATCAATCAAAAAAATCACATATGACTATGCTAAGAATTGCAGTACAATCAAAGGGCCGCCTCTATGACGAGACCATGGAACTCCTGGGAGCGGCCGGTATCAAACTGGTGGCGGTGAAGCGCACGCTGCTTGTGCCGTCGCGCAACTTCCCGGTGGAGTTGCTCTTTTTGCGTGACGATGATATTCCCGACTCGGTGGCCACCGGCACGGCCGACATCGGCATCGTGGGGCTCAACGAGGTGATGGAGAAGCAGCAGAACGTGGAGATTCTGCGCCGCTTGGGCTTCTCGAAGTGCCGCCTGTCGCTGGCCATACCCAAGGATGCCGACTACAAGGGCATCGAGTGGTTCAATGGCCGCAAAATTGCCACAAGCTACCCGCGCATCCTTGCCGACTACCTGAGCAAGCATGGCATCAAGGCCGACATTCACCTCATTAGCGGCTCGGTGGAGATTGCCCCGGGCATTGGGTTGGCCGACGGCATCTTCGACATCGTGTCGAGCGGCGGCACGCTGGTGAGCAACAACCTCAAGGAGGTGGAGGTGGCGCTCGAGAGCGAGGCTGTGCTCATAGGCGGAGGACGCGAGCTGAGCGCTGACAAGCAGCAGGCTCTCGACGAGCTGCTGTTCCGCATCGAGGCTGTGAAGACGGCCGAGAAGAAGAAATACATCCTCATGAATGTGCCGCGCGAGAAGCTCGACGAGGTGGTGGCCATACTGCCTGGCATCAAGAGTCCCACCATTCTGCCTCTGGCCGACCAGCACTGGTGCTCGGTGCACGCTGTGCTTGAGGAAAAGCAACTGTGGTCGGTCATCAATCGGCTCAAGGGTGTGGGCGCCGAGGGCATTCTGGTGCTTAACATCGAGGAAATGGTGATGTGACACATAAAATCAAAGGAAATAATGGCAACGATCAACATAATTGAGAATCCCGAGCGCAGCCAGTGGCCTGCGCTTATGCAGCGCGCGGTGGCCGACACCAGCGAGCTGCGCCACACGGTGCGCGGCATAATAGATGAGGTGCGCAGCCGCGGCGATGATGCTCTGCGCGACTTTGCCGCGCGCTTCGACCACGCTCAGCTGGCTTCGCTGCGCGTAAGCGAGGCCGAAATGGCCGAAGCCGAAAGCGCTGTAAGCGCCGAACTGAAGGACGCGATAGCCTTGGCCGAACGCAACATTGCGGCATTTCACAGTGCGCAGGCCATGCGCCCCGTCACGGTTGAGACCGCTCCGGGCGTGGTGTGCAGCCAGCGTGCCGTGCCCATAGGCAGTGTGGGCCTGTATATCCCCGGCGGCAACTCGCCGCTGTTTTCCACCGTGCTCATGCTGGCCGTGCCTGCGCGCATAGCCGGCTGCCGCCAGGTGGTGATGTGCACGCCGTGCGGTCCCGACGGCAAGGTGAATCCAGCCATACTCTATGCCGCCAAGCGTGCTGGCGTCACGCAAATCTTTAAGTCGGGCGGCGCGCAGGCCATTGCCGCCATGGCATTCGGCACACAAAGCGTGCCGCGCGTGAGCAAAATCTTCGGCCCCGGCAACCGCTTTGTGATGGAGGCCAAACTGCAGGTCAACAGCCTCGGCACCGCCATCGACATGCCTGCCGGCCCGTCGGAGGTGATGATTGTGGCCGACGACAGTGCCGATGCCCGCTATGTGGCCAGCGACTTCCTGTCGCAGGCCGAGCACGGCCCCGACAGCCAGTCGACGCTGCTCACCACCAGCCGCAGCCTGGCCGAGCGTCTGCCTGGCGTAATCAACGAGCTGATGTCGCAGCTGCCGCGCCACGACTTGATGCTGAAGTCGCTTAGTCACAGCCACCTGATATTGCTTGGCAGCGATGACGAAATGATGGAGTTTGCCAACGCCTATGCCCCCGAGCACCTCATCATCAACCACTCGCGCGCCGAACAGCTTGCAGCCATGGTTGAGAATGCCGGCTCGGTGTTCATCGGGCCTTACTCGCCCGAAAGTGCGGGCGACTACGCCTCTGGCACCAACCACACTCTGCCCACCAGCGGCTATGCGCACGCCTATAGCGGTGTGAATCTCGACAGCTTCATCAAGAAGATTACCTTCCAGCGCCTTTCGCGTGAGGGACTGGAACACATAGGCAACGCTGTGGAAGTAATGGCCGAGAACGAGGATTTAATGGCCCACCGCCTTGCCGTGGCAGTGCGCCTTGGCAATGATGGCGGCAAAAACTGATCCTTTTTTTCAATATGGAATTTGACTTGAAATCACTGGTTCGCCCCAACATATGGGGGCTTGAGCCTTACAAGTGCGCGCGCAGCGAGTTCAGCGGGCAGGCCAGCGTGTGGCTTGATGCCAACGAGAGCGCGTTCAACGAGCCCTACAACCGCTATCCCGATCCGCTGCAGCACGAGGTGAAGCAGCGCCTTAGTGCCATCAAGGGTGTGGCGCCCGACCACATATTTCTGGGCGTGGGCAGCGACGAGTGCATCGACATGGTGTATCGTGTGTTTTGCCGCCCCGGCACCGACCGCGTGGTGGCCATTGCGCCCAGCTATGGCATGTATGAGGTGTGCGCCGGCGTCAACGATGTGCAATACACCCGCGTGACGCTGCTCGACGACTTCTCGCTCGACGCTGAGGCCCTGCGCCGCGCCTTGCCGGGTGCAAAGGTGCTGTGGCTGTGCTCGCCCAACAACCCCACGGGCAATGCTTTTCCTGTAGACGAAATGGTGGCCCTGTGCCGCGGCTTCGCTGGCATTGTGGTGGTGGATGAGGCCTACATCGACTTCTCCGGCCAGCCGTCGATGACGGCGTGGCTCGACCGCCTGCCCAACCTGGTGGTGCTGCAGACGCTGTCGAAGGCGTGGGGAAGTGCTGCCGTGCGCCTTGGCATCGCCTATGCTTCGCCCGAGATAATAGGCATATTCAACAAGGTGAAGTATCCCTACAACGTGAGTCTGCTCGCGCAGCAATATGCCCTGCGCCGCCTTGCCGAGCACGCCAAGGTGCAGGCCGAGGTCAGCGCCACGCTTGAGCGCCGCTCCTCTCTCATCGAGGGGCTGCGCAGCCTGCCGCAGGTGCTGCACATCTATCGCACCGATGCCAACTTTGTGCTGGTGCGCGTCACCGACGCCGATGGCATCTATGCCCACCTGCGCGACCGTGGCATAATAGTGCGCAACCGCAACAGCGTGGAGAAGTGCCTCGGCTGCCTGCGCATCACCGTGGGCACGCAGCAGGAGAATGACGAACTAATTAAAGCTATCGAAGACTATGGCAGAAAACAATAAGAAGCGTGCGCTGTTCATCGACCGCGACGGCACCATTGTGGTGGAGCCGCCCGTTGACTACCAGCTCGACTCGTTTGAGAAATTCGAGTTCGTGCCCGGCGTGATAGGCAGCCTCTCATTTATTGCCCGCACGCTCGACTACGAACTGGTGATGGTCACCAATCAAGACGGCTTGGGCACACCATCGTTCCCCATGGCCGACTTCATAGGCCCTCACCGCCTGATGCTGCGCACCCTTGAAGGCGAGGGGGTGAAGTTTGCCGATGTGGTGATCGACGACACTTTTGAGGCCGACCACAAGCCCACACGCAAGCCGGGCACGGCACTGCTGGGCAAATACCTCTCGGGCGACTACGACCTTGCACGCAGCTATGTGATAGGCGACCGCCTGACCGACGTGATGCTGGCCCGCAACCTTGGCGCTAAGGGCATACTCCTGTCGCCCGATGTGGAGGCCGGCCGCCGCCAGGTGGCCGAGGCAGGCCTTGATGGCTGCACGGCCCTTGTGGCCGCCGACTGGCACCGCATCACCGACTTCCTGCGCGGAGGCGCTCGCACCGCCCATGTGGTGCGCAACACAGCCGAGACGCAAATCGGCATATCGCTCGACCTCGATGGCACAGGGCGCTGCCGCGTGAGCACTGGACTTGGCTTCTTCGACCACATGCTCGACCAGATAGGCCGCCACTCGGGCTTCGACCTCGACGTGGAGGTGCACGGCGACCTTAACGTCGACGAGCACCACACCATCGAGGACACGGGCATAGCCCTTGGCGAGGCCATAGCTCAGGCCCTTGGCGACAAGCGCGGCATTGAGCGCTATGGCTTCGTGCTGCCAATGGACGACTGCAACTGCACCGTGGCCCTCGACTTCGGCGGCCGCAGCTGGCTCGTGTGGGACGCTGAGTTCCACCGCGAGCGCGTGGGCGATGTGCCCACCGAAATGTTCATGCACTTCTTCAAGAGCCTTAGTGACGCTGCGCGCATCAACCTCTACGTGCACGCCCGCGGCCAGAACGAACACCACAAAATCGAAGCCATATTCAAAGGCTTCGCCCACGCACTCAAATGCGCCGCGCGCCGCGACGTGTTCAAATACCAGCTTCCCAGCACCAAAGGCGTGCTGTAGCGCGCTCGTCAGCTACACAACAAAAAGCGGGCGGCACAACCGGCCATTGGCTCCAGACCCAGCCGGCGGTGCCGCCCGCTTAGCTCACTCACTGCACAGAGCTGCGAAGAATTTTTGGCAATATTGCCACTTTTTCGTCACAGACGGAAGGGTAGGGGGCAAAAAAAAGGCTGTGCCCGTTTTGGCACAGCCCCTTTATTTCAGTTGCTGGAATTGTTTTATTATTCAACTACTCGGCATGCGCCCATGTAGCGTGCGTTGTAGTAACTTTCGTTTGAGTGGCTTTCGCGGATGCCGGTGCTGGCGGCATGGATGAACTTGAAGCTGCGGCCCTCCACTTCGGTGACTATGCCCACGTGGCCAATGCGGCTGCCGCGGGCGCGACCGTTGAAAAACACCAAGTCGCCCGGGCGCAATTCATCGCGGCCCACGCGACGGCCATTGTTGATTTGTCCGCCCGACGAGCGGTCGAGGTCGTAGCCGAATCTCTTGAACACGTAGCTTGTGAAGCCCGAGCAGTCAAAGCCGCTGGGGCTCGACGAGCCGCGGCGGTAGGGCACGCCTTGGAACTGGAATGCGTAGTCGAGGATGGCCTTTATGTGGTCGCGAGTGCTGTTGTGAATGCCTGCGTGCGCAATTTGCTCCTTCACGCTTTCGCCCACAGTATGGTGGCGGAACTGGGCGTGCCCGGTGACAAAGCTGAAGGCAAATGCAATCAGGAAAAATATTTTGGTAAAATGCTTGTTCTTTAATCTCATCGTTTTCTGTTTTTTGTTTTTTAAGCCCTGCTGCAAGGTCGGCAGCTTTTAGAGGCTTGTGGAAAAGAGGTCTTAAAATGCTACCTCTTTTTTCGTTTCTACGCAAAGTTACTAAAAACAAGCACCTTAACCAAACGGAGGAAACACTTGTAAACATTTGCTGCCAGCGCGCTTCTTGGATGGCCTGTGAACCATAAGAAACTAAAATGTTGCCCGTTATGGCTGATTGCTAAACCATAACTTAAACCCCTCGAAAATAAAAATAATAACACATTTTAACAAAGTTATGATTCTGTAAATACTTGTTTTTAATGCAAAATGCTGATTTATTGCACAAATTATAAGCCAAAGTGCAACGCTGAATTTAGATGATATGCAAATATCTGTTTAAAGTTTTAGTTTTACACTGTGCCTGAGGTCTTGAAAATGGTACTTCCTGGCTCAATAGGTGAAAGTGTGAAGCAAATCAGTGATTTTTGTATAGCCAGGGTGGACCACAGTGCCTAATTTTGCAGTGCTTTCCAGGCAAAGTCTGCCGTCGGCGGAAGCCGTAAGATTAGAAAATAATGCAAATCATAAATAAGTAATAGGTATGTATATAGTTAGTCACATGATGGAGTCGGTGGACGGGCGCATCGACTGTGCCATGACCGAACAGATCGAGCCGAGCGACGTCTACTATGAGGCGCTCGACCAACTCAACTGCCCCACACAGCTCATGGGGCGCGTAACGATGCAAATCCACTATGCCGATAGCGAACCATTCGTGGCCGCCGACAAGACGCCCGTGGGCAAAACGGAATTTCACGTGGCCGACCGCGCCGCCGGCTACACCGTGGCCATCGACACCCACGGCCGCCTGCGATGGCCGTCGTTCTGCTACGACGGCAAACCGCTGCTGGTGATCACTGCCGAAAGTTGCCCGCGCGAATATCTTGAGACGCTCACGCGACAAAACATTTCGTGGATAGCTGTGGGCAAGGCCGCCATCGACCTGCACCGCGCCATGTCGATTCTTGAGACGGAGTTTGACGTTCACCGCCTGGCTGTGGTGGGCGGCGGCCACATCAATGGCGCTTTTCTTGCCGCAGAGTTGCTCGACGAGATAAGCGTGATGATAGGCCCCGGTATTGACGGACGCAAGGGCATGGCCTCAGTGTTCGACGGCATCGACGACCCCAGCCGGCCCGCAACGCTGCTCAGCCTGCAGAGCGTGGAGCGTATGGAGGGTACCGACACGCTGTGGCTGCGCTACACGCCGCGCAAGTGACGCGTTTGCGCACACGCACGAAAAAAAAGAGCCGGAATGCATCCCGCATTCCGGCTCTTTGATTTTTTTGATTCGGCACCATTGCCTCTTTCGTGGCTCTGTGTCCAAGGGCTTTTGCGCCGTCGCGCCATCTTGTGTGTCGCTGTCGCAGAAGCACTTAGATGCTTTATGGTCGTCTTAGAGCCCCCTTGGGCGGCAGTACGCGCGTCATCAAACGAAACGATGTGTGCATTTTGCTCATGATAGCGGCCTCGATTTTGTGCAAATGTGGCGGCCGCCGATTTTCACTGTTGCTTTTTGTGCGCCTCTCACAGGCATTAGAGCCAAGCCCCACTGGCAGGGGCCTATGCTTGACTTCCAGACCTTGCGGCCTGTAATGTAACGAATCCAATATGTCACTATAATCAAAAAGTAATTAATTCATACTATTCTTTCATAATTGCCATTGCAAACTAAGGGTAAAATGATGTTCAAAGGTCGCTTCGCATTGCCGCAATTGGCGTTGCGGCCTCAAGCGGTTTTTGATTTCTCTGAGGCAAAGTTACGGCCTTCATTTTATGGGCGCAAATTAAAGGCGTGGCAATAAAAATCAATGCGTAAAATTCAATAAGTCATTCGGTGCTTATACCTGCTCAAACCTACTGCATAATGCTCTAATATCCCGATTCACTGAGTGTTGCGATGACGTTCAAAAGGCCACTGCTTGCCTTGGACGCACAGTGTGGTGCTGCGGCTTTTGTTGAATATTATAAAAAACAACACCTGCGTTTGTTGATAGTGTAATTGCGTTTCCCAAGCCAAGGCTCAACTGCGGCGTGCAGCACATTTTGAAAGGTTTGGCATATTGAGTAACTTTGCACCACAGAACACAATACACTACCAAGAAATGAGTAAAATAGATGAGGTGCGCGCTTTGCGCATCAGCGATTATGACTACCCGCTGCCCGACGAGCGCATTGCCAAGCACCCGCTTGCCGAGCGCGACCAGTGCAAACTGCTTTGCTGGCGCGATGGCGGCATAAAAGAACACAAATTTGCCGAAATACCAGGCTTGCTGCCCGAGCATGCAATGCTGGTCTACAACAACACGCGCGTCATCAACGCGCGTCTGCGCTTCCGCAAGCCTGGCGGCGGAGCGCTCATCGAGATATTCTGCCTTGAGCCAGTGCAGCCTCGCGACTACGAACAGATATTCCAGACCACCGGCTCATGCACATGGCTGTGCCTGGTGGGCAACAGCAAGCGCTGGAAGCAGGGACCGCTAAGCCAGCAGGTGACGGTCGACGGCCAGCACCTGACTATGATGGCCGAGCGCGGCGAGCGCCGCGGCAATGCGTTTGAAATCCGCTTCAGTTGGGACGGCAGCGGCGTGACATTTGCCTCGCTGCTCGATGCCATTGGCGAAATTCCAATTCCTCCATACCTTAACCGCGGCACTGAAGACAGCGACACCACCGACTATCAGACCGTGTATAGCCACATCGACGGCAGTGTGGCGGCCCCCACGGCCGGCCTGCACTTCACCGATGCGGTGCTGGCCGAGTGCGACCGCCGAGGCATAGAGCGCCGCGAACTCACGCTGCATGTGGGTGCCGGCACGTTCCAGCCGGTGAAGAGCGAGGAGATAGGCGGCCACGACATGCACACCGAGTTTATTTCGGTCAAGCGCAGCCTGCTCGTTGAGCTCGCCCGGGCCGAGCGTCCGGTGATAGCCGTTGGCACCACATCGGTGCGCACGCTCGAAAGCCTATACTACATAGGGCAGATTCTTGAGGACAACCCCGATGCCGACGAGAGCCAGCTGCTGGTGACCCAGTGGATGCCCTACACCACACCCTGCACCATCGGCACGGCCAAGGCCCTGCAAAACATCGTTGACTACCTCGACCGCCACCATGCCGACAGCTATCTTGGCAGCACGCAGGTGATGATTGCCCCTGGATTCCAATACCGCATAGTGCAGGGCATGGTCACCAACTTCCACCAGCCGCAGTCCACACTGCTGCTGCTGGTGAGCGCGTTTGTGGGCAACGACAACTGGCGGCCCATCTACGACTACGCGCTTGGCCACGGCTTCCGCTTCCTCAGCTACGGCGACGCATGCCTGCTGCTGCGCTGAGCGGGCTGTTGTGGCGAACGAAAAAAACGCATCTGGTTGCGGCTGGGCCGCGGCCAGATGCGTTTGCATTATGCGCAATACACTTGTGTCAGGGTCGGGGAGTGGCGCTGTCGGCATTCAGGTCGGCAGCCGTCTCCAGCACCTGCTGCCTGAACAGCTGGTCGGTGTGCAGGCGCTCAAACGCCTTTTTCGATGCGGCCTGGTGCGACTCCTTCTTGCTGTAGCCTGTGGCGTCGCTGGCATATATGCCTCCCAGAAAGATGCCCGTCTTAAACACCGGGTTGTTGTCGCTGTCGTTGTAGGTGTCGAGCAGGGCAAACTCAATGCTCACCCGGTATTTCTGCGTCCACTCAATTAGGCGCGACTTGTAGTTTTGCTCAGTCTTCACCAAGTCGTTGAGGTCGAAGTTGCCGCCAATGATGCGCTCCTCAATAAACCGCTTGCAGCGGTGGTATCCGCGGTCGAGATACACGGCCCCCACAAGCGCCTCCACAGCGTTGCCGCTTATGTAGGAGTTGTGCGACGCTGAGTGGGCCGAGGCCCTAACGTGGGTCTCGATACGGAATTTGCGCCCTATGCGGTTCAGACTCTCGCGCTGCACTATCTTGGCGCGTGTCGACGTCAGGAATCCCTCGTGCTTGTTGGGGTACTTGTTATACAGGTAGGCCCCTACCACGGCGTCGAGTATGGCGTCGCCCAAGAATTCAAGTCTCTCGTTGTTGGCCCAGTGTCCGCCGCTGCCCTTCACTGGCATTGAGCGGTGCACCAAGGCAAGCTTGTAGTATTCTATGTGGCGTGGATAAAAGCCTGTGATGCCGTGGATAAAAACATAAAGCTCCTTATCCTTAGAGGTAAGGAGCTTTACAACCGATATGATATTGTTAAGCACCGAAGTGTTGATACTCAAGTGTTTGTTTAACCTTTATACTTCTTAACAATAATGCTTGCGTTGTGACCTCCGAAACCAAACGTGTTGCTCAGTGCGTAGTTCACCTCGCGCTTTTGCGCTTTGCCGAATGTGAAGTTCAAGTTGTAGTCAATCTCCTCGTCCTTGTCTTCCGGATCATGGTTGATCGTGGGCGGGATGATGTCCTCTTGGCACGACTTCACGCAGAACAGAGCTTCCATTGCGCCGGTGGCGCCCAGCATGTGGCCGGTCATCGACTTGGTGGAGCTGATGTTCATCTCATAGGCGTGCTTGCCAAAGAGCTCGGTCACTGCCTTCACCTCCGAGCGGTCGCCCACGGGAGTGGATGTGCCGTGCAGGTTGGCATAGTCGATGTCGTCGGGTGTGATGCCGGCGTCTTCGATGGCGCGCTCCATCACCAGCTTGGCGCCAAGGCCTTCGGGGTGGCTGGCTGTGATGTGGTAGGCATCGGCCGACATGCCTCCGCCCACTACTTCGCCGTATATTTTGGCTCCGCGTGCCAGTGCGTGCTCAAGTTCCTCAAAGATGAGGCACACACCGCCCTCGCCAATCACAAATCCGTCGCGCGAGGCGCTGAACGGGCGTGATGCTGTCTCGGGACTGTCGTTGCGGGTCGAGAGGGCGTGCATCGAGTTGAAGCCGCCCACGCCTGCGGGATAAACCGAAGCTTCCGATCCGCCGGTGACAATGGCGCAAGCCTTGCCCAGGCGTATGTAGTTGAATGCGTCGATCATCGCGTTGGTCGATGTGGCGCATGCCGAAACCACGCCGAAGTTGGGGCCGCGGAAACCGTATTTAATCGAGATCTGGCCTGCTGCAATGTCGGCAATCATCATGGGAATGAAGAACGGGCTGTATTTCGGGCCCATGTCCTCGTGAAGCGCATAGTAGCCGGCTTCCTGCTCAAATGTGTGCAGGCCGCCGATGCCTGATGCGAAAATCACGCCCACCTCATTGCGGTCAATCTTCTCATCGAGCAGATTGGCGTCGTTGATGGCCTGGTTGGCTGCTGCCACGGCATATTGGGTGTAAAGGTCCATGCGTTTGAACTCCTTACGGTCCATTCCGTGCTCGGCGGGGTTGAATCCCTTCACCTCGCAGGCAAATTGCGTCTTGAACTTAGAGGCGTCGAAATGGGTAATGGGCGCTGCGCCGCTCACTCCGTTCAGTGCGTTGTTCCAGGTCGACTCCACGTCAAGACCCAGCGGGGTGATGGCTCCAAGGCCTGTTACCACAACTCTCTTTAATTCCATATTTCGCTAATATAGGAAATTAGAAAGATTACTCGGCTTTTGCGTTTTCGATATATTTGATGGCGTCGCCCACAGTCTGGATCTTCTCCGACTGGTCGTCAGGAATCTGGATGCCGAATTCCTTCTCAAACTCCATGATGAGCTCCACGGTGTCGAGTGAATCTGCACCGAGGTCCTGTGCGAATGTAGCTTCGGGGGTTACTTCTGATTCGCTAACGCCTAATTTGTCAACGATGATAGCTTTTACTCTTTCTGCAATTTCAGACATAATAATAAGTTTTTGATTGTTTATAAAAGTTCTTGATTAAATCCTATTTCAATTTTGGGTGCAAAGTAAACAATTAAAATTCAAATAATAAAGCAAAATGCCAATAAATTACCCCTCGTTGCACTTTTTTAGCCATAGTGTGCAATGGCTATGCAGTTTTTACTAATATTTTCGTTTCTTTAACCATTGCCTGGCGTTAAATAGTGTAATAATTTTAATTTTCAGAGGTTTGCGCCCGTCATTGTTATTGCTTTTTGCCTGTGGGTGGCGTAAATTTGCCGCATGAAAGTGATTCTTGTAAATGGCAGTCCGCACCCCAACGGATGCACTGCCACCGCGCTGGCCGAAGTGGCTGGCGCTCTCAATGGCTGTGGCGTCGCCACCGAAACGTTTTGGATAGGAGCGCGCCCCATTTCGGGGTGTATGGCGTGTGGCCAGTGTGCCGAGGCGGGCCAGTGCGTGTTCACCGATCAGGTCAACTTGCTTGCCGCCAAGCTCGACGGCTGCGACGGCATTGTGTTTGGCTCGCCGGTGTATTATTCCAGCCCCAATGGCGCGCTGCTTGCCTTCATGGACCGCCTGTTTTACTCCGCCGGCGACCGCCTTGCCCACAAGCCCGCGGCCGCTGTGGTGAGCTGCCGCCGCGGTGGCGCCACGGCCACCTTCGACGTGCTGAACAAGTATTTCACCATCAACAACATGCCCGTGGTGTCGTCGCAATACTGGAATCAGGTGCATGGCAACGCCCCCGATGAGGTGCGTCGCGACTTGGAGGGAATGCAGACCATGCGCACCCTGGGCCGCAACATGGCATGGCTGCTTGCCTGCATCGAGGCAGGCCGCGCCGCTGGCGTTGAGCCGCCCGTGCCCGAGCCATGGACGGGCACCAACTTCATTCGCTAAGCATATGTGAAATAACTGCGGCGAAGCCCAACTGCAAGTGAAAAGCAGTTGGGTTTCGCCGAGTTATATATGCGTTTTGTTGAGGTGCTACTTGCGCGCCTGGCGCGGCAGCGGTCGCGCGTCGGCCGCATTCATGAAGTATGCTATTTTAAATATGCCGTCGCTGTAGCCCATCGATATGGCTGTGCCGGCCTCGCTGGTGAATATGCCTCCGTCGCCCAGCACAAAGCCGTTGGTGCCCAGCGCGCTCGAAATTTTGCGCAGCATCTCGTCTTCAATGCCGTTGGCGCACTGCTTCAGGTCGTAGTCCATGCTCACGGCGCTTATCTTGGCGTCGAGGTTGAACTGCGGCAGGCCGCCCGCGCCCAGCGACGCTATGTCGCGGTCGAAGAAGTAGCGTATGGCCAGCGCTCCCATCTGCTGCTGCGCATAGTTGATGCCCATATAGGCATTGGGGTCGCTGCCCACCAGGTTGTTGAGGTCCATCAGCGTGTTGCCCTTTTGGGCTCCGCACACGTGAGTGTCGTTGAACATGGTCATTAGGTTGGCGGCCACCAGATCCACATCTATGAACCCGCGCTGGGCGCTAATGTCGGTGTTGGGCATTTGGAATGCCTCAAACTTGAGGCCTCCCACTGCCTTGCCGTTCTGATCCACCAGACTGTAGGAGCTGTCGGCCGCCACTATATAGCGGTCGGCGCTCACATCAATCACCTGCTTGTATTTGATGGGAATCATCACCTGGTTGTTGCGGTCCACCATGCCCACTTTGCCGTCTTTCACCACTATGTAGTGGCCTGCGTTGGTGAGCTGCCCGTTCTGGTAGTGGGCGTTCTTGATGGTGTCGGGCAGGGCATTGGGGTTGGGCACCTCTTTGCCCGAGCGGTCGATGCACACCACGCTGTCGCCCTTTTGCAGCGGCATCACACCGTTGCAAAAGTAGGGTGAAATCACGCCATACTCGGTGCTGCTGAGCGAGAACAGCTCTTTGCCGTCGGGGTCGATGCCGGTGATGTCGTAGGCGCTGTCCTGCATCTCGCGCGTCACTATGGCCACGTTGTCATATAGGAATGCTGCTGCGTTGTCGAGGTCAACGCTGAACGCCGTGTCGCCCTTCTCGGTCACATAGCCGCAGCGGTTCTGGTCGGTGCGAACCACGGCCCGGCCGTGGTTGAACATCGTGGCCTCGGCTATCTCGTTCGACAGTGGCTTCACCACGTTGCCCTGCTTGTCGATCACCGTCAGCGGGCCGCCCTTGGTGCTGGCAATGGCGTAGCCGTCGGTCGAGAAGTAGGTCACGCTGCCATAGTGGGTGCCGTTGATTGGCTTGGTGGGGGCGCTTATGTTATAGTAGTCGTAGGTGCCGGCATCGTTCATTACGAAAAACATGTCATCGACCACGCTCGACGGCGGATTCTTGAATGCGTTTTTGGCAACAAGCTTGCCTGTGGTTATGTCAACTATGCTCCACTTGTTGGCGCCTTGCAGCTTCACGGGCAAATATTTGGTGCCAAGCGGATAGCCGCCGTTGTCGCCCTTCGAGCAGGCGCAGGCAAGCAGTGCGAGCAGTGCCACCATGGTGGCGTGGATGAAATGTTTCATGTCGGTGTCTCTTGTGAGTAGTCTCAAAGTTTGTGAGTTAGTTTTTAGTGCGCAGCCAGCCGGCTAACGTGTGGCAAACTTACAAAAAACTTCAATCACTTTCTCTCAATAAGAATTAAAAAACGGCCGCAGCCCGTTAAATTCCCCCAAAACCATAATTTTTTGCTGTTGCCAAGGCAAATTGTATTATTTGTAGGGCTTGTCTTATTGGCTTAATCAATGGTCGGCGTTTTGCCTTGGCTCAGGTGGTGGTCACCGTCACGGTGCTGCGTGTGAGGCAGGCGGGGTCGCGGCGCACTTGCACCTGGGTGTGTATGCGGGCCGACAGCGCCTCCATGTGGCTGATGATGCCCACCTTGCGGCCGCCTATGCTCTGCAGCCGCTCGAGGGTGCTTACCACGGTGTCGAGGCAGTTCTCGTCGAGAGTGCCGAAGCCCTCGTCGATAAACAGCGTGTCGACGGCAAACTCGCGGCCTTGAATTCTGGCCAGCGCCAGTGCCAGCGCCAGCGATGCCATAAAGCCTTCGCCGCCCGACAGCGTGTTGGCCGACGTGCGCAGGCCTCCGTTGTAGTTGTCCTCCACCAGTATCGACAGTGAGTCGGTGCCGCACGTCAGGCGGTAGCGTTGCGTGAAGTGGCTCATGTAGTCGTTGGCGTCGTGCAGCAGGTTGCGCAATATAAAGCTTTGGGCAATGGTGCGCAGCTTCTTTCCGTTGGTGTCGCCAAGATCGCCGCACAGCTTGTCCCACTTCTGCCATTCTGCCTCAAGTTCCTTTAATTTTTCGCGGTCGTGGCTCATTTCGGCCTTCGTCTTTTCGTTGTCGTTTAGCTTCTGCATGCTTTGGCCCACTTGCTGGTTAAGCTGGCTGGCCTGCCTTTTGCATTCGTCCAGTTGCTGCGTCAGCGATTCGGCGGTGTCGCCGTCGGACATTTCCGGCTTGTTGCTGTCGAGGCTGGCCAAGGTGTCGCAAGCCGCCTTAAGACGGCCTTGCAGAGCCAGTTGCTGCTCTTTGAGTTTGTCGAGCCTTTGCCTGATATCCGTGATTGCCGACTCGCTGGTGGAGCGCAGCTCGGCAATTCGCTCAGGGGCAATGCCGCTGTGCTGGCAAAAATCGGCCACGGCCTTGTGCAGCTCTACGTTGGCTCGATGCAGACTGCTTTGTGCGGTTTGCCACTCGGTGGCTGTGCGCAGCAGTGCGGCGGCCTTGTCGGCAAGGTCTTTCACCTCTGAGGGTTCTTGCGCTGGCAACTGGCTCCACAGTTTGGCGTAGGGATGCAAGTCGTCGAGACGCTTGGCGGCATTCTGCATATTGGCTTCGGCCTCGGCCAGGGCGGTGGCGAGTTGGTTAAGCTCTTTTTCCTTAGTGTTCAGTTGCTTGGCCTCATTGCATATGCGGTCAATAAGGCCTTGCGCGTTGCCGGCCCACTCATCGCGCCAGTTTTCAATCGCTATTACGCCGTCGGCCCACTTTAGGTTGGCGTCAATGCGGCTGCGATTGTCCTTTATTGCCTGCTCAAAATTGTCTGTTCTGGCCTTGGCGGCAGCCTTTTTACTGCCAAGTTCGGCCAATTTTCTATCGGCGCCGGCGACAACCTTGCTGTGTTTGTCGGCCTCTTTCTGCTTGGCATCGGCCTTGTCGCGCAGTGCGTTGGCCTCGCTCAACTGCCGCTGCGCCTGCTGCTTGGCCTCATTGGCCAGCTGCATCTCGTGCGTGGCTTCGTGCTCACTCGGCTCGCCGCCAAGCTTCAGCGACTGCCACAGCTGCTGTGCGGTGGCAAGAGCTTTGGCGGCGTCGCTGGCCGCTGCGGCCAATTCGGCGTTGGCTTTGGTCAGCTGCTTTTTGAGCGTGGCAGCCGTTTTGGTGTTGTGCTCAAGGGCCGATGTGGCCTCGGTCAGTGCCTGCTGCGCTTGTTCGCGAGCCTCTTGCAGAGGGCGCAGTGCGCTCTCAAATGTCTCCGCTTTAAGTTCATGGTCAATCACATGTCCGCACAGCGGGCACGTGTCGCCTGCAGCGAGTCTCGACCGCAGTTCCTTTATGTTGTCGTCGAGGCTGAGTTTCACTTTGTCGTATTGCTCATTGGCCTTTGCGCAGCACTTTTCGGCAACGGCCTTTGCAACTTTCAGCTGCGGAGTAGCTGCGTTGGCTTTGCCGAGTTCGGCTTTGGCCTCATCGGCCTTTTCCTTGGCTTTGGCCTCGCCGGCAGTGAGTTGGGCAAGATTGCTTATGGCACGCAGAGCGTTGTTGAGCATGCCTATGCGTGCGTCGGCCTTGTCGCGATTGTCTTCAAGAGCCTTGGGGCGGAGTTTGTCGTAGCTGGTGCGCAGAGTCGCTTCTTCTGCTTTTGCCGCTTCGGCCTGCCGCTCCTTTTCCGCCTTTTGTTCAGCAACCTTTTTTTCGTCGTCGGCAATGGCCGCGAGTGTGGCTTTCTGCTCGCTGATGCCGTGGCGGGCCTTGTCGATGTCGCGGCTGCACTGCAGGCACTCGCTGAGCTTTGCCGCTATGGTCTGCGCCTGCTCCAGCATGGGGCGGCGCTCGCTGCGGCTGTCGATCCACTTTTGTGCTTCGGTCTCGGCCTGGCGGGTGCGTGCAGTGGCTGTTTGCAGCCATTTCAGTCCCGACTCAAGCCGGGCGTGATTGGCGGCAAGCCGTGTGGATTGCGCCTCAAGCTCAGTCAGCTCCTTCTCGTTGTTGCCGATTTGTTCCAACTGGGCGCGAGCCTTGGCCGACTTGTCCCACTCATCCACGGTGCGTGCCTGGCGCTGCGCTTCATCGCTTTGCAGTGTTGCGGCCACGGCGTGCGCCTCGCCGTCGATGCGCGCCTTGTCGGCATCGGCCTTTTTCTTGCTGTCGAGCCAGTTGACGATGCTTTGCAGCCGTTTGGCTTTGGCCTCTACGCCTTCGGCCTCCTTTTGGCACTGCTCAAGGTGGGCGCGCAATGCCTGCTCCTCATCGTCGCCCAGCAGCTTCACGTCGTCGATTTTAGCCTTGAGGCGGCTGTGGGCGTCGGCCTTTTGCTTGGTGATTTCAAATATTTTCTGGCCAATGCGCGAATACACCTCAGTGCCGGTGAGCTTCTCAAGAATGGCGCTGCGGTTGCCGTCGTCACTTTTCAAAAATTCGGTGAACCGGCCTTGAGCCAGCAGCGTGGTGCGGCAAAACTCGTCGAAGTTGAGGCCCACAGCCTCTTTGATGGCTGCGCCGATTTCGGCCGCTTTGGTATAGGTGGTGTCGCCGCACTCAAGCGAACGTTTCAAAGAGCTCAGTTTGCCATTCTTTTTGCCATGGGCGCGGTGTACGCTCCACGTGGCTCGGTAATGCTTGCCGTTGTTGCCCTCAAACGTCAGTTCCACACTGCCTTTGCCGGTGTTGCGGCGCAGCAGTTGGCGGTTGTCGGTGATGTTGATTTCGTCGTTGTTGAGCGATATCTTGTCTGAACGTCCGGTGAGGCGCGGGGTGTTGTTATAAAGCGCCAGGCAAATGGCGTCGAGGATGGTCGACTTGCCGCTGCCCGTCTCGCCGTTGATTATAAACAGTTTGGCTTGGCCCAGCACGTCGCCCGTGAAGTCGATTTCGGCGTGCTCAATCGAAGCTATGTTGCTAATGGATAGTTTCAGAAGTTTCATTTTGCATCGTTTTCTGTCACCATTTCAATGGCGGTGTTAATCATTTTTCGTTCTTCATCGGAAAGTGGCTTTTGCCGCATTTCGAAGTATCGCTCAATCAGGTCGATTGGTTTAGTCTCGGCCATTTCGCCTGCCGTGAGCGACTCAAGCGCCGCCGCCTTGCCCGCTCCTGCGCTGGCGGTGATCCTGAATTGGCAGAATCGGCAGCCGCTTTTGCCAAGTTCGGCCAGCCGCTGTGCCACGGTGTCTTCACCGTTGGCTGGAGCGTGGCCGTCGTTGCTGGCAATGTTCAGCCGCAGGTAGCACGGGCCGTCGGGCAGCTCGCCGAGCCGCTCCACGGCCTCGCCAAACTCTGCGGGCTCGGGCGGAAACAGCGTTAGCGGCACCGTGTCGGCAATCACCACTTCCTTTATCTCGGGCAGGTCGTGGCCGTTAAGGCCGACAATGCTCACCGAGTGGGGGTAGTCAATCTCGCCAAACGAGCAGGCCAGCGGCGAGCCGCAGTAGCGCATGCGTCCGTTGCCAAAGGTCGACGGCTTGTGAATGTGGCCCAAGGCCACGTAGTCGAATCCGTGTTGCAGCGCGTCCTGGCTAATGCTGTCGATGCCGCCCACCATGCTGTCGGCCAGCTGGTGGTCGAACGCCCCGCTCACCGTGAGGTGCGCGGCCAGCACTGTGGGAGCGCCACAGCTGTTGCGCTCGGCCACTGTCTTGGCCAAGTCGGCATAGAAGCGGCTTATGCGCTCCCTGGCGTCAAGCTGCTCGCCGGCCGGGTTGGGGTAGCTGCCTGCGGCCACAAACGGCACTGCGGCCACATAGCCCACGGGATGCTTGGCATCGGGGCCAACGGCCACAATGTGGCGCTCGAAGTCGGCGCTGCCGTCGCTGAGGCGGGCTATGCCGCCCACCACGTGCACGTTGAATTCCCGCCAAAGCGGACTATGGACCCTAATTTGCGAGGCGCTGTCGTGGTTGCCGGTGATCACCACGATGGTCATTTGCGGCAGCGCATGGTGAATGGCCATCACCTTTTGCAGAAACATTTGCCGCACTCTGGCCGAGGGCGCCACTTGGTGGTAGATGTCGCCGCTCACCACCATTGCATCGGGGCGCTCGGCCTCGGCGATGTGCAGCAGCTGGTCGAGAAACGCCTCTTGCTGCTCTTGCCGCTGGTAGCTCATCAGTTCCTGCCCCAGGTGCCAGTCGCTTGTGTGGAGAATCTTCATAACATTAATTTTTTTGTGCAATTCATTAAGCATGCAAATGTAGCCATATTATGCAGCCTGTGCAAGCCTTGCCCAAACAGAAACGGCGCCCGCGGCTGCTAAATCAATGCAATAGCCGCGGACGCCGTTGTGCCGTTTGTTATGGTTTCCTGTATCCTTCCTTTACAGGGCAAAAGCGTCTTTTAGGATGTCCACATAGTCGAGTTTCTCCCAGGTGAACAGCTCCACCTGCATCACCTTCTCGCCCTCATAGGGCGACTTGAAGTGCTTCGAAATCACCTTAGGCTCGCGGCCCACGTGGCCGTAGGCGGCTGTCTCTTCATATATGGGGTTGCGCAGCTTCAGCCGCTTTTCGATGGCCCACGGGCGCATGTCAAACAGCTTTTCGAGTATGCTGGCTATTTCGGCGTCGCTCTTGTCCACATGGCTTGTGCCAAAGGTGTCGACAAAGAAGCTCACCGGCTCGGCTTTGCCAATGGCGTAGGCTATCTGCACCAGCATCTTGTCGGCAATGCCGGCTGCCACGGCGTTTTTGGCAATGTGGCGCGCGGCGTAGGCTGCCGAGCGGTCGACCTTCGAGGGGTCTTTGCCCGAGAATGCGCCGCCGCCGTGGGCGCCGCGGCCGCCATAGGTGTCGACTATTATCTTGCGGCCGGTGAGGCCGGTGTCGCCGGCGGGGCCGCCTATCACAAACTTGCCTGTGGGGTTGACCAGCACCGTCAGTTTGTCGTCGAACAGCGCCTGCACATCGGCCGGCAGCTTGGCCACCACGCGCGGCAGCAGCACCGTCTTGATGTCGCTCTCGATGCGGGCGTGCATCTGTGCATCGGCCTCGGCCTGTGCGGCCTTGTCGCTGCTGCGCTCTGGCTTCACAAACTCGTCGTGCTGGGTGCTTATCACAATGGTGGTCACACGCACGGGGCGGTGTGTGTCGCCGTCATACTCCACAGTCACCTGGCTCTTGGCGTCGGGGCGCAGATAGGTCAGGGTGCGGCCCTTGCGCAGCTCGGCCAGCTCGCGCAGCAGCAGGTGGGCGAGGTCGAGGGTGAGCGGCATGTAGTTGGGCGTCTCGTTGCATGCGTAGCCAAACATCATGCCCTGGTCGCCGGCTCCCTGCTCCTCGTCGCTTTCGCGCTCCACGCCGCGGTTGATGTCGCCGCTCTGCTCGTGCAGGTTGGTCATCACGCCACACGAGTTGGCGTCGAAGCCATAGTCGCCGCGTGTGTAGCCGATTTTGCTGATGGTGTCGCGCGCCACCTGCTGCACGTCGATGTAGGCTTTCGACTTCACCTCGCCCGCTATCACCACCTGGCCGGTGGTCACAAGGGTTTCGCATGCCACTTTCGACTGCGGGTCGAATGCCATGAACTGGTCGAGGATTGCGTCACTGATTTGGTCGGCCACCTTGTCGGGATGGCCCTCTGAAACGGATTCAGATGTGAATAAATAGTTCATCTTTCTACTTTGTTTTTAGTAACGTGGAAAAACGCTAAATTTGCTGTGAACTCGTGTCTTGCTGGGGGAAAGTTAAGTCGCAGTTTTAGCATTTTTTTTAGTGGTTGCAAGCAGCCAAATTTGTCCACTATTGTTGTTCTATATGTGCTTTGCGCTGCAAAGTTACTGCTTTTTTCCATATCCTGCAACCCTGGCCATTCGATTTCCCCGTTTTGTTGCGGCAGCCGAAAAAAGAACAGAGCACCCCGCCTGGCTGTGTGGCCGGGCGGGGTGCTGCCGCTTACGGTGTGTCAGGCGTGAGCCCGACTGCTATTTCTTCGCGTCGGCGGGAAGCATTATCACCTCCACGTCGTTGCCTTGGCTGGTCACCTTCTTCACAAATGCTGCAACCTTGGCGGGAGTCATTGCGTTCACAATGTCGGCATAGCCGGTGTAGATGTCGATGCCCTTGCTGTAGTAGAGTGTGAGCACGTTGGTCCAGAAGCTGTTCTCCTTGGCCTTGGTCTCAAAGTCCTTGACCATGTTCTTCTGGGTCTTGGCCAGATCTTCGGCATTCACCTTAGAGGCGAGTGTCTTCACCTCTTCGCGCATAATCTTCAGAGCCAAGTCTTTCTTCTCGGGCTTCATGGGGCAGCTGCCCACAATGTTCACCAGCGACTTGTCGCCAATCGTCTGGGCATAGCCATAGGCTCCTGCCGAGTAGGCTGCGCTGGCGTCTTCGCGAATCTTCTGCAGATACACTATGCTCAGCAGCTGGCCTGCGGCGTCGGCGTAGATGTCGTTTTCAAGCGAGTAGGGCATGGCGGTGTTGTACCAGTACATCTGCGCAATGGCCTTGGGCGTCTCCATCTTGCGGGTGAACTCCACCACGTGCTTGCCTGTGGGGCGCTCTGCCACGTTCTTGTAGGTCTCGTTGGCCTTGCCCAATGAGGGTAGCGAGGCAATGTATTGCTCAATGAGCGGCTTTATGCTGTCTTCCTCAAAGTTGCCCACAAAGTAGAATGTGAAGTTGGCTGCGTTGGCGGTGCGCTCCTTGGCAATTTGCAGAATGCGGTCGTAGTTCACATCTTTCAGGTCTTCGAGCTTCATCGGCTTCTCGCGCAGCGAGTGGTTGTTGAGAATGTAGTTGGCCGAGTCGCGGAACACGGCTTCGGGCTTGTTGTCCTTATTCTCGAAGTAGGTCTTGTAGAGGTTCATTGTGCTTGCCCAGTTCTTCTCGTCCTTGTTGATGGCGGTGAAGTTGAGGTAGGTGAGCTGCATCATTGTCTCGAGGTCTTTCACTGTGGAGTTGCCGCTGAGGCGGGCATAGCTGGTGCTGAGGCTGTAGTTCACGCCCACCTGCTTGCCGGCCAGTGCCTTTTGCAGCTCCTCGAAGCTGAAGCTGCCCAAGCCGCTTGAACCCACTGCAGCGTCAAACACGTTGAGGCTGGTGAAGTCCTTGGGGCCGTAGAGCGAGCTGCCGCCCTTGGCCTCGGCCATCATGCGCACCTCGTCGGCCTTGAAGTCGGTGTGCTTGAGCACCACCTTCACTCCATTGCTCAGGGTGAGCACCTTGGTGTCAAACTTCTTGTCGGCCACTTCCTTCACAATCTTGCCCTTGGCGGGCAGTTTGCTGATGAGTGGCTCGTTTTTCACATTGTCGACGTAGGCGTCGAGCTTCTCGGCGCGCACCTGTGCCAGTGTGCTCTTCAGCTGGTCAACGCTGGGATATGTGGCTCCGGGCTTTTCGGTGCAGAATGCTTGCACCACCACGTTGCTGTCTGTCTTGCTGATGAGCTCGGGCAGGGCCTTGTTGATGACGTTAACGGAGATGTGGGGCACAATCTGCTTCATCAGCGTGTATTCGGTGGCAACCGATGCCATGGGCTCGTTTTGCAGGTAGTTTTCGGTGTAGTCGCTTGCATACGAGTCGTTGGCAATCTTGTCGCGGTTGTTATACTTCTTCTCGAGCTGGCTCAGGTATTCACTTTGCATGCGGGCATACTCGGTGGCGGTGAAGCCGTGCTGAATGGCGCGCTCGGCCTCCTCATAGATGGCCTTCAGTGTGGCGTTTTCCATGCCGGGCTTGGCCACGCCAATCAGGGTGAAGGCGTCCTTGGTCTTCGAGAAAATGTACTGGCCGTCGAAGGCGAAAGCCTGCAGATAGGGGCAGGCGGGGTCTTGGGCCTTCTCGCGCATGCGGTCGTTGAGCATGCTGCTCACGGCATATTTCACATAGCCGTCAACCAGATAGCCCAGGTTGCTCTTCTCGCTGTCGGGCACGGGGTCGTGCTTGAAGTAGAGGTTCACCTGGTTGTATTGCTGTTCCTTGTCCTTGTCGACCACCACAATGGCCTGTGCGTTGTCGGGCACGGGCTCGTCGACCACGGGTGCGGCGTTGGCGGGGTTGGGTATGCCGCCAAACATCTCCTTGATTTTGTTGACGGTATAGTTCACATCCACATCGCCCACCACAATGATGGCCTGGTTAGATGGATGATACCACTTTTTGTAGTAGTCGCGCAGCTCCTTATACTTGAAGTTGTCAACCACGCTCATCAGGCCGATGGGCATGCGCTTGCCATACTTGCTGCCGGGATACAGTGTCTCGAGGTTGCGCTCCAGCATGCGCTGGCTTGCGCTTGAGCGCAGGCGCCACTCCTCGTGAATCACACCGCGCTCCTTGTCAATCTCCTTGCCGTCGAGGGTGAGGCCGCACGACCAGTCGCGCAGCACCAGCAGGCAGGAGTCGAGCGACGAGCGGCGGTTCGACGGCACGTCGTTGATGTTATATACTGTGCGGTCGACCGAGGTGTAGGCGTTCAGGTCTTTGCCAAACTCCACGCCCAGCGAGCGGGTGTAGTCGATTATGCCGTTGCCCTTGAAGTTGTCGCTTCCGTTAAACGCCATGTGCTCGAGGAAGTGGGCCAGGCCGCGCTGGCTTTCCTCCTCCTGAATCGAGCCCACGCGCTGGGCAATGTAGAAGTTAACCCTGTTTTCCGGGTAGTTGTTGTGGCGCACGTAGTAGGTTAGGCCGTTGGCCAACTTGCCTGTGTGCACGGCTGTGTCTACCGGAATCGGGGGCATCTGGTGGCTTTGCGCCAGGGCTGCCGCCGACACCGACAGCAGCGTGAACGCTGCCACAAAGAGTCGTTTTAGTCTCATAGACAAATGTTGTTTTTTATATGTTTGTTGAAAATGTTGTTCCCTTATAAGACTACGAAAGTAGTGAAAAATAACAGCAGCGGCCATAAAAAATGTGCATTTTGCAATTTTTAACTCGGTTTTGCTGCAAAAAAATCAGCACCGTGACAGGCAGCCGATAGGCTTTCACGGTGCTGAATGTGCATTTTTTTTCTACTGCCCTGAGACTCGCTCAGGGGTTACGCTTCAATTAGAGTATGCCACCTGCAAAGTTGTAGAACAGGAAGTAGGCGCCTGCTGCCAGCGCGCAGCCAATGATGGGGCCCACCACGGGCACCCAGCTGTAGGCCCAGTCGCTGTCGCGCTTGCCTTTGATGGGCAGCACGGCGTGTGCCAGGCGCGGACCGAGGTCTCGGGCAGGATTGATGGCATATCCGGTGGTGCCGCCAAGTGCCATGCCGATGACCACAATCAGCAGGGTCACAGGCAGCGGGCCCACGGCCGACAGGCCGGCGTTGCCCTTGGTGCTGCAAGCCAGAATCACAAACACCAGCACGAAGGTGCCGATAATCTCACTCAGCAGGTTGTTGCCATAGCTGCGTATGGCCGGACCGGTGCAGAATATGCCCAGCTTGGCGTCGGGATCGTCGGTGGCGTCGAAGTGGTTCTTGTAGAACGCATACACCAGCAGGCCGCCAACAAAGGCGCCAGCCATTTGGGCCACAATGTAGGGCAGCACTTCGTTCCATGGGAATGTGCCGGCTATTGCCAGACCGATCGACACGGCGGGATTGAGGTGCGCGCCGGTGTAGGGGCCGGCAATCAGCACGCCTGCCATCACAGCAAGACCCCAGGCCAGTGTCACCACTACCCATCCGGCGCCTTGTCCTTTGCTCTTGTTAAGGCTCACGCATGCCACCACGCCGTCGCCCAGCAGAATCAGCACCAGAGTTCCTATGAACTCCAGCAGCATTTTGGTCGTTAATGAATACTCCATAATTTTTTCTTTGTTTAAGATTGATTGTTAGTTTATATAAGATTTTTTCAAAAAGGATTTAGCTCGCGCTCCTCATCCCTGTTAAGTATCCGCGCTGGCGGCACGGCCATGCGTCTTGCGGCCGTGCGCGCCATGCGGATGGGTCGGGTGAGGGGTAGTGTGTATTACTTCTTGCTAAGGGTGCGGCTCACAGCCTCATGCCAGCCGTCTACCACCTTCTTCACGCTCTCAAGGTCGGTCTGCGGCTCAAACTTGTTCTCCACCTGCCACTGGCGCCTAACCTCGTCGATGCCCGACCAGTAGCCCACTGCCAGGCCGGCAAGATAGGCTGCGCCCAGGGCTGTGGTCTCGGTCACGCGCGGACGGAACACGGGCACATTCAGAATGTCGCTCTGGAACTGCATCATCAGGTTGTTGCGCGAGGCGCCGCCGTCCACCTTAAGTTCGGTGATGGGAATCTCGGCATCGCGGCGCATGCAGTCCACAATGTCGTAGGTCTGCAGGGCAATGCCCTCGAGCGCGGCGCGCGCAATGTGCGCGGCGGTGGTGCCGCGGCTAATGCCCGTAATCGAGCCGCGTGCGTAGGGATCCCAGTAGGGGGCTGCAAGGCCGGTCAGGGCCGGCACGAAATACACGCCGCCCGTGTCGGGCACGGTGTTGGCCAGAGCCTCAATCTCGCTGCTCGACTTAATCACGCCGAGACCGTCGCGCAGCCATTGCACCACCGAGCCTCCCACGAATATCGAGCCCTCAAGGGCATAGTTCACCTTGTCGCCAATCTTCCATGCGATGGTGGTGAGCAGGTTGTTTTTCGACACAATCGGCTTTTCGCCGGTGTTCATCAGCAGGAAGCAGCCCGTGCCGTAGGTGTTCTTGATGGCGCCAGGCTCAACGCACATCTGGCCGAACAGGGCGGCCTGCTGGTCGCCTGCGATGCCGGCAATGGGCACCTCGTGGGCAAAGATTGTGGTCTTGGTGTGGCCATACACCTCGCTGCTCGATTTCACCTCGGGCATCATCGAGCGTGGAATGCCGAAGAAGTTCAGCAGCTCGTCGTCCCAGTCAAGGGTGTGGATGTTGAACAGCATCGTGCGGCTGGCGTTGGTCACATCGGTCACATGCACCTCGCCGCGGGTGAGGCGCCACACCAGCCACGAGTCCACTGTGCCGAAGCGCAGCTTGCCCTTGTCGGCGCGCTCGCGCGCTCCGGGCACGTTGTCGAGTATCCACTTGATTTTGGTGCCGCTGAAGTAGGCGTCGATAATCAGGCCGGTCTTCTCCCGTATTTTTTCGGTCATTCCCTCGGCCTTCAGCTTGTCGCAGTATTCGCCTGTGCGGCGGTCTTGCCACACAATGGCGTTGTAGATGGGCTCTTCGGTCTCCACATCCCACACAATGGTGGTCTCGCGCTGGTTGGTGATGCCGATGCCGGCAATGTCCTTGCCGTTGATGTCGAGCTTGGCAATGGCTTCAGCCACCACCGAGGCCTGCGACGACCAAATTTCGTGCGGGTTGTGCTCAACCCATCCCGACTTCGGGAAGATTTGTGTGAATTCCTTCTGGGCTACCGAGCATATTTCGCCCTGCTCGTTAAACACGATTGCCCTTGAGCTGCTTGTGCCTTGGTCAAGCGATAAGATGTACTTTTTCATAAGATGAAGTTTTTTGTGATAGAATTATAATTAGTTGTTAACTGTAGTTTTTTCGTTTTTCTGTAAGGCGGCTTTTTTTGAAGGATTTTTTCTGTGAGGCGGAGAGCCGCCATGGGTGGCGTGTGGCTATTCCACCAGCTGCATAAACGCCTCGCTGGCGGGCGAGGTGAATTTCATCGCCTTGCGCGTCACGGGGTGGACGAATTGCAGCGAGCTGGCGTGCAGGGCCATGCGCCTTATGGGGTTGGTCTTGGCTCCATATTTGCGGTCGCCGGCCACGGGGTGCCCCAGCCCGGCCATGTGCACGCGTATCTGGTTTTTGCGGCCGGTCTTCATCTCCAGCTGCACCAGGCTGTAGCGGCTGCCGCGCTTCAGCGTGGTGTAGCGCGTCACAGCCACTTGGCCCGCCTTGGGGTCGTCGCTCGACACCACTTCATATTTGTTCTCGGGGTTGTCGGCCAGGAAGGTGCGTATGCGCCCCTTGTCCTCCTCCATTACGCCCTCCACCACGGCGGTGTAGAGGCGCTCGGTGACCATGGTGGTCCAGTTTTTCACCAGCACGTCGCGCGCCTTGGCGGTGCGCGTGAGCAGCATCAGTCCGGATGTGTCGCGGTCGAGGCGGTGCACCACAAACACGCGCGCCAGCGGGTTGCGCTTGCGCACGTAGGCCTTCATTATGCTATACACGGTGCCGTCTTTCACCTTGCCGGCCCCGGTCGACAGCACTCCGCACGCCTTGTCCACCACCATTATGTCGTCGTCCTCATACACAAGTCTTATGCGGGGGTCGCTGAACACCTGAAACGAATGCGAGAAGTTCACCATCAGCTTGTCGCCTGCCGCCACTGGGCGGTCGAACTGCGACGACGGAGTGCCGTTCACTGCCAGCTGGTTGTGCCGCAGCAGCTGCTTCACCTTGCTGGGCGTGTGGTCCTTGAGCACGGATGTGGCTGCTGCCAGCAGGGTGCCGTCGGCCTCGATGGTGAACGTGGCCACGTTGTCGCTGGCCGGTGACTTGGTGCGTATTTTAGTCGTCTGTCGCATATAAATTGTAGTGTGGTTTGGCGTCGGGCTCAAGCCGTCGGCTTCGATTGCAAATTTAATGATTAGATTTCAAAAATCAAACAACGCCAAATGTTAAAAAATAGAGATTTTTTGGGGCTGTGGGCGGCGGCGTGTGTCAGCCCATGGCGTTGCGCGGATGGTGCGCGAGAATTTCCTGCCGCAGGCGCGAGCGGTCGATGTGCACGTAAATCTCGGTGGTGGTGATGCTCTCGTGGCCCAGCATCTGCTGGATGGCGCGCAGGTTGGCGCCGCCCTCCAGCAGATGGGTGGCGAATGAGTGGCGCAGTGTGTGCGGGCTTATGGTCTTGCGTATGCCGGCCAGCTCGGCCAGCTGCTTCACGATGTAGAATATCATCACCCGCGTCAGCTTGGCGCCGCGGCGGTTAAGGAACAGCACGTCGTGGCACCCCTTTTGCTCCGGCAGCAGCGGCCTCACCTGCTTCATGTAGATGGCTATCTGGTCGAGGGCCACGCGCGATATTGGCACCATGCGCTGCTTGCCGCCCTTGCCGTCGACCACAACGTATTCCTCGCTTGGAAACACGGCCGAAATGCGCAGGTTGCACAGCTCGCTCACACGCAGTCCGCAGCCATACAGCACCTCGATGATGGCGCGGTTGCGCTGCCCCAGCGGCGACGAGGTGTCGATGCAGGCTATCATGGCGTCGATTTCGTCCACAGTGAGCACCTCGGGCAGGTGCTTCCCCACCTGAGGCGACGCTATGAGCCTTGTCGGGTCGGTGTCGACAATGCCGCTGAGCCGCAAAAACTTGTAGAAACTTTTGATGCCCGAGATGATGCGGGCCTGCGAGCGCGGCTGTATGCCCACATCGTGCAGCGAGCACACAAACTGCTCAATCTGCGCCGGGGTGGCAGTGTCGGGGGCGCAGCCCTCGTCGGCCAGATAGCGTGTGAGCTTGTCCACGTCGCTGGCATAGCCCGCGGCAGTGTTGGCGCTGAGGCCGCGCTCCACTTGCAGATACACTGCAAACTGCGCCATGGTGGCAGCGGTGTCGGTGATTTGTGGCATGTGCTGTGCTTGCTGTGATTAGCCAACAAAGCAAGCGCCCAATGAAGTTTTTTGATTTCAGCGTTGGGCGCTTGCTTGTGCTTTTAATATGTTTCTTGCTTGCGGCGTGCCGCTATGTGTGCGGCTGCGGTGCTTACTGCTGTGCTCCGCCTTGCTGCTGAGCTCCGCCCTGCTGTGCAGGAGTCTCAAACGGAGTGGCGGTTTGCTCAGAGGCTGGCAGCTGCTTCACCTGGGGCAGGGCCTTTTGGATGAGCGAGGGGGCAATGAACGAGCATGCTATGCTCAGCACGCAAATGATGATTGCCAGGCCCCAAGTGGCCTTTTCAATGAAGTCGGTGGTCTTGCGCACGCCCATGAACTGGTTGTAGTTGCTGGCGCTTGCAGCCAGGCCGCCGCCTTTTGATTTCTGTATGAGCACCACACCGATCATCAGGACCGATGCCAGAAGAATCAAGATTGAAAAAATAACGTACATTTCGTTGTTGCTTTATTTTTGATTTTTTGATAGTTTCCTGTTTAATTCCAATTTGCGCAGAAAGCGTATTTGGTCTGCAAAGTAAACACTTTTTTCTGGAAATTTCAAATTTATGCTTTCAATAATTTCAATGGCCTTTGAATACTTGCCGCGGCTAATATACATTTTAGCAAGGCTTTCGCTCAGCATCGAGTCGTCGCGGCTGGCTGGCTCGGCAATGGGCTGGCCGGCGATTTCGGCCGTGTCCTCGGGCTCCACATGCTGTGCTGTGGGTATTGAGGCGGCAGCCTCACGCTCTTTTTCCTTCGACTGCTCTATGAAGTCGCTTATCAGGCGGTCTTCGTCGCTTTGCGGCTGCCCGGCTGCCTCCTGCCCCTGGCTTTCGCCCTGCTCCTGCCGCTCTTGCGCGGCCAGCACATCGGCATAGTCGGGCGTCGGGTTGAATATGGCGTTGCTCAAGGCCTCAATCTCTTTGTCGCTGGTGTGGCCGTAGTTGTCAAGAAAGCGGTCGATGGTGGTGTCGGTGTCGGGTGTTGAGGGCTGCTCCTCGGGAGGGTAGAATGAGGCAAATGTGGCGGCGTCGGCTCCCAGCTGGCGGGCCAGCTGGCTGCGGTCGGGCCAGGCTATGGCCAGGCGGGCCAGCATCTCGCCGTTGCCCTCCACCCCGTGCTCTTTGAGGTAGAGCAGTGCTGGCAGGGCAAAGTAGGGGTGGCTGGCCGCCTCCTCGTCCACCCACTGGCGTGTGGCGCTCTCGAGCCCTGCCGCTATGTTAAGTGTCTTGCTTGCTGTGTCCATATTTGTTCGTTACCAGTTGCCGAATGTGGCGTTGAAAATCAGGTCGGCCAGGTCGTTGCATATCTGCGTGCAAAGTTCGTCTTGCACGTCGCTCAGCATCTGGCTGCTGTCGAAGTCGCGGTAGGCCGAGAAGGTCTGCTCGCTCGACAGCGCCGGCTCGCGGTTGTTGATGTACTTCACGTGCACGCTTATGGTGAGGCGCGTCTTGCTGGCGTAGGCGTTTTCGCCCACGGCCTGAGGCGTGAGTGTGTAGCCTGTGATTTCGCCTTCGAGGCGCAGGTCGCTCTGCGGACTGTCGATGGTGCGCAGGCGCGTTTGCTGGGCTACCATGTCGGTGATTTTGTTCTCAAACAGCTGCTGCAGCGGCGGGTAGACCAGTGCGGCGCGTATGGGAAAGTTGCCGATTGACGCCGTCTTGTATTTCGTGTAGTCGAGCGATGCCCCGTTGAACTTGTAGAAGCTCACCGAGCATGCCTGCGCGGCCACCGCTACGGCCACTAGTGCCGCAAGGCGCATCATGTGTCGCTTAATCCTGTTCATCATTTTCTTTGCTGTTGCGTGAGTCGAGGCCGTATTGCTTGATTTTGCGGTACAGCGTCCGCTCCGATATGTTTAGCTCGCTTGCCGTCTTCTTGCGTTTGCCGCCGTTGCGCTCAAGGGTGCTGATTATGGTGTCGCGCTCAATGTCGCTCAGCGACTTCGGCTCGCCGCTTGCTGCTGTGGCGGCTGGCTGCCTCGGTTCTTCGATGGGCTCGGCCTCTTCTGGCTCCACATCGGTGGCTTTCACATAGTGCACGCCGCCGGCGTCGGGGCGGCCGGGCTTGATGCCGTCAAACGGTGAGTCGGGCATGTGCAGGCCGCCGGCCTTCATCAGTGCGCTGGTGGGGCGCCGCAGCTCGGTCACGTCGCTGCCCAGGTGCACGTGCTGCGTTGCGGCGTTGGCCAGCAGCGACTTGAGGTTGTTGATTTCAAACTGCATCTTGGTGATGAGGCTGAATATCATGTCGCGGTCCATCGTGTAGTCGTATTTCGACTTGGCCGATGTGGCCGGCAGCAGCTCGGTGCTGGTGGGCAGGTAGCGCTCTATGGTGTCGCGGTCGATGGTGGTGCCGGCCTCAAACAGCGAAATCTGCTCCACCACGTTCTTCATTTGGCGCACGTTGCCAGGCCAGCGGTAGGCCAGAATGGCCTGCTTGGCGCTCTCGCTGAACTTCACGGGCGGCGTCTGGTGGCTGGCGGCAAAGTCGTGCGAGAATTTTCGCGTCAGCAGCAGCATGTCGTTGCCGCGCTCGCGCAGCGGCGGTATGGTGATGAGCACTGTCGACAGGCGGTAGTAGAGGTCTTCGCGGAAGCGGCCCTCCTTCACCTCGTGCAGCAGGTCCTTGTTGGTGGCGGCCACCACGCGTATGTTGGTCTTGCGCACCTCCGACGAGCCAAGCCGCAGATACTGTCCGCTCTCGAGCACGCGCAGCAGCTTGGCCTGCGTGGTGAGCGGCATCTCGGCCACCTCGTCGAGAAATATGGTGCCGCCGTCAGCCTCCTCAAAATATCCCTTGTGGTCCGATATGGCACCGGTGAACGATCCTTTCTCGTGGCCAAACAGCTCGCTGTCGATGGTGCCCTCGGGAATGGCGCCGCAGTTCACGGCGATGTATTTCTTGTGCTTGCGCGGGCCGTTGTCGTGTACTATCTTGGGGAAAAACTCTTTGCCCGTTCCGCTTTCGCCAATCACGAGCACCGACAGGTCGTAGGGGGCCACCTTCAGAGCGCGGTCGATGGCCTCGATAAGGGCCGGAGAGTTGCCGGCTATGGAATACCGCTGCTTGGCGTTGCTCACAGCGGCCGAGAGTTTCACTGTTCCTTCTTCCATTTTCTCATTGAATATGTGCGTTGTTTAAGAAATTCTCCCAAAGCCTCGGGGGTGGGGTAGGCGGCCATCTCCTCGGGGGTGATGGGGTCGCCAATGCTCACGCGTATGCTCTGGTCGTGGCGGCGGAACACCTCGGTGGGCAGGCGCAGTGTGCGCAGGCGCCAGTCAATAATGCCCAGCAGCGTGAATATGAAACTGTTGTGGCCGTGGAAGTAGATGGGCACCACGGGCACCTTCATCTTTGCTATTATGCGCATAATCGACGGCTGCCACTGGCGGTCTTCAATGCGCAAGCCCCATGTGAGCTTCGACACGGCTCCGGCAGGGAAGAACCCCAGCGGGTGGCCCTGCTTCACATGGCGCATGGCGTCGGCAATGCCGCGCATCGACACGGCCCGCTTCTTGGGGTCGCTGCTGGCCAGGGCGTCCACGTCGATAAAGTTTGGGCGCATGGCTCCGATGTAGTTCAGCACCATGTTCACCATCACCTTGAAGTCGGGCCGGTGCTCGCCCACCATTTTTATGAGCGAGATGCCGTCGAGGGCGCCGAAGGGGTGGTTGCTCACCGTGATGAAAGCCCCTTCGGGCAAGTGCTCAAGCACCTGCTCGTTGTCGATGTCGAGCGTAAGGTTAAGGTCGCGCAGCAGACCGGCGGTGAATGGCACTCCCGGCGTGTCGCAGTTGTGGTCGTGAATCCAGTTCACCTTGTCCACGTTGAGCCACTTCAGCAGCCGCTCCACGAGCTTCTGCTTGCCCTTGAAGTAGGGCACCATTTTGCTTATGTCGTCATAGTCAAGCACTGTGCGCTTGAACCCAAGCTCTTGTTCTGATTTTTTTGCCATATAGTAGTTTAAGCCAAAGTCGTTGTTCCGTTTTGCCTGTGCCGCCGTTGGCGCGCAAAAAAAAGCGCTTCGCGGCAATTAACTTACAAAGTTACAAATAATTCCTCAAACCACGACCCTTGAGCGTGCGGCGGCTGGTCGCAATGTAAGCAAAACTCGTCTCGTCCGCCAAAAAGGCAAGCGGCTGGCCATGCAGTGTGGCCAGCCGCTTGCTGTGTTGCGTTTGTCGCCGCAGAGGGCTACTTGTCGGGAAATTTGAGCATGGCCACCTGCATCATGCGCGACACGTCGAAGTAGAAACCCTTCACATTCTCCTTGCCGTCTTTGGGCTTCACCGCTATGTAGTCCAGCTTGCCGTCGTCCAGCTCCTGGTGGTCGGTGGCCACATAGCCCAGGAAGTTCACGATGTTGTATTCGTGCTCGGGGCAAATCACCACCCAGGGGTCGTCCTTTGTGCCCTTGCCGCTCGACATGATGGCGGCTATCAGGCGGTCGAGGCGGTATTGCCGCACTGCCGCGCGGGCATACTTCTTCTTCTCCTTGAGCACATAGATGTAGAACTTCATCTGGTCGAGGTCGAAGATGTTGTCGTCGAGCGACAGCTCGGCATACTTCTCAATGCTGTCGCACTCGGCGCGCGAGTGCGGCTGCTTGTAGTAGAGGCTTTCCACCACCTTGCCGTATTCCGACTCGCGGAACGGGTTGTAGTCTTCCTGAAATATGTAGCCGTAATACAGGTCGCGGTAGGCCTCGAAGTTCATCACGGTGTCGTTGCTCTTGAACGACTGTATGAGCTTGGGGTAGTAGAACCGCGCCT
The DNA here is from genome assembly GCA_934661195.1 of uncultured Muribaculaceae bacterium. Taxonomy (GTDB): domain Bacteria; phylum Bacteroidota; class Bacteroidia; order Bacteroidales; family Muribaculaceae; genus Sodaliphilus. Next base: position 171,612 of record CAKUJD010000005.1, read on the forward strand.
TGGGGTCTTGCGTGATGCTCTTGATTTTGTCGAAGTCCACCTTTCGCACCTCAAATTTGTTTTGGGCCGCGCTGTGGCTGCCCGCTGCCATCAGGCACACGGCCACAGCCATTATTATGTGTCGTATAAGTTTCATCGTTGTGTAGTGTTGTGCTTTGTTACAGTATGAATCCCTCCACGGCTATCCCCACCATGGCGGTGGCCACTATGGCCGGCAGAGATTTTGCGCAAAAGTAGTGAATAAATGTCGAACTCGGAAATTTAAGCCATTTTCCGTGAGGCGTTTTGCTGAATGCCAGCTGCCCCATCAGGGCTCCAACCACCACTCCCAGCACCATTATGCGCGCGCTCACCAGTATGCCCAGCAGTCCGCCCGCCATGGCGCCCAGGCCCACATACACGTTGCCAGTGTTGCGCCCGTCGGGCTCGCCCTTGGGCGACATGTGCCGCAGACCCAGGCATATCACTGTGGCCGCGCCCCAAAACACAAACGTCTTCACGGGCAGATATATGCTCGTGCTCCAGTGCAGCAGGCATAGTGCGGCATAGGCCGGCAGCGCGGCCGAGCACCATGGCCGCAGCACGCACGCCAGCGCGCCCACGGCGCATATGGCGCCTGCAATCAGTAGTATGGTTGTGAGTATCATTGCTGTCTCTCTTTTTTTCAGTTTCAATTATCTTGCACTTGTGCGGATTAAAACCGCAGTTCAAAGTGCTGAAGCGGCAGTTTGGGCGTGGCCACAATCACGGCCATCTTGCCGTTGGTGTAGGTGTGGCCGCTGGCCAGCGCACTGCGGCATTGCTCCCACAGGCTGCTCATGCCGCTGTCGCGCTGCAAGTTGCGCAGCATCACCACTCCGCTTCCTTCAAACACCGTCTTCAGGTAGGCCATCAGCCTGGTCGAGTCTTCGCCGCCTACTGAGTTCACAAGCACGTAGGGGGCGTTGCCGCTGCTGCGTGTGGCGGCGGCATAGTCGTTCAGCGCAGCTGCCAGCTCGTTGTAGCAGTCGATGTAGTCGAGAAACGGCTCGAGCACCTGCGCCACTTCGGGGCACTTCTCAAGGTGCGGCTCGTAGAGCCACATTCTGCTTTGCGCCGACACGCTCATCATGCTTGCCGCCGACATGCCATAGTTGGTGCCCACCTGCAGCAGCTGCCGTGGCGCAAACCGGTTGGTGATGCGAAACAGCAGCTTGGCGCTCTTCAGCGAAATCACGCGGTGGCTGCCACGCGGTGCCGATTCTGTCACGGCTTGGCGCACATCGCGCAGATAGTCGTAGGCATAGTAGGGCAGACGCTCGCACAGCACGTTGCACACAAAGCTGTATGCAAAGGGCGAGTGAATGCCAAAGCCGCGGCTGTGGCGGTATAGCTTGAAGTCGTGCAGCAGTCCCATCGTTGTTTTATTTTTCTGCTTTGGCGGCCGCCTTCTTGCGCCGTGTGGCTGCCACCGCAACGGCGGCAATCAGACACACGAATATGCCGGCTATCGAGGCCTTGGCCACGGTGTCGGTGGTGTGCACCTCCTGCGGGTCGAATGTGAACACCACAGTGTGGTCGCCGGCCGGAATGCGCAGGGCGCGCAGCACATAGTTGGCGCGGCCTATCTGAGCCTCCTTGCCGTCGATGGTGGCTTTCCAGCCCCATGGGAAGTATATTTCGCTGAACACTGCCACGCCTCCCTTGGCACTGTGGGTGCGGTAGGTGAGGCTGTTGGGCGCATAGGTGGTCTCGCGGATGGTGTCGCCAGGCTGCTTGGCTGAGGCATCGCCCAGAGTGGCATTGAACTTGGCGTCGGCCACGGCGTGGGTGGCGGCGTTAAACGTGTTGAGGAACTTCATCTCGGCGTCGGGAGTGGCCACATAGGTGAGCGTGTCCACAAACCAGGCGTTGCCCAGCGCGCCTGGGTTTTGCTGTGCCACTGTGTCGTTGAGAATGAACCAGCGGGTGTTGAGCATGTTGAACACTTGCATGTTGCCGCGTGACAGCTGGCGGTCGATCAGGTCGTTGTAGCGCGTGAGCTTGGCCGCGTGGTAGCCGCCCACCATCTTGTGGAAATACGACGGCATGGCCTCGCCAAAGTGCTGCTGGTCGCACACGCGGTAGTTGAGCGTGGTGTCGGCCAAAATGGTGGCGTCGGCCGGACGCTTGGTGAATGTGGCCTCGGGCTGCACGTCGAGGTGTGATATGAATGTGTCCTTATTTAAGTAGCGCTTGTTCACGGCAAACATGTCGGCCAGCACCAGCAGGGCCACAACTGTGCCTGCCACAGCGGGCTTGACCTTCACCTTGCCTGCCAGGTAGCCGTAGAGCAGTGCAAAGGCCACCACTATGAATGCCAGGCTGCGCCATGCGTCGGCGCTCACCAGTGAGTGGCGTATGGTGGCTATGGCCTCGCTCAGGCTGGGCACTTGCTGCAGCTGGCCGCTGTTGATGTAGGCCTCGGTCTCTTGTTGCGAGAATGTGCCGAACATGCCCGGGAACAGGGCAAACACAAGGCACAGCGCCGCACTCACGCCAAATGCCGCCAGTGTGGCGCGCTTGTGCTTGGCCAGGAAATCGGGCTCGCTAAGCGCCTTTTGCAGCGCCAGCGCGGCCAGCAGCGGCATGGTGAGTTCGGCTATGACGAGTATGCTCGACACTGTGCGGAATTTGTTATACATCGGGAAGTGGTCGATAAACAGGTCGGTGAGCCACATCATGTTGTGCCCCCACGAGAGGAACACCGACAGCAGCGTGACCGCAAGCAGCGCCCACTTCACCGGGCCCTTCACCACAAAGCAGCCCAGCAGGAACAGGGCGAATATTATGGCACCTACATACACGGGGCCGTTGGTCATCGGCTGGTCGCCGAAGTATTGCAAGAAGTATTGCAGGTTTTGCTGGTCTTGGTAGTCGAGGCTGCCGTCGCGTTCCATCTTCTTGGCCTTGGGTGTGTCGGCCAGTGTCATGGGCACGTTGTTGCCCTCCTCGGGTCGCAGGCTAGCGCCGCCCTTCACGTTGGGGGCCAACAGGGTAAATGTCTCGTCGATGCCATAGCTCCACTGGGTGATGTATTCCTTGTCGAGGCCGCCGCTTTGCTGCACTTGCTGCTTGTCGGCCTGTGCGCCCTTTTGCGGTGTCAGTTCGCTGTGGCCGCCGCGTATGGTCTCTTTGGAGTATTTGTAGGTGAGATACAGGTTGGGGGCGTTGGCTCCCACTGCCAGCGCGGCCGCCACTGCCAGCGCGCCGGTGGCAATGCCCCACTGCGCCATCTTCTTGTCGCGTATGGCCTTCACCAGGAAGGCTATGGCCAGCGCCAGCACTATGAACAGCGAGTAGTAGGTCATTTGCACGTGGTTAGACATCAGCTGCAGCGCCGCAAACAGCGCCGCCAGCGCCGCGCCGCCCAGATAGTGGCCGCGGTAAGCCCACACGATGCCCGCCAGCGTGGGCGGTATGTAGGCCAGCGTCAGCAGCTTCCAAATGTGGCCGGCGCCTATAAGGATGAAGAAGTAGGACGAGAATCCGTAGGCCACGGCCCCCATGATGCCCACATACCACTTGAGGTTGAATGAGAGCATCAGCAGGTAGAAGCCCAGCATCATTATGAAAACCCAGCCCACGGGCTGCGGAAAGCCTAAGTTCCACACGTCGCCCACCCACGATAGCATCGAGGTGCTGTCGTAGCTAGGGCTTATCTGGAATGTGGGCATGCCGCCAAACAGAGCGTCGGTCCAGCGTGTCACCTCGCCGGTGGCCGCAGTGAAGGCCTTGGCCTCCTGGCCATTGGCCGCGCCCTGCATCATGTCGCTTTGCTGCAGCACGTCGCCGCGCACGTCGTTAGGGTAAAAGTAAATCCACGAGATTGCGGCAAATGTGATCACTGCAATCGCAAAGTTGACCACCGAGCGCAGTGTGACGCGCCCAAATAAGGTCTTGTCCAACTTGTTGTTATCCATAAAGAAAGAAAATGTATATGTTCTGCGTTTTTGGGGTGTAAAAATACTCAAAATTACACAAACACTAAAATTAACCATGCGTGGCAATGGCCGATTTATGCGCGTAAATCAGTTGTATCCAGCGGAATAACCACTGTAAGATAAAAAATGTGAATAGCCGCGCTACTCGTGCTCGTCGAGCCATTGGCGCATCAGCCGGCAGTATTTTTCGGTTTGCTCGGCAAACGGCATGTGGCGCGCGCCGTCAAACAGCTCCCACCTGCTGCCGGCTATGCGGTCGTGCATCGTTTTGGCTATCAGCGGCGTGCACAGGTCGTTGGTGCCGCTGGTAATCAGGCACGGCACCTTTATCTCGCAAAGGCGGTCGGTGTAGTCATAGTCCTTTAGCGTGCCGGTGGGGGTGTATTCGTTTGGCCCCCAGCCATAGAGGTAGGCCTCCGTGCCGCTACGCTTGGGCCGGCGCAGGCACTCGGGGCTGTCGGCGGTCACCGCTCCGGCGCAGTGCAGCAGCATAAAGTGCTCGTTGGCGCGGGCGTAGGCCTCGCTGGTGTAGTCGTCGCTGGCTTCAGCCTCGGCTATGGCGCGCTGGTCGTCGGCGCTCATAAACTTAATCAGCCTGTGCTGCTCGCGCGCCCACAGCTCGCTGCTGGGCAGCGTGCTCGACAGTATGGCCGACTTCACGCCCTTTGCCTCCTTCTCAATCAGGTAGATGATTTCGAGCATCCCGCCCCACGACTGGCCCATGAGGTGGAAGTGTGTGAGGTGCAGGTGGTCGATGAGAGCGCACAGCTCGTTGAGCCAAGTTTGCGGAGTCCACAGCTCGGGGTGCCCGTCAACATACGACTTGCCGCAACCTATCTGGTCGTAGCTTATCATGGCGTGCCCCGAGTCGGCCACTCCGTCGAGCAGCTCAAAGTAGTTGTGTGTGCTGCCCGGCCCGCCGTGCAGCAATATCACCGGGCTCTTGCCATCGGCCGTTTCGCCCGCAATGCGGTAGTAAGTGCTGTGCCCCATAAAGGGCATATATCCCTCTTCAATCTTCATATCTTTTTCGTTTTAGTTTGTTACAATAATGGTGTCATGTAAATAGGCAAGTATGTTATCCCGTTTTCCTCTCGCAAGTCAGAAGTGTGTATGACGTATGGGGTGGATAGATAGTCAGAAAATTTTTTAATACACTTGTTGAGCGATGTGGTGGTGTAGCGGTTTGTCGACTTAACTTCAATTGGAGATATGTTGTGCCGGCTTGTGATTGTAGGCTTGGCTATGAGAAAATCAATCTCCATCCTGTCATCGGCTTCACGCGAATAATTGGAATAGAAAAAAAGTTTATGACCATTAGCTCTAAGCATCTGTGCCACAATATTTTCTATGAGCATTCCTTCGTTGGTCTCCAATTTGTCGAGCATGAGTTTGCGGTAAAGTGATTCATGTATCACAAAGTTTTCGTCAAAGGCCATACTTATAAGCAACCCTGTGTCGGCCATGTAGCATTTCAGCGACGTGCTATCGGTCTTCATGCTTAGTCCTATGCTTGGCTCGGTTGCCCCATAGCATATGTTGGCAACCATGGCTTCACTCAGCCAGAAAAATGCCTCTTCATATTCCCTCATTCGTGCCCCAGCCTTTAATTCTGCCAACTTAAATTTTTTCTCGTGCTTTTGAAGCTGACTGGGAATGTTGTCGAAGATGTTCGTCACCCTTGTTTCTTCTCCGCCAGCATATTTTTGGATGTCGTTGCGGTACAAGTTGATGATGGCGCGTTTTACGGCGTCAACTAATTTGAAATCATGGGTCTCCATATACGTTGACACGGCTTGTGGCATTCCGCCTACAATTAGGTATTGTCTGAACAGAGTCATGGCCTTGCGGTGCATGTCGTTGCCCATGGGGCGGTGCTTTGCATACTGCATCTTTATGTATTCCATAACGTTGCCAGCACCCATGGCCCAAAGGAATTCTTCGAAATCCATTGGATACATTTTTATGCGAATTTCCTCCGAAGGAATCATTATGCCTTTTACGTTTTTGTTAATCGGCACCAATGATCCCGTTTCAATATAGTCATACCTGCCATCCTTTACAAGATATTTTATGGCAGCGCGTGCCTGTGGAAACACTTGCACCTCATCGAATATTATTAGGGTGTTGCGTTCTTCAAGCTTTACATTGAAAATTAGCCCCAGATACATGAAAAAAGTGTCAAGGTCGTGTATGTAGTCTATGAAAAGGTCTCGCACTTGTTGGGTGGTGTTGTTGAAGTCTATCAGTATATAGGACTTGTATTCTGCTTTTGCAAATGCTTCAACTGTATAGCTCTTTCCAACGCGGCGAGCGCCATCGATAAGTAGGGCGTTTTGTCCTTTGTGCAAGTTTTTCCAGTCCAGCAGCTTTTGATATATTTTTCGCTTCATGCTTGTCTTTTCTTTTTGTGTATTGTCGGTGCCTTTTGCTTTTTCTATGTAGCAAAATTACCATTTTATTCTTATATGTAAGACTAAATAACATGTAAATCAGTTTGTTGTCATGAAAGATTAACACGAATCTACACCATTCCTAAGTTTAATATAGGCCAATTTTACACCATTCCTAAGTGAAGTGCAGGCCAAGCTTACACCATTCCTAAGTTATTGGGGTGTGGCAGCTGGCAAACGCTGCATTAAAGTTGGCATTATTACCAGCCGTGCACGGGCTTGACGAAAGCTGCAAAAGTTTTGCTGCTTTACGCCCGATTTGCACTACCTTTGTCGGTACTAATATAAAACCTTACAACAATGAATAAAATCTTCACCACTTTTGCCGCCATTGCGGCGCTGCTGTGGCTGCCTGCCAGTGCTGCTGCGGCCAAGCAATATTCCGTGCATTCGCCCAACGGACAGCTGCGCGCCACTGTGCAGCTTAGCGGCGGCAGCCTCAGCTACAGCGTGACCCATGCTGGCACGGCTGTGCTTGCCCCGTCGGAAATGTCGATGACCCTTGAGGGCGGCCGCACGCTGGGCAAGGGCATCAGGCGCGATCCGCGCACCGACAGCAAGCAGCTCGCCTTCAACCGCGCCACGCCTTTCTACCGCCAAAGCAGCGTCAGCCTCAAGTGCAACCAGCTGACGCTTAACTTCGGCGACTACTCGGTGCAGTTTCAAGTATACGACGAGGGGCTTGCCTACCGTTTTGTGACTGCAATGCCCGACTCCATCAATGTGATGGCAGAAAAGGCCGAGTTCACTTTGCCGGCCGACTGCACCGTCTACACCACCAAAGTCAACAGCAAAAAGAAGACTTACGAGCAGCAGCTGAAAAACTCGTTTGAAAACACCTACGAGTGCGCGCCGCTCTCGGCCATCGACCGCAGCAAGCTGTGCCAGGGCCCGCTGCTGGCCGAATTGGCCGGAGGCAAGCGTCTGCTCATAGCCGACTACAACACCCTCGACTATCCCGGCATGATGCTGTATCCGGCCGACGGCAACCGTCTTGAGGCCTACTTCGCTGCCGTGCCAAAGACTCAGCACCAAGGCGGGCACAACAATCTGCAAATGCTGGTCGACTCGCGGCACCCCTACATAGCCCGCACCTCCGGCACACGCGCGTTTCCGTGGAAGATGATGCTGGTGGCCACCACCGATGCGCAGCTGCTCACGTGCAACGTGCCCGTGTGCCTTGCCGACGCGCCGAAAATCCACGACACTTCATGGATAAAGCCTGGCAAGGTGGCTTGGGACTGGTGGAACGCCTGGAATCTGAAGGGCGTTGACTTCAAGACTGGTGTTAACAACGACACCTACCGCTACTACATCGACTTTGCGGCCCGCCACGGCATTGAATATGTGATTCTCGATGAGGGATGGGCTGTAAACAAAAAGGCCGACCTGATGCAGGTGGTGCCCGAAATCAACCTTGAGCAGCTGGTGACCTATGCCCGCCAGCGCGGGGTCGACCTCGTGCTGTGGGCCGGCTACAAGGCTTTTGCACGCGACATCGAGGGGGTGTGCGCCCACTACGCAAAAATGGGCATCAAGGGTTTCAAAATCGACTTTATGGACCGCAACGACCAAGAAATTGTGCGCTTTCTGGAAGACGCCGCCCGCATCGCCGCCAAGCATCGCCTGTTTGTCGATTTTCACGGCACCTGCCCGCCTGCCGGGCTGCAATACACTTGGCCCAATGTGCTCAACTTCGAGGCCGTTGCCGGGCTGGAGCAAGTGAAGTGGTCGACCATTGATCAATACGACGAGGTGCGCCACGAGACGCTGCTGCCCTTCATACGCCAGACGGTGGGCCCCATGGACTTCACCCAGGGCGCCATGCGCAACGCCACCCGCGCCAACTACTACAAGTGCTACACTCAGCCCATGAGCCAGGGCACGCGCTGCCGCCAGCTGGCCCTCTACATGATTCTCGAGTCGCCGTTCAACATGCTGTGCGACGCCCCCACCAGCTATGAGGCCAATGAGGAGTGTGCACGCTTCATTGCCGGCATTCCCACCGTGTGGGACGAGACCCGCGTGCTCCATGCCGAGCTTGGCAAATGCGTGGTGGAGGCGCGCCGCAAGGGCAACACCTGGTGGATAGGCGGCATCACCAATTGGGACGAGCGCGATGTGGAGCTTGACCTCAGTTTCCTGCAAGGCCGCCAGATGACCCTTTTCACCGATGGAGTGAATGCCGACCGCACCGCCGAGGACTACCGCACACAGCGGCAGGCCGTGCCCGGCACCCTCAAGGTGCACCTCGCTCCGGGCGGAGGCTTTGCCGCCATGGTGAAGTAGCGGACAATACACACAAAAAATAAGCGGGCCCCGCCATCCGGCGGGGCCCGCTCATTTTTTGTGCCTTTCATGGGGCATGAAAAAAATGAAGTTATTGTTGTAGTGAATTTTAGTGCCTAATTCTAAAAGATACTACTCTTTTGCGTTTGAGTGTTGGCCGTTAGTAGTCAAACTCGCTGTGCGACGGCACAGCCACAATCTTGAGGTCGTGACCCTTGATGAAGTTCACAATCTCATCGCGCTGCTCACTGGGGTCAATGTCGTTTTCGATGCGCTTAACGGCATTGAACACCGAAGTGTTGCACTCATACACGTGGCGGTAGCTCTTGGCGATGTCGTCGATCACCTTCTCGCTGAAGCGGTGCTCAGGGTCGTAGCGCATCACAATGGCGTTGATGCCCGAGTATGCGGCGGGGTTGTGGGCCATCACCACAAACGGGGGCACGTTGCCGCTGATGCGGCAGCCTCCCTTCACCATGCACCACTTGCCCACCTCGCTGCCGAAGTGCAGCATGGCGTTCGACGACAGAATGCAGCATTCGCCCACCTTGGCCATGCCCGACACCTGCACGCCGTTGCCCAGCACGCACTTGTCGGCAATGCGGGCATCGTGGCTGATGTGGCTCTCGGCCATGATGAAGCAGCTGTTGCCAATCACGGTGCCCTCCTCGGTGCGGCTGCCGCGGTTCACGATGGTCATCTCGCGAATCACGTTGCCGTCGCCTATGGTGCACAGCGATGGCTCGCCGTGCCACTTGAAGTCTTGCGGCTCGGCGCCAATTATCGAGCCGTTGTAAATCTTGTTGTTCTTGCCTATGCGGGCACCGTTGAGGATGCTCACGTAGGGGTAGATGGTGCACCCGTCGCCTATCACAGTGTTTTTGCTGATGAAAGCAAAGGGGTGAATGGTGACGTTATCGCCGATTTTTGCATCGGGGTCGACGTGCGCCAGCGGACTAATCATACTGCTCATAGCTTTATAGTTTTTAATTCGGACTGCATCAGCGGCCTCCGCCCAGTGCCTGGTAGAGGGTGATGACGCCCTGGTTGTTATTTAGTTTAACGTTCTCGAGCTGAATCTGCGAGTTGAGCAGCGACTGCTGAGCGCTGATCACCTCCAGATAGGTGGTGGTGGAGAGGTTCATGAGGTCGCGGTTGTATTCCACCGCTTTCTCAAGGTTCTTCTCCTGCTCGGCTATGTTCACCTGCTTCTCGCGGTTGGTGGTGATGTCCACCAGGGCGTTCTGCACCTCGCTGGCAGCGTTGAGCACGCTGTATTGGAATGTGTTCAGTGCCTGCTGCTGTTGCAGCTTTGCGGCCTTGAGAGTGGCCTCGTTCTGACCGCGGGTGAACAGCGGGGCCGTCAGCGAGCCGGCCAGGTTAAGGAACCACTTGGCGGGGTCGACCACGGTGCTGCCCAGCAGCGTGCCATAGCCGCCCGACGCCGTGAGCGTGAGCTGCGGGTAGAAGTTGGCACGGGCAATGTTGGTGGCATAATATGCCTGGGCAAACGACTGCTCGGATGCTCTCACGTCGGGGCGCGCTGCCAGATAGCTCATGGGCACGCCGCCGTCGATCTTGGCGGGCAGCGTCAGCTCCGACGAGCCGTTCACGGCCCACTCCTGCGGCTTCACGTTGAGCAGCAGCGACATGGTGTTGTTGGCCTTGGCAATGGCCTGCTTTATGTCGGGGATCGCGGCAAGCACGCTGTAGTAGTTGGCGCGCGATTGCACCACGGCCACCTCGGTGTAGCGTCCGGCCGTCTTCATGTCTTCCATCATCTTCACCGACTCCTTCCACAGTTTCGACGTCTCCTCATAGATGCGCAGCTGGTTGTTGAGCGACACCAGGCTGTAGTAGCACGATGCCACACCCGCAATGATTTGCGACTGCACGGCCTGGCGGTAGGCGTCGCTTTGCAGCACTGCGCTCTCGGCCGAGCGCTTGCTGTTGGTGAGCTTGCCGAATATGTCGGCCTGCCAGCTCACCGTCAGCGGCAGCTGCCAGCCCCACTTGAGGCCGCTGTTGCCCACCTGGTTGCCGGCGCCGTTGGGCGCAAAGGTCACGCTGGGGAAGTAGGCCAGCTTTGCGCCCTCGAGTTGGGCTTGGGCTATGTCCACGTTCAGCTTGGCGTTCTGCAGGTCTTTGTTGTTAACCAGCGCCGAGTCGATGTAGCCCTGCAGCAGTGGGTCGGTGAACACCTCGCGCCAGCCAAGGTTGCCCAGCGATGTGGAGTCGATGGGCTGCTTCAGCGCTTCGGCGTATTCGCCTACGATGCCGTCGGTGGGCGTCTCGTATTTTTTGTATAGGTTACAGCTGCCTGTGGTGGCCGCGATAGCCACGGCCACTGCGGCCACTGTGATTTTATTGTGTTTCATATAGTTCTGAATTCTCTAATATGCTTCTAATTCTACTTCTTGTTTGACATCTCGGGTGAGTACTGCTCGATTTCGCGGGCAATCTCGGTGTTGTCGGTGTCGCGCCACTTGATGGGCTTGATCTTCTCCTGAATGGTCTCAAATATCACAAACAGCGACGGAACCACAATCACCTGGAGTATCACACCCACAAGCATGCCGCCCACGGCACCTGTACCCAGGGCGCGGTTGCCGTTGGCACCCACACCGTTGGCAAACATCAGCGGCAGCAGACCGATCACCATGGCGGCTGCGGTCATCAGAATAGGACGCAGACGGGCCGATGCGCCGGCCACGGCCGAACCGATGATGCTCATGCCTGTGCGGCGGCGCTCAAGGGCGAACTGGATGATAAGGATGGCGTTCTTTGCCAAGAGGCCGATAAGCATGATCAGTGCAATCTTCAGATAGATGTTGTTGGCGATGCCGAATATCTTGGCAAACAGGAATGTGCCGAACAGACCGAACGGAATCGACAGAATCACCGACCACGGCAGCACGTAGCTCTCATACTGCGCACTCAGAATCAGGTACACAAACAGCAGACACAGGCCGAAGATGATGGCTGTGGAGTAGGGCGACGCAGTGGCCTCCTCACGCGACAGACCGGAGAACTCATAGGTGTAGCCCTGCGGCATCACCTGGCTTGAAACCTCCTCAACGGCCTTGATGGCGTCACCCGAAGTGTACTGCGGGTTGGCCTGAATGTTGACGGTGATAGATGAGTACAGGTTGAAGCGGCTCAGCGACGACGGACCGTAGGTGCGGGTGAGCGTCACAAAGTCGGAGATGGGCGCCATGCCGCTGGCTGTGCGCACCTTTATCAGGTTGAGCGTCTCGGCCGAAGCGCGTGACTCAGGCGCGGCCTGCATCATCACGCGGTAGAGCTTGCCGAAGCGGTTGAAGTTGCTCACATACATGCCGCCGTAGTAGCCTTGCAGCACCGAGAGCACACCCGATGTGCCCACACCGGCCTTGGCGCACTTGGCCTCGTCCACATTGACCATGTATTGCGGATACATGGGGTTGAACGACGAGTATGCCATCTGAATTTCGGGCCGCTGGCTGAGGGCGGCCACAAACTGCTGCTCTATCTGGAAGAACTTGTTGATGTCGCCGCCGGTCTTGTCCTCGAGCTGGAGCTCAAGACCGTTGGATGCTCCGTAACCGGTGATCATAGGCGGCTGGAAGAACATGATGGTACCATCTTTTATCTTGGCCATGGTCATGCCATACAGCTGCTTCACAATGTTGTCGGCGCTCTCCTCCTTAGATCGCTTGTCCCAGTCCTTGAGCTTGATGATCACCGAGCCGTAGTTGTTGCCCTGGCCGCCCATGAAGCTGTAGCCTTGAATCACCGAGCGCGACTCAATGGCCGGCACTTGGGCGAGAACTGCGTCGAGCGAGTCGAGCACGGCCGATGTGCGCTCCTGCGATGTGGCGGGGGGCATGGTGAGTGCGGCCATGATTGTGCCCGTGTCCTCGTTGGGCACGAAGCCCGTGGCGGTTGTCTTCATCAGGAACACCAGTGCCACTATCGACACGGCCACAAAGCCAAGGCTAAGCCACTTGGCGTGAATGAACTTGGTCACGATATTGCTGTATCGCTTCAGCACTTTGTCGTATCCGGCGTTGAAGCCGTTGTGGAACTTTGCCACAAAGCCAGCCTTTTTCTTCTTGTCGTCGCCTTCGGCTGCGTGCGGCTTAAGGAACACGGCGCACAGTGCCGGCGACAGCGTGAGGGCGTTGATGGCCGAGATGCCGATGGCGAATGCCATGGTCAGACCGAACTGCTTGTAGAATGTGCCTTCGGTGCCGGGCATGAACGACACGGGGATGAACACAAGCATCATCACCAGCGTGATCGAGATGATGGCGCTGCCAATCTCGCTCATGGCGTCGATCGAGGCCTGGCGCGCGCTGTGGTAGCCCTCGTCGAGCTTGGCGTGCACGGCCTCGACCACCACAATGGCATCATCCACCACAATGGCGATGGCCAGCACAAGGGCCGAGAGGGTGAGCAGGTTAAGCGAGAACCCGATCAGGTAGATTGCCGCAAACGTACCCACAAGGGCCACAGGAATGGCAATCGAAGGGATAATAGTGGAGCGCAGGTCCTGGAGGAAGATGTACACCACAAGGAACACCAGAATGAAGGCCTCAAACAGTGTCTTCTCCACTTCGGCAATCGAGGCGTCGAGGAAGGTGTTGGTGTTAAGAGGCACGGTGAATATAAGGCCCTTGGGCAGGTCTTTCTTCATCTCCTCGAGTCGGGCGAGGATGGTGTTGATGGTCGACGAGGCGTTGGAGCCCGGCGACTGGAATATGATGGTGGTGGTACCCGTCTTGCCGTTCACAAGGTTGCTGAACGCATATGAGAGGCTACCCAGCTCTACGGTGGCCACGTCTTTCAGGCGCAGCACCGAGCCGTCGCTGTTGGTGCGCACGATGATGTCTTCAAATTCCGAAGGCTGTGCCAGACGGCCCTTGTAGCGCAAGCTGTATTCAAAGCTCTGCTTGCCCTGCTCGCCGAGTGCGCCAGGTGCGGCTTCAATGTTCTGGTCGGCCAGTGCTGCGCTGACGTCCGACGGAGTCAGGTTATACTGAGCCATTACATCGGGCTTGAGCCATATGCGCATCGAGTAGTCGGCACCCATCTGCATGGCATCGCCCACACCGCTCACGCGCTTCAGCTCAGGAATGATGTTGATGGCCATGTAGTTGTCGATAAACTCGCGGCTGTATGTGCCTGTGGTGTCGCTGACGGTGACACCCAGCAGCATTGAAGTCTGGCGCTTGCGGGTGGTCACACCCACGCGGGTCACCTCGCTCGGCAGCAGGTTCTGCGCCTGCGACACGCGGTTCTGCACATCGATTGCGGCCATGTCGGGGTCGTAGCCCTGCTCAAAATACACATTGATCGAGGCGCTACCTGTGCTGGTGGCCGACGAGGTCATGTAGGTCATGTTCTGCGCGCCGTTGATGCTCTCCTCAAGGGGCTCAATCACTGAGTTCATCACTGTTTGAGCGTTGGCGCCGGTGTAGGTGGTCGACACCATCACGGTAGGCGGCGCGATGTCGGGGTACTGCTCCACCGGCAGGCTGTATAGTCCGATGCAGCCAAGGATCACGATAAACACCGAGATCACGGTCGACAGCACCGGGCGATTGATAAATGTCTTTAAATTCATTGCTGTAAAATCTTTATCTCTTTTCTTTCCCTAAAAAATGTGGATGCTTCACTTATCTCTTGGCTGCTGTGGCTGCGTTTTTGGGCTTTATCACCACGCCGTCTTTCACGAGTGTGCCCACACCTTCGGTCACAATCACGTCGCCCACCTTCAGGCCCGATGTCACCACATAGTTCACGCCGTCGTTCTCAGGCAGCACCTTGATGGGGCGCGACACTGCCTTGCTCGAGTCGCCAATCACATACACATACTTCATGTCCTGCACTTCGTAGGTTGCCGACTGGGGCACCAGCATCACATTCTGGCTGTTGACGGGAATCAGCACTTCACCGGTGCTTCCGCTGCGCAGCATGCCGTTCTCGTTGCTGAACAGGGCGCGCACGCTGGCGCTACCTGTGCTGGCGTCGAGCACGCCGCTCACCGTCGACACGCGTCCGGGTTTGCCATACACTGTGCCGTCGCTAAGGCGCAGCTTCACCAGAGGCATTTGCTTGATTGCAGCCTCAAGCGAGCGGGCTCCGTTGTTGGTGAGCTCAAGCACCTGCTTCTCGTTGAGCGAGAAGTAGGCATACACTTGCGAGTTGTCGCTGATGGTGGTCAGTGCCTGGCCCGATGGGCTGGCAAGCGATCCCTCGCGGTTGGGGATGGAGCCAACCACACCGCTGCACGGGGCTTTCACCACTGCATACGAGAGGTTTTTCTTGGCTTGCACCACTGCGGCCTGTGCCTGGCTAAGCTGGGCCAGTGCCGACTGCAGCTGCAGCTCGGCCGTCTGATACTGGTAGCTGCTTATGATGTTTTTCTCAAAAAGTTTCTTCTGGTTGTTGGCGGTGAGGCGTGCGGTGGCCACTTGCGACCTGGCGGCTGCCACAGCTGCCTCGGCCGAGCGCACAGCTGCCTGCAGCTGCACTTCGTCGATTATGAAGAGTGTCTGGCCCTTCACCACGCGCTGGCCCTCGTCAACGCACACTTTGGTGATGAATCCTGAAATCTGCGGGCGGATTTCCACGTCGCTCTTACCCTTGATGGTTGCGGGGTAGGCATTGTCGAGGTTGGCGCTGCCCAGCGTCACTGTCATTGTTGCAACTTCGGCGGGTGCGCCAGCCATTTGCTGCTGTTGGTCGCCTTTACCGCCGCATGCGGCTGTCACTGCAATTAGTCCTGCCGCCACAACGGCCTTGGTCAGGACTGAATACTTCATTTTCATTTTCATAAATAATTCAGCGTTATTATATGTTTTGTTTTTGTGTATATGCCTTGATAAACGCTGCCCACCGCGCATGCAGTGCATGTGGGTGGCGCGTTGCTTACATAAAAAAACAGAGCGGAATGCTTTTTGCGAGGAATTGTGCTGTGGCACTGTGCCGATGTGCGCTTGGCACGCCTGCCACGGGAGTGACCCTCTGTTTCCGGTGTGTGGCCTGCTGCGCTGAGCCGGCCAATAACTCATTTTGTTTCATGCCCCACGACTGCCGTGTGGCGCACCGCTCATAAATCAGCTGCAAAATTACTAATTTTTCGCCGCATTGGCGTTTACTCTTTTCAAACAAAAAATGTTCCAAAAGTCGCACGGTGAATTAAAAAAACAAAATTCCGGCGAAAAATTGGCCCAAATGCGAATATTTGCATGCGTTCCGCTTAGTGACTCACGCCCCAGTGCGGGTTCTGCACAAAGTGCATTTCGTGCAATATTTGCTGGCGGCGGCGCTTCATGTATGCACTCGGCGCGGCCGAATTGAATCGCAGCGGGTTGGGCAGCGTGGCCGCTATCAGCGCTGCCTGGCTGCGGGTGAGCAGCGAGGCGCGGGTGTCGAAGTGGTCGTGGGCCACGGCCTGCACGCCATATATGCCACGCCCCATCTCTATGCTGTTGAGGTACACCTCCATTATGCGCTCCTTGCCCCATATGCGCTCTATCAGCACTGTGAAGTAGGCCTCGAATCCCTTGCGTATCCAGCTGTGGCCGGGCCACAGAAACACGTTCTTGGCCGTTTGCTGCGATATGGTGCTGGCTCCGCGCTGGCGTCCGCCGCGCATGGCGGTGAGCTGCGCCTCATATATCTGCTCGAAGTCAAACCCGTCGTGTTTCAGAAAGTTGGCGTCCTCGCTTGCCATCACGGCAAGTGGCATGTTGGCCGATATGCTCTCAATGGGTGTCCACTTGTGGTGCAGCTTTATCTCGTCGCCGTCGGCCACCTGCTCGATGCAGCGAATAAGCATCAGCGGGGTGTAGTACACCGGCACCCACTTCAGTATCACCACGCTCAGTATGGTCGAGGTGAAGAAGAAGATGAGCACGTTTCGAAATATCCGTGTTATGGGGCTGTGCCAAGTCATGACTTCTGTGTGCAACTGTGTTCGTTTTTTACATATATGTGTGTGCAAAGGTAGTGCGTTTGGACCTAACGTGCAAACGCACCACCAGTTTCGGCATGTAGCGCGTATTTGCTGTGCCTGTCAGGCAAGCTCGGCCACGGCGCTGGCAATGCGGTCCATCACGTCGGCTATCACGCTGCGCGGGGCGGCCACGTTGAGGCGGGCGTGCATCTCGCCGCCGCAGCCAAACATTTCGCCGTCGTTCATGGCCACGTGTGCGTGGTGCAGCGTGAGGTCTATCAGCTGCTCGTGGCTGAGGCCCAGCTGGCCGAAGTCGAGCCACACCAGGTAGCTGGCCTGCGGCTTGAGCACGCGCACCTGCGGAATGTGGCGCGCGCAGTAGTCGGCCACAAAGTCGATGTTGCCCTCTATGTAGGCCAGCGCCTCGTCGAGCCACTTGCGGCCGTTGCGGTAGGCGGCTTCGGCGGCAAGCGTGGCGGTGAGGTTGGGCTCGTTGAGCTCGTTGGCCGAGAGCCACTGGTAGAAGGGCACCCGCAGCTCATCGTTTTTCACCACGCACCACGATGTGCGGAACCCGGCTATGTTGAAGGTCTTGGTGGGGGCGCCGAAGGCAATGGTCACTGCGGCCGCGTCGTCGCTCACCGTAGGCATTGGGTGGTGTTTGTGCCCGCCCAGCATAAGGTCGCCGTGAATTTCGTCGCTTATCACCTTCACCCCATAGCGCCGCGCCAGTGCGGCCACGCTGCGCAGTGTCTCCACCGGCCACGCTATCCCCATGGGGTTGTGTGGGTTGCACACAATCATCATGGCGGGGCGCTGCTCTACGAATATGCGCTCAAGCCCTTCAAGGTCCATCTGGCACGTGCCGTCGGCGCAGTGCAGCAGCCTGTTGTTGGCCACCAGGCGGCCGTTGTCGGTGATCACGCGGCGAAACGGGTGGTACACAGGCTCCTGAATTACAATGCGGTCGCCGGGACGGGTGAAGAAGTTGATGGCAAGGGCCACGCCCGTCACCACTCCGGGGATGAATGTGAGCTCGCGGCGCTCAATTTCAAAGCCGTTGCGGCTGCGCTGCCAGTCGATTATCGACTGCCAATAGCTGTTTGGGGCCACGGTGTAGCCATAAATGCGGTGGTCGGCCATGCGCCGCGCAAGCGCCTCGGTTATTGCCGGACACACCTCAAAGTCCATGTCGGCTATCCATGCCGGAATCACGTCGGTGCAGCCGAATTCGGGCTTAAGCATCTCGAGTTTCACCGCCCCGGTGCCGCGGCGGTCAACGATTTTGTCGAAGTTGAATTTTGCCATACTCTTTTCGGGTTTATGATAATGGCAAATATAGCCAATAATTCGCCAACCGCAATGCTGCGCGCCGTTTTTTTCGTGTGCCACCGTTGGTTCATTGCGGCACCGGCTTGGCCTAAAAATGTGGTTTAAAAAAACTTTTTTGGCAAAAAACGCTGCCTGCGCTTGCACAATTCACAAATTGGCAGTACCTTTGCAACGCTTTTTAGAGGAGATTCGCTAGCTCAGCTGGTAGAGCACAACACTTTTAATGTTGGGGTCTTGGGTTCGAGCCCCAAGCGGATCACCAAACACGAGGGAGTTGCAGGCCGCATGGCTTGCAACTCTTTTTTTGTGCGCCCCAGTCGCTTGTGAAAGTCGGCAAAAACGCCTAAATTTGCCTGCAGATATTATAAACTACACATATTGCAATATGGAAAACAGATTCAAACGCATACTGCTCAAACTCAGTGGCGAGTCGCTGATGGGAGGGCAGGGCTATGGCATCGACCCGCAGCGTGTGGCCGACTATGCCGACCAGATTAAGGAAATTGTGCAACGCGGCGTGCAGGTGGCCATTGTGATTGGCGGCGGCAACATATTCCGCGGCCTCTCGGGTGCCACAAAGGGCGTCGACCGTGTGAAGGGCGACCAAATGGGCATGCTGGCCACGGTAATCAACTCCCTGGCGCTGTCGTCGGCTCTTGAGGCACGCGGACAGCAGGCCCAGGTGTTCACTGCCATAGGCATGTTCCCCATCGGCGAGCAATACAGCAAGTGGCGCGCCATCGAGGCAATGAAGGCCGGTAAGGTGGCCATCATGTCGTGCGGAACGGGCAATCCTTTCTTCACCACCGACACTGGCAGCACTCTGCGCGGCATCGAGGTGGAAGCCGACGTGATGCTCAAGGGCACGCGCGTCGACGGCATCTACACCGCCGACCCCGAGAAGGACCCCACTGCCACCAAGTTCGACAAGATCACCTACGATGAAATTTACAGTCGCGGCCTTAAGGTGATGGACCTCACCGCCACGGTTATGGCTAAGGAAAATCATCTGCCCATATATGTGTTCAACATGGACGTGAAGGGCAACCTCCGCAAGGTCATCGACGGTGAGCCCATCGGCACGCTCGTGTATGAGGGCTGATTAATGCCGACATAATAAAAATGAATGGCGCAGGCCGCAGAAGCAACTTTTGCCTCTGCGGCCTGCACTGTGTGTGCAGGCCGGTGGTCATGCCACGCGCGAGCACACGGCCAGTGCCGCGCCAAGCACCACGGCAAATGCCGCCAGCCATCCCGTCAGAGCCTTGCGCTGCTTGCCCTCGGCGGCCCGGCACAGCACATAGGTGGCCAGGGTGGCCATCAGCGGCTCGAAGGGCAGCACATAGCGGCTAATCGAGCCTGCCGTGATATAGGCAATGGCGGCGTAGCTGGCCGCGAGCCACCATGCCCAAAGGCCCAGGCTGTCGCGCTTGCGCCACGACACGGCCACGAAGTAGAATATGGCCATAGCCCCCACGGCATACCACCCGTAGGCCAGCCGCGGCAGCACGGTGTCGACGCTCACCACAGCGCTTTTAAGCCACGGAAACGGTATGATGAACTGCACTGCCAGCGTCAGTGGCAGCATGGCCGCGCGCAGCAGTTTGGGATAGTTGAAGTAGTCGCCTATGAGGCGCAGATATGGTGCCTGCGCGCCGTCGTTGATGTATGCCTCGCGCATCTCGTTGCCGCCGTTCACTATTATCACGTGCCGCTCCACCGAGTAGTAGGCAAAGTGGTTGCCCACGGCCATCAGCGCCACGGCCGCCAAGGCCAGGGCCGCCGCGGTGCGCCAGTGGCTGCGCGCATTGCCTGCCCACATCATGGCCACGCCCATCAGCACAAAATAGAGGTAGGTGGTGCGCCCGAAGGCCAGAATCACGCACGCCATCACATATGCCCACCAGTCGGCCGCCGTGAAGCTGTCGCCGCGGCGCAGTCCCGCCAGCGTATACCCCACCAGCCCTATGGCCAGATACACCATGGCCTCCTTCTGTATGCGTATGCCCTGCGACACAAAGTAGGCCAGCACCCCTGTCATCACCATGGCCACAACCGCCACTGTGGGTCCGCTTGCGCTAACGCGCCCGTCAAGCATGCGCCGGGCCACTGCTCCGGCCGTCACTACGGCAGCCAGCACAAAGGCCGCGTTCATGGCCATGGGCCACGCCACGCTCACGCCCAGCAGACTCCACAGCCCCATCATCAGCACGGGCAGGCCTGGAAACATCACGGGCAGGTTTTGCCCGCTGCCGTTGAAGTGATACAGGGCCCACTCATAGTAGTGGCTGTCGTCGGCGCGTAGCACTGGGTGGGCCAGTGTGCCGCCCGAGTGCAGCGTCCAGTCCCAAATGTTATACATCGAGCAGCCGGCCACCACAGCAGATATGGCCAGCAGCGCCCACATGCCTCCGCGCGTGGCCCAACTGCGGCTGGCGTACGCCCACATGGGCAGTGCGCAGGCCACGGTCATGGCCAGGGTGATTTTGCTGCCGTCGGCCGGGCCAAACTGCCAGCTGGCGGCCGCAAACGCCACTGCCACAATAAGGGTTGCGGCCAGGGCGAATGAGAGTCGGCTTTGCAGTGCTGAAATCATAGTCACATTATTAATTGTGCGTTTTTTTGAGGCATAAAGATAAGCATTAGCGGCCACAAATCTATGTTTAAAAGCAGTATTTAAGAAATGGAATAATTTTTACGACTTTTCAACCAATGCAAACATAGCCACTGCGCATAAATTTGCAACAATACTTTTTGAATAGGAAAAACAGCTATTATTTTTTTACAAACCTAAACAAAACTTACTTAGATGAAAAAGAATCTGTGTATGGCTGTGGCCGTTGCCATAGCCGCTGCGCTTGCCTTGGCCGCATGTGCAGGAAAGGGTCAGATGACCGACAAGGAAGTGCTCATGAAGATTTACGAGGACTTGAACGGCAAGAATTGGGGCGAACGCTTCAACAAGAATTGGGGCAGCGAGCTGCCGCTCGATGAGTGGTATGGCGTGGAGGTGAACGAGGAGGGCCGCGTGACCAAACTCAGCCTCAGCAGCGACTCGGTGAAGGGCAATGTTCCCGCCGAAATCAAGTATCTCACAGAACTCAAAGCCTTTAAGGTGACCGTCAACAACAAGGGCACCACCCACGACAAAGCCATTCCGGCCGAGGTGTGGCAGTTGCCACACCTCAAGGAGCTGCGCCTGTATGAATACTGCGGCAAGGGCATGCAAAGCGAGATTCCCAGCGAGGTGAACCTGCCCGAACTCGAGTTGCTTTACACCAACATCCAGTATGCCGACATGGCTCCGCTGTGCCACATTGCCACGCTCAGCACGCTCAGCATGTCGGACTTCAACGGCGCCATTCCTGAGGAGATATGCCAGCTCACCAATCTCACCGAACTGTCGCTGCGGGCCATCGAGGGCCTTAATGGCGCTGTGCCCAATTCCATAGGCAAACTCACCCGGCTCGTTAAACTCGAAATTACGGCCGACGGCAAGGGCCAGAGCGGATTTGCATTTCCCTCAGCAGTGTGGAATCTGTCGGGCCTCAAGTGGCTCACGCTGAGAAACGTCAGCGGACTTCAGTCGCAAATTCCGGCCAGCAAGGTGGGTGAAATGAAGCAGCTCACCTCAATGTCGATAATCCAGTGTGGCCTCAACGGCCCCATTCCGCCGCAGCTGTTCACCGCCAGCGGCGATCTGCTGGTAATCGACCTCACTAATAATGCCCTCACTGGCGAGATTCCGGCCGAGGTGGGCCAGGCGGCAAAACTCAGTAACCTCATGCTCAGCAACAACGACCTTGGCGGCACCATTCCCGCCTCACTGGGCAACTGCAACGACTTGCGCGTGCTCACCATCAAAAACAATCCCAAACTTGGCGGCGAAATTCCCGCCTCGCTGGGTCGCTGCAAAAAACTGGCCATGTTCAACCTTGGTCACACGGCAGTGTCGCACAATGTGCCGGCGCCGGTGATGAATTTGCCCAAGTGGGACCACATAGCCACATTCCTGTTTATGTAACGCCACGCACGTCATGAGACAGATCAACATAGTGCTGATTGCCGCCGTGGCGGTGTCGGCGACACTGACTGCAGCCTGTGGCGGTCACGCGGCTACGGTCACCGAGCAGCACGCTGCCGAGGCTGCGCCTGCCCACACAGCGTCCAAGGTCTCCGACCCCGTGGCCGGCCTTTATACGGCCTCGGTCGACGGCGATGGCCGGGTAGTGTTGGCCTTCAATCTCGACAGCTGCCGCCGCATGTGCGCCGAGTGGCACATGCCTTGCCGCGTTGGCGGCGGACCCTATGCCATAGAGGCTGTGGGCGGCCGGGTCACCCAGATGGTGGCGTCAAACCTTGGCAATGCCATCAATCCCGTGCTGGTGATGCTCACCGCTCAGGGCCGCGTGGCCATGCTCAACATAGCCGATGCCTTGGCCTCGGGCGACGTGCGCTGCAGCGGCCCGCTGAACGGATTTGCCGATGTGCGCAGCCTTAAGGCCGTGAGCGACGATAGTGGCACCGGCGTTATAGCCGAAGACCACAACGGCCGTGAAACGATGGTCGAGGAGTTTGACGCCGCAGGCTACTACTACGTCGACGACTTTGAGATCCACCTTGGCCGCGACTGGAAAATGCGGTTTCGCAACAGCGACGGCATTGACATGAACGGCTCATTCAGCTCGACTAGTGTGGAGCGCGGCAATGCGTTCACCCACAAGGTGGTGGCCGCAATAGGCGGCAAGGTCTACCGCTTCGACCTCTCGCGCCGTTCCGACACGGGCCGGTGCACCGTCACGCTGCACACGGGCGACGACCTGCCGCTCATCAGCGGCCGCCCGCTGCCGTGCAGCACGGAGTACGCTTCGCGCTACACCGACTGACGGCGCACCGCGCGTGGCAGCAATCATTTAAATCATTCATTTAATCACTTTACTGACTATATCAAAAATAATATGGCATATCAAGAAACAACTGCCACCAGCTACGTTTCGAGGCTTGGTGGCTCGTTCAAAGGAATATTTTCGGGCCTGATGATGGTGGTGGCCGGCACCGTGCTGCTGTGGTGGAACGAAGGCCGCGCCGTGAAGACGGGCGACATGCTGGGCGAGGCGCAGCAGGCTTGCGTCGAAGCCGGCAACATTCAGCAGCTCAACCCCAAACTCAACGGCAAACTCGTGCACGCCACCGGCTTAGCCACTACTACCGACTCGGTGGGCGACCCGCAGTTTGGGGTGGGCGCAGCAGGGGCGTTGCGCGTGAGCCGCCACGTGGAGTACTACCAATGGAAGGAAGAGGCCAAGACGGAGACTAAAGAGAAGGTGGGCGGCAGCAAGGAGGAAACCACCACCTATACCTACAAGCAGGGCTGGAGCCGCAATCCCGTGAAGTCGGAGAATTTCAAAGATCCACAGTATCAACGCTCCAACTTCATTCTCATCGATGTGCAAAGTGCCGCTTTCCAGGCTCAGAATGTAACGCTTGGTGCCTACAAGCTGCCGCAAAGCATGGTTAACGCCATCCAGGCGGACGAGCACCTGAAGCTTGACTTGGGCGACGCGGTGCTTGAGGAGTATAACCGTACCATCACCCAGCTCAAGGAGCATGAGTATGCCGATGTGACCCGTCCGCAACCCACGGCTGCCGACAGCGCTTCGGGGCTTGAGAAGGCTGCCGGACGCGCTGTCGACCGCGCGTCGGATGCGCTGGGCCGCTACACCTACGTGCACGAGCGCGACAACGAGCTGTATATAGGCCGCAATCCGCGCCGGCCCGAAGTGGGCGATGTGCGCATCACCTTCACCAAGACCATGCCGCGCGAGGTCACCGTGATAGGCAAGGTGAGCGGCGGCACGCTGGGGCCCTTCATTGCCGGCAATGGCAAGGAGTTTCAAGCGGTGCGCGACGGCAGCGTTGAGGCCCGCGACATCTTCAAGCAGGAGGAGAGCAGCAACGGCACTTGGACCTGGATTCTGCGCCTTGCCGGCCTGCTGGTGGTGATAGGCGGCTTCAAGAGCATGTTCAGCATGCTGTATGTGCTGTTCAAGTTCTTGCCGTTTTTGGCCAGCGTGGTCGAGATGGGCGTGTCCATAGTCAGCGGTGCGCTTGGCTTCGGCTGGTCGCTGGCGGTGATAGCCGTGGCTTGGCTGTTCTATAGGCCGCTGCTGTCGGTGGGGCTGCTGTGCGTGGCCGCCGCAGTTGTTGCGGTGGTGTGGCGCCGTGGCCGTGACAAGCGGCGCAAGGCAGCCTCTCCGCCCACTGTGCCCGCGGCATAGCACATGCGATGCACAGATAACAGCTGCGTCCGCCTACAACTATGATTGCTGGCGGACGCAGTGAGTTCATATCCACGCTACAGATTGATTGTCAGTTTTCTTCTGGAAAATGCATTGCGCTAAAAACTTTGCAGAACTCGCCCACCATTACAAAAAAATCAGTAATTTTGTTGACGGTAAGCATAGCGATAACAGCATTTGCTTGAAACTTAGTACTTTAAATCTAATGCATCTGTTGCTGACCGCCAAAGTTTCAACTACTTAATTTTCATCTAACTCACGTTAGTTTAGGCTCATTTAGTTATGGAGAATAAAACAATTGACAGATTTAAAGGTTGCATTTATGGCCAAGCCATTGGCGACGCACTTGGATTGGGGACGGAAGGCATGACAGTTGAGGACATAGCCTGGAAATATCCTCATGGACTGCAACAGTATAAGCAGATATACCAAGACAGTCATCGGAAACATTGGAAAATTGGCGATTGGACTGACGACACCGACATGATGCTCTGCATTGCTGACGCGGTCATTGAAGACAAGGGCGTTAATTTCTACAACATTGCCAAGCACTTCAAAAGCTGGTACAATGGCACTCCTGTGGGTATCGGGCGTAATACCTTTAATGTGCTGAGTCTTAGCGACTATGTGGAGCATCCGTTTGAGGTCTCCTACAAGGTTTGGGAAATGAGCAAGTGCCAGTCTGCTGCAAATGGCGGGTTGATGCGCACCTCAATAGTAGGACTTTTCCCGAAAGAAATAAAGACTTGCGCAGAGAATATCTGTCGGCTCACTCATTACGATCCAAGATGTGTCGGCTCATGCGTAATAGTATCTGAACTTATACACGCATTGGTTTATGGTATGCAACCGCCCACTTTGTCCCAAATGAAAAGTTTGGCACAGCAATATGATGTGAGGATCTGTGAATACATAGATAAAGCGTGGACCGAGCCCGAAGCCATGAATTTGATGGACGATGACCACATGGGCTATACTTTGGTTACATTGTCGGTGGCCCTTTGGGCCTACTGGCATGCAACTTCGTTTGTTCAGGGGCTCATCGCTGTGGTGAATGCCGGAGGCGATGCCGACACTAATGCGGCAGTGGCGTGTGCCGTGCTTGGAGCGAAATATGGCTATTCATCAATTCCGACAGAATACATTGAAGGCCTCTTGTATAAAGAGTCGTTGGACAAAACGGCAGGCAGCCTTTTGAGCATTTGCCAATGTTGACCCAAATAAGATGCCATAAAAAAGGCTGTATTTGTTAAGGCGGGCTACACTGCCTTAGCAAAGGGAACAGCCTTGTTTACTTCCATAGAGCTATTCGTTGGGCAGCGGAGTGTCGTCGGCCGGAGCCTCGGGCACGGTGGGCTTCACATCGTCGGGATAGCTGATGCGCGGGTGGTAGAGTGTGCGCAGCATCTCCACTATGGTGCGCTTGGCTATGCCAATGTCGCGGAAGCTTATAGGGGCTTCCGACAGCAGGCCCTCGGCCACTTGGCTGTCGATCACCTTGTTCACAATGGCCGTGATGTTTTTCTCGTTGGGTTCGGCCAGACTCTTGGCGGCTGCCTCGCAGGCGTCGCACATCATCAGTATGGCAGTCTCCTTGCTTTGCGGGTTGGGACCGGGGTAGGTGAACGGGGCGGGGTCGACCTTGCCGTCGGGAGCCTCCTTGCAGGCCATGGTGTAGAAGTAGCGCGCGCGGCCCTTGCCGTGGTGCTGCGCTATGGCGTCTTTAATCACTTGCGGCAGGTCGTATTGCACGGCCAGCTTAAGGCCGCTGCTCACGTGGGCTATCACTATTTCGGCGCTTTGCTCGGGGCTTAGGCCAATGTGAGGGTTCACGCTCATCTGGTTTTCGGTGAAGAATGCGGGGTTCTGCGTCTTGCCGATGTCGTGATACAGCGCCCCGGCGCGCACCTGCTGCATGTTGGCCCCTATGCGGTGGGCCACCTCGGTGGCGAGGTTGGCCACCTGGAATGAGTGCTGGAATGTGCCAGGGCAGCGCTCCGACAGCATGCGCAGCGCGGGCGAGTTGCTGTCCGACAGTTCCACCAGCGTCAGCGACGATGTGAAGCCGAACAGTTTCTCTTCAAGGAATATCACAGTGTAGGCAAACGACAGCACCACGCTGTTGATGGCAAAATACAGGAAAAAGTGCCAGTCGCCCACCGAGGCCATGTCGTTGCGCGCCATGCACAGGGCGCAGAATGCGGCCGAATAGGCGGCAAAAATGAAGAACGCGCACTGCACCAGCTGCGAGCGGCGCAGCAGTCCCTTCATCGACGCTATGGCTATGCTGCCGGCAAGAAACTGCATAAACAGGAATTCGGCCTGGCGGTCGGGAATGGCCAGCGAGCAGATGAACATGGTCACCAGGTGGGTGAAGAAGCCAATGCGCGTGTCGGTGAACGTGGTGACCACTATCGGCATCAGCGCGAACGGCATCACATACAGGTAGTTTGACCTGAACTTTGCCACAAGAAACGACAGCACCACAAATGATGTGATGAGCGATATCAGGAACGTCATGCGGCGCGTGTCGGCAAACGTGCGCGGCCTCACCAGGCGCATAAACAGGTAGAACACCACCATCATGGCGGCCACCAGCACCACGTTGCCCGGCAGGGCGTAGTTGGTCTCCTTCACTTGCGTGTCCTTGCCGTTTTTCAGCGCGTCGCCATAGGCGTTGAGCAGTGCAAACTTGTGCTCGTCCACTATGGTGCCTGGGTAGATTATGCTTTGTCCAGGCTGCAGCGTGCCTGTGGGGGCGGTGCGCATCGAGAACTCTTCGTTGTATTTGCGGTTGGTCTCCACCGAGTCGTAGTTCAGGTTGGGCACGAGGTAGCTGTTAAGTGCCACGCGCGCCATAGCCTCATGGCTGTCGGGGTCCGACAGCGTGTTGTAGATGCTCATGTAGGCGTCGCGCACCGACCGCATCGCATCGGTGGCGGTGGTGGTGGCAATATTGTTGTCGTTAAGAATCAGCAGGTTGGGCATCTTGCCGCTGCTAATGTTTTGGTATGTGGCATCGTCCACTATGCCATCGGTGTAGGCCTTGCTCACCGCGGCTATCAGGCGCTGGCGCACCATGGGCTTCACATCGGCGCGCGCGTTGAGGGCGCGCGTCAGTGCCCCCACCTGGCTGCGTGCGGTGCCGTAGTCCACGTGGTAATACCGGCCCATGTTGGCCTTCAGACTGTCGGCCGTGTGCTTCAGCTCGCTGTCGGTGCGCGGTATGCCTATGCTTATCTTGGCCGTGAGCATGGGGTGCATCCACGGCTTGCCCAGTTCATACGATGGCAGCTCGTCGTTGCCCTTGTTGGGCAGAAACAGCGACATCAGCACTATCGAGCCCACAAGCAGCATCAGTGTCACCACCACGCTGCGTTTAAGTTCTTTGTTGATCATAATATGCTATGTGTGTGATGCTTCAATCAAAAAAAACGGCGGGGCGCGTCAGCTTATGCGCGCGGCCGACGTCACTCCCTTCACCTTCTTCAGCCGCTTGCACATTTTGCTCACCACGGCGGCGTCGTCGATGAGCACGTCGAGGCTGCAAGTGAACAGGCCCTCGTTGGCGGCAATGTCGAGCTTCCTGATGTTGATGGCCAGATTGGTGGAAATCAAGTAGATGATTTCCTGCAAAATGCCCATGCGGTCGATGCCCTCGATGTGCAGCGAGGCAAGGAACTTCTTGCGCGAGTCGTCCCAGCGCGTCTGCACTATGCGGGTGCCGAAGCCCGACTTCAGCTTCATGGCCACCGGGCAGTCCATCTTGTGCACTATCACCTCGCCCTGCTCGTTCACGTAGCCAAGCACGTCGTCGCCCGGAATGGGGTTGCAGCAGTCTTCGGTGCGGTAGTTGCTCACGCCGTCCACCGTCTTCAGCACATACACCTTGCCAAATTCCACCTTGTCTTTTATTATGTCGCTGTCGGCCGGCTTGGCGCTCTTCTTGTTGCCGCCAAAGTTGTGCAGCAGCTTGCCAAACAAGCCTTGCGACTGCGGTTTCACCGCCTTCAGCAACTGGTCGGACAGGGCTATCTCGTTGTTGCCAATCATGTAGTATAGCTCGTCCTTGTTTTGCACGTGCTCGCTGCTGATGATGCGCGTCAGCGCCTCGTTGGTCAGCTTCACGCCATTGTCGTCGAGCAGCTTTTGCAGCATAGCCGAGCCGCGCTCCATCACCATGCGGCGGTCGTGGCGCAGGGCGGCGCGAAGGCGGGTTTTGCCCTTGGCGGTGACCAGGAACTTTTCCCATTCGGCCTGCGGCTGCTGTGAGTGTGATGTGAGGATTTCCACCTGGTCGCCGCTGGCCAGCTTGTGCGACAGCGGCACAAGGCGGTGGTTCACCTTGCCGGCAATGCAGTGTGTGCCAATCTCGGTGTGCAGCGTGAAGGCCATGTCGAGCACGGTGGCGTCTTTGGGCAGCGTGATGAGCTCGCCCTTGGGTGTGAACACCACAATTTCGGAGGCAAACAGGTTTAGCTTTATCGTGTCGAGGAAGTCGAGCGCGTTGGGCTCGGGATTTTTCAGAATGTCTTCAATGGTTTGCAGCCACACGGCCAGCTCGCTCTCTTCCTCGCCCTCGCCAATCTTGTATTTCCAGTGGGCGGCAAATCCGCGCTCGGCTATGTCGTCCATGCGGCGCGAGCGAATCTGCACTTCCACCCAGTTGCCGTCGGGGCCCATCACGGTGATGTGCAGCGCGCGGTAGCCGTTGGCCTTGGGCGTGCTCACCCAGTCGCGAGTGCGGTCGGGGTGCAGCTTGTAGAGGTCGGTGATTTCGCTGTAGATGTTCCAGCAGATGCGCTTCTCGTCGGCCTCGTTGGGGCATTCAAACACTATGCGGGCGGCATACAGGTCATACACCTCCTCAAATGGTATGTGCTTGGTCTCCATCTTCTTCCATATCGAGTAGCGCGACTTTACGCGCACCTTAAACTCGTAGGTCAGCCCCAACTTGTCGAGCCGCTGGCGTATTGGGGCTGCGAAGTGCTCAAACAGTTCGTTGCGCCTTGCCTCGGTGAGCGCAATCTTCTCCCCGATGGTTTTGTAGGTGTCGGGATGCTCATATTTGAAGCTCAGGTCCTCCAGCTCGGTCTTTATGGCGAAGAGGCCCAGGCGGTGGGCCAGCGGGGCGTAGATGTATAGCGTCTCGCCGGCAATTTTGTATTGCTTGGCGGGCGGCATCGAGTCGAGCGTGCGCATGTTGTGCAGGCGGTCGGCCATCTTAATGAGCACCACGCGTATGTCGTCGTTCATGGTGAGCAGCAGTTTGCGGAAGTTCTCGGCCTGCGCCGAGGCGTGTGTGCCGAATATGCCGCCCGAGATCTTGGTGAGCCCCTCCACAATCTGAGCAATTTTTTTGCCAAACTGCGCCTCGATGTCCTCGATGGTGAAGTCGGTGTCTTCCACCACGTCGTGCAGCAGTGCCGCGCATATCGATGTGGAGCCCAGGCCTATCTCCTGACTCACGATTTTGGCCACGGCCAGCGGGTGCATGATGTAGGGCTCGCCCGAGCGGCGCCTGATGCCGTTGTGGGCATCGCGCGCAAACTTGAACGCCTTTTCAATTATCTCCACCTTCTTGCGGTGGTTGCTCGTCAGGTAACCGTGTAAAAGGTCCTGATAAGCGTCGTCTATCATCTTGGCCTCCTGCTCGGGAGTCATTTTTGCTGGTGTGGTCGTCATTGTCACAAAGTTTAATAAACACAAACTTACAAAATAATCGTGAAACTGACCAAAATCCCCGTGCATTTCGCCGCACTTTTTTTGCATGCGGCGCAATGATGCGCGTCAGCCCCGCCCGCATCGTATGCAGGCACTGGGCTGACGCGCGTATGATTCGCTTGCCGCTATTGCTTTTTGAGGGCTTTTATTATGCGGCCCACATACACCGAGTGGATTCCGGCCGTGTAGTCCTTGTAGAAGTTGCGCGGCAGGTCGCCGAATGCGGCCGAGTCGAGCTGGGTGTGATAGATGGTTTCGCACTCATACACCTCGCTGGCCTCGGCGTAGTAGGGCGCTCCGTGCTCGGTGTAGAGCGTGTGCAGGCCCAAGGCTGCGGCCTTGTCGCCGTCGCGTCCGCTGTGGTGGCCCATGTAGTCGAGCACGCCGTCGTGCGCCGCGTCAAATCGCATCACGGTGAAGTATTTGCTGTTTTCCATCATCACGTGGGTCAGCCGTTGCTGGGCCACAAACACGGTGATGGTGCTTGTGCTGTCGCCCCACACGCCTCCCAGCGAGCCCCAGCCAATGGTCATGGCGTTCGACCGCTCGCGGTCGCCTGCGGCCAGCAGCAGGCCGTGGCCGTCGCCCATGAAGAATGTGAATGGATTGGCGCTGAACTCTTTCGAAGGGTCGAATTCCTTAAACTGGCCCTGGGCCGACGGCACATCGTCTGCCGTGTCGCCGCCGTGTCTGCCCGTGTGCGCCAGCTGCACGCATGTCACAGCCAGTGCGGCTGCCAGCACCACATTGAGGATTATTGAGGGTGTTGTCTTCATTTTTTTGTGTTATGCTATTTTGAGTTTTGACTTAGCTTGAGCAGCGTGCCGGTGGGGCACACAAAGCGGCAGTATGGCCGCGTGATGAAAGCCGACAGCACCGCTACCACGGCTGCTGCCACAAGCACGCCTGTTGAGGCCGACTGGAATATGAATGCTGCAAACAGCTCGTAGTTGATCCAGTCCATCCACAGTCCGCTCCACATGCACAGCATCAGTGCTGCCCACAGCCCGCGCCGCAGCCAGTCGAGGCGGTGCAGCCATGCGGGGCTTAGCTGAATCTTGCGCTTGCTGCAGCGGCTCGCCAGCTGCTGCAGCGATCCCAGCGGGCACACGTTGGCGCAGTAATACGACTTCTTGCCCAGCGCCAACGGATAGACAAACGCCGTGACCAGCAGCACCGCGGGCACGAGCATGGCCGGCAGGCTGAGGCCGCCCGACAGGAAGCCTATCATCGAACTGTAGGACACAAACGTGCCGCCCCACAGGCCCAGCACTGCCACGTTGAGCACCAGCTGCACCGTGCGGTAGGTTTTGTTTTTCACCACCAGCGGCAGTATGGCTGCCATAAGTGCCACAATGAGCCCTGCCAGAAATTTTGCCGTCAGCAGGTCGGCCCAGTCGGTGCCGCTTGGGGTGGCCGACTGCTTCTGTGCAAACTGCAGCCCGCGCTTCACGTTGCCGATTATGGCTTTCGACGAATAGGTGGCGCCCGTCACGGCATCAATCTGCATCTGCGACGCCTCATCGAGCGTCTTGCCGTTCCATGCGCCCAACAGCCCTTTGGCGGCGCGGTTGAAGAAGTCGGGCGTCTCGCTGTTGGGCAGTGCCTTTATGGCGGCCACTTTGCCGTCTTTCACGGTTATCTCAAGCGGCACTTCGCCGGCGTAGCCTTTCACGTCACGGGCCAGCGGCTCGGTGCTTATCACCATTGAGCCGTCGGCCAGAGTGCGCACAGTGTCGGTTGGCGCGGCGGCTGCCTGCTCGGCTTGCGGCTGCCGCACCAGGGCGTGGCCCAGCAGACGGCCGTCTTTGCGGGCCGCCGCGGCCATCATCATCAGCGCACACGCCACAAGGCTCATCAGCCCATATAGTCTGTCCTTTTTCATAAGCGTTTGTCAATAGGGTGTGATTATAGTTTGCGTCCCTCAAAAGCCTCAAGCGCGTCACGCCAGTGCTGCGGCACAGGGGCGGTGGCGCGCACTGTGGTGTCGAAATACACCAGCACTTGCGAACATCGGCACTTCACCTCGCCCGTGGCGGTGTTCACCAGCTGATGGACAATGGTGAGACTTTTGCTGCCAAGGCGTGTCACCTGCGTCTCGATGGCCACTGGCTCGTAGAAGCGCGTCTGTGCCAGATAGTCGCAATGGATGCTGGCTATCATCACATTCACATTGTGGTAGTCCTGCGGCTTGCCCATCACGCGGCCGAAGTAGTCGGCCTTGGCCAGATCAAACAGATTGAAATACACCGAGTTGTTGACGTGGCCATGGGTGTCGAGATCGGTGTAGCGCAGCTGCACCGGAGTTGAGCACTTAAACGGGTGCTCAACGGCGATGCTGCAGTTGCGCAGATTGTTGCTTATTTCTTCTTTCTTGTCCATAATAATTGTCGGTTTTGCAATGTCTTAGTGAAACACTATGTCGCTAATCACGTCACGGCCTATGGCCTCGTTGATGCGCCTGACCAGCACCGAGCGCGTGAGCATCATCTCGGCCCGCAGCGGCGCGCTCGACAGCGTGATGTGCAGCACACCGCCCTTCACATAGCGGCGCACGGTGTAGCGGTTGATGCCCGGGCCCACTATTTCGCCCCACAGCATCAGGGCGCGCTGCTCGTCGAACTTCGATTCGAGGTTCTCCTGCTTAAGAAATCCGTTGATTATGTCGCCCACCTGCTGGGCTTCGGTGCGCTTCATGGGCGAGCCTCCTCTCCAGTGGCTTGCAGCGGCTTGCAGCGGCCGTCGCTCACCTCAATCAGGCGGTAGTCACCGCCCACGCGCGCCACTATCTCGTCGAGGTGGGTGCGGTTGGTGTCGGTGATGAAAATCTGGCCAAACTGTTCGCCAGCCACCACGCTCACAATGCTCTCCACACGGCTTGCGTCAAGCTTGTCGAATATGTCGTCGAGCAGCAGCACCGGCGTGGTCTCAACGCAGGCCCGCAGAAATTCAAACTGCGCCAGGCGCAGGGCTATGGTGTAGGTTTTGCACTGCCCCTGCGAGCCGGTGACGCGCATCGGGTGCCCATTGAGCTGCAGGTCGATGTCGTCGCGGTGTGTGCCGCGTGTGGTGTAGCCGATGGCCATGTCGCGCTCGCGGCTGCTGTCCAGCAGCTGCTGCATGGACGCGTCGTTGAGCTGGCTGCGGTAGCTCAGGTGCACCCGCTCGCCCTCGCCGGCAATGGCGCTGTAGTAGCGCATGAATATGGGCGTGAACTCCTTGATCCACTTGGCGCGCTTGCTGTGAATCTCGGCGGCTGCCGCGCACATGGTGGCCTCGACGGCGGCATACAGCAGCGGGTCGCGATACTGGTGGCGTATCATGGAGTTGCGCTGCTCCACAGCCTTGCCATAGCGTATGGCGGCGTCGAGATACGACGCATCGGTCTGCGATATTATCTGGTTCATGAGTTTGCGCCGCTCTTCACCCGAGCCGCGAATCAGGTCCCAGTCCATGGGCGACACCATGACTAGCGGCAGCAGTCCTATGTGCTGGCTAAGTCGCTCATATTCCTTGCCGTTGCGCTTTACCACTTTGCGCTTGCCGCGCTGCAGGGCCATAGAAATCTGCTCGGCCGCGCCGCGCCGCGTGTAGTTGCCCTTGAGCATCATGAAGTCCTCGCCGTGCCTTATCACGGCCGACTTGTCGCCCAGGCTGCGGCAGCTTTTGCAGAAACTGAGGTAATACACGGCGTCGAGCACGTTGGTCTTGCCCATGCCGTTGTTGCCGATAAGGCAGTTCACCCCTGGCGAGAAGTCGAGCTGCGCCTCGGCTATGTTTTTGAAGTTTACTATCGAAATGCTGTCGAGTGTCATAGTGCTGCAAAGTTACAGAATTTATCCGACAACGCTGTCCCCACGGCCCCAACAAGTTTTCCACACCACACTGCAAAAAGAGTGAGCCGGCTGGCATCCAAACGGTGCCAGCCGGCTCGGCGGGATTGCTTATCTTAGACTATTATGTGTTGCTCTTCGTTAGTAGCCAACCGACAGCGAGGTGTAGTAGCGTCCGCCGTCGCTGTTGAGGCTCAGGGTCACGTAACCGCGTCCGTCGCCGCCATACCACGAGAGGCGCATGTCGCTGCCGCCGTAGTTGATGGGCTGGCCGTAGGTGGCGCACAGGTCGTGATAGATGCGGTTGTAGCGCGAGCGGTCGAAATAGGCGGTTGAGTACACAAACTGGGCGTAGTTCAGCCCGCTGTTGGGGTCGTAGCGCATCATCACGTCGGGCCATGTGAAGCTGAGCATGGGCACGTTGCGCAGATACACTATGTTGTCGTAATATCCGTCGATGTCATAGCCCTTGTAGTAGAGGAAGTTGAGCGACGGGCCAAACATGGTGCCGAAGTCAACGCCCAGTATGCTCACTATCGACGGGGCGGCATAGTATGGACGGTAATACGACGGCATGGTGGGGCGGTAGTACCACAGCGAAGCGGGACGGTAGCGGCGCTCGGGCGGCATCACTGGCCGGCGCCAGTCGTTGTGGCTGTAGTTCCAGTAGAAGCGGTCATCGCCGCCGCGCGGACGCATCTTGCCATCATAGCGGTAGCGGTCATACTTGCGGTCGTTGTGGCTGTAGTATCCGCCGCCGTTGTTGCCGCCGTTATAGTTGGGACGGTTGCCGTCGGGGCGGTAGTTGCTGCTGCCGGGGCGTGTGCTCCAATTGCCGCCGGGGCGGTTGCTGAAGCCGCCGTTGCCGCTATTGTTGCCGGGGCGCGACTCGGTGGGCTGGTTGCCCATTGGTCGGCGGCCGTTGGCCATTGTGCCTGGCCGGGCCTGTGCGGTGCCGGTGCCGTTGCTCTGCCAGCGGTTGGCGTTGCCGGCACTCACGCTTGGGCGGCTGCCTGCGCCGTCATAGCGGCGGTCGGGCTGGCTGCTGCGCACTGTGGTCGTTTGCCGCTCGGTGCTGCGGGTGGTTGTGGCCATGCCTGGGCGCCGGCCTTCACCGAATGTGTTGCGGCTGGCTGCGCTCTGCTCGCTGCGGCGCTCAGGCTGCTGCTGCGGACGCACGCTTTGCATCTGCTGCCTGCCTGCCGACGGCTGTGCCTGTGAGCTGCGTGGCTGCTGGCTCGTGGTGGCAGCCGAGCCTGCGCCGCGGTGTCCGCTCATGCGCTCGGGGCCTGCGCCGGCCGATATTCTTGCCTGTGCCATTGCTGGCGATGTGTAGGTGAGCATGCCGCCAAGCAGCATTGCCA
This sequence comes from uncultured Muribaculaceae bacterium, assembly GCA_934661195.1. Classification (GTDB taxonomy): domain Bacteria; phylum Bacteroidota; class Bacteroidia; order Bacteroidales; family Muribaculaceae; genus Sodaliphilus. The sequence goes on from CAKUJD010000005.1 coordinate 206,813, forward strand.
TTATCATTAAGTTTCTGCTGGTCCGTTTCATAACAGTCTAATTTTTTAGTTGGTTGTGTAGCTTGTTGCTTTCTCTCTCGCTTTTTGTGCCTTTTTGACTGCCACGATGCGCGTTGGTTTAACACCGTGCGCCGCAAAGGACGTTTTTGCCGACAAACCGCCCACTTTTACCGACAATCGTGCGCATCGCGGGTCTTGGCCGAGCACTCGCTGCATAGCCCCTTAAGCACATAGTTGATGCTGTGCACCTCGAATGTGCCGGGCAGCGTCACCACAGGCACGTGGATGCTGTTGAGGCAAAATGTGCGGTGGCAGCGCTCGCAATAGAAGTGGGCGTGCAGGTCGCCAATGCCGCCGCCGTCTTCGCCGCAGTGGCAGCTGTTGGCGCACACGGCATACTTCAGCGACCCCGTGCCGTCGTCGATGGCGTGTATCAGGTGGTGGGTGAGAAACAGGGTGATGGTGCGGTATATGGTCGACTTGTCCACTGTGTCGAGGTCGTCCTCAAGGCTCTGCAGCGAGAAGGCTTCGCGGTGGGCCGTCATGGCTCGCAATATCAGTATGCGCATGGCCGTGGGCTTGATGCCGCGCAGCTGCAACTTGTGCAAAAGTTCCTCTTGACCGATGTTCATTCTCAATGCTTTTTTGTGGTTGTGGTGCAAATTTAATGATTATTTGCGCTACCTTTGTATAAAAAGCAGGATTATGATAAGAGTCAACTCTTTTTTTGAACTGAAGCCCGGCTGTGACATGGCCGAAATCGGCGCGCTGCTCAACGAGCTCGCCGAAAAGTCGCGCGCCGACGCAGGCTGCATTGGCTACGATGTGATGTGCAGTCTGTCCAACCCAAGGGCAATGATGTTTTGCGAAACGTGGCGCAGCCAGCAGGCCCTCGACGCCCATGCGGCCACGCCCCACTTCACCCGCATAGTGCCGCTCATCAAGGCCAGCACCGTGGCGGGCACAAAGGTAAACAAATTCGAGTTTTAGGCTGCCGCGCGCATGGCGCAGCAGGCAAACTCCCTCACATACTCACACATACATAGATTTATACCGCTATGAATCAAATTTCACAAAGGTTGCAGGCTCTTGCCCCATCGGCAACGCTTGCAATGTCGCAAAAGAGCAATGAACTCAAGGCGCAAGGCGTCGATGTAATCAACCTCTCGGTGGGCGAGCCCGACTTCTTCACTCCCGACCACATCAAGGCCGCTGCCAAGCTGGCCGTTGACCAGAACTTTTCGTTCTATACTCCCGTGCCCGGCTACCTGTCGCTGCGCAAGGCCATCAGCGCCAAGCTGAAGAATGAAAACGGCGTTGACTACGCCCCCGAGCAGATAGTGGTGGGCAACGGTGCCAAGCACGAGCTGTGCAATGTGGTGATGGCTGTGGTCAATCCCGGCGACGAGGTGATTATCCCCACTCCGGCCTGGGTGAGCTATGTGCAGATGGTGAATCTGGCGGGCGGCACCAACGTGCTTGTGCCGGCTGGTATCGACCAGGACTTTAAAATCACTCCGCAACAGCTGCGCGATGCCCTCACGCCCAAGACACGAATGATAATTCTGTGCTCGCCCAGCAACCCCACAGGCAGCGTGTATAGCCGCAGCGAGCTCAAGGCCCTGGCCGAGGTGCTTGCCGACTACCCCGACGTGCTGGTGGTGGCCGATGAAATTTATGAGCACATCAACTACATTGGCGGCCACGAGTCGATTGCGCAGTTCGACTGCATCAAAGACCGTGTGGCCATCATCAACGGTGTGTCGAAGGCCTATGCCATGACGGGCTGGCGCATTGGCTACATTGCAGCCCCGCTGTGGCTGGCAAAGGCCATCACCAAGCTGCAGGGCCAGTACACCAGCGGTGCGTCGTCGATAGCGCAGAAGGCCGCGGAGGCCGCCTACACCGGTCCGCAAGACTGTGTGGAGACCATGCGCAAGGCGTTTGAGCGCCGCCGCGACCTCATGGTGAAGATGCTTGGCGAAATTCCTGGCGTCAACATCAATGTGCCGCAGGGCGCATTCTATGTGTTCCCCGAGGTGAAGTCGTTCTTCGGCAAAAGGTGCGGTGATGTTGAGATTAAGGATGCCGGCGACCTGGCCCTGTATCTGCTCAACGAGGCCCATGTGGCCACTGTGTCGGGCGATGCCTTCTGCTGCCCCGGCCACATCCGCATGAGCTACGCCACCAGCGATGACAATCTGCGCGAGGCAGCCACCCGCATCAAGGCAGCCCTTGCCAAGCTCCAGTAATCCCCCCCCGGCTGAAAAATATCACAAAAAAAGGAGGCTGTGTCAAAATTGGCGCAGTCTCTTTTCGTGTTATTCGTTGCCGGCTGATTTCTTGGCCCGGTACCAAATGACTACCAGCCCTATGGCGACGATTACATCCACAACGTTCCAAACTTCCCGTCCCAACGCAATTTTAATGAAGGGTTGGAAAAGCAGGGCGATTGCTCCAGCTATCACCGCAAATGTGGTCTTGCCATTGGTGTGGCAGGCGTAGGCAAGGCATCCGAAATACACCATGGCGGCAAATCAGATTAGTGTGTAGTAGCCATATGGCATTGGTAAAAGGCATATGACCAATGCAAATGCCACAAATAGTCCTATATTGTTGAGTGTCATGTGATATAGTTGATTATATGGTGAATGTGGCAGCGGGGTCGAAGCCCTGGCAAGGGCCGTGCTTGGCATAGCCCAACTGGTTGGTGAGCAGGGTGGTGTTGCCCAGCCGCTGGCCGCGCGCGGCATTGTAGTGCGTGTGGCCAAACAGCCACGCCTGCGCGCCGCTGCGCTCCACAAATTGGGGCATGGGCACCACAAACGCGCTCGACAGCCCGTTGGCCGCATAGCGTGGGTCTTCGGAGTCGATGGGGCAGTGGTGGGTCACCACCACCCGGCGTTGGCCGGTATCCTTTGCCAAGGCCGTTTGCAGCCATTGCAGGCAGCGGCGGTGAATTTCGTTGCTGTCGCTTGGGGTCATGCGCCGGCCCTGATAGGTGATGCGCGTGTAGTCCACCATGTCGCGCGCGGCCGCGGCGCGGTCGGCCTCGGCAATGGGTGTCCACAGCGTGGTGGGCAGCAGCTCCACCCCGCGGAAATGGACTGCGCTATTGCACACGCAGCGCACTCCCGAGCGCAGCTCCACATCCATGCCCTGCAAGGCTTGCTCCACATCCACGCCGCCATAAAACTCGTGGTTGCCTGGCACTATCAGCGTCAGCTCAAAGTGGCTGGCGCACCAGTCAAGCAGCGGGTGGCGTGCCTGTTCGGGGTCGCCGAGCACGGTCACGTCGCCCGCCATCACCATTATCTGTCCTTTGGCCACGAGCGGATGCTGCTGCAGCCACAGCGAGTTGGCGGCGTGCTCCAGGTGCAGGTCGCTCGCATATTGAATCGTTACCATGGCGCTTGCTAATTTTTGTTGAGAATCACAAGTGCGCCAATCACTCCCGGCACCCAGCCGCACAGGGTGAGCAGCGCCACTATCAGCAGCGAGCCGCAGCCGCGGTCGATCACTGCAAGCGGCGGAAACAGTATGGCCGCTATAACGCGTATTACCGACATAGAAAAATTGAATTATTGGAATAGAGAAAGAAAAAAGGCGGCCACGCGCGCACCGCGATGCGTGTGTGGCCGCCACTCTTGTGTTATATCGCGTTGTCCGCCTTATTTCTCGGCAGCTACAATTTTGCAAATCTCCACCACTGTGCGCATGGCCTTTTCCATTGCCTGAATCGACACATACTCATAGCGGCCGTGCATGTTCATGCCGCCGGCGAATATGTTGGGGCAAGGCAGGCCCTTGAACGAGAGCTGCGCGCCGTCGGTTCCGCCGCGAATGGGCTGCACCTTGGGCTTGACGCCTGCATTCTGCATAGCCAGCTTGGCCACGTCGATGATGTGCATCACCGGCTCAATCTTTTCGCGCATGTTGTAGTACTGATCCTTGAGCTCGATTGTGGCGCAGCCAGGGAACTCGCAGTTAATCTTGTGGCACAGGTGCTCAAGCTCGCGCTTGCGGCTCTCGAAGCGTGCGCGGTCGTGGTCGCGGATTATGTAGGTGAGCGTGGTCTTTTCCACGGTGCCCTCCCAGCCTATCAGGTGGTAGAAGCCCTCGTAGCCCTCGGTGTGTTCGGGAGTCTCCCAGCGGGGCAGCATAATGGCAAACTGGTTGGCCACGCGCAGCGAGTTCAGCATCTTGTGCTTGGCGGCACCGGGGTGCACGTTCAGACCCTTGAAGGTGACCTTGGCCACGGCTGCATTGAAGTTTTCATACTCCAGCTCGCCCTCGGCGCCGCCGTCCATGGTGTAGGCCCAGTCGGCGCCAAACTTGTCCACATCGAAGTGGTGCGCACCCAGACCAATCTCCTCATCGGGGTTGAAGCCGATGCGGATGTCGCCGTGCTTCACTTCAGGGTGCTGCTGGAACCACTCCACCGCGCTTATTATCTCGGCAATGCCGGCCTTGTCGTCGGCACCGAGCAGTGTGGTGCCGTCGGTGACTATGATTTGCTGGCCCACAAAGTCGTTGAGCTCGGGAAACTGCTCAGGACTGAGCTCTATGCCCTGCTGCTCGTTGAGGGTCACGCTGCCGCCCTTGTAGTCCACAATGCGCGGCTTCACGTCGTGGCCGCTCATGTCGGGGGCGGTGTCCATGTGGGCAATGAAACCAATGGTGGGCACCTTGTGGTCGCAGTTGTTGGGCAGGGTGGCAAAGAGGTAGCCGTTGTCGTCAAGCGACACATTGCTCAGTCCCATCTCGGTCAGCTCTTTATATAACTCTTTGGCAAACACCATCTGGCCGGGGGTGGATGGCGTGAGGTTGGTGAGTTCGTCGCTCTGGGTGTCGAACTTCACATACTTGAGAAATCTGTCAACTAAATTCATAGTCCTTAAAGTTATCTTGTTGTTCGTATATGTTGCAAAGTTAGTGCAAAATGGCGTCAAATTGAAATTAATGTCCAAAAATGCGCGCACTTGCCCACGGCTGGCTACAGCGGGCAGTGATACTGTCCTTTGTGCAGTGTGGCACGGCCATATTGCACCGCATGGGCAGGGCAGTAGTGATAGCAAGCCAGACACATGGTGCAGCGGCTGCCCCACTGAGGGCGGCCGCCGCCGAGTGTGACATTGCCCAGCGTACACACTCGGGCGCACTTGCCGCAGCCGGTGCAGCGGCTGGGCTGCGCATGAAAGGGGCGCGGACTCATCAGCGCCAGCCCGAACAGCGGGTTTGCCACCCTCGACTTGAGCCAAGCCATGCTGCCGCGCGTCACGTCGGTCACCTGCAGATGCAGTCCTATGCTTTTGGCTATGTCGGCAATGCGGCTGTGGGCCGAATCGAGTTTCTCGGCCTCGAGTGCGGCGGGGTCGGTGTCGAAGCCCGGCAGGCACACATAGTTGTTGGGCATGGTCAGCGAGTAGGCGGCGTTGAGCCGCACTCCCGCCAGCGACAGCTGCCGGCGCAGAATGCGGTCGGTGAGCCCCACGTCGTCGCCGCAGGTCACCACGGCATAGCAGTGGTTGCCGTCGGGTGTGTAGCCGTCGAGCTTTAGTCGCCTGACGAATGCGCTCACCACCGGCGGCAGTCCCCATGAGTAGGTGGGAAACACAAAGCCCACCGCCTCGCCTTTGGCAAGGTCGAAGCGGCTGTCGCCGTCGGTGAGGCTCTGCGCCATGGCCACTGTGCGGCCGTCGGCGGTGAGCCTCGCCAGCTGCCGTGCCGCCCAACGGCTGTTGCCTGTGCCTGAAAACCAGAATATCATGCCGTGCTGTGCGTTATTTGTGAATGGTCACTTGCGTGGCTCCGAAGCCATATTCGCGGAAGCTTGCGTCCTGGGCAAGGCATCGCGGATAGCGGCGTTTGAGGTCTTGCAGCAGCGCGTGGCGCAGCACTCCCTCGCCCTTGCCGTGAATGAACACTATGCGCTGCCCTGGGTGGTTGATGTTCTCGTCCATGGCCTCGCGGAACTTGCTCAGCTGGTAGTTGAGCATGTCGGTGTGGTTCATTCCTGTGGTGTCGTCGAGCAGTTCGCTTATGTGCAGGTCAACCACAATGTTGCCGCTGCTGGGATCGCGGCGCTGGTGGCGCTTCACGGGCTGGGCCTTGGGACGCTCGTCGTCGGCGCGCTTGCCGCGCATGGCGCGCTCCAGCTCGCTGCTGTCGATGGTCAGCTGGCGCGCGGGCAGGTCGTTGCGCGTGATGGTGAGGGCTATCACCGGCACGTCGAAGTATTCATTGTCGTGAAAACTGTGCAGCTTGTAGAACTTGGTCACATCGAGCCGTTGCTCCACCAGAGCAGGATTTTTCAGTTTGAAGCCGCGCTGCTGCTTGAATGCCACATATTGCACGGCCACGTGGGTGAGTGAGTTCAGGTCGTCGTGGCCAAACTCCTCGAGCTCGAGCTGGAAGTTGGGCTCCATCACACCGGCCCAGCGGGTGGTCCACTCGGTGTCGTCGTCGCCACGGCTCATATAGGTGGCATACAGAAAGTAGTTGCTGTCGTTCACCAGTGTGGCATAGAAGGTGGTGGTGCTCAGATGCTTCAGTTCGCGGGCCTCGTAGGCCAGCACAATGTTGAGCACGTCGCCGCCTTTGGTCTCAATCACAGGCTCTTCGGCCTGCACCAGCTGTGGCTTGGTGGCTGCCGGCTTGTCGGGCTCCACAAGCTTGCTCTTCACCTTCACGGGACGCTCGTAGGCGCTGGGCTTGCTGGCCGCGGCGCTCACCACCACCACCTCTCGCGTGGGCACGGGACGTTCAAACCCGTCGCCGTCTTCCACATAGGCTGTGTTGCCTTCGATTTTTGTCACTTTGCCGCCCCCCACATCGTTGAGGAAGCGCACTATGTCGTTAACTTTCACCATATCGTTGTTACTCCTTTCGTTCTTGTTTCTGTATTGTGGTCGAAATGCTCATAGCAGTAGGTTCCGGCCCCTTGTTTCCTCAAGAATCCTCATCTGCTGTATGGCTATTTGGTTTAGTTTAAATAATCGTTCTGATTGTGGCATGCCATCGTTGATAAACACTGCATTCAGATTTTCCATATTTGAAAGGCAAATGAGCTCATTGATGCTCGCATAATCACGTATGTTGCCTTTTTTGTCGGGATTTTGTTCTCGCCATTGCCTTGCTGTGATGCCAAACATTGCCATATTTAGCACATCCGCTTCATCGGCATATTTGATAGCTGCTTGCTCTCTTGTTACTTCTGCTGGAATAAGATTGGCTTTAATGGCATCGGTGTGTATGTGGTAGTTTATTTTTGAAAGTTCTCGTTTAGCCGACCAAGCCAACTGCTTTTGCTCTTCGACTTTCAAACGCTGAAACTCACGCACAAGATACAGCTTGAATTCCACGGAAACCCATGATGCAAATTCAAAAGCAATGTCAGAAACGGCGTATGTTCCTCCATATCTGCCCGATATTGCTTTTATACCAATCGCATTTGTTGATTCCACCCATTTTGTCGGTGACATAGTGAAGGCATTTAATCCTGCCTCCATTCTAAACCCCTCGAATTCGAAGGGGTTAAAACTGTGATTATACAAGCGCTCCCAAATGCCGAGAAATTCAATTGTATTGCGATTTCTCATCCAATTGCCAATTACTCCATTAGGGTCGCTTGCATTTTTCTGCCTGGCTATGTCAGTTATGCATATGTAGTCAATGCCATCTTTGCTGATGGTTTTGATAGTTTGGTCGTTAACTATTATTTTTGCCATTATAAAGTATGTATTGTATATTAGGCCAGTGCATTGCCGATATATGTTGGCGTTACAGTCTCTTCCTATCGTTGTTACTCCTTTCGTTGCCGTTTCTGTTTGATGGCAGCCACGGCAGCCTCGTATTCCTGTGGATAGATGAGCATGGTGCCAATTTCGCCGCCGCGGTTGTCGGTGTAGACGTAGCGCAGATGCTTGCGCTCGTCGGCAGCGGCGCGAATCAGCAGGTTAAGCCTGTACGACCCGTCGAGGGTTTTGAACCAACGCTCGCGCATTTGCTGCACAAATGCAGTCACGTTCACGCTCTCCTTGGTTAGGTATGGGATCATCACCTCCAACTCCAGCGTCTGCGAGTCGGTGAGTTCAACGTGGGTCAGATACTCATTGTCGGCAATGTGCATGCTGTGCTTTGCCAGGGCTGTTTTTGCCGCCTTCACAATGGCAGCGGTGCCGCTGAGCGGTGCCGTGGGGCACAGCCAGCGCAGGCTGCCGGCCACGGCTCCCACCACGTTGGGCATGCCGCTGCGGCGGCCGCTCACCACATACATTGTGCAGAACCCTGCATTAAGTGCCACCGCCTCGCACTCATAGCGCACTCCGCGGCTAACTTTGGCGAACTGCACCCGCTTGGCCGGCAGCAGGGCAAATGTGGTGTCGGTCACCGCGCCCACCTCCACCGCCTCGCGGCAAAACGGGTCGCGGCGCTGCACCGCCTGGCTCTGCAGGTAGGCCTCGGGGTCGAATGGCGCGTCGATCACATCGATGCGTGCCAGCTCGCTGATGCCGCCGCTGCCGCTGCGCTGCAGCAGCACGCGCGCCCCTATCGAGCGCATCGAGTTGTCGGCGCTCACCGCCCAGCTGTCGTCGGGAGTGGTGAGGCTGAAAAAGGCGTTGCTCACAGTGGCTGCCTGCATGGCCAGCGTGGCGGCCGCGGCAATTATGGCTGTAATAAGTCTGTTCATCATGCTGTTGCTAAAGTTGCATTGCTAAAAAAAACGAATGCGCGCGCTAAACCCGTGTGTGGCGAGTTAGCGCGCGCTTTGTGCGGAGTGAGCGAGATTCGAACTCGCGAAACGCTTTTGACGTTTACACGCTTTCCAGGCGTGCCTCTTCAACCACTCGAGCATCACTCCATGTGTGTGGTGGCTTGTGGCCGTGTTGCGTGGTGCAAAGATAGTGAAATTTTGCTAATGCTAAAGAAATTGTGAGTAATTTTGTGATATGAACGATTCAACCCGATGCCACAATGTTACGCCAGAGCCCGTCGATGGCTCTGATGTGGCCGCCAGCGCCTTCGGCGCCGACGTGATGGCCATGCTGCCATTCGAGCCAAATTCCGACCAGGTGACAATGATTGCCGCCTTTGCCCATTTCTTGGCCCGCGGAGGCGACCGCGCTGTGTTTCTGCTCAACGGATATGCCGGCACTGGCAAGACAAGCGTGGCCGGAGCCATAGTGCGCACTCTCACCATGCGCGGGCAGAAGACGGTGCTGCTTGCTCCCACGGGGCGCGCCGCGCAGGTGTTCAGTGAATATTCAGGCCACCCTGCCTACACCATTCATCGCAAAATCTATCGTCAGAACGGATATCTCGACAGCGGCTTCTCGCTTGCCGAAAACAAGCATACCAACACCGTTTTCATCGTCGATGAGGCCTCGATGATAAGCAACTCGCAGGGCTTTGAGGGCGCTGCGTTTGGCTCCGGCCGGCTGCTCGACGACTTGGTGCACTATGTGTATGCCGACACGGCCAGCGGCTGCCGCCTGATGCTGATGGGTGACTCGGCCCAGCTGCCGCCGGTGGGGCAGACCGAGAGCCCCGCGCTCAGCGCGCAGGTGCTCAGCGGATACGGATTGCGCGTCTACGACATATGGCTCACGCAGATAGCGCGCCAGGCCGCCCAGAGTGGCATCCTTTATAACGCCACCACGGTGCGCCGCATGCTCACCACGGCGCAGATGGTTCCGCCCGAGCTGCAACTCACCGGTTTCAGCGACGTTGAGGCGGTGACGGGTGAGTTCCTGCTTGAAAAAATCAGCGACTGCTACGACAGTGGCGGCCTCGACGACACCATAATAGTGACGCGCAGCAATCGTCGCGCCAAGCTGTTTAACGGAGCCGTGCGCAACCAAATTCTGTATCGCGACGACGAACTGGTGAACGGCGACATGCTGCTGGTGGCCAAGAACAACTACTTCTGGGCGGCCGACTACAAGGAAATTGACTTCATCGCCAATGGCGATGTGGCCTGCGTAAAGCGTGTGTGGGGCGATGTTGAGGAACGCTATGGCCTTCGCTTTGCACAGGTGACGCTTGAATTCCCCGACCATGGTGGCGTGGAGGTGGAGGCCAAGATAATTCTCGACAGCCTCATGAGCGACACGCCCGCACTCACGCGCGAACAAAATGAGCGCATGTACAATGAACTGATGCAGGAACTGCAGGGCGACAAGCGCACGCGCTACCGCGCGCTTAAGGCCAACCCATACTTCAACGCGCTGCAGGTGAAGTTTGCCTACGCCGTCACTTGCCACAAGGCTCAGGGCGGCCAGTGGAGCAACGTGTTTATCGACATGGGCTCGATAATGCCCGACTCGCTTGGCACGCTCGACTTCATGCGCTGGCTATACACAGCCATGACCCGCGCACGCCGTCACCTCTACCTCGTCAACTGCCCGCTCGCCACCACGTAACCAATCATAAAATAAACATCAGTCTGCACTAATCCATATTTTATGATGCGTTTACAGCATCAACGGTGTCACCTGTTACGCCGAGAGTGCATAATATGCCATTGCCATATCCATATCCTGGCAACCCTTGGCTTTCAAAGACGTGGATTACTTGGGCATGTAGTCACGGTAGGGGTTGTCTTCTTCGCTGGCATTGGCAGCGGGCTGCTTTGGCATGTAGGCTGCGTTGGGGTCTTCGGCCGGTTTCACTTCCACTCCCTCTACCACTGTGGGGGCGGTATTGGATGCAGCCTGTTCCTTCTTCTCTCCCTTTTCGGCCTTACGGATCTTGCGGTGCACGTGGTCTTTTTCGAGCTTGTTGATTTCATGGTGAATGTCGGCGCTCATTTTGGTGCCGATTTCGGTGAGGTGCTTTTTGCCCTCTTCGAGGCTGTGGTCTATTTGCTCTTCAAGCATGCGGTTGAACTTGAACGGCAGCATCGACAGCAGGGCCGACACCATTGCCATTATAGTTAGCACAAGCGAGGTCTGGTAGCCAATGCCGAGTCCGGTCACCTCAAATCCCTGGGCAATGGTGGCGTCGGCCATCAGGTCGGGGTCGTGTGTGAGGTCGGGCTGCACATGCACCTCGCATGCGTTGAGCAGAAACACAAGTCCCAACGACGTGAGCGCAGCCACTGCAAAGCCCCAATAGCGGTTCTTCATGCTGTTGACGCCAATGGCAGTGAAGCACGATATGAAAGGCAGCAGGGCGTAGAGCGTCTTCAGCACGCTGAAGTCTTGTGTTATAAGCCCGGCGGTGTAGAAAAATCCGCTTTGGGTGCCTTGAAACGATATCTCGTGAAACGGCAGGAATATGTAGCACGCCAGCGCGGCCACGAGCAGTATGTTGGTGATTGGTTTCATTTGTGTAGTTGTCTATCCTTAGTTTTAATTCTGTGTGTGGTGAGCAAAATCCACGTTACTGTCACTCTCGCATTATTACGTTAGACGCTGCCGCGGACAAAAGGTTTAACCCGTGGCGCCGACAAACGCCCGCATCACGGCAGATTGCTGTTCAGGTCGATGCGCAGACCCTCGTTGGCAAGTATGGTGTGCTGAAACTCCTCGCGCGCCTGCTCAAGCAGCGGCTCAAGGCTCTCGTAGCGCTTGCTGTAGTGTCCCAAAATCAGGTTGCGCACACCCGCCTCGCGCGCCACTATGCCCGCCTCGCGCGCCGTGCTGTGGAAACGCTGGCGTGCTTGCTTGGCGCACTCGTCGCCATAGGTGGCTTCGTGATACAGCCAGTCGACACCGGCCACGGCCTCAGTTATGCGCGGGCTGGGCGTGGTGTCGCTGCAATAGGCATAGCTCACTGCAGGGTCGGCAGGGGTGGTGAGCTCGGCGTTGGGCACCGTCAGCCCGTCGGGGGTCACAAAGTCGGCGCCCTCGCGCAGCGGCCTCATTGCGTAGCGCGGCACTTGCCAGCGTGCTGTGGCCTCGGGGTTGATGTGGCGCAGCTTGGGCTTTTCACGCACCAAAAAGCCCACTGTGGGCACGCGGTGGCGCAGCGGAAAGGTGCTCACCGTCACGGCGTCGTCTTCATAAATCACGGCGCTGTCGGTGCCTATCACGTTAATTCTAAGCTCAAACGGCATTTGGCGGCAAAAGTAGTCCACCACCTCGCCCAGCAGCTTTGCCCCGTCGGCAAAGGTGTGCACGGTCAGAGTGCCCGTCTTGCCCAGCAGCGCAAGGGTGGATATTAGGCCTGGAAGACCGAAGCAGTGGTCGCCGTGCAGGTGGCTGATGAAGATGTGGTTGAGCCGCATGAACTTCAGCCCCATGCGGCGCATTTCCAGCTGCGCGCCCTCGCCGCAGTCTATCATCATCAGGTTGTCGCGCACGTTCAGCACCTGGCTCGACGGCAAGTGTCGCAGGCTCGATGTGGCCGAGCCGCAACCCAATATGTTGAGTTCTAATCGTGTCATTGCTAAAAACAGCAACTAAGATAGTTATTTTTTTTCACACTGCAAAATGCTAATGCTCATCACTATGCGCAACGGCTCACCACTTTTGTTGAATAAATTTTAATTATTTGCCGCTGCATTGCTTGCAAATACCAAAAATAAGGGGTACTTTTGTGATATAGTTTTTTCATAGGATTAGATTTTTAAGGTTTGAAGCAAGCGGTAGTTGTGAAACTCCCGCTTGCTTCATTTTTATGCATATGCGTGTGCATAACTAAAAAATGCAGAGGCCCAGTAACTGGCCTCTGCATTTTTTTGAATAGGGAAATATCTTGAATGAGCGGTTAGCGCACCACAAACTTGCTGCCTGCGGCCACATACACGCCCTGCGGCAGTGCAACAAACTGCTCGCCGGCTGCCACGCTGTAGCGCGCCACGGCTGCGCCAGTCACGCTGCAGATGGTGCCGCTGGCCTCGCCCTGGGCGATTACCCTGACGCCGCCTTTCACGCCCACAAAGGCTGTGCCGCGCTGCTGCATGGTGTAGCGGTCGATGCCCGTCATGCTGCCGCTGGGGTTGATGGGGTGCGACACCTTGTAGATGTAGCCGTTGCCCTTCACCAGGTCGGCCACTGTGGTGGCGCTGGTGCCGCGGTAGAGCACAAAGATGTCTACGCTATAGTGCGGGGCCGACAGTTCGGTGTAGTTGGCGTTGCAGTCAATCACGTTGCCAAAGTCGATGCCGCTCACCACTGCGGGTTTGTGCTCGGCGTCATACCACTTATACACGCCCTTCGACTGATTTCTCATGGTGCTGCCCAATTTGCTGTTCACACCCTCAATCAGGTAGTATAGTGGAAGCACTGTGCCTGCCTCGTCGGCCTGCTGTGCTGCAGTGGCCTTCTTCTTGCCGGGTGCGGCGGGATAGTTGGCGGTGATGTATTCACCGTCTTGCTTCACCATCACCACTGCGTCGAAGTCCTGGCAGTTTTTGCTGTCGGTCATCAGTTCCACCTTGGGGCTGAGTCCCCAAGTCTTGTAGCTCTCGCCCTTGTTTATGGGGTAGGTGAGTTCCTTTGCCGTGGGGTTGGCTTCGGCCACGTCCTTGAATGTGTCAATCGAACTTAGCACATCGCCGAAGTCCGACTCTGTGTAGTTGTCGTCCGAGCACCAGTCGCTGTGGAAGTAGTGGCGCTGCATGTAGTGGCTGTCATCGGCAGTGTTGTCGTTGCTGTCGAAGTAGTTGGTGTAGACGCGTGTCTTGGCGCCGCCGCCGTTCACGGTGTACCATGCGTATATCACAAGGCTGTCGGCGTCGTTGTTGGCCACGCTGCTCTCCTCGGGTGCGTTGAAGTCAATCTGGTAGTCGGTCATCTTTTCACCGCCCAGACTGCTTATGTTGTCCTCAAATTCATTTCCGTTTAGCGAGAAGCCCTGGAATTTAAACGGTTTTTCATAGGTGGCGCTGGACGTAACCTTTGCACCAACGGCCACTGTGAGCACCTCACCCTGCTGCTTGGCGCCGAGGCCGGGCGAACTGATGGTGGGTGTGGCCCAGCCCTTGGCGGGGCGGGCCTTGATGATGATGTTGCGCACCTTGCTCACAAAGTGGTAGGTGGCGGTGCTTTCGCCCGACTTGCCATATCCGTTCACGCCTGTCTCGGCCACGGCCTTCACATGCACGTAGGCCAGCTTGCCGAGGTCGCTCACCTTGAGTGCGCTCCAAGCCACAGTCGCGCTTGCGCCCGTGAATTTTGCGCCGCTCACCACCTGGGTGTTGCTGCCGTCGGTGCCCACGGTCCAGATGCTGTAGGTGACGCTGGTGTTGCCCTTCAGCACATCGTTGTCCTCATTGGGGTTGCTTATCACGATTTCGCTGGGGTGGGTGCTGGTGGAGCCGGTGGCGGTGTTGTAGGTGTTTGACTCGGGCGTGATCACGGGGTTCTCAAGTGCCTTCACATTTTTGCGCGTGGCGTCGGGAATGATGTCGTCGGCGCGCAGGCTCATGTAGGTGATGCCCATCAGGTAGTCGCCCTGGGGGGCTGCGGTGTGCTCGTATTTGTAGATGACTTGCGGATACTCCTCAAACAGGATGCCGATTGAGCCGTCGTTCTGCTCGCACAGCGAGCTGTATTGCGCAGTCTCGCTAAGGTCGTCCTCGTAGGGGTCGCTCACGCATGCAAGTTTGCTCCAGCTGGGAGTCCCGCTTACGGCCGACTGGTAGAATGCCAGTCCGCTGCGCACGCCGCTCTTCTTGCCGCTGCTTGCAGTGGTTGCGGGCACCGAGTGCAGCAGATATTCCTTGCCGGCGCCGTCGGTGTATTTAATCATCTCGCCGTTGGTGGCGGTAGCAAGGCTCATGCCGCATGACCCTAATTGCGCTGGGGTGAAATTGCCCTTTTCATCGTTGATGGTGATTTGCACAAAGTCGCGTTTGTCGCTGTTTGTGCTGCGCACGGTCACAATGAATTTGTTGTCGGCAATTTCAGTTATGTGACACTCGTCGCCCGAGCCCTCAATGTCAGAAATCTGGCCTAGGTTGGTCCATTTGTCGTCTGCGGGAGAGTACATAAGGATGTAGTCTCTTGTCTTTGATGACGAAAGTAGGCTTTCCCAGTTATAGTGGCGGTAGATGGCCAGAACTTTACCCTTGAGGTAGCCACCGCCGACGCTGCACATGTTGCCCGGAGCAATGTTGCCCCTTGAGTGGCCTAAATTAATGCCGAGCGCGCCAGTGCCATGCCCAATAAGCCCATCGATGTCGATTTGCTTTAATGCGCTCCACGACTGGCCGTTGTCGTTGCTTATGGCGTAGTAGTTGTTAGTCTTTTTGTTTTTTCCGTCGGTCGAGAGGCTGTAGCCGCTGATCATCGTGCAGAGTATTGCTCCGTTGCCCATGGTCACCACGGCAGCATCGCCATAGCCGTTGAAGTTTTTGCAGTCGTTTCCGCTGCGGCTGCCCTTGGCTATGGTCACTGGGCTGCTCCACGTGAGTCCGTTGTCGGTCGAGCGGCGGCATAGGATGTCGATGTCGTTGGCAATGTCGTGGATGTCCTCCTTGCGGGCATCGCTCACTGCCAGCAGCGAGCCGTCGGCGGCGCGGGTGATGGCGGGTATGCGGTAGTACTTTGAATAGTAGTCGCCCGGCATATAGAGTGTCTGCTTCAGCGGCACCAGCACGCGCGAGCCGTTGGCGCGCTGCGTCAACTTGCCGCTAAGCGAGGTGCCGGTGAGGGCGGTGATGTTTGCTCCGATTTCGGTCTTTTGCTTGGTGAGCGCGGGCAGCTCAATGCCGCTGGCAATGTCGGCAGTGATATATAGCACATACTTCTTGCTCCCGTCGAGGGTCTCGGCTGCCGTCAGTTGGGTGGCCGTGAGGTCGGTGGTTTCGGCAATGAGTTTGGCTCCGTTTTTCACCTGCGGGTCGCGGTAGTCAAACGGGTGGGCAAATGTGTAGCTCACGTTGTCGCTGCCGCTGTTGCTGTCAAACTTGCTGCCGTTGTATTCACGTGCATAGAGCTTGATGCGGGTGATGTAGTTGGTAGCGCCAAGCAGCTTGTAGCTCACCGTGGGCTGCACGCCGCTGGCGGCATCGTATTCCACCAGCGCAAGCACCTCGTTGGGGTTGCCCAGGCCGGCATAGCCAGTCTCCTGCCACCATTTGCCCGCGGCAAACTCGCTGCCATCGCGGTCGGTGGCGGCGCTTGCGGCAAAGCTTCCTGTCAGCAGGGCTGCGGCCAGGACAACGATTGAAAGTAATTGTTTTTTCATAATCGCCTTTTGCTTAAAAATTTGATTGTTATTAAATGAATTATAGTTGCAGTGTTAGTCTTATTCCTATTTGAACCGATGTTTTTATAGATTCTAAGACAGTGAGAAATCATCGTGGCCTTGGCATGCGTGCCGCATTGCGCCCAGCCTCTATTTATTCCAGTGTGCAAAAGTATGGTATTTAATTGGGAAACAGGCGATTATAATGTTGAAAAAAGCTCAACGATATGTGCTAATTGTTTGTACAAATCGGGTGATGTCGGGGCACAGTGTAGGCTTGCGGCCAGCTGCTTGCCGGCCGCATATGGTGTGGAGTGAAGTGATGTAGTGGGTGCTAAAGGTTCATGCCTATGCCAAACAGGGCATAGTCGTAAATCACGGGGTCGGCAGGGCGCATTTGGCGCAGAATGTCGGTGAGCTCAACCACCGTTTTGCGGTCGTTGGCGCGGCGCGTCACCAGTCCCAGGGCGCGTGCGGTGTCGCCCACGTGCACGTCGAGCGGGATGAACAGTTGCGAGGGCTTTATCGACTGCCACACGCCCATATCCACGATGCCATCGGCGCGCACCAGCCAGCGCAGGGCCATGTTGACGCGCTTAAGTGCGGTGCTCTTCAGGTTCAGGGGCAGGCAGCGCGAGTCGCCCTGTCCGCCGTTGGCTGCGGCCAGTTCGGCATTGAGCAGCTCCACCAGTCGCCAGCTTGGCGCGTCGCTGTCGGCCACACGGGATGCCGCCGCCCACTCGTCGAGCGACTGCCACTGCCTGTAGATGCGTCGCAGGCCGCGCAGCATGTGCTTGAAGTTGCGCGCAAAAAATGTGCGGTGAATGTTAAGCTCGTCGGGCAGCTGCTCGTAGGCCTCATCCATCACATAGTTGTAGGGGTCGTTATCCATCATGGCAAGCATCTTTTCGCAGTCGCGGCAAATCATCTTGCGGTTGCCCCAGGCTATGGCAGAGGCCAGCAGGGCTGTGATTTCAATGTCGGGCAGCGCGCTGAAGCGGCGCGGAAACTGCACCGGGTCGGCGTCGATGAAGTCGGTGTTGTTGATGCGCAGAGCCTCGCTGTCGAGCAGGTCGCGCAATTGGTCGAAGTCTTGTTGAAGGGTCATCATAGCGCTTAAAATTTCATTGGCTTGTAGCGGTGATAGCCGCAGTCGCCGGCCAGCAGCCGCTTGAACTCGTCGGTGAGGCACGGGTCCAGCTCGGAGTAGGGCAGGAATACAAAACTCACGCCGCTCTCGGGCGTGGCAATGGCCCCCTCGGCATACACCATGCTAATGCCGCGCTGCTCCACCCTGAACTCTGCCGCAACCGTGGTGGCGGCGTTCAACTCCTGCCCCTTTTTGCGGGCCACCTTGGCAATGCGGCTGTTGATGAACTTCAGCAGGCGGCCGCTTTCACTTGGGCGGAACACGTCGGCCATGCCCAGCACGCGGTGGAGGGCGCGGTCGTAGAGCACATAGCCCATGCGCTCGCTGCGGCGGTAGCCGTCGTACACATAGCCATACACCTCATATTGCAGCAGCCGCTCGCTGGTGGAGTATGGGTATGCCTTCACGCGGTGCTCGCGGCCCACCACGCTGCGGGTGGTCACCGACGGCGACTGCGCGTAGTCGCTGTTGCCGCCCAGGTTGAATTCGGCCGCTTCCACAAATGCATTGACGGCTTTGCCCAGGCTCTCGCCCGTGCGGTTAAACGCCTTGTCGGCTATGGCTTGGCGCAGCCCGCCCAGCTCGGTTGACCCGTTCACGGCCTTGGGCATGCGCAGCTTCACCTGCTTAATGCATGTGTATGGCTCACCCTTGCCGTTGCCCGTTGGCAGGGTGAATGCCGATGTGTAGCATGCCATGCGGTCGGTCACGGGTTCAAATCGGTTGCTGGCCACGGTGCTGGCCAGGGTGTCGGCCATCATGGCCTCAGAGTCAGCGCCGTTGTCCCACAGCAGGCCGCCCGAGTGGCCGTCGGCGTTGACGTGGTTGGCAAAATACCAGAAGCCTGCCGCGATGTCGAGCACCGCAAGCAGCGATATGGCTATTATGTAAGGGCGGCGGGTGGTGGTCATGGCTGGTCTACACTTGCCGTGTCACATAGTCTTTAACTCTGTTCATGAGCCACATTGGGGTCGACGTGGCTCCGCATATGCCGATGCGGTCTTTGCCCTTGAGCCATGCGGCATCGATTTCTTCTTCGCTGGAAATCAGGTGCGAGTCGGGGTTGGCGTCGAGGCACTGGGCAAACAGGATGCGTCCGTTGCTGCTTTTCTTGCCGCACACAAACAGTATCAGCTGGTGCTGCTTGGCAAATTCGCGAATCTGCGGAATGCGGTTGGCCACCGAGCGGCAAATGGTGTCGAAACTCTGGAAGCGCACGCCTGGATGCACGCGCCGCCCTATCTCGCCCACTATGCGCTTGAAGCCTTCGAGCGACTTTGTGGTCTGCGAATACAGGTAGATGTCGCGGCCAAAGTCGATGCGGTCCACCTCATCGACGCTTTCAATCACCAGCGCCCTGCCTTGGGTCTGCCCCACGAGGCCGTTGACCTCGGCGTGGCCGCGCTTGCCGTAGATCACGATTTGGGCGTCGCGCCCCGAGGCGGCGGCCTCGGCCCATGACTGCTTTATGCGCTGCTGCAGCTTCAGCACCACTGGGCATGTGGCGTCGATTATGTCGATGCCGTTGCGCTTGGCGGTGGCGTAGGTCTCTGGCGGTTCGCCATGGGCGCGGAGCAGCACCTTCACGCCGTGCAGCTGCCTCAGCTGCTCGTGTGTAATGGTGTTGAGACCCTTGCTTTCGAGCCGCTCCACCTCGTTGCTGTTGTGTACAATGTCGCCCAGGCAGTAGAGCGAGCCGCTCTTGTGCAGCTCCTCTTCGGCCTTGCGGATGGCGGTGGTCACGCCAAAGCAGAATCCCGATCCCTTGTCGATTTCAACTATTGCCATTGCAGTGCTGTCTTTTTTATCTCGTGGCGGCCTGGCGGTAGTGGTCAAGCAGCCACTGGTTTTGCTCGTCGATGCTCATGGTGGAGTTGTCGAGCACCAGGGCGTCGTCGGCCTGGCGCAGAGGGCTCTCGGCACGGGTGGTGTCGATGCGGTCGCGCTCGGTGACGTTGTGCAGCACCTCGTCGTAGGTCACTGTGGCGTCGCCCTTGCCGCGCAGCTCGTCGTAGCGGCGGCGCGCGCGGGTCTCGGCCGAGGCGGTGACAAACACCTTGAGCTCGGCGTCGGGGAACACAGCCGTGCCAATGTCGCGGCCGTCCATCACTATGCCCTTGTCGCGGCCCATGGCCTGCTGCTGCTTCACCAGGTGGCGGCGCACGAAGCCTATGGCGGCAATCAGGCTCACCTTGCCGCTGATGCGCATCGAGCGTATCTCGCTCTCCACGTTGCGGCCGTTGAGCATGGTCACCGAGTGGCCGTCGGCCTTGTCGACGCCGAAGGTGATGTTGATGGATGGCAGTTGCTGCTGCAGGGCGGCTTCGTCCACTTTGTCGCCGTCGATGAGCCCGTGGTCGAGGCAGTATAGCGTCACGGCGCGATACATTGCGCCTGTGTCGATGTAGGCATAGCCTATGCGCCTTGCCAGAGCCTTGGCCATGGTGCTCTTGCCAGTCGACGAGTATCCGTCGATGGCTATTATTATGCGTCGTTCCTTGTTGTGGTCCATTGCTGTAGTCATAGTCTTGTGTAGATAATTATGTTGCAAAGAAGATATGAGGTGCGCCCGGCGCGTTAAAGCACAAACCACGTGCTGGTGTCGTAGCGGGGCAGGGCATACACCTGCACCTGGCGGCTGCGCTGCTCCACGCTGTTGCTGGCGTCGCCCACTGTGGCTCCGGCCTCGGTCAGTGCCTCGGTCATGGTGCGCACAGCTATTTCGGGAGTGTTGTTGTCGTTGCTCAGGTGGCACAGAAACACGTATTTCAGCTCGCTGCTCAGGTGGCTCGCCACAAAGTCGGCCGCCATCACGTTGTCGAGGTGCCCCTTGGGGCCGCGCACACGGTTTTTGAGATACTCGGGATAGCGTCCGCCGTTCAGCATGTCGCTGTCGTAGTTGCTTTCAATCATCAAGAACTGTGCCTGGCTCATGTAGTGCTCGGCGCGGTCGGTGATGTAGCCCATGTCGGTGGCCACCACAAAGCGCTTGCCCTCGGCCTCGATCATGAAGCCCATGTTGTCGGTGGCATCGTGCGACACCTCGAATGCGGTGAAGGTGAATCCCCCCAGCTTGAATGGAATCTCCTTGAACACGTTCTCCTGATACTCCTTGATGCGGCGCGAAATGTTGCGGTGGCGCAGCACACCGCTCATGAGGCGCGGCGTGCAGTAGATGCGCAGATGCTTGTAGCGGCGCACTATGGTGTAGGCATAGCGTATGTGGTCGGCGTGGTCGTGGGTAAGCACAATGCCCTTTATCATCGAGGGCGTCACACCGTTGCGGCGCAGCGACTCAAACACGTGGTCGGGGTCTACGCCCGCATCGATCAGCACTCCGCCCTGGTCGGTGCCCAGATACGAGCAGTTGCCGCTGCTCCCGCTGCCGAAACTCGCAAAGTGCAGCTTCCATTCGCTGCCGTTGGGCTTTGCTGCGGTGGCAGCGGGCTCGCTTTGCGGGGTCCCGTCGTCGGCCGAGTCGCTGTCGAACACAATCTGTTGTTGCTGGGGCGCATGGCCGTGGCCGCATTTCCCCATATTGTCATTTTTTGTCATTTTCAGGTCACTTGTACAGCAGGAATATGGTGGGCACCTTGCCAATGGTGCGTCCGGCCCAAGCCTTCACTCCGCGCGTGACTATGCTTTCGCCCTTGCCGGTGATGTCGGTGGCCACGCACAGTTTTAGCTGCGGAGGCAGCGTGCGCGCCATCTCGGCCAGCAGGGCGGCGTTGCGGTAGGGCGTCTCGATGAATATCTGCGTCTGGTCTTCGCGCATTATGCGCCGCTCCATCTCCTTGAATCTGCGGGCACGCTCGCCGGCGTCGATGGGCAGGTAACCCAGGAAGGCGAAGCTCTGGCCGTTGAAGCCCGAACCCATGAGTCCCATCAGTATGCTCGACGGGCCCACCAGCGGCTTCACCTTGAAGCCGCGCCGCTGCGCTATCGCCACCACGTCGGCACCGGGGTCGGCAATGGCCGGGCAGCCGGCCTCCGAAATCACACCCACGGGGCATCCGTGCTCCAGCGGGTCGAGGTAGGCGGCTATGCTGCCGGGCTCGGTGTGGCGGTTCAGCTCATAGAATGTGAGCGAGTCGATGTCGATGCTGCGGTCGCACTTCTTCAGAAAGCGGCGCGCCGAGCGCACGTTCTCCACGATGAAGTGGCGCAATTCAGCCACCAGCCTAAGGTTGTAGGCCGGCAGCACGTTGCTAAGCTCCACATCGCTCAGCTGCACGGGAATGAGATATAAAGCCGTCTCTGCCATATTAATGCTGTGCGGCGCCGCGCGGCCCTGCGGCCCATGGCGCCAATTTTGCTTAATGCAAAGTTACTACCTTTTGCGCTAAATAGGAAGCCGCCCCGCGCCATTTCGCATTAATTAGCATCTTGCGGCGGCGCGGTGCTGCGGGTGTTGCGAAAAATCACTACCTTTGGCATGGCGGTGCGCCCGTGCGCGTCAGCACCGCAGATGTGAAGACCGAATAACTTAAATATATAACCTGCAATGAATATCTCAAAGCAAATCATCGTGGCAGCAGCGCTGCTCATGGCTGCCCCCGCGGCTCTGGCCCAGCGCTACGTCACCGACTCGTGCCGCGTGAACGGACTCATGCGGCGCTACACTGTGTTTCTTCCTGCCGGCGTCAAGCCCGGCGCGCCGCTGGTGGTGTGCATGCACGGCTATGGCAAGTGGGCCAAGCCCAAGCGCTACGACCTCGATGCCGTGGCTGCCCGTGAGGGCTTTGCCGTGTGCTATCCTTGCGGCGTGCGCGACACCACCGGCAAGTGGGGCTGGAACGTGGGCTATCCGCGCCAGGCTGCCCTGCGCAACAATGAGGTGGACGATGTGATTAAAATCACGCGCCATGTGCAGAAGCAGTTCGACCTGAGCCGCGACAACACCTTTGCCACTGGCATGAGCAATGGCGGCGACATGTGCTATGTGCTGGCCTACAACGGCACAAATGTGTTTCGAGCCTATGCCTCGGTGGCGGGCCAAACCATGCAGTGGCTCTACGACGGTCCAAACGCGCCGCGCCCGGTGCCCATCATGGAAATCCACGGCTCGGGTGACGCCTGCAGCGAGTGGGGCGGCGACCTTGCCGGCACTGGCGGCTGGGGCGCCTACATATCGGTGCCGCTCGAGGTGGGCTATTGGGTGGCTCGCAACCGCTGCAAGGTGGTGGCCACCGACACCATTCCCAGCAAGCAGGGCGACAAGGGCCACATCACCGTGCGCCGCAAGTACACCGGCGGCACTGCCGGCACCGAGGTGTGGTGGTATGAGGTGGTGGGCGCACCGCACAGCTGGCACGCCAAGGACTTGAACACCGGCGAAGAGGTGTGGAGCTTCTTTAAGCACTTTTTGAAAAAATAATCCAACAACAATCAGGCAGCGGGCCGGGAGGCAATGTGCTTCACCCGGCCCGCTGCCTGATTGTGTGCCCTTGCGGCTCATGCTCCGCGCACTATGGCCGTCAAGGCCTGTGCCACCACAGCCACGGTGGCTGCCACCAGCACGGCGGCAAACAGGGCTTGGCGCACCGTAAGGGTGCTGCTGCCATCGGCCCATGCTGCCATCATCACCCATCCCGTGGCGCACACCGCTATGGCCATGGCGTAGCACAGCCGCCCGGCCCATGCCGCGGCGTGCCCGCGCTTGGGCGGCAGGCGGTGCAGCAGCCTCTGTGTGAACCATGGGCTCTCGCCTGCTTCGGGCGCGCTTTGTTTCAGCCTTTGCGCCAGCTGGCGGTCGTCTTCGCTTGTGAATGTGTTGCGTTTCATATTGCTCCGTTTGTTTGCTTGTGTTGCTGTGTCAATCTCATTGCGTCGGCCTCAGCGGCATGGCGCATCTTTAGTTTAGCCCGGTGCAGGTGCGACTTCACTGTGCCCTGCGGCATCTGCATGATTTTCGCTATCTGCGCCAGCGGCTTGTCGGCTATGTAGAATAGTGTCACAGCCACGCGCTCGTTGGCGTTGAGCGTGGCCATCAGGGCTTGCGCGTCAAGGCTCTGGCAGCCGGTGGCGGCTGTGGCAAGTGCCGCGGCTTGCGCTGTTCCCGCTTCCTCGCGCTCTTCGCGTCGCTTGCGCGCATAGGAGTAAAACTCGTTGTAACCTATGCGGTATAGCCATGTGCCGAAGCCGGCCAGCCCCTTGAAGCTGCGCAGCCCTATATAGGCTTTTATAAACGTCTCTTGGGCAAGGTCGTCGCTCAAGGCCGCGTCGCCAAGCGTGAGGCCCATGAAGAATTGACGCAGGCGCACTTGGTGTGCCTCCACAAGGGTGCCAAACGCGCGCCTGTCGTCGCCTATCACGCACAGTGAAATCAGCCTGAGTTCCTCTATCTTGCTAAGCATGTGGCTGCTGGGATGTTACTGCTGCTGGTCGGGCTGCTGCTGGTCGGGCCGCTGTGTGGGCGGCACTGGCGGCTGTGGTGGGGTGATGGTGTGGGGGGTGCGCTGCTCCTGATAGATGAAAAATCCTTTGGCAAGGCCAAACAGCAGAATGGCCGAGCACAGAAATGCCATCTCGGGGCTGCCAACCCCCAGGAAAAACATCACCAGCGCAAAACCCACTATCACCAGCGTCACGCTGCCCTTGAATGCCTGCCAGCTGAAGCTCTTGACTACTGTGGACTGCTGCGATGTGGCCGGCTGCGGCTGCTCCCACAGGTTGGCCGGATGGCTGCCGCAGGGCTGTGGCGCGGGTGCCACGGGCTGGCTGCCAAGCAGTGAGCCGGGCAGCGGGTAGTTGTTTTCAATTGCCTTTTCAATCATCTTGTATTTGGCCCGGCGGCGCAGGTAGCTGAACAGCGACACCACCAGCACTATAAGGAATATGGTAGAGAAAACCATGCGGCACACGTGCTTCACCATATCGGTGAAAAAATGGCGGTCGTCGTCGGCTTGCTTTATGGCCGCCTCATTGTTGCTTTGCGCGGCTTCGGCAACCTCGCCATCGGCATAGATGGTGTCGTCGAGGGTGCTTTTCAGCTTTTGTGTGAGTGTGTTGCCGTCAACCAGCAGCACGGTGTCGGCGTTAGGGGTTATCAGCAGCGTGGTGTCGCCGCTGCGTTTCACTTCTGGCAGACCTTTCTTTGGCGCCGCGGCTGCCGTGGCGGCGGTGATGGCCATGGCGGCCGTGAGTGTGATTAGTTGATGTTTGTTCATTGCTGTGGAAGGGTGTTACTTTTGTTTCTTCGTTTTGCTGTTTAGACGCTGTGCCGCTGCGCAAAGGTTGCGCGCCGGGTGCAAATTTATTGAAAAAATGTGTCACTTCCTCCACATTGCCGCCCGCATTCAGCCTAGGTGGGCGTAGGCTGCGCGCAGCAGGCCGCTCAGGCGCAGCAGCCAGTAGGCAAGGGCAATCAGGGCCACCGCGCAGCCTGCCGCGCCTATCCACTTAATGCCCAGGTGGCTGCACACGCAGCCGCCGGCAAATGCGCCCAGACCGATGCCCAGGTTGAAGATGCCCGAGAATATCGACATGGCCACCGATGTGCCCTCGGACGGGGCAATGTTGATTATCTCCGACTGCATGGCCACGTTGTAGGCTGTCACGGCCATACCCCACACCACGCATAGCGCCACGGTGGCCGCCAGGCTCGACGCCGCAGGCAGCAGCATGGCCAGGCACAGCGCCAGTGCAGCCACGGTAAGCCCTACAAAGCGGTAGCGGTTAAGCGGATACAGCTTGGAAAACGCTATGCTGCCCAGCAAGCCTGCGGCGCCGTAAATCATGAGGGCTATTGTGATGGTGCCGTTGGCCAGGTGGGCCACTTGCTTGAAAAACGGCTCGATGTAGCTGTAGGCCACATAATATGACGTGGCGGTGGCGAAGGCAAACAGGAATATGCCCGTCAGTGCCTTGTGGCTAAGCAGTCCGGGCAGCTGTCCAAAGGTGAACTTGCCGCTGCTTTGCACCTGCGGCAGGAATGCCCACAGGTAGAGGAATGTGAGCGCCGTGCACACGCCTATGCTGAGAAATGTCATGCGCCACCCTATTTGCAGACCTATGGCGCGGCCTATGGGAAGGCCCAGAATAATGGCTATCGACGTGCCTGTCACTATCATGCTCAGGGCCAGCTGCCGGTGTTCGGGCGGAGCTATGCGCACCGCCATGGGCGACACTATCGACCAAAACACGGCATGTGTGCATGCCACGCCCAAACGGCTGGCCATGAGCATGGTGAAACTTGTTGATGAAAACGACATGAATTGGAACGCGGCCATAAGGCCCATCATGCCCAGCATCAGCTTGCGCAGGTCCACGCGGGTGGCCAGCACCATCAGTGGCAGCGACAGCAGCATCACTGCCCAGGCATAAACCGAAATCAGCATTCCCGCTTTGGCTTCGGTCAACCCGAAGTCGGCGGCAATGTCGGTGAGCAGCCCGATTGGTATGAATTCTGAAGTGTTGAACACAAAGGCCGAGCAGGTGAGGCCGATGAGTGGCAGCCACTTGTTGAGTGGCATTTTGCTGTTATTTCCCATATGCGCAAAAGTTCCTTTCGCGCCAGCGGTGTGGCGTGCTATGATTGTAGATTCTTTTTTAGTTTCGGAGTGCAAAGTTAGCGCACATTTGCCAAACTTTGCGACCATTGCGCTGTGAAAAAAGGTTATTGCGGCGGAATGGTGATGTGCGGCTCGGGCTCGGCCGGCAGCATCCGGGCCAGTCCTGCCGGAGTGACGGCTCCTTGCGCGGGCTGCGGCGTGTGCTCAAAGCTGCCGTCGGCCCGGTAGATGCCGCAGTTTCCGGCCACAAGGGGGTCGCTCACTGCAATCTCCCGTGGCTGCCACTCTGGGTGGCGTGTGCGGTAGGCGTCGATGTAGGCTTCGGCGCTGGCCACGCGCAGCATGGGCACGTTGAGCGCGGCATCGTCCATTCCCAGATTCTCACCCGTGTATCCCGTCACCTCCACTATGCCGCCAGCCAGGGAAAACCCCATTGCGGCATACCAGCGTCTCAGCTCTGGCCTCTCGGCTATGAGCATGGCTTGTGGCGCTCCTTGGCGGCACAAGTCCTCAAGGGCTGTGGCCATTAGCCGCAGCCCCAGTCCGCGCCGCCGGTAGTCGGGGTGGGTGGTCACACCGTAGATGTATGCTCCGCCGCGGTAGCGCAGCGCGTGCAGTTCGGCCACGGGCTGGCCGTCGATCAGGGTGTCATAGCGGTTGGCCACTGTGGAGTAGTCGCTGAAAAATTTGTCGATCCACTCCATCGGGTCGCCGAATCCCAGCTGCCACAGCCGCTTGAGCCCGGTCAGTTCCGCTGCAGCACCCATACCTTTTTCACCAGCGGGGGCAGTTTCTTCATTTTGTGGTCTATGCCCTTGATGAATGAGGCCGCTTCGGCAGCCGAGTCAAATCCGCGCACGGCCACGCAATACTTCTGGTCGGTGGCTGTCCACACAATGTAGGCCGGCTGCTGCAATTCGCTGCGCAGGCGGTCGCGGTAGCTGGTGGCGTTGAACTTCTGCTTGAACTCGGCCACTATCACGCTGTATGGCATCACCTCGTCGGGCTTCCCGTCGACCACATTGCACCGGTCAATTATTAGGCGTATGCTGTCGCCGTTCACCGTGTAGGTGTTGCGGTTGTTCTCTTCAATCACCTTGTTGTAGGCCTCAAGGCCCACATTCTCCTTGGTGCGGCTCACCGACTTGTCGTAGGCTGCCTTGTAGTTCTGCTCGGTGGGGTGGCATGCCGTCAGGGTAAGTGCCGCTGCTGCCGCGGCCAAAACTGCTTTTATAGTCATCGCTTTCATAACCAATATCGGCGTGCCGTAGTGGCCACGCCGCTGCAAAGATACTCCAACCTGCCGCAATAGCAAAGCCCCTGTGCGGATTTTTAGGTCGGCACAGGGGCTTTGTAGACTGGGTTAAGGGTGTGTGGCTGGTGTCGTTACTTCACCATCACCTTTTTGCCGTTGTGAATGTAGATGCCGCGCTCGGGGTTGTCGATGCGCACACCGTTCAGGTTGTAGTAGGGCGCGTTGTCGTCGCCGGCGGGTGTCACTTTTACCGTCTCAACGCCCGTGGGAGTGGCGCCGCCGTTGATGGTGGCAAACTTGCTCCACACGGCAGCGGCCTTGTAGGCCTCAACCGACTCGCTCTGCACCTGCAGCTCGGCTTTGGTGTATACATCGGTGTAGAACACCTTGTCGGTGATTGTGGCAGGCTCTTTGGCGTGGGCTATCACCTTTGTGATGGCCTTGCTGTTGTTGAACACGGCTGTGCCATAGGTCTTCAGCGTGCTTGGCAGCTCCACTGTGGCCAGCTTGGCGCAGTTGAAGAAGCAGCTGTTGCCTATGCTCTCCACGCCTTCGGGAATCTTAATGCTCTCAATGCCCGCGCATGCTGCGAATGCGTTGTTGCCAATGGCGCGAAGGCTGTAGGGCAGGTCGATGCTGGTGAGGGCGGCGCAGTTGCTGAAGGCGTAGTTGTCAATCTTCTCCAGCGAGGTGGGGAATGTGAAGCCGGTCAGCACTTTGCACGTCTGGAAGGCGTAGCCGCCAATGTATTTCACTGTGGCGGGCATCTCCACCGTTGTCAGCTTGGTGCAGTTGCTGAACGCATTGGCCGGAATGGTGTCGACGAGTGCGGGCAGCTCGATTTTCTCAATAGATGTGTAGCCGAATGTGTATTGGCCAAACTTCTTGAGCGTGCTGGGCAGCTTCACCGAGGCCAGGTTGTCGGCGTGGAAAAACACGTGGTTGGGCAGCTCGGTCACCGCAGCCGGAATCTCGATGCTGGTGAGGGCCTGCGCATATTCAAATGCATGGTGGCCTATTTGGCTCACGCTGGCGGGCAGTTTCACCGATTCCAGTTTGGTGCAGTAGTCGAACGCATAGTTGCCAAGGGCTGTGACGGTGGCGGGAATCGTATAGGCTGTAACCGAGCCTGGCACGGTGTAGAGCACCGTCTTGTCTTTGCTCAGCAGTGCGCCGTCTTGCGAGCTGTAGGTCTTGTTGCCTGCGTCAACATTGATGCTGGTGAGCTTGGCGCATTGTGTGAACACTTGTTCGCCAATAGTGTCGACGCTGGCTGGCACTGTGACGCTGGTGAGCTGGGTGCAGTTTCTGAAGGCGGCTCCCTGCACTTCCTTGATGCTCGATGGAATGGCAAACGACTCAATGGCTGTGCTTTGGAATGCGCCGAAAGGTATCACAGTCACCTTCGACGACAGTTTCACGTCTTTCAGAAACGAGCAGTTGTAGAAAGCCATCGAGCCTATCGAATCCACGCTTTCGGGCAGCTCGACCGATGTGAGTGCCTTGCAGGCGTTGAAGGCGTTGTCGCGAATCACCTTCACGGTGCTTGGCAGCTCCACTTTGGCCAGTTTCGAGCAGTTCTGGAAGGTGTATTTGTCAATCACGGTCACGCCCGATGGAATGTTGCAGCTGGTGAGCACCGTGCAGCTGCTGAAGGCGTTGGGGCCAATCTTGGTGACGCTGGCCGGCAGCTCAATCGATGCCAGCTTGGTGCAGCTGTAGAATGCCTTGCTCGGAATCTCAGTGATGCCGTCGGGAATGTTGATGCTCGTCATCTTGCAGTAGTAGAATGCGCCTTCGCCAATTTCGGTGATGGTCGAGGGCAGGGTCACGGCTGTCACCTTCGATGAAAAGTCTTTGAAGGCTTCTTTGCCAATGGCGGTCACATTGTAGGTGTCGCCCGAGCCTTCGCTGTCGGTGATGGTGGCGGGCACCACCACTTCGCCGTTCGCGGTGCATTTGGTCACGGCCACATTGTTGCCCGAGGTCACGGTGTAGGTGATTTTGTCCACTGTGAAGCTCTGGGCTGAGGCTGCTGTCGCCATAAGGCATATTGCAGCCGAAAGGAGTAGATGTTTCTTCATACCTAAACGAGTATTTTTAATTAAATATTGATATATGATGCTATTTGCTTATGTAATTATGTGCAAAAGTAGTTATTTTTTTGCTTTTATTGGCTGGTAGGTTACAATTTTTCAACGAAATGGCTAAATGGCGTGGGCCAGTACCGCAATTCTATTAAATTGAATAGGAACGCGCCGTTTTGCGCAAGGTGGCAGGCGGCGGTTTGCCAAAGTGCGTTTTTTGCTGTAACTTTGAAACATCATCAACATAATTGCATAAAAAACTATACAAAACCAAAGCGTAATGACAAGAAAACTACTCCTAACAGCCTTGGCGCTGCTGATGACCGCGATGGGCATCAGGGCCGGCGAGGCTCAGAAGCGCGAGATGCGCACGGCGTGGATTGCCACTGTGGCCAACATCGACTGGCCAAGCACACGCGGCACCGGCGCCAGCGTTATTGCAAAACAAAAGCAGGAACTGCTCGTCTACATCGACGGTTTTCACCGCGACAACATGAACGCCATCTGCCTGCAGGTGCGCCCCATGGCTGACGCCCTCTACAAGTCGAGCTACGAGCCGTGGTCGGCCTACCTCACCGGCACGCGCGGCAAGGATCCGGGTTGGGACCCTCTGGCTTTTGCCGTTGAGGAGTGTCACAAGCGCGGCATGGAGTGCCACGTGTGGGTCAATCCCTACCGATTCAGCAAAAAGGGCGGCACCGACAACACCACTCCTCAAGACGAGGCTGTGAAGGCTTCGGGCGTGCTCATCGACAACAATGGCGACCAGGTGTTTAACCCCGCCCTTGAGGCTTCGCGCAAGCGCGTGGTGGACGTGTGCCGCGAAATGATTCAGAACTACGACATCGACGGCATAATATTCGACGACTACTTCTATCCCGGCGCGGGCTTGAGCACTGGCACCGATGCCCCCGACTACCAGTTGTGGAAGCAGAGCGGCACTTCGCTGTCGCTGGCCAACTGGCGCCGCGCCAATGTGAACCAGATGGTGGCCGACGTCTACAACATGGTGCAGGCCACCAAGCCGTTTGTGAAGTTTGGCATCGGTCCCGCCGGTGTGGCCGGCACTGCCGCCACTTCGGCCTCGAAGCACAATGTGGACCCGTGTCCAGTGGGCAGCGACTGGCAGTACAACACCATCTACAGCGACCCCCTGGCGTGGCTCGAGGAGGGCACCATCGACTACATATCGCCCCAGCTCTACTGGAAGACCAACCACGCCACCAATCCCTTCGGCCCGCTCACCAAGTGGTGGAGCTATGCCGCCCATCACTTTGGACGCCACCACTATGCCAGCCACAACATCTACTTCATGGCCGGCACCAACTCCAAGAGCGACTGGGACGAGATTCTGGCCCAAATCAACTATTCGCGCCAGTATAATTACGACAACGCCCCCGGCGTGAACTTCTATTCCGCAAAATACCTCAACGGCCCGGCCATCAGCGGCTTTGGCGACTACCTCAAGGCCAACTGCTTCCAGCATCCCGCCCTGCCGCCAGCTCTCACGTGGAAGGAGAAGGGTAACTACGACGCTCCGGCCAACCTCAAGCTCAGCGGCAACACCCTCACTTGGAAGGGTGTCGACAAAAAACTGATGAAGTATTCGGTGTATGCCTTCCCCAACAGTGTGTCGCCCGCCGACATCATGAGTGAAAAGTTTGGCGGCATCAAATCCGACTATCTGGTGGCTCTCACCTACAGCCCCAGCTATGAACTTTCGGCCGATCTCGCAAAAGACCACTGGTATGCAGTGTGCATGGTCGACGGCTGGAACAACGAGTTCGACCCCGCCTATCTCAACGCTCCCGCAGGCCAGGCCGACACGGCCACGCCCATTTCGCCTGTAGACGGTGCTGCCACCACTTGGAATCAGGAATTTAAGTGGACCGCAGCCAGCGGTGAGGCCACCTATCGCATTCAGGTGAGCCCCGACAGCACATTCTCGAGCGTGGTGCTCGAGCGCAGCTCGCTCACCGAGCCTGAAACCACGTTCAATCTGTCCACGCTCGAGTCGGCTGCCACCTACTATTGGCGCGTCACCACCAGTCAGCAGGGCCGTTTTGCCACCACCGGCCCTACAGCCACATTCACATCGCCCAAGCGCAACCCAGCCCCGATGGCCACACTTGTGTCGCCTGCCGACGGCATGGCCACCGACAGCGACTTTGTGATGACCTGCAAAGCCGCCGATGTGCAGAGCGTTGTGGCCCAGGTGGCCACCGACGCCAAGTTTGCCAACGTGGTGTGGCAGCGCGACATGGACGAGAAGGAGGCCGGACAGTGGCAGGCGCTTTGCGAAGTTGCCGCCATTGGCAAGGGCAAGTTCTACTGGCGCGTGGTGACGGGGGCCGAGTATTGCCTCGACAATGCCACCACTCCGCGCCAGTTCACCGTTACGGCCATACCCACCGGCAACTACGAGCCGGGCTATGTGCGCCGCCGCGACATCGACACATATAATAATATAGAGGACGCCGCTGGCCAGAATACCACAGTATCGGCTCTAAGCAGCACGTGGATGCGCTCGGTGAAGGAGCCTTACAACAACATGGCCTTTGTGAGCGACGGCCTTTGCAACCGTGGCTTCACCGCCTATGCCGACCGCCTGCTGGTGGTGGGACGCGCCGAAAACACGCAAGGCTCGCAGGTCACCATCGACCACTACGACAAGGCAACTGGCGAGAAACTGAAGAGTGTGACTGTGGGCGAAGACTCGCAGGTGGCCTACCTGCCTGGCAACGACATATTCACCGACAATGCTGGCAATGTGCTCATTAGTAACCTCACGCTGCGCATCAGCACCACTCCGCTCACCATTTGCCGCGTGAATCCCGAAACTGGCGAGGCCACTGTGGTGGCTTCGGTCACCTGCGATGACACCAGTACCGGCCGCATCGACCACTGCAACGTGTGGGGCGATGTGAACTCGGGCAACTTCACCGTGTTTGCCGCCATGTCGAGCGGCACCGAGCTTGTGCGCTGGACCATTAAAGACGGCAGCCTGGCCTCGACCAGCGTGGTCGGCATCAAGGCCTACACCGCCGGCGCAAGCCAGCTGGGCATTGCTCCGCGCGTTTGGCCGGTGAGCGCTACTCAGGCCTATGTGAAGGGCAGCAGCACCGACCTTGCCCTCTACGACTTCACCACCGGGGCCATAGTGCAGCAGTTCGACAACGGCACAAATGTGCTGTCGGGACACCGCCAGGCCAACGGCATGGCCATGTTCACCAACGGCGGCCAGCGCTATGTGGTGCTTCCCACTGGCGACCACACCACCGACACCGGCTTCCAATTCACTTTGGCCCAATGCGGCGAGGGTGGCACACTTGCCGGCAGCAAGGCCATGTGGACCTTCCCCAAGCGCGGCATGGGCAATGTGAACAGCAACACCTGGAATGCCCTTTGCGTGGCCGACAGTATCGACGCCACCACCACCGACCTTTACTTCTATGTGCCGGGCAACGGACTTGCCGCCTACCGCATGACGCAGACCGAAAAATCGGCCATTGAGACTGCAATATCTGCGGCCGGTTGCCCGCGTGTGTCGGTTCGTGGAAATCTCATTGAGTTGAGTACCGGGGTTTATAGGGTTGAACTGCTTGATGCAGCGGGCCGTAGCCTGCTTGTTAAGCACAACGCCAGAACCATTCAGAAAAATGGACTCAGGGGCGTTTACCTGCTAAGATGCACCACAGCCGATGGCGTGACTCACACCATCAAGCTGTCGCTCTGACAGTGTCCCCCTTTATCAACACTGGCGGTTGCGCCCTGCGACAGAGTGGGGTGTCAACCGCCATTTTTTTATATATACATTAACGAAAGCGCGGCAATTCGTATTTAATTGCATAGTTAACTTGCTCAGGCTCTCTGTTCTGTGTTTGAATCCATTGAGGCACAGGCGTATAGCTTTGCCTGATGGCAACCCAGTTGCTGAAAAAATGTATTAAAAGCGAATAAAACCATTAAAAACGGCAATGTTAATAATAATGATTTTCTGTTCACGAAATTAAATTATTGCTAAATGACTGCTATTTAACATAGCCAAGTGGGGTTTGTTTCGAAAAATAGTATTAAGTTTGTAAAGAAATACGGCCATAACCACAAAGTGTCGGGCACTCAGTGTCCGTGCTGCGTGGGTTGTTGTGCTTTATTTCACTTGCATAGCGATAGGCAACTATCCACAAAACAACTTTGTAGAATATTAGCATACAATAAACCTGTAATAAAAACAATAAAAAAGTAATTATGAGAAAACAGCTATTGCTTCTGTTATTTTCCCTCTTTGCGGTGATGGGCTTCGCCCGCACTGTGACCGGCATAGTTGTGCAAGCCTCTGATAAAGAGCCGATTATTGGCGCTTCTATTCAGGTGCATGGCACATCTAAAGGCACAGCTACCGACATCGACGGAAAGTTTACTCTCGATGTCAACGACGGCGACGTGCTTGACGTGTCTTATGTGGGAATGAATCCCATCTCGGTGAAGGTTGGCAACCAGACCACCATCAACATTGAGATGAAGGAGAACTCTCAAGTCCTTAAAGAAGTGGTTGTAACCGCCATGGGTCAAACCCAGGAAAAGAAGAAACTTAACTTCGCGGTTCAATCGCTTAACAACGACCAGGTGACTGCCGGTGGTTCTAACAACTTCGTTAACTCACTGCAAGGTAAAGTGTCTGGTCTTCAGGTAGCTACCGGTGGTGGCTCGCCTAACTCCTCTTCGCAGGTAATTATCCGCGCCATCTCGTCGGTTAACCCCTCGCAGAGCAATGAGCCGCTTATCATCATCGACGGCATGCCCGTGCGCGGCAAGGGCTCTTCGCTTTCCGACATCAACCCCGACGATATCGAGAACATGTCGGTGCTGAAAGGCGCTGCCGCATCGGCACTCTATGGCCAGGAGGCATCCAACGGTGTGATTATGATCACCACCAAGAGCGGTAGCAAGACTGGTGCAGTGAGCGTTAATGGTACTGCCACTGTTGAGGTTAACGTGCCTATGCGTGTCCCCAAAATCCAGAAAACTTTCCTCTCGGGTACCTACGGCTTCTACAAAGAAAATTCAGCCTCTGGCGGCTGGGGCCCTTATGCCCGCCCCGAGGACAAAATCTACGACAACACTGGCAACTTCCTGGGCACCGGCATCATGCAGAAGTATGACGTGTCGATCTCGGGCGGTAC
Organism: uncultured Muribaculaceae bacterium; assembly: GCA_934661195.1. Classification (GTDB taxonomy): domain Bacteria; phylum Bacteroidota; class Bacteroidia; order Bacteroidales; family Muribaculaceae; genus Sodaliphilus. The sequence goes on from CAKUJD010000005.1 coordinate 241,141, forward strand.
TGAGAAGTTCAACTCTTATGCTTCGGCCAGCTACTCCAACAGCGACGGTGTGATTCCCAAAGACTACAAGAATCAGCTCACCGTGTTCCTGAAAGGTTTCTACAAGCCATCTGAGCAAGTCACATTCCAGCTCACCACCAACTTCGTAAACAGCAAGTCGCGTGGCTTTGGCAATGCAATGTCTACAGTATATAACTGGTCGATCGACAAGGATATGAGTGACTATCAGACCGTTGACGGCCATGTGAACTGGGCTAACCGCTACGACCACTGGGAGCAGCTGCTCGACACCGAGCGCATCAGCGCCGGCATTTCGCCCTACTTTGGCCGCTACCGCGACAAGAGCGAAACCGAGAGCGACCGCATCATCGTCAATGGTCAGCTCACCTATGAGCCTATTAAAGACCTCGTGTTCACCGGCAAACTTGGCTACGATAAGTCATACACCACTTATGAGAGCTACACAGTGCCCCGCCTCTATGCCGGCGACTTCAACAACATCAACGACCCCGAGGTGCAGAAGGCCCTGAGCGACATGCAATACAAGTTTGGTGCCTACACTTTCCAGCCCTCACGCGGCCAGCAGTTTACTGCCCAGTTCCTTGCCACCTACAAGCACACATTTGCCGAGGACTACAACTTCAACTTCCTCTTCGGTGCCGAGTATAAGGAGACAAGCAGCTATGAGGCTCAGATGGCAGGCCAGAAGTTTATGCTCGACGGCGACTTCTACAGCTTCCAGAATGTGGACCCCACCACTTTCACTGCCAGCGGCTCGAGCGACTATAATATGTATCTCTATCACACAAAAGATAACAAGTATGGCTACTTTGGCGAACTCCGCTTCGACTACAAGGGCATGGCACAGCTCTCTGTGACTGGCCGTTACGATGGCTCTTCGCGCCTGAAGCAGTCGGGCCCGACCTACTTCTATCCTTCGGTTACCGCCGGTGTGATATTCAGCGAACTCTTCCACCTGCAGAACAACTGGTTCTCTTATGGTAAGATTCGCGGCAACTGGGCAAAGGTTGGTAAGGACTGCCCCCGCTACCTCTTCAACGACACCTACAAGCAGTGGAGCACATTCCCCGACGGCGGTTATGGCGTAGACCCCACAGTGTCGCGCGCCATCACACTGGTGCCTGAGATGACAAGCTCTTGGGAAATCGGTGCCGACCTGCGCTTCTTCAACAGCCGCACCCGCCTGGATGTGGCCTACTACTCAACCACTGTCGACAACCAGATTGTGAGCGTGCGCGTGTCGCCTGCATCGGGCACAATTCTGCAAACCCGCAACGAGGGCTCTATCGAGAACTATGGTATGGAGTTCACTCTGGCACAAGACATTATCCAAACCAAGGACTTCAGCTGGACAGCCACTCTGAATGCTTCGTTCAACCGCGGCCGCGTGCGTTCGCTGCCCGACGGCATCGTGGAAATTCAGGGCTCGCAGTATGGCGACATCTTCCCCAGCGCCTACTTGCACGGCTCAACCACTGGTATCTCGGGTAAGGACTACCAGCGCGACCCCAACGGCAACGTGATTTGCAACGCCGACGGATATCCCCTCATCAGCCCGGTTAAGGGTAACTACATTGGTAACCGCGAGCCCGACTTCCTTATGGGTCTCGGCTCCACATTCCGCTATAAGAACGCCACTCTGTCGTTCCTGCTCGACGGCCGTTGCGGCGGCGACGTGGTCAACGTCACCAACCGCGGCCTCATCAGCAACGGTATGAACCACCTCTATGAGAAGTACCGCAACCGCGAGATAATCTTCAAGGGCGTGGTGCAAAACCCCGACGGCACCTACAGCCCCAACACCACTCCTATCGTTCTTGACCAGAACTTCATCAGCACATACTTCAACACTGTGTCGAGCAACTTCATCGAAGACGGCTCTTACATCCGCTTGAGCTATGTGACTCTGGGCTACAACTTCAAGAACATGCTCAAGAGCAGCTGGTGTGTTAAGGACCTGGGCATCACATTCACTGCCCGCAACCTGTTCCTGCTCACCAAGTACACCGGCAACGACCCCGCCATCATGGCAGGCGTTTCGGGCGGTACTGGCGCAATGGGCATCGACAACTACAACGTGCCCAACACACGCAGCTACAACGTGACTCTTAAAGCATCATTCTAATCATCATTTTTAGGACAGCATTCAAAATCATGAATAAGATAACAAAATTCGCATTATTCCTGTTGGCCGGTATGACCATGGTCAGCTGTGAAGACAAGCTCGACGACAACGTGAACCCCGACAGGGCTCACAGCATCACCGCCGAGGTGGGTCTGCCCACAGTCGTGTTCTACGCCCAGCAGTCGGTATATGACCATGCAGAATACTACACCTATCTGTCGCAGTGTCTCACCACTGGCGGCAAGAGTTCTGTTGGCTCATATTCCTACAAGAGTGAGTGGGAATTCCTCACTATGAACCGTCACCCGCAGTGGCGCCGCCACTTCTATGATGTGGGCGTCAATGCCAACAACATTGTAAACAACTCGCGTGAAATCAACTCGCCCAACTACGAGCTGATTGCACGCACCATCAAACTCATGTCGACCCAGCTCGCAACCGACGCTTTCGGCGACATGCCCAACTCGCAGGCTTACCAAAGCAACTCGCCCGCCTACGACACTCAGGCTTCAATCTATGAGTGGATGTTCAACGAGTGCGAGGACCTTATAAAGATGTATGACGACCCCGCTGTGGTCAACTGCCCCACCAACCGCACCATCACTGCCAGTCAGGATCGCGTGTATGCCGGCGACCTCAGCAAGTGGAAGGGTCTGGTGCTGGCCGTCAAGGCTCGCCTGCTGCTGCGCAACCTGCCTAACGTTGACCGCAGCGCAGCCACCTGCCAGAAGATTATCGACGCTGCCGACGCAGCAATCAAGCAGTGGCGCAGCGGCAACCTTCTCTACGGCAGCTGGTTTGGCAATGAGCCCCGCTATAACTTCACCGGCGGCACCAACGAGCAGAACTGCGTGTGGAGTGTGGCCAAGCCTGTGATCAACTCTTGGGAGTCGCGCCGCAACCTCCTCGACGAGGCCATCCCGTCGCGCTTCTTCATGCAAGACCTCCTGGGCATCTCTGCCCCCAACAACGAGCTCAAGTGCGGCCGCTTCAACGGCGAGGGCGCTCACGACGGCTATGCCAACGACCCCCGTTGCGGCCTGCTCATGATTTCGCGCGAAGGCCCGGCCACCGCATCGGTGTCGAGCAACGTGAACAAGATGCGCTTCCTCGACAACAACATCGGCATGGGCTCGACCTTCAAGATTGCCAACTATCCTAACCTCTATATGGGTGCATATGCCGGCGACGTTGACGGCTACAATCCCATCTTCACAATGGAGGAGCTCTACTTCATCAAGGCTGAGGCCGAATACTGGCTTGGCAACAAGACCGAGGCTTGCGCCCTGGCCAAGGAAGCCACTGAGTGGAACATTCAGCGCCACCTCGACTTCTTCCTGAAGAAGTACACCAACGAGAACTACGACTCCAAGACCGACAACAAGTATCCTGGCGAGTCGAAGGCAGGCAAGCCTGGCTTCCAGGCCAAGGAATACTGGGACGCTCAGGTCAACGCGTTCCTCAACGACGTGGCTTACTACCGCGGCTCAAGCAAGAACCCCTCGGTGCACAAGGTTACCGATCGCGGCAACAAGCACTGGTTCTTCAATCCCTCTGAGTTCTCGCTGCGCGACCTCATGGAGCAGAAATACATAGCTATGTATCTGCAGCCCGAACAGTGGACCGACATGCGCCGCTACCACTACAGCAACAACCGCAACCACTACGGCATCGGCGACAACAACGAGATTGTTTACCCCACTCTGCGTCGTCCCTACAACCTGTATGCCGCCTACTGGATCGACGGACTCACCGAGGACCAGAAGGAGAACACTTGGATTCAGCGCATCAACTACGACCCCGAGACCGAGGAGAAGTATAACAAGGCCGAACTCGAGCGTCTGGGCGCATACAAGAACTACAAGTGGCTGCAGAAGCCTATGATTTGGGCCGAGACCTACGGCACAGTGACTTCGCTCACTGGCAAGTGAAATCAAAATTCATAAAAATCAAAGTAAACTACAATTCAGTATGAAACTAAATAAATTATTCGGTTCATTCGCATTGCTGGCCCTCGCCCTCTCGTCGTGCGCCAACCACGATCCGTTCCAAGATAAGACGGACATAGGTCAGATTGTGCCCACCGTATACTGGGAGCTCAGCTCTTCTACTTGCAAGGCTGGTGACTACGTTCACTTCAAGGGCAAGTATTACACCGCTCCCGACAAGCAGATCGACTATTCCGAGGTGCGTGCCGTGGTCACCCGCAGCCAGAGCTCGGCAGCCACTTGCAAGCTCACCACCTCGTATGCGCTCACACAGACAGTGGCCACACAGGACACCGTGCGCTACGACAGCGTCTACACCTATCCTCACAGCAAGGCCGAGTTCGACGGCTGGGAATACGTGCTCAACGACTCGTTCCCCACATCGCGCACACTCGCGCCCGTCACCTGGAACGAACCCACTGAATGGGATCAGGCCCGCTTCGACCTCTACTATCCCTCTACTTTCCAAGACGAGTTCAAGGAGAAGGTGGTGACCGCCCTCACCAAGGACAGCACCTACTACAACGACCTGCGCAACGTGTACATCAACTACGACTTCACAGCCGAGCAGTTTGAGGCACTCAACGCAAAGTATAACGTCAACTTCCCCACAGCTACTGCCACAGCCGACAAGAGCGACGCTTGGTTCACCACCACCGATGTTGACCACTACTACTACACCACGCTGGTCGACGGCGTGAAAGTGGTGCACGAGGTTGCCACTCAGGCCGACGCTCCCGAGGGTGTGAACGTGTGGCCCGTGTACAAGTCATCGCCATGGGTGTTCAGCCGCTACAGCGACGACACCGGTGGCACGCTCAACTCAGTTCGCGCCGAGTACATGCCCTACTGGAAGGACCTCATCAGCGAGATTCCCTTCACCGGCTGGATCTACAACAGCACCGACAAGAACTATGCTGTGAGCTTCTCGCGCAAATACACTATCGTGCCCAAGTTCCGCGTGTTTGACACCAACGGCAAGATGGGTACCGACACCAACACCAAAACAGTTGAACTCAATTAAAGCAAATAGCAGATTATGAAATTAATTAAGAATATCGGACTTTTGGCCATGATGGTTCTGATGCTGGCTATGACCGCCTGCACCGACAAGGAGCCCAATTATGGCAATTTCCCCACCAAAGACGTTGACTTCACCTACAACGTCGACGGTAATGAATACACGCTCGATTTCTATGTTGTGTCGAAGATTAAGTTCAACAACATATCGGTGAAAAAAGGCAATGCCACTTGGGACTTCGGCGACGGCACCACATCAACCGAGCAAAACCCCGTGCACAAGTTTGCCAAGGCCGGCCTCTATCAGGTGAAGCTCACCGTTGAGGGTGCTGGCACACGCACCTATCCGCTGCTGGTGAGCGATATCGCTCCCGTGCTCAGCGTCACCGAGCAGAGCGCACCCACAGTGGTCATCAACGATGTGACCGTGGACCTGGGCATCTCGCTGCCTAACCCCGAGCACCTCAAGACCAAATATGTGTGGAAGTTCCCCGAGGGCACTCTCAACGCCGACGGCCAGGAGATGACCGAGTTCGTTGGCTACGAGCACGAGGATGGCACTATCGACAACCCCGGCGCCCTGAAGTTCCGCAACATTGGTTCTCAGAAAATAGAGCTCCAGACTTGGTTTGACGTCGACGGCGAAAACCGCCGCCTCGAAGACTCTTACGTCAACGTGCAAGTGGGCTACAACCAGCCCGCCCCCACAGTGTACTATGCCACCTATGGCGGCAATGTGAAGGCCTACAAAATCATCGACCCGTCGACCCTGCCCGCAGGCACCAAAAACCTGCCCTTCGACATGGGCATCAGCGCCGGCACCACTCCGATGAACCTTGTGTTTGCCAACGTGAAGAACGACTCGGTTGACCAAGACTTCGTCTACATCCTCGACGCCGGTAAGCAATACACCTACGTCAACGATGAGGCCGACAATCTGGGTGATGGCAAAATCACCGTGATGGCAGCCGACGGCTCGTCGTCTAACGTGGTGGTGACCAACGTGGGCGGCCAGGCATTCAACGACCCCTTCGAGGGTTGCGCCGACGCCAACTATCTCTACTACACCGACCGCAACACCGGCATCCGCCGCGTGGCTCTGAGCAGCCGCGGCGCTGTGGAGAAGACCAACTACAAGAACACCGACGGCTACATGGTGGTCAACAACCAGCTCACATACTATGGCCAGGGCATGAGCTATGGTGCAATCCACACCTCGCTCTACTACGACAAGAACCAAGTGTTCTGGTGGGTTAAGAACTACTCGGGTAACGGTGTTTACCGCTTCAAGGCCACCGACATCAAGTCGAGCGTGAAGGCTGGCGACCCGCTGCCTTACCCCATCGTGCTTGCTGCCACCCAACCGCGCGCATTCACCCTCGATGAGGACCGCAACGCAATGTATGTGTGGTATTCTAAGGGTACGACTCCCGGCGTGGGCTTTGCTGCCTACACTATTCCGGCAGCCAACGCCACCACTGAGTATAAGAACTACACCACATTCATTGGCATGGATGCAGCTCCCGAGAACACTACGGCCGACGAAGGTCTCTATGTGACCCAGTTCGCCGTTGACAAGTACACAGGCAACGTGTTCTTCGGCTTCCGCGCCGGCAGCGGCGAGAAGACCTACACCACCGGCCTCTACTACTTCGACTACAACACCAAGAAGATGGTGAACTACTGCGGCAACAAGGATCGCATACTTGGCGTGTGCATCAATCCCCGCAAGACCAACCTCTTCTAAGGTCTAAGCATAGCGCCGGGGTTTAGTCCCCGGTGCAAGGCACAAAAGCCCGGAACGCATTGGCGTGTTCCGGGCTTTTGTGCTATAAAGGGTAGGGGAAATGGCGGAACGCGCATTTAGGTTTTTTATCCATATTTTAATATAAAATATTTTGCCGTCTCGCTAATTATAGCTTACTTTGTTCAACTTTGTAAAGTAGATTAATGATACACAATTAAATCACTAATTAATAATTTTAATTTCATCAACATGAAGAAATTTTTACTTTCAGCAGCAGTTGCTGTAATGGCAGTGGCCAGCGCATCGGCCACCACCGACGGCGTGAAATACGCTACAGTAGACGGTGTGAGCATGACCAACAATTGGGTGCTCGACCGTGCTCACAACTTCGATGCAGCATTCAAGAATTCTCCCCTCAACGGCGCTACCCGCGCCCGCACAGCCGTTATGGCCAAGGGCAAGGTCTATGTGGCTCAGTCGGAGGCTAAGCAGGCCGTATACGTTAACGATGAAGGCAAGAACGACACTGTGATGCAGGCTCTCGTTCACGTTTACGACGTTAAGACAGGTGCTTTTGAGAAGTCAATTCCCGTTACTTATGAAGGTAAGCCCTATGGTGAATTCCTTGGCGTTAACCAGATTGGCACCGACAGCTTCGGTCACCTTTGGGTGGCTCCCTACACCAGCGAGAAGACTGCAACCATCCCCGTTTATCAGTTCGACCCCGCCACAGGCGCTCTGACACTGGTGGCCAAGCTCAACAAGGGCGACAAAATCGCACGCACCGACTACTTCGACGTGATTGGCGACATCACCCGCAAAGAGGCTGAGTGCACAATGATGACTCCTGGCACACAGGTTGAGACCGTTTACCGCTGGCACGCCGACAAAGACGGTGAGTTTGAAGGCGGCTTCGATGGCGATACCTACCTCGACATCACCGAGTTCTATCCCGAAAGCTGCACGCAGTGGAGCTACGGCCCTGTGGCCCGCATCGTGCTTGGCGACAGCGACGACAACCTCTATGCAGGCGAGCTCTTCTACATCGACGGCTTCAACAGCGCTCCTATCCTCTATCAGAACGACGGTTCGATGGCTGGCAGCTTCAATGGCGTTGATGCAAGCCTCGTTCCCGCAGCAGGCACCAACGGTGTGGCTGAGTTCCACCTGGGCGACGCCAGCGGCGAGAATGTGAAGAACTTCATCGTTTACTCAATGTATCAGTATGACAACCACGGCTGCCAGGCCAACATTTGCGAGCTGGGCGAGAACTCTTCGCTCGAGGGCATGAAGAAGTATTGGCAGACCGACTCTCTCGGTGGCACCAGCGACGGCGGCAACCGCATTCACAGCCTCAACGTGGAGTACTCTAAGGACTCTAAGGGCAACGACGTGGTGACCCTGTTCAGCTTCAAGTGTAACAACGGTATGGCCGTTTACACCATCTCGATGGGCGGCGAAAGCGGCGTCAACGGTGTTGAGGTAGCCGATGCAGCTCTCAATGTAGAGGGCAACGTGGTTAAGGTTTCTGCTCCCGCAGCCATCGAGGTTTACAACGTGGCTGGCCAGAAGGTGGCTGCTGCCAACGGCACCGAGCTCACCATCAACGGCAACGGCGCTTACATCGTGAAGGCTGTTGTGGCTGGCAAGACTCTCACCAAGAAGGTGGTGCTCTAATCGCAGCATAGCGCATTAGCCGCCAAGGCGGCAAGCAAATAGCACAGGCGGCTCTACCCAAACAGTGGTAGGGCCGCTTTTTTGTGCATGCATGGCCTTTTGTTGCACCATTTTTAATGGTAATAATGGTGCACGGCTCGCCAAAAATGGTTAACTTAGCTGAAACATTCAGCCATTGTGGCATAAACATTAGGCAATATTAATAAAAACGAATAGAGAATGAAGAAAACTCTTACTCTTGCACTGCTTGCGGCGGCTTCGCTCGGAGCCGGCGCAACCACCACCCACGCCCTGCGCGGCGTTGAATTTCAGGTGGACACGCTGTTTCACAACCAGATTGGCCCCAGCACCACACAGACGTCGCTGTGGTTCCATAACGACAACACACTGCTGCGCGTGTTCTACACCACTATGGACATGACCAACCCCTATCTGTCGCTGGGCGGCGTTTGCGCCACCGACCACGTGGCCGGCAACGAGACCATCTCGGGCATGGCCAAGCGCAAGTCACGCCCCGGCAACCGCTATTTCATCGGCGTCAACGGCGACTTTTTCTACACCACAGGTCAAACCGTGCGCAAGGTGTCGCAGGTGGGCAGCCCTGTGGGCTCGACTGTGGTCGAAGGCGAAATTTACAAGGCCAACAATGGCGCGCGCGACTACAAGCAGCTAATAGTTGACCACAGCGGCAATCTCTATGCCGACCCGTTCACCTTTGGCGGCACTGTGGTCAAGGCCGACGGCACATCGGCCCCCTTGGGCGGCGTTAACTACTGGGCCACGGGCGCGTGGGACAAAATCACCCTTTACACCGACCGCTACTATGGCAGCACCAACGAGGTGAACACTGGCACCGAGGTGAAGGCTGTGCTCGCTCCGGGCGAGACCTTCAACGCCGCCGCGCCGTTCCGCCTGGTGGTGACTGGCGCGCCCAGCACAGCTGGCGACATGACCATCGACTCGGCAACATTCGTGATTCACGGCCACGGCGCCACTGCCGACTTCGTGGCCGGCCTCAAGGAGGGCGATGTGGTGACAGTGACTCCCACTTGGACGGCCAACGGAGTCACAGTGAACCCGCTTGAGGTGGTTTCGGGCAATCCCAAAATTCTTGCCGGCGGCGAGGTGCTCGACAGTGAGGCCGACCGCGGCGACGCCAGCGGCAACCAGCCCCGCGCTGCCATCGGTTTTGCCAATGGTGGCAAGAAGGTGGTGTTTATGGTGGTCGACGGCCGTTCGCCTCTGTCCTACGGCGTTCGCACCACTGTGCTTGCCGACCTCATGAAGTATGCCGGAGCCACCGATGGCATCAATATGGACGGCGGCGGTTCGGCCGTGCTCTACACCAGCGCCCTGGGCAACCGCAACCGTCCCAGCGACGGCACCGAGCGCGCCGATGGCAACGGCTTCTATGCCAAATACAGCTGCCCCGACGACAGCACGCTGGCCGCAATCCGCTTCATCGACTATAAGCTGGAAACCCCGAAGTATGGCATCTACACTCCCCACTTCTATGGCTACAACAAGTATGGCGTGCTCATCGACCGCGACGTGCAGGGCGTGAAGCTGAGCTGCCCGGCCAGCGTGGGCCACATCAAGAACGACACCACATTCATTGGCGATGGCAGCGGCTGCGCCATGCTCACCGGCACTCTGGGCGCCATCAGCGTGCAGCAGCTCATCACAGTCGACGGCAACGTGGACAGCGTGCGCATGGCCCACAGCGCCATCATCAACGACACCTACCGCCCCTACACCGTGGAGGTGAACAGCTATGTGGGCGGCACCACTTCGCCCATCGACCCCTCGGCCCTCACATGGAGCAGCAACGACCCCGCTACGGTGGAGATCGACGCCAACACTGGTGTGCTGCGCGGCATAGCCAACGGCAATGCCACCGTCACCGGCACTGTGGGTGACTTCAGCGCCAGCATGGCTGTGACGGTCGAGCGCCCCTCGGCCCGCGTCATGCCCATCGATCCCAACCCTGACGCCAGCACTTGGCAGGTGAGCCAGACGGGCGGCAAGGGTGGCAAACTCACCACTGTGGGCGACGGCTTCACTTATGACTACACTGGCGCCTCGGGCCGCACGCCCAAAATCACGCTCAGCAAGCAGGTGCGCCTGTGGAGCCTGCCCGACACGCTGCGCGTGCGCGTCAATCCGGGCGAGGCTGTGGTTAAGGGCGTGACGTTCGGCTTGCGCGCCGGTGCCGGCAAAATCACCTACAAGTCGATAAGCGACACCCTCAAGGCCAATGCCGAGAACGTGATAAGCCTGCCCACTGCAGCATGGACCGATGCCGCCAACATGGGCAGCTATCCCATCACGCTCAACAACGTGCAGCTTACAATGGGCACCAGCACCACCGGCAAGGCCTACCAGATTCAAATTTTAGGAATTGAGACGGTGTATGCAGCTGTGCCCGTGTCGGGTGTCAGCACCGTTGATGCCGACGCAGCCTTCACAGTGACAGCCAATGGCACGCAGCTCGACTTCGGCGCAACGGTCGACAGCGCTGACGCCTACGACCTCACGGGCCGCCTCGTGGCCACCGCCAACGGAGTGAGCAGCCTGCGTCTGCCCGCCCGTGGCGCCTATGTGGTGACCGTCAAGGCCGGTTCGCGCACCATTACCCGCAAGGTGGTGCTCTGACGCACGGAAGACGATAAAATCCATATATGTCCGGCCCGGCTGCACATGGCAGTCGGGCCGGCTTTTTCGGTGCGCATTTGCGCTGTGGCGAAAAATGCGTATCTTTGTAGAGGCATTGTGAGGAAGGACTCCAGTGCCTCTAATTACAACTTTAATCACGCATAAACCTCATTCAATATGAAGAAATCACTAATGGCATTTGCCGCCTTGCTGTGCATGGGCGCGCCGCTGGCCAGTGCGTCGGCCACTTTCAGCCTGATGGACGTCCCCTTCACGGTCGACACCCTCTATCACGCAAAGGTGGGCCCCGGCACCACGCAGACCTCGCTGCTGTTCCACAACGAGAACACCACTATCCGCGCATTCTACTTCACCTTCGACGTGGGCACGCCCGGCGTGCGCTATGGTGGCATCTGCGCTGGCGACCGCCTTGCAGGCAACGAAACGGTGAGTGGCATGGCCAAGCGCCGCTCAAAGCCCGGCGAGCGCTATTTTGCCGGCGTCAATGGCGACTTCTTCTACACTAGCGGCAACTCAGCCGGCAAAACCCAGCGTGGGGCTTCGATTCTGGGCACCACACTCGGCTCCACCGTGTGCAATGGCACCATCTACCGGGCCTATAACAACATACGCCAGTTTGCCATCGACGCCAACAACCGCTACTACATCGACCAGGCGGTGATAGGCGGCAGTCTTACTGCCCCTGGCGGCGCACAGGCCCCGCTGGCGGCGTTCAATGCCGAGGCTCCGGCAGGTGTTGTCACCATCTACAACGACCTGTATTACGGCAGCACCAACGAGTTTACCGACGACATGGCCGAAGTTGAGGCCCGCCTTGCCGACGGCCAGACGCTGCAATTGGGCCGCAAGTGCCGCATGGTGGTGACTGGCGCGCCCAGCACTGGGCACGACATGCTCATTCCCGACGGACGCTTCGTGATTCACGGACGCGGCGACGCCTGCTGCCAGTGGGTGATGGCCCTGCACGAGGGCGACACCATTGAGGTGGATTCGCGCGTCACTGTCAATGGGCAGGAAATAGTGCCCGTCGAACTGCTATCGGGCCTTCCCAAGGTGCTTGGCGGCGGCCAGACGCTCGACACCGAGAGCCAGTGGTATGACGGCGCCACCCAGCAGCCCCGCGGCTCAATTGCCTTTGGCGACGGCGGCAAAAAGCTCTACTTCCTGGTGGTAGATGGCCGTTCGCCAATATCCGCAGGCGTGCGTCTGCGCCAGCTGGGCGACATCATGCGCTATGCTGGCGCCACCGAGGGCCTCAACATCGACGGCGGCGGCTCGGCCACAATCTACTCGAGCGCGCTGGGCGTGATTAACCGCCCCAGCGACGGCACTGAGCGCGCCGACGGCAACGGATTCTTCGCCATCAGCACCGCGCCCGACGACAGCACGGTGTCCGAAATCGGCTTCGTTGACTGGAAACTCGAACTTCCGCGCTATGGCACCTGTGTGCCGCGCTTTTATGGCTACAACAAATATGGCATGCTCATCGACACCGACCTCAAGGGCGTGAAGCTTAGCTGTCCCAGCCAGATAGGCCATGTGCGCGCCGACAGCGTGCTGGTGGCCGACGGCCTTGGCTGCGGCATCCTAACGGCCACTTATGGCGGCATCACAGCCCAGCTGCCCGTGACTGTGGTGGCCACCGATGCCCTGGCCATGCGCTGCGACAGCATCATCACCGACGGCTACCGCCATCAGGCCGTGGAGGTGCAGGGTCAGGCTGGCGGCAAGACCATAGCACTCGACCCCTCGGCTCTGGTGTGGAGCAGCAGCGACGAGAGCGTGGTGCGCATTGGCGCCAACAGCGGCGTGCTCACAGGCGTGGCCGACGGCACTGCCACCGTTACAGGCACTGTGGGCGACTTCACCGGCTCGGTGAAGGTGACTGTGGAGCGCCCAACGGCCCACGTCATGCCCATAGAGAAGAGCATCGACCTTGCCACATGGACCATAACCCAAAGCGGCGGCTCGAAGGTGTCGGCCGATGTGGTAGACGGCACCGGCATCAAATATGTCTACACGGGCAAAAGCGCGCGCGTGCCCAGCATAAAACTCAACAAAAAGGTGCGCTTGTGGAGTCTGCCCGACACTGTGCGCGTGCGCCTGAATCCTGGTGAGGCACCCGTGAAATCGGTGTCGTTCACCTTGCGCACACCTGGCGGCAAAGCCACCACGGTGGCCGTGACGCCCGACACCGTGCCGCAAAACCAGGAGACGGTGTTCAGTCTGCCCACCGCACAGTGGACCGACGCCCTCGACCCCGCCAGCTATCCCATCACGCTCAGCACCATTCAGGTGAACATGGGCAAGTCGGTGGCTGGGCAGCAATACACCGTGCTGTTCAACGGCCTTGAGTGCGCCTACAGTATGACCGACACTTGGCCGAGCGCCGTTGAGCAGGTGGCCGTGGAGCCAGGACTCACTGTCAAGGCCAATGGCACGCGCCTCACGCTAAGCGTAATGGCCGGTAGGGTGGAGGCCTACGACACTGCCGGCCGCCTTGTGGCCTCGGCCACGTCGGCCTCGCAAATCGATGTGCCGTCGGCTGGCGTTTATGTGCTGGTGGTGGCCGATGGACATCGCAGCCGCGCGGTGAAGGTGGCGGTGAAATAGTTTGCTACCATTAATAATAGCAAAGTTTCATCACTTTTTAATATGATATTTGCCCCAAAGGCCGTAACTTTGAAGTGTTAAGTAATAAACCTGCTGGCTGGCGGCCACTGCCGTCAGCCACATTAAACAACTATATTACGTAGATTATGAAGAAAACCATTACTCTTGCAAGCATGGCACTGGGCCTGGCTCTCAGCGCCGGCGCCAGCGGCAACGTGACGCTGTGGGGAGCCGACTATCAGGTCGACACCCTCTATCATGCCAAAGTGGGACCCGGCATCACACAGACGTCGCTCCTCATTTCCAACTCAAGCCGCGCGATGCGCGCCTTCTATGCCACAGTCGATCTCGCCAATCCCAATGTGACTATCAAGGCCGTCTCGGCCACCGACAAAATCAACGGCAACGAAACAGTGTCGGGCATGGCCAAGCGCAAAGACGCTCCCGGCGCCCGCTATCTGGTGGGCATCAACGGTGACTTCTACTTCACCAGCGGCACCACCAGCCGCGGCCAGTCGCTTGTGGGCACGCCGCTTGGCACCTGCATCGCCGACGGCCAGCTGTATAATGGCGCCAGCGGTTACTGGCCCTTTGTGCTCGACGTGAACAAGCAGGTGTATATCGACCCCGTGGGCGTGAGCGGCACAGTGACCATGCCCGGCGGCGCGTCGGTGCTGCTGCACGGCGTCAACGTTAGCCCCTACGACGGCAAAATCACAGTGTATAACTCCAACTACTATAGCGGAACCAATGTGACAGGCGGCGCCGAGGTGCAGGCCAAGATGGCCGACGGCGCATCGTTTGTGCTGGCTGGCCCCAACAAACTGGTGGTGACCAGCGCGCCCAGCACCGATGGCGACATGACCATTCCCACCGGCGGATTTGTGATCGACGGACGCGGCTCTACGCTCGACATGGTTAAGAACCTGAAGGTGGGCGACACAGTGACGGTGTACATGGCCATCACCGTGGGCGGCAAGGCCGTGAACCCGCTTGAAGTGGTGGCCGGACAACCCAAGATTGTGGAAAAAGGCTCTACGCTTGAGGTGCACGGCGACCTCATGGATGCCTATCACCCCCGCACAGCCATCGGCTACTACGACGGCGGCAAGAAGGTGGTGTTTATGGTGGTTGACGGCCGCAGCGCCATTTCGTCGGGCTGCACCACACTGCAGCTGGGCGACATTATGCGCTACACTGGCTGCACCGAGGCCGTGAACCTCGACGGCGGCGGCTCGTCGTGCCTCTACATCAAGGAACTTGGCGCGCGCAATGTGCCCAGCGATGGCCGCGAGCGTGCCGACGCCAACGGCCTGTTTGTGGTGTCGCCCTCTCCCGACGACAGCCAGGTGGCCGAAATCCGCTTTGTCGACTGGAAACTTGATGCTCCCAAGTATTCGGTCTACACACCGCAGTTCTATGGCTACAACAAATACGGCGTGCTCGTCAACACCGACCTCAAGGGCGTGAAGCTGAGCTGCCCCGACCAGATAGGCCACATCAAGGCCGACACCACATTCTTTGCCGACGGCAGCGGCTATGGGCTGCTCACAGCCAGCTACAACGGCGCCACAGCCACAATTCCCGTAGTGGTGGCTGGCAGCGCCGACGCGCTGAGCATGCGCTGCGACTCGGTGATCAACGACGGCTACCGCAGCTATGCCGTGGAGGTGTATAGCACCGTTGGCGAGAAGACCATGGTGATCGACCCCGCCGCCCTCACATGGAGCAGCAGCGACGAGGGCGTGGTGAAGATTGATGCCAACACCGGCATTCTCAAGGGCGTGGCCAACGGCACCGCCACCGTGACCGGCACCGTAGGCAGCTACACAGGCTCGATGAAGGTGATAGTGGAGAAGCCTACCGCCCATGTGATGCCCATCGACCCCGACATGGATGTGAACACATGGACCATCACCCAGAACGGCGGCACACGCAACTCGGTTGAGGCCCTGCCTGGCGGCGGCATCAAGTATGTGTACACGGGCAAGAGCGCCCGCATTGCCAACCTGCGCCTCAACAAGCGCGTGCGCCTGTGGAGTCTGCCCGACACCCTGCGCGTGCGCCTCAATCCGGGCAACGCCACAGTGAAGTCGATGACTTTCACCCTGCGCTCGCCCATTGGCAACGCGGTGAACTACACCGTCACTCCCGAGGCTGTCCCGCAAAACCAGGAGACCGTGTTTGCAGTGCCCACATCGGCATGGATCGATGCCAGCGACATGCTTAAATACCCCATTTCGCTTAGCACCATTCAGGTGAACATG
Source organism: uncultured Muribaculaceae bacterium (assembly GCA_934661195.1). Classification (GTDB taxonomy): domain Bacteria; phylum Bacteroidota; class Bacteroidia; order Bacteroidales; family Muribaculaceae; genus Sodaliphilus. The sequence goes on from CAKUJD010000005.1 coordinate 257,275, forward strand.
GACAAGCCCGCCACTGGTGTGCAAAACACCATGCTGTTCAACGGCATCGAGTGCGTTTACAACATGAAGGAAAGCGGCCCCACAGCTGTTGAAACCATCGACGCAGCCAGCGGTCTTAGCATGCGTGTCAGGGGCACAGTGCTGTGCTTCAGCCAGACGGTGGATGCCGTGAGTGTGTTCGACCTCGCAGGCCGCGAGGTGGCCACAGCCAAGCAGGCCTCGCAGATCAATGTGGGCGCAGCAGGCGCCTATGTGGTGGCAGCCCGCGTAGGCGGCCGCACAGTCACCACCAAACTCATGGTGCGCTAATCCGCATCTTGGCATAACACAACATAAAGGCGCCGAATCCCCGCAAGGAGATTCGGCGCCTTCGTTATGTCGTTATTGGCGGTGACTAATCGGTCCAGTCGATGGGTGCGCCGGCGGCAAGGGAGCGCTGCACGTCGATGAGGCGCTGGTTCGAACTGCCTCTGAAGCGCAGGCTTATGTCGCGCTTGGCCTGCACAAACTCGCCGTCGACCACCACATCGAGGTAGTCGAGAATGGGGCGCAGGCGGCTGTCGGCCACCAGCTGGCTCCATGAGTAGCCTGTGTAGCACCAAATGTTGCTGTGCAGGCGGCCCTTCAGCTCCTTCACCAGCGGCAGCAGAGCCTCTGGCTGTTGCAGCGGGTCGCCGCCGGTGAGGGTGATGTCTTCCTCATCGGCTGCCACGTCGGCCACAATCTCGTCGACGGTCATCTGTGTGCCGCCTCCAAAGTCCCACGACTGCGGGTTGTGGCAGCCTGGGCAGTGGTGGGTGCACCCGGCCAGATACACCGAGGTGCGCAGGCCCGGGCCGTCGACCGAGGTGCCGCGCACAATGCGCAGCACATTGAGGGTGGTTGTATTATTCATTTCGTTCCTTTATTTGTGCACCACGCGGTCTTTGAGCTCGGCCAGTTTGCCCGAGTTCCAGCGGTCGGTGGTGCCCACCAGATAGCCGGTGATGCGCTGCAGGCGGTCGATGTTGTGGCTGCCGCACTTGGGGCAGGTGTCGAGGCCGTCGGTGGCGTCTTCGTATCCGCAGTCCATGCAGCGGTTGCGGTTGTGGTTCACCGAGCAGTAGCCAATGTTGTATTTGTCCATGAGGTCAACCACGTTGCTTATGGCAAGGGGGTTGTGGGTGGCGTCGCCGTCGATTTCCACATAGAAGATGTGGCCGCCGCGTGTGAGGTCGTGATATGGGCCCTCCACCTCGGCTTTGTGCTTGGGGCTGCAGTGGTAGTACACGGGCACGTGGTTGGAGTTGGTGTAATATAGCTTGTCGGTCACGCCCGGAATCTCGCCGAAGTCTTTGCGGTCGCGCTTGGTGAACTTGCCCGAGAGGCCCTCGGCCGGAGTGGCCAGGATGCTGAAGTTGTGCTGGTAGCGGTCGCAGAACTCATTGGCGCGGTCGCGCATGTGGCTCACGATGCGCAGGCCCAGTTTCTGTGCCTCCTCGCTTTCGCCGTGGTGGTGGCCGGTGAGGGCTATCAGGCACTCGGCCAGGCCTATGAAGCCTATGCCCAGTGTGCCCTGGTTGATCACGCTCTCGATGGTGTCGGTGGGCTTCAGAGCCTCTGCGCCGTTCCACAGCATCGACATCAGCAGCGGAAACTGCTTGGCGAGGGCCGTCTTCTGGAAGTCGTAGCGGTCGCACAGCTGGCGTGCGGTCACGTCGAGCATGTGGTCGAGTTTCTTGAAAAATGCGTCGATGCGCTCCTCCTTGTCGGCAATGCCCATGCACTCAATGGCCAGGCGCACGATGTTGATGGTGGAAAACGACAGGTTGCCGCGTCCCACCGACGTCTTTTCGCCATATCGGTTTTCAAACACGCGTGTGCGGCAGCCCATGGTGGCAATCTCCCACTCATAGCGCTTGGGGTCGTCGGCGCGCCACTTATCGTTTTGGTTGAATGTGGCGTCGAGATTCACAAAGTTGGGGAAGAAGCGCCGGGCCGTTACCTTGCAGGCCAGCTCGTAGAGGTCGTGGTTGCGGTCGCCGGGCAGATAGCTCACGCCGCGCTTCTTTTTCCATATCTGAATGGGGAATATGGCCGTTGAGCCGTTGCCCACGCCCTCGTAGGTGGACTTAAGCAGCTCGCGGATGATGCATCGGCCCTCGGCCGATGTGTCGGTGCCGTAGTTGATTGAGCTGAACACCACTTGGTTGCCGCCGCGCGAGTGAATGGTGTTCATGTTGTGGATAAACGCCTCCATGGCCTGGTGCACGCGGCTCACGGTGCGGTTGATGGCATGCTGCAGGTCGCGCTCGCGTCCCTTGAGGCCGTCGAGCGGCTTGCTGATGAAGTCGTCGAGCTCCACATGGTAGAGGTCGCTCAGGTCCTCGCCGGTGAGCTGCTCCACATTCTTCACCTCTTCGATAAACGACAGGCGCACGTAGGGGGCCAGATAGAAGTCGAAGGCCGGAATGGCCTGGCCTCCGTGCATCTCGTTTTGCGCCGTCTCCATCGATATGCAGGCTATGACGCTTGCCGTCTCAATTCGCTTGGCCGGGCGCGACTCGCCGTGGCCTGCCACGAATCCACGCTCAAGAATTTTGTTGAGCGGGTGCTGAACGCAGGTGAGGCTCTTGGTGGGGTAGTAGTCCTTGTCGTGAATGTGCAGGTAGTTGCCCTCCACGGCCTCGCGGGCCTCGTCGGTGAGCAGATAGTCGTCCACGAAGGGCTTGGTGGTTTCGCTGGCAAACTTCATCATCATGCCGGCTGGCGAGTCGGCGTTCATGTTGGCGTTTTCGCGGGTGATGTCGTTGCGCTTGGCGTTGATGATTTCCAGAAACATGTCGCGCGTCTTGGCCTTGCGGGCCACGCTGCGCTTCTGGCGGTAGCGTATGTAGCACCGTGCCACTTCCTTGCGCGGACTCTTCATGAGTTCGAGTTCCACCTGGTCTTGGATGGCTTCAACGCTCATCTGGTTGCGGCCGCGTGTGCTTATGCGGTCGGCTATGCGCTGAATCAGGCTCTCGTCCTCGCCAGCCTCGGTCTGGAGCATGGCTTTGCGGATGGCGGCCTTTATTTTTTCTTCATTATATCCCACGACGCGTCCGTCGCGTTTTACAACTGTCTGTATCATCGATTGTGAATGTATTTTTGGGGGTTGTTGTTAGCTTTCGAGACTCACTTTTCATGGCTGCGGGTGTGCCGCCTTGTGGCGGCTTTCCGATAGCCGACTGCAAAGCTAATAATTGCCTGTAAAATGGCAAAATTTTTAAGCTTAAAATTTTCGTTTTGGAAAACTTTTCCCGTTTCTTTGAAAAATAAACATTTAATAATCAGACTATTGTAATTTTTTCTGGGAAACTTTTTATAATTGATGTTGGATAAAATGTGTAATTACGTGACTATCATAAGGTTCTATGAAACCAATAAAAACGGCTGCTTTTTTGTTGATTTTTTTTTCGCGATTTTTTTGCTTGGCCGATGAAAATACAGTAAATTTGCCGCAATAAAAGCAACAATGCAAATTGCATCAGGTTTGCCTTGGCTTTTTCGCAAAAAAAGGCTAAGGCGATCAAAAGGGAATCAGGTGAGAATCCTGAACAGAGCCCGCTGCTGTATGTTTCCATAGTTGTGTGCCGCACTACGCCACTGGTCTGTAGTCAATACCTCCATCCTCTTGTCAGGGACTGCATCATCACCGGGAAGGCGCGGCGCATTAAGGAAGCGAGTCAGAAGACCTGCCTATGCAAGCCCCTGTAGCGGCTCACGCGGATTTTGGGCCGGGCAAAAGCAGATGAAGCAGCCCCGAAATGGCAAACGCATCATACGACAATAGCGAAACTGCATGAAGCATTGCGGTACTGCCGCCAATGGCCTTCGGCGCTTTTGCACACCTGTTTTTCGTCAGAGCCGGATTGCAGGAGCAAGCGTGCTTTGCATTTGAGCATATACACATATTATCAACAATAAAATTGATTTTTAAATTATGAAGAAAACTTTACTTTTTATCGCGCTTGTATGCGCTACACTGGCGGCTAACGCCTTCACTATGGACGACATTCAGAACTGGACCGGAACAGGTGCCAAACGCTCGGCTCTGGTGCTGCAATGGCCTGGCGACAATGCCCCCAAGGCTCTTGTGTTTGGTTACAAATATGACGGTGAGGCTACTGGCGCCGACATGGTTCAGGCCATCGCCGACAATAACCCGCGCCTGCAGATGAATGGCAGCCAAAGTGCTTACGGCCTCTACATCACCGGCTTCAAGTGGGATGCCAACAACAACGGCTCGTTTGACGACGCCGACGACTACACTTCCGAGGGCTGGAGCACAAGCGGCTACTGGTCATATTGGCTGGGCGCTTCGTTCGACGCCACTTGGAGCTATGCTCCCGTGGGCTGCGGCAGCCGCAAGCTGGCCGACGGCAGCGTTGATGGCTGGGCATTCGGCACAGGCAGCGGCTTCACTTGGAAAGAACTTGAGGCAGCTCCGGCCAAGACTGCAACAGGCGTGACCGACGCTGTGGCCGAGAAGGCTGTGGCCGGTGTTAAGTACTACAATCTGCAGGGTGTGGAGAGCGCAGAGCCCTTCAGCGGTGTTAACATCGTGGTCACCACCTACACCGACGGCTCGCACAGCACAGCTAAGCAGATTGTGAAATAATAATCTCCACAAAAAAATATTAGCAGATGAAAAGGCTATTTTGCATATTAGGCATGGCACTGACACTGGCCGGCGGCGCCAGCGCTGAGCAGGAGTTCCAAAACGGCATCTTCATTCTTAACGAAGACTGGTACGGGCACAATGCCAGCAGCGTCAACTTCTACTCCTACGACACGGGCGAGATCACCTATCGCGCCTATCAGGAGGTGAACCCGGGCCGGACTCTGGGCAACACGTCGCAGTTTGCCGAGCTGAATGCCGACAACCTGTATGTGTGCTCGAAGCAGAACTATGGCTCCACTGGCGGCCGCTTTATTGTGGCCGATGCCAAGACCCTGAAGTCGAAAGTGTCGATCGACAAGGTGGGCAGCGGCGACACCCGCGCTTATCTCACTGTGAGTGCCACTAAGGGTTACATTGGCGCCACCGACGGCGTGCATCCATTCGACATCGCCACCTCGACTGTTGGCGCTGCCATCGAGGGCACCGCAGGCCAGGCCTACAGCAGCCAGCCAGGCAACATGGTGTGCTACCATGGCAAACTGCTGGTGGCTGTGCAGGGCAAGGGCATCTATGTGATAGATGTGGCCACCGACCGGCTGCTGAAGACGGTGGCAATCGACAACATAGCCTCGGTGTTTGCCGTCAACGACCAGCTTGTGGCGTCGGTTAACAACTGCACCTATGGCGTGCCTTCGGCATCAAACACCGAGCAGTTTGTGCTGCTCAACAGCAACACATTTGAGCCTGCCAACACGCTGTCGGTGCCCATGGCCTCGCAAAACACCTGGATGGCGTGGAAGAATGCCACTCCGGCCATCGACGAAGCCAACTCCACGCTCTACTATTCGCCAGGCGAGGGCACCAACTTCATTTGCAAGTATAACCTGAAGACTCAGGAGTTCACGCAAAACTTCATCACATTCGACGATGGCCAGGCCATGTATGGCTCGGTGGTGGGCTTCGACAAGGCCAACAACTACGTTGTGGCAGCGACGTTTGAGGACTACAGTTCGCAGAACTACTACCTGAACATCTACAACGCCGCCGACGGCTCGAAGGTGAAAAGCGTGAAGCTGAAAAGCGGCTACTGGTTCCCTGCCATGCTGCTGTTTGCCCCCAAGGGCACGCCCACTGGCATTGGCAGTGTCAACGCCGCCGATAAGCAGGTGCAGAGCGTGACCTACTACAACCTGGCCGGTGTGGCACAGCAGCGTCCGTTCAGCGGCGTGAACATCGTGGTCACCCGCTACACCGACGGCTCAACCGCCACGGCCAAGCGCATAGTCAGCGACTATTAAGCGTGACAAGAAATCTGCCCGGTTTCCCGGCACAACTATTCGCAACAATACACACAAAAAAAGTCAAAGCGCCGGAAAATTCAGGAATACACAAATATATAGTAACATCAATCTGAAAAGCGTTCACCCGTGACGGGCAGAACGCTTTTTTTGTGCCCTGAACCAGCGGCAAAGGTCAAAATTGAGTAATTTTGCAAAAAAAAAACGCGCGGCACAGCCGCCGCGTACAGGCATCAAAAAAACTGAGAACTTACGAAATGAGAGAATTCAACCTGCTAAAGGAGCGCATAATGCAAGACGGCAAGTGCTATGCCGGCGGCATACTTAAGGTGGACAGCTTCATCAACCACCAGATGGACCCCGACCTGATGAAGGCGATAGGACACGAACTGAGTGAGCGGTTCAAGGACTGCGGCGTGAACAAAATCGTGACCATCGAGGCCAGCGGCATAGCACCGGCCATTATGATGGGCGCCGAAATGCACCTGCCAGTGGTGTTTGTGAAAAAGAAAAGCCCCAAAACCATGCAGCACGCCCTTGTGAGCAAGGTGCACTCGTTCACCAAAGACCGCGACTACACGGTGTGCATCAGTTCCGACTTTTTGGGCAAGGGCGACCGCATTGTGATAGTCGACGACTTTCTGGCCTACGGCAACGCCGCTCGCGGCCTTATCGACCTTGCCCATCAGGCTGGGGCCGAGATTGCCGGCTTTGGCATAATCATCGAGAAAGTGTTTCAAGGGGGCGGCAACGAGCTGCGCAGCGAGGGCTACCGCGTTGAGAGTCTTGCCCGCGTGCTTAGCCTCGACGACTGCAAGATTACGCTTGAATGAGCCGCACGCTGATTGTGATCACGGGCCCTACCGGGGTGGGCAAGACGGCGGCCGCCATCGGCGTGGCGCGGCACTTTGGGTGCGACATAATCAATGCCGACTCGCGCCAGGTGTTCCGCGGCCTGCCCATAGGCACAGCCGCGCCCACACCACAGGAGCAGGCCATGGCGCGCCACCACTTTGTGCAGTTTCTCGACTTGGGCGAGTACTATAGCGCGTCGCAGTTCGAGGCCGACGTGATGAGTCTGCTGCCGCAGCTGTGGCGGCAGGGCGACTATGTGGTGATGTGCGGCGGCTCGATGATGTATGTCGATGCCGTGTGCCGCGGCATCGACGACATTCCCACCATCACCCCCGATGTCAGGGCGCAGGTGCTGGCCGAGTATGAGACCGGCGGGCTCGAACCCGTGCTGGCCGAACTGCAGCGGCTCGACCCTGCCTATTATGCCGAAGTCGACAGGCGCAACACCAAGCGTGTGCTGCATGCAGTGGAAATTTGCCGCCAGGCCGGTGTGCCATATTCCACGCTGCGCACCGGCCGGGCCAAGCCGCGGCCGTTCAGCATTGTGAAGATTGGACTCAACATGGAGCGCCCGCTGCTGTTCGACCGCATCAACCGCCGCGTCGACGCCATGGTCGAGGCCGGCCTCGAGGCCGAGGCGCGCAGCGTGCTGCCACTGCGCCACCTGAATTCGCTCAACACTGTGGGCTATAAGGAAATGTTTGCCTACTTCGATGGCGCCATGGACCGCACCACCGCCATCGAGCGCATTAAGAAAAACACGCGCGTCTATGCCAAGAAGCAGCTCACCTGGTATGCCCGCGACCCGCTGATGCACTGGTGCCGCCCCGATGAAGCCCTCAGCGAGGCCGTGCGCCTCACTCGCCAATGACGGTGGCCACCACGTGGCGGCGCCCGCCGCGGCGCCGCAGCTCGCACAGGTATATCCCCTGCCAAGTGCCCAAATTCAGCCTCCCGCCAGTGATGGGAATGGTGATTTGCGCCCCTATCAGCGCCTGAAGCGCGTGGGCCGGCATGTCGTCGAGGCCCTCAAGAGTGTGACGGTAATACGGCTCACCCTCAGGCACAAGGCGGTGCAGAATTTGGTTGAGGTCGGTGCGCACGTCGGGGTCGCAGTTCTCGTTGAGGCATATGGCTGCCGACGTGTGCTTGAGCAGCAGGTGCAGCAGTCCAGTGCGCGGCAGCGGCGGCAGTGCGGCCTCCACCTCGGCCGTAACGAGGTGGCAGCCCTGCGGGCGCTCGCGCAAAGTGAATTCAATTTGCTCTATCATAACAGTTGCTGTGAAATTACCTTGCAAAGATACCTCTTCAGCCACCCACGGGCAAGCTGCCCGCCCGTGAAAAAATCCGTGATTTTTTCACGGCAAGTGTTGGCGGTGGCGGCAGAAAGCAGTAACTTTACCTCAGCAAAGCAAAAACCTATTAACAACTTAACCAAAACCAAAAAGTAATGAAGAAAACAATTACTTCACTTCTTGTTGCCGCAACGGTGACTACGGCCAGCGCCGGCAACGTGATTGACCTGCGCGGCGTTGAGTATCAGGTCGACACCCTGTATCACGCCACCATAGGCCCAGGCACCACCCAGACGTCGCTGTGGCTGCACAGTGCCTCGAGCCAGCTGCGAGTGTTCTACTGCACGGTCGACGTGACCAACCCATACGTGAAACTTCACGGAGTGGTGGCCAAGGACAAGCTGGCCGGCAACGAGACCATCTCGGGTATGGCCAAGCGTAAGGACAAGCCCGGTGAGCGCTACTTTGCCGGCATCAACGCCGACTTCTTCGCCACCAGCGGCTCAACGGGCCGCGGTGTGTCGATGGTGGGGTCGCCTGTAGGCTCTACCGTGGTGAAAGACGTGATATTCCGCGCGCGCAACGGCGCGTCTACCTACAAGCAGTTCATCGTCGACAAGCAGGGCAAGGTCTACGTCGACCCGTTCACCTTCGGAGGCAAGGTGAAGAAGACTGACGGCACTTCGGCCACCCTTGGCGGCATCAATGCGCCCGAGAACAACAACAAAATCACCATATACAACGACTTGTATTACGGCAGCACCAACATTAAGGACAACGACTATGAGGTGGCAGCCGTGCTGGCCGACGGCCAGACGTTTAAGACGGCCGGCTCGTGCAAGATGGTGGTGGCCGCGGCTCCAAGCAACGCCGGCGACATGACCATCGAGGCCGGCCACTACGTGCTGCACGGCAAGGGCACCGCCAGCGAGTTCATTGCCACCCTGAAGCAGGGCGACACCATCACCGTGAGCCCCACTTGGACAGCCAACGGCGTGAAGGTAGACCCCACTGAGGTGGTGAGCGGCAACCCGAAAATTCTGGGCGGCGGTGAGGTGCTCGACAGCGAGGCCGACCGCGGCGACGCCAGCGCACTGCATCCGCGCAGCGCCATAGGCTATGGCGACGGCGGCAACAAGGTGTACTTTATGGTGGTTGACGGCCGCAGCGCAATCTCGGCCGGTGTGCGCACTTCGGTGCTGGGCGCCATCATGAAGTATGCCGGTGCCACCGATGCCATGAATGTGGACGGCGGCGGCTCGTCGTGCCTCTACACCAGCGCGCTGGGCGTGCGCAACAAGCCCAGCGACGGCAATGAGCGCGCCGACGGCAACGCATTCTTCGCCACCTGCACAGCTCCCGACGACAACACGGTGGCCACAGTGAAGTTTGTCGACTGGAAGCTCGAAACGCCGAAATATGGCATCTACACTCCTCAGTTCTATGGCTACAACCAGTATGGCATACTCGTCGACACCGACCTCAAGGGAGTGACGCTGAGCTGCCCCGAAAGCATTGGCCATGTCAGGACTGACGGCGCATTTGTGGCCGACGGCGAGGGCTACGGCCTGCTCACAGCCACCTATGGCGGCTCAACAGCCACACTGCCCGTGACCGTTGGCGGCTCCACCGCCAACCTGAGCCTGCGCAACGACTCGGTGATCAACGACGGCTACCGCCGCTATGCCGTGGAGGTGCAGAACACCTTCAACGAGAAGACCCTGCCCATCGACCCCGCCGCCCTCACATGGAGCAGCGACGACGAGGGCGTGGTGACCATCGGTGCCAACAACGGCATACTCAAGGGCGTGGCCAACGGCACTGCCAACGTGACCGGCACACTGGGCGACTTCAAGTGCGCCATGAAGGTGATGGTGGAGAAACCCACAAAGCACGTCATGCCCATCGATCCCAATCTCGACCCGTCGACGTGGACATTCTCGATTAGCGGCGGCACCGACGGCAAGGCCGAAGCCATGGGCGACGGCCTGAAGTATTCGTTCACTGGCAAGTCGTCGCGCCTCTACTACATGAATCTGAACAAGAAGATACGCCTGTGGAGCCTGCCCGACACGCTGCGCATCCGCCTCAACCCGGGCGGCGTGGGCGTGAAGACGGTGGCGTTCACTCTGCGCACCCCAGGCAGCAATGCCAACACCGTGACCATCACCCCCGAGAACTTCAACCCCAATGCCGAGAACGTGATCGACGTGCCCACAGCGCTGTGGGCCGACCCCGACGACATGGCCACCTATCCCATATCGCTTAGCACCATCCGCGTCAACCTCGAGAAGACCACCGCGGGGCAGCAATACACCATGCTGTTCAGCGGCATCGAGGCCGTGTATAACATGAAGGAGCTTGGTCCCACTGCCATCGAGACCATCGATGCCGCCAGCCAGCTTACAGTGACGGCTGCCGGCGGTGTGCTCACCTTCAGCCGCGCGCTCGACAGCGTGCAGGCCTACGACCTGGGCGGACGCCTCATTGCCTCGGCCCGCAACGCTTCGCAGCTCACCGTGGGCAAGGGCGCAATGGTGGTGGTTGCCACCACTGGCGGCAAAACCATAGCGCAAAAGGTGATGGTGCGTTAATGCACTGACACTCACCACAGCTACCAATAAAGGCGGCGCGGCTCCCCTCTTGAGGGGCCGCGCCGCTTGTTTTTGGCCGTGGCACATTTGGGACGATTTGCTTTGCCGCATGCGAAAATTGGCGTAACTTTATGGTCGCAATACTGCAACTAAGCAACTGTTAACATTAATCAGCACATAATGAAGAGAACAAATACCCCACTGATTGCGGTGGCAGCGCTGGCACTGCCAGGCGTGGCCGCCGCATCTACCACCTACACAATGCGCGGAGTTGAATTCAAGGCCGACACGCTGTTTCACGCCCAGATAGGCCCCGGCACCACGCAGACATCACTGTTTTTACGCAACGAGGAATCGCAGCGGCAAATGTATCTGTACTATTCGCGCGTCGACCTCACCAACCCCTACGTGACGCTGCGCACCGTCAGCGGCCATGACAAGCTGTATGGCGCCGAGCGCGTGAGCGACATGGCCAAGCGCCGCACCAAGCCAGGCGAGCGCTACTACTTTGGCGTTAACGGCGACTTCTTCACCACCAGCGGCGTGTCGAAGCGCGGCGAGTCGATGATTGGAGCCCCAACGGGGCCGTGCATCGGCGGCGGCGAGGTGTATCGCGCCCGCAACCACGACACCCGCTGGGCCCTGACCATGAACGCCTCGAAGGACGCCCTCATTGGCCACGCCGAGTTTGGCGGCTCGCTGACGCGTCCCGACGGCAAAAAGGTGGCGCTGGGCGGCATCAACACCTATGCCGGCAACGACGCCATCTACATCTACAACCCTTACTACCTGGCCGGTACCAACGAGACCGGCGACTGCAGCGAGGTGCAGGTGCGCCTGCAAGAGGGCGAGTCGTTCCGCATAGGGCAGCCGTTTAAGGTGGTGGTGACCGGCAATCCGAGTTCGGCCACCGACATGGACATACCCGCTGACGGCTATGTGCTGCACGGCCAGGGCTCGAAGGACTTTGGCGGCGTCAACGCCAAGAGCTTTGTGGCAGGACTCAAGCCAGGCGACGTGGTGGAGGTGAACTTCACCGTCAGCATCGATGGCAAGAGCTTTGTGCCCACCGAGATGATAGCTTCCTTGCCAATGAACCTGCGCAACGGCGAGGTGGTGGACAACGAATACCTGATGGATGAGTTCAAGAGCAACCAGCCCATTTGCGCCGTGGGACTTGCCGACGGCGGCAAGACTGCCGTGTTTATGATGATCGACGGCCGCTCGCCCATATCCAGCGGTGCCCGGCCCACCGAAACTGGCGAAATGCTGCGCCAGCTGGGCTGCACCGACGGCCTCAGCTTCGACAGCGGCGGCTCGGCCACCTTCTACACCAGCGCGCTGGGCGTGCGCAACAAGCCCAGCGACGGCGTTGAGCGTCCCGACGGCAACGGCGTGTTTGCCGTGAGCAGCGCTCCCGACGACAGCACCGTGGCCGCCATCAAATTTGTAGATTGGAGCGTTGAGGTGCCCAAATACGGCATCTACAAGCCCAAATTCTATGGCTACAACAAATATGGCATGCTCATCGACACCGATCTCAAGGGCGTGAAACTGAGCTGCCCTGAGAGTGTGGGCCACGTGCGCCAAGACAGCATATTCTTTGGCGACGGCGCCGGCTTTGCCCGCCTTGTGGCCACATACAACGGCAGTGTGAGCACCGATGTGCCCCTCACCATAGTGGGTTCCGACGCCACCATAAGCCTTGCCAACGACTCGATAATTAACGACGGCTACCGCCGCCATGTGGTGGATGTGCAAAACACTGCCGACGGCCGCACGCTGGCCGTCGACCCCACCGTGCTCACCTGGAGCAGCAGCGACGAGAGCGTGGTGCGCATCGACGCCTCCACCGGCTCGCTGCTGGGCGTGGCCAACGGCACTGCCACCGTCACGGGCCGTGTGGGCTCGTTCAGCGGCGACATGAAGGTGAATGTGGAAATTCCCTCGGCCCACGCCATGCCCATCGATCCGGGTCTCGACGTGGCCACGTGGAAGTATTCGCAGACGGGCGGCAAGCAGCAGCACCTTGCTGCCACTGCCGACGGCAACGGCATCAGCTACACCTACACCGGAGCCAGCGGACGCGCGCCCAAAATCACGCTCACCAAGGCCCTGCGCCTGTGGAGTCTGCCCGACACCGTGCGCCTGCGCATCAACCCCGGTGACGCACCGCTGAAAAACGCCATCATCAACCTTAAGGCCAACGGCCAGAAGGCCGCCTACCACACCGTGGTGCCCGACACCGTGGTGGCCGGACAGGAGCTTACGCTCGACCTGCCCACCAGCAGCTGGCTCGACACCAGCGACATGGGCGCCTTCCCCATCACCCTCAACTCCATTGCCCTCACCATGGGCGCCAGCACTGTGGGCAAGCAGTACACCATCATGCTCAACGGCATCGAGACGGTGTATGCCCCCGTGCCTGTGAGCGGCGTTGAAACTGTGGTCGACCCCGCCACAAGTCTTGGCGTGAGCGTGACAGCCACCGGGCTGCAGTTTAGCCAGCCAGTGGGCAAGGCCGAACTGTGGAGCGCCGACGGACGCCTGCTGGCCCGCGGCAGCGGCCTGCAGCTGGCCACCGCGGCCCGCGGCCTGTGTGTGCTCACCGCCACTGTGGGCGGCAAGCGTGTGGCCCGCAAGGTAATTATAAAGTAACCCTTCAAAAAAGACTGTAATAATAAATTTTGAGAATGAAGTTAAGAAAACCAATGATTGCGGCCTTGCTGCTCACTGCACTGGCAGCGCCGCTCAGTTCCACGGCCAAGACGCAGTGGACCATCAACCAGAAAACCTACGATGTGGATACGCTCATCTATCCGCACCCCGTGGGCCCGGGCGTGATATTCGCCAAATACGACCTGCCCGGAATGCCGCTCAAGGTGAGCGTGATGGAGATGGATTTGAAAAACAAATACATCGACTTCGAGACATGCCTTGGCGGCGACCAGGGCGTGAAGGAGGAAAACCCGCTTAGCATGGCCCAACGCAACGACCGCCCAGGTCACGAGGTGGTGGGCGCCACCAACGGCGACTTCTATTTCTTCCAAAACCCGGTGGAAAACGGCATCCCGCGTAGCGGCCAGTTTCGCCGCGACGAGTGTGTGACCAACCCCGTGGGCCGCGCCTGCTTTGTGCTTAGCGACGACCGCCGCCCCTACATCGACCGCGTTGACTTCGCCGGCACCATCACCCACGCCGGCACCACGGTGCGCCTGCACACGGTGAACATGCAGCGCCTTGAATGGGAAGACACACAGGGCAACCAGATAAACCTCTACACCAACTCCTACGGACCGCAGACCGAAGACTGCTCGGGCGGCACCAAGGTGATAATCGCCCCCAAGGCCGACCCCTTCAAGTGGTGGGCCAACAGCCCCGAGACGTGCGTCGTGGAGCAGGTGATTGACGGCAAAGGCGTGACCGCCATTCCCGAGGGCAAGGCAGTGCTGTGGGCACAGGGCTCGTGCACGTCGACTCTCACGGCCATGAAGCCCGGCGATGAAATCACCATCAACCTGGGCGTGAACCTACGCGACCAGCCCGGACTGCTCAAAAACTTCAAGGAACTGATGGGCGGCAGCGACAACATAATCATGCGCAACGGCCAGGTGATCGACGAGTGGGAAGACCGCCATCCGCGCACGTGCATCGGCTTCAACGCCGACAGCACCAAAGTGTATTTCGTGGTGATCGACGGCCGCAGCATCTCGTCTACTGGCGTGTCGCTTGGCGAGGCCGCAGGCGTGTTCCTGGGCCTTGGCGCAGTTAACGCCGTCAACCTCGACGGCGGAGGCTCGTCGTGCATGGTGGTCAACGGCGAGGTGGTGAACACCCCCAGCGACGGCTCGCTGCGCGCAGTGGGCAACGGCTGCCTGCTCATCAGCAACGCCCCGGTCGACGACGCCATTGGCCAGCTTCACTTCGAGCCCCGCTGCTACAACATATCGGTGTCGGCCAAAATCAAGCCCGCCGTGTGGGGCTACAACAAATATGGCGTGCTCAAGTCGCGCGACGTGCAGGGTGTGACCTACACCTGCGACCCCGCTCTGGGCCGCATCACCCCCGAGGGCTACCTTGTGGCATCGCCCACGGCCTCGTCGGGCAACATCTATGCCGACTATAACGGCATCAAGTGCTCGCAGCGCGTGGTGGTTTACAACGCCTCCAAGGAACTGCGCGACGACAGCGTGACGGTCGACCGCAACCATAAGTATGAAATCAAGGTGCTCGGCATCAGCGGCATCAGCCGCGACATCGTTGATCCCTCCACAATCAGCTGGACCTCGTCCGACCCCTCGGTGTGCACTATCAGCGCCTCTGGCGAGATTGTGCCCGTGGCCGACGGCCGCGCAGTGGTCACCGGTGTGGCCGACGGCTTCAGCGACAGCCTTGTTGTGCGTGTGGAGAACCCCAAGGCCGCAGTCACCAGCGTTGAAAACGGCCCGCTCGACCCCGCCACATGGCAGGTGACACAGGCTGGCGGCAAAAATCGCGTGATGACCTCGCTCGACAACGGATTCAAGATTGAGTTCACTGGCTCGTCGTCGCGTGCGCCCTACATCAAGCTGGCCAAGAAGATGAACATGTGGGGCATGCCCGACTCGGTGCGCCTGCGCTTCAACACGGGCGGCATCACGGTGTCGCGCGTGTCGCTCAGCCTCGCCACCACCGAGGGCAAGCAGATAATAAAGAATGTTGACCTCGCCAACCTCAGCGAGGGCGAAAACGTGGTGACCCTTCCAATAAGCGAATATTGCGACACCAGCGATTACAGCCTCTACCCGATTTCGTTCAGCTACGTGCAGTTCACGATGAAAAACATCAAGAGCGGCACAGCCTACACCTTCAGCGTGCCGGGCATCGAGCTGATGTACGGCAAAGGGCCGCAGACGGGCGTCACCACCATTGCGGCCGATGCAGCCAAGGCTGCTCCCAGCGTCTACCCCAACCCCGTTGAGGCCGGAGCCGCAGTGCGCCTGGCTGGAGCCGAGGGCAAGGTGAGCGTCTACAACACCGCAGGCCAGCTGGTGAAGGAAGTCACCGTCGACGCCAGCGGCACACTCAGCACCGCCGGAATGCAGCCGGGCATCTACCTGCTGCGCCTGGCCGGCGGCTCCACCGTCCGCCTCATGGTGAAGTAGCCATTTTTACCCATCTATCATAGCGAAAGCACCGCCAAGCTGCATTGCTGGCGGTGCTTTTGTCGTGTATGTGTGCGGCATGGCGGTCAGCAGCCCGAGCCGTCGAGGGCGCACGCCTCGCCGGCGGCCATCGGGCGTGCCTTGAGTCCCGCGTCGGCAGGGTCGAGGGTGACGGTGCCGTCGGGCATCACAAAGCAGGGTATTCCTGCCTGGCCGTGGCGTCGCGCGCTGGCAAAGGCCGCGTTGCCGTCGCGCAAGCGCAGGAATTCCTTTAGCAGCCTCACATCACTGCCAATGTCGATCACTTGAAACCGCGCATCGCCCTTCGCCTGAGCCTCGACAAACGCGCAGTCGGGGCACGAGGGCATTCCATAAATCCGTATCATCTTCAATTAACTTTTTGTGATTTACTTGCCGCAAAGATAATGCAAACCGAATGCAGAAAGTCAAGCTCGCTTGAACTTTTTGCTGAGGTGCAGCTTATCTTATTCAAATACACTACACAATTCTGTCCCAACCATAATGCAGACGTGGCGTGTGCGGCACTTTGTTGTGTTTCTATCTTCTCTATAGCCATGAAATTCGTGGGGTGGGGCGCATAAAAAAAGTAAATCCCAGACATCAACGTCCAGGATTGCTTGACTAATTAACCTTTTAATACCATTAACATAAACCTTAACAATGAAAAAAAACGTTGCCGTCGTCACGACGCCTCGGATTTTTATTAACCTTAAAAACTAATACCATGAAAACCGATACAAAGGTACGCGCATTATGCCGTTTTGCAAAACATTTGGCAATAATAATGTGCCTTGTTAACTTTAATTACGCCTTTGCCTTCATTTTGGCATAAAATTGACCGCCGGTGAACGTTTGTTAATACTTTCATCGGCGGCTTTAATACTAATTAAATATGGTAGGGGGTGCGCCTCAGCGCACAAACTTCACTGCCTCGGTGGCGGTGCGCAGCACATACACGCCCGGGGCCAGGCTGCTCAAGTCGTGGCTGCTGTCGCCCTCTGGCAGGCTGAGGGTGGCCACTTGCGCGCCGCTCAGGGCGTAGATGCGCGCCTGGGTGGCCTGGGCGGCGTTGCGCACGGCTAGTGTGCCGGCTGCCGAGCGCAGCAGCGTCAGGTTGTGCAGGTCGCGGCTAACGCTCTGCACTCCGCTGGCCTTGGGGTGGAGGTCTTCGGCGCCGATGATTTCGGTCGAGGTCTCGCCCAGCCAGCCGCAAGCCTGGTTGACGGCGCTATACACCTTCACAAAGTCGATGTAGTCGAGCTTCACTGCGCGACCCTCGCTGTCGACGGCCCAGTCGATCTTCAGGCCGGGATCGGTGAGGTTGGGGCGGTTGTCCACATAACCCCAGGCATAGAAGCGCTGCACCCAGTAGCTGCCGTTGCCGCTCTCATCGGTGGCGTTGCACGGCAGCTTTGCTCCTCTGAAGGTGAGTGTGGCCGAGTCGGCCAGCCATTCGGGCCAGTAGCTTTGGGTGTGATACTGGTTGCGCCACATGTAGCCCTTCACGCTGTCGGGGTTCATGCTGTCGTTGCTGGTCCAGCGAATGTAGGTGGTGTCGGGAAACATAATGGGGTTCTCCTTGCTTGGGGTGGGCACCTTGTCGGCTGCGGGTTGATAGTATGTGATCACGTAGTCGTGCTGGGTGCGCGGGTTGTTGTATTCGCTGCCCGCCAGCTCATACCACGGGTCGTCGGGAATGCCGTTGTGGTTCAGGTCCTGGCTCACCATCACGATGCCCGGCTCGCTGCTGCCACCCTGCGCTGACGACTCTTCGGCCTGGAAGGCGTTGCCGTCGATTTTAAGGTCGTAGGCTCCTGGCACGTTTATCACCGGGTGGTCGAAGCCAAACACTATGTAGCCGCCGTATCCGCCGAGCGTCACCAGCTGGCGCGGGTTGTAGACCATGGAGTCTTCCTCGTCGTCGTAATACTTCACAAGGCGCGCCTCCACCTTCTCGATTATTTTCTCCTTGGTGTTGCCCTCCACATATTTGGGCATCGCGTTGACAAACTGCCCGGGGGCGGGCTGAAAGTCATAAACCTTGGCCATGTAGGGGCTGTTGTCGGCATACGCCATTCCGGCTACGGCCAGCAGCAGCGCAGTGGCGGGTAAAAAAAGTTTGTTCATATGCTATAATTGTTGCTTTTGTTGTGTCGTTAGTGCTCGTTCTCGTTGCGGCCCAGAAACACGAAGTGGGCCGGGATGTCGCCCGTGCGCACGTTCCACTTCATCTGGCCGTCGGGCCCGAAGCAGTAGAGGCGCCCGGGGCTCACGTAGTCTTTGGCGTCGGTCACCATGATGTCTTTGGTTATCGGGTTCACGGCCACGCCATATGGCTTCTCTATTTTGCTGCCGGTGCCGTCTTTTATGAAGCAGGTGTCCACCACCTGCATGGTGAGGGTGTTTATTATCTGGTATAGCGGCTTGGCGTTGCCGCCCGTCACATAGCTCCAGTCGCTGCTCACCACATACAGCGAGTCGCCGTCCATCCAGCAGCTGCTGGCGCGGCAGTCCATGCGCTTCACAATGCGCCCTTTGCGTGTGTCGTAGGCATAGATGTCGCTGGGGTTGCTGTAGTAGTCGCCGCGCGAGGTCACCCACAGCACACCGCGGCGGTCGGCCACCACGCCCAGCAGGTTGATGGCAATGGGTATGCGAGCCTCCTCCTTGAAGGTGGCCAGGTCAATCACCGACAGCGTGTTTTCGTAGTTGGGCACCATGTATCCGCCCGAGTTGGCCACATATATCTTGCCTCCGGCTATGTCGAGCTGGTCGGGCTGGAAGCCCACCACGCAGGTGTCCACCACCTCGAGCGTGGCGGTGTCCACCTTGGCCACATAGCCGCGCTGCTTGTAGTTGGGGTCGATCACCACGGGGCCGGCATAGCTGGTCACGTAGGCATAGCCGCCGTAGAACTTTATGAAGCGGCAGTTGGGAATGTTCACCTGCCCGATGCGGCGGCAGTTGTTGCGGTCCATCACCTCCACCTTGTTCGAGCAGTTTATCACGCAATAAAGGCGGCTGCCGTATATGCCTGCGTCGTTGCCCACGTCGCCCATCTCCTTGGGCACGGTGGGGTTGGCGTTGGCATATATGTTGCGCGTGTAGCGCCCCGTGGCGTAGTCGTAGTAGTCGAGCGTCGACTTGTTGCTGCCCATGTTGCCCTCGTTCAGCAGGTAGAAGCCGCTCACACTTGTGTATTCGGGCTGGCTCACGGGCACCGTCTCGGGAATGAACACCACATCGTCGTCGCGGCACGCCGTGAGCGTGGCAAGCAGGACAGCCGCCATGGCTGCCGCCCACCTCGCAAGGCGCCTGCTGTGCATTGTGCTATGTTTCATTTGCTTATATGTCAAATTTTAGAATCACCTTGTAGTTGCGCCCCGGCATGGGGTAGTTGAGTATCACATCGTAGTACTGGTTGAAGAGGTTGTTCACCTCCAGCGTCAGCTTGAGCCACGTCTTGCCCAGGGCAAAGCGGTAGCTGGCCGAGACGTCGTGGGTGTACCACGGCTGCTCGTGGTTGGCCGGAATGTTGGCGCTGGTGTGGTAGCGCTCGCCCACGTATATGAAGCTGTAGTTGGCCTCAAGGTTGAGCCACTGGCCGTGCACCACAGCCGAGCCGCTGTGCCACGGTATGTAGGCAATCTGGCCCTTGTAGGTGCCTCCGTCACCGCAGTCGGCCGGGTTGCTGTAGTCCTGCGCGCGCTGGTAGGTGTAGTTGAGGTTGAGGTCGAGGTTCACGTGCTGCGGCAGCCTTATGCCGCAGCGCGCCGTCAGGTCGATGCCGCGAATCTTCACCTTGCCTATGTTCATCATCATCCAGCGGTATTGTCCCGTGCCCTTGGGCACGGCTATGATTTTGTCGGTCACATAGTTGTAGTATGCGTCGGCCGTCAGCTTGATGCCGCTCACCAGCCCCTCCTCGCGGTAGCGCTGATATTGGATGCCCACATTGTATTGCGTGGCATACTCTGGCCGCAGGTTGGCGTTGCCAATGTCGGTGTAGTAGAGGTCGTTGAACGTGGGCATGCGGAATATGCGCTTGTAGAAGGCGCGCACGTTGAAGTCGTATCGCGCCATGGGCTGCCAGCTGACGAACACGGCCGGCGTGAGCCTGCTGGTGCTGTGACGGTTGTGGCTGGCCACCACGCCGTCGCCCGAACGCACGGTGTAGAGGTCGCGCACAAAGGTGTGCAGCAGGCTGGCCTGCGCCTTCAGGCGGTGCCAGGTGTAGGCCGTGGCCAGGGCCGTGAGCGCAGTGTGGCGGGTGGGGTAGGCGAAGTTCACCAGTGTGGAGTTCAGGTAGTTCCACTGGTAGTCGGTCGAGAGGTCCACGTCCCAGTCGCGCGCCAGGGTCAGCTTCTGCGCCACCGAGGCATATATCTCGTCTTGCCAAAAGCGGTTGTTGATGTACATGAGCGTAGTGTCGGGGTTGAGGTAGCGCATGTAGTCGCGCGCATACTTGGCGCTGGCCAGCAGCTCGTAGCGCTCGCCCATCTTCTTCTGGAATGCTCCCTGGGCAAAGAAGTTGCGGTCCCACTGCCGCTGCGCCGTCTTCCACACGTTGTTCACAATGGCTCCCGGAATGCCCTTCTCGCTGTCGTAGTAGTAGAACTTGGCGTTCCAGCGGCCCTCGTCAAGCGTGCCAAACAGGCCGCCCTCCACGCGCCACGACTGTATGTCGCCGTTATGGCGAGTGGCCGTGGTGTCCCACGCCAGGGTGCCGTCGCTGAAGCGTTTGCGGTAGCGGAAACGGTAGCGCCCCGTGGCGTAGGTGTATTCGGCATTGAGCGCCATGCTCACGCGGCGGCTCAGCTTCTGCTCCCAGCGCACGCTGGGGTTGGCCAGGCCAAACGAGCCGGTGCGGAAGGTGACGTTGAGGTTGGTGCGCCGCCCGGCGGTGAATGCCGGCCGCCGCGTGCGCAGATATATGCTGCCAGCCGACCCGAAGTCGCGCGCCGGCTGGAATATCTCGCTCTTCTGGCCGTTGTAGAGCGAAATCTCCTCGATGTTGTCGAGCGAAAACTTGCCCAGGTCAATCTGGCCGTTTTGAGCATTGCCAAGCTGTATGCCGTCGTAGAACACACCCATGTGGTTGGTGCCCATCGAGCGTATGTCCACCGTCTTGATGCCGCCTACTCCGCCGTAGTCCTTGATTTGCACACCGCTGAAGTAGCGTATGGCGTCGGCCACCGAGTGGCTGTTGAGCGACTCCAGCTGGGCACCCTTGAGCGTCTGCGCCGGAATCACCTCCTCGTAGGGGCGCACGCCATACACCGTCACCTCGCGCAGGTGCTGCACCGAGTCGAGTCGGCTTGTCTCCTTGGCCTGTGCCGGCGTTTGCGCCGCCGCCCCCGCTGCCGAGAGCAGGGCGGCGATTGCTGATAATAGTATGTGGAGTGGAGTGTGCATGCCTGTAAAGAGTCAATTTTGCATTATCGTGGCAGAGGGCCGCTGATGCCTTATCTCTCTCTGCGCGGTTCAAAAAACAATAAAAAGTCGGTTGGCAAAAAAGTCGATGGCGTGCACAGGAAAATGGCTGCATAAGCCAGCCGCGGCCAGCGCATTGTGGCACACAGCTGTCATATAGGTCTGTCTTGTTAGCGCGTCGGGGCCATAGTCGCGTAAGCCGTCCATGCGTCATCCTTATTTTGCAGCGGCGGTGGCAGGTATTCTGACTCGTTCCCGTCCACAGGACAGCCTTCCCAAAGCCCGCCTTTCGGTGCGGCTTCAGTGGCCGAGGCTCAACTCATAGTCCAATGGCCTTAGCGCGTGGAACATACAGCAGCGGACCTGCACGTGACTCTCACACGTTTCCCTTTTCACCCGCCGGCACGCCGGCAGGCACCATCGTCGCCGCTGCAAAGTTACCACCTTTTGCCGCAACCTGCAACCCCCCAGCCCCCTAAATCACTCTCCATGGCCGCAACCTGCACCAAGTTAGAATTCTTCCTTAGCAAAGAATGACAGAACTCATTGGCTGAATTCATTAATGGAGTTGATGGCGTCTACGTCCCAGTTATTTTTTTCCCTTATTTCCTTTTTCTTATTAGCTTTGCGGGATTTCCACCGACAATGCTATAAGGTTCGACGTCTTTGGTGACAACTGAGCCTGCTCCAATAATGCTTCCTTTCCCTATATGATGACCAGGCGTGAGTATTGTGCGAATACCTATCCAGCAATCATCATCTATTATTGTTGGATTTTGACACGCTATTGAGCCCCGAAAACACATAGGCTTATCGACACTGCTAAATACATGACTATTGGCAACAATGTGCACCTCTGGGGCCATCATTACGTACTTACCAATGATAATGTTATTGGGAATGACACAGTTCTCGCCAATGCCACTGTAGTCTCCTATTTCAACATTTCTGCCATTGCCAAAATAAGCATGACGGTTTATCGTGGAAACATTACCACAATGCTTAAATATTTTGCGACAACAGAAGATCCTAATCTCATTCCATAATTGCCCCCCATTTTGAATAGGAGTTTGGTAAATGTTGGGCAAATCCATAATAAATTGCGAGAAATAACAGTCTCATTTTCTTAATTGTCGATATTGTTCTAAATAAATTGTGAAAAATCAAAAAGTAATTGCTAAAGCAGAATTCACAGCCTTGGCAAATGTCGTTCCTATGGCAAATATAATACTTTTGTGTAAGCAATCGGCAAACTGCTAAAATAAAAAACAGAAAAATCATCCGATGGACTTGTGTTGAGATGAAACATCAATGCCGTGCGTATAAGTTGCCTTTCTTCATAAGTTTGCGGCTATTTTTGGCGCGGCGGGCTATTTGCACTATTTTTGCAGTGTAATTGACATAAAACGTGATTTGAATTATGCTTGATTTTGTTACATGGACGGTCCGTCCCGACCTGTTCACCGGCTTCGTCAGCGTGCGCTGGTATGGGCTGATGTTTGCCATCGGCTTCCTTGTGGGCTATGAGATAGTGTGGCGCATATTCCGCCATGAGGGCGCGCCCGAGAAGTGGGTGGGCAGCCTGTTTATCTACGTGGTGGTGGCCACCGTGCTTGGCGCGCGGCTTGGCCACGTGTTCTTCTACCAGTGGGACTACTACTCGCAGCACCTGTCTGAGATTCCTAAAATATGGGAGGGCGGTCTTGCCAGCCACGGCGGCACTCTGGCCATCATCTTCGCCATTTGGCTCTACAGCCGCCGCGTCACCCACCGGCCCATGCTGTGGACGCTCGACCGCCTGGTGGTGCCCGTGGGTTTCGTGGGCGCGCTCATACGCATCGGCAACCTCATGAACCATGAGATATACGGCGCTGTCACCACCCTGCCGTGGGGCTTCCGCTTCATCGACAATGTGATCCCCTACATGCATGGGGCTCAGCCGGTGTTCACCCCGCCGTGCCACCCCACGCAAATCTATGAGGCGCTGTGCTACCTCGTGGTGTTTGGCGTGTGCATGTGGATGTATTGGCGCCGCAATCTGCAGGAGCGCCGGGGACTCATCTTCGGCGTGTTCATGGTGGGCATCTTTGCGGCCCGCTTCATGGTAGAGTTCATTAAAAACGTGCAGGAGCCTTGGGAACTCGCCATGCGCCAGTCGATAGGCCTCGACCAGGGGCAGATGCTCAGCATCCCGTTCATTGTGCTGGGCGCTTGGCTCATAGTGCGTGCCATGCGCCGCCCGCGCGTGAAACTAAGTTTCCCCAATCGTTTCCCCGATGAACCCGAAGACAAGAAATAGCTTATATATAATAATGTATTAAGTAAATGACATGGAACATCAGTTTAATGCCCACAACAAGCAGGAATATCCGCCCATGCACACGGCCGAGCACATTCTAAATGCCACCATGGTGAGCATGTTTGGCTGCGGCCGCAATGTGGCCGGCCACGTGGAGCGCACCAAGTCGAAGCTCGACTACGACTTCCCGCGGCCGCTCACGCCGCAGGAGGTGGCCGAGATTGAAAACCGGGTCAACGGCGTGATCGACGCCGACCTGCCGGTCACCATGGAATATGCCACGCAGGCCGAAGTCGCCAGCCGATTCAATTTGCAGCGGTTGCCCGATGGGGCTTCGCAGCAGGTGCGCATAGTGCACGTGGGCGACTACGACGAGTGCCTGTGCGTTGGGGCTCATGTCGAGCACACTGCCCAGATAGGCCGCTTCCGCATCAGCAGCACCCGCTATCAGGATGGGCGGCTGCGCATAGTGTTCCGCCTCGACGGCTCGCAGGCCGGGTAGGGCAGGGTGCATGGCAATTAATCACACAACGGAAAAAGCGGCGTTTGGGCCGCTTTTTCCGTTTGCTGGCAATTGTGGTGCTTTTGCCACGAAAACAGGGGACTGCTAAAGAATTATGCTGTAAAACATAGAATACATATATTTTAACATTTGCCATTAATCACAAACAATCAATAAGTTATAACAAAATCACTAAAAAACGATAAAAAAAACTTCTGCGATTATTTGGCAGGTATTAGAAAAAGCTCTACCTTTGCATCGCTTTTGAGAAATAAAGCACACGATCATTGAAATATTTGCGATGAGGAATTTGACAAATGCAAGAGAGACAAGGTAAAACTGAGTATCTCGTCAATT
>CAKUJD010000006.1 GCA_934661195.1 uncultured Muribaculaceae bacterium
GGCATGCCACGTCCGCCGCAATTCACTGCAAATAAGCTAATTACATGTGAATAATTACAGCCAATGGAGGTGCATTTGGTGTCCCTGGGTCTCAAAGCGCGTCGGCAACCCCGCAAGGGCAAAAGCATTATCCATAGGACAACGCCCAAAACACGTGTAGCGGATTGAGCTGTGTTCTGTCCCTTCTGAGCGCTTGTGTGGCTGAAAACGCTAAGGAGAAAAATTGGGCTAATAACTGCCAAAAAAATGCTTGGAAATAATTACCTTTGGTGGTATTAATAAAACCATAATTATAAGCCCACATAATAATAGTACAATAATATGACAACACAAGAACCTAATCGCAGTACAGAGTCATTCGGAGATGCACCGGACATCGGCAATAGGGCAGAACTTTTAGAAAAGTATGGCCAGGTACGCACCATGGCCGATGTGCTTATCAGCATGAATGAGCGTCAGCACTTCAGCAATAGCCAGGATGCTGTGAATGCGGTGGAAGAGTTTGTGCGCTCACAGAACTGGCGTCATTTTGCAATCTCAAAAGACGCTTTTGATCTTATTGTAGACGCATTATATTCACCCACTGCATTTGTGGACGGTAAACTGAATAAGGATGCTTTTCTGCAAAATTTCACCGAGTCGCAGTTTGAACATAACTGGGAAAATGCAGTGTATCGCTATTGTTACGCCAAAATATGGAAACTTATTCGCTATTTCAACGAATTCAGAAGATACACTTCGCCCGACCAGATTTATAGCGACCTGAAAAAAAGCGTAACAACATATAGGTATTACGATTTTGCTGCAGGAATACCTCTGAATTTATTCAGGCGTGCTATAGAAAAGGCATGGGGTGAGATTGCTCCGAATAATTCCATCAATCCAAACTTGCTTGAAAAATATATGTTCAAAAATCATGAGGAGTCTGTGAGAACTATAGGGCTGGAGGCCACAATTAGAAAAGATTTTGTCCAAAACCCATGTTATGCCGATGTGTTTAGTCCCCAAAAGGTAGGCACGGCTCCATTTTATCATAGAAGACAGGCAGGAGGCAGAAAGTTGTTCTTCGAATCGTGCGGGCATGGAATGATTGGCTTAAGTGAAAAAGTGCCGAATGCCAATCCGGAGTTATTTGAATTTAAGTACGCCTATAAGTTGTTGCTTGCTGACCCTAAGTATACTGTTTTAGGACGAGATTCATATGGAGATTTTGAGCCATGCTTGTTTGTTCCAAAAGAAGATATGTCTTTGCCTGTTTATTATTGTGATTGCTATAATATGGGTGGAAAAATGCTGTTTGAAAATGAAGAGGATAAAAAGGCTTATATTGAAAATGCTATGAAGCAAAATTATATTATGGGCGATAAAGATAGAATGGCAGGTATATAGTTCCTTCTCGCCGCAGTTAGGCGCGCGGGGTGTTGGCGGTGTGAGGGAAAATGGTTACCTTAGCACTGCGAATTGACAATTTAGTGTTTTTCCATAAAACTGTTTCAGCAATATGATGAAATTAAGACCTGTGCTGGCTGTGGCCCTGGCGGCGCTTACGGCTGTCAACTGCTTCGGCTGGGGCAAGAAAGGGCATGACGTTACAGCCCGCATTGCCGAGTGCCACCTTACTGCCAAGACCATGCAGCGCGTTACGGCTGCGCTCGACGGAATGTCGATGGTGTATTGGGCCAACTGGCTCGACGACGCCAGCAACAACATTGACGGCTACAAGCACACCAAGACGTGGCACTACAAAAATGTGGACGAGGGGCAGACTTATGAGTCGATGCCGCTCAGTGAAAAGGGCGATGTGGTGCGTGCCATCAACGAGCAGGCGACGCGCTTGCGCTCGGGCAAACTGAGCCATGAAGAGGAGGCCCTGGCGCTGAAGATGCTCATACACTTTGTGGGCGATATGCACCAGCCAATGCATTTGGGGCACCTCACCGACCTGGGCGGAAACACCATCAAGGTGTATTACTTCGGACGCGAGACCAACCTGCACTCGGTGTGGGACAACGATCTGCCCGAGGCCGTGCACAAGTGGAGCTACACCGAGTGGCAGCAGCAAATCGACCGCCTCAGCGACGATGAGTGCAGCCGCATAGCCGCTGGCACGCCCGATGACTGGGCACGGCAGACCCTTGAACTCTCCCGCCGCGTGTATGCCATGACCCCTGCTGGCACGCGCATCAGCTATGCCTATCTGGTGGACGCGCGCGAAATAGTGGAGCGTCAGCTTGAGGCTGGCGGACTGCGCTTGGCCTGGCTGCTCAACAGCATCTACGACAAGTGAGGAGCATTCACCTCTCCCCCTGTTGTTTAAGAAAAAATATTGCGGTGGCCGTATATTATAGGCCGCCGCTTGTGCGTTATATAGTGACGGGTGCTTGTGGCCCGGTGAAATTTATATAGAATTTAAATACGTTATACAAGATATGAAGGTATTGAAGTTTGGCGGCACTTCGGTGGGCACGCCGCAGAGTCTGCGCAATGTGAAGATGGTGGTGGAGGGCCAGTCGGAGCCTGCCATAGTGGTGGTGTCGGCCTTGGGCGGCGTCACCGACTTGCTGATAAAGGCCGCTGGCAGTGCGGCCGCCGGCGACGCCGCCGGCTGTGATGCCACTTTGAAGACTATTGAGGCGCGCCATGCCGATGTGATTGACGCCCTGGTGCCGCCCGAGAGGCACGCCGACGTTGAGCACTTGGCGCAAAAGCTCATCGACGACTTGCGCGCCACGCTCACTCAGGTGCGTGAGGCCAAGAGCCTTGAGCCGCCGGTGCAGTGCCGCGTGGTGAGTTTTGGCGAGGCGCTGTCGTCGATGATAATAAGCCACGTCATCGACGGCGCTGAATATTGCGACTCGTTCCGCTTCATTAAGACGCGCCGCGGCGCTGATGGCCAGAATGTGGCCGACCTTGAACTGTGCGGCCGCCTCGTGACCGACCAGTTCCGTTCGTTCCGCGCCCGTGTGGGTGTGGCTCCGGGCTTTGTGGCCACCGATGCCGACAGTGGCGAAATCACCAACCTTGGCCGCGGAGGCAGCGATTTCACGGCCGCCATTGTAGCCGCTGCGCTCAATGCTTCGTGCCTCGAGATATGGACCGACGTGGACGGCTTCATGACCGCAGACCCGCGCACCCACGCCGATGCGCGCGTGATGCCGCACATGACCTATGCCAAGGCCAGCCAAATGTGCCGCGACGGGGCCAAGGTAATCTATTTCCCCACCATCCGTCCTGTGGAGGAGAAAGGCATTCCGCTGTGGGTGAAGAATACTTTCAATCCCACAGCGCCCGGCACGCTTATCGACGGCAACGATGACTGACACACACCTAAAAGCTTAAAATGAGGTACTATAGCACCAACAACAAGACGCTGACCGTGTCGCTTGAGCAGGCGGTGATCCAAGGACTCGCCCCCGATGGAGGTCTGCTGCTGCCCGAGCACATTCCAGCATTGCCTGCCGCCTTCGTGCGCAACATGGGTTCGATGTCGCTGCACGAAATCAGCTATGCCGTGGCCAACTATGCGCTACAGGGCGACATCGACGCCGCGGTGCTGAAGAATGCCGTGGCCGACACCCTTAGTTTCGATTTGCCTCTGGTGCACCTTGGCGGCAACAAGTATGTGCTTGAGCTGTTTCACGGCCCCACAATGTCGTTCAAGGACATTGGCACGCGTTTTCTGGCGCGTCTGCTCGACTACTACAATGGCCGCCACCGGCGCAATATAAGCGTGATAGTGGCCACGTCGGGCAACAGTGGCGGGGCAATAGCCCATAGCTTCAGCGACATTCCCGAGGTGCGGGTCTACATCCTGTATCCGCGCGGTGAACTCGACGATGTGCAGCGCGCGCAATTTGCCGCCCTGCCTTGTCCCAATGTCACAGCCATCGAGGTCAACGGCTCGCTTGCCGACTGCCGCAAGCTTGCCGACCAGGCATTCCGCGATCCCGACATAGGCAGCCGCATGATTGTGAACAGCGCCCGCACCGTGAATGTGGCGCGCCTGCTGCCGCAAATGTTCCACTACTTCTGGGCCGCCGCGCAGCTCATGCAGCGTGAGCAAGACCCCGGCCAAATGGTGGTGGCCATGCCATGCGGCAACCTCGGCAATCTCACAGCCGGCATCATGGCCAAGCGCATGGGCCTGCCTGTGAAGCGCTTTGTGGCCGTCAACAATGCCAACGACGCCTTTGTGCGCTATCTGCTCACGGGCGACTATGAGCCGCGCCCGCTGCGCCGCACAGCCACGCCGGCCATCGACATAGCCGAGCCCAGCAACTTCACGCGCATCAAAGCCCTGTATGGCGACAGCCACTTTGAACTGTGCCGCGACGTGGAGCCATACCGCTGCACCGACGCCGATGTGGCCGAAGCCATGCGCCGGCTGTGGACTGAGCACTCCTATGAGGCCGACCCGCACACCGCGGCAGCCTGTGCGGCCGTTGGCGCATGTCTGCGCCCAGGCGAGGTGGGCGTGGCGCTGGCCACTGCCCATCCTGCAAAGTTCCGCGCACAGGTGGAGGCCGCCACAGGCCACAGCATAAAGCTCCCTAAGCGCCTTGCCGCCGACCTCGACGCGCCGCAGCACGTGGCCGTAATCAACTCGGGCTACACATCGCTCAAAAAGTTCCTGCTTCGGCAAGCCGATTAGCCAACATAAGTGCCCTTAGTCGATATAAGTCACAAAAAAACAAGGGCGGCCGGCTTGACGCATTTGTCAGCCGGCCGCCCAAGGTTTATTTTAAGTCCCTATTCGAATTAGAGGTTGGGGTTCATCTCTTTCCATTTGTCAACGGGAGGAACGATGCCCAGCTCCACAATTTCGTCGCGCATCTTGCACAGGTGCTCATACGACTTGTTGAGGTCGGCAATTTCTTCCTTAGTGCCAGTGGGCTCCACGAAGTGAACGCCAGTCTTGTCGATAGTGGTGGGCATAGCCATCATCACATTCTTGAAGCCCAGCTTGTCGTGGTTCACATAGCAGCCTGCAGGCAGAGTGAACTTCTCGCCGCCCATGGCAGCCTCAATCATCTTCACAGCGTTGTAGGCAGGGCTCTGGAACGAGCTGCGGCCACGCAGCTTGATGATGTTAGAGCCGCCTTGCACTGTGTGGTGCTTGATCTCTTCCCAGCGCTCGGCCGACAGACCCATCTCCGACAGAGGCTTGCCGTCGATCTTAACCTGCGATGCAAACACTGCCATCTGCTCGCCGTGGCCGCCATAAGTGTGCGCGCCAGTCACCTTGTCCTGCTGAACGCCGAACTCCAGTGCCAGAGCCTGCTGCAGACGAGTTGAGTCGAGGGCAGCGAGCGAAGTCAGCTGGTTGGGCTTCAGGCCAGAGTGGATGAGTGCTGTGAGGGCAGTCACGTCGGCGGGGTTGAAGATAACCACCACGTGCTCCACGTCGGGGCAGTATTTCTTGATGTTGTCGCCAAACTCAGCGGCAATCTTGCAGTTGCCCTTGAGCAGGTCCTCACGGGTCATACCCTCTTTGCGAGGAGCACCACCCGACGAGATGATATATTTTGCGCCCTTGAAGGCCTCTTCGGGGTTAACAGTGTAAGTCACGTTAACGCCGGGGAATGCGCATTGCTGGATTTCGTCGAACACACCATGAACACCGGGCTCATAGATGTCATACAGACAAATGTTGGGAGTGAGGCCGAGCATCAGAGCGCTCTGCACCATGTTAGAACCAATCATACCGCCGGCACCGACGATTAAAAGCTTTTCGTTAGTTAAAAATCCCATAATCAGAATTCTTTAAAAATTAGTTATAATATTAAATTCGATTTCTCGCCTTTTTTGTGTATTTATTCTATGGCAAAATTAGCTAAATTTGGCCGTAAAGTCAAATATTATCATCAAATATAACGCTTAAATTTTGCAATTATTTGTCAACTATTTTTCCATTGTCACCGCTATTGCGCATTTGCGCCGCAAGTGTGCCGATTTTCGGCTCTTACATCGGCGTGTGGCGGCTTGCCATTGAGCGCGATTTGCACTAACTTTGCATCATAATATTATAAAACGACTAACGATTAATGGAACAGGAATTTGCGTCATCGCTGCTCGAAAACGCCGTGAGCGAGTTTGCCAAGCTGCCCGGCATAGGCCGCAAGACGGCCTTGCGCCTGGTGCTGCACCTGCTCAAGCGCGACAAGGCCGACGTTGAGCAGTTTGCCGCCGCCATGGTGAAGCTGCGCAGCGAAATACGCTACTGCCGCGTGTGCCACAACATCAGCGAGAGCGAGGTGTGCCCCATTTGCTCCAACCCATCGCGCGACGCCTCCACGGTGTGCGTGGTGGAGAATGTGAAAGATGTGATGAGCATCGAAAACACCCATCAGCACCACGGGCTCTACCACGTGCTGGGCGGACTCATTTCGCCCATGGACGGCGTGGGGCCGCAGGACATCGAAATCGACAGCCTTGTCGACCGGGTGAAGGCCGGAGGCGTGAAAGAGGTGATTCTGGCCCTAAGCGCCACCATGGAAGGCGACACCACCAACTTCTACATATTCCGCCGCCTGGCTCCCTATGCCGATGTGAAAATCACCATGCTGGCGCGCGGCGTGAGCGTGGGCAATGAAATTGAGTATACCGACGACCTCACTCTGGGACGCTCCATTCAAAATCGCATTTTGTTTTCCGACACATTCGCTGCCCACCAGCAGTAGACACACAGATTATACAATTATGGCCGACAATTTTCTGGAAAAGCAGCACGACGACTACATGGCGCGCCTTGCGCGCAAAGAGCGCGAGCGCAAGCGCCGCCTGCACCGCTACCTTGAGGCCTACCGCAAGCGTCTGGCCCAGCAACAAAAGCAGCAGAAAGAATAAAGTTTAAAGTCGAGAGTTTATGGTTTAAAATTTGAGGAATTTCAATCTGTGGACTTTCGGCATAAAGCCATATAGCGGCTGACTGGAACACAGACGAAAAAGACATAAAGACAAGTTCTTTAAGGACATGTCGTTTGTCCTTATATGTCTTTATGTCTAATAACCTTTTGTCTGTCTTTGTCGTC
Source organism: uncultured Muribaculaceae bacterium (assembly GCA_934661195.1). Taxonomy (GTDB): domain Bacteria; phylum Bacteroidota; class Bacteroidia; order Bacteroidales; family Muribaculaceae; genus Sodaliphilus. The sequence goes on from CAKUJD010000006.1 coordinate 7,032, forward strand.
TAAGAAATATGTCTTTCTGTCGAAAATGCGTCACACCCCCCCAATGTGTCTTTGTGCCGAAAAACAAAAATCTGTGCAAATCTGTGAGATCTGTGGGAGCCCTAAAAACTATCTGTGGAAGACAAAAAAAGGAGCGTCAGTCGCCGTATTCAATGGTGTGCGGAATGCCGCTGACGCTGCCCAGCACCCCCCAGCCGTTGGTGATGCCGCTGTAGATTTGCACCGGTGTGGAATACACGTCGTCCACGCTGATGCGGTACACCATCAGCGACTTCAAAAAGTAATACATCTCGGGGCTGATGCTTTGCAGTTCCACTATCATGCGGCGCTTGCTCCAGCTGCGCTTGCGCCCGCTCACGGTGATGGTGCAGTCCTGGCCGTCGATCAGGTGGTCGTCAAACACATCGCTGAAGTTCTTGTCCCACAGCCCGTAGCCCACAGGCAGACTGCGGTCGAAAAACACGGGCGAGTCCGACTTGAAAACATCGCCCACCGAATATATCACCATGCCAGGCAGGTCTTCCATCTCGCCAATGTTGCGCACCCTCATGCGGTAGTAGTTTTTCACACCTCCGGGGTCGTGAAAGGTGAATGTGGCGCGCATCACCGTGTCGGCCCCATACAGGTCGCGCCACGTGTCGCCCGGATGCGAGTCGCGAATCGAGGGGTCAACGGCCTGGTCGGGCACAATTTCATATTGCAAGTCGTGAATCTCGATGGGCGCAAGCACGGTGGTCACGGCCGAGGCGTCGTTGAACCCCTGAGCCTTGGCGGTCAGCGCCACCTCGTCGCCAATGCGCGGCACATAGGCGCAGCGATACGACGTGGTAGTGGTGTCGTAGGTCATCTCATAGCGGTCGCTGCCGTTGACCACGGCAGTGACTTGCGCGTCCTTCACCACCATGGAGCTCAGATACACGCGCCGCAGCATGTCGTCTTTGGTTTCAATCACCTGATAGAAGTTTGGCGACCTGCTGGTCGAGAAACTGCGCGTGACGTAGGCCTGAAACTGCGCGCCGGCGTTGGCCACGGCATACACTGTGAGCTCGCGGTCGGTGTCGCCCACATTAAAGTCGAGTTCGCGTTCGCAGCTGCATGTGAGTGCGGCCACTGCCGCCAGCAGCAAGGTGAATATGATGGAATGTTTCATTGCTCTCTTTGTTTGATTTTAGAATTTGTGCGATAATATCACCGACGGCATGAAGGGGAACGGGCACACGCCTTTAAGCTTGATGTGGGTGCGGTCGTAGCCCAGATACACGCTGCTTATGTTTTTTTGGTTATACACGTTATACAGGCTCAGGCCCACCGATGTGGTGCCCAGCCTGTGGGTCACCGACAGCGTGGCGCTCACATCGAGGTGGTGTATGGCCGGCAGCACGTAGTTGTTGCGGTGCTTGTAGGTGAACTGCGGCGTGGGCGTGCCGTAGATGTTGCCAAACTCGGTGGCATAGAGGTCGTCGGCGCTGCCCAGATGCAGATAGTCGGCGCTGCTGTAGTCGTCGAAATACTTGTCGACGCTGAACTCGTGCAGTCCCCAACCGAATATGTAGGCATAGGGCACCGTGCCGCGGCGGCCGCTCATGTAGGTCCATGCGGCGGTCAGGTCGATTTTTGCGTTTTTGCGCAGAGCAAAGGTGTGGGTCACGTTCAGGCTCAGACTGTTGCGGCGGTCGTTGCCGGCATAAAACTCGCGCCCGCCCTCAATTTCCTCGCCGGGGCGGTCGAACTTGCGCAGCGACTTCGACCACGTGTAGCTCACCCAGCCCGTGGTCTGTCCCACACGCTTCGAGGCCATCAGCTCCACGCCATAGCTGCGTCCGCGTCCGCATCCCACCATCTCGCGCCAGTCGCCGTAGCCCACGGTGTAAGATGCGCTGTTGAGGTATTCCACCACATTGTCCATGGTTTTGTAATATCCCTCCACAGCAATTTCGATGCCGTGCTTGAGGTCTGCCGTCACCCCGGCGCCATACAGGTTGCTGGTCATTATGGGCACGTCCTTGGTCACGGGCACCCATATGTCGGTGGCCATCACCAGGTCGCTGCTCATTAGGCGGTGAATGCCCTGCGCCATGCGCGAATACGACGCCTTGATGGCTGTGTGCCTGCCGGCCATCACTCGCAGCGAGGCTCGCGGCTCAAGTTGTGTGTAGGTCTTGCCGTCGGCGGCAAAGGCCGAGAAGCGCAGCCCATATGCTGCGCGCAGCCACGGTGTGATGGCATAGTCGTCCTCGGCATACACAGCCGCTGTGGTCACCGTGCCGCCGTAGGCCGACCGCAGCGTGTTCTTGGCCTGACGCTTGAGATAGGCGTCATCGCCCAGCGGCGCCACCAGCGAGTCGGGCGTGTTGAGCGGCGCCCTCAGCATCGACATGCTCATTTCTCGAGAGGTCTTGGTGGTGGGGTCAAGGTCTTGCACCGTAACCTTAAGTCCAGCCCTCACGGTGTGGAGGCCGTTGGGTTGCCACATGACGTTGGCCGCCAGCGAGGCGTCGCTCACACTCGAGGTGTAGCGGCTGTCGGTGCTCTCGTCATAGCGGTAAAATTCGCGGTAGTTGTCCAATATCAGCGAGTGGCGGCTGGTGGAGTAGTTCAGCCGGTAGTCGTAGTGGCTGTAGGCCAGCGTGGCGTCGAGCGAGAGCCGTTTGCTAAGGCTCGCCTCCCAGTTGAGGCTCGCCAGCAGGTTGCTCCAGCTGTTTTCGGTGGCGCTGCTGCGCTCGTCGCGCGAGTCGCACTGGTCCTTGAAGTCGATGAATTTGTCGCCAAGCGTGCTCGTCTGCCGCGCTGAGTGCGACGGCGAGCTGCCGTCGGAGTCGTGGCCGAAATACGCGCTTGCGCTCAGCGAGTGGCGGCCGTTGAAGCGGTGGGCCAGCTTGGCGTTGATGTCGTAGAAGCTCATGTCGCTGTAGGGACGCAGCGCGTCGGGCTTGTCATACACGCTGCGCAGCACCGGCATGGCAATCAGGTTGAGATACGACATGCGTGCCGCCACGTTGAACGATGTGTGGCCCCGCCACAGCGGGCCTTCGGCCTGCACGCGCGCGGCATACACGCTCGCGCTCACCGATCCGTGGTAGCGCTCAAAGTTGCCTGGCTTTATGCCAATGTCGATGATGCTCGACAGCCGCGCGCCATATCGCGCCGGAAACGCGCCGCGGTAGAAGTCCACGTCCTGCACCACATCGGGGTTAATGGCCCCGACGAATCCCTTCAGGTGCTCGGCGTTGTAGATGGTGGCTCCGTCGAGCGTTATCTGGTTCTGGTCATAGTCGCCGCCGCGCACAAATATGCCCGCGGTGCCGTCGTTGGCCATCTGCACGCCTGGCATGTGTTGCAGGGCTTTGAGCACATCGGGCTCGCCGAAAAACACAGGGTTGCTCAATATTTGGCTTTGCCCCACGGTCACCGCGCTCATTTGCGGCGACTGGGAGCCAAACTTGTTGCGGCCATACACTGTGACCCGCTCAAGCCTCACGCCCTTTCCGGCCTGTGAGGCCGTTGAGTCGGCCACCGCTGCCGCAGCTGTTTGCTGCGGCAGCACAGCCGCCAGGGCCAATGCCGTTATCCAGTGTCTCATAATCAAAATCCGTTAAAAAGTTAGTCTGCCACAATTACTTCAAACCAAAAGTTTCCGAGCAAGAAATCATCCTTGTCGTAAAACTTCAAATACATCTCATATATTCCGCTCTTAGTGAAAGTCGCATCTATTTCATCGGAAGAATAGTTGTGAACCACAGCCGTCCCGCGTTCCACCGCATTCTTATTGTGAAAGAAGAGGCTTCCACATAATACGCACCGTCATTGAATAATAGTCCAGCCATTTTTGCTTAAAGCCTGTTCCAAGTCAGCTTGCGTGAAGTTGGTGTTAGCAGTTATCATTTTGCCTTTTTCCCAAAATATAACGCCTTCGCCATCAGCGATACCATTTCGTGGAGCAAAAAGGCTTGTATCTGGCTTCTCATCACTACCAGACCCAGAACCGCCGCCACCGCCATTAGGGCCGTTAGGCTCGTCATTGTCACCTCCACAAGCTATTACAAACGGCATCATCACAGCCATTGCAAATATCATTATCCAATGTCTCATAATTAAAATCTGTTTTTTAAAAGAAATATTATTCGGGGTTATATCTTTCCCATACAATTCTGATTTTAGTGGAATCTGAATCTAAGCCCCTAGGAATGCTGGACCATAGCGGAAATGTACGGTCTGTTATAATGTAAGAAGTAGTATTGCTTAAGTCTAAAGCAACTATAGTATATTTTATAGCGGGCTCGAACCTGTTTGATACCCAATCCATATCAACAATAAATCCTTTGCCATAAATTTTGTATCGCCTATATGAATCCTCTGATTCGTTTAGTTCATTGAACTTCGCCTCTCCGTTAATTAAATACGTTGGAATTTGTTTGCGGTAATCAGTAAATGCATTAATGTCCGAGATATAGTTCTAATCGTATGCAATGTAGTATTTCCTCTTCCAATTCATCGCTCCTAAAGCATTTTCCAAATCGCTTTTTGTGAAATTGGTGTTTGCTTCAACAATTTTACCCTTTTCTAAAAATACACTATTATTGCCATCTGTAATTCCTTTTCTTGGCACGTAGAGGCTGGTGTCTGGCTTTTCGTCACTTTCTGAGCCAGTGCTGCCACCTCCATTAGGGCCGTTAGGCTCATCATTGTCACCTCCGCAAGCCATCACAAGTGGCATTATCACGGTCATTGCCAATATTATAATCCAGTGTTTCATAATCAATATCCATTAAAAAGTTAGTCCACTACAATTGCTTCAAACCAAAAGTTCCCGAGCAAAAAATCATCCTTGTCGTAAAGCTTCAAATACATCTCATATATTCCGCTCTTAGTGAAAGTCGTAAAGCTATTGAGCATTCGAATTAAACGATTTCCACACGATTCTTACAGTCAGAGAATTCGAATCAATCCCTTTGGGGGTGCTATACCAACGCGGAAAGGCCCTATCTGTTACCATGACAGCAGTTGAATCAGTCAACTCAAGAGCAATTATATTATATCGGATAGGATTTTCCCAACTACTTGAAAGCAAGTCTGTGTCGACAATAAAACCCTTATCCATTGTTTTATACTTTCTTGGAATTTCATCATTCGTTGAGCCCAATTCATAAAATCGAACAGTCCCATCAAATATATAACTTGGAATTTGATGGTCAGGGTCGCTGAACGCATTAGCTCTGGATATGTAATTTTTATCGTATGCTATATAATATTCACTTTTCCAATGAATTTGCGTCAATGCTTTTTCCATTTCAGACTTTATAAAATCTGTTTTTATTGTTAACATCTTCCCGTTTTCTATGAAGATAGAGCCGTCACCATCGGTTATGCCGTTTCTTGGTACGTATAGGTTTGTGTCTGGTTTCTCACTGCTGCCACCTCCAGAGCCGCCATTAGGTCCGTTTGGTTCATCATTTTCACCTCCGCAAGCCATTGCAAGTGGCATCATCACGGTCATTGCCAATATTATAATCCAATGTCTCATAATCAAAATCCGTTAAAAAGTTAGTCTACCACAATTGCTTCAAACCAAAAGTTTCCGAGCAAAAAATTATCCTTGTCGTAAAACTTCAAGTACATCTCATATATTCCGCTTTTAGTGAAAGTCGCATCTATTCCATCGGAAGAATAGTTGTGAACTACGGCCGTCCCGCGTTCCACCGCATCATCTCCTTTTGCGTTTTCGATCGTGCAGGTTATTCGTTTTGCCAGAAGTCTTGTTTTCAAACTCGCGTCAGCGGAATATGTGGCTCTTTTGTAAGGCTCAATTTCACCGTAGCCATTGCTGCAAACTAAAACACCATCCTCTGTGTTCAGAAGCACAAAATATCGCTTGTTAGTGCCGTATACAGGTGGCACATCATCGGGGAAATGGCGCATAACAGGCAACTGTCCCCATTTTGACTCATAGTATCCGCGTGTCTTGGAAGATACGGCTGAATGTGTTATTGAAGCGTCAGCAAAACTATTATCCTTATAATAAACTATTTTCTCCGCAATTTGTTTTATACTGGGGTCAATTTCGATATATCGGTCATTTGTCCAAAATTTGGATAAGTTCGGAGTATTGCTTTTTATTCTAATGTGTTGTAGCCAGTAATCTGGTGGGTTGTTGAAATTTAATCTCCAAACGTAAGCATGACAATTGTATTTCACAGAGGCGTCTCCAATAACAACAGCATTAGGGTACATCTTTTTACAATAGCTCTTCAGCTCTTTATTTTCAGAAGCCGTCATCTCGTGATCAATAGTTTCCGCAAGCACTTGTTGTCCCTTGGGGGTGTAGATGTACTTAACGCCATTCCCGCGGCTTATAATATCGTTTTCGTCAATGTCTGCAAATATGCTTAATGCAGATGCAATGAAGAATATGCCAAATATAAATCTTTTCATAGTGGATGTGCCTATTTGCCGGTGAATAATATTCTCGAAACTTCTCCCATTCTGTCAAGACTGCCTCCGCAGTTATAAAATGTAGACACAGCCTTAGTCTGTTCTCCGTTCAGGCTGCCGCTTTCAAGGGCGATTTATAAGTGAACTTCTTAGTGACACAGCGCTGAACACGCTTGGGTTGTCGGCTTTCTGCTCAAATTTTTCGTCAACAGCTGCCGTGAGTTTGGCTGCCTCTGTGGCTTTAGTGAGCTGAGCTATTTCACCCGAAGCCAGCATGAGTTCTACAAACGAAATGCCTGAGTTGCTGTAGGCGTTGCCGTTGCGGTCTTTTAGGGTGATGGCGTATGGCTCGCTCTGCACGTATGCATAGTCAATGCCGCTGTAAAAGTCCACAAGTTTTTCAGCCGCGTCACTGCGGCTCTTGAGCTCTTGAAAGCCATTGAAGTGCGCCATGATGTACTTTGCACCCGTCATAGGGTTGTCGTAGGCATAACAAATGGCGTTCAGAGGGTGCTGCGCGCAAAGTTCCACCAATCTTTCGGTGGGTAGCTTTTTGAGCAAGTCCTCTGGAATTTGGCATGCTGCCATTTTCTCATCAGGCGTGCGGTAGTTGGCAAAATTGCCCACTACGCCATCAAACGTGAAAACGGCTTCAGCCACATTGTCGGTTCTGATTTTGCTGCCAGTAACCATGTCGTCTGAGCACGAACACAGCAGCATTAGGACGGTTGCCAGCACTGCGATTGCGGGCATCCATAGGTGTTGGTTCTTGAGTCTTCTCATCTCAGTTTATATTATATGGTTAACAATGTGTTAAAGTAGTGAAATATTTGATAAAAGCAAAGAAATGCGGCAAAATATTTTAAATTTATTGCAAATGCTTGATGCAAAGATGATTGAATGCGTTGCGCTACGCATTGAAATTTTAATGCCGAACAGTAGGTTTTAAAGTTTAAGGTTGAGAGTTTAAAGTTGTGCGATTTCAATTTGTGGACTTCCGACATAAAGCCACATAGCTGCACGATTTGGGTATTTAGACAATAAAGACATATTGTTAAAGACATATTGTTGTCTTTATTTGTCTTTATGTCTTTCTGTCGAAAAAACTTTATCTGTCTTTCTGTCGAAAAAACTTTATCTGTCTTTGTCGTCTAAGAAATATGTCTTTATGTCTTTATGTCGAAAATCCGCCACAGCCACAATGTGTCTTTGTGTCGAAGAAAAAATCTGTGTAAATCTGTGAGATCTGTGGGAGCCCCCAAAAACCACAATAAACCCTCAACATTCAACTTTACACGCCGCGGTAGGCGAGGGCGGCGCCCAGAGCTGTGCAATATTCGGCATGGGCCGGCATGTGGAAGCGCACGCCATACAGGTCTTCCATAATGGGGAATATCACTTTGCAGTCGGGCAGCCGCGTGAGGTTGCCAATCAGCACAAAGTCGCGCAGCTGGCTGTTGGCCGCCGCCAGCACGGCGCACGACCCGATGGTCTCGAGCACCATGCATATCAGTCCCTTGGCAATGTCGCTCTCGTCGGCCTTCGAGTTCACCACCTTGCCAAACAGCGACGCTGTGGCATACATCGGCAGCCCCTCGAGCTGATGGGTGGTGATGTCCTTGATTTGCAGGTTGATTTTAGAAATGTCGCCGCGTGAGGCCATCTCCACCACCTCGGCGATGTTGCTGGTTTTGAGCAGCAGGGCCGACAGGCCGCGCAGCGTGCCGCCACCCATGCTTATGCCGCCCGCATGCCTTATCTCGTCGCCCTCTACCCTCACCAGCGTGGTGCCGGTGCCCATCGACACCACCATCAGCCTGTCGAGGCCGCTGTCGAAGCGCGCCCCGAGGCCGTCGGCCTGAAACTCATCGGCCTTGCTTGTGGGCAGCCCGTAGATGGGCGTGTCCACGTGCGAGCTGCCCACTCCAGTGAGCATCACGTGCTCCACGTCGGCAAGGCAGATGCCGTTGTCGTACACATATTTGCCAAACGCCCCGAAGAGCGACGTCACAGGGTCGGCTGCCGTGATAAACATTGGCGACTTGATGCAGCCGTCGTTGTCAAGACCCACGATTTTTGTGGTGCTTCCGCCCACGTCGATTCCTATCACCAGTCCCATAGCAGTGATTTTTTTCAGTAAAAAAAGGTTTACAGTTTTTTCAGTTCTTCATACAGCCGCTGCACGGGCAGGCCCATCACATTGTAGAAGCTGCCTTCTATGCCGCGTATGGCCGCGCAGCCTATCCACTCCTGAATGCCGTAGGCCCCGGCCTTGTCGAGCGGACGGTAGCGGTCTACGTAGTAGTCGATTTCACCATCTGAGAGCGGAGCAAACTCCACCGTGCTGCTCGCGCCGAATGTGGTGGTGTGGCCACCGTGCAGCAGCGTCACGCCCGTCACCACATGGTGGCGGCCGCCGCTCAGACTGCGCAGCATGGCCCGCGCCTCGCTGTCCGAGTGCGGCTTGCCCATGATGCGCCCGCCGGCTATCACCACCGTGTCGGCCGTTATCACCAGCTGGCGCTCGGTGGCGTCGGCCATGTAGGCGCGTGCCTTTTGCGCCGACAGGAAAAGAGGCACTTCGTCGGGCGGCATGCCGGCCGGATAGCTCTCGTCAATGCCCTGCTTCACCTCCACGGCAAACTCCACATCGAGTGCCGCCAGCAGTTCGCGCCGCCGCGGCGAGCCGCTGGCCAGCACTATGTCGTATTTCTTTAGATTGTCAAGCGGATTGTTCATAGCCAAATCGGTGTAAAAGTAGTGTGTCTTCACCAGCCAAAGGCGTGGCGGTCGTCAAGCCACAGCCCCTGAGCCTTCATTATCTGCTCCAGCAGGTCGCGTCCCACGCCATATCCGCCCGCGTAGGGCGAAATGTAGCGTGCGGCCTGCTTCACCTCGGGGGCGGCGTCGGCCGGAGCCACGCCAAGGCCCACATGGGCTATCACGTGCAGATCGGGGATGTCATCGCCGGCATAGGCCACTTCCTCGGGGCTGAGGCCGCGGTTGCTCATCCACTGCTGCAGCACTGGCAGCTTCACGGCCGCGCCCAGAAACACGTCGGTCACTCCAAGGCCGCGGAAGCGCACGTCGATGGCCTGCGTTTTGGCACCGCTCAGTATGGCAATGTGCAGCCCGTGCTTCACAGCAAGCTGAATGGCATATCCGTCCTTTATGTTCACCATGCGCATCGGTTCGCCCGACGGCGCCAGCGGAATGGTCGACGGCGACAGCACCCCGTCGATGTCAAACACCACCCCGCGTATCCGTTTCAAGTCGTAGTCGATTGAGCTCATATAGCTTGTGTTTATTGTTTGATCTCCTCATTGTGCCTGGCCGAGTGCTCGATTATGCTCTCGGTCATCAGGTCGTATATTTGCCGTGTGCGCCCCGTCAGCATCTGGCGCTGGCGATCGGTAACCTCGGTGTCGCCGCGCACGGCCGGCCCCGTCTGCGACTGTGCCGGGCTGAGCGTGTCGAGCTTAGCCACCGTGGAGCGTATGAGCGGCAGCATCACCTTGAAGTCGATGCCTGCCTCGGCCAGTGTGTCGGCTGTGAGCGTCCACAGGTGGTTGGCAAAGTTGCACGCCATCACTGCCGCCACATGCAGCCGGGCGCGCTTGTGGCTGTCGGCCGCCTCCACGTGTCCCGATATGCTGCGGGCCAGCTCCGTCACCTCGGCCTCGGCCTCGGCGTCGCAGCCTTCCACAAACACGGGCACGCCTCTGAAGTCAACGGGCATCTCGCGGCTGAACGACTGCATGGGATACAGCACCCCGCACCTGGCGTGGCTCGCGCCCAGCACCGCCAGCGGCTTGGTGCCCGAGGTGTGCAGCCACAGCGCGCCCGGGCGGTCGGGCACGGCTGCGGCCACCTGGGCAATGGCGTCGTCGCGCACCGCCATCACATAGGTGTCGGCGCCTGGGTCGATGCCGGCGAGGCTGTCGGTGGCCGCGCCGCAGCCCACCGCCCCGGCCAGCCGCCGTGCGTTGGCCAAGTGCCGGCTGTAGACCTGCACAATGCTGTGGCGGCGTGCCAGCGCGCGGGCCAGGCTTGCTGCCACATTGCCCGCGCCAATCATCACTATTCTGCGTGTCATGCCGCAAAGTTACAATTAAATTTCCACTTTCCGCAATCAGACTCGCGGCTAGAATGCCCGGCGGCGCGGCTTTTGGCGTGAATAGTTGCGTATTATGATTTTTAGCTCTAATTTTGCGGCACGATTTGGTGAAAATTTACAATTTATATCGATTTACAAATGACTGACATTTGCTGCATCGGGCACATCACGCTCGACAAAATCATAACCCCCCACAGCACAGCCTCGCTCAACGGCGGCACTTCCTACTACTTCTCCTACGGTATCAGCCGCATGCCCGGAGTGAGCTACAAGCTCGTGACTTCGCTCGCCGAGGCCGACATGCAGGCCGTTGACCGCATGCGCGGCGCCGGCATCGAGGTTGAGGTGATTCCCAGCCGCCACACGGTGTTTTTTGAAAACTCCTATGGCGAGAACATGAACAACCGCCGCCAGCGCGTTCTGGCCAAGGCCGACCCTTTCACCGCCCAGAAGCTGAGCGGCGTTGAGGCCCGCTATATACACCTTGGCTCGCTGCTGGCCGACGACTTCCCGCTCGATGCCATCGAGTCGCTTGCGGGCCGCGGCACGCTCAGCGTCGACGCGCAGGGCTTTCTGCGCTATGTCGACGGCGACAAGGTGTATCCATGCGACTGGCAGCAGAAGCGCCAGGTGCTGCAAATGGTCGACATTCTCAAGGTGAACGAGCACGAAATTGAGTCGCTCACCGGCTACTCCGACCTCGAGCCGGCGGCGCGCGTGCTGGCCGGCTGGGGCGTGAAAGAGGTGCTGATGACGCTGGGCAGCTATGGCTCGGTGATATACGCCGACGGCCAGATGCACCGCATTCCCGCCTACCGCCCCAAGCAGCTGGTCGACGCCACGGGTTGTGGCGACACCTATGCCACCGGCTACCTGTATATGCGCAGCCGCGGGGCCGGCTATGACGAGGCCGGCCGCTTTGCCGCTGCCATGGCCACGCTCAACCTCGAAAAAACAGGTGCTTTTTGCGGCACCGAGGCCGATGTGGAGGCCGTGCTCAGCCGCGGCGAGTGAATAGGATAGTTCGTAAATGGTGATATTATGGCAATGAAACTCAGGCAGGCTGCAATGCGGGCGGCCATAGTGGTGGCAGCGGTGGCTGCTTTGGCCAGCCGCGGTGCGGCGCAGACGGCCGACACGCTGTGCGTCTACCGCTCGTGGCAGTCGATATTCAACCAGCGGGCCGACACAGTGGTGATCGATCCGAAAATTGATGTGCGCTCGCCATATGACTACGACTTCTCTACTGCCGACAAGCGCGTGACGCGCTCGCTGAGGCAGCAGTCGGTGGCTGTGGCCATCGGCGACAGCACGTGGCTCATCAGTAGCAACTGGATCAAGGCCAACTTCAAGGGCGACTGCTCGCACTTTTCGCGCTTTGTGCCGCTCTTTTTCTCGGCCAAAGTGGCATTTGTGCAGTGGCTGCGCGGCGGGCCCACGTTTGGCGGCGTGATGCTCAACATGATGGTGGGCCTCGTCACTGGCATGGACACCGGCGTGGGCATGGGCGGCATGTACAATGGCGCCACGGCTCCTTTCTACCACCTCGATTTTGCCACCCACACCGTGCACAAGGTCGACAGCGACTACCTCATAGGGCTGCTCGGCGCATATCCCGACTTGCTGCGCCGCTACACCATGATGAACGACTACCAGTCAACGCCCATGGTCAACAGCTACTTTATGGAATATGTCGACCGCCTGAATTCCGACCCTTCGGTGCCCTATCTGTTCTGACTTGGCCGCGGCCGAAGCCCCAAAAAAAAACGATAAATCGTGCAGATTGAAAAATATTTTTAGAAAAACGCTTTGCGGTTACAGATATATTGCGTAATTTTGCAGCGCAAAACGGAAATAGCCGCTATGCGATCTGGCCCATTAGCTCAACTGAATAGAGTGTTTGACTACGGATCAAAAGGTTATAGGTTTGAATCCTATATGGGTCACAAAAAAATCAATGATGGAAGCTAAGCAATTGGCTTCCATTAATTTTTTTATGTGCCATTCTCTCAACAAGCCCATGCGCAGCATCTTCATTTTCAATCCCGAAAACGATTTGGCCCTGGCCAATGGCGGGCCCAACTACACAGCGCCGCCATTTGCGCAGCAGCTCAGGCGCGACCTGCAGCTGCTGCCGGCATGGTATGCGCCTGCGGGATCGGCTGTGGTGTGCAAGGGTGCAAAGCGGGCCCAGCGGTGGCTCAATGCCCAGGGGCTCAATGTTGAGGCCATGGAACCCGAGTGGCTAAGGGGCATAGGCGGCTGCCGCTTCGAGCCGTGGGGGTGGAGCCCGGCTATGCTGCACTGGCTTGAGGGTCGCGGGGTGGGGCGGGACTGCTTGCCCACAACGGCCCAGGTCGACGGCTGGCGAGGCCTGTCGCACAGGCGCACTTCGTTGGCCATTCACCGCGCCATTGCCGCTATGGCGGGCGGGCCGCTGTCGCCCGAGCCCGTTGAACTCGATCGCCTTGATGCCGTGCTGCGCTTTGCCGCCGCGCATCCCAGCTGCTATGTGAAGTCGCCTTGGTCGGGCAGCGGCCGGGGGGTGTATCGCGTGCTACAGCCCAGTGCGCGCGACTTTGCCCAGTGGTGCTCAGGCATCATCAAGCGGCAGGGCTCGGTTATGTGCGAGCAGGCCCTCGACCGCTGCCTCGACTTTGCCCTCGAGCTGCGTTGTTCGGGCGGCGGCTGCCGCGTGGACGGCTACTCGGTGTTTGCCAGCGACTTCCACAGCCAGTATGCCCACGGCATTGTGGCCGGTGCCGATGAACTGCGAGCCATGGTTGCGGAGCTGTATCCCGGCTTCGACGCCGTGGAGCAGATGGCGGTTGAATCCGTGCGCCGGGTGGTGGCCGCGCGCTACACGGGCTGGATTGGGCTCGACATGCTGCTCTACCGCACATCAGGCGGCACGGTGGGCATCGACCCGTGTGTGGAGCTGAACCTGCGTCCCACCATGGGACTTGTGGCAGCCGCATGCGGCCGCCGCGGCATGCGTGGCCGCTTCATGATTGCCGCGCCGCATAGTGTGGCCGCTGGTGCCACTCTGCTCACTCCAGTCGGTCCCGATTCGGCCTTTTGCGCCGCCGTTGTTCCCGAAAAAGGCTGATGCGCCGTCGCCACCGGGTTGCCCAAATGGATTAAAAGAACTATATTTGCATAATATAATGTGCGGGCGCGCACTGGCGAGAGCACTGAAAAAAAACTGCACTTAAGGCGAGTAGGCGTGTGGTGAATGCGCTAAACAGTGATGAATGCCGTAGTGACGTGGCATGCCACGTCTGCCGCAATTTGCTATAAATTAGTCAATTAATTGGCGGCTTGTCGGCTGCGTTTTTTCAGTGCTTTCGCTCTGGAACGTTGCCCGCCACACGTTGAACCACACAGAAACATACCTCACAACTCTATGGTAATAAAGAAAGCTGAATTCGAAATAAGCAACACCGACGTGGCCAAATGTCCGCAGGGCAATTTGCCCGAGTATGCCTTCATAGGACGCTCTAATGTGGGCAAGTCGTCGCTCATCAACATGCTGTGCGGCCGCAACGGCTTGGCCAAGACCAGCGCCACTCCGGGCAAGACGCTGCTCATCAATCACTTTAAAATTAACGACGCCTGGTACATTGTCGACCTTCCAGGCTATGGCTACGCCGCCCGCAGCAAGGACAGCCGCGAGCAGCTGAAACGCATCATCGACAGCTACATCCTGGGCCGCGAGCAGATGACCAACCTGTTTGTGCTCATCGACTGCCGCCACAAGCCGCAGAAAATCGACCTTGAGTTTCTCACCTGGCTGGGCGAGCACGGAGTGCCGTTCAGCATCGTGTTCACCAAGCTCGACAAGCTGGGCCGCGAGGCCGGCCCGCGCAATGTGGCCGCCTACAAGGAAGAGTTGCTGAAGTCGTGGGAGGAGCTGCCGCCAATATTCATGACCTCGAGTGCCGACGGCCGCGGCCGCGACGAGGTGCTCGGCTATATCGACCAGATCAACAAGCAAATAAACGGTGCAAAATGACGGCAGACGGCGTTGGCGAGTCAATCGACATTAGCGTGGTCATAGTCAGCTACAGGGTCAAGTATTTCCTGGAGCAGACGCTGCTGTCGGTGCGTGAGGCCCTCAAGGGGCTTCGCGGCGAGGTGTTTGTGGTCGACAACGACCAGTGCGACTATTCGCTTAGCTTTCTGCGCGAGCGTTTCCCCGAGGTCAGGTTCATCGTCAATGAGCACAACGAGGGTTTCGCGCGCGCCAACAACCGCGCCATTGCCCAGGCCCGTGGCCGCTACACGCTCATCCTCAACCCCGACACCATCATCACCCACAAGTGCCTGGCCGAGCCGCTCGAGTGGATGCGCACCCACAACCGCTGCGGCGCCATCGGGGCACACATGATCGACGGCAACGGCGTGTTCCTGCCCGAGTCCAAGCGCGCGTTTCCCACACCGTGGGTGTCGTTTTGCAAAATCTTCGGCCTGTCGTCGCTCATGCCGCGCTCGCGCTGGTTTGCCCGCTATCATCTGCGCTATCTCGACGAGCGCGAGGCCCACCGCATCGACATCCTTGCCGGTGCCTACATGTTTTGCCGCACAAGCCTGCTGAAGAGTGTGGGCGGCTTCGACGAAGACTTCTTCATGTATGGCGAGGACATCGACCTGTCATACCGCATGGCCAAGGCTGGCTATGAAAACTGGTATCTGCCCGTCGACATGATCCACTACAAGGGCGAGAGCACCAAGAAGGACTCGATGCGCTATGTGCGCGTGTTCTACGACGCCATGCTCATATTCTACCGCAAGCACTTCCCCGGCTACAGCGCGCTGCTCTATCCGCTCGTCAAGGCCGGCGTGGGCGTGCGTGCCGGCATGGCCCGCCTGCGCCGCACGCTGCGCCCCAATGCCAACGCCCGCAGCAATGCCGACACCTCGCGCGGCCAATGGGTGGTGCTCGCCGCCAACGCGCCCGCAGTGGCTGCCAAGTGCGGCATAGCGCGCTACGCCACCGCCATGCCCGCCTGCGGAGCGGCCAATGTGCTCATCGACAACGCCTCGCACTCCTATGGCGAGATTGTGGAGCTGATAGCGCGCTATTCGCGGCCTGGCATCAGCTTTCACATCTATTCGGCACAAAACGACATGATCATATCACCCAAAATGCAGCAGTCATGAACCTGATTTCCGACGACACCGTGGCTCTGCGCGCCCTTGAGCCTGCCGACATCGACACTCTATACGGCTGGGAAAACGATCCCGGGCTTTGGACGGTGTCGGGCACCCAGGCGCCTTATTCACGCCACTTGCTGGCGGCCTACCTGAGCAGCTACACGGGCGACATCTACGCCTCACGCCAGCTGCGTCTGATGATCACCCTCTGCACTGATGGCAGCCCCATTGGCACGGTCGACTTCATCGACTTTGACCCGCTAAACAACCGCGCCGAACTCGGCCTGCTCATCGCCCCCGGCTGCCAGGGCCACGGCTACGGCCGCCGCGCCCTGCGGCTCATCAAGCAGTACGCCAGCAACCACATTGGCCTGCGCCAACTGTATGTTGTCATTGCCGACACCAATGCACCCTGCATCACCATATTCAAGCAGGAGGGCTTTGAACAGTCGGGCCGCCTAAAAGCATGGATAAAGCAAGGGCGCGTCTATCACGACGCCACCCTGATGCAGATAGTGTTTTGACCAAAAACATGGACACCATCGACGACTTCACCGATGCGTGGCAGACGCAAGACGCCATTGCCACCGTAGTCAACGCCTGCGGCCACGAGGTGTGGGACTTGCACTGCAGCGGCGGTGCCTTTGTGCTCGAAACCGACACCCACCTCACCGACGAGGCCATCTCCAACCTGTGCGCCCAGCTCCCCCTCAGCGCCGACTACGGCGGCGAGGGCACCCGCGGCACCATAATCATAGTCACCCCGTAATCAATAGCAGCACTGAAAAAGCCGTAATCCCATCAATTTGACAGGATAAAATGCGCCAAACAGGCCAAAAAACATATGGACGAGGCATGCCGAAAGTACTGAAAAGGCATAGTGTTTTGCGTAGCTTTCCACAAAATTGCAGCCGGCATTATCCGCGTTAGTGATAAAATATGTGTAGGCCGGTGTTTTGCGTCGGCTACGCCTCCGCTGCAACACATATCCAATCCCTCCAGGATTTCGCCCTTTAAAAAGCGCATAAAAAAAGGTCATAAACTGGTTAAGTCTATGACCCATCTTGAGTGATCCGAGTGTGGTCGTAAAATATTTTATAATTATATACATATCAGTTAGTTATAAAAATTGCTTTTGTGGTACTGTACCACAAAATGGAGAAAAGTGTACCACAAAACCTCCATATTTTAGCCGTTTTTAGAGGCAAAAATCCAAACTTGAAAATATTAAACACTTTTTAAGTAATAGGCGTGCTATAAGGCGTGAATATACATTTCGTTACAATTATTAACTGTCTGAAACTTGCCAAAATTCGCCTTTTACCAACTGCGACATTCCGCTCTCTGAGAATGTGGCTGTAAGCTTTTCACAGATGTAGCGTTTACCTCTTATAAGAAATAGTGAGCGAGGGTTGGGCAGCATATCAGTCAGGAACTTGAATGTGTATTTGCGTTTGGTGTCTATATGGTACACCGAGCGCATTCTATTCGCATTACTGTCGTTTAGCCGCAATGAGGTATGCGGACGGAAGTAGCCGCTCCAGTCCTCGTAGATGACAACATCATCAACGTAAGGATATGGTAATTTGCCGTTGTAGTCAGCTGCGCCGTCCCACCACGCAACATAAATCTTGTCGTAGAACTCGCTGCGCTTTTTCGACTCACCGGCAACGATTGCTTGAACCGATGTTGGCTGATAGAATGTGCCGTCGACACGCTCCTTGAAGTCCTTGATAAGACTGCCGGAACTGCCTACATTCGTTTCAGAAGATGCGGAACTTGCATCATCGAAACCGGAGAATGAAAGATACAGGCAGTTGCCATAAGTATTGTCTGTATAGTCAATCCACGCCGGTACAAACTCTATTTCATTCTGCTCCGCATCTTCACGCTCATCAACGATGCGAGATCCAAAAAGGTTGATAGGTTGCAGTACGCACTTATATGAATATCTGTTCGGCATATTCTTGTTCTCCTGAACGAGCGTTTTGTGCACCGCGCGGACGACAAAATAAATGTCAAGATCTTTGGCATACAGTAATCTGTTGATATTTGAGCCTCGGTGCGCCTGGCCGTCCCATACAGCAAAAGACTTATTGGTGGCAAGCAACTGCGACAGTGTGTCATAGACTAAGGCATCGCCATTGCGAGCCTTTATGAACCAATCGCAGGAATAGAACTTCCACATCTCATGGTCGCATTCGGTGTATGCGAGGTTTGTAGCCTCTCGGTAGTCACAACGTTCGTCTTCTATGGTAACAGCCACACTATGCTCCGCTATGACCTTATGGATATTAACAGGAGCAAGCAAAGCAAGTTTCTGTTGCGTGTAAGCAAAGCCGATGTGACGTGCCCGATGGTCAATGTCAAACTCCGCATCAAGAAACAATTCAAGTTTAGAGAAAAACTCCGCCACCGACCAATGCGGCAGTGCATCGGCAAAGTCCGTCATTCCCCACGCCCACGGCAACGTGTTGCACACGAGCAGATAGCGGTGTTCCTCACGTTCTTCCCAAGAGCGGAAATCGTAGGTATAACCCACCGCAGCGCATATTTGCTTAACAATATATAGAAGATACGGCTGCCACGACAAGCCTTTCGTATCGTTGTGCCAAACGTAAGAAGAACCTGTATATCGGGGACAGTTCTGAATGTTGCCGGACTCATTGTTTACCCAAGGCAAGGCGACAAACGAGAGATTGTACACGCCATTGTTCCAAGCATTGGAGGGCGTTATAGCCGTAGGAGATGTGTGTAACGGAGAACCGAGGTCAAGTTCATTGATGTAGATGTCATCAAAAGATGAATTGAAATTTGCTTCTGAGCGGCCTTCAAGGAACTGAGTCTTCACCTCGCTGTCGTTGATTTCTGTGATGGTGATTGTGCCGTGCTTTACAAAAGAACGGTCACGGATAGAACAATCAAACACCGCCTTGTACGCCACGACATCGGCACGGTTGATGTTGCCGAAGATAGCAATGTTATGCGCACAGCCACGCAACGGAAAGGTGATAGTCAGTGAATATCCGTCAGAGCCGCTGAACAGACGGTTTTCCTCCACGAACTGGAAAGAAGTATTTTCTTTGAGACAGGCCTGTCTGCCATTGATTAGAATTTCCATATCTGCTATTTACGGGATTTCGGGGATTTGTTGCGCATCAGCCGGTCATAGTCTTCCTGCGCCTTGTTGATGCCCTTGTCGCCTGAAATAGTGGCAATGGTGACAAACGGTGCAGACAATCTTTTGTTCAGCATGGCAAGTGTCTGCACGATCTTTGGGTCAGTCGAAGTTTGGACAGGAACATTAACGATGACATTGGGCTGAACAGATGGAGAAACAGACTGTGACGCAATCATCATAGGTGCTGTGATAGAACGTGACACATCGGCGGCTTTCAGCGAGCCGATAGAGTTGGTGCGTTGGGCATAGTCGAGAACCTCAATAAGCGGGCGCATTTGTGGTGACTTAACAAGACGCTGCGATGCCACCCATTCCCCGGCGTGTACTATGCCAACAGGTTCATCAGGTCTGCCGTCAGGGGTGAAACCACCGGAGGCATAACCTTGTGACACCGAAGCTTGCTGTTGCTTCTTGATAGCCGCAATCTGAATCATACCGGCAGCCACTGCCATGCCGGCGGCAATAGGTGCAAGAATGTAGCCGACAAGAGGAATGGCGGCAGCCGAGCCATAGGCTGATATGGCGTTTTGTGCAGTCTGCGCCACAGCCTGTATGACCTGCATGGCGAACATCTTTCGGTTTGCTTCGTTCTTAGCTTTGGCAATCTCACGCTCCTTTTCCTTTTCGAGTTTCTTCACCCGATAGGTGTTGCCATCCGCTGCGGATATTTCCTTTTCGTATCGTTTACTGATGGCGGCAGACTGTATCTCCATTTCAGACTGCACCAGCGATGACAAAGAAGAAAATATTGCCCCCATACCCGAAGTTAGCGTGGATATTGCACCTTGCATAGCCTTGCCACCGTCAGAGTTCAGCCACTCAACGGAAGCATCGACAGCCCTCTGTGCGGAGTTGCGCGTGTCTTCCTCGGCAAGCAAACCATACTTCTTCTGCAAGGCAAGTTTAGCCTTTTGGAATGCCTCTTCAATGCGCAGTCTTTCGTCAGCGTTGTCACCGGCAGCAGCAATCTCACGCTCATATACGGTTTGCAAAAGCGCGATGTCAGCATCATATTTCGCTCTACTTTCTGCCAGATTGTCTCCGAAAAACTCCTTTTTCATAGAAGCGAGTTTGCGCTCATTCTCCTCCACAGTCTTTTGTCTGCGCTGCATCTGCGCAATCAGAAGTTGTTGCAACTGTTGCTCAGCCTGAAGTTTTTCAGATGAACCGTCTTTATAGACAGATATGAGTTTACGCTGATGCTCAATTTCTAGTTCTTCAATGCGGTTGTCGTATGTCTCCTTTGAGATAATGCCGTCAATGTAGAACTGCTTGATTTGGGTAAGTTCGGAGTTGTAACGGACACTCTCTTTTTCCGCAGACTTTGTCGTGAACTGCTCTGTCTGCTTCTTTACCGCCTCGTGATACTGCGCTTGTATGGTCAGACGTTCAGTAGCCGACAGGTCGGTGCGTTTCAGCAGTGCAGAATAATAGTTAACGGAAGCGGTGTTCATTTCATCAAGATACTGCAAGTAATCCTTTTTGCCTGTTGCATAGTCAATGCGGGTCTGAGCCTCGGCACGCTCACGGGCATCTTTCTCAGCTGCAAAGCGGTCAGTGTTAGTAGTCGTTGCCGAGTTTGTGGAAGTCGGCGTGAAAGCGCTGTTATTGTCACTGCCATAATCAGCGTTATCCTTATCCATGCCATTGCCAAAGTCACCGCTGCGCTCCGCCTTTTCCCATCGGTACATCTGCAGCAGTTCCGAAGCTTGCTCTCGCGTCATAAACTGCGACTGCATCGTTCCGTCCAGCTGTATGACAGGTACAAGACCGCCACGTTCCTTGCTGGTCGCCACACGCTCGGCAATGGTGATGACCGCATCAAGTGTGAGGTCGTTGGCATTCTTTGCAGGACGCACACCATTCTCCATATCGTCAAGATTCTGCATTCGTGAAATGAAGTCGTTCATCTTGCCGGTAATACGGTTAAAGATGGCTACCGGGGTGCTGCTACGGTCTGTCAGATGCAAAAAAGAGAAAGTTCTCTGGAATCCGGCAAGTAAGTCTTGAATATCCTTTGGTATTGGCGTGCCAGTTGCCACCTGTTGCGATGTGGCAGACACAATGCGCTGGGCAGTTCGAGCATCAGCGCCGAACTTAATCAATGACTGCCGCAGTTCCTCAAGATCGTCCTGAATGTTCTTGGTATATTCAGTAGTGATGGCATCACGTGCGGCTGATATGCCACGCACTTTGGCATTCTGACGGATAGCGAATGTCAGACGCTTGTAGGCTTCTTCAAGATTTGTGATTTCACCACGCTCGTTAATTAAGCCTTGCAGGTATTTGCCGTACTGCTTGATGATACTGTCCTTGGCGTTCTCATACTCCTTTGTGCCTTTTCTTACACCGTCAAGCGTGCCGAACAGTCTGTCAAGGTCGTTCTTCTCCTTGATGCTCTGCTCGTCAAGACCGGCAGCCGACTTCATTGCACTGTCAAGGGATTGTCTGTACTCATCAGTCTTTGTGGCGAGATTGTAGATTGCCACTGCCACGGCGGTAACAGCCGCCAGCACCAAACCCCATGGCGAAGCCTTCATTGATTGGTTAAGAAAAGTCATAGCCGTCCCGGCGGTCTTTGCTCCGTGCGTGAATCGGATAACCGCCACCTCGCACAAACCAACGGCATATTGGAATGCCGACAGCACCGACTTGCCGGCACCCATCACCAAATTTCAGGCTACGTGAGCCGTCTTTGCTGCCAATATGGTAGTGTAGTAAGTGGCGAGCGATGCAATGAGCGGAACAATAACTTTCCGATATTCAATAATGAAAGAGACAATTTGATTAAGGACTCGCAAGAAGATACCCGAAGACGTGTATATATGCTTCATTGCAGGATATAGCTTTTCACCGAGTTCCACGGCAAGTTCAGTGACACGCTTCTTCGCCTTGTCAATGGCAGCTTGTGCCGTGGTATTGAAAATCTCGTATTCGTGTGTAGCAGAAGATGCCTCCCTGAACGCCTTGTCTGCTTCACCCATCTGCCACTTCACCTCGTCAATGTGCTTGGCAAGCGTGGACAGCACCTGCGACACACGGGCTGCGTCAAGCCCCATATCCTTGAACGCCGGAGCGAGAATCATAGTGGCATTGGCAAACGATGACTTCTCTCCGATGTCGTGCAAGGCTTGAAGGAACATCATCAATCCGTCCTTTGCGGATTTCTTCAGCGTGGTGTTGAGTAGTTCTGCATCAAGACCGAGCGTGGCAGCAAACTCGTGATTCTTGTTGGCAAGGTTCATAATCACCTTTTGGATTGCGGTAGCCGACATCTCCACCTTTTGGCCGTTGGCGTCAAGCACAGCTCCAAAAGCGAGGATTTGCGGAATGGTCAGACTCGCTTGCGAGCCTATGCCCGCCATTCGCTGTGCGAACTCAACGAGATACGGTTTCGATGCGGTGCAGTTCTGTGAGAGAACATTCACCGTAGAACCTACCGCCAGCATAGCGTCCTTAGTGCCGAGCATCTGCTCCACACCGAAGATGTTTGTAAGTTTTGCGATCGTCTGTGTCGCCCCCGCACCCAAGTCCACGAGAGCCACGTTGATGATGTCAGCCGCTTCCACATATCCTTGTACGCTTTCCAAAGTGTTCTTACCCAAACGACCGGCCTCCTGTGCAAGTTCATTGAGCTTCTCGCGAGGAGTTCGGGTGTCAAGACGCATAAATGCCTTATTCAGTTCTTCAACCGACTTTTCTGTCATACCGGTGTATTTCCGGGTGTTGGCGAGCTGCTCCTCCATTTCAGCGTATGCGTTCACCGCTTTTCTTCCAGCCATTACCAAGCCGGTTACGGCAGCCGCAATGCCCATAATGAAAGTCTGTGCGTTGTTGAGCCAATTGTTCATCTTTTCCCATCGGGACTGCTGAACAGCGAGTTGTCGGTTTACTGCCGATATTTCCTCCTTTACACGTCTGATTTTGGCGATGTGGTCGTTCCAAGCCGCAGAGCCGCGTTCGATGCCGCTGAGTTGCGACTGCAATGTCTTGAGTGTTCTCTGAAGTTCCTTAGGTGTAGCCTTGTCAAGCCGTCGAAGCACCTGCTCGGCGGTTGTGGCAGAGCCTTGCAGTTGAGAAATCAGCCGGTTGGTGGAGTTGAGTTCTCGTTGCAGTTTCTTCATTGATGCCTTGTCGCCGGCAGTGGCGGCTTTGGCGAGCTTTCGCTCGAGTTTGGTTGCCTCCTCCTGAAGCGAAGTAAGGACTTGCTGCGCCTGTCTGCCATTCACCGACAGGACGACTTTTGCGGTGGTGTTGTATGATGCCATAGGTGTATTCAGTGTGAAACAATGGCAAATTTGAGCCAAAATCTCAGTATCGTAAAAGACACATTCACAGCGTGTAAAGTAGCGTGAAGATGTGTCAAAATTTTATGAGATTTCAGTCTGTAAAGGGCTGAAACAAGATTACGGCTGATACTCAGCTGATTATAGGGATTGTTAAGGGATTTCCCTTAACTACTGTCTGTAAAGACCCCCCACCGCCCTATGGACGATTGCGACGCCGCTTTCAAAGCCAAAGCGGAATATGCAGAGCCATTGTTGCCATTGTGCGGTGAATGCGTTGGCGTGCGGACCAAAGCCGGCTCGTCGTGATTTGGTTTCGTATGCCGACACCGCTCTCCCGGCTTGCCGGGGTGATGGCGACGTGCGGTGAAGACAAGGCTGCGGCGCAATGGAGCGGATAACGGCGGCAGCGTAACGGATTTGGAGCGGGCGAGCAAGTCAGTGGCGATACCATCGGCGGCGCAGACGGCGAAGCCTTTCCGACAACGTGACGGAGTGGCTGTATGGTGTCGGCTCGATAAGACTGCCCGACAAGCTCGTAAGCAGTGAAGCGCAAGCCGTCATAGGCGGAATGAAGTCCTGTGCATTGGCTCACTGCACATCGGGGCTTGGGGTGGGGACTGATGCGCTTTTGCGATAAATCCGCACTGCCCTCCGGGGCGGACAATGCGAGTGCCGCCACTATCGGGGATAGAAGCCGACAAAAGTGTAGGCTCCTGTTCGATGTGAAGAACGCAGTGGCTGACCACGACACGCAGAAAGTTGGAGTACAGGCTGACTTCGGGACGGCTTGCCGGAAGGAATTTGTGTGCTTTGGCGCAATGTCCTGACCTGGACACAGACGATTGCTACTCGGACTGACGTGTCGTAGTCAGAAACGGAGTGCGAAGCGGAGTTGTGGAGAGACTGCTTTGCCGGCTTCGGGTGGGCGGGCAAATCAGATGGCACTCGCAAAACGAAAAAGCGGCTGATCCTCACGGACAAGTCGCTTGTGTCATGAAAAAACTTTACTTACTGCGGAGTTTGAAAAAGATGATGGTTGCGCCCATCAATAGGAGAACTAAAACGACAAGCGTGCCGTCAGGTGGCTTATAGCCTTTAGCCGTGTCGGTAGATTCACGATTGTGACTGTCCTTTGTGCGGTGAGTCGTCAGCGTATCAGACGCAATAGCTACCGACCGCTGTTCTCTACTAATCGAATTATTGCGATTGAAAGACGCTCTGCGAGCTTTCAGAAGAACTATACCTGATGGTGAGACGAGCGTATCAGTCGGAATGTAGCAGACTTCGAGACTGTCAAAGTTGTAGGACAACGACAGTGCCATATCAAGGGCGGAACTGTCTGAAGATATGGTCGCAGTCGTTTTTGACAGGCTGATGTCGTCACTGGCAACGGTTTCCACTTTGCGGTGTGTGGAACATGAGGCAAGGACAATGGCGGCAATTGAAAAAATCAGAGTTCGCATAATCCAGATGTTTTAACGTCAAATGCAGGACATGCTTTGTTGGCAAACTCGCAATGGCCGTGGACTGTAGCTTTCGGGTATTGTCTGCGCAGTTCGGTGATAAGCCGGACAAGAGAAGCCTTTTGTGCCTGAGTGCGTGTGTCCTTTGGACGCTTGCCGCCGGCAGTGCAGCCGCCTATGTAACAAACGCCGATCGAGTTGGTGTTGTGTCCAAGACAGTGCGCCCCTACTTGTTCGATGGGTCTTCCCTTGTAAACTGAACCGTCAAGGTATATCACAAAGTGGTAGCCTATGCCTTTCCAGCCCCGTTGCCTATGCCAATGGTCGATGTCCGCCACAGTGAAAGGCTTTCCTTCGGGGGTGGCGGCACAATGAATGATAATTTCGTTGATGTTTCTCATTTCTGCTTGTATTTATAATGATAGTCAATTCCGAACAAAGAACCTACGAAAGTGAGAATCTCACCGAATGCGATGAGTACCGAACTGTCAATGACACCCGTAGGCGGAACGAAGAATCCTGCAATGAGCAGTGCCGTGCCGAGCGTTATCAGCGCGACAGCGCAGATTAGTTGAATTTTACTGACAATATGCTTCATAAATATTTGGTTGTATTGTGATTAATCACTAAATTTGCAACGTATTGAAGTGAGCATTGGCTTATTTCTAAGGTTTGCGCTTGCGGCATCGGCTTTAGCGCAGTGTTTGGATGTGGGCCAAGGCTTGCATCTTTTTTTATTTCCATACCGCATCACTTTCCAAAATACCATTTCATCGTTGCGGTGTCGTAGATGACGGTGAACACGGCGAGATTCGATACCAAACTGCAAGGCGTGACAGTCTCGCGGTTGCGCTCGTAAGTGCGACCGAAACCGATACCGTATTCAAATCGGAGCATTCGTGGTGAATTGGAAAGTCTGTCAAGGTTCGACACCTTAACCTTGCCCCAGTTGACATACAACTCGGTGTCGTCAACAATGCAAGGGCGGACGAGAGCATCGGGCGACTGTGAGTAATTGAACGTCTTACGATACAGGTTGTGCCACTCTTCAAGTGGAACATCGGCAAAAGCCACGATACAACTTTTGTTGATATTTACGCACTGCGAACTGCCTCCTATGACGTGCCACCCTTTGTGCTGCGGACCACGCTTGTTCGGTGAAAGCTCGTGCCGTGTGCGGTTGCGCTTTTTCGTCTTGCGGAAAACAAATGGTATAAATCCTTTGTCAAGATAGTATTGCGCATTGAGAAGGAGAAGTTTTTTGTTCTCCACAACAGTTTGTATTTCCGGGCGGTCGGTGATTACTTTCAAGGAGGAAATTGACTTGGCATTATCGCTGACAGCTTTCTGCGTGTCGGCGACAGTCGTGCCGATCGAGGATAAGCGTGTGCTATGAGTCTGCACTTCTGTTGCCATACTTTGGAATGATGCTTCAAGGTTGGCAACAGATTTCTTGGCGGTGTTCAAGTCTGAGACCTGCTGCGCGCGCATCACGCCAGCACGGTCGGTTGTAGCCTGACGAATGAAAATCTGATCGTTTAATGAAGTAACCGTGCCTTTGAGAATGTTGGCATTGGTGATGTTCACCAACACATCGTTGCGGTCTGTCGAACCTTGCGAGATAGACATAAGCGTATTGGGCAACGAGGTGATATTGCCCAACAGAGCGAAAAGCGGTTTTGCTTCGCTGTCAGTCGTACATACGGCAAGCAAGTCAGCGAGCCGTTGCAACAGCGATCCAAGTAATTCCGGTGATATGCTGTCCTTTTGCGAAAGGGCGCGGAAGTCCGCGATAAGTGTGTTCAGTGCGGTTGTGTCAATAGCCATTATGTTTCGTTTTTATGCGAATTTATTGAGAAACCGCATTGTAGTAAAAGACACTATTCCGTCAAATTGTGGCGCATCATATCGGGGTTGAGAGCGTTTGAGATGGCGTTGCAGAACTGCCGTCCGAGATTGTCGGCATAGAACTCCTGGATATTCATCACCGAGGCAAAGTATTTGCGAGAGAACCAACGGCGGCGTTTACGCACCTTGTCATGAGAAATATCGCCCGAATTTCCTCTCGGTGTTTCCTTTCCTGTTCCATAGTCCTGAAAGATTCCGTATGCGTTGAACAACTGCGACAGCGTGACTTGCGTGAACTTGCCATCGGCTTTCATACTTACGGCGAGTGTCGAGCGGTACAGCATACCGGTGTCAATAACGCCCAACAGCGAAATCTGCTCACGCCAAATCCGTATCATTGTGCTGTTGAAAGCAAGCACATACTTTCTGCGCTCTTCAAGGTCTCTCTCCATGTCTGACAATTTTGAATGTGGCGAAATCCGCATCTTTGATTGACGCAAGAAAAATCTCCTTTTCCGGTGGCAGAATACTCTCTTTAATCAAACAAGGGGCATTGTTGACATCATCAACGGCTTCGCCAAGAGAGCATTTCAGGTAATCACGCAAAAACTTCATACACGTTGTCCGTTTACTCACTTCCATAAGCCAAATGTCAAACTCATAGCCGAGCCACTCGTCATAACTGAACCGTAAGTCGGTATAGACATCGACTGCAATCTGAAAGTAAGCGCAGGCGCAGCCGGAAAAGAAATATCTGTCAATCTCGTTGAATGATATTCGTGGGTCGAGATAGATGCAGTCCTGCTCCAGCTTGACGCGTTCAAGCGTCAGCACCGACATCAACTGCCGGAACAGTTCGCGCATTGTTTCCATACACTCATTACGAGCGTCCATATCGTCAATGGCGTGACGCATGGCAAGGAACACCGTCTTTACCCTGCGAGTGCGAGGCGAGTTGTTCAACTCGGTGTAGCCGTCGGCAATGTCCGACACACAGCAGAAAGCAGTATGGCTTTGTATGGCGTGAAGTGCTTCCTCGAGGCCTTCGAGCCCAGATACCTTGCAGAAGGTGAAATTTTCAGCATTGGCGAGTTTGTTCTTAGCAATCAATTCGCTGAAGAATTGGGTTGCGTTCCAGTCACTTTTTGGCATTGATTTGTGCGTTTATCTGTTTGTATTCTTTTGCTTGCGCATTGAGTTCGGTCAGTGCCCGCCATGTGTCGAGCGAGAGAATTTCACGCTCCTTGGTGATGTCCCCTTTGGTGAGCGCACGGATTTGTGCGTTCATTGACTCTTGTAAACGTTCACCGATGTCCGGTGATGTGCCAAGCATATTCTCTGATGCCGCATTTACCGGCTGGAAGAAATCTGAAAAGCGTTTTGCAAACATATTTTTCAGCGCAGCAATCCAATAGAAAATAGAGATGCGCTCCTCTGAAGAAAGTTGCGCTTTTAAGCCTGGATAAAGAACGTGTGCGATTTCGTCAAGCATAGTGTCCTGTTTTGTGGTGAGAAAACCTTGATAAAGATTCTCCACAATAAGGAACGTTTCAAACGGAACGCCCTGAAAATCCGATGCCACAGAGTTGCGGTTGCGGATTCGTCCAAGACAAACAGGCGACTGCGGAAGATTGTCAAGCCAGTAGAGAAAAGGCAACAGCTCGGCAATCTGATTGGTGATGATTTGGAAAATATCCTTGCCGTTTTTGATGATAAAGCCACCATCTTTGCTTTGGACAACAACTTTGCAGCCGCTCCATTTGAGCAGTGCGAGTGTCTTGATCTCATCAAGCGAAAAGTCGTTTGCGATAAGCGAATAGGAGTATCGCAGTTGTTTGTCGTCAAGTTCGTTCCACGATTTGGGTATAGTGAGATTTATTGAGAGCGTTTCCATGTCAGAACCAGTAGCCTTTGTTTTCTTTCTTGTTGGTGAATTTCGGTGGCGAGAATAGTTTGGCGGTAGCGGAGTTATGCCATTGAGGAAAATCATTTGGGTTGTTGCGAATGATGTTTACGATGTCCATCATACGGCGTGTGCTGATTATACCGTCTTTCAGCACATCAACCACCTGCGATTTGATACCACGAATCACAGCGGCAATATCCTCATTTGAATTGCCATCGATGACGGATTTACGGAGTTCGTTCATCAGTTCGGGTGAGACAAATTCCTCGGCAAGCGAAGCCTCTATGCCGATAACTTGTTCCCGCAGTTCAAGGTATTTCTCCAAACGGTTAGAATTGAAGCCGCAAAGCGTGGCGAGATTGATGTTCGGGAACAATGTTGCCGAGAAGAAGCGGTATTGCTTCGACTCTTTCCATTTCGATGCCCCAACGAGCATCGGTATGAACACTTCAAGCAGGTCGTCACGCTGTGCAGTAAACGAATTGATGAGCCTTGCCACACGCTCCTTGCTTGCAGGAGCAATGTTCTGGTTGCTGACTACAC
This sequence comes from uncultured Muribaculaceae bacterium, assembly GCA_934661195.1. Taxonomy (GTDB): domain Bacteria; phylum Bacteroidota; class Bacteroidia; order Bacteroidales; family Muribaculaceae; genus Sodaliphilus. The sequence goes on from CAKUJD010000006.1 coordinate 35,965, forward strand.
CGAAGCCGTTAGGCGTAAGCACGAGGTCGAGCGACGGCACGGCATTGCGCAGAGCCTCGCAGACGATGATGCGCTCCGCAGTTGACTTGGTCGGGTTGTCTTCTGTATATCCGCAGATGGTGTTGAATGTTTTCTGTGAAGCGAAGTTTCTGATGAGCCACTGCTCGGCAGAGGAGAGGAACGGAGCGAGTTTGTCAAAGAGCGGAGCCTCGCCCTTGACGTTGGAGAATACATTCGGAATGAGTTCTCGCAGTTGTTGGTCGTTATTGATTAGCATTGTTGTTTACTTGTTTTGCGTCTTGATGTTCGTCGAGCGTGGTGAGTTGAATGAACGGACATTCAGGCACTACACCATTCCAAACATTGAATCGGATAATGATGCGATGCACGGTGAAAAGCAGGTCGTGGTAAGGCTTTTGCAGGGCTTGTGCAATGGTGTAGAGTTCCCGCTTGTCCGAGCCGGAGTTGTTGGTCTGCGCTTTTCCCGGCACAGAGCCTACGAGATTTGAGTGGACACGGAGTGTAAAGCACATCATATTGACCGCCTCCTGAATGTCGGTACTCCAGTCACCACCCTCCTTAGCATCGTCAATCTTGTTAATGACCACATCGTGCTGTTCCTTGCCATCGGGTGTGATGTAGAACGTGGAGAACCACGCCTTGCCGCTGTTCTCCGCCCCTGTGAGGAAGTCGAGAATACTCTGCTTCTCCTGCACGATGCGCTCCTGCTGCTTTCGTCGGTCGGTGATGCCCTCTGAGCGGAAGATACTCTCCCAATACTTCTGCGAAATCTCGATTTGGTATTTGATTGGAGCGGAGTTTTTCAACTTCGACTCCTTGGCGATTCCGATAAGTTGCTTGATGTTGTACCATTTTCCCTTGAACAGCGAGGCATAGTAGGGAATGGGATAGTAAGTGCTGTCAGGTGTAGGTACACGGCTGACGATGGCGAATTTTCGGCAAGCGGTGCCGGTCGCAAGTCTACATTGAATGTCCTGCCACGGAGAGGCTGTGTCGAGTAGTTCAATTACCTCAATGTCCTTGGCATCGGAGATGCATTTGCGCCAGTTGGCATAGAGGATTTTGAGTATTCTGCCAGATTTGTCGGCAGGGACGAAACGACAGTAGCAAGCCTCCTTACGCATCAGCCTCACGATTTTCTTGCCGTCACGGGATAGAATAATGACGCTGACAGCGAAACCGAAGTGTTTGAAGTCTTGGCACACGCCAAGAAAATAAGATGAAAGGTCGTTGTCGAGGAGAAATTCATCAACTGCGGCTTTCGTTTGGGCGGTGGCAGCATCGCAGTTATACTGCAAGCCGCTGCCGTAGCACACCTCGGCATTGAACATTTGGCAAGTGGACAGCGTTTCATCGTCCTCGATGAGCCGCAGAATGTTAAAGGGCATGTTGTTGTCACCACCCCACGGCATATATGATAGTTTGTCGTCAATGGCGATTGGAAGAATGTCAACATCTTCCTTGAACACTGAAGCCGAATTGACTTGAAATGCTGCTCGTGCATTGCTGCTGGGCAGGTTTTCGACAGAAGAAAAATTAAGCGAGTCCATAACTTGTTGTGATTTGCAACAAAGTTATGAACCCGCAATGCGTTTTGAAAAGACATCAATGTTTATCAGAAGTCATCGTATATCTGTTTGACAGATGTTGTAGAGAAACGTTCAACCATCAATTTCCTACATTTTGAAATAAATTTCCCTAATTTGTCTTTTCCCCAAGATTTTTCGTTATATGAGCTTCGAGATGAAATCCTAATTTTTATGATTCCCAACTCTTCAATTTTACAGAATTGCTCTTCTGATAGTGCAAATATAGCACTGTAATAGTCTGCTGTCCGAGAAGGCGTAAAATACGAAATGTTGCCTATACTATAAGAATAGGATGGTTGATTGATTTGACCTATATGGAGATTGTTTATTGGTAAAGACATAACCTCGCTATTGCTTAGCTTTATTAGTAGCATCGCATTATTGGGTATATAATTAAAAGAAGAAACTAATAAACACCAGTCTATAGATCCATATTGTTCATAGGCTTTCACTGTAAATTGGTATTCTACGCCATCAAGTTTTTCCTTTTTCCCTGAACTCATAAGTTGTCGTCTTCCATCATCTTCTATTCTATCAACTGTTATATCCTGAGCAAATAAATCAAAGGAAAGAATAGTAAGGAAAATGATTAAAATGTACCGTGTCATAAGAATTGTGTTTAATAGACAAAAGTAATTAAAATATAGGATTTTACAAAAAGACTAAATCTGTTATAAAACATATTTTAGAGGAAAACTTCGCAATCGTTGATTGAAAATATGCAGCAGTCACGGATTTTGCGGATTTGCCCGCTGTTGAGAATTTTGATGTTGCGAGTGCCGGCATAGAAATCGTAACGGAGCGAGATGCAGTTGCGCAGGTGGATGATCTCTCCATTTGCTTTCCATACGGATATATCCACAGGGCCCCCGCTGTTGAGCATCGTGCGCGCGGTGGTGATGTGTACAGACTTAGCCATTACTTGAAGATGAAGTTATAGGGTTCGGTGAATATGCCGTCGCCGATTGGATTCTGCATAGCGATGTGATTTCTGTTGTGTTGCCAAGTGAGCTTTACGGAGTTTGGTTTCTCTGGCAAGTCGGCTATTTCGCAAGTGGATTCTGTGATGAGTATCGGTTGCAGTGCGTCAAAGTCGGCATCGTATGGTTGGCTCTCGTATGGTATGCGGACATCTTCAGATGTGAATAGTTGCTCGGAGAGGAGGCACTCATCAGAGGTCAGGGCGGCAGACTGCAATTCAAACTCTTGCTTTGGTGTGCTGTCGTAGAATTGCGAAGTGTCGAGAAGAACAGCAATAGAGCGGTCTGTGGTTGTCTTTGCCGTAGCAATCGCAGGAATGAATATCTGGTCAGGCGCGTTGAAAGCATTACGGAAATAGAAGCAATGTCCATCGGCAAGCGACCGGTCGATGAAGAACGTTGTCGCCCTGTCACCGCATCGGACGGTGAACGCAACAAGTTCCACTTCCTGTTTGGCGAGTTCAGAAACTCGTTTCTGCACATTATCGCAGAGAATGGCAATGGTCATCACATTGTCCTCCACCGCGTTTACGTTGGCATAGCCACCGATGAAAGATGTATGCCACGGTGTGCCGTCTGCCTTGTAGTCGCAATAGATGTGGTAAGCCAAACGTTCGTTTTTTCGAGCGAACCACGATACGAAAACAAACGAGTTAGGTGCGATGCGCCGTGAACTTGCTGGAGTGAGGAAATGGTTGAGAAACAACGGATCAATGTCGTAAAGGTCAATGTCTCGGTCGCAGTGTACTGCGATGAATGTCGTTTCGGCTTCTTCATCATCATAAGCGGCACACAAGTTGAATTGCTCCACGGAGAAGCCTGTCGCTTTGATGGCTTGCTCGATGAGTGAGCGTAGGTCATAGAGATACACCTTGCCTTTGTAGGCATAGAACTTTCCAGAAAGAAGGGTTTCAGTTGGTGTGCCGAACTCCACTTCCACGGAACCGTGGTCGGTCAAAATTGTCACTTCTCCAATTTGGCAGGAGAGCAGCGTGCTGGGTATGGCGGAAATTTGGATCATAAAGCTAAGGTATTGCAAAAGATGCCACGAGGAAAAGACATCTTTCGGTTTGGGTAGCGTTGCAAGTTGCGGAGCGACCGCAACCTGCAACCAACTATCCATCAATCGTGAATCTCGGCTTTGATTCTGTCGTAGATGTTCTGGCTGATGACCGCTCCATAGCGATGTTTGAGCAAGTGCATATAGCGTATTGCGCTTTGGGCAGTCTTGCAGCCACAACCCACATTGTCCTTGGGGCGCACGCCTTGGAAATAAACATACCATCTGTCGTACTTGCGTTGAGCCACGATGAGCAGCGGAGTAACTGTAGCTTTCGGAATTACGATTTCCTGAACGTTTTGCTTTGCGACCTTTGCGGCTTTCTTTGAAACTTTCTTTACCATGATTCAATGAGTTTTGATGATTCAACATTGACGCTGATGCGCCGTTTATTTTACGTGCAATCAAGTGGACGAGAAAGCGGAGATAATGCAAGGATGACTGACGCATTTTTCGCCAAGCATTAGCATAAAAATTGGAGGAACACAGCGTGCAAACTTGTCCTTGCAGCCGAAGCGTCGTCCTAACTTTGCAAAGTAAAAATGAATGGTGCGGAAAGGCGAAAAACAATGTTGCAGTCAAAACCATCGTGGCAAATAGAAAGGCAGCCTAAAAAGGCAGTAAAACGTTAATAATGACATCACAGAAAGCGTTGGTTTGCTGCTGTGGCGCGAAAGTACGGCTTTATGGTATGTGCGATGTGTGCGCCAGTCAAAGTGGGTTTAGCCAAGAGTGTGTAAGGTGGTGGCACTTGCTATCGATTGGGCGGTCGTAAGCTAAGAGAACATCTCATCAAAGCCGAGCCTCGATTGTGGGTGATGCAGGTGCTGTTGTTTCGCAGTTTGTTAGGTGTTCCGCATCAATAGGTTTGTGAACAAAAAATAGTCACCCGTTTGGCTGACCATCTTTCGGAATGGGATTGGCTTAGTAAATGATTGTGTAGTCCGCATTGCCGACCATTTCGGCTGCCTTTTCCGAGGCTTCTCTTTCGTTGTGGGCTTCAACAGTCACGATTTCGCTGTCGCCGTCGAAAGTCACGACTTCCACTTGATATTCATTCATTTCATTGCTGTTTGAGTAAGCGTAAGAGTTCATTGTGGCGAATAAAGAGATATGTGTCATTTTTGTAAGAATTTGATTGTTAATAACTGTGCGCCGGGGCGCCTTTGATTTACATTGCAAAAAGGAGCGAATGCAATCAACGGCTCCGCCGTGACAGACAAAGACAAGGGGCAGCCCAAACCGGAAGGCTTGAATACTCGTTTTTCTGGCACAGAAAAAAGGAAGATTTTTGAGACTGACTTGCCTCGCCCTTGACAGGCTGGATACATCGCTAACTTAGCGATGTAAACTCAATGCAGCCTCGCGCCTGCACAAAGTTATCCCAATCAAACTCTTGATACACGCAAATGACACCCACACCACCTCGCCACCAATAACCGCTACTCCACCCAAACAGCACCGCCACAGAATATCAAAAAGAAGCCGCAACAAAACTGCACAGACCACAATAACGTAGATGCCCACAACAATAAGTAGCCAAACATTGCTTTTGCCCAATCATATATAAATTTACATCGAATCGGAGCTCAAAAAAGACTGATTGATTTTTGGAATTTAGTTATCTGAATTAATGCCTTTTTTGTAATTTTGCAACGTGAAACTATATGACGTGACATCTGCAGACTATATAAAGTGTAAATTCATTGATTACTTATCTGAACGACCAATTTTGTGCATAGGGAATGAGATTATGTATGGAATAAATAAAATGGTTGCGGATTTAGTGTTTTTAATGGAGGGGAAAACTTATGCAGTTGAAATAAAGGCACAAAATGACAATCTCATAAAAATTCAAGATCAGTTAAGTAACTATCGTTTAGTTTTTGATTATGTAATAGTTGTAACTACTGAAAACCATATAAAACAGCTAATGAGTATCGTTGATGACTCTATTGCTGTCTTTGTCATAAAAAAAGATAACTCTATAACTTTGATTCAAAGAGGTAGAATTCAAAAGTTAGTAGATAAACAATCAATTTTAGCCACACTAAGTGCACAGTTCATTTCTTTTAAATTCGGTTGTAAGTTGTCTGAAGTGGACAATTTTAGGTGCGTGACAATTCGAAGGAGCAAGGATTTTATAAAAAAACTTCTCTTTCAGTTTTTTGAAGGACGACTATTAAAACAATATAATGTTTTTTTGAATGAGAAAGGGGCACAGACACATATTGAAGACTTGGGGGCTCTATCTCATTACAACTATATTGAATAAATCCTTTTACATTGTTGCTCTAAGTGAATACACATTCTTACTGATATCCAAAACGACGGTGATGAAGAAGGTGCGGCTCCTTCAGCGCAATTAATAATTTGAGTTATTCCCCAATTATCTTTTAGCTTCGGGAACTCTTTTGTTCGTATTATTTGCCTTGCGACTTCAGAATATGTTGTGGCATATTTAGAAACACCTTTTGGACGCCGTTGCCGAATATAATAGATGCGATCCTCCAAAGGTATATCTATACGAGGAATCCAACCACGAGCCATAATAATCTTGTCATTTCGAATCGGGTTTACAGATGCATAGTCTGAATATATTACAGAATGATGTTTCTTTTTTATTTCTTCGAAAATTTTAACCTCACTAAGAAAAAATTCGTCAGAAATATCATCTCCAATATCACTGATATTTTTAGGGAACGATGTGCCACAAACTATATAGGTTTTAATGGAATTAGAACTTAATTCATTTAGGTTGTCTATCCTTGAAGACACTTTTTTTGAAACCTCACTCCTTTGCGGCTGTATAACATAGTCGCAATCAATTAAAACTATAATCTTATTGAGATACTGATTAAGTAGTGACAAATCAGAATAACAATTTTCATCAATAATAGAACTTCGATATATAAAATTCCCAAAATTCATTATTAGCGAATCTGCTTGTTTTTTCAGATTCTCTGTGAAATTGACATCAGTTCCATTTATAATGAGACAAGGCGTTATTTTATGGAACACGTTTTCTTCCTTTAATTGACGCAAGAAACCAATCCAATGTTCATATCCATTATTAGGATTGTATAGTTGAATTATTTGTTCATTTAATAAGGCTTCATCTGATGTTAAATCAATAGCTATGTCTTTGTCCTTAAAGATGTCCTTTATTCGAGCCAATCGTTTGTCAAAAGGATAAAGCTCTGCTTCTTTCTTTCTACTTGCTGAAACGCTTTTCCGCCCTCTTGTTATTTCTATTATTGGTTCTATATGGTTGAGAACCATATCTGAGGATTTTTCTAGAGCTCTTATCTCTGCTTCTCCAAGTTTAATAATTGGCTGATATAACTTAACCATTGTTATGATTTTAATTTGTAACCTAATGCAACAACTCTGTATTTTATCGCAGCTACCGAAACATTAAATATTGTAGATAGCTTTTCAATGCTTTTTACACCTGATTCAACAGCCGCCTTAACTCTATCTTCAGGCATTAGCAGGTTTGCAGCAAATTCATTAGCACTATACTCAATTGAAGTGCTGTCGTTGTTCCTAAAGAATGTAGTATCTTCAAAATCTACATTTTTCTCTTTGTGCATATAGTAGTGCCCTAGTTCATGAGCGATTGTAAATCGTTGACGTTTTGGATTGTGCATACTATTTACTCCGATTACCCATTGTCCATCAACTATTTTTAAATAGCCAGAAATGGATGAATCCATTTGATCATATACAATATTTATATTTTGCCATTTAGCTATTTGTTCAATGTCTACATTACCCCTGCTGTCAATCCACTTTTTGTTAGTCGCAGTAGATATAATATCATTAACATCTCTTATTAAAATAGGTTCAGAGTAACTGTTATTTGTCACTACAGGTCTTCTTCCAAACGTTCCCATAACTAATTTATTCTATTTCTGTTTCACGAGCATTTTCAAGTTCATTTATCCGTGCGCTAAGAGCTTCTAATTCATTAGAATGGTCATCTTTACTTACATAGTGAGAGTCAAATTCGCCAGATAATGAGCTGACAATCTCCTGCCTGAATATTTTAGAATCGTTAATGAACTCCTTTACAACTTTCCTTGTTTCCTTGGCATTATTGTCTCTTATTATTATATAAGATGCTATTGAAAATATAACTAACACAATGCCAACAAAAGTCAACAACACATTATAGAAACTAATAACATGGTTCGTGTATTCACTTGGAGTTAATAGCAAGCCACAATCTTCAAGCCTCTTCAAATTTTTTAAGCTCTCTAAAGAAAGATTGCACTTGTCCACATCAGAGTTGAGTATATAAATACATTTAAAATCATATATGCCGCAAAACATACCAATGAAGACAAGTAACAAAACTATAATAATAGCCCCTAATGTACCGCAGATTAAATATTCTTTTAATTTCATATTAGCGTAAAATTAAGTCACCATTAGAATATCTCACAGCCAATCCAATTGCTTTGCCCAAAAGAGGGGGAACAGCATTGCCTATTTGAACAAGTTGTTTGTTCTTTGGCCCTTCAAAAATAAAGTCGTCAGGGAATGACTGCAAACGTGCCATTTCTCGTGCAGTCAATACACGAGGTAATTTGGGGTGTATGTTAACTCCACCATGATTTTCCTTAATCGTACATGAAGCTTCGTCCCAAGGGCATTTCTTCCACGCATCGGAATAACCTTTATAAAGGCTCTGCCCCTCTGGTAACTCCAACATACGCTGTGCCATATCTGGGCGGTGCTTGGTTGGCACATGGTTGAAAGCCTTGTTTTCTGGCATTTCCATCAAATCGGCAATAGCTGCGCCTGTAGTTATGTATTGCGTTGGTTGTAGGATTGGCTTGGGGTGAAAGTTTTTCAAACCTTTGCGATTACCTATAAAAATAACACGTTCTCGTTTCTGTGGTGTATAATAATCAGCTGCGCAAAGTGTCATAACATTCATTTCATAGCCAATTGCGTGGAAGTCGTCAATTATTTTCTTTTCAACAAGCCCGTTCAGCATACTGCGCAATCCCTTTACATTCTCACAAATAACAAAATCAGGCTGTAAATGCTTGACTATTTCAATAAGTTCAAGATAAAGAGAGTTGCGCGGGTCATCAACAATTCTGTTGCCAGCCATACTGAAGCCCTGACAGGGGAATCCGCCAGCAACAATGTCAAGATGTCTACCATTAAGCTGCTTCTTAACGGTTTCATAGAATTGCTCTTTGATTTCTGGAGATTTTATATCTCCATTTACAAATGGGTGGTCAAAGTTGCGGCTGTATGTCATACAAGCTTCCTTGAACCAATCAAGGCCACAAATTCCTTCAAGGCCAGACATTTCAAGACCTTTAGACAAGCCTCCAGCACCACAAAACAAATCAACAAAAGTCATTTTGGATTTGCCTGGACTCTGCCACCATTCAGAGATGTCCGCCAAATTTGGTGCTTTGGGCGTATATATTTGTGTAGATGTATCAGGCTCTCCAAACAAATTCAATTGAGATGCTTCAACATCCTTTGCCTTACATTGCGCTTGATAATTTTCCAAAGCTTGTTTACTGATAGAATATCTTGTGCCGACTTTGGAACTCTCAATGTCTCCACTTGCGACTATGCGACGCACGGCTTTTTGGGTGGTTTTAAGAATTTTAGCTACCTCTTGAATACTATATACTGTGCTCATTTGTTGTCTTTAAAAAGTTCTGGATAGAGTTTTCTCATAACAAAGTCTACGCTTTGTAGTATTGCTTCTTCGCTTAACTTACGAACAGTTTGTATTCGGTATTCAACAGGATCATATTGGTAACAACCCTTACACCCTAACTCTTCAGTATATTGCTCATCACCTTCATAAAAAGAGTAGGGGTTGCCTGAAATGTTTTTTGCATCCCAACGCCTGTCTGTCATTTTGCAAAGTTTGCAAATTTGTCGTTTTATGTCATTAGCGGCTTTACATAGTGGTTGGAAATCTTCAATTTTTTGCGTTGCTATATCTGACACTCGCATATCCTCTTTTCTTCCGTCTTTGTGGTCAACTTCTATGATTGTATTTTCAGAACTGCCATTGACACCAAGCATAACACACTTGCGTTTGCTAATTGCGTCTTTAATGTCTTGTCTTATGTTTTGGCTGAAATGAGCGTCTTCGTTGTATCCCACCAATCTAATAGCAGTAATGGCATTTCCTTTGCCATCTCTTTTTACTTCAACTTTATACTTGCGCTGAAGCCTTGACGATTTTCGTCCCCAACTCCAGCCATTACCAAGTACAAGGTCTTTATATTTATCTACAAATTCAGACGTATAGACCCAACGGCTTTCGCCAGTTTCCTCATTCGGTTTGGCTAATTCCAAGAACAAATCTATTAAATTATTCTTTGCCATATAGTTATATTATTTTGAAGTTTTCTTAAATACAAAAATATATTCGTGCTTAAAAAGGAAATTATCACTTTTTAAAGCTCTGTACCTCCAAAGAGACTCTATGCCTATTTTCGCTCTGTTGCCAACCATATCTTTAACAACTATTCCTTTTAATTTGCAATTAAAGTTACGCTTAATTGCATACATTAAATAGAATCCCAATGGAACGACCTCGCTATCTCTATAGATATCGCCAATCACCAGACAAAAATATTTGCCGACTTTTAGGTATTGCCAAACGTTATTCACGGCCTCTATAAATTTTGTTATGAAGTCATTAATATTGGTGATGTTTGACAAGTCTTCTTTCTTGTCTGTAAACTGCACAATGTCCAAATATGGTGGGTGTGACATTATTAGGTCTACTGTCCGTTTTCCTATTTCTTTTAAGTCTGTTTCTATCAGATTTTTGACTTTTTTCTTTGCAAGTATATCACAATTATGGATATAATATTTTATAGGAGAAGTGGAATCCATTTTAGATTCAACGTGATTGATTATATCATCATTTATATCAAATCCTATATAATTTCTGCCAAGTGTTTCACATTCAAATAAGGTTGTGCCACTTCCCATAAACATATCAAGAATCGTTGCATTCTCGTCTGCATATCGGCGAATCATTTGATTGGGAATTTGAGGCACAAAGTTGCCATGGTAAACATTTTCATGTTTACCGCCCTTTGCTCTCGGTCCGATAATCCACAGACTATCCGTGTTGATGTCAAGTTCCTTCCATTTGGACTTGTCAAATTTCATATAAAATTAAAAACTCCGATGTAGCATCTGAAGGCGACCAAACCCACACAACTACAAAGGAGTTTTCTTCTAAAAGTTACCGGCACTATTGCCGTTATATGTTCAATTCTTTGGTCATTTTCAGAATTTAATGCTTCAAGAAGCAAAGTTACGAATTTTTACGATAGCGTGGTTTACTTCTCCATTAAAAAGTTATAAACACTATCATTCATCACTTTCATCACTTTCATTTCTCGCCGCAAAGATAGTATATTACCTGTGCAATACTAATGCACACACATATATAATTATGTTAATAATTTGGTTGTCAAAATAATTATTGCTTGACAATTTTGCCTAATGTCAAATTATTGCTAACTTTGCGCTCAATATGACCTCCCACGCTTCTCGTTAGATCAGCGCACCCGGGGAGGTCTTCGAGTTTTATATGGACTATACTAAACGACCACTTACATTGCAACAGCAAGTTGCAAAATTGAAGAGCCGTGGATTGCAGATTGATGATGAGCAACTTGCGGCACGTTACTTGTCAAATATCAGTTATTACCGTCTAAGGGCATACACATACCCATTTCAAGACAATGTGAATTCCGAAGCAGACCATAAGTTTATTAGAAAAGATATTCATTTTTCGGATATAATCGACTTGTATTGTTTTGATCGACGGTTACGCTCATTGATGTTCAATGCCATTGAGAAAATTGAGGTTGCCGTGAGGGCTAAAATTGTGCAAGCGTATTGTGAATCAACTGGAAGTAGCCATTGGTTCACCGATAGAAGCCTGTATAAGGACAAGGAAATCTTAGACAGAAACAGAAACCGCATATCGGCTTTTGATGCCTTGATGAAGGATATTGAAGGTGAAATTAAAAGAAGCAATGAAGATTTCATCAAACATTATTACAGCAAATATGATAATCCTCCGATTCCTCCCGCTTGGATGACGCTTGAAGTGCTGTCGCTTGGCACGTTGAGTAAAATGTACCAATTACTGAAGAAATCTCCACAGAAAAAAGCAATAGCCAAAGCATTTGGACTGAATGATGACCGAGTGTTTGCCAATTGGCTTCATGCGATAGCTGTTTGGCGTAATTGCTGCGCACACCACAGTCGTGTATGGAATAGGCGATGCATCATAAATATTACCATGCCCAAGAATGCAGACAATCCTTTCCTTGACAGACAAACTTTGTCCTCAATCCACCCTAATAAAGTTTTCACGGTGCTTTGCTGCATCAAATATATCAGCAACATCATCAGTCCTGACAGCGATATAAAACGAAAAATTCTATCCATAATAGGGGATGGAGGGAATTTGCTTAATCTCCAAGAAATGGGGTTCCCACGTAATTGGAAACTTCTTGACGTATGGAAATAACGATTACAATACTCCTGAAATATTTATAGTTAGGGTTTCTCTAAACGGGAACTTTTCGCAGCCGATATAGAGTGTGTCGAACGCATCGGTGCCGTCGGTGCGATGCTGTAATAAATCCTCTTCGCTTTCGGCGAGCTTTTCACCGCCTTTGTCCTTGCGGAAACCGTTGCGGCCACGGCTCACGCCGGCTGACTGAATGGCAAGGATTAAGTCATCGTTGTTTTGGCGGTTGAAGAACGGCATCAGACGTTGCTTGCCGGCGAATCCCTGGTTGATGAGCAGATACTTTTCATCGTGGCGCATAGGGTTGCCGATATATACCGCCTCCACATGCCAGCCGTGGCGTTCAAACTCGTGAATTACCACCCAGCGAAAATCCTGTTCGTTGACGGCATAGTTCGAGCCAAGAGCGGTGGCATCGTAGTAAAAGACCACCGTCTTGCAGCGATGCTCCGCATAGTAGGAGCAGAAGTCATCAACGAGTGCCGGTATCTTGCGCTCGAACTTCACATAGAATGATTTGATGACGTTCAGCCGTCTGCCATCCGGCTGACCGGCAACAATCCAGTTGATGTTGGCGTTATAGTCCATACCAATGCAGATGGGTGCGTCAGGGTTCACGTCCTTGTCGGCACGAGCGTTGAGCGTAGAGAAATCGTAGTCATAGCCGAGCGTGTCGAGGTATTGGTTGTCGTTGGCATCATACTTGTGTCCCTCACGCATCGAGGAATAGAAGCCGTCTTTGGCAATGCCTATCCGCTGACAAAGGATAGAGGTTTGGAACGTCAAGGGCGTGAGGTCGCGCTTCATCTGCTTGATGTAGTTCTCGCCAAGCAACTGCAGATTCTCGATGCTGCTGTATTCCTTGTAATAGACAGCAACCGACCGCATCTGATTTAAGTTGCGGTCAAGACGGCGCAGATAATTTTTGAGATATGGCGGAACAGCCTCGCCTTTGGCGGAAAGCATGCGGACATGACTTTTGATGCGCCATATCTCATATACCGTACCCTCAATGGTGCGTATAAGGTCAGCGTCCATCTTGTCGCGGTAGTGCAGAAACCACGAGCCTTTCTGCGTCTGTGGCATATCCGACAGCACCATCATCGAGTGATTGAACGAGTGCTTGCCGAAGTGGCTCTTGATGCCGCCATTAGCCGGCAGCGTCTCGTCTTTCAGTTTCTGGTAGTCGATGAACTTCGCCTCGTCAACGAGTAGCCAAGAAAGCGTCAGCGAGTTTGACGAGCCCGGACGGTCTTGCGAGATGATGACCGCACACGAGCCGTTGTAGAACAATATGACGTGTTCATAGTCGTTAGGCTCGATAATCGGGCGTTTGAACGACTTTGGCGGACGGCGACCGACCACATAGTGCAGTCCGTTAAGATATCCCCAACGCTTCCACGCTGCGAGCAGACCGGGAATCGTGTTTGTCAATCCGTGCTTGAAGGTAGGCACAACGATGCCACCGGTAGATCCGGGCATACGCTGCATATTGCGCAAGGCAAACGGAGCCGCTATGCTGTCCGTTTTCCCTGTACGTCGTCCGGCGACAATGACCGTGGTGTTCGCACCAATCAACTGCGTAAGCCTTTGCGGATTATTGAAGTAAATCTTCTTTTCCATAATAATCAGAAGCCTGTTGCGTTAAATAATAATATGAAAGTATTCATCATATCAGGTGTAGTAACGTTCTTGACAGCAATCTTCACATATCGCAGAATGGAAGCAGTTGTCGAGAAGAAGAAAGCTGGTTGGTGGATTGGCTACAAGTGCATAACACTCGTTTACCTTGTACTATTCGTCTTGCTTGTCATTATTATTGATACTTTGTGGAAATAAAAGGTCAAATTCCAAGTCAGCCTCCTCAAACTCCACATCTTCAATGTCGAGCGTTTCAGCGCGGTATTTGGCAATCATATCCGAAATTTTCTTTTGAATGTTCGGTATCGGCTTGATGCCGAGAGCAGATGGGTCGGAAGTGGCGACAAACGGCTGCACCACAATCATTTCATAAGGGACAGCCTGCTCGTCCTCCAAATCCACACGGTTGTATTTGGCGTAAGAAGCGGCAGCGCGCTCCATCGTCTTGGTGTCCTTGCGCTTCTGAGCCATCTTGTAGGTGTTCATAATCATCTCGTTGAACCGCCAGCGGTGGAAGTCACGGTTTGAAGAAGCGAGGAGCGGCAGAAGTGTCTTGACCACAGCGAGGTCGGAATAAGCGGTGACCTTGGAAACATCATGGCGTTGCAGCAGCTCAACCACAAACTCGCGGTCAGTGCTGTCGGGATTTGAGATAAACCAACAGTACATTTCGCGCACACGAAGAACCTTATCCACAACAGACTGCGGATAATTCTCACGCAACTCGTCCTCTTTCGTGAAGAGGTCGGTGCGGCATACTTCAAGCGCGCTTGGTGTGGGCATTGTCACTCGTCATCTTCCATGTCAAGCAGATTGCGGTGAGCATTCTCAATGGCAAGCGGCGAGCCGACCTGTGCAAGCATCATTTCCTGTGAGTGGAGTTTCACCTTAGATGCAGCCTTGCCACGTCGGTACGCCTTGCTCACATCGCTTGTGCGGTCGGCAATGTCGTCGCGCAGCACATCGGCAGGAATATCAAGAATCACCGCCATGTCGGATATTTTGAGGTAGATGCTCGCAAACTTCTCAATCTGCTGTAATGCGTTGGTTGAATAATTCATTTAGAGGCACGGAATGGTTGATGATTAAATCATTGACTTGCGCAAATAGCGAGGCGAAAATCTCCGGGTCGGTGCTGATGAAAGCACTTTCGGCACGGTTGCCTCGTGTGAGGTTCTGTGAGGTGACCACCGAGACGGTATCGCCACGCTCCGACTTCACAAGCAGAATCTTGCTGTGGTTGTCGGCAAGATATGTTCGCTCAATGACCTGCGTGATGAACGCCCAAAGTTTCAGCGTCTTATTGGTTGCCTTATGGTCGAGGACAAGATTGATGCGGCTCACTGTCTTGTCACGGCAAATAAAGTAGAGTCTGCGGAGGAACTCCTCGGAAATTGAGAACGAAGTCTGCCATATTTCCGAAACACCAACTTGTGACAGAATCCAGTCCAAGATGTCAGCCACCTGCACGGCATTGGAAAGATACGCCTGGTTGGGCGCGGCTTTCAGCGGACGGAGAATGTCACCGATGTCGGCAGAGCGTTTCATTTTGTGGTTTTGGCAGAGCGTTTATGCGAAGGTGCGGCTTTGGGAGAAGAGACAACAAAATGGCCGTACTCCTCCCAATTTTTGTGCATCTTCTTGTCCAGCTCGATAAGCTCCTTCAGAAACGGATAGCGTTCCGAGTCGGGGCAAGGAGAGGTGTCAAGCGACAGCGAGCGCAGTTTCAGATGCACCTCCCGCATACGTTGGAGAATGGAAAGGTTCTCCACATATTTAGCCTTGATTTCATCAGGCAGAGAATCATGGTCGTCACGCTTGCCACGCTGGTGTATGTCGGCATTTGCCGCAAGCGGGATATGCTCTGTAACGATTTCATCAACTTGTTGCTGCATCTCCTCCACCTGTTCGTGTGTCAGCGACTGCACACGGAAGTTGTAATACTTCTGCAGCCGATACTCGATAAACTCCGCCCTTGCCGACGGATTGGCCACGAGGTTGCGGTACATAATCTGGTTGCCGGAGAGTTTCAGCAGATACAGCGCGCCAACGGCATAGTCGCGTTGGTCGTTAGGCGTTTCAAGCCATTCCTTTATAAGTTCTGTGAATTTGTTGTCCATTATAGTTTATTGTTGATTCCGGCAAAGAACACGCAGTTCTTGCCGAGTGAGACGAGCAGGTTCTGCATCGACACGAGCGTCTGCCCCGTAGTGACAAAATCATCGAACACAATGATATTGCGGTGTGGCGGAATATTGTTTGCGTTGAATATAGTCCCGACACGGTGCTTCGACGGAGCGAAAGCACAGTCCTCATAAAACGGCAGACCGAGCGTTTCAGCGATGCGGATTGATATAAGCGTGGCGAAATTACGCACCTTGTGCCGCCGCTTCGGTGTGGTGACTATCGCATAATCCTCTGGAGAAAGAAACTGGCCGAGTACAGAACGGATAAGAGGTGCGATGTTGTCGGCAAAGAAGCCGACCATGCCGTCATCGCCCTTGATGTCGGTAAGCGTCCGCCCATAGACCGACTTCTTCCACAGCGATATGAAGAACACACCGCCACGGTTGGTTATCTTCATACGGCTCGGAGAAAAGTCACAGCGCGCCTCTGCGGTATCAAGCTGCTTCCACGCCTTGCGCTTCTTCTCCTCAAACAAGTCTTTGGTCTTGTCAGAAAAAGAGGAAACGCCAAACTCGGGTACTTCAAGAGATGGCACATCGATACCGTCAAGCATCTCGTCCAGGTCTATCGCACCGCTGTTGGCGTTTCGTTTTTCCATAAGCATTCACTCCTTGTCAGAGCAGTCAATGTCACCGTCCGCAGTCTCGATAGTCCCCTTGTAGAACGGAGCCGGCACCTCGTCAGTGGCTTCCACACAGATTGTTGTGGAAGTGTTGCCGGTTGCGCCTTGACCGAGGTCCTGTGCTACAGTGGACTTGGTTGCCCACTTATCATTGCCCAGAACGCGGTAGTTGCCCTTCATATCCTCCACGATGAACACATTGTCGGAGTTGTTGATGTAGGCGGCAGCCGCAGAAGCCTCCGCGCCCACGCCGGGGTGTACGGCAGTCAACTTGTTGAGCTGAGTCTGGCTCGGAAGTTCGCCCTGTGCCTCACTTGTGAGCTGCGACTTGTCGGGCAGAATGTCGATATACTGCCATTTTTGGTCGGAGACGAGAGTGAACGAGCCGTCAAGAACTGCAGATGTCGGTCTGCCGTTCTCGTCACGGGGCAATTGAGGGAACGCCACAATCGCACTTTTTGCGAGATAGTAGATGCGACGCTTAACGCCCGGCAGCTCCGGAGTGCCTTGACACCAGGCGAGAGATTTCTGTATTGAGTTGCAAGTCTTTGCCATAGGTATAGTGTTTTATACAGTTTTCAGTTCAATTGTTTTGAAGCGCCGTTTGTCAAGCGACTCAAACTGCACGCCGAAGAACATTGTGGCAATGTACGAGAGAATGAACGGCTCGTACTCCTTCACCATAACGTTCTCGATGTCGCCCATTTGGTCAAAACCTACAAGCATGTTGCTCTTGGTGGTAACGTGCATGAACTTTGAGTTCGCCTTGTTGTATAGCGGCACGAATTTCAGTTTGCCGTTAGATCCCTCCACGGCTTGTTGTCCGTACTGCGTGTTGTACGGAATGCCGCCGTGCGTGAGCAGGTAGCCCTCATTGTACTTATCCACGAAGTCCTGCGAGCAGTAGAGGTATAGGTCTTGTGAACGCAGCCGTGGGTCGAGAGAGAAAAGAATCTCCTTGGTCACATCAACAGCGTTGGCGGAGGAAAAGTCCTCGGAGAGCTTCATATAGTTGCCCTTATCGGCGGAAATTTCACCGGCGGTGATTTCGCTTTGAGTAATGGTGTCGAAGCCATTGAACAAGTCTTTGGTGGTCGTGCCGTTGGCATTGCGCACACCGTTCCAGATGGCATCGTTCAGGTGCTCCGACAGGTTCTTGGCTATAAGCGAGAGAACGTGCTTCGCAGTCGGGGTTGACATCTGTCCGTCGCCTTTTGTTGCACCTGTGCCGAGTAGGGTGGAGATAGCTGAGTTGGGTTCAAACTTCGCCACCACAGAACCAAAAAACGTCTCGATTTCACGATACGAGAGGTTTAGGTTGTAGTCTGTGGAACGAGAGGGGTTGTAGGGAGCGAATTGAGCGTCGCCGGTCATCGTGCCGACACGTTCCTTGTAGCGAATGCCGGGACGGGCCGTCATATACTGGAGCGTGTCCTGACAGCCGATGATTGGTAGCATAAGCAGTTCGGAGCGGTACTTGATTGCCGCCTCCTGATAGTCTTTCGGGGTGAATGAGAATTTACCAGCCATATAGCATTGTGGGTTAAGGGTTACAGATTATTGTTAAACCTCGTTATAGAGTTTGCGTGCGGCGTTGATGCTGTCGCAAAACTTCTCGTAGTCGTTCTTTTCGGAAGCAGTCGTAGGGTGTTTGCCGTTGTCAACAACCGTTGTCGTAGATGCGGCAGGTGAGGCTTTTAATGCCGCGACTTGCTCTTCAAGTTCGGTTATTGCAGCGGTTTTGAGACTTAGCGCGGTTTCGATTGCGTTCAGTTGCTCGTCAGTCAGCGAGGCCTTGCCATCGGTGAGCGTGATGCTGTCCACGGCAAGCAGCTTGCAGACAGAGTTGTAGATCTTGTTCATTTTTGTATGTGATTTAGGCTTGTTGGCAAAAAAAGATGACAGCCGGTCGAAGAAGGCGCGCATTGCGCTGTCTTTGTCCTCGATAGGAATATTCGGCAACGGAATGCCGGCGGCAGCCATTGCCGAAGCCACATTGTCTGTGAGTTTTGGAGCCGTTTCACTGGCTATGTCGGTGATTTCATCAACGAATCCCCATTCAAGAGCCTCCTTTGCCGAGAGCCAGCCGCCAATATGCATCAAGTCAAGTAATGACTGTATACTTTTCTTGCACTTTGAAGCATACATCGATGCGATATTTACGTCAAGTTTATCGAGGTCGGCAGCCGCCTTTTCGCAATCGGCGATAAGCGTGCGGAACTGGTCGGCATTGAGCGACCCCCACTCAAAGAACGAAGACGAGCACTTGTGAACGAGATACATCGCGTTTCGGTCAATCGATATATGCTTCGCTCCGAGAGAAGCGATGGTGGCAGCAGATGCGTTCATACCAACGAAATGAACGGACACCGAGCCATGATTGGAGAAAGCCGAAGCGATAGAGAGTGCGGTGGCAAGATTGCCACCGAGCGAGTCGATAAGGACTTTCACTTCCTTACCATCGTTTTTGGCAAGAATGAAGTCAACGAAATCACGGTCGAAGTCGGCACCGCCGACGAAGCCTTTTAGGTGTAGGTTGTATTGAGTTTGTGGCATATCAAATGTTTATATGCCACGAAGATACCTTTATATAATACGTTGGGAAAAGACACAAAAACGGAGACAATGCCCCCTTTATAAAAAGAACGCCCCTCAAGTATGCTGTCTTGCGACTCGCCTGAGGGACTTGTTATCTTTGAAAATAAATGTTGTCTGCTTTTGTGTATGCAAATTTATGAACAATTCGTTTAACTGCAAAATTTTTTATGACTTATTTCAAATTTCGCCATAAGATTTCTTCTTCCCAGTTGTCAGGGAATCCCATTGCACCCTTTTTTGCTTCAGGAAATTCAACGAACAGTTCCTTTAATCTTCTTGTAAATGACGAGTCAGGATTGACCGTCTGTAGAAGATAGTTTATCATGGCGATGAAGTAATACAACTTCCTTCGGTTTTCAGATGTCGGATTTGAAAGCCACTTGTGTCTTTTGGAAAAACTCAACAATGCCGGCTCAATGTTAATCTCCCTGTTCCACAAACGGGCGTGATGTGCGCAAAGATTGCGTACATAGTTCATTGTGTGGAGCCAAGATGTGAAAATTTTGGGAGGCAAATCAAAGAACGCTGCGATATCATTCAAATCCGAACGTTTGGCCAGCGAGGTACAGATGCGAGAAAGATGTTTGAAGTACATCACTTCCACGCACATCCATGATGGCGGGTTGGTCGGGGATTCATAAGTGTTTTTATAATGTTCAATGAAAACCTCCGGAATCTTTTTGGACAACTGGTCTTTGATGTGATTTTGAATCTCGCTGAAAACGTCAATTGTTTCAATCGAACCGTCAGACAACACTTTGCGTCTGACTTGGAAAATAGAGGGAACATCTTGCCAATGTGAACCGTACTTGTGGCTGAGTTGATATACAATTTGGCAACGAATGGCGACCTCGATTTTCTCTATCGCGTCAAAGATGAGAATGCGGAGTTTGCGGTCAAATTTATATAACGAGTATATTTGGCTCCAAGTTGTCCCAAACTTGAAATCATCGGCTATGCAACCACCTGATTTCTTCTTGAAAGGAATCATATATCCGCTAAGGCGATAATAAGAAATGGTCATCAGCCGCATTTCCGCCTTTGCTTCCTGCTCAGCGCTCTCAAAAATCAGACCGCGAGATTTTAATAGTTCAACCTGTTGTCGATATGTCAATGGTGGCTTACTATACTGTTTCATATCCGCAAATTTACGAAATATACAAATTTTTGGCAGACAAAAAATTGCTAAAAATGAAATGTCAAAAACAAAAAAAGCCGCCATTGCGGCGGCTATTGGAGAGAGATTGGCATCATCAATAGCGACGGAACACGAAGCCGTCATCGAAGTAGTAGTCACTCATAAACAAGTCGCGTGCGAAAGCGGCGTAGTCGAAGTAACAAGCGAGATTGCCCATCAGTCTGTCAAGGTCATAGCACTCGTCAATCAGCTCCTGCGCATAGTCCTCCTCGCTTTTGTATTCGCCCACATAGCAGTCGTCGAAGTGCTCCAGCTCCTCGCAGCCCCAACCCATAAAAGCGTCCACGGCCTCCTTTGAGTGCTTGCCGCAGAGCTCGCTGTACTCTTTGATGTTGTTGAATATTTCTTCATCAAAGCATGTTTCCGAATACCATTCGCGAGGGAAACCCTCATAGTCCTGGAACATCAGTTCCGGATCGTTCTCGTCAGCGTGTATCGCCTTGCAGAAGATAATGAACTCGTCATAGTCATCGAAAGAGGACAAGTCAATCCAAAGGCCGCAGAGATTGCCGTCATTGTATTTGGCGTATGTGCCGCAATATACGCTCGGCTCGCCTGTCAGGCTGCTTTTGTGATAGCCCACGTCCATTTTGAGAGTTTCAGGCGTATAGCCTAATTCTTCGAGGCGAGCCACTTCTTTGTCTTGGATAATCAGTTGTCCGAATTGTAGTTTCATAACAGTAAAAATTTGAGTTTAACAATGTAGTCAGCGTAAAAGATTTTCTTTTACACTGCCACAAAATGGCTGTGGCAAAGCGCACCGGACACAAGGAAGATAGCCGTTCTGCAACGGAGCGAAGAACGGAGGAACACGGAGTGCAAACCTGTCCTTGTGGGTAAGCGCACAGCCATAACTTTGCGGCGTAAAAGGAAACTTGCTGACCACAGCAGTAACTCAATCGGTTATGGAACTACGGACAACGACCAAGACAGAGAAGTGTCGATAAATAGAAAACTGCTTGCAAGAAACTCAAAAAAATGGTGGCATACAAACACAAAAGGTGAGCCGAGCTCCGATATAAGGCTTTCTCCATACCACTTACAGCAATCTCCCTTTGGTGAAAATGATTGTCTGTTTCGATGATTATGATTCCATATTGAGCGCAAGGTACAGCAGTGAGGACTTTCCGCTTAGCAAGACTAAGTTTCTCTTGTTGTATTCGGAGTGCGGTGAAAAAACACAACTTCAATGAACAGCAGTTCGCAAACACAAAAAAACGCCGTGACACCTTTTTGTTGGAGCAAGAGGAACGAACCAGATGACGGAATAGGTGAAATACAATAGCGAGGAATAAATAATTACGCAGTTGACGAGTGCCATTACCGACTGTCGGCAATCTTGCTTAGACATCACTTCTGTTTACGACTTTATGAGAGCCAACTACGAAGATAACGTGCTGTTTCTTACGCCATCAAGCCAATCCTATAAGAGCCGCTACAATGGTGGCTTACCGATTAAAACAGCCGTCTATTCATCACGAACCGACAGTGGAACAATCTTTCTCACAAAATATCAGATGAAGGTTTCTATCAGATGTCGCACTTAACGAGCGACTTGATGGCCGTATGTGTGATTTCGTACTTCACTCCCGCACATTCGTTGGCGGTATTGCCAAACGATATTGTACGCTTGATGACCGGGAACGGAGTTTCGCGAGAACCGATGATGTATGAACCGCCGCTGATGTCGGTTACGATAAAAGCTATATGGGCGTTTACCGGCAGCACGTTCTCCGAGGAGAACTTCAGCGTAGCCGTGTCAAGGCGGTTGCCATTGTCATTTGTGGTCATACACTCGCACTTAGGCTCATCAAAGAATGCCACGTCATGAATGTCGGTTAGAATAGGCACCGGCATACCTGCTATGCCTCGCAATGCGATGTCGGGTATCAGTCTGTCAGCATATACCCAACCAATGAACTTTACACCGGGAAGAATTTGTTTGGTGGTTCTCATTACTGCATCAATCGTTACAATCGTATCATCAATATTTTCAGGCCTTGAAATCCGAACGATTTCTGCGCATTTTCTTCACACGCTCATACGACTTGTATGAGTTGCGCTTGCGTTGGTAGCGTTTCGCAATGGCGTTCCAATTTGTTTCCGTCATCTCGATGCCGTTCTTTTCCATGAACGCATAGATGAGTTCGTCCATTCGTCTGAACACTGAAACGAACTTGTTGAGCGAAGTCCACATGTCAATATCGAACCGGTTGCGAATGCAAGATACCAACAAGTCCTCCGCTGCCTTGGGTAGATAGAAGAACGTTTCCGGCGGTTTGTGCTTGAACTGAGGAATCACGATGGCAAGACCGCCATTGCGGCTGGTCTGCGGAGCAACGCCATCGGGAAGTCTTTGCAGGAACTGTTCGAGAATGCTCCGCTCGATGCTGCCGCGCATCAGGCATACAGGATTGTTGCCGCCCTGCTCATGCACGAACCATTGGGAAAGATATGGGTCAAGGGTAATATATACGTTCATATCAAGAGTTGATTAGTATTGCAAAATTACTGATAGTTAGGCTATTTGCATAGAAGTAAAGGGCGACAAAGGGCGAAGCGACAGCAAACGCAAATAAGCCGAACAACAGGAGAACAAAATATTGGTCTGGAAATACCATATAAATAAGGGTTGACAGCGTTGACCCGTTGACAGCAGAAAAAAGTCATAAAATAGCCGTTGATATACAACTACTTATCTTTTTCTTTAAGAAATAGATATAAAGGAATGTGTCAACCTTTGGCTGTGGATTTTATGAATTGTCAACGATTTGACTACCTTTGTCAACGTTTGTCAATGCGATAATTTCTCATAAAGATTTGAATATGAGCAATGTCAACCTTGTCAACACAGTCAATGCAAAATAGTCGGCATTGTTTTTTTGAAGCAAGGTTGTTGAAAAAAACTTCGGCTTGTTCGCCCGAAGTCATAGATATAATATAAGCGTGATTAAAATGGCAGTTCCTCTTGCTGTGGAATTGGAGTGGCTTCGGAAGTTGAAGCATCCTGTTGTTCGTCGATATCAAAGTCCGTCTCACGGATAGAGGAAGTTTCAAGGTTTAGAGAATACTTCTCTTTCAGCATTTCGTAGTCGAAACATAGAGCCTTTGGACGGTTCACTTTCAATTTGCGTACCGTAGAGCCGTTCTCGTTCTCCACAGTGTAGTCAAATGAGCCGTTGGGCAACAACAGGTTGAAACGGTCTTGTTTCAAGCCGAGGAATGATGGTTGGACTTTCAGATATGTCATCACCGTAGCCCAGTTGCCGACTTTGCCGTTCACCACACCGCCCACAATTCGCCCGGTATAGAGTGATGACACCGCCGGGGCGTTGAGAAAAAGAATCGGTTTGGCCTTGGCAAATCTTATAGCCTCGCTTCTGCCAATAGCACGGAACTCCGTGAGATACTTGATGCGAAAGTGCGCCTTTTCAATGATGCGTCCTTGTGAGTGCAACGAATCAATCACTTCCCAGAACTCGGCCATTTCGGTATTCTTCTTGCAGCCGTCATTCTGATAGCGTATGCCGGCAACAGTAATGTCGAACATGTCCGTGTATGAGAACGGCAGACGCAGTACTGATTCAAGTGTGCGGAACGTGGCGAGCGGCACGACCCAGTTGTCAAGCACGCGGTCTTCGATTTCTTCATCAGAAAGGGCATTTGACAGTTCCTTGCGCACAAGCGAGTGGTTGGCCTTGTAGCCACTCTCCATCACTTTGCGTTGGTTCAGCACCTGTATGGCAAGATGGGTATTGCCGAGATTGCCGATGTCTTTGAGGTCGTCATATCTTCTGCGTTCCTCCTGTGTGAATGACGGACGTGTGAATGTGAGGTGTATAACACGAGAGTATAGGGCAATATCACGTGTCGGCAAGTCCTGACCGCAGATGCACACGGCGGCAGTGACGACAGTGTGCGCAGCCTTGCCGTCTCCGTTCATATTCTTCTTCACTTGACCTGTGCCACCCCATAGTGCCTTCAGGTACGCTATTTTGCGCTCATCGATGTCGTTCTTGTATTCATCGAACACCACCATTGCGTTTGTAACTTGCGACACCCTGTCGTTCATTGACGGAATGGAGGTTACAGCAATGCTTGGAGGGTCGATGCCGTGAATGAAGAAAGACTGCAAGGTGGTGGCAAGTGAAGTTTTGCCTGTCCCTTTAAGACCGAACAGATTGAGAATGGGAAAGCAGTTCTTTATTGGATAGATGATGTCGCGGAACAGCGAGGCGAAAAGGAAGCAAAGCCCGACTTTGCCGTTGTCGCCGAACACGTCAATCACTTTCTGCGAGAAGTCGAAAAGAGATATGGCGCTGCGGTTCTCATGCTGGAACAGTCGCTCAAACTGGAATATGGACGGATTTCTGCGATACATCACCGATGTGGCAGGAATATAGAACTTGTGGCGTGCGTCAATCCGCACGATGCCGAGGTCATCGACTTTCATAAACTCGCCGTCTTTCAGTATTCCATTGCCGAAAGCGTAGAACTCGTGAACAGCATCCCAGCCCATATCCTTTACAAGTTCTGCCGTGTCGGTAATGGTGTACAGCAGTTCCTTGACCACATTCAGTTTGTCAATTTTCGCTTTCCAGATGAAGTTGCCGAGACTGCCGACTTTCTGCTGGAAGTTGGTCAGCGAAACAAGCTCGGCCTCGCGGAACTCCACAACTTCCTCCACATTGTACTCGTTGCGGATTTTGAAGATGCGTGTGCCGTTGCTGTCGTCCTTGATGTGGTACATCGGCTCAAGAATGAAGTTTGAGAGTCTTACCGGCTCGTCTTCTGATGCGGAGAAGTACATGTTGTTACGGATATAGAGGTTGAACTTCTTCAGCAGGTCTTTAAGTGTCGGCTCCGCATTCTCCACCAGCATAAGCTGACGTTCCTGTCCGAGCCGCTGCGCCTTGGCATTGGCGCAGGCATCGCGCCACATCTTGGGTTTGCCATAAACTGTTGTAAGTTGCTCGATACATTCGTCAAAGAGCAATCTGTCGTCAATGAGTGAAAGCAGTGAGGATATTTCCGTCACAGTCTCTCGTGTTTGACGAAGTGTGGTCGCTTGCGGAAACCGCTTCTCCGCAAGCCATACGACAAAGTGTTTTTCTTGTAGGTGGTAGAATGTTTCTGCGGAGTTGATAAAACAGTCTGCATCGTTCTTCGTAGGCTTGCCATCTGCATCAGTCCCAAACGGAAGCTCTCTGACCGTCACGTCAAAACCTCTGCGCATCGCTTCCGCACCATTTTTCATCACGGCAAGAAATCCTGCGCCGAAGACGTTGCCGCCCTTTGGCGTGTCGCTGTCAGGAATGAAGCATAATGAAGATGCAAGTGGCTTGATTGCATCGAAATGTTTTTCTGACCATGCCGTGCCGAGTGTGGCGATGGCGTTTGTTAATCCTATGGATTGAAGTCGAAGTACATCGGGTGCACCCTCTACGAGAATGAGAAAACCTTTCTCCTTTGCAGAGCGTGCTGCAATGTTGATGCCGAAAACCGATTCGCTTTTATTGAATACAGCCGAATTGGGCAGGTTGAGATACTTTATATTTGAGTTTCCGATAGTTCTCGCGGTGAATCCTATTAACTTGTTCACACGGTTGAATATCGGTATTGTGATACGTCCACGGAGTAAAGAGAATACACTGCCGTCCTCACCTCTGGCGAGTACGCCAAGTTGTAGAAGAATGTCCTTGTCTATGGATTTGCTCTCGCAAAATTTAACGAGCAAGTCAGACGAATAGGGACTGTAGCCGATACCGGCTTTGATGCAAAAATCTTGCGGCCATCTGCCGTAGGCATAGTTGCTTGCCTTTTCGGCTTCTGGGTTGTTGACGGATAGTTGCCGGACAAAGAACGTTTGGACT
Source organism: uncultured Muribaculaceae bacterium (assembly GCA_934661195.1). GTDB lineage: Bacteria > Bacteroidota > Bacteroidia > Bacteroidales > Muribaculaceae > Sodaliphilus. Next base: position 62,291 of record CAKUJD010000006.1, read on the forward strand.
TGTTCAAGAGCAATGGACATAGCCTCACGGCGTTTGTCTGCGATTATCTGCTCATCGGTTTTGTCCGACTTTACATATTCAATCGGTACACTGCAACATTTGGCGATTTCCTCAACTGACTGTTGGAAGTCACAGCCGTTCTTCTCCTGTACAAATGCGATAGTATCGCCGCCTTTACCGCAACCGAAGCAGTGCCACAGGTTCTTTGACGGAGTGACGGAAAGCGAAGGCGTATTCTCTCCGTGGAAAGGGCAGCAGCACACGTAGTTCGCTCCCTGACGTTTGAGCTGGACGAAATGAGAGAGTACATCGACTATCGGCAGTTCTCTGACACGGTTTATAGTGGAAGTGGCAATCATAGGTTGGAGACCTTTTTCCAGCAGTCAATGATAGACTGCCCGGAGTATTTGAAACGAGAGGGATTTCCGTTGATTGGCGTGATAAGTCCCAAACGGCGGTACTTCTGCAGCGTCTTCTTGCAAACGTCAAGTGCGGCGCAAGTCCTCTTGACGCAGTAAATTCCCTGTGGGTCGCATTTAGGAATGGATTCTGTCATGGCATTTATGATGAGAATTCGTCCGTCCATATAAAGATTTCCTTTCCTGCGACAGATTCTATTATTTTCTTGGCGAAAACAGGTATTCTGCACGACATGTATTTCCAGTTGTAGAAAGTCTTTGAGCAGCTGCGCCTCAATGATCTTGATTTCATTGTTGGTCATTTGTGGTTGTATTGAATAATCTATTTTTTTTGATGGATTTTGATGCCGACTCTTTTGACGACTTCAATGTATGAGAGTTTGTAAGCCCTTGCGGTCTTGTGGGCCGGTATATTTCCGTCGTGGATTTCCTTCCGAAGCGCATTCTCGGAGATTCCCAAAATCTCGGAAGCCTCTTTCACGGAAATCAGCCTGTCTTCCACGATATTTCCGTCATGGCATTCAAGGATTCTGTCGAGTTTCTTTTCAATCAGCCTTAGTTTTGTATTGATTGTTTTTATGTCTTTATTATCCATAAATGTTTATATTTTCTAAAATGTTCGCGTGGTTTATGATGGAATTACAAATAATATTTATATTTGCATTTATCATTATATAGGCAAATTTAGGTTTATATATCATTCAAGCCAAAACTATTGAATGGAATATGCCGATTGCTAAGATTTATTGGAAAAATATAAACATAATATATATGGAAGCAGACAAGATGCGGTGTGAGAGGGCTCGCAGCGTGGTGCGGTGGCTTATGTTCAATGGCGTTTCAAGCACGCAAAAGGGAATAGCCGAGAAACTCGGCTACAACCATGCGGTGCTTTCACAGATACTCAATGGCAAAGTCCCGATGTCAATGAAGTTCATTGACCGTTTATGTGCAATGAGTGGGTGCATCAACAAGCGGTGGCTTGTTGACGGCGACGGTGATATGCTCAATGATGATACTGACGACCTGCCTGAAGTGAACGGTGAGGAACAGCAGAATGACGGCATCAACAACAGAACCCTTGTCCGCATACTGGAAAACCAGACAAAGGTCATTGATCGGCTTACGATACAAGTAGAGGCGTTGATGCTCTCCGCCAGAAAGCAGCAGGAGCAGATAGAACATCTGAAAGAAGAATTGAAAAACAAAGGGTAACCGCCCGGCTACCCTTTGCATTTTCAAGATGAATGTTGGTTTACATCATATTCTTAGCTTGTGAAAACCTGAAATAACGCTTGAATTGAGGACTTTGGCATACTTCTCCGTCATTGATATGTCGGAGTGTGCAAGCATCTTGCTCACAGTCTCTATGCCAACGCCCTTGGTCAACGCCCATGTGGCGAAAGTGTGTCGTCCCACGTGCATTGTCAAATTCATGTGTATGTGGGCCATCTGTGCGATGAGTTTCAGATTCTCGTTGCACTTCTGGTTGGTCATGAGATTGATGTTGAAATTGTACTTTTTCAGAATCTCAACGGCTTTTGGAAGCAGGACGATGGTGTATGCCGCCCCGGTCTTCTGACGTTTGTCAACAATGCACATGTCCTCGCCCTCCATGAAAATGTCTTTCTTGCTCACCTTGATCAAATCGGAGTAGGCAAGTCCGGTATAGCAGGCAAAAATGAACATATCGCGGGCTTTTTCAACCGGGCCGTATAGTTCAAGAGCCTCTATGCGGTTGCGCTCGTCCTCGGTAAGGTACTTGATCCCCTCTGACTTGCCACGTGGTATCTTGATGCCATCGTAGGGATTGGCCGCAAGCAATTCAAGTTGGATTGCTTCGAGGATATAAGGCTTCAGGCGCTTGTGGTAGCCGTGAACCGATGATTGGCAGTTGAGTTTAGCTTTCAGAGCATCGTCCCACAGTTTTATGTTCCGTGTTGTAAGGTCGGAGAATGAACGGATAAGGCCGAATCTTCTCAACTCTTGGAGCATGACGAGGTGTTGTCGGCGTGTTGATTCCTTCACACTGCGCTTATAGATGCGGTCTTCAAGCCAGTCAAGAAAGTCGGCAGACTTTTCAACCTCGGTTTCTTTGGTCTTTTTGAGTGTTTCCATGTCGAACTTGCCGTTCTTGACCATCAAATCCACTCGCGATGATATGGCATCGTAGATGTTGCGAATGGTTTCGTTAAGGGCTTTCGCTTCCGGGTGGCTGACGACCACGCCATTTTTCCATTGTTGCTTTAGCACGCTCACGCCTGTAGATATGCGAGTGCGCTGTCTGTTGTAGTACACCTCGATTTCTACCGAGGCTTTCTTGGTCAGCGATGCAGTCTTTCTGCGGTCGAAGACCACTTTTATAGTTGGTAAACTTGCCATAGTTTCAAACATTGTTTAACTGGTTAGTGGGTGTGGTACACGTCAAAAATGGTGTACCACAGAATCCGATTTGTGTACCAAAGCTGTACCACAACCTCGAAAAATGGAGCGAAATCGAGGTCTTTCCGCCCATTTTTGTGGTACAAATGTGGTACACTTTTCGGTTTCGTGTACCAAAGTTAAACACTTAATTTGAAACTAAAAAATGCTATTTTATACCAGCATAATTTAGAAGTAAATTTGCTAAACTATTCTAAATCAAAGTATTGTGAGATTTAAATAATTGAGTATCAGTGAGGTTTGAAGACAAAAAAAGAGCCATAATCGGTTTGTGATTATGACCCTTGTGTGATCCGGCTGGGACTCGAACCCAGAACCCTCAGCTTAGAAGGCTGATGCTCTATCCAGTTGAGCTACCGGACCAGATTCCCTTCACTGCCCCGTGCAGCAACTGCCGTGGGCATAAAAGCGGTGCAAAGTTAATGCTTTTTTTGCGTCTGTCAAAGCAATTGCGCCAAAAGCCGCATCTTTTTCTATGCGCGCATATAGCGCAGAATGTCGCGATGAAATCATATGGCTGAGCCTATTTGTCGATAATTTCAACCTTCCACCCTAGATGTAACAAGTCGGAAATTCTGTCGAGCAGGCGTTTTTTGGTGGCCGTGTTGCAATGTGTATTGACATAGAATCCGTCGCTGGCATAATGCTGTTGGCTTACTGGATTGCGATTTTTCTCGCGTGACACCAAATTAAGTTTGTCGAGCATTATGTTAAGTTGCGCCACGTTCATGGGACCAGCCCATTGAATGGCTTTAGTCATAGTGGAACTGGCATCGCGGTCTTGGATAATGTCGCCATTTGCCAGAAAAACGCATAATCCTTTAGCTGGCATCTTTTTGATGACAATACGAGTCTCAACTTTTGGCTCGGCAATAGGCTCTGAGCATATTGCCGATGAATCATTAGTTGCAATGAATGGTCTGTTGTAGTCTTTTGACAATTCATGGGAATCATCCTTTTTTGTTACCTTGCAAACCACATCAAATTCATTCATTTTTCCAACGTCGGTCGATACGCCTATACTAACAAGTTTGCTCTTTTTATATTCAAAGGCCACAATTACATCCTTATCTAATCCCAAGGAGGGTAATTTCTTTATTGCAGACTTCATTATCACAGGCATAAGCTTGCATTTGAGAACTTCATGCTCTGCTTGCCTTATTTGGCTGGAAAGTTCCTCTGGAACATCGCTGCCAAACTCCCTAAAGGTATCTCTTTTTTGATATAATTGTTGTAACTTGTCCATCGCATTAAAAAAAATAATGATAAGATATGTACCACTGCCTATTGTGCGGTCAATATGACTTTGACCCTATTAGTCAGGCGAATTTGCGCAGCTGTTCCACCACGGTGGCTGCTGTCTGCACGCCTGTGGCCATCCACACGGGCTGGCCTTGCTTGAATATGATGAGTGTGGGCACTGCCTGCACGCCATATTGCATGGCCAGCTGCTCGTTCTGGTCGATGTCGATCTTTATCACTGTGGCGGCGTCGCCCACCGTCTGCTTTATCTCTTCAAGAATTGGGTGCATCATTTTGCACGGCCCGCACCAGGTGGCGAAGAAGTCGACCAGGGTGGGGCGGCTTGACGCAATCAGTTGTTCAAAATTGTTCATAATAGTTTTTGCCTTTTTTGCCTAATGAGGTTGCAAATTTCGTGCCACTGCTGTGTGGGCTATTTGCGCGAGAAGTAGCTCTTGGCCAGCGGGCGCATGTTGTAGTGCGAGGCCATGGTCTCGCCGTAGGCGCCGGCCGAGCGGATGGCCACCAGGTCGCCGCGGCGTGTGACGGGCAGATGCTCGTTGCGCCCAAACACGTCGCTCGACTCGCATATGGGGCCCACCACGTCGTAGACGTCGCTGGCGGTGTCGCTCGATGTGAGGTTCTGGATCACGTGGTGTGCCTGGTAGAGGGCGGGGCGGATGAGGTCGGTCATGCCGGCGTCGAGTATCACAAACTTCTTGTTGCGGTTTTCCTTCACAAACACCACGCGGGCTATCAGCGAGCCGCACTGCGCCACCACCGAGCGGCCCAGCTCAAAGTGCAGCTGCTGGCCCTTGCGCAGCTTCAGGTTTTTCTTGAAGGTGTCGAAGAAGTGTGCAAAGTCGGGTATGGTGTTGATGTCGGGCTCGTCGTAGTCCACTCCCAGGCCGCCGCCCACGTTAATCATTTCGAAGTGAATCTGGTGGCGGTCGAAGTAGTCGAGCAGGCTGTTGACCGACTCGCACAGCATGGCAAACGGCTTCATCTGGGTGATTTGTGAGCCCACGTGGAAGTGCAGGCCGCGCAGGTGGATGTTGGGCAGCGCCATGGCGGTGTCGACGGCGTGGGCCAGCATCTCTATGTTGATGCCAAACTTGTCTTCGGCAGTGCCGGTGGTGATGTAGCGGTGGGTGTGGGCGTCGATGTCGGGGTTGACGCGTATCGACACGTTGGCCACCTTGCCCTTTTTGCCTGCCAACTCGTTGATCACCTGCAGTTCGGGCACCGACTCCACGTTGAAGCAGAATATGTCGTTGTCGAGGCCGAGGTTGATTTCCCAATCGGTCTTGCCAACGCCCGAATACACCATCTTGTCGGGGCTGAAGCCTGCCGCCAGCGAGGCTTTAATCTCGCCACCGCTCACCAGGTCCACACCGAGGCCCTTTTTCACCACTTCCTTGAGTATGGTGGGGTTGCCGTTGGCCTTGATGGCGTAGTGCACGGTATAGGGGTAGCCCTCTATCTGCTTGTTGATGGCATCAAGGGTCTTGTTGAGCAGGTTCAGGTCGTAGTAGTAGAATGGGGTGGGGGTCTGTTGGAAGTCCTTGATTGAGAATCTTAGCATGTCTTGTTGTTTTTTTTGTCGTTATTCCGTTGTGGTTTCGTTTGCTCTTCGGACGCCGCGGTCAGGCTTCGCCCTTGTGGGTGTTGTATTGCGCCTTGCTCTTGAGGTGGCGCGAGGCCAGGTCGTTCACCACGTCGTCGATGGTGAGGCCCTTGGCCGATAGCAGCACTATCAGGTGGTAGAGCAGGTCGCTGGCCTCATATATCATGCGCCCGTGGGTGCCGTTGGTGGCCTCGATCACCGTTTCCAGCGCCTCCTCGCCCACCTTTTGGGCCATGCGGTTGATGCCGCTGTTGAAGAGCGATGTGGTGTAGGAGCCTTCGGGCATCTCGCGGTGGCGGCGGTCGATGAACTCCTGCAGGTAGTCGAGGAAGCTCACGCCGGGGTCGTTGCTGTCGGCAAAGCAGGTGGCCGAGCCCGTGTGGCACACCGGGCCGTTGGGCACGGCCTGGATTAGCAGTGTGTCGTGGTCGCAGTCGTCGGTCATGCTCACCAGATCCAGGTAGTGGCCGCTTTCCTCTCCTTTGGTCCACAGCTTGTTGCGTGTGCGGCTCCAGAACGTCACCTTTTTGGTGGCCAGGGTCTTGTCGTAGGCCTCGCGGTTCATAAAGCCGAGCATGAGCACATTCTTGGTGCGTGCGTCCTGCACAATGGCGGGTATGAGTCCGCCCATTTTGTTGAAGTCGAGTTCCATATTGCTTTTGTATCCTTTTTAATATTCGTTTTGTTATATGTCCTGCCGCACTGGTATGCCTTGCGCGGCCAGGTAATTCTTTAGTTCGGGTATGGCTATTTCGCCAAAGTGAAACACGCTGGCGGCCAGGGCGGCGTCGGCCATGCCAAGTGTGAACACATCGCTGAAGTGGCTCATGGCGCCGCAGCCGCCCGAGGCAATCACGGGAATCGACAGCGCGTCGTGCAGCTGCCGCAGCGCGTGGCAGGCAAAGCCCTGCTTCACCCCGTCGTGGTCCATACTGGTGAACAGAATCTCGCCTGCACCGCGCTCCTGCGCCTCGCGCGCCCACTCCAACAGGTGGCGGCTGGTGGGCTCGTGCCCGCCCTTCACATAGCACAGCCAGTCGTCGCTGCCGGGCAGCTGGCGCGCGTCGATGGCCACCACACACACTTGGCTGCCAAAGCGGTTGGCGATGTCGTCGATGAGTTGCGGTTGGCGCAGGGCCGACGAGTTGATCGAAATCTTGTCGGCGCCGGCGTTGAGCAGGCGGTCAACGTCGCCCACCGAGCCTATGCCGCCGCCCACCGTGAACGGAATGCTGATGCGCTCGGCCACGCGGCGCACGAGGCTCACAAAAGTGTCGCGGCCCTCGAGCGAGGCGGTGATGTCGAGATACACAAGCTCGTCGGCGCCCTCGTCGCTGTAGCGCTTGCCTAGCTCCACGGGGTCGCCAGCGTCTTTAAAGTTCACAAAGTTCACACCCTTCACGGTGGTGCCGTCCTTCACGTCGAGGCACGGAATTATGCGTTTTGCGAGCATTGGCGTTGGTAGTTAAAGTGTTTCAAATCTTCAAGGGTTATGCGGCCCTCATATATGGCTTTGCCCACTATCACGTCGGGCACGCCTGTGCGGTCGAGCTCTTCGACATCGGCCATGCAGCTCACGCCGCCGCTGGCCGTGAGGTGGAGCCCCGGCAGCTCGCCCAAAACCTGTGCATACAGCTCCACGGCCGGCCCCTGCAGCATGCCGTCTTTGTCGATGTCGGTGCTTATCACCTGCTTAACGCCCTTTTGCATATACTGCCTGATGAATGGCACCAGCTGCTCCTGGCTGTCGCTGAGCCAGCCGTTGGTGGATATGCGGCCGCCGCGCGAGTCAGCGCCCAGAATTATGCGCTCGCCGCCGTAGCGCGCCAGCCACCGCTCGAATGTGGCGTGGTCGCTGACGGCTATGCTGCCGCCGGTCACCATCATGGCGCCGCACTCGAATGCTATGCGCAGGTCGTCGTCGCTCTTCAGGCCTCCGCCGAAGTCAATGGTGAGGCCAGTGTGCCCGGCCACGTGCTCCAGCACGCGCCAGTTCACTATGTGGCTCGATTTGGCGCCGTCGAGGTCCACCAGGTGCAGGCGCGTGCAGCCCGAGTCCTCAAAGGCCCGCGCCACGTCCAGCGGCTGCTCGTTATACACCTTGCTCGTCTGGTAGTCGCCGCGGCTCAGACGCACGCACTTGCCGTCGATTATGTCGATTGCTGGAATTATTTCTATCATAGCTCAATGAATTTACGCAATATTCCTTCGCCCACGCCGCCGCTCTTCTCGGGGTGGAACTGGGTGCCGTAGAAGTTGCCGCGGCGCAGAGCGGCGCTGTAGGGCAGCAGATAGGTGGTGGTGGCAATGGTGAACCGCGACAGCGGCGCATAGTAGCTGTGCACGTAATACACGTGGCTGCCGTCGAGTGCGGGGGCAATCAGGCCGTTGGCCGCGTCGGTCACCGCTATGGTGTCCCAGCCCGTGTGCGGAATTTTGCACTCGGGGTGGCCGCCGTTGCTGAACCGGCGCACTTCCACATCGCTGAACACGCCCATGCAGCGCGCCTGGCCCTCCTCGCTGCCGCTGCACAGCAGCTGCATGCCTATGCATATGCCCAGCACTGGCTGCGTGAGGCTGGTTATCACTTCGTCGAGCCGGTGCTCGCGCAGATAGGCCATGGCCGATGCCGCCTCGCCCACGCCGGGGAAAATCACCTTGTCGGCGCGGCGCAGCGCATCGGGGTCGTCGGTCACAAGGGCCTCAACGCCTATGCGCTTCATGGCGCACATCACCGAAAACACGTTGCCGGCATTGTATCTCACTATTGCTACGCTCATATGTAGATTTTTCTTTAGTCGTTATCCTTATAAAACTCCGATGTGGCCCGACTCGGGGTCGAGCTCGTAGGCCACGGCGTGCTCGCCAATTTGGGCCGACTTCTGCATCAGTGTGTCTTTGCTCTCGCTTGGCCCAAGCCGGTAGCTCTCTGGCATCAGGCACAGCACGCCTGCCACATAGCGCGTGCAGGCCAGCTCGCCGTCGGCTTTGCGCAGGCCCAGCAGTTCGCCGCTCTCCGACATGGTGGAGATGTGGTTGATATACATCCGGCCGCAGGCCAGAGTGTAGTTTGCTATGAATTTGCGTACTGCCATGTTTTAGTAGTTGTTGAGTTCTTTTTGTTAGAAAAAAAAACAATATGTCAGCGGCCGCGGTGCGCGGCATTCACGCTGGCCTCGACGTGCAGGCTGCGGCTCGACTTGTTCACTCCCGGCTTGGGCTTGTAGTGGCCCGAGGTGGCCGGAGTGGGCGGTGTCGGCTTCTTTTCGGCAGGCAGTGGGCGCACCGGCGCCTTAGGAGCCGTGGGGGCCGACAGCACCGCCTGGTCGCGGCGCAGCAGCCGCTGCACGCTCAGGGTGGAGTATTTGCTTTGGTCGAAGTGTGTGCGCAGCAGCGACACGCTGTCGACAAAGGCCACCGAAGTGCGCGCCCCAAGGTCGTAGCTCACATAGCCGAACACGCGGCGCACTATGCGGTCGCGGTCGGTCTGCAATTCAAATGTGGTCCATCCGCCCTCGCACGAGCTGCGCTGCACCACCGATGTGCTGCCGTCGCTGTAGTCGGCGCCCATCACCACGGCAAACCGTCCGCCGCCGTCAATCAGCTTGAAGTTGAGCTGGTAGCGGTCGCCGCTGCGGTATTCGCCGTCGGGCTTGATGTCGAATGTCACATAGCCGCGCGGCACCACGCCCGTCAGCAGCCATGCGCGCTGGCCGGCCCACAGGTCGGCCGTGTCGCCGTGCTGGGTGTAGGTGCGCTTCTGCCACTGCTCGGCCGGGCTGCTCTCGTTGCCGCCGTCATCGCCGCCGTTGCTGGCCGCTGCCAGCCCGCCGCCTTTCTCAAGCTGCTTGTTGAGGTCATTCTGGTCGCTTGTGAGCTGCTTCACCACGCGGTCATACACATCGTCATACACGTCCAGATTGTGGGCATACCACACCATCGACGAGTCGTAGTCGGCCTGCGTCACGTGGTGCATGGCAAACACCGACTGCTTCAGGGCCTGCTTCGAAGAGTCGTCGGGAAATTTGTCGGGATACAGCCCAAGATATGCGTCGGCCTTGGTGAGGTCCACTATCAGGTCGGCCATGTCGCTCTCGCTTATCACCCCGCGCGGCGCCTTGCTGCAGCCCACGGCAGCCACCGCCACAAGTGCGGCGGCTGCCAGTGCCATTATTGATGATGCTTTGCTTTTGACCATTGTCATTGTGTGTAGTCTCTGTGATTACTTGTTTTCCTTAGGCGTAGTGTCGTTGTCTTTCGCCCCGTCTTCAATAGTGGCAAGGTTGCCGCTGTAGAACAGTATCAGCACCACCACGCTCACGCTGAGGCAGGCGTCGGCCACATTGAATATTGGCTGGAAAAACACGAAGTGCTCGCCGCCCACCATGGGCATCCACGCCGGCCAGTCCCACGACGCAAGCGGGAAGTAGAGCATGTCCACCACTCGGCCGTTGAACAGCGTGCCATAGCCGCCACCGGGCGGAAACAGCTGCGCCACCCCGGGAAATGGCGGGGCGTTGAACGCCACTCCGTAGAATATGCAGTCGATCACATTGCCCAGTGCGCCTGCGGTGATCAGCGCCACGCACACCACGTAGCCGCGCTGCAGGTCGGTGCGGCGGCGAATGCGGTAAAGGTAGTACATGAATGCGCACACCGCTATTATCCTGAACCATGTGAGGAAAAACTTGCTGCCCAGCTCCATGCCGAAGGCCATGCCGTTGTTTTCAATAAACAGCAGCTTGAACCAGCTGGTTATCTCCAGCTCCTCGCCATAGTAGAAGTGGGTCTTGACCCATATCTTCAGCGCCTGGTCGGCGATTAGGGCCACGGCAATGATTATGGCCGCAAGCTTCCCGTTGGAAATCTTGTTCATCTATAACTTGTTTTCTGCTTTTGCTCCAATTCCTTGCCCTCCACCGAAAGCGTGGTGTGAGGCACCGCCAAGAGCCTTCCCTTGGGAATCAGCTTGCCGGTGACGCGGCAAATCCCGTAGGTCTTGTTCTCGATGCGCACAAGCGCGGCCTGCAGCTTTTTGATGAACTCCATCTGCCGCTGCGCGCGCTGTCCGGCCTCCTCCTTGCCAATGGTGCTTGCGCCCTCTTCGAGCGCGTTGAATGTCGCGGCCGACTCGTCGGCCATGACGCTCGCCTTTAGCTGCTCGTAGTTCCTTTGAGCCACCTCGAGCTTTTCGAGTATCAACTTTTTGAACTCCATCAGCTCCTCGTCGGAGTATCTCGTCTTTTCAGTGTCGCCAGTCATGGTGCAATCCTTTCTTTATCGTCGTTTTTTTTGGAAAAAGGGCGCAGCGCCGGTGGGCACGCAGTGTGCCGGCCGTGCCACGCCCTTTGTGTTGCTCTTTGTGATGCTTACGCCTTGGCCACCTTCACCAGCAGCTTGAAGCCGTCCATGTCGAGCTGCACGGCGTCGGGGTCGGCAGCGTCGACGGCCTCCACCTTCACGCTCACTGCCAGCACCTGCTTGGCAATGTAGTCGCCAAAGCTGGCCACTGCGCCGTCGGTGTTGCCGTTGGGCTCTATGGTCACTGATATCTTGTCGGTGATGTCGAAGTCATTGCTCTTGCGCACGTTTTGGATGCGGTTCACCAGTTCGCGGGCCATGCCCTCGCGCAGCAGCTCGTCGGTCACTGTGATGTCGAGCGCCACGGTCAGGTTGCCCTCGTTGGCCACCAGCCAGCCCGGAATGTCCTCGCTGATGATTTCCACATCGTCGAGGGTGACCACGGCCTGCTGTCCGGCCACGTCGAGCGTGCAGCTGCCGGTGTTCTCAAATTCGATGATGCCTGCCTGCGGCATGCTCGTGAGGGCCTTGGCAAGGCCTTTCATTATCTTGCCGTATTTCGGTCCCAGCTTCTTGAAGTCGGGCTTGATGCGTTTCACCAGTATGCCCTCGTCGTTGCCCACAAACTTTATGCCCTTCACGTTCACCTCGTTCACAATCAGGTCGCTCACGGCCTCTATGGCTTTGCGCTGGGCCTCGTCGGCCACGGGGATCATGATGGCGGTGAGCGGATGGCGCACCTTGAGGTTCTTCTTGCGGCGCAGCGACAGCACCATCGAGGTGATGCTCTGGGCCATCTGCATGCGGTGCTCAAGGTCTTTGTCGATCACATTGGCGTCGGCTTTGGGATACAGGGCCAGGTGCACCGACTCGGTGCTGCCCGTGAGGTCGCGGTACAGCTGGTCGCTGTAGAATGGCGCGATGGGTGCCATGAGCTTCGACACGGTCACCAGGCACTGATACAGCGTCTGGTAGGCGGCCAGTTTGTCGCTGTCCATTTCACCGCCCCAGAAGCGCTTGCGGTTGAGGCGCACATACCAGTTGCTCAGGTTTTCGGTGACAAACTCGCTGATGGCGCGCGCAGCCTTGGTTGGCTCGTAGTCGGCCAGCTCGCTGTCTACGGTGCTCACAAGGGTGTTGAGCAGCGATATGATCCAGCGGTCGATTTCGGGGCGCTGCTCCACTGGAATCTGCTCGGCGGCGGGGTCGAAGTTGTCCACGTTGGCATACAGCGCGAAGAATGAGTAGGTGTTGTAGAGGGTGCCGAAGAACTTGCGGCTCACTTCGGTCACGCCTGCCTCGTCAAACTTCAGGTTGTCCCACGGCGACGAGTTGCTTATCATGTACCAGCGCAGGGGGTCGGTGCCATAGTCCTCGATGGCGCGGAAAGGGTCCACTGTGTTGCCCTTGTGCTTGCTCATCTTGTTGCCAAACTTGTCGAGTACCAGGCCGTTGCTTATCACCGACTTGTAGGCCACGCTGTCGAACACCATTGTGGCAATGGCGTGCAGCGTGAAAAACCAGCCGCGCGTCTGGTCCACACCCTCGGCAATGAAGTCGGCGGGGTAGAACTTGCGGCCGTCAATCAGCTCCTTGTTCTCAAACGGGTAGTGCAGCTGGGCATAGGGCATCGAGCCGCTGTCAAACCACACGTCTATCAGGTCGCTCTCGCGCTTCATGGGCTTGCCTGTGGGCGACACCAGCACTATGTTGTCCACATAGGGGCGGTGCAGGTCAATCTTCTCATAGTTCTCGCTGCTGTAGTCGCCGGGGGTGAATCCCTTGTCCTTGTAGGGGTTGCTGGCCATGAAGCCGCGCTTCACGCTTTCCTCGATTTCGCCATACAGCTCCTCGATGCTGCCAATGCACTTCTCCTCGCCGTCTTCGCTGCGCCAAATGGGCAGCGGGGTGCCCCAGTAGCGGCTGCGGCTCAGGTTCCAGTCGTTGAGGTTCTCAAGCCACTTGCCAAAGCGGCCGGTGCCGGTGTGCTCGGGCTTCCACTTGATGGTTTTGTTGAGCTCCACCATGCGGTCGCGGCACGCCGTTGAGCGGATAAACCAGCTGTCGAGCGGGTAGTAGAGGATGGGCTTGTCGGTGCGCCAGCAGTGGGGGTAGTTGTGCACGTGCTTCTCAATCTTGAAGGCGGTGCCGTCTTGCTTCATGCGCACGCACATATACACGTTGAGGTCTTCGGCCTTGGTGGCAGCAGCCTCGTCATATTTTCCGTCGACGGTGTACTTGGGGTCGTAGGCGTTTTTCACATATGCGCCTTCGTATTCCTTATACAGCTCAACGTTCACATATTTCTTCACAAAGTCCTGGTCGAGCTCGTCGAGCTTCCAGTACTTGCCCTCGAGGTCAACCATGGGGCGGGTCTCAAGCTTCTTGGTGATCATAAACAGCGACGGGATGCCTGCTGCGCGGGCCACGTTGGCGTCGTCGGCGCCGAATGTGGGCGCAATGTGCACGATGCCCGTACCGTCGTCGGTGGTCACGTAGTCGCCCAGAATCACGCGGAAGCCGTTGTCGTTGCCCACAATCTGGCCGTCGTCGGTCTTGTCCACGGGCTTCACCCACGGGAACAGCTGGCGGTAGTGCATACCCTCAAGGTCGGTGCCTTTGAATTCGGCTATCACCTTGTAGGGCACCACCTTGTCGCCGTGCTTGTAGGCGTCGAGCGCCACTTCGGCTCCCTCGGCCTTGAAGTAGGCGTTGAGGCGGGCCTTGGCCATCACATATATGGCCTTCTTGCCGTTGTAGGGGTTGTAGCTCTCCACGGCCGCGTAGTCATATTTCGGGCCAACGCACAGGGCAGTGTTCGACGGCAGTGTCCACGGCGTGGTAGTCCATGCCAGGAAGTAGACGCCTGCCTCAGCCCACTCCTTGTCGGCCTTGGCCAGAATCTCGGCCAGCACCTTGCTGCCGTCGTCTTCGGCGGCAAACTGTGCCGTCACGGTCTGGTCTTTCACATCGCGGTAGCAGCCAGGCATGTTCAGCTCGTGCGAGCTGAGGCCGGTGCCTGCGGCGGGCGAGTAGGGCTGAATGGTGTAGCCCTTATACAGCAGACCCTTGTTGTAGAGCTGCTTCAGCAGCCACCACAGGGTTTCGATATAGCTGTTCTTGTAGGTGATGTAGGGGTTCTTCATGTCCACCCAGCATCCCATCTTGTGGGTCAGGTCTTCCCACTCGCTGGTGTATTTCATCACCTCCTTGCGGCAGGTGGCGTTGTAGTCCTCCACGCTGATGGTGGTGCCTATGTCCACCTTGGTGATGCCCAGCTTCTTCTCCACGCCAAGCTCCACGGGCAGTCCGTGGGTGTCCCAGCCTGCCTTGCGCAGCACCTGGTAGCCCTTCATGGTCTTGTAGCGGCACACGATGTCCTTAATCGAGCGTGCCATCACGTGGTGGATGCCCGGCATGCCGTTGGCCGATGGCGGGCCTTCATAGAAAACGAATGTGGGCGCGCCCTCACGCACCTTTATGCTTTGCGAGAACACGTCTTCGGCGTCCCACTTCTTCAGCACCTCTTTGTTGATTTCGCTGAGGTTGAATTTGTTGTATTCTTTAAATTTCTTCATTTCCAGTGTCTGTTTTCTTGTTAGTTCGGGCATCAGTGCTTTGTGCCCAGCTTGCCGCCTTTCACACCGGCGCCAAGCGAGAATATGTTGTGGTCATACGACACCGTCTTGTTGCCCTCCTCGCGCTTGCGCTTCAGCGCCAGCTGCACCAGGCGGTGCATAAGCTCGGTGAATGGGATGCCGCTGGCCTCCCACAGGTAGAACGACAGCGAGCCGGGAATGGTGTTGATCTCGTTCACATAGATGTCGCGCGTCTTGCGGTCGACAATCACGTCGACGCGGGCCACACCGTGGCACGAGAGCACGCGGAACGTCTCGCCGGCCAGGTGCTGTATGCGCTTGGTCTCGTCCTCGGGCAGCTCGGCGGGAATGCGCTTCGACGAAGCCTGCATGCCTTTGGCGCCCTTGTGGCCGCCCATATACTTGTCCTCATAGCTCAGGAAGTCGCCCGTCTTTATTGGCTCCTCGAGCACGCTCATGCGGTAGTCGTCGCAGTCGCCCAGCACCGAGCAGTTAATCTCCTGCAGGTCTTCCACCAGGTCTTCCACTATGATGCGGGTCGAGTACACCTCGGCGGCATCCACCTTCTCCACCAGTTCCTCGCGGTTGGCGGCCTTGCCTATGCCCACGCTCGAGCCCAGGTTGGCGGGCTTCACTATCACGGGGTAGCCAATTTTGTCCTCGATGCGGGCTATCAGCTCGTCGCGCTGCGAAAACCACTGCTTGTCGGTGAACCACACATAGTCCACCACGGGCACGCCGGCCTCGCGCAGAATCATCTTCATGGTGATCTTGTCCATGCCGTTGGCACTGGCCAGGGTGTTGCAGCCGGCAAACGGTATGCCTATGGTCTCGAGCACGCCCTCAAAGGTGCCGTCCTCGCCGTTGGTGCCGTGCAGCACGGGAAGCACCACATCAAGGTGCACGAGCACGTCGGTCTTGAACATTGACTTGTGCTCCTTATATAGATTGTAGTCACCGTAGATGGGCTTCATATACACCTGCTCGCATTGCTTGAGCAGCGCGTCGATGTCGCGGTAGTTGGCCACGTCAAAGAGGGCATCGCCGGTATACCAAACTCCTTTCTTGGTGATGTAGATTGGCGTAACGTTGTAATTCTCCCTGTCAATCGCATGCATTGCCTGCGATGCCGAAATCACTGAAATTTCGTGCTCGGTGGAACGTCCGCCGAAAAACACGCCGATATTCGTCTTCATCTATCGTCTTACTGTTTTTTTGTTGTGTATGTATTTTTTTAAATCTTGTTTCTTAAGTAAATCTCTCTTGTTTGGCCTTTTCCGCATGGCGGCGTCACTACTTAAACGTGTCGGGCAGGTCGTTTTCATACAGCACCGTGTCGCCCGCCGCGGCCAGGCCCAGCATCAGCTGCTGCGCCTCGGCAAAGGTGTCCACTGCGTGCACCTTGCCCTGGTCCATGCCCTTGCGCCCGATGCCTGCCATAATGGCCTCGCGGTTGTAGTGGCCCACCACTATGGCCACGTCGCACGTTTCGGCTATGTGCTCGCCCAGCAGCTCGTTGTAGTGCTGCTGCTCTGATCCCAGCTCTATCATTCCGGGGGTGATCACTATGCGCTTGCCGCCGGTCATCTGGCTCAGCACGTCGAGTGCCATGCGCGAGCCTGTGGGGTTGGAGTTGTAGGCGTCGTCGATTATGGTGATGCCGCCTGCCGTGCGCTTCATGTTCAAGCGGTGCTCCACCTGCTCTATCTTGCTCACGGCATAGCGTATCTTCTCGTCGGGCACGCCCAAGTGGCGCGCCATGGCCACGGCGGCAATCAGGTTGCTTATGTTGCACTCGCCCACGAGTTTGGTGGTCAGCTCCAGGTCTCGGTCGCCGCCCACCACGGTGAATGTGGTGCCGTGGCTGCTGTAGCGCACGTTGCGCGCGCAGTAGTCCACACCTTTGCCGCCGCCCACCGAATATCTTATCACGGGCACGTTGTCCACAGGGCGGTTGGCCACATACTCAAAGTCGTTGTTCACCACTGCCAGACCGTCGGCGGGCAGCGCGTCGGCCAACTCAAACTTGGTGCGCTGCACATTCTCAATGGTCTTGAACGACTCCAGATGCTGCGCTCCCACGGCGGTGATGATGCCATATTTCGGGTGCACAATGTCGCATATCTCCTTGATGTCGCCAATGTTTTTGGCGCCCATCTCGCATATGAAAATCTCGTTGTAGGGCTGCATCAGCTCGCGCACTGTGCGCACCACGCCCATCGGGGTGTTGAAGCTGCCGGGGGTCATCAGCACCGAGAACTGCTCGCTGAGTATGCGGTTCAGGTAGTGCTTGGTGCTGGTCTTGCCATAGCTGCCGGTGATGCCTATCACCGTCATGCCTGGCATCTGCGCCAGGCGCCGCTCGGCGTCGCGCACAAAACCGTTGCTTATGCGCTTCTCCACCGGCTTCATCAGCCAGTTGGCGGCCAGCGTGCAGACCCACGAGAAGGTGAGCATTGCCAGCAGCGCGCCAGTGGCTATGCGGGTGCAGTCGAGGGCGTCGGCCCCGGCGGTTGCGGCCCCGGCGGCCACCGCAAGCATCAGGGCCAGCTCGGTGAAATATAGGCGGCTCACACGCTTGGTGAACACCAGCGGCTTCTTGTATTTGCGCCTAAGCAGTGCCGCGGCCTGCGCCAGCAGCACCACGGCCAGCACGCCCACCACATAGAACGACTGCAAGGCCATGGTGGTGAGCGAAATCACGAGCACGGCCGCGTCGAGCACGCGCTTGGTCGAATAGTAATCGTCGCTTTCCTTCAGCCACGCCGTGTAGCGCTCGTTGCGGTAGCTGTTTTGCTGCAGCATCTGCATGTCCCATTTCAGCATCACGGCCAGCGCGGCCACCGCCGAAACCAGTAAAATCACGTTTGCAATCAATTCTATCGTCATTTTTGTGTATGTGTCTGTTTCGTTTTAAATCCTTGTCAAATTGTCTTAACTGTTCTGTGCCTTGCCGGCCTTGGCGTCGTCGGCCAGAAAGCTGCGCAGCACCGCCGCAAACTGCACGGGGTTGTCAAGAAAGCTGTAGTGCCCGCAGCCGGGGAACGACACGAGGCCCGAGCCCTCTATGAGCCGCTCCATAGTCTTGGCGTCGGCCAGCGGCGTGGCGGTGTCGTTCTCGCCCCAAATCATCAGGGTGGGGCACTTGATGGCCGGCATGCAGTGCTTCAGGTCTTCGTTCACCACGCGGCTCATTATGGCGCGCATGCGCGGCGATGCCTGGGTGTAGTCGCTTGAGCCCACCTTCGAGCGGTAGCGGTTCAGCAGCTGCTCGCCGCGCTCGCGTCCCATCACAGCCCACACAAGGTGCTTGTAGGCCTTGTAGGAATACACCTTCCAGTAGTAGCGCAGCGTGCGCCGCGGCTTTATGCCTGCGGCGTCAACCAGTATCAGCTTGCGCGTGGCGTTGCGCGAGGCATACAGTATGCCCACGCGGCCGCCAAACGAGTGTCCAATGAGTATCGGGTTGCTTATGCCCTCGCTCTGGGCCATCTTCTCGATGAGGCGCGTGTAGTCGTCCACGCCCCACACGCTGGGCGGCTCGGTGCTTTCGCCGAACCCGGGAAAGTCTACGTTATACACCGTCAGGCCCATTGCCGTCAGCACTCGCTCGATGCTTGCCACCGTGGTGTGGTTGCACCCCCAGCCATGCATTAAAATCACTGGAAGTCCCTCACCCTCAACGGTATATGCCAGCTCAACGCCATCTATGCTCAGTTTCTTTTTCATTATATGCTAAAATAATTTGCAAATATACTGATTTTAAGTGTCATATTAAAGCCGCAAGCCGTCTAAAAGGTTTTATTCAAAAATATTTTATTCGCACGCGTGATAATGTAAAATAATTATCTAACTTTGTGTATTTAATGGCACACTGCCGCCTGTACGGCAGCAGGGCCGGTTACTTAAGTTCAGCAGTTATAACAGAAATTCAAAGGTATTTGCTATATGATGAAGAAATTCCTGCTTGTGGTGTGCGGCTCGTTTGTAGGAGTCACGCTGGCCCTTATGGTGTTCACCCTCTCGGCTGTGGTGACGAGTTTCGCCATAATCGGCGCCATGGGCGCCGGTGAGGCCCGCACCATCGACGACAACTCAATTCTGCACATCACCCTCAAGGGCGCCATCCCCGAGCGCGACGGCATGGCCGACGTGTCGGTGGCCGACGTTGTGCGCGGCGTGCCGTCGCCGCCCAGCCTTGCCACCCTCAAGGCTGCAATAGCCTCGGCGGCCGAAAGCGACAAGGTGGATGGCATCTACATCGACTGCCAAGGCGCCAGCGCCAACCCCGCCACCCTTTACGAACTGCGCAAGTCGCTGGCCGACTTCAAAAAATCGAGTAAGAACAAATTCATATATGCCTATGGCGGACAGGCCATAACACAATCGGACTACTACGTGGCCTCGGTGGCCGACAGCATTTTCCTCAACCCCATCGGTGCGGTCGACGTGCATGGCCTTGCTGCTGTGATCCCATCCTACAAGGGATTGCTCGACAAGCTGGGAGTGACTATGCAGGTGGTGCGCGTGGGCACGTTTAAGAGCGCAGTCGAGCCCTATATCCTCGACAGCATCAGCCCCGCCAACCGCCTTCAGCAGCAGCACTACATGGGCAGCATTTGGAACTGCATGGCATCGCAGATGGCCGAGAGCCGCAAAATTCAGCGCGCCGCCTTCGACCGCCTGGCCGACACCCTGCTGCTGGCCATGCCCGCCGACTCGCTTGTGAGGCTGCGCGTGGTCGACGCCCTGTGCTACAAGAGCGAGATGGAGAGCCGCCTGCGCCGCATGACTGACATCAACGAGGGCGACGACCTGCGCCTGGTTGAGCCGGCCGACATGGCCGAGCGCAACACGGCCCACGGCGGCAAGCAGGGTGAAATTGCAGTGCTCTATGCCGTGGGCGAAATCGACGGCGCCAACGCCAGCGGCGACGGCATCGACAGCGACGACCTTATCGACCAGATAAAGGAACTGCGCGACGACGACGATGTGAAGGGCCTAGTGCTGCGCGTTAACTCTCCGGGCGGCAGCGCCTATGGCTCAGAACAGATATGGAAAGCCCTCGACGACTTCAAGCGCAGCGGCAAGCCTCTGGCAGTGTCGATGGGCGACCTTGCCGCCTCGGGCGGATACTACATTTCGTGCGGGGCCGACCGCATCTTTGCCGAGCCGGTCACCATCACGGGCAGCATTGGCATCTTTGGCATGGTGCCCAACTTGGGCGGCCTCCTCACCGACAAGCTGGGCGTGCGCTTCAGCGTGGTCAAGACCAACAAAAATTCCGATTTCGGCAACTTCACCAAGCCGCTCACACCCATGCAGCATGCCCTGATGCAGGCCTACGTGGGCCGCGGATATGAACTCTTCACCCGGCGGTGCGCCGACGGACGCGGCATAAGGCAAGACTCGATCAAGGCCATTGCCGAGGGCCGCGTGTGGGACGGCCGCACTGCGCTGTCGATAGGCCTTGTCGACGAGTTTGGCGGCATCGACGAGGCCGTGTGCTACGTGGCTGCAAAGGCCAGCCTCAAGAGCGGCCAGTATGCCACCCGCAGCTATCCTGCCGACACCGACCGCCTTGGCCGCCTGCTCAAGCGCTATGGCGCCGATGCCGCCGAAAGCCGCCTCGGCGAGCAGATGGGCATTTTCTATTCGTGCTACGCCAGCCTCAAGCGCATCATGGCGCGTGACCAGATATTGTGCCTCATGGAGCCCATGGAGGTGAAGTAAGGCCCGGCTATGCCGACTAACAACTACACAACAACAGTTATCAGAGAAAGAAATTGATCGACGTTAACGACATAAAAAACCTCTTCAGCGAAAAGCGGCGCAAGGCCGTGGCCGACGCCCTGCTCACCCCGTTCTCGTGGCTCTATGGGGCCGGAGTGGCTATGCGCAACTATGCCTTCAAGGCAGGCCTGCTCAAGCGCGAAAGCTTCGACGTGCCTGTGGTGAGCGTGGGCAACATCACGGTGGGCGGCACCGGCAAGACGCCGCACGTGGAGTATCTCATCGAGCACCTGTGCCAGCGCTACCGCATTGGCGTGCTCAGCCGCGGCTACAAGCGCGACACCAGCGGCTTCATTCTGGCCAGCCCCACGCTGTCGGCCAGCGATCTTGGCGACGAGCCTTACCAAATCTACCACAAGTTTGCCCACAGCATCACCCTGGCCGTGTGCGAGAGCCGCTGCAAGGGCATTCACGAGATGATGCGCATCAATCCCGACATCAACCTCTTCATTCTCGACGACGCCTTCCAGCACCGCTACGTGAAGCCAAAGGTCAACATCGTGCTGGTCGACTACAACCGTCTGCCCGATGAAGACCACCTGATGCCGCTCGGCTCGTTGCGCGAGCCGCCGCACATGCTGTATTACAGCGACATAATCGTGATCACCAAGTGCCCCAGCAACATAGCGCCCATCGACCTGCGCGTGGCGCAGAAGCGCATAGGCGAGTTTGTGGCGGCCGACCACAAGCTGTTTTTCTCCACCGTGCGCTATGCCGCGCCTCAGCCCGTGTTCCCCATAAGCCGCCCGCAGCTCACCGACCTGCACTCGCTTGGCCCTGCCGACACTCTGCTGGGCGTCACCGGCATTGCCAATCACCGCAACTTCCTGAAATATCTGCGGCGCTCGGGCGCAGGCACCGTAAAGCTCATTCACTACGGCGACCACCACAAGTATTCGCGCGACGACTTCAAATACATATTCCGAGTGCTCGATGAACTCAACGGACAGCGCAAGTTCATCGTCACCACCGAGAAGGACGCCGTGCGCATAATCAACAACCCCTACTTCCCGCCCACTATGCGCGACCGCATCTACTACATTCCCATCAAAGTGGGATTCCTGCACACCGAGGGCGAGCCCGACTTCATCGATGAAGTGACGCGTGAAATCGAGGCGCGCCCCGCCGCCAACCCGCTGGCCGCCGAAGGGCATGAGTGAACCTCAATCACCCATCCAAAAAAGCTTTTAGAAATCACACATAATATATAAACACAACACTGCTATTATGAAAGAAGAAATCAACTGGCTCGAGCGCATCAACGAGACCTCGGCCTACATTAAAAGCAAAGTGAGCCAACAGCCCAAAACAGCCATCATCCTTGGCACTGGCCTTGGCGAACTTGTGAACCACATAGACATCACGACGGCCATCCCCTATGAGGAAATCCCCAACTTCCCCGTCTCTACCGTCGAGGGCCACAAGGGCCGCCTCATATTCGGCAACCTTGGCGACAAATACATCATGGCCATGCAGGGCCGCTTCCACTTCTACGAGGGCTACTCGATGAAGGAGGTCACCTTCCCCGTGCGCGTGATGAAGGCTCTGGGCGTGAAGACGCTGTTCGTGTCCAACGCCGCAGGCGGCATGAACCCAGGCTTCAAGATTGGCGACCTCATGATCATCACCGACCACATCAACCTCTTCCCCGAGCACCCGCTGCACGGCAAAAACTACGACGAGCTTGGCCCCCGCTTCCCAGGCATGGGCCACGCCTACAGCGAGCGCCTCATTGCCAAGGCAAAGGAAGTGGCCAAGGACAATGGCATCCGCGTGGTCGAGGGCGTGTATGTGGGCACTCAGGGCCCCACATTCGAGACTCCGGCCGAGTATCACTACTTCCATGTGATTGGCGGCGATGCAGTGGGCATGAGCACTGTGCCCGAGGTGATCGTGGCCAACCACGGCGGCATGGAGGTGTTTGGCATGTCGGTGATCACCGACCTTGGCGTCGACGGCGTAATCGAGAAGGTGTCGCACGAAGAGGTGCAGAAGGCCGCCAACGCTGCCGAGCCGCGCATGTCGTTCATCATGAAGGAAATCATCAACCAATTCCAGGAGCTTTAACCCATGGCCAACGAAAGCGAAACAGAAATATCGTCGCTCGGCGAGTTTGGCCTTATTAGCGAACTGACGCGCGACTTCAAGTCGGTCAACAAGTCCACCGAGCTTGGCGTGGGCGACGACTGCGCCGTGCTCAACTACAGCGGCGACAGCGGCAAGCGCACGCTCGTCACCACCGACCTCCTGCTCGAAGGCATTCACTTCGACCTCACCTACACACCGCTCAAGCATCTTGGCTACAAGGCTGCCGTGGTCAACTTCAGCGACGTGTATGCCATGGGTGGAGTGCCTCGGCAAATCACCGTGTCGCTCGGCATCAGCCGCCGCTTCACGGTGGAGCACATCAACGAGCTTTACGCTGGCATCCTGCTCGCTTGCGAGCACTACGGCGTCGACCTCGTGGGCGGCGACACCTCGGCTTCGGTCACAGGCCTGCTCATCAGCGTCACTTGCATCGGTGAGGGCGAGGAGGGCAGCATAGTGCGCCGCAGCGGCGCCCGCGACACCGATCTGGTGTATGTGAGCGGCGACCTGGGTGCGGCTTACATGGGCCTGCAGCTGCTTGAGCGCGAGCGCGAGGCCGGAGCAGGGCAGACAGACTTCCAGCCCGACTTCGCAGGCCGCGAATATCTGCTCGAGCGCCAGCTCAAGCCCGAGGCGCGCCGCGACGTCATTGCCGAACTCAAAAAACTCGACATCCACCCCACGGCCATGATGGACGTGAGCGACGGCCTTTCGAGCGAACTGCTGCACATTTGCCACGACAGCAACGTGGGCTGCCGCGTCTATGAGGAGCGCATACCAATCGACTACCAGACTGCTGTCATGGCCGAAGAGCTCAACATGAACCTCGTCACCGCAGCCATGAATGGCGGCGAGGACTACGAACTGCTGTTCACTGTGCCCCTCTCCGAGCACCAGAAGGCCGAGCAGCTCACCACCGCCCGCCTCATTGGCCACATCACCAAGCCCGAACTCGGCTCATGCCTCGTGAGCCGCGACGGCAACGAGCTCGAAATCCGCGCCCAAGGCTGGAACGCCTTCAAGCCCCAGCCGTAAGTCAAAACGCATAATCAACACAAAAGGGTTGGAACGCACCGCCAGTGCGTCCCAACCCTTTTTTCACGCCCGCTAAAATCCATAACGCCATCACAAAAGCGGCAAGCTGCTAAAAAGCATGGCCGCAGCAAGCCGGTACCGGAAAATAACAGCAATCAGAACGTGGCATGCCGAGAGCACTGAAAAAATAGCAATTCTGGCGAGTTGGCGAGTGATGAATGCGTAAAACAGCGACGAATGCTGTATGGTGCACCCGCCAACTCGCTGGATTGCCACTTTTCTGTGCTCTCGACATGCCATGCTGCTTACAGTCATTCCGTTTAGGTTTAATTTGTTATGTTCGTTTTAGCCGTGGATGTGGAAGCTTGTGGCGGCGGTGGCCTACTGCCCTTCCAGTCCGCATTCGCTGGGGTAGGGGAAAAGAAAGGCGCGCGCCGCTTTGATTAGCGGTGCGCGCCTTGTGTATTTGTTTGTCAGCCTCTTAGCTGCCGTGCCTAGAGCGATTACTCACCCTTGGCCAATTTCGACTTGAGGTCGGCAAGAGCCTGGATGTCGCCCAGAGTGGTCTTCTCGATGGGAGTGCTCATAACGGGCTCTTCGGCCTTCTTGCCTTGCTTGCGGCTTGACTTGTGCTCTGCCTTCTGCTCGTCTTCAAACACACGGCTGTGTGAGAGGATGATGCGCTTGGCGTCTTTGTTGAACTCAATCACCTTGAAGGGCAGTTTCTCGTCAACCTTGGCGGGAGTGCCGTCTTCCTTGATGAGGTGCTTGGGAGTGGCGAAGCCTTCAACGCCGTAGGGCAGGCTCACGATAGCGCCCTTGTCGAGCTTCTCGATGATGGTGCCCTCGTGGATGCTGCCCACCTTGAAGATTGTCTCAAACACGTCCCAAGGATTCTCCTCGAGCTGCTTGTGGCCGAGGCTGAGGCGGCGGTTCTCTTTGTCGATTTCAAGAACCATCACGTCGATGTCGGCACCGATCTGAGTGAACTCGCTGGGGTGCTTCACCTTCTTGGTCCACGACAGGTCGCTGATGTGGATGAGGCCGTCAACGCCTTCTTCAAGCTCTACAAACACGCCGAAGTTGGTGAAGTTGCGCACCTTGGCTGTGTGCTTCGAGCCCACGGGATACTTCTGCTCGATAGTTTCCCAGGGATCCGGCTTGAGCTGCTTGATGCCGAGCGACATCTTGCGGTCTTCGCGGTCGAGTGTGAGGATCACTGCCTCCACTTCGTCGCCCACCTTCATAAAGTCTTGTGCCGAGCGCAGGTGCTGCGACCACGACATTTCGCTCACGTGGATGAGGCCTTCCACACCGGGAGCGATCTCCACGAATGCGCCGTAGTCGGTCATAACCACCACTTTGCCCTTCACCTTGTCGCCAACCTTCAAGTTGGGATCGAGCTTGTCCCACGGATGGGGCTGCAGCTGCTTCAGGCCCAGGGCGATGCGCTTCTTGTCTTCGTCGAAGTCGAGGATAACCACGTTGAGTTTCTCGTCGGGCTTCACGATGTCGGCGGGATTGTTCACGCGGCCCCAAGAGAGGTCGGTGATGTGAATCAGGCCGTCTACGCCACCGAGGTCGATGAACACACCGTAGGGGGTGATATTCTTAACGGTACCCTCAAGCACCTGACCTTTTTCAAGCTTGGCGATGATCTCTTTGCGCTGTTGCTCAAGCTCGGCCTCGATGAGAACCTTGTGAGAAACAACAACGTTGCGGTATTCCTGGTTGATTTTCACAACCTTGAACTCCATGGTCTTGCCCACGAAGATGTCGTAGTCGCGGATGGGCTTAACGTCGATCTGCGATCCGGGCAGGAAGGCTTCGATGCCAAACACATCAACGATCATGCCACCCTTGGTGCGGCACTTGATGTAACCCTTGATGACTTCATCATTTTCAAGCGCTTCGTTAACGCGTTCCCAGCTCTTGGCTGCACGGGCCTTCTTGTGCGAAAGCACGAGCTGGCCTTTGTGGTCCTCCTGATTCTCGACATACACCTCCACGGTGTCGCCTACCTTCAGGTCGGGGTTGTAACGGAATTCGTTGTAGGGAATGATGCCGTCTGACTTATAGCCGATGTTAACCACTACCTCGCGCTTGCTGATTGCGATAACGGTACCTTCGGTTACTTCCTTGTCCTTAATGTGGCCAAGTGATTGGTCATACGTCTTCTCAAGCTCCTCAAAAGATTTGCCCTTTTGAGTTTCGCCATTTTCATAGGCGTCCCAATCGAAATCGGCATTGCCTACGTTGGGAGAATTTTTTAATTCTTCGCTCATTAAATAAAATTGTTAATAAATACAGTTAATAAATCTCGATGCGCCGGGCAGATTCGTTCCTGCAAAGCGCAAATGCAAAGGTAGACAATATTTTTCAATCGGCGGCACGGCTTGGGGCAAAAAAATTGCGGCAAATGGTTGTTTTTCATTTTTTTGGGTGCTGTCGGGCCGCCTTATGGGCTTTTGTGCTAACTTTGCACCGGGTGCGGGCCGCCTGCTTTTGGGTGGCGCGGCCGGCGCATTTGACAAACAGGAGTGTTTCACTTTTGCAAAAAAAGAACAGGAGAGATGAAGATAGTGGTGTATCCGCAGCAGCTGGGCAACGCCGGGCTGCAATCCAACCCCTACATACGCGACTTTGTGGCGGCAATGAAGGCCGCCGGCGCGCAGGTGGCCAACGGGCCTGCGCGCAATCCGCTGATAGGCATGCTGCCGCACTGCCTTGAGGGCGACGCGCTGGTGCTGCACTGGCTTGAGAATGTGCCCGACTACAAGCACGGGGCGGTGCAGACGGCATGCGCGCTGGCAATGCTGGCGGCGGCCCGCCTCACGGGGCACAAGGTGGTGTGGTTTTTGCACAACAACCGCAGCCACGCAGCGTCGCACCAGTGGCAGAAGCGCATCATCGCCCGCGCGCTGATGCGCCACAGCAGCCTTGTGGTGACCCACGCCAGCCAGGGCCTCGACGCCCTGCTCAGCCAGTGCCCCGGGCGCAAGGGCAAGGCCGTGTGGCTGCACCACCCCACCAAAAACCGCCTCGACATGGCGCGCAAGTGCCGTGAGGCGGCTGCCGCGACCGAGGCCGACGTGCTGATTTGGGGCACCATATCGCCCTACAAGGGTGTGGACGAGTGGCTGCAATATGTGGTCGACCACCAGCTGCCGCTGAGGGTGCGCATTGTGGGCCACTGCGGCGATGCCGGTCTGGCCGGCCGCATAGCCCGGCTGGCGGGCCAGGCACCGAGCGCCACGTTCAGCAACCGCAGCATCACGTTCAGCGAACTGGCGGCCGAGGTGGCCCGCGCGCGATTTGTGCTGGTGCCATACGCGGCCGAGTCGGTGCTGAGCTCGGGCATTCTGATGGACTCGCTGTCGGTGGGCGCCAAGGTGATTGGGCCCAACGTGGGGTCGTTTCGCGACTATGCCGCCGAGCCGCTGCTGAGGGTGAGCACATTTGACTCGCTTGCCGACGTGGCGCGCATAGTGGCTGACGACGACGGCAAGAGAGCCGACCTCGACAGCTATGAGCAATTTCTCGATGCACACGACTGGCCGCACTTTGCCGCCCAGCTGACAAAACTCATTGAAGGACTCTGAAAAAAACATTACACATAAATATTATGATGATTAGCAACAAACTATTGTCGCTGCTGGTGTGCAGCGCACTGCCGATGGGGCTGATGGCCGCGTGCGCGGGCGGCGATCGGCACTTTGAGCCGCAGCGCGGCAGCGTGATAAGCGCCGACGTGAGGCAGGCTGAGGGCCACAGCTATCTGGTGCTCACTGCCGAGCCGGGCGCCAGTGTGGAATATTCGGTGACGCGCCCCGACAGCGACGACAGCGACGTGTGCCTGGCCGTGGCAGCGGCATTCACGGGCGACGACCTGACGAGCATTTGCGGCGACCATGTGGTGCAGGGCAAGCGCATGCGGGGATATGACGATGTGACCGCCACGGGCCACATGCTGATTTCGGGCGGCAAGGTGGCCATACGGTCAAACGGACGGCTCAATGAGTCGCTCGGCACGGCCGAAGAGACACGCGGCAGCCTGTTTCAGCAATGCCTGGTGGTGGAGGGCGGCAAGGCCCACGCCGAGCGCATTCCGCAAGCCATAACCGACCGCAAGGCGCACATAATATTCCGCGCGGCATGCCTTATGGCCGATGGCCGGCTGGCCGTGGTGCAGGGCGTTGACTGCCAGTATGGGCACGAGTTTGTCGACGGCCTTGTGGCCCTTGGCGCCAGGGACGCAGTGTATCTTGACATGGGCAGCTGGGCCTACGGGTGGTACCGCACCGACCGCGGCGGCAAAGCCGTGGAGCTGGCCGACCACTTTGCCAACACCGCCCACCAGAGCAACTGGCTGGTGGTGCGCGCACGCCAATAAAATTAAGGGCTGAGGGCTGAAAGCCTAATGTTTCAGCTCTCAACCCTCAACATTAAACACTCAACTTTCAATATTAAAAAAACAGAAATAAATGCTTACATCAGAACAAAAAGAACGCTACAAGCGCAACCTGCTACTGCCGCAAGTGGGCGAAGAGGGACAAGAGCGGCTGCTGAAGTCGAAGGTGCTGATAATAGGCGCAGGCGGCCTGGGCTCGCCAGTGGCCCTGTATCTGGCCGCGGCCGGAGTGGGCACGCTGGGCGTGGTGGACAGCGACCGCCTGGACCTGAGCAACCTGCAGCGCCAGGTGCTGCACACCACCGCCGACGTGGGCCGGCCCAAGGTGGAGAGCGCACGCGACCACATCACAGCGCTCAACCCCGACGTGAAGGTGGTGACCTACAACTGCTTCTTCAACGCCGACAACGCAGCCCAGATACTGGCCGACTACGAGATAGTGGTTGACGCCACCGACAACTCAGAGTCGAAGTTTTTCATCAACGACGCCTGCGTGGCCGCCGGCAAACCACTGGTGCACGGCGGCGTCAACCAGTTTTCGGGCAACGTGATGACCATACTGCCCGGCACGGCCAACTACCGCGACCTCTTTGGCAACCAGCCACAGAACCCCGTGCCCAGCTCCACCTACGGCCTGCTGGGTGCAATTCCGGGCACCATTGGCACCATCCAGGCCACCGAGGTGCTGAAATTCCTGCTGGGCACCGGCCAGCTGCTCACCAACCAGGTGCTGCACTACGACGCATCCACCATGACCTTCACCCGCTTCAAGGTGAAGCGCGACTAAGAGAGGTGGTGGCATTGCACCATGGCGCCAAGGGGCGCTGAATGCAAGCACGTTGCACCGCAGAATCATGCTATTTAACCTCCATTATGCGTGGTGGGCAACTTGATTGCCCACCACACTAATAATTTTGCATTGCATTCAAAAAATGACAAGGAGGAACAGCACATGAACGCAATGACAATGACAACAGCGCCACGCATCATCACAGCCACCGACCAGGTGTTTGCCACCCTTGAGGCAGGCGGCAAAGTGCTGGTGCGCATCAGCGCGGCAGGATTCACGAGCATCGACGACGTGGTGCGCCTTGTGTGGCGCAAGGCAGGAGACATTTTGGGCCTGGCCCGCATCAGCGTGCGCAACAAGACGCAGGGCTGGCGCACGGTGACCACCATGGCCCGCCGCCCGGCGGCCCGGCAGGCAGCCCAGCCGCCGCACGAGGGCCGCCAATACCTGATTCCGTGGTGAGCTGACGATTCATAAAAAATATATTAAATAATCGCCGGCCATAATGTCAGATAAGATTTTTTTGAGTAACTTTGAACCCTAAAAGCGCAGATGCGGGCGCGGTGCAAGCCGGCGGCCCGCCTAAGCGCGGCAGTGTCAATTGTTTAAGAAGAAAATCTATACTGTTAAAATAAGTACTATTTTAAAACAAACTATTATGGTTTACTCACAAGAAGTACAGAACATGTGCTGCGTAGCAAAGGGTGCTAACCACCCTTCAGCTCCGATTCCAGAGGAGGGAAAATGGGTTAGATCGAAGGAAATCAAGGACATCTCCGGCTTTACTCACGGCATTGGCTGGTGCGCCCCTCAGCAGGGAGCCTGCAAGCTTTCGCTCAACGTGAAGAACGGCGTGATTGAAGAGTGCCTCATCGAGACCGTAGGTTGCTCAGGCATGACCCACTCGGCCGCAATGGCAGCCGAGATTCTGCCGGGCAAGACGGTGCTCGAGGCCCTGAACACCGACTTGGTGTGCGACGCCATCAACACCGCCATGCGCGAGCTGTTCCTGCAAATAGCCTATGGCCGCACCCAGTCGGCCTTCAGCGAAGGCGGCCTCGTGGTGGGCGCATCGCTCGAAGACCTCGGCAAGGGCCTCCGCAGCCAGGTGGGCACAATGTTTGGCACCCGTGCCAAGGGCGTGCGCTACCTTGAGATGACCGAGGGCTACTGCACCCGCATGGCACTCGACGAGAACAACGAGGTGATTGGCTACGAATTCCTGAGCCTTGGCAAGTTCACCGACGCGCTGAAGAAGGGCAAGACTCCCGAAGAGGCACTTGCACTGGCCAAGGGCCACTATGGCCGTTTCGAGGAAGCAGCAAAATATATTGACCCACGTAAAGAATAATATTGTAAGGAGGATAACATCATGATAAGAAAAGTGAATTTTGAATCTCAAGACCGTCGCATCAAGCAAGTGCTCGCCGCTCTTAACGAAGTGGGCATTAAGGACATTGAGGAAGCCAATGAGATTTGCGACAAGTATGGTATCGATCCTTACAAGACCTGTGAGGAGACTCAGGGCATCTGCTTTGAGAACGCAAAGTGGGCCTACGTGGTGGGCGCCGCTATCGCTCTGAAGAAAGGCTGCAAAAACGCTGCCGACGCAGCCGAGGCAATCGGCCTGGGCCTGCAGTCGTTCTGCATTCCCGGTTCAGTGGCCGACGACCGCAAGGTGGGTCTGGGCCACGGCAACCTGGCAGCCCGTCTGCTGCGCGACGAGACCAAGTGCTTCGCCTTCCTCGCCGGCCACGAGTCGTTTGCCGCCGCTGAAGGCGCAATCAAGATTGCCGGCGCAGCCAACAAGGTTCGCAAAGAGCCTCTGCGCGTAATTCTGAACGGTCTTGGCAAAGACGCCGCTAAAATCATCAGCCGCATCAACGGCTTCACATACGTCCGCACTGAGTTTGACTACTTCACTGGCAAGCTCAACGTGATTGAGAAAACCGCCTACAGCAAGGGCGAGCGCGCCAAGGTTAACTGCTATGGCGCCGACGACGTGCGCGAAGGCGTGGCCATCATGTGGCACGAGGGTGTGGATGTGTCGATTACAGGCAACTCTACCAACCCCACACGCTTCCAGCACCCCGTGGCCGGCACCTACAAGAAAGAGCGCGTGCTGGCTGGCAAGCCCTACTTCAGCGTGGCATCGGGCGGCGGCACAGGCCGCACACTGCACCCCGACAACATGGCAGCCGGCCCCGCATCCTACGGCATGACCGACACCATGGGCCGCATGCACAGCGACGCTCAGTTTGCAGGCTCTTCGTCAGTGCCCGCCCACGTTGAGATGATGGGCTTCCTGGGCATCGGCAACAACCCCATGGTGGGCTGCACCGTGGCAGTGGCCGTCGACGTGGCTCAAGCTCTCGCAAAATAACATTCGCCTGAAGCCCCATTGGCGGGCCTCACCATATAGGCGACAGCCATAATAGTGGCGGCAGACCCCGAACGCGTTCGGAGCCTGCCGCCACTGCTTTTTTCGCCCGGCAAAGTGGAAATCGCCACACAATTCCTTTGCCGTTTGGGCAAAATGCGCTACATTTGCATCGGCTTATTTAAGCAATGAGCCACGCAGATTATGAAAAAGATACTGATTCCTGTTCTTTCAATCATGGCTATGCTCACGGCAATGCCATCGTGCAGCAACGCCGACAAGGGCGGCGGCTCGACCACCGACACCATCGACACCACAGCCGTGGCCGCCAACGACAGCGACAGCGCGCTGAGCGTGACAGGCGTTGCCCTTGACGGTGCAATGAACAGCGTGTTCATAAAGAGCCTTGCCAATGGCGACTCGCTGAGCTTTGAGTATCCCGACCTCGACCGCAAGCTGGTTGACTCGTGGGAAATCGGCGACACCATTACGGTGAAATATGTGAAGACCACCATTGGTGGCGAGCAGGCCGACAGCGTGCTGCGCCTCATCAACGACAGCAAGCAGCCGCAGCAGTAGAGCTGCGCACAAGACGGACATAACGCGGTAATAGCTCAGTTGGCAGAGCGGAAGCTTCCCAAGCTTCAGGTCGCGGGTTCGACCCCCGTTTACCGCTCAATAGACAATCGCAAGTACCACAACCCAAAAGGCGCTTGCGATTATTTTTTCACACACGCCACATCAGGCATCATTGCCGCCAGCCAAATTGCAGCGGCAAACATTGGCCAACATTACTTGGCTCCACGATTAATGCAAACGCACCTGCGCATGAATAAAAAGTTAAATTCATACATGACTGGTATCGACCTTGATTTCTTGCGACAATACTGCATTGACAACGGCAAAAGGCAAGAGATGAGGCGCGGGACCACGTTTCAGCAAGCGGGCTTGCCGTCGCTCCACATCGGCTATGTGGAAAAAGGGTGCTTCAAATACACCGTCAGCAACAATGCTGATGAAAAGGATTACATAACTGGCTTCGCTTTCGAAAACGAGTTTGTGGCCGATTACCCTAACTGCCTTTACGGAGAGACGTCAAGGGTTAAAATTGAAACAAGCACAGATGCAGTGGTTCATGTCGTTGAAGGCGCGGCAGTGCTTGGCCTGTTTACGGAAAGCGCAGAAAAATCGCTGCAAGGCATGAGGGTGATGGAGGGGCTTTTTGAACAGGTGTATTCCAGCTACCTGGATTTGTATTGCCTTGATGCGCGTGGGCGCTATGAACGCCTGCTGCAGCGGTGCCCACAAATTGTCCAGCAGCTGTCACTGAAAGACATTGCCTCATACCTGAAACTCCACCCGAACACGATAAGCAAAATCAGGCACAGCATAACGTTTGCAGGCCAATAAACCTGTATTTCTCAACCTAAGTTGAGAGTTGACAATACCATGGCCCATTGCCATATGAGCAAAGGTGTTTTTTTAATACCTTTGCTCAAAAAACGACATGAACATCATTATTATCGGAGCCACTTCGGGCATAGGCTACGGATTGATGAAAAGGTATGCGGTGCCTGGCAACAGAGTTGGGATATTGGGGCGCAGAAAGGCCATTCTGAAAGAACTGGAAGATGCTTACCCGTCAATTGTAGTGGCCTGCGCCGCCGACATTTCACAACATGATGAGGCGACAGCCGCCATCAGATATTTCCAGTCGCAAATGCAAACCATACACCTCGTGATTGTGTGTTCTGGCGTGGGTGAACTGAACCCATTGCTCGATTTCAACATTGAATATCCCACATTGCTTACAAATGTCGTTGGCTGGACGCACGTGATTGATGCCTTCTATGGCGTTCTTACCCGTCAGGAATTTGGCCATTTAGTGGCGATAACCTCGATAGGGGGATTAAGGGGAGAGCCGCAAGCTCCTGCCTATAGTGCGTCGAAAGCCTATCAAATCAACTATATGGAGGCTATGCGCAAAAAAGCCCGCAACGATGGCGGAAGCATCTGTGTAACGGATATTCGCCCGGGACTTGCCGACACGAGAATGGCAAAGGGGGAAAACCTGTTTTGGGTAATGCCTGTTGAAAAGGTGGTGGATCAAATAACGACAGCCATACGGCAAATGAAATCAAAGGCATATGTCACCAAGAGATGGCATGTGCTTGCCGCCATCAACAAGAATCTGCCATATTTCCTTTTCAAAAGGATATAGACAGACAAAATCGGTGTTGCAAATGCGGCATCGCCGCCAACAGACAAAAAAATCCCGGACATCAACGTCCAGGATTGCTTAACTAATTAACCTTCTAATACCATTAACATAAACCTTAAACAATGAAATTTCATAACCGTCATCCCGACGCCCGTGAATTTCATAACCTTAAAAACTAATACCATGAAAAACCGATACAAAGATATGTCAAATATGTTATGTAACACACAAAAACGGCAGAAAAATGCTTGATTTTAACTTTAGTTATAATATAGTAACGAGAAATCGCGATTAAATTCACATCTGTTTGTATTCGCAGCAGCTCATTTTTAATCCGTACCCCATCTCCAATCGCAGCAAGACCCCTGCTGCCATTAGTATAAGGAGCGCGGGCTGTTCAGCTCCGAAAGCACTGAAAATTGCATTTGCAGAGCAGTAGCGATGGTTCCTGTCTGGAGCACTGAAAAAGTAACGTTATTTGAGACGCTTGTTGCAAAATAGTAGGCTAATTGCGTAAGTGGCTGGCAATAAACGTAAAACCAAATAAATTTACAATTGCCAACAAATAGCGTTAATATAGGTAAATTTTGCAGAAAAACTCCCGCATTCAAAAATCGTGCCTAAAAAACAGGCATATCTGACAATGATAGAATTATGCACAATAATTATATGCTATTTAATCATTTTGAAGCATATTTGCGCATATCAATGTCGTTAGTGCTTAAAATAGTTGTGAAAATAATTATTTTGAAATGTCAAAAAAACTGGTTAATTTTGCCATAAATAAGGCGAAAATTCCATTAACGCGTCTAAACGTAAGCTTAGTAGTGTTAAAAGGAAATACCTAAACAGTTCATTGACAGAGAGCTAACACCCATGCTCTCAGAGACCATATTCCATTAAAACAAGGATTAAGACAAGGACAAGAGCACTAACTATATAGCGCACATTGTCTTGCGCTCAGAGACCATATTCCATTAAAACAAGGATTAAGACTCATTATATTCGAGAGTGAAGTACGGCATTAATGCCGTATACTCAGAGACCATATTCCATTAAAACAAGGATTAAGACGTCTTGGCCACTGTGAAGTGGCCCAACTCTGCCTTCTCAGAGACCATATTCCATTAAAACAAGGATTAAGACCAAATTCTGCATATGCTAGACCGTCTGAGTCTACATATACTCAGAGACCATATTCCATTAAAACAAGGATTAAGACCGGTAGTATTGGCACATACCACCGCTAATGTTTTTTTGCTCAGAGACCATATTCCATTAAAACAAGGATTAAGACAGGCTAACTGGTAGCCTTCTCTAAGTTCCTTTAACATTTTCTCAGAGACCATATTCCATTAAAACAAGGATTAAGACTTGTCACTTTGCATGGCCTTTCGGCCATGTGTGGTTTTGCTCAGAGACCATATTCCATTAAAACAAGGATTAAGACACCACTGTGAAGTGGCCCAGTTGACTCTTAGCCTCCTCGAGCTCAGAGACCATATTCCATTAAAACAAGGATTAAGACGGCCTTCGCCGACCCCTTTGTCTTCAATGTACTCTCAGAGACCATATTCCATTAAAACAAGGATTAAGACGCGCACACTACTGGCAACACCTGTTTTGGATAGGTGTTCTCAGAGACCATATTCCATTAAAACAAGGATTAAGACGCATACCACCATCGGTAGTATTGGCACACACCACAGATAACTCAGAGACCATATTCCATTAAAACAAGGATTAAGACGTATTGGCAACTACAACACTAAGCTTTCTTAAGGGGAACTCAGAGACCATATTCCATTAAAACAAGGATTAAGACTGCATGGCCTTACGGCCATTGCTCGTTTGGGCCACTGTACTCAGAGACCATATTCCATTAAAACAAGGATTAAGACCCCAAATATTTTCTTCGTTATTCATCTTGTTCTGGTTTTGCTCAGAGACCATATTCCATTAAAACAAGGATTAAGACTTCGCCGTGCCGCCTTTTGTTTTAAGTGTACTCATATCTCAGAGACCATATTCCATTAAAACAAGGATTAAGACTTTCATGGCCTTTCGGCCATTTGTGGTCTTGGCCACAGTGAACTCAGAGACCATATTCCATTAAAACAAGGATTAAGACTTTCATGGCCTTTCGGCCATTTGTGGTCTTGGCCACAGTGAACTCAGAGACCATATTCCATTAAAACAAGGATTAAGACGCGCCCCCAAGGGGTCAAAAATCAGCGTTTATTTTTATCAGAGACCATATTCCATTAAAACAAGGATTAAGACTCTTTGGGAAAACATCGTCAAGATGCTCTTGGAGTTCCTCCTCAGAGACCATATTCCATTAAAACAAGGATTAAGACTTCAATTTCAAGTGCCCAATCGTTACACTGTTTTTACTACTCAGAGACCATATTCCACTAAAACAAGGATTATTATCCCATAGGGATAAAATATGTGTAGGCAGGTATGCAGCGCTGGCGAAGCGATAGCGGAGTCAGCGCGAAATGCCTGCTGTATTGCCGCGCCACATAAAAGCATTCCAGCGGAATGCAACAGCAGGCGGATTATGCCCATTATTGCCCCACTGTACAAGCCGTGGTGCAGTGTCGCATTCCGCTGGAATGCTTGGACTTGGGGCATTGCTGAGCAGGCATTTCGCGTTGGCCAAGGCCTCTGCTGCATACCAGTCTACACACATCCAATCCATTCGGAATTGCCACTTTTTCACGCTTTCCTCGCCAACTCACCAGGATTGCCACTATTCCATTGCTCACAAGGTGGCGTGCGCCTATAAATTGTTCAAATCTCTCTGCCGTTTTGTTGCGGCTATGCCATTAAATGCTTATATTTGCCTAACTAATTTTACGGGAAAACACGCCGTAAGAACAACACAGCAGATGAAGACCAGAATTCTCACCATAAGATTCAACAACGAGCTGGCCGCTCACGAGCTCCCACTATTCAGGGGGGCGGTGATTGCCGCGCTCGACCACAAACTCACGCTGTTTCACAACCATCAGGAAGGCGAAGGCGGCTTCCGCTTTGCCTATCCGCTGATTCAATACAAAATTCTTGGCGGCAAGGCAGCCATTGTTTGCATCGAAGCTGGAACCGAGGCCATTGGCGAGTTTTTTGCCTCACAGCGGTTTGCGGCGCGCATTGGCGACCGCGATGTGGAGCTTGAGGTGGCCGATGTGCGCTCGCAGCAGTTCAATGTGCAGGTGTGGAACGCCGAGTTTCACTACCGCCTGCGCCGCTGGGCGCCGCTCAACGCCGCCAACTATGAGCGCTACCGG
This sequence comes from uncultured Muribaculaceae bacterium, assembly GCA_934661195.1. Classification (GTDB taxonomy): domain Bacteria; phylum Bacteroidota; class Bacteroidia; order Bacteroidales; family Muribaculaceae; genus Sodaliphilus. Next base: position 98,935 of record CAKUJD010000006.1, read on the forward strand.
CACACCGACTCGATGGCCGACCGCTGCGCCATGCTCGAGCGCATACTCACGGCCAACATCCTCTCGATGGCCAAAGGCATAGGCCTTCAGTTCAGCAGCCAGGTGGTGTGCCGCATTTCGCGCCTCAGCGAGCCATACATGAAGACGGCCAAGGGCGTGCGCATGCAGTGCTTCGACGTGCTGTTCAGCAGCAACGTGTCGCTCCCTTCGGGCATAGGCCTCGGCAAGCACGCCAGCATCAACTTTGGCGTGCTGAGCCGCCTGCGCCACACGCAAAACGACTAATATTCAAAAAATCAGTGTTTTATATGGATAAATCAACAATCTATCTTCAAGCAGTGCTGCGGGCCATGCAGCGCCTGCCGGGTCTCGGCTTGCCAGCCGAAACCCTGCCGGCCGACTGCGAGGCCCTGCTTGCTCGGGCCGAAGCGCTGTCGATGGGCTGCGCCTCCGAGCCGCCGCAAGGCGGATTCGGCAAGGCGGGCGGCCCGCTGCTCAGTATCCTTGGCGAGGTGAAAGATGCCGGCATCAGCCAGTGGGTGCCGCCAGTGCCGCTGACGTGCGATGACGGCAGCAACTTTCCGCAAGCAGCCAAGCCCGCGCAGCCCGATTGCAGCAAAATTGCCCAGCTGGCCCAAGGCATACTTGCCAGCGGCGCCACCGATGCCGTGAAGGCCGGCAATCTGCTCGACGTGCTCTTCACCCACGCCACCGGCATTGCCGCAGGCGAGGGCGGGCTTAGCGATGTGTCGCTCTACGACCAGGCCCACACCATGGCCGCCATAGCCGTGTGCCTTGCCAGCGGCGACGCGCTCGACGATAAAAAGCCGTTTATGCTGGTGGGCGGCGACTTCAGCGGCATTCAGAGCTACATCTACCAGATAGTGTCGGAGTTCGCGGCCAAAAACTTGAAGGGCCGCTCGTTCTACGTCAAGCTGCTGGGCGATGCCGTGGTGCGCCGTGTGCTCGACGCCATGGGGCTGTATCAGGCCAACGTCATCTACAACTCAGGCGGCAGTTTCTATATTCTGGCGCCCAACACGCCGGAGGCCCGCGAGGCCCTCGGCAATGTCAATGCCGACATCGAGGCGCGGCTGTTTGCCGCCCACCGCGGCGCCATATATGTGGCCATCGCCTCGCAGCCGCTCACCGGCGCCGAAGTGGCCGGCAACGCCGACCTCAAGGAGCGGTGGGGCGACCTCTTCAATAAGCGCGACCGCTGCAAGCAGCGCAAGTTTGCCGGCTACATCAAGGGGCACTATGCCCAGCTCTTCAATCCCATCGACATCGACCCCAGCAACCGGGCCGATGCCATCACCGGCCTCCCGTTTGCCAAAGGTGAGCAGCCAAAGAAGCTGAAAGACGTCGATGGCTGGGTGTCGCAGCTCAACGACGACCAAATCAGGCTTGGCAAAGAGCTGCGCAACACCTGCCGCAGCATCGCTGCCGTGCCGGCAGGTGTGCCGGTGCCCAGCTCGTGGAGCAATGTGTTCAGCATCAATCCCGCCGGTCTGGGCATAAACTACTACCTGCTTTCGCAGTATGACTGCAACCATCTGCCCGATGTCGCAAAGCTTGACCCCAGGGTGCAGGTCATCAGTCTCAACGACTCCGTTGATGCCTACGGTACCCATGCCTGCGGTCGCATGTTTTATGGCGGCAACTGCTTCAATGGCGATGACCTCAACGAAATGTGTACCCCCAAAAACGATGCCGACGGCACGCTGCACCGCATGGGTGTGCTGCGCATGGATGTGGACAACCTGGGCAGCATCTTCCAGAGTGGCATTGCCGACTCCAAGGCGTCGCTTGCCCGCTATGCGGCCCTGAGCCGCGCATTCGACTTCTTCTTCACCGGCTACATCAACCGCATTTGCGCCAACAGCCAGAAGGCCTACATCGTGTATGCCGGCGGCGACGACCTCTTCATAGTGGGCGACTGGCGCGAGATGATTGGCGTGGCCGAGCAGGTGAGCAGCAAGTTCAAGGCCTACACCTGCGGCAACACAGCGTTCTCCATCTCGGGCGGAGTGGCCATTCTCGGCTCGAAATATCCAATCATTGCCGGAGCGCAGCAGAGCGCCGAAGCCGAAGATCGCGCCAAGGGCCACAAGGCCGGCGGCAAAGAGAAAAACTCGTTCTCGCTGCTGGGCATGCCGCTTGGCTGGGACGAAGAGTTCCCCGCAGTCAAAGCCCTGAAGGATGCGCTGCTTGATATGATTAAAGGCGGATGGCTCAACAAGTCGTTCCTGAGCAAAGTTATGCTCCATGCCAGCATGGCCGGCTTCAACGTCCACAAGGTGAAGAACCTGCGCGTCTTCTGGCTGCTGAGCTACGACATGAAGCGCTACGCCAGCGACAAGGCACAGAGCAAGCCGCTTGTAGATGCCTATGTGCGCGAGGCCTGCAGCAATCCCGGCTCACTCAACGGCCAGCACATCGCCACCGCCTACCACGCCCTCGAGCTGTGGGCCCTCGCCTGCCGCTGGGCCGAACTCGAATACCGCTCAAACAATAATAATAACAACTAAAACCAAAACAGATATGGCAAACAATTATAATATTAAGAATTTCAAGCCACAGTGGATAACAAATGGCGCTGATGGCGATATGATAGATTATGCAGAGACAATTGGAGATGTTCTGCATAATGAAGGGCTAACAACATCTCAAATTAGGAATGTGTATAGTGAGGTTAAGCGAATACAAACAAGGGGATATAATGAAGAAATCAACTCTTTTTTCCTTTTGCGGCCTAAGGTGGCATACATGTATGGTCGAAATGTAAAAAAAGATAAAAATGGTAACATTACAAGCGGCAAGGCTATCGACACATTCAAAGAATATTTTTTTGACAAAGCAATTATTCATGTCAACAATGCAGAAACCTACGACAACTTCTGCAACTTGATGGAGGCCGTGCTTGCCTACCACCGCTTCTATGGCGGCAAATAAATCATTATCAACACCCAAAAAACAAAACTCACTATGAAACTTATAAAGAAAATAAAGGTAACAGGAACTATAGAGTTATTAACTGGTCTGCATATTGGCGCAAGCAACGACTCAATGCAGATTGGCGGATACGACAGCGTGGTGGTGCGCAATCCGCTTGACAACCGCCCATACATACCAGGCAGCTCGCTCAAGGGCAAGCTCCGCTCACTCATTGAAATCAGTGATGGCACGGTAAGCGACAATGGCGATGTGACCAACCAAATTGATACCGATTCTGTAGCCCTGTTTGGCAATTCATCGGACGCAAAAGACAAAACAAACTATATGTGCCATGCGTCTCGCCTCATTGTGCGCGATGCTGAAATGATCAATGTTGGTGAGTTTGACAAAGACAATGTGCCACTCACCGAGGGCAAAACAGAGGCGTCGATTAACAGAATCACATCAAAGGCTATGCCCCGCACGTTTGAGCGTGTGCCGCGTGGTGCAAAATTCGGTCTGAACATGATTATCAATGTGATGGACTTCAGTGAAGACATTAATAAGGTGAATTCTGACACTAAAATCTCTCCAGACAAAAAGGCGCAAATTCTGTATTCCTTTGCAAAGCAAAGCGAGGCCAATTTGAAAGCCATTCTTGATCGTGCCTTCAAACTCCTTGCCGATGACTATCTTGGCGGCCAGGGGTCGCGAGGCTATGGCGAGGTAAAGATTGATTACAACTATGATGCTTAAGTAGTGCGGCTTATGGCAACATTTCAATTAGTTAAATTCACCCATATGTCGCCTATGCACATAGGCTTGGGACGCGACAGCTATGACGTGGCGGCTCCGGCACTGCATAGCGACACCATCATCGCAGCCCTTGCCGCCCTAAGGGCGCAGAGCGGCAATGCCCACGGCATCGATGAGCTGATGAGGCAGGTGGCGGTGAGCTCGGCTTTCCCCTATGCCGGCGGCGAGCTGTTTCTGCCCAAGCCGTATGGCCGGTTGCCCGTGAGCAAGCAGAGTGAGGAGCAATTACGCAAGCGGCTTAAGAAGGTGCGTTTTGTTTCATACGGGCTGTGGCAGAGCCTTGTGGCCGGCAACTCGGTTTATGTTGAAGAAAATCAGCTTCACGGCCAGTTTTTGCTGCAAACGCCTTCCGACTCTTTTACCGCCCCCATGGTGTGCGCCACAAGGCAGCGTGTGCAGGTGGGCGCTGAGGGCGACGACGCCGAGCCGTTCACCTTCGACTGGACCTTTTTCCGCCCCGACTGCGGACTCTACTGTCTGCTCAGCTGCCCCGACGAATTGCTCGGCGAAGTCAAGCGCCTGTTTGCCCTGCTTGGCGAGGAAGGCATAGGCTCCGACCGCACTGTGGGCGGCGGCCACTTCGAGGTGGAGTTCGGCACTGTTGACCTCAAGGATGTGGCTGGAGCCAACGCCACTATGCTGCTGTCGATGTGTCTGCCATCCGAGGACGACCTGAAAAATGTTGACTTGGAGCAATCGCGGTTTGAACTCGTGCAGCGCGGCGGCTTTATGGCCGGCAGCAGCGTTGACGGCTACCGCCATCTGCGCAAAAAGTCGATAATGATGTTTGCCCCCGGCGCAGTGCTTAGCGGAGTTCACGAGCTGAGCGGCAAAGTGGCCGATTTGCGCCCCGACACCACCAATGGCGAAGTTCACCCCGTGTACCGCGGCGGCCGCCCAATATGTTTCCCCATTAAAACCAATTAGCAATGAAAGCCATATTAGAAATATTGCCGTTATACAATGATAATGCCTTTCACGTGGGTGACGGTGAAAAAATAAGGTTGGGCATTGATGCGATAAAGGATGGCAAAAAAATTTACGTGCTTGATTTTGACAAATTTGTTGAAAAAGTGCATCTTTTCAAAAGTAAAAATGTAATTGATACACAGGTTTTCAGCAAATATGAGCGTTCAATGCATAATGGAAATGTCGGGAACTTATTGCGTGGTATCGACCTTTCAAAAGTTTCGAGAAGGAGCGTTGGAACATGGAATGCTATAAGTATGCAGGAAGTTCAGACGCAAATACGAGATGCATGGGGGTGGCCGTATCTGCCTGGTAGCTCAATAAAAGGCGCAATCAGAACTGCAGTATTAGCCAAACTTGCACTAGCACATAGAGCGCAATTGGGAACGGCTCAAGCAGAATTAGGCTTTGAACGGAAAATGTTTGCAATAAATCTTGGAAACGATGTGGACGACTACTTCAGGTTTGTGCGTGTCTCGGATGCTTATTTCAATCAAAAAGATGTGAAAATAGTTCAAATGAGAGGATTCAACGATCCAAAGCATCCCATAAGAAACGCACTTGAGGTAATAGCTCCTGGAGAAGATTCTGTTTCAGAGTTTAACTTGTCTGTAGATGAGAAAAAACTGAATTTAGCTTGCGCTGGAAATATTCCAAAGCGGTTAGGCTTTTTGTTTTCTCCGAGAAGTTTGTTTACAGCGGTTAATGACTATACAACACGACAACTTAAAAGAGATTCTCAATATATGCAAGTCGTTGCAGCAGATGATCCTGACATTGATGACTATGTGGCCGCTATCAAAGATGTGCTAGACGATTGCAATGATTGTGGCCCTGGTGAATGCATACTGCGCGTAGGCATGGGAATTGGCAAGGAATTCACTACAGGCTTGTGGGCTAAATATGCCCAAGGCTCTAATCCTGCAACGTCGCGCTCCTACTATGAGTGTGATGGTGAAATAAGATTGCTGGGGTTTGTGAAGCTGCGCATCAAGTCGGTGAAGCAGGAGGGGTAGTGCGATGTTTTACAATGTAAGCAATCATCCGTCGGCAGGGTGGGGTGGCCGCCAGGTGGCCGCCGCCCGCGCTCTTGGCGGCGAGATAGCCGATGTGCCGTTTCCCGCCGTCGACCCCAGGCTCACGGCCACGCAGGTGGGCGCGCTTGCCAGCGAGTTTGCCGCCAGCCTGCTGGAGAGGCTCCGCCCCGGCGACGTGGTTCACGTGATGGGCGAGCTGTGCATGGTCTACGCCCTCGTGGGGCAGCTGAGGTCGCACGGTGTGCGCTGCGTGGCCAGCACCACCGCGCGCCAGGCCGTGGAGCTGCCCGACGGCTCCAAACTGTCGCACTTCCGCTTCGTGGCCTTCCGCGACTACCTGTAGCCCCCCCGCCACATCAGTTTTGGCGGATAGCAAACGCACCATGGCATGCCGGGAGCACTGAAAAATTTTATCCCTAAGCGGGATAAGGTTTAAAGTTGAGGGTTAAAGTTTAAATAAACAACAGTTAAAAATCTTATTTACAGTTGTTTACTGTAGGGACGCGGCATGCCGCGTCCGACGGGCGTAGCCCCACAGCACGAAAGCAAAATTACATCTAATACGCCTTCTTTGGCTGTAATTATTTGTGCGTAATATTCTGAATTGCAGTAGTTTGCGTCGGACGTGGCATGCCACGTCCCTACAGCATTCGTTGCTGCTTGGTGCACTCGTCAACTCGATGGAATTGACGCTCTTTCAGACGAGTTGTGCCGCCGGCGCAAGTGCCTCCCAGCAAAACGGCACATTTGTCCGAACCATAGCACAAAGGCGGCATGAGGCCACCAAAAACCGGGACTCATGCCGCCTTTGCCGTGTGCGCGCCACGATAACAGCGCGCCGCCTTAGTAGCTGTAGAAGAAGTCGTCGGCCACATGCACGCGCTTGCGCGCACGCGTCAGGGCCGTGTACAGCCACTGATATTTGCCCTTGGTGGGGTTGAGCGTGATGTTGCGCGGCGTGGCCAGCATCACCTCGTCCCACTCGCCGCCCTGCGACTTCTGGCACGTCACCGCATAGCCCCAGTTGCACCGCAGCGCGTTCATAAACGGGTCGCTCTGCATCTCGTCCATAAATTGGTAGCTGTCCTTGTCGATGCCCTTGTCCTTCATGCGCACTATGAAGTCGCGGAACAGTGCCGACTGCTGCTGCTTGCTCAGGTTGGGCGCCGACTGCGTCAGCACATCCTCGATGAGCCACGTTTCGTGTGTCACACCAGTGCTCACATCCTTCACCTTCACCTTGCGGAATAGCAGGTTGGCAACGTATTGCGTCTCGTGGGTCACTTCGGTCACCGTCACCATGTCGCCGTTGGCCAGCGGCACCAGCAGGTTGTTTTGCACCACCATCAGCAGGTCGCCCCGCTCCACCGACAGGCTGCGGCGGCCCAGCAGGCTGCGCACCTTTTGGCTCGTTTCGAGGCAAGCCTTGTTGCTCATGCAAATTATAATGCTGTGGTCGGGCCCTTGGCTCTGGAATTGGCGGGCATACAGCTCCACCATCTCGTCTGTCGAGCGGTGAAACTCAATGTCGCCGCAGCCGCGGAAGGGCAGCTTGCTCCACACCTTTTGCCGGCCATAGTAGCTCTCTTCGGCCGGGGCAAACTTCCACAGCGAGCGCAGCCGCATCGACACGTCCACCAGACTGCTGCCGTTGGCCTGGCGCATGATTTGCGTCAACTTGCCCTCTTTGGCGTCGATGCCAAAGTGCGAGCTGAAGTATTCGCGGCTCAGCGCCGGCGACTGGCATTGTCCCACTGGCGGCAGCTGGCACGGGTCGCCCACAAATATGAATTTGCTGTCGGGGTTGTGGTCGTAGTCAAGCAGCTCGGTCAGCAACTTGCCCGAACCGAATTTGGCCTGCGTCACCTCGGTGACCTCCTCGTCGGCAATCATCGACGCCTCGTCGATGATATACACCATGGCCGGGGCGTCGGCCTCGCGCTTGCTGGCCTCAAACACCAGATACATCTGTCCCGAGGCCTCAACACCGCTATTGCCGTCATTAGTTTCGTTAAGCCCCTTCAGGTTGAATATCATCTTGTGGATGGTGTTGGCCGCCTGGTTGTCGTGGCTGAGGCTGCTCAGCACCTTGGCAGCGCGTCCAGTGGGAGCAAGCAGGCGGTAGGGCTTTTCCCTGCTCTTCAGCTCGTCGACCAAAAAGCGCATCATCGTGGTCTTGCCCGTGCCGGCAAATCCCTTGAGGATGAACACCCTCTGCTTTCCACTGAGAAAGTTGCACAGGCTGTCGAACGCCCGCTGCTGCCCCTCATTGAGCCTGAACTGCGGCTCAACGCCTGCAATTTCAAACGTTTCCATAAAGCGCTGCGTATATTTCGTGATACTTATCTGCTATGTTCTTTTTAATGTCTTCAGCCTCATTTGGTCTTTTGCGCATGCCAAAGTGGTTGAAGTCGTTTCGGATTTCCGATAAGCTATAATATAATTCTGATATTCTCTTTTTTCCGCCATACTGGTTGATGAAGATGTATTTTTCATTGTCGGCTGCAATAATCGGCAAAAAATCCTTGAACAGTGGCCGTAGCTCGTCTTTAACCTTCCACTTCTCTTCTTCGTTTATCCACTTCCTTTTTACCACAATAAGTGCGTCTTGCACAAATTTTCTTTGCCCTTCAAGTTCCAGATTGGGGAGCGAATTGCTATGTTTCATTTGGAAGAATGAAACACAAGCCTCTTGGAGTATCGTCACCGCTTGCTGGAAAAGGTTGTGGTCGATACACCACTTTGCAGCCTTGAATCCGTTTTTAGCACTTTCCCGGCCTTCAAACTCGGCGAACTGCTCCTTCACCTTGTTCAAGATCTCTTTAAGTTGAGGCAGGTTGACGTCAAGGCCTTCTGCCTGGCTTTCCAGCGCCTTAAAGTTCTCGCCGCTCAATATGTTTTTGCCGCGGCAAGTTTGCATGTCAAGTGCTATGTCGTTTAGGGTACTCACCACCTCCTTCACATTTTCGCTGACATTGCTTGATTCCGTCAGGCTTTTCAGCTGGTCGGCGTTGCCGCTGTTGATGAACGATGCGGCCGCGCTGGTCCAGTCTTGCAGCGTGGAATATTGCGTCAGGTCCACTATTTTGCCCACATTGGTCTCCTGGTTGCGCCCATCCCAGTTGCCGTAGGTGATGCTGCGCACTGTGACGCCCTTGAGAAACTTGGCGTAGTTAAACATCACCAGCATCAGCATGGGCAGGTATCTGAATGCGTGGGTCGAGTCGAAATACACCTCATCGCCTTCGTTCAAGAGGCTATATACGGTTTCGAATATCTTCAATATGTCGCCGTCATTGCTTCCGTCGGGCACATCTATCCTGCTCGTCTGCGGCTTGAATCCTGCGCTGTTGAGTTCGCTTTCAAGGCCGGGCTGCTTTATGACTGCCTGCGTCTTAGAGTCCTTTTGCCCATCATCCAGCCAATTTTTAATTTCAGAGCCGTCAGCTCCTTTGGTGGTGAGGATTATTATACGGTCGTTGGCGTTGGTCTTGTCCCACTCGCCTGTATGCTCAAGGTATTCAAGTGTGGCCACTTGAATAAACCGCATGCTGTCGCTCAGGTAGCTGCCGCGCTCGTAGTGGCACGCTTTGTAGTTTCCTGTTCCCAAAAATGAGATGAATACTTTTCTTGCCATAGTTTTCAGTTTGTTTATTTCTCGTTAATGCTGTCCAGATACTTGTATAATTCATCGAAAAACTTCGACTTGTTACCTTCTATATCTCGGTACACAAATCGCCTTATTCCTTGGTTCTCAATGTTTTTAAGAGCTACGCCATCTATTGGCTTCTTGGTGACAAAAATCAGTTTGCTCCCTAAACCGCCCGTTTTCTTCACCACGGTGTTGAATTTGTCGATGTCGGTTGTGTTGTGCACCTGCGTCTTGCATTCCACATACAGCAGCTTGCCCTTAGTGGTCTCTACAATTATGTCAACCTCGTTGAGGTCGCTCTCAGCATTGTTTTTGTTCTTAGTGCTGTTGATGTCGTTTGGGAGGCTGCCCTTGGGGTTGTAAAAATGCACGTTGGTCCACACCTTTCTGGCCGGTGGCCAGCTGCTCAGCAGGTCGGCCACCAGAAACTCAAACCACCCTGTGTTGAGCATCAGCCGGCGGCAGTTGGGCGAGCTTATGGTGAACTCCTGCGCGTTGCGGCCGTCGTAGTCGGTAATGGAGCCCGTGAAGCAACGCTCTGCTTTGTCCCACGCCAGTGAGCAGCTGTTGTGGCTTGTGCTTGTTTCGTTGGTGTGGTCGGAGAGATAACCCGCCATTTCGCCCAGTGCCTTTGCGTTTTTGCTGTGCAGCTTGTTGAGTTGCTGCGCGGCCTGGCGGTCGGCATCGGTGTAGGTGGCGGAAAAGTCGGTCTTCTTGCACTTAAGCCCAAATAGGCTCGCATAGTCGTCGAGGCTTAGCCTCGTGGCATCTACATTCCAGTGCTTAAGTGTGTTTATGTCCCACACCTCACTGTTCTGGTCAATATAGATTGTGGTCACATTGTTGAGCCCACCAAACACTTTGCAGCATATAATCGACCACCCCTTGGTGCCGCCCGACACGTTAAGCGTCACCGTGCTGTCGGCTTTGCACCACACGCTGGCGAAGGCATTCAGCTGCACGTGGGCCGCATTTAGGTCGGTGTTTAGCTTCACCAGTTCAGCCCTGGTTTGAGGCAGTTTTGCGGCAAGCGCCTGCTTAATGCTGTTTGCCTGCCTCGTGGTTTGGTCTGAATGTAGCAGATACACCACGTCGGGTCGTTCGGTCACAATTGGGATGTAGACGGGCAGCGGCTGGCCGCCCACAAGCGATATGTTGATCTTCTTAGCCATAGTGTGCTATTCTTTTTAGTTAAAACGTGATTTAAGTTTAAGTTATTGCATATTATGATGTTGTAATTATTAACAATTGGTGTGAAAATTTGTTGAATTTCCGCAAAATTAAGTATATTCAAAAATCGTGCCAAAAAATAGGGTGAAATGCGTCATAGTGGCAATTTGACTAAATTTCACTTTAAGTAACAGTCGATTTGTTGATGCTATTCATGATATGGTAGTACTGTGACTGAAAATAGTTGTAAAAATAATTATTTTGAAATGTCGAAAAAAGTGGTTAATTTTGCCACAAATAAGGCGAAATTTCCCTTAACGCGTCTAAACGTAAGCTTAGTAGTGTTAAAAGAAAATACCTAAACAGCTCATTGACAGAGGGCTAATACCTATGCTCTCAGAGACCATATTCCATTAAAACAAGGATTAAGACGGTAGTTGATATATTCTTCCGTGGGTACACGGAACCCTCAGAGACCATATTCCATTAAAACAAGGATTAAGACGTCTCGGACTCTGGGATTTTGTGGAGGAGCCAGAACTCCTCAGAGACCATATTCCATTAAAACAAGGATTAAGACGTCTACCAGCGCTGAGTATTTTTTGCCAGTATTCGTAGACTCAGAGACCATATTCCATTAAAACAAGGATTAAGACGCCCTTATGCGATTGTTCAGCAACTGCGTGGTGAAATCACTCAGAGACCATATTCCATTAAAACAAGGATTAAGACACACCTGCTGGGAGACTCTTAGGCAAATGGATCCCAGACTCAGAGACCATATTCCATTAAAACAAGGATTAAGACGCCGTTAAGTTCTACAACTTGATTCGGTTGATCCTGATCTCAGAGACCATATTCCATTAAAACAAGGATTAAGACCCACATAATCGTGGAATTGCTGGTAGAACTCTTCGATTCTACTCAGAGACCATATTCCATTAAAACAAGGATTAAGACACTTTTGTAGGAGGATGGTACCTTTATCAATAAATTGCTCAGAGACCATATTCCATTAAAACAAGGATTAAGACGTCTAATACGGCTTGCTGGTCGACATCTTCGTATACCCTCAGAGACCATATTCCATTAAAACAAGGATTAAGACCCCTTCCGAGCTTACATATATGGACATATCGTCCATATCTCAGAGACCATATTCCATTAAAACAAGGATTAAGACTGTGCATATAAAATCTCTTAAACCTTTTATTGAAAAGACCTCAGAGACCATATTCCATTAAAACAAGGATTAAGACTGTTTATATGTTTTAGTAATGATTCTTGTATTAATTTAGCTCAGAGACCATATTCCATTAAAACAAGGATTAAGACGCAGGATTTTTGCCCCCTCTGTAGTTCATCGGCGACAGCTCAGAGACCATATTCCATTAAAACAAGGATTAAGACTTAATATTCTTTGATTATTTTAAATCCTTTTTGTTTTAAATAACTCAGAGACCATATTCCATTAAAACAAGGATTAAGACAATACCAATATCTTCCTTTGCGGCACGCCCCATAGACGCCTCATAGACCATATTCCATTAAAACAAGGATTATTATCCCATGGGGATAAAATATGTGTAGGCAGGTATGCAGCGCGGGCGTAGCGATAGCGAAGTCCGCGCGAAATGCCTGCTTCGTTGCCGTCTTCCACAAATGCATTCCAGAGGAATGCGACAGTAGGCGGATCGCGTCGATTGCTGTGCTGAGAGTGGTAGTTGTCGCATTCCTAATGGAATGCCTATGCTGGGGCATTGCTGAGCAGGCATTCCGCGTTGGCCAAGGCCTCCGCTGCATACTTGCCAACATACACCCTAATGGGATTCCCATTTTTTAGAGTTTTTGGCTTTAAGAACCCCAGGCCAGAGGCTCATATTCCGCCAAAATAAGGATTAAGTGTTAAAAAAACGCTGTTAAACGTGCCGAAGTTTGCTGCGTGCGGGACTTTGGCACGCTTTTTGCATTCTAATGATTGCAGCCTCGCTGGCCAACGACAGGTGGCTGCTTAACCCAAAGTTCAGAACGCATAAGAAACACAGAGTCATGGAAATAGTCCTTAACACTTTCGGAACTTCGCTCAACCGCGACAACGAGTGCTTCGTGGTGAGCAACGACCAGGGGCGCCAACGCGTGCCGCCCGAGTCGGTGTCGTCGATAACGCTGTGCCGCGGCGTGAGCATCACCAGCGACGCTGTGCTGCTGGCCATTAGCCACGGCATTGAAATCCGCTTCGTCGACCGCCGCGGAATGCCGCAGGGCCTGGTGTGGAGCCACCGCTACGGCTCAATATCCACCATACGCAAGGGCCAGCTCGAGTTCACAGCCTCGCCCGCTGCGGTGGAGTGGATTAAGGGCGTGATAGTGAAAAAGCTCGAAAACCAGCAGGCTCTGCTGCTCATGCTTGGCTCCGACAGTCCCGGGGTGCGCGCCGCGGCCGACCACGCCATTGCCCACATCGAGGCTCTGCGCCTCAAGGCCGAAGCCCTTGCGGGCGACCGTGTGGCCGATGTGGCCGGAATGCTGCGCGGCATCGAGGGCGCCGCCTCGCGCGCCTACTTTGCCGCCTTCAATGCCGCCCTGCCAGCCGCCTACCGCTTTGCCGAACGCAGCCAGCACCCAGCGGCCGATGTGGCCAACGCCCTGCTCAACTATGGCTATGGCATACTCTATGGCCGCGTCGAGGCCAGCCTCATTAAGAGCGGCATCGACCCCTACATCGGGGTGATGCACCGCGATGACTACAACCGCCCCGTGCTGGTGTATGACGTGATTGAGCTCTACCGCGTGTGGGTCGACTATGTGGTGGCCGCGCTGCTGTGCCAAAATGCGGTGACCGACGACTACTATTCCACCGCGCCCGACGGGTCGTGCTGGCTCGAGGGGCTGGGCCGCAGAGTGCTGATTCAGTCGGTGAACGACTACCTTGCCGAACTCACCGTGACCGACGGCGGCATGTCGCGCTCGCGCGCCACGGCCATCGACCTCTATGCCCAGCAGCTGGCCCAGCGTTTCAAGGCCGCTGCCGGCGGCACCCCGAAGAAGTGAATGAAACCCAATTTGTTTAACCACATAAACTAACTTACTACTATGGCTACACTAATGGCAGGCACCTGCATAACCGCCTCCGACCGCCTCGTCGGTCTCAATTCACAGCAACTTTATGAACGCATTGTCCACCCCAAGCCGGCCACCGAGGCGCTGCTGCGCCAGCTGCGCACGGTGAAGATGCTCGACGCCAAGCGCTACGACGCCCTCAAGCGCCAGCTGCCCTACGTGGTGTGCGGCTCGTTTAACCCCCAGTATCGCAAGGTGGACAACTTTGCCTACACCGACTGCTTCTTTATCGACATCGACAACCTTATGGCCCACGGCACCACGCCCGAGGCGGTGAAGAGCCGCCTGCGGGCCGACGACCGCGTGCATCTGTGCTTCACCTCGCCCGGCGGCGATGGGGTGAAGGCACTGTTCATGCTCAAGAACCGATGCTACGATGCCGGAGTGTATTCGCTGTTCTACAAGCGGTTTGCCACCATGCTTGCCGCCCAGCTGCGGCTTGACGGCGCTGTTGACACCCGCACCAGCGACGCCGCCCGCGCCTGCTTTGTGAGTGCCGACCCCGAGGCGTGGATCAACACCTCGTCCCAACCGGTTGATATGGGGGCGGTGATCGACACCGGCAGCACTCAGGCGCTTGCCGACTTGCAGCGCGAGTGCAGCCGGCAGGAAGCCGAGGCGGCAAAGCAGCAGCCGCAGCCCGCGGCGGCCTCGGCGGCCGACCCCGATGCGGCTGTGATGAGCCGCATCAAGGCGGTGCTGGGCGCCATCAAACCCAAGGTGGCCGACGAGCGCCCCGTGTATGTGCCCGAAGAAATTGAGAAGGTGATGCAGGGGCTGCGTGCCGCCATTGCCGACATTGGCATCGAGTTGGCCGGCGAGCGCGACATCCAGTATGGCAAAAAACTGGTGATGAAAAGCTCGACTCGCACAGCCGAACTCAACCTGTTCTACGGCCGCAAGGGCTTTTCGGTGGTGGTGTCGCCGCGCCGCGGAACTTCGCCTGAACTCAACGCGCTCATGCACCGCCTGGTGAAAAGCTACCTCGACGGGCAGCTGGTGACGGTGGCTTAGCCCTATTGCCGCATGGGAAAGGCTAAAAATCCGCTCAGCATTCTGCGCCGTGCCATGCTCAAGCGGCAGGCGTCGCTGGCGGGCCACCGTCCCGTCGACGCCGAGCGCAGCCGCCCCGTCGATGCCATTGAGTCGCTTGAGGGGCGGTTGCGCACCATAATTGATGTGCTCGACGGCGGCGACTGCATAAAACCCGGAAACATGTTGTTTTTTGTGATGTATGACATAGCGGCCAACAAGGTGCGCGCAGCCGTGGCAAAATACCTGCTGCGCAAGGGCTGCCACCGCATTCAGCGCAGCATATTCATGGGCAACGCCCCGGCTGCGGTGTGCCGCGAAATCGAGCGCGACCTGCACGAGGTGCAGGCCATGTATGACAACGACGACAGCATCTTTGTGGTGCCCCTGTCGGTGGAGCAGGTGAGGATGATGCGGGTGATTGGCCGCGACGTGAATCTCGACCTCATTGTCAACGCCAAGAGCACTGCGTTCTTCTGAACGATATGCGGCGAGGGGGCACCCGCCGCTGTGCGGCAGGTGCCCCCTCGCTGTGTGGGTCGGCCTTTTTTGGAAAAAGGCGGTTATTTCTTTTTCTGCTCCTTGGCCCAGCTGTCTTTGAGGCCTATGGTGCGGTTAAACACCAGGTGGCCGGCTGTGGCCGAGTCGGGGTCGACGCAGAAGTATCCTATGCGCTGGAACTGGAATTTCATCTCGGGCTTGGCCACTTCGGCCAGGTAGGGCTCTATCTTCACGTCGTGCAGCACCTTCAGCGAGTCGGGGTTGAGCAGCTCGCGGAAGTCGCGCTCGGTCTCGGCCGACGGGTTCTCGACGGCAAACAGACGGTCGTAGAGGCGCACCTCGGCCGTCTTGCAGTGCTTGGCCGACACCCAGTGCAGCGTGCCCTTCACCTTGCGGTTGCTGCCGGGCATTCCGCTCAGCGTGTCGGGGTCGTAGGTACACTCGATTTCGGTCACGTTGCCGTCGGCATCCTTCTTGCAGCCGGTGCACATAATTATGTAGCCGCCCTTTAGACGCACTTCCTTGCCGGGGGTGAGGCGGAAGAACTTTTTGGGCGGATTCTCCATGAAGTCGGCGCGCTCAATGTACAGCTCGCGGCTGAAGGGCATCTTGTGGGTGCCGGCATCCTCCTGCTCGGGATTGTTGTCCATGTCCAGCATCTCCACCTTGTCGTCGGGATAGTTGGTGATCACCAGCTTCACGGGGTCGAGCACGGCGCACACGCGGCCCGCGTGCTTGTTGAGGTCTTCGCGAATGGAGTGCTCAAGCAGGCTGATGTCGTTCAGCGCCTCATATTTGGTGTAGCCTATGTCTTGAATGAAGCTCTTTATCGACTCGGGCGTGTAGCCGCGGCGGCGCAGGCCGCACAGGGTGGGCATGCGGGGGTCGTCCCAGCCGTTCACCAGCCCCTCCTTCACCAGCTGCAGCAGCTTGCGCTTGCTCATCACGGTGTAGGTGAGGTTAAGGCGGTTGAACTCAATCTGGCGCGGGCAGTAGCTGTCGTCGGCCAGCATCTTCACAAAGTATTCATACAGCGGGCGGTGGGGTACAAACTCCAGCGTGCATATCGAGTGGGTCACACCCTCAAAGTAGTCGCTCTGGCCGTGTGCGAAGTCATACATGGGATACACCTTCCACTTGTCGCCGGTGCGCCAGTGCGGGCGCTTGATTATGCGGTACATTATGGGGTCGCGGAAGTGCATGTTGTCGCTGGCCATGTCAATCTTGGCGCGCAGCACGCGGCTGCCTTCCTCAAATTCTCCCTTGTTCATGCGCTCAAACAGGTCGAGGTTCTCCTCCACGCTGCGGTTGCGGTAGGGGCTCTCGGTGCCCGGCGTGGTGGGTGTGCCCTTCTGCTGGGCTATCTGCTCGGCCGTCTGGTCGTCCACATAGGCGCGGCCCTCCTTTATGAGGCGCACGGCAAAGTCGTAGAGTTTCGGAAAATAGTCGGACGCGTAATAGAGGCGGTCGCCCCAGTCATATCCCAGCCAGTGGATGTCGCGCTTTATGGCCTCGACATACTCATTGTCCTCCTTGGCGGGGTTGGTGTCGTCGAAGCGCAGGTTGCAAGTGCCGCCAAACATCTCGGCCACGCCAAAGTCCATGCATATTGCCTTGGCATGGCCAATGTGCAGGTAGCCGTTGGGCTCGGGCGGGAAGCGTGTGTTGAGCCGGCCGCCGTTTTTGCCTGCCTTCAGGTCGTCGGCCACCAGCTGCTGAACGAAGTTCAACACCTTCTTCTCTTCACTCGGATTCGTTGTCACGTTAGTGTTATCAGCCATAATTCAATTATGTGTTGTCTTGTGTTTCTGTTCTGTTTCGAAGCCGCATGGCTCTGCTTCGCCATGCAAATTGCAAATTTAGGAAAAAATCGCGTAACTACCGGCCTCGCGGCCAAAAATGTGTTTTCGTTTTTGTAATGCAGCGCATAATTGCTACTTTTGCACATTAAAAGTAATCATATATATGGACAACAAGGAACTGGTGGAGCGCCTGTCGGAAAAACTCGGGCGCAGCAAGGCCGACATAAGCAAGCTGCTTGACGCGCTGGCCGAGGTGGTGAAAACCAAGGGCAGCGAGCTCGACAGCATTGCCGTGCCCGGATTCGGCACCTTTGAGGCCAAAAAGAAAAACGAGCGCGTGGTGGTGAACCCAAGCAGCGGCAAGCGCATGCTGGTGCCGCCGAAAATCACACTCGGCTTCAAAGTGAGCAATGTGCTCAAATCCAAACTTAAAAACTGACATCCAGCAATGAACAGCAAGATAGCATTTCCCGAACTCATCGACCTTGTGGCGCAGGCCACCAACTCCACCAAGCGTGTGAGCGAACTCTTTCTGAAAGAGCTTTTCGCCACCATCACCCAAGCTTTGGCCGAGGGCGAAAGCGTGAAGGTGAAGGGCCTGGGCACATTTAAGCTCACCGAGGTGAGCGCGCGCAAAAGCGTGAATGTGAACACCGGCGAAACCATCGAGATACCCGGCCACAACAAACTCAGCTTCGTGCCCGAAAAGAGCCTTGCCGAGGCTGTCAACAAGCCCTTTGCGCAGTTTGAAACCGTGGTGCTGAGCGACGACGTCACCGACGAGCAGTTGCAGGCTATCGACGCCGGCCAGCAGCCCGCCGAAGTACCCGAGCAGCCCGCCGAAGCTCCCGAGCAGCCCGCCGAAGTACCCGAGCAGCCCGCCGAAGCTCCCGAGCAGCCCGCCGAAGCTCCCGAGCAGCCCGCCGAAGCTCCCGAGCAGCCCGCCGAAGCTCCCGAGCAGCCCACCGAATCCTCCGAAGAGCCCATTGTGCCTATTATGCCCATTGAGCCCGCCCAGGAGCAAACTCCGCCTCCCTTCAAGGCCCCCGCAGCCGCCAAGCAGGAGCCGCAGCATCACCACCACGAGCCAGCAGCCCCTACCGATGACGACTACATCACCTACGACGAAATCGCCTCCATGGAGCGTAAAGCCACCATCAAAGGCTTCCTGTGGGGCGTGGTGGCCACACTCGTGCTGTGTGGCGTGGCCGCATTCCTCTACATCGACTACTCGGGCAAGAGCGAGGCCCAGCCCGCTGAACTCGTCGACGACTCGGTGCAGCAGCCGCAACCCGCACCAGCCCCGGCTGCTCAGCCCAAGCCCGACTCGGCAGCCAGCCAGCCCAAGGCAGAGCAAAAGCAACCCGAACCGCAAAAAGAAGCCGACGCCGACAAGCGGCCAACGGTGTACGACACCACCTCGCGCAACTATGTGCTGTCGAAAATGGCGCAGAAGCACTACGGCAACCAGTGCTTCTGGGTGTATATCTATCAGGAG
Source organism: uncultured Muribaculaceae bacterium (assembly GCA_934661195.1). Classification (GTDB taxonomy): domain Bacteria; phylum Bacteroidota; class Bacteroidia; order Bacteroidales; family Muribaculaceae; genus Sodaliphilus. The sequence goes on from CAKUJD010000006.1 coordinate 117,469, forward strand.
AACAAAAGCAAAATCAAAGACCCCAACAACATTCCCGAGGGCACGCGCCTTGTGATTCCCGCCAAAGAGAAGTATGGAATCGACAGCCATGACAAGGCCAGCCGCGACAAGGCCAAGAAGATAGCCTACAATTTGCTTAAGGACAAATAGCCACTATCCATTGGCTGCAAAAAAACATATCGCGCCCACGCTTGCCAAGCAGTGCAAGCGTGGGCGCGATGCATATTATCGTGGGTTGGGGGGAACTTACTCCTCGGGCAGCTGCAGGCCGCCGTCGTTTTTCTTGTACACCACGTTCACCTCGTTGCTGCCCGTGGGCACCGACACCGTGCACTGGCCGTCGGTGGTGAGGTAGATGTCGTTTTGGCCCTCGGTCTTCACCTTCACATAGCGCTCATTGATATACTGCCTGAACACGGGCGACAGAGCATTCTTGACGCTGATTTTAAGCACATCGAGCTTGCCGCCGAAAAACTCGGCTGTGATTTGGTTCACATACTTCAGCGTGCTGCTAAACACCACGTATTTCCCGTTGGGGTCCTCGCTCTTCAGGTGGCAGTAGCTATTTTCCTCGCTGTAGGCGCGCTTCACGTCGCTGATGCCGGCCTTGCCGAAACTCAGATACGGCTCCACATATCCCTCGCCATGCACGGGCATCACCGTCACGGCAAACGCGTCGCCGTCTTCGTTGCTCACCTTCACAAATCCCTCGCGCCTTGCGGCAATCGCCAGCCCGCTGGTCACAGTGGCCACGTGGCGGTTGCTTGTGCGCCAGTTGCTGTGCTTCGAGGCTCCGCCAATGGCCAGCGTGTCGCCCGCGCTCATCACCATGTCGCTGTAGGTGGTCGAGCCGTCGCCGCACGCGGCCAGCATGGCGGCCGCCATCAGCGAGGCTGCAATTGATGTCAGTTTGTTCATCTCAATAAAAAATTCCTTTAGTCTAAAAATATAATTACTTACGGTTCATTTCATTTCTTCTTGGCCGCGCTCTGTGCACCGAGCTGAATGTTGCGTATCAGAGCCTTCGACGAGTAGGTGGCGCCGGTTGCCGCGTCGGCCTTGAGCGTGGCGGCCTGGGCCAGAGTCTTGCCTATGAATTGCGGAAACACGTGGGCTGTGGCCTTCTTGAAGTATTGCGGCGATTCCTGGTTGGGCAGAGCCTCGATCGAGGCGATGCGCCCGCCCTTCACGGTGATGTTGAGCGGAGTGGTGCCGTTGTAGCCATACACCTTCTTGGCCAGTTCGCCGGTGTAGATCACGCGCGTGGTGGCAGCCGCCTTGCGGGGCGCCTTCTTCTTGCCGGCAGCCATTGTCGGCGCCGATGCCGCCACAATCACGAGGGCGGCCAAAATCATCTTAGTGAGTCTCATAAATAAAATCCAAGTCAGTTGCGGGCTGGGGTGGGGCGCTCCCCACACGGTCCAGGCCCATAGTTAATACTGCTGCAAAGTTATTAATTTTGCGCATAACTCCACCTCCCATCCCCGCTAAAACTCTCTCAACCCGCCCCAACCGCCTGCGGCACGGGCGCAAAATCGTGGCTTTTCTCTTTTTAATTCCCGCAACTTGTGCTACCTTTGTATTTAATCACACACTATTTGATTTAATTGACTCAGGCAAATCATGGAAAAGTTTGACGAAGACATAAAGGCGTGCGTCGAGGTGCTGAAAAAGGGCGGCCTCATCCTTTACCCCACCGACACCATTTGGGGCATTGGCTGCGACGCCACCAACCCCGATGCGGTGAAGCGCGTCTACGACCTAAAGCGCCGCGCCGACAACAAGGCGCTGATTGTGCTGCTCGACAGCGTTGACCACCTCGACCACTATGTGGTGGACGTGCCCGAAATGGCCTACAGCCTGCTCGACGTGGCCGTGAAGCCGCTCACCATCATCTACGAGGGCGCTTTCAACATAGCCCACAACCTTATGGGCGAGGCCGACAGCGTGGGCATTCGCGTGCCCCGCGAGGAGTTCTCGCAGCGGCTGTGCGCCAGTTTCGGACGGCCCATAGTGTCGACTTCGGCCAACGTCAGCGGCGAGCCCACCGCCCACAACTTTGCCGAAATCACATCCTCCATCAAGAGCGGCGTGGACTATGTGGTGCGCTACCGCCAAGACGACGAGAGCGAGCACGACGCCTCCAACATAATAATGCTGCGCAGCGACGGCACTTTCAAGATATTGCGCTAACCCCCCCCTCTGAAAATCCCCCTTGATAAGCGAGCGACTACAACGGCTTAAATATGTGGCTGGCGACTACATCACGTCGAGCCTGGCCGTGCTGTGCTACAACTGCCTGCGCTACACCAGCGGCGCAGTGGTGGGACAGTCGTCGCTGGGCCAGTTTCTGGCCTCGCCCATGACGCTCACGGGCCAGGTGGTGTTTCCGCTGGCCATGATGGGCATCTACTGCCTGTCGGGCTACTACAACGAGGTGTTCCGCAAGTCGCGCCTGCAAGAGCTGCTGCTCACCATGGCCACGTCGGTGGTGAGCGGACTCATGATTTTCTTTGTGGCGCTCATCAACGACATGGTGCTCGACCGCAAGTCCAACTACGAGATGATAGCCGTGCTGCTGGCACTGCTGTTTTTCATGGTCTACGCCGTGCGCGCCGCCATCACCAACCAGGCCTCGCGGCGCATCAAGGGCCGCCGGTGGGCGTTTGCCACGCTGGTGGTGGGCAGTGGCCGCGAGGCGGTGGCCCACGTGAGGCGCATGGAGCAAATGCGCCACTCGCTGGGCTACGATGTGAAGGGCTTCGTGAGCATTCCGGGCGAGCGCACCGCCAGCGCGCCTGGCAAACCCGTTTACGGCCTCGCCGAGCTGCCGCAAGTGTGCCGGCGGCTCGCCATTAAGGAACTTATAGTGGTGCCGTCGACCCACGATGCTTCGCGCGAGCTGAAGGTGATCAACAGCCTCTTTGCCCTCAACCTGCCCATTAAAATCACTCCCGACCGCTACAGCGTGCTGCGCTCGCGCGCCCGCCTTAGCGACCTGTGCGGCGACCCCCTGATCGACATTTCAGGCAGCGGCATGGGCGAGTGCGCCAAAAATGTGAAGCGCTGTGCCGACGTGGCCGTGTCGGCCGCCATGCTGCTCCTGTTGGCTCCGCTCTATGCCGCCGTGGCCGTGGCCGTGAAGCTCGACTCGCCTGGCTGCGTGTTCTACAGCCAGGAGCGTGTGGGGCTGCACAACCGCCCCTTCCGCATCTACAAGTTCCGCACCATGGTGCAGAATGCCGAGCGTGGCGGCCGCCCGCAGCTGTCGAGCGAAAACGACAGCCGTGTGACCCGTGTGGGCCGGGTGCTGCGCAAATACCGCATCGATGAGTTGCCGCAGTTCTGGAATGTGCTCCGCGGCGACATGTCGCTCGTGGGGCCTCGCCCCGAGCGGCAATACTATGTCAACCAGATTTTGGAGCGCGAGCCGGCCTATTCGCTTATTCACCAAATCAGGCCCGGCATCACCTCGATGGGCATGGTGAAGTTTGGCTATGCCTCATCGGTCGACGATATGCTGCGGCGTGTCGACTACGACCTGCTGTATCTCGAAAACATGTCGCTGCTCAACGACCTGAAGATACTGGCCTACACGGTGCGCACCGTGGTCACTGGCAAGGGCGTGTAGGCACAATTCATAATTGTAGAGAAGTAAGAATTTAGACTGAAACGGATATTGGAACAGTATAACGAAAACAACGCATTGGCCGCCCGCATAGGCGGCGGTGGCTGGTATATGAAGATGCTGGCCTGGCGCGAGAAGCACATCAAGGAAAAGACGTTTCTTGTGATTCTTGCCCTGGTCACGGGCGTGGTGTCGGGCCTGGCGGCTGTGCTGCTGAAGACGCTCATCGGCCTCATCTCGGGATTTCTTACGCAGCGGGTGCAAATCTCCAACGGCAACCTGCAATACCTCATTTTTCCGGTGTTGGGCATACTCATTGCCTCGCTGTATGTGCGCTTTGTGGTGCGCGACAACATATCGCACGGCGTTACGCGCGTGCTCTATGCCATTGCGCAAAACAAGAGCCGCCTCAAGACCCACAACATGTATGCCTCGCTTGTGGCCTCGTCGATAACCATTGGCTGCGGCGGGTCGGTGGGAGCCGAGGGCCCCATCGTGTTCACGGGCGCTGCCATAGGCTCGAATCTGGGCCAGGCCTTCCGCCTGTCGCCGCGCCTGCTGATGATGCTGGTGGGCTGCGGCGCCGCGGCCGGCATTGCTGGCATATTCAAGGCCCCTATCGCGGGGGTGCTGTTCACCGTCGAGGTGCTAATGCTCGACCTCACGGCGGGGTCGGTGATGCCCCTCATCCTGGCCTCGGTGGCCGGAGCCACGGTGAGCTACGCCTTCACGGGCTACAACGTGGAGTTCTTCTTTTCACAGAGCGAGCCGTTCTACACCATGCGCATACCCTTTGTGGTGCTGCTGGGCGTGTTTTGCGGCCTGGTGTCGGTGTATTTCAGCAAAATGGCCGGCGCTCTCGAGCAGATATTCACCACCATGCACAACCCGCGCGTGAAGTTTTTGTTCGGCTCCATCATATTGAGCGTGTTCATCTTCGTGTTCCCTCCGCTCTATGGCGAGGGTTATGGCGCCATCAACAATCTGCTGGCGGGCAACGTGTCGGCCCTGTTCGACAACAGCGTGTTCTATGACTACCGCTCCAGCGTGTGGGCCTGCGCCCTGATGGTGGGCATGCTGTGCCTGTGCAAGGTGTTTGCCACCAGTTGCACCAACGGCAGCGGCGGCGTGGGCGGCACATTCGCCCCCTCGCTGTATGTGGGCTGCATGGCAGGCTTCTTTTTCGCCTACCTGATTAACGCCACAGGACTGGTGGCCCTGCCGCTGTCCACCAAAAACTTCGCCCTCATGGGCATGGCCGGCGTCATGGCCGGCGTGATGCAGGCTCCGCTCATGGCCATCTTCCTCACCGCCGAGATGACGGGCGGCTACGAGCTGTTTCTGCCGCTGCTCATCGTGAGCGCCATAAGCTATGGCACCTACCGCATATTCTCGCCCTACAGCATCTACACCAAGCGTCTGGCCATGCGCGGCGAGCTGCTCACCCACCAGAAGGACCAGAGCGTGCTCACGCTGCTTAAGATGGAGAGCGTCATAGAAAAAGACTTCATCGAGGTGCACCCCGACATGAGCCTTAAGGACATGGTGGGCGTGATTGCCCGCAGCCACCGCAATCTGTTTCCCGTCACCGACTCTGCCGGGCAGCTGCTGGGCGTGGTGCTGCTCGACGACATACGCAACATCATGTTCCGCACCGACCTCTACCGCCGCATGCACGTCAACCGCTTCATGTCGATGCCGCCGGCCAAGGTGGAGATAGGCATGCCCATGGACAAGGTTATGAAGCTGTTCGACGACACGCGCGCCTGGAATCTGCCTGTGGTCGACGACCAGGGCCGATACATAGGCTTCGTGTCGAAGTCAAAGATTTTCAGCTCCTACCGCCAGGTGCTCAAGCACTACAGTTTCGACTAATGGCCGGCTGCCCTCAGCCGCAATAACTATATACAGATACATCATTACACAATTATGGATAAGAAAGATTTAAGAATAGTGTTTTTCGGCACCCCCGACTTTGCCGTCGAGAGCCTTAGCCGCCTCGTTGACGGTGGCTACAACGTGGTGGGTGTGGTCACCATGCCCGACAAGCCCGCCGGACGCGGCCACCATCTGCTGCAGTCGGCCGTCAAGCAATATGCCGTGGCCCATGGCCTGCACCTCATGCAGCCCGTCAAGCTCAAGGACCCCGGCTTTGTGGCCGAGCTCAAGGCCCTCAACGCCACGCTCAACATCGTCATCGCATTCCGCATGCTGCCCGAGGTGGTGTGGGCCATGCCGCCGCTGGGCACCTTCAACCTGCACGCGTCGCTGCTGCCCAAATACCGCGGCGCGGCGCCCATCAACTGGGCCGTGATGAACGGCGACACCGAGACGGGCGTCACCACATTTTTCCTGAAGCATGAAATCGACACGGGCGACATCATTCAGCAGCGCAAGGTGCCCATCGCGCACACCGACAATGTGGGCGCAGTGCACGACCGCCTCATGACGCTCGGCGCCGGCATGGTGATCGAAACCGTCGACGCCATTCTGGCCGGCACGGTGCACCCCATTCCGCAAGACCAGCTGCTTGGCGCCGGCCAGCAGGCCACCCCAGCGCCCAAAATATTCAAGGACACCTGCCGCATCAAGTGGGACGCGCCGGCCGAAATGGTGTATAACCACATCCGCGGCCTGTCGCCTTATCCTGCGGCTTGGACCACCCTCATCGACGCCCGCGGCCAGCAGCACCAGGTTAAGGTGTTCGCCACCGGCGAGCCGCAGCAGTGTGGTGGCTGCACCCCCGGCCTTGTGAGGGCCGACGGCAAGACGCTGACGGTGGACTGCGCCGACGGCCGCCTGCAAGTGGCCCAGCTGCAGCTGGCCGGCAAGCGCCGCATGGATGTCGAGGCCTTTATGCGCGGCTTCGATGCCGCAGGCGCCCACTGCGAGTGAATTTTTTAAGGAAAAAACAGAGCAAAGCCCCACTGCCCAACTGGCGGTGGGGCTTTGCTGCCTAAAAATGCCTAAAAATGAAATTACTGAAAAATATTCGGTTTTTAATTTGCCGTTTCAGCAAAAACACTTATTTTTGCGCATACGTAGAACGTAAACCGAAGTGGAGAATTTTTTAATTCATTCTATACTAATTAAAAGTTAAACTAAAAAACCAAGACGATGAAAAAGTCATTACTTTTTGCAGGACTTTGCGCAGCCATGAGCCTCACGGCTGTTGCGCAAAACCCCTACGCCTATGGCCTTAAAGCTGTCGGCCTCAACGAAGGCAAGGTCAGCGCCACGGCCACCGAGCTCAAAGTTAACTACACCCTTAATGCCCCTGCCACCACAGTGAGCGTCGACGTTTACGACGGCGAGAGCCTCGTTAAGTCGTTCCCCATCGAGGCTGGCGCCACCAAAGGCGACCACGAGGCATCTATCTCATTGGCCGATCTGCCCAAGGGCAAGGCCCTCACTTGGAAGGTGAAGGTCACCAATCCCGTGCCCGAAGCACCCTCTAACACTGGCAAGGAATTCCAGTTCTGGTCGCCCTACGGCATCGCCGTTGACAACAACACCGAGAGCGACAACTTCGGCCGCATCCTCGTCACCGAGACTCAGCCCAACGTGCCCGATACATACTGGACAGCAGCCGAGGGCGTGAAAAACGGCATCTTCGCATTCACTCCGCAAATGGAGCGCATCAAGAATGCCGATGGCAAGTATGGCTTCACAGCCGGCCTCAAGTTTGACAACTTCAAGTATGCTGCTGGCGCAACCGCATTTGGCCCCAAGAAAATCCGCATCGCCAAAGACGGCCGCATCTTCCTGGGCGTGCAGGACTGCCTGCACATGCCAATATATGAAATTTCGCAAGACCTCACCACAGCCACTCCGCTGTTTGCCGGCACACTCGCTGCCGACACCACCGGCGTTGTGACCGATGCCGACGGCAAGTTCATTGCCGGCGCCAGCGCAGCGTTCGACATCACCGGCACAGGCGACAACCTGAAGCTCGTGAACCTCTCGTGCAAGGGCGGCCAGGTGTTCAGTTATGGCGCATACCAGTGCTATCAATACAATCTGGGCTCGGCCAAGACAATCGACAAGGCTGTGACCGACGACCAGGAAGTGCTCGACTACAGCATGCAATACACCATTTCGGGCCAGAGCGTGTCGCTGGCCTATGACGACCGCGGCGGCATTTGGTATTGCCAGTATCGCGGCGCGCCAACCGAGCAGCAGCCCGCAGTTAAGCACATCAACGCCAAGGGCGAAGAGGACTACAGCGACGTCAAGACTGTGTGCCGCGGCGGTGGCATCGCCTACAACAACGATTTCTCGATGCTGGCATTCCCCATTGCCAACAAGAAGATCGGCGTTTACCAAGTTGACTACGACAGCGACGGCAAGCCCACCCTCACCGAGATCTACACTATCGACGGCATCACCAACGGCTGCAACGACATCGCATTCGACTATGCCGACAACCTCTACACTTGCTGCAACAGCAACGAGAAGTTCACTCAGTATCAGATTCCGCGTCTCGACGAATTCATCGAGACTCCCGCTGCTGCCAAGTATGCCTTCACTATCGACACCAACACAGGCGTGGCCGACAACGTTGCCGCCAAGACTGTGGCCAGCGTGAAGTATTACAACATGGCCGGCATTGAGGCCAGCGAGCCTTTCACTGGCGTTAACGTGGTGGTTACCACATTCACCGACGGTTCTAAGACTGTGGCCAAGGCCGTTAAATAAACGTAGCCTAACATAATAGAGCCACCAATAGAGTATAACTCATAACCCTCGCGGGGCAATGCGCGCAGCATTGCCCCGCATTGTTTTTGGCATGCTCTTTCCAAGCGTGAGCACTGAAAAAGTCGCAATTCAGGCGAGTTGGTGTGTGAAGAATTGACGAAAGCTGTAGGGACGTGGCATGCCACGTCCGCCGCAATTAGTTACTAATCAGTTGATTATATGTAAGTGATTGCGCCGATGGAGGTGTGTTTGGTGTGATTTTGCTTTTGTGCTTGAGGATGGTTACGCCCGTCGGACGCGGCATGCCGCGTCCCTATACTAAATAGCTGATTTTGTGTGTTTTAGTGTGATATTATGCTTGCAGACCATGGCATCGGCCATGCCACAATTTATGCTGCTTTGTGGCAAACGACACAAATGCAATCACTCATTAAACTGGCCGAAAATCAGCTTAAGGCGATGCTTGCTTAGCAACACTGAATTTGTCGCGTTCGTCAAACATGTGCTGGACGCTGATGTAGTTGCCGCTCAATCAAATATTTGAACGAAAAAAATGTGCAATTTTGTTTGGCAATTATCGCGCGAATGACTATATTTGTAGCTGAAAACGATAAGCCATTCGACCTCTGACTGTGAAACCAGTTATACAATTATCTTGCAACCAGAGCATTAAGGCACTAATCGGATGAAGAAAAAAATTATTATTAACATTAAACATAAACGCAAAATGAAGAAATTTTTACTTCTCGCTGCTACAGCAGCAATGGTTGCTTCGGCAACAGCACAGGTTCCCTGTGAAGGTACTCTGAAATTAGACTGGAAAGTGGCTAAGGACAAACTTCCCGCATGGGCCGATGCTCGTCAGGGCTTTGGCTTGAATGGTAAGATTTATATCCAAAACAAAGGCACAAAATCTATCGAGGTTTACGACCAGAACGGCAAGACCAGCGAAGTGCTGCCCACAGGCGGCCAGAACACAGCCATCTCTTACGACGAAGCCGGCAACATCCTGGTGTGCAACTCAGCATTCCCCAACGCGTGGAGAACTGACTCCACTAACTTCAAGATTATCGCTGCCGACGGCAAGAGTTTCAAGGACATTACAATCAAGGCCGACGGTGCAGTGATCAATGGCCGTTGCGACTTCCTAGGCAAGGCCAGCGGTAACCTCCTGAGCGAGGACGGCGGTGTGCTTTGGGTGGTAGGCGCTACCAACACTGGCGTTGTGAAAGTGCCCGTTGCTGAGGGTGCTATCGACACCGACAATGTGTTTGAGGCAACAGTAGATGGTGCAGCTGTGGCTGCCTCATCAAGCACAGTTGTGAATGCCTTCACCGATGCTGAGGGCAACGCTAAGATGCTCTATGTGTCTCGTAGCGCCGCCCCCGTGATGCTCGAAGGCGATGAGACCCTCACCGGCACTGCAATCACTCTGCCCAACAAGGGCGCTTGCAACGGCGCATTCCCCTTCACTCTTGGCGGCTACAACCTGGTGGCTTATCCCACTCTGCCAAACTACCTGGACGGCTTTGCAATTGCCGAGGCTGGCGCAGAAGCTCCTGTCGTTTCACATGAGGCTGAGTTCGCTGTCAATCCCAATGCAGCCCAAGTAAACTGGGTTAACGTTGAGCCCGTTGACGCACTCACTGCCAACGTTTACCAATATGTGCCCGGTGGCTACATTGCAAAATACACTTTCACCCTCAACAAGAGCATCACTGGCGTTGACAACGCAGTGGCTGCCAAGACTGTTGCCAGCGTTAAGTATTACAACCTGGCCGGCATCGAGAGCGCAACTCCGTTCAGCGGCGTTAACGTGAAGGTTGTCAACTACACCGACGGTTCGAAGCAGGCCGTTAAGGTGGTTAAATAATCAGGCCTAACCATCAAGGCTACGCGCAACTGAGCGCGGCCTGATCGCATACACAGCGGCACTGCCCACAGCGGGCGGTGCCGCTTTTGTTTGTGCGCCGCTGGAGGGTGCCGGCAGGTTTTAAGGTTTCTAACGTAATATATTAATAATTAACGCGTGTTTGGCGCTTGGGTTAGTCATAAAAAATTAATTTTGCACCGATATAAAAAAGCAGTGTGCGGCCACCGAATTCCAGTGGCCGCGTGCGTCGTTAGATTTTGACAAAAAACAATAATAAATATCAGCTATGAGCGAATCTGTGAACATCAGAGAATTAAACGATTTAATCGCAAGTAAAAGCAATTTTGTGAGCCTGATTACCCAAGGCATCGGCCAGACCATCGTTGGCCAGAAGCACCTGGTTGACTCGCTGCTTGTGGCTCTGCTGGCCAACGGCCACATCCTGCTCGAGGGTGTGCCTGGCCTTGCCAAGACGTTGGCCATCAAAACTCTGGCGCAAACCATCAACGCCAAGTACAGCCGCATCCAGTTCACCCCCGACCTCTTGCCGGCCGATGTGACGGGCACAATGATATACAGCGCGCAAAAGGAGCGCTTCGAGGTGAAGCCCGGCCCGGTGTTTGCCAACTTTGTGCTGGCCGACGAAATCAACCGCGCCCCGGCCAAGGTGCAGAGCGCGCTGCTCGAGGCCATGCAGGAGCGCCAGGTGACCATCGGCGACCAAACGTTTAAGCTCGACGAGCCGTTCCTGGTGATGGCCACCCAAAACCCCATTGAGCAGGAGGGCACCTATCCGCTGCCCGAGGCCCAGGTCGACCGCTTCCTGATGAAGGTGGTGATTGGCTACCCCAACAAGGCCGAGGAGCGCGAAATCATACGCATGAACGTGTCGGGCAGCAAGCCCAAGGTGCAGCCGCTGGTCACCCCGCAAGAAATAATCGACACCCGCAAGGTGGTGGAGCAAATCTACATCGATGAGAAGATTGAGCGCTACATAGTGGACATCGTGTTTGCCACCCGCTTCCCAGCCGACTACCAGCTTAACGACCTCAGCGGCATCATCTCGTTTGGCGCCTCGCCGCGCGCCTCTATCGGCATGGCGCTTGCGGCGCGTGCCTATGCCTTCCTCAAGGGCCGCGGCTATGTGATTCCCGAGGACGTGCGCGCCGTGTGCCACGACGTGATGCGCCACCGCATTGGCCTGGGCTACGAAGCCGAGGCCAACAACATCACAGCCGACGAGGTGGTGAGCGAGATTCTCGACAAGATAGCAGTGCCCTGATGCCCACTCCTGTGGCGCGGGCCTTTTTGACCCAAGTGGCGCCATTGTTTGTTACTTTACACACACAGGAAACACTCAATAGAGATTTTGTTATATGGACACCAACGAACTGCTGAAAAAGGTACGCAAAATTGAGATCAAGGCCAAGGGCCTGTCGCAAAACATATTCGCGGGCGAATACCACTCGGCCTTCAAGGGCCGCGGCATGACCTTCAGCGAGGTGCGCGAATACCAGTATGGCGACGACGTGCGCGACATCGACTGGAATGTGACCGCGCGCCACAACCGCCCCTACATCAAGGTGTATGAGGAGGAGCGCGAGCTCACGGTGATGCTGCTCGTCGACGTCTCTGGCAGCAAAAACTTTGGCGCTGTGGGCATCGACAAGAGCGACATGATGACCGAAATTGCGGCCACGCTCGCCTTTTCGGCCATTGAAAACAACGACAAGGTGGGCGTGCTGCTCTTCTCCGACAGGGTGGAGAAGTTCATTCCGCCGCAAAAGGGCCGCAAGCACATTTTGCTGCTCATCCGCGAGTTGCTCAACTTCAAGCCCACCGGCCGCGGCACCGACCTCAACATGGCTCTTGAATACCTCACCAAGGTGATTAAAAAGCGCTGCTCGGCATTCCTGATTTCCGACTTCATCGACTCGGGCGACTACAGCCGCTCAATGACTATTGCCAACAGCAAGCACGACCTGATTGCCATTCAGGTGTATGACAAGCGCGAGGCGCAGATGCCCAACGTGGGCTTCATGAAGGTGGCCGATGCCGAGACCGGAGCCGAGCGCTGGATCGACACCGGCTCGAAGCGTGTGCGGCAGGCCTACGACAAGTGGTGGTACCAGCGCCAGCTGGCCATGAGCGGCACTTTGCAGCGCTCCAAGGTCGACCTGGCATCCATATCCACCAGCGACGACTATGTGAAGGCGCTAATGGTGCTGTTCAAGCGCCGGGCCGTGGCCCACTGAGGGAGGCGAATGTGAAAACTTTTTTACTGCGAAACGATGAAAAATAAATTTACGATAACACTGCTGCTGTTTGTCATGGCTCTTGCGTGCCCGGCGTGGGCCGCAGCCGCGCCCACCACAGTAAAGGCGCGGCTCGACTCGGCCGTGCTGCTCATGGGCAACGTCACCACGCTGCACATCGAGGTGGTGCAGGACAAGGGGGTGAAGGGTTATTTCCCAGTCGACAGGCTCGACACGCTCATGGCTGCCGTCGAGGTGGCCGCCCGCCCCAAGCCCGACACCGTGGACCTTGGCAACAACCGCATCCAAATCAATAAAAGCCTCATAATCCAGTCGTTTGACTCGGGCATGTACATGCTGCCACCGGTGGCCTACATCACCGGGGCCGACACTGTGAAGTCGGCAGGCGTCACCCTCAAGGTGGTGCCCGTAAAGGTCAATCCTCAAGGCGGCGTACAAGACTTCAAGCCTGTGGAGCAGGTGCCCTTCAAACTGTTTGACTGGGTGCCCGACTTCATCAGCGACTACTGGTGGATCTATCTGCTGGTGTTCCTGCTGGTGGCCAGCGGCATTGCCGCCTACTTTGTGTGGTTCCGCAAGGGCATCAACCCGCTTAAGCCGGCCAAAAAGCGCCTGCCGCCCTACGACGAGGCCATGCAGGGCCTTGCCGAACTCAAGCAGCGCCAGCTGTGGCAAAACGGTGAGGAGAAGGAATACTACACCGTGCTCACCGACATTTTGCGCGTCTACATATTCCGCCGCTTCAAGGTGAACGCTGTGGAGATGACTTCGAGCCAGATTGTGGACACGCTTAAGAAAAACGAGGAGACCAAGGCTGTGAACGAGCAGCTGAGCGAAATCCTTGCCATGGCCGACTTCGTGAAGTTTGCCAATGTCAAGCCCATTGCCGACGACAACGACATGGCCTACCAGCGCGCCCTGCACTTTGTGGAGGCCACACGGCCCGTCGAGGCGCCCGCCGACGGCAACAAACCAAAGGCTGGTGAGCAGCGAAAGGAGGCCGCGAAATGAATCAGCTCATGCATCCAGGCTACCTGTGGCTGTTTTTGCTCTATGTGCCCCTCATTGCGTGGTATGTGCGCAAGCACCGCGTTGCCCAGCCGTCGCTGCGCCTGTCGTCGACCCAAGCCTTCAGCTCGCTCGGCTTCAGCTGGAAGATGGCTCTGCGCCACGCCATGTTTGGCGTCAGGCTGCTGGCCATAGGCTGCCTGATAATAATTCTGTGCCGCCCGCAGACGCACGACAGCTGGTCGACGTCGGAGACCGAGGGCACCGACATCGTCGTGGCCCTCGACGTGTCCACCAGCATGCTGGCGCGCGACTTCAAGCCCGACCGCTTCACCGCCGCCAAGGAGGTGGCCGCGCAGTTTGTGGGCGAGCGCCCAAACGACAACATCGGCCTTGTGATTTTCGCCTCCGAGGCGTTTACGCAGGTGCCTATGACCAACGACCAGACGGCCATAATCAACGCCATCAACGACATCACCATAGGTGTGCTTGAAGACGGCACGGCCATTGGCGACGGCATAGCCACCGCCATCAACCGCATCAAGAGCGGCAAGGCCAAGAGCAAGAGCATAATCCTGCTCACCGACGGCAGCAACAACACCGGTGTGGTGGCCCCCATCACTGCAGCCCAGATAGCCCGCAAATATGGCATCAAGATCTACACCATAGGCGTGGGCACCAACGGCAACGCCCCATACCCCGTGGCCATGTACAACGGCGCGCTGCAATATCAAACCATGCCCGTGGTCATCGACGAGGCCACGCTGCGCAAGATTGCCTCAATCACCGGCGGCACCTATTTCCGCGCCACCGGCAATGGTGTGCTTAAGCGCGTGTTCAAAGAAATCGACAAACTTGAGAAGACCCGCATGGACGTGCGCAACTTCAGCCACACCGAAGACGCCTACATGCCTTGGGCGCTGCTGCTGTTGCTGCTGGTGGCCATCGAGTTCACGGCGCGCTACACGGTGCTGCGCAATGTGCCTTAGCTGCCACAGCAGGGTGTTGTTTTCATAAAACTATAGATATACACACACAAGTTAGATTATGTTCAGTTTTGCAAATCCGCAATATTTATATCTGCTGCTGCTCATCCCGCTGTTTGTGGGGCTGATGCTGCTGTCGCGGCTCATGCGCCGCCGCAGCCTGGCGCGCTTTGGCCGCCCGGCCGAGGTGCAGAAGCTGATGCCCGACGTGTCGGCCTACAAGCCGTGGGTGAAGCTCGGCATCGAAATGCTGGCGCTGGCCATGGTGGTGATAGTGCTGGCGCGCCCGCGCGCCGGCGCCATGAAGACCTCCAGCAACCTAAACGGCATTGAGGTGATGATAGCCGTCGACGTGTCGAACTCGATGAAGGCATCAAGCACCGACGACCCCCAGGGCGTGAGCCGCCTGCAGCAGGCCAAGCTGATTCTTGAGAAGCTCATCGACCGCTTCAACAACGACAAGGTGGGCCTCATCGTGTTTGCCGGCAACGCATATATGCAGATGCCGCTCACCGCCGACGCCCAGTCGGCCAAGCTCTTCCTCAACGACATCAACACCAGCATGGCCCCCACGCAGGGCACAGCCATTGGCGCTGCCATAGGCATGGCTATGAAGTCGTTTTCACACAACTCAAAGGCCCAGAAGGCCATCATCGTGATCACCGACGGCGAAAACCACGAGGACGACGCCGTTGAGGCCGCAGCCGAGGCCCGCAAGGCCGGCGTGCAGGTGAATGTGATGGGTGTGGGCTCGACCAAGGGCGCCCCGATTCCCGACGGCGATGGCGGATACATGCGCGACGACGCCGGCCAGGTGATAAGCACCGCCCTCAACGAGGACATGGCGCAGAAGGTGGCCGACGCCGGCAAGGGCATTTGCCTCAACGGCAACGACGCCGATGCCGTGGAGCAGCTCACCGAGGCCCTGTCGAAACTGTCGAAGACGAGTCTGGCGCAGGTTAGCTACAGCAAGCACGACGAGCTGTTCCCCATATTCGCCTGGATTGCCCTGGTGCTGATAGTGGCCGGCACTTTTGTGCTCGATCGCAAGAACCAGCTGCTCAAAAAGTATAATTTCTTCTCTAAAACCACCGAAAGGAAGTCAAGCAATGAAACTAAAAAATAGCATGATGGCCGTGATGGCCGTGGCCCTGCTGGCCGCGGCCCCGTGCGAGGCAGGCGCGGCAGCATCGCAGCAGCAGTCGGCCTCGGCTGCCGCCACGGTCAAGAAGGAGCGCAACCACATTCGCAGCGGCAACAAGCTCTACAATGCCAAGCGCTATGCCGAGGCCGAGGTGGAATACCGCAAGGCACTGCAGGCTAATCAGCGCTCGGTGATTGCGCAATACAATCTGGCCCTGTCGCTAATTCGCCAAAGCGGCGCCTCGCAGCAGGGCAGCAAGGACAATCCAGCCTCGCAGGCCGCACAGCTGCTGCAAAACGTGGTGAAGACCGCCGGCAACGACAAACCGCTGCAGTCGCGTGCCTACTACAACCTGGGCAACATAGCCTATGGCGCGCAGGACTACAAAAACGCGGCCGAGCTCTACAAGTGGGCGCTGCGGCTCAATCCGGCCGACAACGAGGCCCGCTACAACCTGCGCATGGCCCAGCTGAAGATGAAGGACAACAACCAGAACAAGAATCAAAACAAGCAGAACCAGAATAAGGACAAGGATAAAGACAAGGATAAAAACAAGCCGCAGCCGCAAAATCAAAAGCAGCAGCCCCAGCCGCAGTCCGACATGAGTCAGCAAAACGTCGACCAGATTTTGAAGACCATGCAAGACGAGGAGCGCGCCACGCAGCAGAAAATGAATGCCGCCAAGCAGCGCATGCAGCAGGCCGAGCGCATGCGCACGCGCAACAAGTGGTGATGCCGGCACACATTATAGTAAATATGGATATGATGACTACAAGCAGATATAAATCATTTGCACTGGCACTGGCCGCGGCACTGCTCACGGCCTTTGCCGTGAGCGCCGCACGCTTCACGGCTCACGCTCCGCGCCAGGTGGAGGTGGGCAGCGTGTTCAATGTGGTGTTTGCCCTTGAAAACGGCAGCGGCAGCGGCGTGCAGGTGCCGTCGGTGAGCGGCTTGCGCCTGCTCTATGGGCCGGCCGTGTCGCGCGGCTACTCGTCGGTCACCGTCAACGGCCGCACCACCAGCAGCACCTCGGAGGAATACACTATGACCTACACGGCCAAGTCGCCGGGCACCTACCGCATTGGCTCGGCCTCGATCACCGTCGATGGCCGCCGCATGACCACCAGCCCCATCACCATTCAGGTGGTGGGCAAGGGCCAGGCCGCATCGCCAGCCCGGCAGCAGGCCGCCCCGTCGGGCGCCATGGCCGGCATGCCCGCCCTCAGCAACCCCATGACGCAGTCGGCCGGACGCGAGGTGAAGGGCAGCGACCTGTTTGTGCGCATATCCATGTCGAAGGAGCATGTGTATGAGCAGGAGGCAGTGGTGTGCACCATAAAGCTCTACACCAAATATCAGGTGTCGGAGTTCATGTGCACCAAGCAGCCGTCGTTCAACGGCTTCCTCATCGAGGAATTGCCGCTGTCGCCCTCGCTCAACAAGGTGGAGCGAGTCAACGGCCAAAACTACATGGTGGCCGAGCTCAAAAAGTGCATTCTGTATCCGCAGCAGTCGGGCCGGCTCACCATCACCTCGGGCAACTACGATGTGAAGGTGGTGCAGTACGACAACTTCCACACCCAGTTTGGCAGCATATCGCAGCCAGTCGAGAAGAAACTGCAGGTGATGAGCAACCAGGCCTCGGTCAACATCTCGCCGCTGCCGTCGCCCAAGCCCGCCAACTTCAGCGGCGCCGTGGGTGTGTTCACCGTCACCTCGTCGGTGACCCCCTCGGCACTCAAAACCTACGCCCCGGCCACCTACAGCCTGGTGGTGAGCGGCACTGGCAACCTTAAGTACATCAAGAGTCCCGAAGTCAAGTTCCCATCGCAGTTCGACACCTACGACCCGCAGAGCAAAATCTCGGTTCAGCCCAACGGCGGCAACGTGAGTGGCACCGTACGCTTCGACTACATGTTTATTCCGCAGTTTGTGGGCAGCTTCAAGGTGCCTGGCTTCGACTTCACATACTTCAACACCCAGTCGCAGTCCTACGTCACCGTGCACGTGCCCGGCCACAGCCTCAGCGTGGCCAAGGGAGCGGGCAAGCCGTCGAGCCACTACAAGCTGCAGAATTCCGACATACACGGCATTTTTCCCGCCTCCGACCTTGGCCTCAGCCACAGCCAGAGCCACTATGTGGCCAGTGTGGGCTACTGGCTGCTCTACGTGCTGCCGCTGCTGGCATTTGCCGCGCTGCTGGTGATGTACCGCAAGATGCTGCGCGACCACAGCAATGCCACGCTCATGCGCACGCGCCGTGCCAGCAAGGTGGCCCAGCGCCGCCTCAAGGCCGCCCGCCGCTTTATGCAGCAGGCCGACTCCAATGCCTTCTATGCCGAAGTGCTCAACGCCACTTGGGGCTATCTGAGCGACAAACTCAGCATCCCTGGTTCGGAGCTTAACAAGGACAATGTGCAGGCCGAACTTGAGGCCTATGGCGTGCCTGCCGGTATCACCGCGCGCACCCTGGCTCTGCTCGACAAGTGCGAGTTTGCGCAATATGCGCCCGAACTGGCCGGCGGCGACATGCAGCCGCTGCTCGACGAGGCCGCCGCCGTGATGGACGCGTTGGAAAGTGTGAAACGTAAAAAAACACAGCAATCATGATGATCAGCATTATCAAGACCACAATAGCAGCCGCCGCCATCATTCTGGGATCGGCCACCGCCTGGGCCGGAAGCAACGCAGCCACCGAGGCCGGCAAGGCCTATGCGGCGCAAGACTACAACAAGGCCCTCGAACTCTATGGGCAGGCTGCAAAGGCCGACGGCGTGTCGGGCAAGCTCTACTACAACATTGCCAACACGCACTACCGCCTCAAGGACCGCGGTCAGGCCATTCTCTACTACGAGCGGGCGCTGATGCTCGACCCGTCGAACTCGCAGGCGCGCGCCGACCTTGAGTTTGTGCGCGAAAAGTGGCAAATCAGCGAGGACACAGGCGCCTCGGTGGTGGCCGACACCGTGGGCCGCCTCTCCACCAACACCTGGGCCACAATTGCCGTGGTTGCATTCCTGCTGACGCTGCTGCTGGCGGCCGCCTATGTGGCCGCGCCATCGGTGGCGCTGCGCAAGGTGGGCTTCTTTGGCGCCGGCGCTACGCTGGCCGTGTGTGTGGTGGCCAATGTGTGCGCCATCTATATGTATGGCCGCGCCACATCGCACGATTGCGCCATAGTCACCGTGCCCCAGGCCACACTCGGCACCGCTCCGCGCCAGCCCAAGGGCAAGGAGGTGGCATTCAAGCTCAAGGAGGGCTACAAGGTGCAGCTGCGCGACTCTGTGAGCTCGCGCAACGGCCTGGTCACCGAGAAATGGTACGACGTTGAGACTTCCGACTCGCGCCGCGCGTGGGTCAGCGCCAAAAGCATAACCATAATCTGACCCCGCGCCATGACTGGACTACTCAGTTCTCTCCAGCAAATCGACGCTTCGGCCCTGCTGGCTGTCAACGGCGCCAATTGCCCCTATGCCGACAGCCTGATGTGGCTCATTTCGGGTAAATTGGCATGGCTGCCCATGATAGCGGTTCTGTTGTGGGTGCTGTGGCGGCGCGGCTGGCGGCAGATGCTGCTGGCGGTGCTGGCCCTGGCTCTGGCCATAGCCCTGGCCGACCAAGTGTCGTCGTCGCTCATCAAGCCGCTGGTGCAGCGTCTGCGCCCCACCCGCAACCCCGACCTCATGCAGCTGGTGCACATCGTGCACGACTACCGCGGCGGCATGTATGGCTTCGTGTCGAGCCATGCGGCCAACGCCTTCGCCTCGGCAGTGCTGCTGGCCTTGGTGGTGCGCCGCCGCCACACTGCCGCGGCCTTGGTGGGGTGGGCAGCCGTGGTGTCGTACAGCCGCGTCTATGAGGGCGTGCACTATCCGGGCGATGTAGTGTGTGGCGCCGTGGTGGGCGTGGCCGCCGCCTTGGTGGCCGCCTGGGCCTACCGCCATGCTTGCCGCAAGTGGCTTGCAGGCCGCGAGTCGGCCGTGCCCCCTGCCGACGCAAAATTGCTTACAATTGCTATCTTCGCTAACTTGTTGATACTGGCTATTGTAGCTTTTTTTAATTGATTTTTGCAATAAAAAGTGGCTAAAAAGTTTTGCTATATCAAACTTTGTGGCTACATTTATACCAAATTAATAACTCAACTTTAAAAACAAGTATTATCATGCCCAGGACAATTTCATTTAACGAGCTTCGTCGCATCAAAGACAGCTTACCCGAGGGTTCAACCCATGTGATTGCCGACAAGTTGAACGTAACAGTTCAAACAGTGAGAAACTATTTTGGAGGATCAAACTATGACTTTGGTTCGCATATGGGCGTTCACATAGAGCCCGGACCCGACGGAGGTGTGGTGATTCTCGACGACCCCAAAATTTTGGATATGGCGCTCGAAATCATCGAAAAGAGCAAGAAAAAGGCTGAGGCCGAGGAAGTCTGATTAATGCAGAACTGAAAAGTAAACAGCAAAGCTATTTTTATTGCTCACAGAGTAATTAACGTTAAAGTAACAGTACAAGCGCGGGTCACGTGAGGCAGGACGCCGGCCACCAAACCGGAGTGCCACCACGATGCCCGCGCATTTTTTTTGCGCAAGTGTCCTGGAAAATGTGTAGCTTGTGTGCAATTAACTAACAGATTACAATGACAGACAAACACGATAACAGCAGCAGTGCCGACAGGCTGATAACGCTGGCCATACACACCTACGACCGCGCCGTGGAGCTCAAACGGCTGCTGCAGGAGGCCGGCGTCGAGGCCGTGCTCCACAATGTGGACCTTCAGGAGGCTTCTGTGGCCTCGGGCGTGAGGGTGCGCATCCACGAGCGCGACCTGCCGCTGGCCCTAACCGTGGCCGAAGACACCCACGCCCAGCATGCGGCCCGCCACGCGGGCAGCGTGCTCATTCCCGTTGACTTCAGCGACTACTCGGCCAAGGCCTGCAAGGTGGGCTGCGAGTATGCCCGCAAGGTGGGCGGGTCGGTGATTCTGCTGCATGCCTACATGAACGAAAGCCACCGCTTTCTGCTGCCCCTGTCGGGCGGTGACGGCAGCGACGAGCGTCAAATGAAGCTGCTGGCCCGCCAGCGAATGGCCGCTTTTGTGGCCACGGTGCGCCAGCGCATGGCCTCGGGCGAGCTGCCTCAGGTGGGTGTCGGCTCGGAGGTGTGCGAGGGCATCCCCGAGGAGAGCATCCTCAGTTGCGCCAGCTCCAACGATGTGTCGCTCATAGTGATGGGCACGCGCGGCATACACCAAAAGGAGCACGACATGCTGGGCAGCGTCACCGCCGAAGTGCTCGACGCCTGCCGCTTCCCCATATTCACCGTGCCCGAGAACATTGCCCTCAGCAGCGTGGCCGCCATACGCAATGTGGCCTTTTTCAGCAACCTAATCCAGCAAGACGTCATCTCGTTCGACATATTCCAGCGCCTGTTTGGCGGCGACGGCCTCAACGTGACCATCATCCCCGTGGTCGACAAGAAGGATGCCGCCTACGTCGACAAGTCGCTGCGGCAGCTCACTGCATACTGCAAGGAGCACTACCGCGGCTGCACGTTCAAGACCAAGCGACTGAGCCCGACGCGGTTTCTCGACCAGTTTCAGCAATACGTGGAGCAGAACCACATCGACCTCATAGTGGTGCCCAACAAAAAGAAGAGCATCTTCTCGCGCCTGTTCAATCCCAGCATTGCCCACCGCGTGCTGTTTCAGAGCGACGTGCCCATGCTCGTGGTGCCCGTGTGAGGCAAGTGCTCTGAAAAAAAGGAGGCTATCACGGCGAATTGGCGGTTGTAAATGCGCCATACAGTGACGAATGCTGTAGGGACGTGGCATGCCTACAGCACTGAAAAAGTGATTGCATTTGTGTCGATTGCAACAAAACCGCATGAATTGTGGCATAGCTGAGACCATAGTTTGAAAGTGCAATGTTACACTAAAATGCACAAAATAAGCCATTTAGTGTAGGGACGCGGCATGCCGCGTCCGACGGGCGTAGCCATATTCCAGCGCGAAAGTTAAATTACACCAAATAACCTATATTGACTGTAATTAGTAGAAAGCAAATCAATTTTATCATAATAAATTCAAGAAAATATTTTTCATGGCAAAGCAAGAATACATCGAAAAAAATCGGCAGTGGCTCGAGCAGAAGGCCGCCGAGCCCGGAGTCACCGCCCTAGGCGGAGGAGTGCTGGCGCGCGTCATTGCCAGCGGTAACCCCGAAGGGCCGCAGCCCAACCTGGGCAGCGTGGTGGTGGTCCACTACACGGGACGCACCATCAACGGCCGCAAGTTTGACAACAGCCTTGGCGGCACACCGCCAGCACTGCGCGTGCGCGAACTCATCGAGGGCTGGGTTATAGCCCTCACGCGCATGCACGTGGGCGACAAGTGGGAAGTCTGCATCCCGGCCGAAAAAGGCTACGGCAAGCGCGGAGTGCCAGGCATACCCGGTGGCTCCACACTCATTTTCGAAATCGAGCTGATAGGGGTGGCCTAAATGGCGCTTCCCACTCCCGCGAAAGCCAGCAGCACCAGCCACAGCACCCACAGGCAAAGGCACACCGCAGCCACCATGCACAGCTGCCGCCTCACAGCCTTCTGCGCAGGCGCCGTGAATGCGGCCCGTGCCCATGTGAACGCGGCCATAAACGCAAAGAAGTCGTCGGCATAGCCCAGCACACCCTCGCGGTCGAAGTCAAAGGGCATGATGGTGTAGGCCACAGCGGCAATCACAGCCGCCACGGCCAGAATCTTGCAAGTCTTGTCCATAAGGCGTCACGGCATCACTTCAGTGGCAGCACCTCAATCCAGTATCCGTCAGGATCCTCCACAAAGTAGAGCCCCATCTGCTCATTCTCAAAGCACACGCAGCCCATGGCCTTGTGATACTCGCGCCACTTGGCGTAGTCGCCCGCCACGCGCAGGCACAGGTGAAACTCACACTCGCCCAGGTCGTAGCGCTGCGGGTGGTCGCGCAGCCACGTCAGCTCCAGCAGAAACTGGCTGTTGCTGTCGGTGAGATACACAAGCGTGAACGAGCCGTCGGCAGCCTCCTTGCGGTGGTGCTCCTTGAGCCCGAAAGCCTTGTCGTAGAACTCAATGCTCTTGGCAAGGTCGCTCACATTGAAGTTGAAGTGGTCAAATCGTGCTTTCAGTTCCATTTTTGATGTCAATTAAAAAATTAATGTTGATGTCACTAAACAATTTAACGGCCGCGCAGCGTCACTTATTACCCGCGTATTGATTAAATTTGCATAAAAGAACCAACCACTACAGTAGAAAAATGAAAAGCGAACTCGAAAAATGCCTTGCCGGCGAGGTGTTCAACGGCAGCGACCCCGAGCTGGCCGCCATGACCCTCACGGCCAAGCGGCTCACGCGCCAGCTCAACGACACCGACTATGCCGACGTCGAAACCCGCACCGCACTGTTGCGCCAGCTGTTTGGCAGCATGGGCAGCCGCGTGCACGTCGACACCGACTTCCACTGCGAGTACGGCCGCCACATCAGGGTGGGCAGCAACGTGATAATAAACATGAACTGCACCTTTGTCGACAACAACATAATCACCATAGGCGACAACGTGCTCATTGCCTCCAACGTGCAGATCTACACCGCCACCCACTCGGTGATGCTCAGCGAGCGCGTCACGCCCGAGCGCCCCGCATTTTGCAACACCTACGCCCTGCCCGTGCGCATCTGTGACGGTGCCTGGATAGGCGGAGGCTCGATATTGCTGCCCGGAGTCACCATAGGCGAGGGCAGCGTGGTGGGTGCCGGCAGCGTGGTCACCCGCTCCATTCCGCCCCACTGCGTGGCCGTGGGCAACCCCTGTCGCGTAATCCGCCACCTCCCCATCGAGCAGCCATGACCCAGACAGCCCACTTCACATCGCTCGACGAGCTTCTGCGAGCCCTCCACCGCGAGCGCGCTCTGCTCGGTGCCTTGTTCAAGGACCGGAAAAAGATGTCGTTCCGCTACGACCTGGCTCGTGAACTCTCGAGCCACAGCGACGAGAGCCTCGACTTCCTTAACCGATACGGAGTGATTCGCGACTGCAACGGCCTGGTGGAACTCAGCGACGTGTATATGCGCTTCTTCGAAGAGGTGCTTGAGGTTAATGAGGAAATCAGCGTGGCCGGTGTCAAGGAGCACATCGACAGCCTCAATGCCAACATCGACTACTATTTGAGCGAAAACAACGCCGAGCGCAAGCGCGGCTATCTGCGCAGCGTGGAGCGCACGCTGCAAAACATTGCCCGCGTCACCCGCCGCAATGTGGTTGATTTGAAGCGTAACATCGACAACACGTACAAGAATGAGCCAAATTTTGTGGTTAAGCGCAAGAAGCTTGTACACCTCGACGAGAAGCGGCGGCACATAGCCTCACTCATCAGCGAATGCGAGCGCGTGATCGACGAGAAGCAGACCACTTTTTTTGCTGTAGCCATGGATGTGCAGCTAAAGTACACTGTGACCGATGTGAAATTGCAACTGCGTGAAGTGTACCATAACCTGCTTGAACTCGACCGTCAAATCATCAACTATCTCAATCTTATTGAGTATCAAAGCCGCTTGCTGCAAAAGGTGCACCGGCTTAAGTATCTGCGCGACCAGCTGCTGCTCGACACCGGCACCAGTGTTTGTACGGTGATGGCGGCCCGCAACCCTGTGTGGCTCGAGCCCCGCAGGCGATATTCGCTCAAGGTGTCGCTGTCGGTGCTCCGCAACTCCGACGTGGGGCTGCGTGCGTTGCGCGATGCCGCCAGCGGACGGGTGAAAGACCGCTTGCGCAAGGGCAACCTTGCCGCTGCGCTTACCAGCGACGAGTTGCTTGAACAGCGGCAGCCCGTTGCCGTGGTTGATGTGGGCGAAGTGAAGAATGCCTTCATGGCCTCTGGCGACCACCTGTTTCACTTTGTGATGAACTTCTCGGGCTACAACAAGCCCATGACCACCGAAGACAAGTTGGTGGTGTTTTGCCAAATCGCAGCCCAGTATCTCGACGAACTAAACGTGAGCGGTGAGCTGCGCGTGTGCGACGACGGCACAGAGTATTCAGTGATTTATCCTAAAAACAGCATAAACGATGCGCTACACTAAAGAAATTTTCGACATCCTCAGCCGCGGCGGCTTTGTGTCGCAGAACTCAATCGACCCTCAGCGCTCGCGCTACTACGACGCCATTGAGGACGACTTTCAAAGCTATCAGGAATACTATAGCGGCATAGGACTTGTGCTTGAGGGCGGCAACGGTTACTACTACTTTTCGCGTCCCGAGAGCAAGGTGGAGCTGACCGACAAAATTCAGCGTCTGGCGCAGTGGATCGACCGCGTTGATTTCCTTAAGACGTTCAATGGCACGTTTGGTGCCGGCTTCACATTCCGCAAGTCGAACATACTCGAGAGGTTTTCAAGCGACATCGAGCTCAAAGACAAGGCCCGCGCCCTCTATCCAGATGTGAAGACCAATGAGGAGAAAATCGACAAACTTGTGGCCGACTTGGAGCGCCAGGGGTTTGCCGAACTCGAGAATGAGCTCGACGGCACCTACAAGGTGACTTCGGCTTTCCACTACATCGAGGAGCTGATCGACTGCATCACCATCATCGACACCGAAGAAGAATAAACTCTCAACATTAAACACATTCATCAACATAACACAATGAGAGCCTTACGCAAGATAGTTTTTGTTAACAGTGCGCACATCCGCTATGCCGAGGTGAAACTCGATGGCAATGTGCATTTCATAGGCACGCAGGGCGTGGGCAAGAGCACCCTGCTCAGGGCAGTGCTGTTTTTCTACAATGCCGACAAGCAGCACTTGGGCATACCCAAGGAAATGAAGTCGTTCGACGAGTTTTACCTGCCTAACGCCAATTCATATATAGTATATGAGGTTGACCACGAGCATGGCCCGTTCTCCATACTGGTGTTCCGCTCATCGGGCAGGGCCTGCTTCCGCTTTGTCGATGCACCCTACAGCCGTGAGTGGCTCATCGACGGCCATGGCGAGGTCACAGCCGATGGCAAAGTGATTCGCGAGCGTCTGGACGGCGCCCACATGAGCCGCATCATCGACCGCTACGAGCAGTACCGCGACGTTCTGTATGGCAACCGCCAAGCTGCCGTGGGCCGTGAGTTCAAGCGGTTCGGCCTCATGGAGTCGGGCAGCTACCAGAACATTCCGCGCAGCATCCAGAATGTGTTTCTCAATTCGCGCCTCGATGCCGGCTTTATTAAAGATATCATAATCAAGTCGAAGGGCGATGATGAATCGAAAATCGACCTTGAGTATTTTCGCGGTCAGGTGTCGGGTTTTGAGCAGCAATATAAGGACATTTCATGCTGGTATAAAACCAACGCCAAGGGCTTGTCGCCAGTTAGGGTGCAGGCCGATGCCGCCGTCGACGCCTTTCACGCGCTGATGGGCGGCAAGCGCCGTATAAGCGAGTTGTGCGGCTGTTTAAACTACTGCCTGAGGATGTCGCGTGAGCGCCTGCCCGAGGTGGAGAAGCAAATTGGTGAACTCAACGCGGCCCTCACCAGGCAGCAGCGGCTGCTCAGCGAGGAGCAGGGCAAGCATGAGAGAGAAAAGTCTAAACTCAACCAAGAGCAGGGTGTGGCCAACGACCGGCTGAAGCGCCTAAAGAGCCGCCGCGACTATTACGAGGCGCAGCACATTGCCGATGTGCTTAAGCGGTTTGGCATGGAGGAGGTGCTTCGAAGCCGGCTCAACAGTCTTAATGGCCAGCTCAGCGGCCTCACTGAGCGCCACCGCGACATCACAGCAAAGTATGCCGACCTCATTCTGAAACTTGAATCGCAATTCGAGTCTGAAAGTCAGAAGCTCAATGCCCAAATAATTGCATTCAACGATGAGCGGCAGCGTGCCGTCGAGCGCCTTGTTGAGGCATGCGAAAAGAAAAAGACCGATGAGGAAAAGGCTTTTACCGACAAAATAGGCATAGCCCGCACTGTAATCGACGACGCTAAGAGCGCGCTGGCCGAGTGCGACAAAGAGTTGCTGAAACTGGATTATTTCGAGCCGTTCAAGGCCGATGAGGATGCCCTTGTGGCCGATATGGACAAAATGAGGCTCAGAGAAAAGGAATTGGATGGAGCGATTGCCACATGCGAGGCGCAAATAAGCCAAATCCGGGCCGAATATGAAAAGCTTGAAGCCAACGCCAATGCCGGCTTTAGCCGCCAGAAAGATGAAAAGCGACAAGAGGCCGAAGCCGTCAGGCTTGAAATTGACGAATTGGACGGGTTGCTGTCCAAGGTTGGCGGGTCGCTGTATGAGTGGCTTGAAGAGAACAAGAGCGACTGGATGCAGAGCATTGGCAAGGTGATCGATGACA
The DNA here is from genome assembly GCA_934661195.1 of uncultured Muribaculaceae bacterium. Lineage (GTDB taxonomy): Bacteria > Bacteroidota > Bacteroidia > Bacteroidales > Muribaculaceae > Sodaliphilus. The sequence continues at coordinate 144,454 of CAKUJD010000006.1, forward strand.
AAAGTGTTCTCTACAGCACAGGGCTCAGCCCGCAGATGTCGGCCGATGGTGGTGATTCGCTGTTTGGCGTGCAGCTCGACCTGTCGGTGCTGCCGCTGAATGTGCGCCGCCCGCAAGAGTTGAAGCAGCAAAAGGTGCGGCAAGAGAAACTGCTGCAGCAGCTCGAAGTCGAAATCACCGCCATAGGCCTGCGCCAGAAAAAGGCTGTTGACGATCTCAAGCGGCAATATGCCCCAAAGGTTAAGGAGCAGAATGCGCGCAAATCGGAATATGAAGCCGAGCTGCACGCCTTGCCACAAAAAATCAAGGCAAAGCAGCTGCAACTCGACGACCTTGTGTGCCGGTCCGAAAAATATCTGGCCGACCGACGCCAGGAGCAGATCAACATAAAGCGTGAACTCATCGAGCGTCTCAGCAAAGCCAATGGCGAACTCGACAAACTGACGGATGAAAAGAATAAACGCCTAAAGGCCGTCGACAAGCAGTGTGCCGACGGCAAGCAGGCAGCTGCACGCCACTGCCAGCAGCGCACGGCCGATGTCGAGGCCGAGATAAAGCGGCTGAGGCTCGGCACTGAAGACGAAAAGCGTAAATTGCATCGGCAAGAGGTTGAAGAGCTCGAGGGCCGCGGCGCCAACACCGCCATGGTTGAGGAGTGCCGAGATAAAATCAAGGCCGTGCAGGACGAGTTGCAATACATTGATGGCGTGCGCGGCTTGGTTTATAAATACCGCAGCGACAAAGAGGAACTGTTCGACCACGAGCAGGACATCAAGGCTGACGTCAAGACTCTGCGCGACAAAATAGAGCTGCTTGAAGAGAAGTACCGCAAGCGCAGGCAAAAGCTCGACGGGCACATCGCCGACATTCGCAGGCAGGCAGGTGAGTTCTTGGGCGTGAAAGACCGCTTGCAGGCCGACATGCGCAAGGCTGAAGCATTCACGGGCGACGCGAAACTCTGTCCGCCGTCGCTCGAGTCGGCGCCCGAGCTGCCCACGCAAGACTCCCTTGGCGACACTGTTGATGGCCTGAAGAATGAAATCATTCTCGACCAGTCGCGCTTCGACAAGCTTAAGCGCTGCGTGAACGCGTTTAAGGCCAATTTCTCGGCCAAAAACACGTTTAACTTTCGCATGGAGCTTGACTCCGAAACCGACTATACTGCGTTTGCCAGCAATCTTGAAGATTTCATGGTAAACAACAAAATTGAGGAGTATCGCAGCCGCACCAGCGCGCGCTACGTCGACATCCTTAATCGGCTTTCTAACGAAATGGGCGAGCTGTCGCGCCACGAGTCGGATGTTGACAAGGTAATCAACGACATCAACCGCGACTTCCGCGAGCGCAATTTCGTGGGTGTGATAAAGCAGATTTCAATCAGAAATGTGCCTTCGTCCGACAAAATGGTGCAGCTAATGAGGCTTATCAAGGACTTTAGCGACAACAGCAGTTTAGACATGGGTGAGATGAATCTGTTTTCCACCGCCAACCGCGACGACACCAACCGTAAGGCTGTGGGCCACTTGCTCGACTTCATGAAGGCTCTAAACGACGAGCCGCAACGCAACGCGCTCTCGCTGTCCGACTTGTTCCAGCTGCAATTCCGCATAGTGGAGAACGACAACGACACCGGCTGGGCCGACAAACTGTCGCACGTGGGCAGCGAGGGCACCGACACGCTGGTGAAAGCCATGATCAACATTATGCTTATCAATGTGTTCAAGGACAAAGCCTGCCGCCGCTTTGGCGACTTCCGCATCCACTGCATGATGGACGAAATTGGCAAGCTGCACCCGCAGAATGTGAAGGGCATACTCGACTTCGCCAACGCGCGCAACATTTTGCTCATCAACTCTTCGCCCACCACCTATAATGTGTCGAACTACCGATACACCTATTTGCTTAGCAAAGATGCCAAGTCGCAAACCAAGGTTCAACTGTTAGTGTCATCAAGCAACAATGAAAATTAAACTCACACCCTCACTTGTCGAAAAACTGATTCTGCTGCGCGATGGCGGCACCCTGGCGGCCAGCTCGCTGCGTGGCGAGTGGGTGGAGTCGCTACTGCGCGAAGGCGTGCTCGCCAGCATCAACAATGGCAGCCGTCGGCAGTTGCGCTCATCGGCGAGTCCCGCAGCCTTCCAGCAGGCGCTGGCCGGCATCGACGACGCTCTTGGCAACCTGGATATGGCGCGCAGTATCTTGTCGGCCGATAGCGCATCGCGCGCCAGCCAGGCTGCCGGCACCGGCAACTCCAAAATAAAGAAGTCGCGCTCTTGCCCCGGTTTCCCCGTCAACTCCTACCAGCCGATAGCATGCAGGCTCAACGGCCGCGGCATAACTGTGTGCCCCGCCGAAGGCAGTTTCCTTTTCATTGCCGACTGGGAGCGATTCGAGATTTCCCGCGATGCGGTGGTAGTGGGCGTTGAGAACATGGACAATTTCCGCCTCATTGCCCGTCAGCGCCAGCTTATGGAGGCCGAAGTGTCGGCCACTGCTCCGCTGTTGTTCGTGTCGCGCTATCCGCAATCCAAGGACTTGCACAAATGGCTGCAGCGCATACCTAACCGATACGTCCATTTCGGCGATTTCGATCTGGCCGGCATCAATATCTTCATCACCGAGTTTCAGCACCATTTAGGCTCTCGCGCCTCACTCTTAATCCCAGCCGACATCAGCAGTCGCCTTGCGCACGGTTCGCGCGACCGCTACGTGGACCAGTATGCGCGCTTCGCCCGCCTGACTTCCAGCGACCCGCGCCTCCAGGCGCTCATCACCCAAATCCACACCCACGGCCGCTGCTACGACCAAGAGGGCTACATCAGCGAAGCCGGTGACGCCGGTTAGTCGGGGAGGGTGAGGGTGGTGCCGGGGGGCACGTGGTGGCACTCGCCGTGGGCGGGGTTGCGGTAGAGGTCGAACCGGGTGGCCTCGCTGTCGCGGCCCCACATGTGCATGGGCACGAAGTGGTCGACTTGCACGGCCTGCAGAAATTCGCGCGCACCGCGGGCGAAGTCTGTGCCCATGTTGGGGTCTATTGGGAACATGGCCAGCTGCATGTGTGGCGCGCGGGCGGCGATGGTGCGCAGAATGGCGCGGAAGTCGCCGTCGGCCTTCTTCACCTCTTGCGGTGTGCTTTCGTCGCTCCAGTGCCAGTCGTTGAGGTCGCCGGCGTGCATCACCAGTTCGCCGGCGGGTAGCGTGGCAAGGTAGCTCACGCCTATGTCGGTGGAGCCGAAGCTGTGTATATGCACGCGGCTCAGAGGGCACAGGGTGTCTTCATCGCGGTGCATGAATGTGATGGGCAGCGACTCCAGGTCGAGGCCTTTTACGCGCCGCAGTTTGCGCCGCGACTCGGCCGACACCACGTAGCGCTCCACCTTGCCTGAGGCCATCCACTTGAATATGTCGGGGTTGAGGTGGTCGGGGTGGCTGTGCGACACCATCACCACCATGCGCCTGGCTCGCCCGATGATGGCCGGCATCACGCCGCACTGGTCGGTGTAGTAGTCAAACACCAGTGTCACGCCCTGCGCCTCGAGGGCGAATCCGCTGTGGCCTATGCACGTCAGCCGCATATCTGGTGCCATCCTTTCTGAAAATATTGCTGGGCATAGTCGGCGGGGCGCACCACCTCGCCGTTCCACACCACTATGTCGAGGTCGATGGGCACTATGCCCCGCGCGCGGCAGTCGGCGTCGCGCCCGCACTGGCGCTCGTAGCTCTTGAACCGCGCGTTGAGGGCGGCCAGGCTGCAGGCGCACTCGCCGCTGGCCACCGCGTTCATGTAGTCGCCGCCGTGGCCGTTGAGGGCCGCCGTGGCATACACGCCCGACTGGCGGCAGCCGTCGAGTGTGGCCTGAAGCCACTTGAGGCACTGCGCCACCTGCGCGGCGCGGTCGGCGCTGTTGCTGCCTATGCTCACTGTAATGCTGTTGCTCATTCTTTTTTTATTGGTTGATGTCTTGCTTCACGCCTTTCATCGACAGGGCTATGCGCTTGCGCTCGAGGTCGACCGACTTCACCCGCACCCTCACCGGCTGGCTGATGCGCAGGTAGCGCTCGGGGTTGTGCACGCGCTTGTTGCTCATTTCGCTCACGTGCACAAGGCCGTTTTCGTGAATGCCTATGTCCACAAAGGCTCCGAATTGTGTTATGTTAGTCACTATGCCGTTAAGCTCCATGCCCTGGCGCAGGTCTTTGATGTCGCGCACGTCGTCGTCAAACTCCACCGCCTGCACCTTGTCGCGCGGGTCGCGTCCCGGCTTTTCAAGCTCTTTCATTATGTCGAGCAGGGTGGGTTCGCCCACCTCGCCGCCTACATAGCGGCTTATGTCTATCTTTTTGCGCATTTCCTTGTCGGCAATCAGCTGCTCCACGCTGCAGCCGCAGTCGCGCGCCATCTGCTCCACCAGGGCGTAGCGCTCGGGGTGCACCGCCGAGTTGTCGAGCGGGTTGGCGCTGCCAGGCACGCGCAGGAATCCAGCCGCCTGCGTAAATGTCTTGGCGCCCATCTTGGGCACCTTCAGCAGCTCGCGGCGCGAGGCGAAGGCTCCGTTGCGGGTGCGGTAGTCCACTATGCTTTGCGCCAATGCGGGACCGAGGCCCGACACGTAGGTCAGCAGCTGGCGCGAGGCGGTGTTCACGTTCACGCCCACGCTGTTCACGCAGCTCTCCACGGTGAAGCTCAGGGTGTCTTTCAGCTTGCCCTGGTCCACGTCGTGCTGGTATTGGCCCACGCCTATCGACTTGGGGTCGATTTTCACCAGTTCGGCCAGCGGGTCGAGCAGGCGGCGGCCAATCGACACGGCGCCGCGCACCGTCACGTCCTGGTCGGGAAACTCGTCGCGGGCCGCCTGCGACGCCGAGTAGATCGACGCCCCGTTTTCGCTCACCACATACACTGCCACCTCGCGGCCCTCGTGCCTGATGCGCTTCAGGAATCGCTCGGTCTCGCGGCTGGCCGTGCCGTTGCCCAGGGCAATGGCGTCGATCGAGTGCCGCTGCACCAGTTCCTTGACGGTGGCTGTGGCCCCCTCCACGTCGTAGTGCGGCGCGGTGGGGTATATCACCGTGTGCTCAAGCAAGTTGCCCTGCTCATCGAGGCACACCACCTTGCAGCCTGTGCGGAAGCCGGGGTCCACGGCCATGATGCGCTTGCGCCCCAGCGGCGGGGCAAACAGCAGCTGGCGCGCGTTTTGGGCAAACACCTCGATGGCCGACTCGTCGGCCCGGCCTTTCGACATGGCGGCAAACTCCGTCTCAATCGTGGGCCTGATCAGGCGCTTGTAGCTGTCGGCGGCGGCCTCCTCCACCAGGTGCGACGCCTGCCCCTGGCCTTTGACCACTATGCGGCAAATGTTGTCGGTGGCGCGGTCGTCGTCGATGCCTATGCCCACCTTCAGGAAGCCCTCCTTCTCGCCGCGGCGCATGGCCAGCAGCTGGTGGCTCGACACGCGGCTCAGCGGCTGGCGGTAGTCGTAGTAGTTCTCGTAGTTGCGCCCTTCAATTTCCTTGCCTTTCACAAAGGTGGACGTGAGCACCGCGCTGTGGCGGAAGGCGCGGCGCACCGAGTTGCGCACGGCCGTGTTCTCGCTTATCCACTCGGCAATTATGTCTTTCGCCCCGGCTATGGCGTCGGCCACGGTGGGCACCGCCTCGCCGTCGGCAAACTGCACGGCTCGCGCCTCCACATCGGCTGTGCGCTGCGCCATTATTATCTTGGCCAGAGGCTCGAGTCCGCGCTGCCGTGCGGCCTCGGCGCGCGTGCGCCGCTTGGGCTTGTAGGGCAGGTAGATGTCTTCGAGCGCGGTGGCGTCCCAGCAGTTCATTATGCGGGTCGACAGCTCGGGGGTGAGCCGCTCCTGAGCCTCGATGGTCTTCAGTATTGTGGCTTTGCGCTTCTGCAGGTCCTGGTAGTACTTAAGCCGCATGTCGATCGACTGAATCTCCAGCTCGTTCATTCCGCCAGTGGCTTCCTTGCGATATCGGCTGATGAACGGAATCGAGTTGTCGTCTTTTAGCAGGCTCACGGTGTTGTGCACCGGGTCGAGCGGCAGGTTAAGCTCCTGCGATATTAGCGTTGAAATCTTGTCGGCCATGATGATGTTCGTTTTTTTTAATTGGTTAAGGTGTTACCGTTATGTGATGTGGAAAAGAGTTGGCTAATGTTTCTTTTTGAGGGTTATGAGGGTGATTTCGGGCGTGGCGCCTATGCGCATGGGCATGGCCACCATGCCCAGCCCAATGTTGACGTACAGCGCCTGGCTGCCCTCGGCATACATGCCGCCCCACTCGCGGTAGCGCAGCCGCGCGGGCGACAGGCGCCGGTGCCCTATGGTGAGCATTATCTGCATGGCGTGGGTGTGGCCCGACAGCGTCAGGTCCACAGGCGTCTTGCCGGCCACGTCGGCCCGCCACTCATAGGGATTGTGCTGCAGCAGCAGCTTGAAGCGGCCGTTGGACAGGTCGTTGTGGGTGGCAGCCAGGCTGCCGTAGGTGTGAAACGGCGGGTCGCCGTAGTTCTCGGCGCCAATCACGTCGATGCTGTCGCCGCGCAGGCCAATGGGACGGGTCACGTTGTTTAGCACCGTCCAGCCCATGCCGCGCTCCAGCTGCACCAGAGCCTTGCGGTCGGCCTCCTTCTGCGCCTGTGTGGGCCATGTGCGGTAGTCGTCATAGTCGTGGTTGCCAAGCACGGCCATCACCCCGTGGCGCGCCTTGAGGCGGCTCAGCACCTGCCTGAACGGCTCGGCCTCGCTCGTCTGGCGGCTCACCAGGTCGCCGGTGAAGCATATCAGGTCGGGCTTGAGCGCGTTCACCGAGTCGACAAACATGCTCACCGCCGTGGTGTCGGTGCCATACGTGCCCAGATGCAGGTCGCTGATCTGCACCACGCGGTAGCCGTCGAAGCTGGCGGGCAGTTTGGCCGAGGCAAAGCCTACGCGCTCCACGCGCACGGTGTGCGGCGTCACCAGCGCGCCCCACCACATGGCGCCGCACAGCGCCACGCCCGCAGCCACCGCCGCGGCGCGCACCGCGCCCCTTCCGCGCCGCCCAAGGCAGTGCAGGCGGCCCAGCTGCCACAGCAGCAGCGCCACCCACCGCGGCACGCACACCGAGAAGTAGGCCATCAGCATCCACATCACAGCCACCAGTGTGGGGTTGCCCACCCGGCGGTTGGGAATGCTGATTGCCGTCACCACCAGCGCCAGCATAGCCACGCTAAGGGCGGCGTGCAGCCCGCACTTAAGCCCGCAGTGCCTGCCGCCACGGCGCCGCAGCCACCGCCACAGGGCGGCGTCGATGCCGAGGTTGGCAATGATGATGGCTATTATGGGAATCCACTGTATGCGCATGTGCAGCCGCTACTTTTGCGCCTCAAGCTGGTTGGTGAGCGGGTTGGAATACATCTCAAGCATCTTCTTGAACATATAGTTGCGGTCAAGCTCGTTGAGCTGCATTCCGGCCTTGTCGATTTGCTTGTTGAGGTAGCCCACAAAGGCGTCGCGCTCGGCCTCGGTGTACTTGTCGGCAAACTCCTTGTCGTCAAACAGCAGGTCGCGGGCAATGTAGTTGGTCTTGAATATCTTGTAGTGGGTGTGGATGCTGTGGTCAATCAGATGGCACACGGCGCGCACCGTCAGCAGCTTGTCGAGGTCGGCCGGAATGTTGCTGAACTCGTCGTTGAGGCAGGGCGTGAAGGCATAGTGTATGTGGCCCTTGTAGCCCATGATGCCCGTCTGCATGCTCAGCAGGTCGTCGGCCGGCGACTTCTTGAAGTTGGGGTCCTTGCTCTTGAGCAGGAATTCCTTGGCCTTCAGATAGTCGTTGGGGTCATATTCATAGCTTATGGCCACGGGCGCCAGGTTCAGCTCCTTGATGCTCTCGATGAACGACTTGTCGCGGTTGCCATACGACAGCATCTTCAGCAGGCTCTCCTGCGTGCGGTCGTTGCTGTCCTTGCAGCGGCCCTCGCGCTGCGCAATCCACACGGGGTTCTTCTTCTGCTTAATCACAAAGTGGATGTAGCCGCTCAGCTGTATGGCGGCGGCCAGAGTCTGCAGGCGGCCCAGGTTGCGCTTCACAATGAAGCACTTGTTGAGGCGCACCAGCTTGTTGATCCAGTCATATATCAGCAGATTGTTGCCAATGGCGATCTCGGCTGCCTCAAAGCCGTTCGACACCAGGTTGTAGCTCAGCAGAGCCGAGTCGAGCACAATGTCGCGGTGGTTGGTGATGAACACATTGGGCACATCCTTCTTCACATTTTCAAATCCGCTTATGGTGAGGCCCTTCGACGTCTTGGCCAGCACGCCCTCGATGAAAGGCTTCATGATTTTCACCTGCAAGTCGTGCTTCGAGTTGAGCGACTGCAGCACGCGCACCAGTTGCGAGTATTTGTATTCAGGCAGCACAAGGCTTATGATGTGCTGGAAAGCCGGCTCCTGCACCAGTATCGACATTTCGTTGTGGAAGTCCTTGTCCGAAATCGGGCAAATGTCGAAATACTCAGCCGGAACAGTTATGTTTTTGTCCTCCATAAGAATGTGTGGTTAAATAGAATTATTATTGTGTATCCAAAGTTATGCAAAAAAACTTGTCTCGCCCAATTTTTTCAGCAATAATAACCCCCGCGGCCGCCATTTGTCCCGCCAAAAACCGCAAAAATCACACACCTTACCACACCGCAACACTATTTCACACCTCACGCTGTCTGGCTGCAGGGCGGGGAAGTTACTTGGCGTTTTGGGAGAAGTCTTCCCACTTGGCTATGAGCTGGGCCATGTCGGCGGGAATCTCGCTGTTGAAGTCCATCTGCTGGTGGGTGACGGGGTGCACAAAGCCCAGCGTCTTGGCGTGCAGGGCCTGGCGCGGGCATGTCTTGAAGCAGTTTTGCACAAACTGCATGTATTTGGCCGAGGTGTTGCCGCGCAGCACCTTGTCGCCGCCATAGCGGGCGTCGTTGAACAGCGGATGGCCTATGTGGCGCATGTGCACGCGTATCTGGTGGGTGCGGCCTGTCTCCAGCACGCACTGCACCACGGCCACGTGGCGCAGGTTTTCGATGGTGTGGTAGTGCGTCACGGCGTGTTTGCCCTGGTCGCCGTCGGGAAACACAGCCATCTGCAGGCGGTCGCGCAGGCTGCGGCCTATGTTGCCCTCCACCGTGCCGTCGGGCTGCTTCATCTCGCCCCACACCACGGCCACGTATTGCCGCTTGGTGGTCTTGTTGAAAAATTGCAGGCCAAGCGACGTCTTGGCGCGTGGCGTCTTGGCCACCACCAGCAGTCCCGATGTGTCTTTGTCGATGCGGTGCACCAGGCCCATGCGCGGGTCGGTCACATCGTAGTCGGGGTCGTCCTTGAAGTGCCATGCCAGGGCGTTGACCAGCGTGCCGTCGTAGTTGCCGTGGCCGGGGTGCACCACCATGCCGGCGGGCTTGTTCACCACCAGCAGCTCGCTGTCTTCATACACTATGTCGAGCGGAATGTCTTGGGCAATGATTTCGTTTTCATAGCGCGGGCGGTCCATCACTATGCTAATCACGTCGTCGGGGTGCACGCGGTAGTTCGACTTCACTGGCCGCCCGTTCACTCTGATGCACTGTGCCTCGGCGGCGTTTTGGATGCGGTTGCGCGAGGTGCCCTTGATGCGCTCGGCCAGATACTTGTCGATGCGCAGCAGCACCTGTCCCTTTTCCACCACATAGCGGTAGTGCTCCCAATAGTCGCGCCCGTTTTCGCTGAAGTCGGGGTCGCTGAAGTCGTTCTGTATTTCGCTGCCGGCCCCGTCGCAGGCCGTGCGGCCGTTGGGCGCGGTGGCCGCGTCCTCAATCATATCTTCGTCAAAAGCCATATTGTTTCTCTTGTTCTCCTTGTTTGATTTTAAAAAAACGCAGGTCTTGGCTGCGGCGTCACTCGTCGAGGTTGCCCGCCGGCTCGGGCGTGTCGCTGCTCTTGGCTTCCTGTACCTCAGCCTTGGCTCGGGCGCGCGCTTCCTGCATAGCCTTGCGCCGCTGAATTTCCTGCAGCGAGTCGAGCGTGGATGTGGGCAGCACCTGGGTGGGGTCGAGGTCTTCCTGGCCGTCGCCCACACTGAGGCGTATCATCGAGTTCACCGACACGCGCGTGCCGGCCTTCACTTGGCGTCCGTTCACCTTCACAGTCAGTATCAAGCCCTCGTAGGGCGACGGCACTGTGTCGACGCCCACATTCTTGAATCCGAGCGACTTGAGCATCGACAGACCCTGGCGCACCGAAATCTCGGTGAGCACCGGCAAGGCCACGGCGCGCGGATAGAATGAGTTGATGTTGAGGTAGATGGTGCGAATGGCCTTCACATAGGAGTTGGGCTTGGGGTCTTGCGAGAGCACCGTGCCGGGCTTTATGCTCTCGTTGAATGTGGAGTCGCTTATCTCCCACTTGAAACCCTCGCTTTCAAGCACCTCCACTGCTTTGTCGAGCGGCAGGTTGCACACGTTGGGCACCTTCTTCTCCTGCCCGTGGGCGGTGAACACGTCGATTAGCATCAGTGCCGCATAGCATATGGCCACAAAGGCCACCGCTATGAGCAGTGCGTTGTAGGCAATGGGGTGATTGGCCTTGAATCCGCTGAAAAAGCTGTTGTTCATATATTAATGTTGTGAGTGTGTAACGTTTTTGACTTTTGTTGCAAAGTTAGCATTTTGCCCCCAATTGCCCAAACGACCGGCGCAAAACGTGCATTTGCTTGCCATAAAAATGTAAACTAATTTTAAAAGCAGTTCGTTTATTGCTGGTAGTATGAAATAAAAGTTAAATATGGGTGATTTTCCATCGGTTTTATATGTTGCATAACATATTTGTATTACTTTTGCATCGGTTTTTCATGGTATTAGTTTTTAAGGTTATGAAATTCACGGGCGTCGGGATGACGGCTATGAAAATCATTGTTTAAGGTTTATGTTAATGGTATTAGAAGGTTAATTAGTTAAGCAATCCTGGACGCTGAGTCTGGGATTTACTTTTTTATGCACTTGGCCATGTGCCGCAGGGTGCAATATCGCGGGAAAAAAGGCACGGTTTTCGATATAATTTTATTAAATTTGCAAATTGCATGATTGCTGGCTGCGGGCTTTGACGCCTGCGCCGCAACCGGCAGGTTATTTTATTATTTCAATAGCAAAAATGGATTCAGGCAAATCGATAAGGTTCATATTCATTCTGGCCCTGTGGCTGTGCTTGTGCTACCTGCTTGTGACGCGGGCCAGGCAAATCGACTTCATGGTGATTTTCTCGATTGTGGCCTCGGGCATAATCGTGTTTGTGCCGCTCTACAAGCGCTATTATAAGAATAAGGAGTAACAAGACGATAATAGAGAGATAGGAGCTATGTCAGACAAAGAATACACCGAGCAGCACTTTCCGCTGCTTGCAAGCATAAATTCGCCGGCCGACCTCAAGCGGCTGCCAGTGGAGCAGCTGCCTGAGGTGTGCAGCCAGATGCGCGGATTCCTCATCCACGAGCTGGCGTCCAACCCCGGGCACTTCGCCTCGAGCATGGGCGCGGTGGAGATCAACGTGGCGCTGCACTATGTGTTCAACACCCCCGACGACCGCATTGTGTGGGATGTGGGCCACCAGGCATATGCCCACAAGGTGCTCACCGGACGCCGCGACCGCTTTTGCCAGAATCGCAAGCTTGGCGGCCTCAGTGGCTTTCCCAACCCCGACGAGAGCCCCTACGACACCTTCACCGCCGGCCACGCCTCCAATTCCATTTCGGCCGCCTTAGGCATGTCGATAGCCGCCGAGCTCGAGCACTGCCCCGAGCGCAAGGTGGTGGCCGTGATTGGCGACGCCTCGATAAGCGGCGGCCTTGCCTTTGAGGGGCTCAACAACGCCTCGATTCACAAAAACAACCTGATGATTGTGCTCAACGACAACGACATGTCGATTGACGCCAACGTGGGCGCGCTGGGCGAGTATATGACCGACCTCACCACCTCGCCCCGCTACAACAACGCGCGCTACCGCGCCTATCAGTTTCTGCGCCGGCACAAGGTGATCGACGACAGCCGCAAGGGCGCGCTGCTGCGCTTCAACAACGCTATGAAGTCGCTGCTCACAGGGCAGCAAAACATATTTGAGGGCCTCAACATACGCTACTTCGGTCCATTCGACGGCCACGACGTGGTGAAACTGGTGAAGCTGTTTGGCGACATAAAGAATATGAGCGGGCCAAAAATTGTGCACCTGCACACGCGCAAGGGCAAGGGCTACGCCCCGGCCGAGCAGGATCCCGCCACGTGGCACGCCCCCGGCCGCTACGACGAGGCCACGGGCCGCCGCATCACCGAGAGCAGCGAGGGCAAGCCGCCCAAATACCAGGACGTGTTCGGACACACGCTGGTGGAGCTGGCAAAGGCCAACGACCGCATTGTGGGCATCACGGCGGCCATGCCCAGCGGCACGTCGATGTCGATGATGCAGCGCGAGTTCCCCGACCGCACCTTCGACGTGGGCATATCGGAGGGCCACGCCGTGACATTCTCGGGCGGTCTGGCAAAGGACGGCATGCGCCCCTACTGCTGCATCTACAGCTCGTTTCTGCAGCGCGGCTTCGACGAGATTATCCACGACGTGGCCATACAGCGGCTGCCCGTCACCTTCTGCATCGACCGCGCCGGCATTGTGGGTGAGGACGGCGTGACCCACCACGGCGCCTTCGACCTGGCCTATCTGCGCCTCATCCCCAACATGGTGGTGAGCGCCCCCATCAACGAGCACTGCCTGCGCAACCTCATGTACACCGCCCAGGCCGCCGACTGCGGCCCCATGGCCATACGCTATCCGCGCGGCCGCGGTGTGCTCACCGACTGGCGCAACCCCATGCACGCCCTGCCCATAGGCCGCGGGCGCAAGCTCTCCGACGGCGACGGCCGCGTGGCCCTGCTAAGCATAGGCCACATAGGCAACGAGGCCGCCAAGGCCGTGGAGCAGTTGCGGGCACAGGGCATCATGGTGGCACACTACGATATGATATTCCTTAAGCCCATCGACGAGCAGATACTCGCCGAGGCCACATCGGGCTACAGCCATGTGGTCACTGTGGAAGACGGCACCGTGTGCGGCGGCCTTGGCTCGGCAGTGGCCGAGTGGATCGCCTGCCACGGCTCGCGCGCCCGCCTCACGCGACTGGGCATGCCCGATGAGTTTGTGCACCAGGGCACAGTGGCCCAGCTGCGCGCCATGTGCGGATTCGATGCCGACGGCATAGTGCGCTGCGTGCAGCGGCTGCTCAACAATGAAAACAATCAGCAAGACTCATGAAGATAGTGATTGCCGGAGCCGGCGAGGTGGGGTCGCACCTGGCCAAAATGCTCTCTAACGAAAATCAGGACATCGTGGTCATCGACAACGACCAGGCCAAGCTGGCCAACCTCGACACCTACAACCTGATGACCATGCTCGGCGACCCTGTGTCGTTCTCGGCTCTCGAAAATGCAAGGGTGGGGGAGGCCGACCTGTTCATTGCAGTCACCCCCCACGAGACGCGCAACATCATATCGTGCTCCATGGCCAAGGACATGGGGGCTAAGAAGACGGTGGCGCGCATCGACAACGACGAGTTTCTCAACAAGCGCAACGCCGACTACTTTCACCATCTGGGCGTCGACGACCTCATATACCCCGAATATTTCGCAGGACTCGAAATAATGGGAGCGCTGAAGCACACCTGGGCCCGCAACTGGTTTGAGATGCTGGGCGGCGAGCTGATAGTGGTGGGCGTGAAGCTGCGCCAAAACGCCAAGATAGTGGGCAAGCGCTTCAAGGAGATAGGCGGCGTGAGCAACTTCTTGCACGTGAGCGCCATAAAGCACAACCGAGAAATCATCATCCCCCGTGGCGACGACATGATAAGCGAAAACGACATCGCCTACATCTCCACCACGCGCGACCACCTCGACGATGTGATTGACATCTGCGGCAAGCGGCGCATCAGTGTGGAGCACCTGATGGTGATGGGCGGCACGCCCATAGCTGTGCAGCTGGCCAAGATGCTGGGCCACAAGGCACGCATCAAGCTATTCGACCGCGACCCCGAGCGCTGCCGGGTGCTCAGCGAGACGCTGCCCAACTGCAACGTGGTGTGCAGCGACGCCACCAACACCGACGTAATCGAGGAAGAGGGCATAGGCGACTGCGATGTGTTCATCGCCCTCACCGAGCATTCCGAGAGCAACATCCTCAGCTGCATCATGGCCAAAAACCACGGCGTGCGCAAGACCATAGCCGAAGTGGAGAACATCCAGTTCATACCCGAGGCCGAGAGCCTGAACATAGGCACCGTGATCAACAAGAAGCTGTTGGCATCGAGCCGCATCTTCCAAATCATGCTCGACAACGATGTGGACAACAGCAAGTGCCTGGCCCTGGCCGACGCCGAGGTGGCCGAACTCGAAATCAAGCCCGGCGCCAAGGTCACCCGCGGGCAGGTGAAAGACCTTAAGCTCAACCGCGACATGACCATTGCCGGCCTCTCGCGCAACGGCGTGGGCATGCTCGTCAAGGGCGACACCCAGTTGCAGGCGGGCGACCGTGTGGTGGTGTTCTGCCTGTCGGGCTCGCTGCACAAAATTGAAAAGATATTCGGCTAAACACTCCATACGCACGATGCACAACCAACAAATCACAACGCAAAGCCTCAACTTCCCCATAGTGCTGCGCTTCATGGGCTGGCTGCTGATGATAGAGGCCGGATTCATGGTGCTGCCCGCCGTGGTGTCGCTCATCTTCAGCGAGACGGCCACCGCCATGCAGTTTGCCTGCTCGGCGGCCGTCACAGTGGCCTGCGGCGCACTCATGACGTTCGGCATCCGCCCCTCGTCGATGACCATGCGCAAGCGCGAGGGCATATTCCTCACAGCCATAGTGTGGGTGCTGTTCTCGGCCTTCGGCATGCTGCCGTTTCTGCTGAGCGGCACCATCACCAACGTCACCGACGCCTACTTCGAAACCATGTCGGGCTTCACCACCACCGGCGCCACGGTGATCCGCCACCTCGACAATTTGCCCCACGGCATACTCTTCTGGCGCTCGCTCACCCACTGGATAGGCGGCATGGGAATCATCCTGTTCACGCTGGCCGTGCTGCCCATGCTCAACTACAAAGGCGGCATATCGCTGTTCAACGCCGAGGTCACCGGCATCACCCACGAGCGCATGCGCCCCCGCATCAGCCAGACGGCCAAAGACCTGTGGCTCGTGTACATAGTGCTCACCGTGGCCATGACGCTGCTGCTGATTCCGCCCATGGGCTGGTTCGACGCCCTGTGCCACACGCTGGCCACCGTCAGCACCGGCGGCTTCTCGACCAAGGACAACGGACTCATCTACTGGAGCAACCACTACATCGACGCCGTGGTGCTGGTGTTCATGTTCCTTGGCGGCATCAACTTCACCCTGCTGTGGGCCGCCGCATGTGGCAACTTCAAGCCACTGCGCCACAGCGACACCTTCAAGTGGTACACCTGGGTGGTGATTGGCACCTCGGTCGTCATCATTGCGCGCATGGCCTATGAGGGTTTCTGCCCATCGTGGCTCGACCGCGTGATGCTGGCCACCTTCGACACCGTGTCGGCCATCACCTCCACAGGCTTCTCAACCATCAACTATGAGCAGTCGGGCGAGTTCATCTCGTTTCTGCTGATGGTGGTCATGTTTTTCGGCGGCATGGCTGGCTCTACTGCCGGCGGCGCCAAAATCGACCGCATGATAGTGATGCTGAAAAACACCAAAAACGAGTTCTACCGCGTGCTGCACCCCAACTCGGTGCGCAGTGTGTGGGTCGACAACCGCGCCATCTCGCACGACGTGGTGGCCAAGTGCGTCGCATTCCTGGCCATATTCGTGCTCATAATAGTGGCCGGAGCCCTGCTGCTGGCCCTCATGGGCATGCCCATATTCGACTCCCTATTCACCAGCATGTCGGCCATCAGCAACATAGGCATGGGCTATGGCGTGACAGGCGTCGACGGCTCGTTTGCCAACGTGCCGTGCCTCGGCAAGTGGCTGCTGGTGTTTGAGATGCTCATAGGCCGCCTCGAGCTGTTCACCGTGCTGGTGGTGTTCACCCGCGGCTTCTGGGTCAAAGAGTAGCCACACAGCCCAGCACAGAAGCAAAAAAACAACCAAGGTGTGAACGATTTGGGCCCTCCCCACCACTATTTTTGCTTCCAGTAAAACCCAAGGCATTTTAATCTGGCATTACGGGCGCTAATCGCTTCTGTAACCCAATTAAAATCGCTATCTTTACACTCCCGTTTGCGCCACGCGGCGCTTGAAGACAGAATTTTTTAGATCATGAAACAAAATAAAGAAAAGGAATTACACGACTTCACCCCCGACACGTCGGGCCTGACCGAGAGCGAAGAGTATAAGCGCAAAAAGCGGCTCGAAGAGGAGCGCAAGGCTGCCAACACCACCGTTGGACAGCGCCTGTCGGCCTTCTTTGGCAGTTATCGCACGCGGCTGGCCGCGGGCGTGGCCATGCTGTTGGCCGGCATCTACTTCTTTCTGTCGTTTTTCAGCTACATGTTTCTCTCGGCCGGGCAGGCCGACCAGAGCCGCGTGGTGCAGTATGGCGTGATGCAGAACGCCGCCGACGCCTCGCAAATCCACAATGCCGGGGCAGCCATCGGCGCCTCGGTGTCGGAGTTCTTTATTTCCGATGGGGTGGGGGTGGCGGCCTTCATCATGGTGCTGTGGTTCATCACCATAGGCGTGCGCCTTTTGCGCCAGGGCAAGCGTGTGTTCTTTTTCTCCTACACGCTGCTGTGCCTCTACGGCACCTTTGCCTGCTCGATGCTGGTGGGCGTGTTCACCAAAGACATTCCGGTCACTTTCTTCCAGCTTGGCGGTGCGTTTGGCTATTTTGCCAATATTTGGCTCGAGCGGTTAGTGGGCATGTATGGCATGTATGCCGTCAACCTTATCATCGCCCTTGTGTGGGTGCTGCTGTGCTACAACACCATCAGCCTCATCTACTTCAGAGCGCGCAAGCGCCTTAGCAAAATCAACGACCGTCTGCGCGACGACGCTTCGGAAGAAGGTCAGCAGCAAGGCATGAAGACGTTTCTCGGCGACAGCCACAAAACCACTGCCAAGCGGCAGCCCGAGCAGCCCTCAGCCCCCGAGCCGCATCCATTGCCGCTCGACCATGCTGCACCCGCACCAGTGCAGCCAAAGCGCCGCCGTGCCAGTGCGGTGCCTGAGCCTGTGAAGCCCGAGCCTGAGCCCGCTGGCGAGGCCGAGCAGATGAAGGACTTTGCCAAGACCAGCCACCCCAGCGGCGAGCGCTTCAACGACCCCACCTATGAGTACACCGACTACCACTTTCCCACGCTCGACCTGCTGCAAAAAATTGAGATGCGCACCGACCGCGTTGATGTGGAGGAGCAGGAGAGCAACAAGCGCCGCATCACCGACACGCTGCGCAACTATGGCATCGAGATAAAGAACATCGAGGTGCACGTGGGGCCCACGGTCACCCTGTTTGAGATTGTGCCGCAAGATGGTGTGCGCATCTCAAAAATCCGCGGCCTTGAAGACGACATAGCCCTGAGCCTCGCAGCCCTGGGCATACGCATAATCGCGCCTATGCCGGGCCGAGGCACCATTGGCATCGAGGTGCCAAACCGCGACCCGCAGGTGGTGCCCATGTACGAGGTGCTGCGCTCCAAGGCTTTTCAGGAGTCGCGCGCCGCGCTGCCCATGGTGCTTGGCTGCACGGTGAGCAACGAGGTGTTTGTGGCCGACCTCACCAAGATGCCCCACTTGCTGGTGGCCGGTGCCACAGGTCAAGGCAAGTCGGTGGGCCTTAACGCCATCATCACATCGCTCCTCTACAAAAAAGGCCCGTCGGAGCTTAAGTTTGTGCTTGTCGACCCCAAGAAGGTGGAGTTCAGCCTGTATGCCGACCTCGAAAAATACTTCTTTGCCAAGGTCCCTGGCGAAGACCGCTGCATAGTCACCGACACCGACAAGGTGGTGCTCACACTCAACTCGGTGGTGCAGGAGATGGAAAACCGCTATCAGGTGCTCGAAGAGGTGAAGGTGCGCAAGGTGGAGGACTACAACGCCAAGTGGCGCGGCGGCCTGCGCAACGAGAAGGACTCAAGTGGCGAATACTACAAGTATATGCCCTACATAGTGGTGATAGTCGATGAGTTTGCCGACCTCATCATGACGGCCGGCAAGGAGGTGGAGACCCCCATAGTGCGCATTGCCCAAAAGGCCCGCGCCGTGGGCATCCACATGATCATCGCCACCCAGCGCCCGTCGTCTAACGTCATCACGGGCTTAATCAAGGCCAACTTTCCGGGCCGCATAGCCTTCCGCGTGACGCAGGGCATCGACAGCCGCATCATCCTCGACCGTCCAGGCGCGCAGCAGCTCATTGGCCGCGGCGACATGCTGTTCTCGGCCAACGGCGAGATCACCCGCTTGCAGTGCCCGCTGGTCGACACGCCCGATGTGGAGCGCATATGCGACTACATCAAGGAGCAGGAAGACGCCGACAAGAACATTAATCACGAGGAGCCATTCATGCTGCCTGAGGGCCTTGCCGGCAGCGACTCCGACGGCGCAGTGGGAGGCGGCAACGCATCCGACCGCGACCCCCTCTTCGAAGAGGCTGTGAAGTGGATTGTGCAAGGCGAGACGGCCTCCACGTCGTCGCTGCAGCGGCGCTACCAGATAGGCTACAACCGGGCAGGCCGCATAATGGACCAGATGGAGTCGGCGGGCATCGTGGGAGCCGCGCAGGGCGGCAAGCCGCGCAAGGTGCTCATCGACCCCATGCAGGCCGACATGATGTTTTCAAAGCAACAATAAATAGCATTCATAGAAATATAGTTTTATTATGAGAAAAGTTTTATTTGCACTGATAATGCTGGTGGTCGCAGCGGCCGGAGCCGGCGCACAGACCCCGGCCGCCATGCTCGACAAGGCTGTGGCCTCGCTCCGAGCCAGCGGCACGGTGAGCGCCGCCTACAGCGTCAGCTCGCCGCAAGGGTCATATTCAGGCACCATAGTGATGAGCGGGTCGAAGTTCCGCATGCTCTCACGCCCCGTGAAGTGCTGGTACGACGGCCGCACGCAGTGGTCATATTCTGTGGCCACTGGCGAGGTCAACGTCACTACCCCCACTGCCGCCGACCTGCAGATGGTGAACCCCTATGCCGCTGCGCAGGGCTTCAAGACCAACTTCAATATGTGGAAAGCCCGCACGCAAGTGGCCGGCTCATACACCATCAAGCTCATGCCCAAAAAGCGCAGGAGCAACATCCGTCAGATACTGCTCTACATCGCCAACGGCTCGTGCCAAATCAAAAAGGCCCGATTCGAGATGACCAACGGCACCGCCACCACGGTGACCATAAGCAACTACAAGACACACGTCAGCTATCCCGCAAGCACGTTCACATTCAGCAAAAAACTGGTGCCCGCAGGAGTGCAGGTGGTGGATCTGCGCTGACACACACACAATTTCAATTAACAACACAAGCATTATGACAACGAAAGTAAAAACACTCATCATAGGCTCTGGCCCCGCAGGCTATACGGCGGCCATCTATCTGTCGCGCGCTGGTGTCAGCAGCGTGCTCTTTGAGGGTCAGCAGCCCGGTGGACAGCTCACACAGACCACCACCATCGAGAATTTCCCCGGTTTCCCCGACGGCGTCGACGGCTTCCAGCTGATGGACTACATGCGCCGCCAGGCCGTGAACGTGGGCGCCGATCTGCGCAACGGTGTGGTCACCTCCATCCGCCTTGACCAGTGCCCGTTCGTTGCCACTCTCGACAGCGGCGACACCGTTGAGGCCGACACCGTGATAGTGGCCACAGGAGCTTCGGCCAAATACCTCGGCCTGCCCGATGAAAAGAAATATGCAGGGCAGGGTGTGAGCGCATGCGCCACCTGCGACGGCTTCTTCTACCGCAAAAAGGTGGTGGCAGTCGTCGGTGGCGGCGACACTGCCTGCGAGGAGGCACACTACCTCAGCAACCTCGCCAAAAAAGTGTATATGATAGTGCGCAAAGACCACCTACGCGCCTCGGCCGCCATGCAGCGGCGCGTCAACGAAAAGGACAACATCGAAATCCTCTATAACACCAACACCCTCGGCCTCTTTGGCGATGGAGGGGTGCAGGGCGCCCACCTCGTGCGCCACAAGGGCACTCCTGAGGCGCAGGAGTTCGACATCGCCATCGACGGCTTCTTCCTGGCCATCGGACACCGTCCCAACACCGACTTCCTCGGCGGCCAGCTAGAGCTCGACGAGCAGGGCTACATCCTCACCCAGCCCGACGGCACCACGGCCACCAGCGTGCCTGGCGTGTTTGCCGCCGGCGACGTGGCCGATCCGCGCTACCGCCAGGCCGTAGCCGCCGCCGGCACCGGCTGCCGCGCCGCCCTCGACGCCGAAAAATACCTCGCCCGCTAATCCCGCCACTTGGCAATAACGCAAACAGGGCCTTGGGAGTCATGATTCCCAAGGCCCTGTCTTACTCTATGTGGGTGGAGTGTGAGGATTACTCTTTCAGCAGGCACTTGTCGAGGTCGGCCTCGATGGCGGCGCGGTCCATGTTCTGGCCTATGAACACCAGCTTTTGCATGCGGTCGCCATACTTGGGGTCCCAGTCGCGCAGCACGCCGGGGTTCTGCTTCGAGAACTCGGCAAACTCGTCGGCCGGCATGGTGGCATACCACTGGCCGGCATTGCGCATCGATATCTGCTTGCCGGCCTGCTCAAACACGTAGCACGTGTCGCGCTCGTCGCCGAAGTAGCACATGCCCTTGCAGCGAATCACGCTCTTGGGCCACTTGCGCGCCACAAACTGGTCAAACTCCACCATGTCCATGGACTTGCGGCGGTAGTACACGAATGTGCCTATGCCATATTCCAGCGCTTCGCCCTCTTCCTCGTTTTCGAGGTCGTCTTCATCGGCCTCTACGGCCTCAATCCAGCGCGCCGACGTGGCCACGCGCTCGAAGTTGAAGAGGTGGGTGTTGAGTATCTTGTCGAGGTCCACGTCACCATAGTTGCACGGCACTATTTCGGCCTGCGGCTGAATCTGGTGCAGAATCATGGTGATGCGGTCGAGCTCTTCGGGGCTCACCTCGGCGGCCTTGTTGAGCAATATCATGTTGCAGAACTCCACTTGCTGAATCACGAGGCTGGCCAGGTCGTCCTCGCCAAGGTCTTTGCGCTTCAGGTCGTTGCCCTCGGCAAACTCGTCGCGCAGGCGCAAGGCGTCGCACACGGTGACTATGGCATCGAGCCGCGCGCGGCCGTTTTCGGCCAACTTTGGATACATTTGCGGATAGGCGCTAATGGTCTGCGCAATCGGTGCCGGCTCGCAGATGCCGCTGGCCTCAATCACGATGTAGTCGAAGCGGTGCTGGTTCACGATATCGCTCAGCTGCTGCACGAGGTCCATCTTCAGTGTGCAGCATATGCAGCCGTTTTGCAGCGGCACGAGGCTGTCGTCCTTTTTGCCCACCATGCCGCCTTGCTCAATAAGGCTTGCATCGATGTTCACCTCGCCTATGTCGTTGACAATCACGGCAAACTTGATGCCCTTTTTGTTGGTGAGGATGCGGTTGAGCAGTGTGGTTTTGCCGCTGCCCAGATAGCCTGTGAGCAGCAGCACAGGAGTTTCGTTTATTTCCATAACTATGTAAGTGTTTTTTGTCTCTATTTATATTGATTAGCTGCCGCAAAAATCGTGCCGCGCAGCTTGGCACTGACGCTGTGTCAGTCCACTCCCGCTGCAGCAGCCGGCAAAAAAGCAATGCCCCGCGCTGTGCATGGTGGGCGCGGGGCATTGGGCTTATTGGTGGAGTAATGCTTTGTTACTTCTTGGGCTTGAGCCACTGGTCGAACCACTTGAAGAATTCGCGCTGCCACAGCACGGAGTTCTGCGGCTTCACAATCCAGTGGTTTTCGCTGGGGAACGACACGAAGCGCGCGGGCAGGCCCATGAGTTTGGCTGCGTTGAACGCCTGCATGCCTTGGGTGAACGAAATGCGGTAGTCCTTCTCGCCCACGGTCACCATGATGGGGCTGTTCCAGTTTTGCACAAACTTGTGGGGGTCGGCCGTCTTAAATGTGTTCTGGGCTGCGGCGTTGTCCTTGTCCCAGAATGCGCCGCCCATGTCCCAGTTGGCAAACCACATCTCCTCGGTTTCGAGATACTGAGCCTCGAGGTTGAAGATGCCGGCGTGGGCCAGGAAGCAGGCAAAGCGCTTGTCCTGGTTGTGTCCGGCCAGCCAATAGGTGCTGTAGCCGCCATAGCTGGCGCCGGTGCAGCCAATGTGCTCGCCGTCGACGTAGGGGAACTTCTTCATGTAGTCAACCGCGCTCATGTAGTCCTTCATGTTCTGGCCGCCGTAGTCTTTCGAGATTTGGGCGTTCCACTCGGTGCCGAAGCCAGGCAGGCCGCGGCGGTTGGGGGCAATCACTATGTAGCCGTTGGCGGCCATCAGGCGCAGGTTCCAGCGGTAGCTCCAGAACTGGCTCACGGGCGACTGCGGGCCGCCCTCGCAGAAGAGCAGCGCGGGATACTTCTTGTTGGGGTCGAAGTTGGGCGGCAGCAGCACCCAGGTGGTCATCTGCTTGCCGTCGGTGGTGGGCACCATGCGCTTCTCCACGGTGATGTCGGCCAGCTGGCCCATCAGGTCGTCGTTCACGCTGGTTATCTTCAATGGCTCCTTGCCGGCCTTGGCCACCACATACAGCTCATCGGGCTGCTTCATCGAGTGGCGCATGGTCAGCACTCCGCCCTTGGCCATGGGCACGATGGCGGCGTAGTCCCACTGGCCATCGGCCACCGTCTCCACCTTGCGGGTGGCCACGTTGATGCGGAACAGCGGAGCCGCGCCCTGGTAGGCGGCCAGGAAGTAGATGTACTTCTCATCGGCCGACCATGCAATGGCGTCGGCCGTGTAGTCCCAGTCCACAGTGATGTCCTGCTTCTGGCCGGTGGCCATGTCCATCACCATAATGCGGTTTTTGTCGGCCTCATAGCCGTCGTGCTCCATCGATAGCCATGCCAGTTTGCGGCCGCTCTTGGAAAACACGGGGTAGGTGTCATAGCCCAGGTTGCCCTCGGTGAGGTTCTTCACCGTCTTGCCCGTGGCCACGTCCCACTGGTAGAGGTCGCTGTTGGTGGATATGGCGTAGGCCTTGCCCGTCTTTTTGCGGCACACATACACCAGACTCTTGCCGTCGGGCGCCCATGCCAGCGACTCCACGCCGCCCCAGGGTTTCATGGGGCTTTCATAGGGCTCGCCCTCAAGCACGTCGCGCAGGTTGCTCACGGCATTGCCGTCGAAGTCGCCCACAAAGGGGTGGGGCACTGTGGCCACCCACTCGTCCCAGTGGCGATACATCAGGTCGTCGATGATGCGGCCGTCGGCCTTAGGCAGGTCGGGATACACGTCCTGAGCCGTCTGGCCATACTTCACCTGGCTTATCACCACTATCTTCTTCTGGTCGTCGCTCAGCTTAAAGCCGTCCACACCGCCCTTCACCGCGCTCACGCAGCGGCGGCCCGTGCCGTCGGCATTCATCGTCCACACCTGGTAGTCGCCGTTGTCGTCGGGATAGATAAAGGCGATGCGGCTGCCGCCGTCAATCCACACGGCGTTTTGCTCCGAGCTCTTGGTGCGTGTGAGCTGGCGGGCGTTTTTGCCGTCAATGTCCACCACCCATAACTCGCGGTTGCTCTTGTTCTGTTCCACGCTGGGATACGACACGCCGTAGAGCACGCGCTTGCCGTCGGGCGACAGCTGCGGGTCGCTGACGCGGCCCAGAGCATTCAGCAGCTCGGGCGTGAACTGGCCGTTCTCCACCTTCACCACAGGCTTCTCGATGAGCGGAGCCTCGGCCTCGGCGGCCTGTGCGCCCGACACGGCGGTGAGGGCCGTGAGCGAAGCCATTACAGTTTGCTTGAAATAGTTCATAATGATGTAGTGTTTATTTTTGTTACGTCTTTTTGCCAATTGATGCAATCCAATGGCAAAATTACCCAAATCCGCCCACCCCGCCAAACATTGCCGCCCCCAAAATGCCGCCTCCCTCCGACAAGGCGCGCAGCGCCATCCCCGAAAAAAGACGACAATAGAGACAATGTCAGACAAAATCCTGTGCAAAAAATTGTCTCCTAGTTGTCTCTATTGTCGTTTGATTAATGAGTGCGCTGCTGGCGTCACTGCATTCCGGCCATGGTCTGCACCTTGCCGATGGCCAGAATCACGCCCGTCGACCGCTCGCGAATCAGATACACAAACGGGCTGTCCACAGTGAACTTTCCGCCAATGTAGGCTATGTCGCCGAGCACGGTGCCAGTGGCGGCAGCCACTTTGGTGCCGTTTTCGTCAACTTTCACCCAAAGCTGTTGCACGCACTGCGTCACCGTCAGTTGTTTATTTGCAATGCCGCTGAAGTCTGCATCGCCAAAAGCCTTGCTAATGCCTAATGATTTCAGCTGCTCGATGAGATTGTAGCTGTATTTAGCCTCGAACTTTGGCATTTGCACAATCACCGATTTCGATGGTGTGATGGCCGAGATTAAGTCACTTATGCGCTTGTGGGTGAGCGAGGCGGCAAATTCATTGATTTTGTGCTTGTCTTTGGGCACTATCACATCCATCACAAACGAGCCGTTGCCGTAGTCCAACTCAAGCACGTCGGCCTCGTCGGTTGAGGCTATGCCGGCGTCCATAGTACCGTGCATCATCATGCACTGCTCCTTTTCTCCCTGCCAATTGCTGAATTCACCGCTTTTTGTGGCTTTTGTCTCGAAGCGTTTGGCCCACTTGCCGTCAAACATCATTGTGTTGACTAGGCACACTGAAGATGTTGGGTCGATTTCATCTAACAGCTTGCTGATTTTTCCTCCAGTAGCATCGCTTGCCCACTGGTTGATTTTTGTGAGGGCGTTCGGGCCGCTAAAGTCAATGGTCGAAACTGTTGCCCCATAGTAGCTGTGCAGCGCCTCGATGTAATTTGCCATTGGCGAGGTGGTGTTAGACACCCATAATGCATTGGCAGTATTCAGACTTACTTTGCTGTCGGCTCCCGTGAGGCCTGATGTCACGGTTTTGTAAAACTCGTTGATGTCATTAATCGATGCCTTGCCGGCAAAGTGCATGGCATTCATGATTTCATCTAAAGTCTCCCCTTTGGCCCCGTTGGCAAGCATCGCCAGCGACAGCTGTGTGCTGTATGGAGCTATTAGGGCGTTCTCTTTGGGGTCGTTGGCAGCCTTAAAGGCGTCGATGGCAAACTCGTTGCCATCTTCCGCCAGCATGTGCTGCTCCTGAGTGAGCTGTATCTCAGCCCGTGGCTCTTGCTGTTCATTGTTGTCGTCGTTGCAGGCCGTCAGTGCCACCATGGCCAAAACTGCGGCCACAAAAATCTTGTAAACTTTCATAATGCGTAGTTTTATTAAGTTGATAGTCATGTTTATTTCTTTGAGATATATGTTGCACTTATGTCATACACGGCGTGCTGCCATTGCAGGCTCCGCGTTTTGGTCGTAGCTGCACGAGTTGAAGCACGCTATGCCAATTGCTGCAGTGATTAGTGTTAATAGCTTACCTTTCACAATTAATGGTTTTTGTTAATAAAGTGTCTGATAGCCATTATTATTGGCGCTCCAGAGTTAATGCTTTAAAATGTTAAAATCAATAGGTTGCGTAACATTTTGTAAAAAGTTACGGAATGTGTGCATCCAAGCCACTAATCTTGAACAAAGCCCCGCAAGCCATATAGTAGCAATCCCCGAAAAGCACAACGACAATAGAGACAATATTAGACAAAATGCCGTAGGCATTGGCCTATTTCCCAACCTTTGTCTCTGTTGTCGGTTAATCGAAGCTGCCACACCGCGCTATCGGTGTAGCGTGGCCGACTTGAGCGATGACGGGGAATGCGGCGAGGGGCTGTGACCGGGATTCGGTCGCAGCCCCTCGCATATGGGGTGTGTGGCGCGCGTTAGAACTGGCGGGCAACTGCCTGCACTGCCTCGCTGAGGGTGGGGTGGCCGTGTATGGCGGCCGCAAGGTCGCCCACGGTGCTGCCGGCGTTCATTGCCATCACCACTTCCTGTATCAGGTCGCTCGCATGCGGGCCGCAAATGTGGCAGCCAACTATGGTGCGGTCGGCATTGCTAACTATCATCTTCACAAGGCCGTCGGTCTCGCCCATCGACAGGGCTTTGCCGTTGCTACGGAAGAAGCCTTTCTTCACGGTCACGTCGAGCTCTTGCGCCTTGCACAGCTCTTCGGTGAGTCCCACCATGGCCAGCTCGGGCTGGGTGAACACCGCGCTCGGCACTATGCCGAGCTTCACGGAGCTCTCCTTGCCGGTGATGTGGGCCAAGGCCACCATGCCCTGGGCTGTGGCGGCGTGGGCCAGCATGCACTGGCCGTTGACGTCGCCAATGGCGTAGATGCTGGGCACGCTGGTCATCATGTGGCTGTCGACCTCGATGCCGCGGCGGCCCACAGCCACTCCGGCCTGCTCAAGGCCCTCGGGCAGCACGGGCTTGCGCCCCACGGCCATCAGGGCCTTCTGGCACTCCAGCTGTTGTGGCTTGCCCTTGAGGTCGTAGCTCACCGTGAGGCCTGACGCCGTGCGCTCGATGGCGGTGACTGCCGCCTGGGTGATGAACTTCACGCCTTGCTTTTGCAGCACTGTGCGCAGGCGCTTGGCCACGTCTTTGTCAAACGGGGGCAGAATCTCTTTGCAGTATTCCACCACCGTCACTTCCACGCCGTAGGCCGCGAATATGCCGGCAAACTCCATGCCTATCACTCCGCCGCCTATCACGCACATTTGCCGCGGCAGGCTGGTCATGGCCAGTGCCTCACCGCTGCTCATGGTCAGGTCGGCGCCTGGAATGGTCAGGTTGCGCGGCTCGCTGCCTGTGGCTATCACTATGTGGCTTGCCGTGAGGGTCTGCTTGCCGCCGTCGATGCTCACCGTGTGGGCATCGGCTATCGAGGCCTCGCCATTGATGAGCGTGATGCCGGGTGCCGACATCAGCTGTGTCACGCCTTGGCGCAGCTGCTCGACCACGGCGGCCTTGTGGCGCGCGGCGGCCGAGTAGTCGGCCGTGACAGCGCCGCAGTCGATGCCGTAGGCCGAGGCCGAGCGCACCGTGCGCAGCACTTGCGCGCAGTGGCACAGCGCCTTGGTGGGTATGCAGCCGTGGTTCAGGCATGTGCCGCCCACAAATCCGCGCTCCACAATGGCTGTGTTCAGCCCTTGGCGGGCAGCCTCGGCGGCCATCTCATAGCCGCCGGGGCCGGCTCCTATTATAAGAATGTCGTAGTCCATACCGAAAAATGCTAAGTGTGTGTTATGCCTCGGCTGCCAGCTCGCGCCATGTGACTATGGGGTGCAGAGCAGCCTTGGTGTCGTCGAGGCGGCGCACAGGGGTGTTGTGCGGCGCGCCCTTCACCAGTTCGGGCTGCTCTTTGGCCTCTTTGGCAATCTTGCGCATCACCTCGATAAACGAGTCGAGTGTCTCCTTGCTCTCGTTCTCGGTGGGCTCAATCATCATAGCCTCGTGGAACAGCAGCGGGAAGTAGATGGTGGGTGCGTGATAGCCATAGTCGAGCAGACGCTTGGCCACGTCGAGGGTGGTGACGCCAGTGCTCTTGTCCTTGAGGCCGTCGAACACAAACTCGTGCTTGCATACGCCCGTCAGCGGAAGTTCGTAGCAGTCTTTCAGCTGCTCCTTCACATAGTTGGCGTTGAGCGTGGCCAGCGGGCCCACGTGCTTAATCTGGTCGCGGCCAAGAGTCAGGATGTAGGCGTAGGCACGCATTATCACGGCAAAGTTGCCTGTGTGCAGCGATATTGAGCCAAGCGAGTCGGCGCCCATCTCCACACTGAGTGTGCCGTCGGACTTGCGCACCACCTGCGGGTTGGGCAGAAACTGCTCAAGCCCCTTGCGCACGCCCACGGGGCCCGAGCCGGGACCGCCGCCGCCGTGAGGGGTCGAGAATGTCTTGTGCAGGTTGATGTGCATTATGTCGAAGCCTATGTCGCCGGGACGCACCTCGCCCAGCATGGGGTTGAGGTTGGCTCCGTCGTAATACATCAGGCCGCCGCACTTGTGCACCATCTGCGCAATTTCGGCTATGCTGTGTTCGAATATGCCCAGCGTGTTGGGGTTGGTCATCATCATGCCGGCCACCGTGTCGTCGAGCTTGGTGGCAAGGTCGGCAGTGTCGACAGTGCCGTCGGGCAGGCTCTTCACCTGCACCACATCGAGGCCGCACACCGCAGCGCTGGCGGGGTTGGTGCCGTGTGCCGAGTCGGGCACAATCACCTTGGTGCGCTTGTCGTCATGGCGGCTGCGGTGGTAGCTGCGCATCACCATCAGGCCGGTGAGTTCGCCGTGGGCGCCTGCGTAGGGGTTAAGGGTGAAGCGGCTCATTCCCGAAATCTCGGCCAGGCTGCGCTGCAGGCCGTCGTACACCTCAAGCGCGCCCTGCACAGTGGCGGCAGGCTGCAGCGGGTGAAGCGAGGCGAACTGCGGCATGGCGGCAATCTCTTCGTTGATTTTGGGGTTGTACTTCATGGTGCATGAGCCCAGCGGATAGAATCCGGTGTCTACGCCAAAGTTGTTGTTGCTCATGTTGGTGTAGTGGCGCACCACTGTCAGCTCGTCCACCTCGGGCAGGGCCGGTGCCTCACCGCGCATCAGCGTGGCGGGCAGCTCGCTCAGCTTGTGACCCTCAAATTCGTTGCGAGGCAGCGAGTACCCCCTGCGTCCTTCTTTCGAAAGCTCGAAAATCAGTTTTCCGTAATATGTATTGTTCATTGTTTCTTACGCTGTTTTTATAAGGGGGTGTGAATTAAAACTCTTTTACTAACTGCACCAGGCGGTCGATTTCCTGCTTGCTGCGCATTTCGGTCACGCACAACATCAGTTTGCCGTCGGCCACCTTGACGCCAGCCAGCACGCCCTTGTCGGCGCAGTGCTTTATCAGTGCGTCCACGTCGAGGCTGGTGCTCATCACAAACTCGTTGAGGAATGGCTTGCCGGGGTAGGCCAGCTGCATCTTTCCGGTTTTGTCCAGCTCGTCGGCCAGGTAGTGTGCGCCGCCGTAGCCCAGCTCGTTCACCTCGCGCAGGCCCTGCTTGCCCATGAGCGACATGTACACCGTCACATACAGTGCCATGAGGCTCTCGTTCGAGCAAATGTTGCTTGTGGCCTTCTCGCGGCGAATGTGCTGCTCGCGCGCCTGCAGTGTGAGCACGAATGTGCGCTTGCCGTCGAGGTCGGTGGTGGCTCCCACTATGCGGCCCGGCATTTTGCGTATCAGCTTCTTGCTGGTGCACATGAAGCCCACGTATGGGCCGCCGTAGCTCATGGGTATGCCCAGGCTCTGGCCGTCGCCCACGGCAATGTCGGCGCCCCACTCGCCAGGGGTCTTTATCACTCCCAGCGCCGAGGCGTTGCAGTTCATTATCAGCAGGGCCTTGCTTGCGTGGCAGGTGTCGGCCCAGCCTGTGTAGTCTTCCAGAATGCCATAGTAGTTGGGTGCGGCCACAATCACGCCGGCGGCATCGCCGCGTCCCACCTTGGCCTCAAAGTCGGCACGGCTTGTCACGCCGCCTTCTTCGGCAATCATCTCCACCTCCACGCCGTGATAGCTGGCGTAGGTCTTTACCACGCGCAGCACGGCGGGGTTGACGGTGGCCGACACCAGCACGCGGCGGCGCTTCTTAGCATTGGCCACGGCCATCATCATAGCCTCGGCGGTGGCGGTGGCGCCGTCGTACATCGACGCGTTGCTCACCTCCATGCCTGTGAGTTCGGCCATCATGCTCTGGTACTCGAATATGTATTGCAGAGTGCCTTGCGAAATTTCGGCCTGATAGGGCGTGTAGCTGGTGAGGAACTCACTGCGCTCCACTATGTTGCTCACCACGGCTGGCGAGTAGTGGTCTTGCACTCCGGCTCCGGCAAAGCATGTGAGCGGCGAGTTTTTGGCAGCCAGCTGCTTGAAGAAGCGGCGCACCTCCACCTCGCTCATCGACTGGGGCAGGTCGTAGTCGCGGCCCAGGCGCAGCTCTTGCGGCACGTCGCCATACAGGTCGTCGAGCGACTTCAGTCCGCTTGCCTCCAGCATCTGCTTCACATCGGCCTCGGTGTGCGGAAAATATTTGTAAGTCATTATGTGATTATTCAAATTATGTGTGAAAAAAGAGTCTTTTTTTACTGTATGCGCTCCGCTTGTGTCACTCGCCAATGAACTTGGTGTAGGCCTCGGCGTTCATCAGCTTGTCGAGCTCGCTGGCGTCGCTCATCTTCACTTTTATAATCCAGTTGGCGAAGGCATCCTTGTTGATCAGGCCGGGTTCGTCTTCCAGAGCCTCGTTTATCTCAACCACAGTGCCGCTCACCGGGGTGTTGAGGTCGCTTGCGGCCTTCACGCTCTCCACTGCGCCAAACTCCTCGCCGGCTTCCACCTCGTCGTCAACCTCGGGCATGTCCACATACACCACGTTGCCCAGTTCCTTCTGCGCATAGTCGGTGATGCCAATGTAGCCATATTCGCCCTCAACCTTCACATATTCGTGTGATTCGCTATAATATAATCCTTCAATTACCTTGCTCATAGTAGTCTTTTGTTTGTTATTTTGTTATGTAAAAAAATTTGAGTCTCAGTATTATTTTTTGTAGCTCTTTTTGTAGAACTTCTTCTTCACCACCACTGCGGGGAACGTCTTTTTGCGGATGCGCACGCTCAGCGGCGTGTCAAGCGCGGCATACTGCGGCTTGACAAACGCCATGGCGATGCTCTTGTCCACCGAAATGGCGTGGTAGCCGGTGGTGACGCTGCCCACCGTTTCGCCCTCGGCGTTAAGCACGTCGTAGCCGTGGCGCGGAATGGCCCTGCCCTCAAGCTCCAGGCCCACGAGCTTCATGGGTGCGCCCTCGGCCTTTTGCTTGGCCACAGCGTCCTTGCCTATGAACTCGTCCTTGTCGAGCTTCACAAAGAATCCCAAGCCCGCCATGATTGGGGTGATGTCGGCGCTCAGCTCGTCGCCATACAGCGGCAGACCCACCTCAAAGCGCAGTGTGTCGCGGCAGCCGAGTCCGCACGGCTGCACGCCGGCCGAGATCAGCAGGTTCCACATTTTCACAATGGCCTTGTGGCTGGCGTAGATTTCAAACCCGTCCTCGCCAGTGTAGCCGGTGCGGCTCACGATAATGGTCTCGCCGTCATATTCAGTGGTCTTGAAGGTGTAGAATGTGAGCTCGGCGCAGCCTATGCCCAGCACCTTCTCGACGGTGGCCTCGGCCTCGGGGCCCTGCACGGCCAGCTGGCCGTAGTAGTCGCTCTGGTGGTCAACCTTCACGTCGTAGCCCTCGGCCTGCTCGTTGATCCAGGCCACATCCTTGTCGATGTTGGCTGCGTTTATCACCAGCAGCAGGTCGTTGTCGCCCATCTTGTACACCAGCAGGTCGTCGACGGTGCCGCCATTGGGGTAGAGCATCATTCCATAGAATATTTTGCCCTTCTCGGCACCCTTGATGTCGTTGGTGAAGATGTGGTTCACAAACTTTTCGGCATCGGGTCCGGTGATTTCCACCTCGCCCATGTGCGACACATCAAACACGCCTACGCTGTTGCGCACCGCATTGTGCTCCTCCACTATGCCCGCATACTGGATGGGCATGTCAAAGCCGCCAAACGGGCTCATGAGCGCACCCAGAGCCACGTGCTTGTCATAGAGGCAAGTTCTTTTGTTTTCTGCCATATCGTTAGTCAAATAAAAGGTGTATGAATTGTTTGTTATTTAAGTTCATTATTATTTCGCTCACGTCCACCCCGGCCAGCGCGCGTGCCACGTCGAGCTTGGTGTAGGGCACACCCTCCAGCCGCTTGGCTATGCCGCCGTCGAAGTCGCCCACCAGAAAGTAGTCGCCGCCAATGTTGATGCGCTTTATCACGTTGTGGTAAAGCTCCAGGGCCACCTCAAACTCGCCGCAGCCCTCGATGCGCACAGTGCGGCGCACGTTGCAGCGCGGGTTGCTGCCCATTATGAACTCGGGCTTCAGGTATGTCTGCATTATCTCTTCTATCTTGGCCACATCGGCCGGGCCAAGCTCAATCTCGCCCGAGCACATGGTGCGCCTCACGTAGTCCTTAAACTCCTCAATGCTGATGCCGAGGTGCTGGCTGAGGGTGGTTATGTGGTTGCGCACCGACTGCACGCCCTTGGCCTGCAGCTTGGCTGCCGACGGGGTGATGGCGTTCATCATGTTGGCCATGTCGGTGTCGTAGAGCATGGTGCCGTGCACAATGCTGCGGCCGGGCAGGTGATAGAAGGCGTTGCCCGACACCTTCAGACCGTCCACCAGAATGTCGTTGCGGGCTGTGTCGCTGGCGTTCAGCCCCAGCCCCTTGAGCATGGCCACCACCGCATGGGTGTAGGCGGCGTAGGTGAACTGCACGTTGTCGCTGCGCGTTATGTATGAGAACATGATGTTGCTCATGTCGGCATACACGCATCCGCCGCCGCTCTTGCGCCGGTAGGTGTGGATGCCGTGCTCGCGGCAGTAGTCCAAATTCACTTCGTTTTCAATCAGCTGGTTGCGCCCGAAAATCACGGTGGGCTCCACCTGCCACATAAAGAATATGTCGTCTTCGCCAATGATTTGCGCCGCATATTCCTCCATGGCCAGATAGAACGGGAGTATTCGCGTTTTGCCGTCGGGGAGCTTTAGATATTTCATTAGTCAACTATTGTGTATTACTTTCCAAAGTTACGCAAATTATCTAAACCTTTCAATGATTTCAAATAATTTTAGCTTTTAAGTCTGCGGCTTTTTGCATTACCGCACATTTGCAGTAATTTTGCGGCGTTTTTTCGGATTTAGGCTATTTAAAATTTATGGAAAAATTCTCGTTAAAGGGCCACGGCTCGATGCTGCTCGCCAATGTGAGTTGGGGGCTGATGTCGCCGCTGGCCAAGGTGGTGATGGCAGGCGGTGTGGTCACTCCGCTCGTGCTCACCGACATGCGCATTTTCGGCGCCATGGTGCTGTTTTGGATAGTGTCGGCCTTTCGCAAGCCCGAGCATGTGCCTCCGCGCGACATGCTGCGCCTGTTCACGGCCTCGCTGCTGGCCATTGTGCTCAACCAGGGCAGCTTCATTATGGGCGTGGGGCTGTCGTCGCCGGCCGACGCCTCAATCATCACCACCAGCATGCCGCTGTGGGCCATGATACTGGCCGCCGTAGTGCTCAAAGAGCCCGTCACGGGCAAGAAAGTGGCCGGTATAGCCCTGGGGGCATGCGGCGCGCTTATGCTGATATTGGGCAGTGGCGGAGGCAAAGCGTCGGCCCTCGACGCGCGCCATGTGGCCGGCGACCTGCTGGTGCTATTTGCCCAGCTGAGCTATGCCAGCTATTTGGTGCTGTTCAAAAACTTCGTGTCGCGCTACTCGCTGGTCACCGTCATGAAGTGGATGTTCACCTACTCATTCCTGTGCACGCTGCCGTTTTCCTACACATCGCTCGCCGCCATGCAGTGGACTGCCCTCGATGCAGCCACGTGGGCCTCTGTGTCATTCATTGTGGTGATGGCCACATTTGTGAGCTATATGCTCATAGTGGTGGGCCAGAAGTGCCTGCGCCCAACGGTGGCCGGTATGTACAACTACGTGCAGCCCGTGGTGGCCTGTGTGGTGGCCGTGTGCCTGGGCCTCGACACGTTTAACGCCATGAAGGGCGTGGCCGTGGTGCTGATATTCGGCGGCGTGTTTCTGGTCACGGCCAGCAAGAGCCGCGCGCAGGAGGTCAGCGAGCGGCAGTCGGCCGGCCGCTGAACCTGGCCTCGGCCTTGCGCATGACGCGTAGGTAGGCCACCACCACCATCACGCCCGTCAGCGTCCACGATATGGGATACACGGCCATCAGCACGTCAAATCCGTGCCACGCGGGGCACACCAGCGAAACCCACGCCACGCGCAGCAGGCAGGTGCCTATTATGGTGAGCACGGCAGGCGTCATCGACTTGCCCATGCCGCGCAGCACCGAGCCGGTGATTTCATAGCTGCACGCAATGAATTGCAGCGCCAGCGCTATGTGCATGCGCGTGGCGCCATACTGCATCACGGCAGGGTCGGTCGAGAACAGGCCCAGGAAAAACTTGTTGAATATTACAAATGTCCAGTTGAGCACGCCGCACAGCGTCACGCCAAGGCACATGCATATCCAGAACACACGCTTCACGCGCGGCAGCAGTCCCGCTCCATAGTTCTGGCCCACGAAGCTTATGGCCGCGCCGTTGAACGCCGCTATCACAAAATAGCAGTAAAACTCAAAGTTGAGCGCGGCCGCAGAGCCGGCGATGGCGTCGGCCCCATAGGTGTTGATTGTTGACTGCACAAACACGTTGGATATTGAGAACACCATGCCCTGTATGCCGGCTGGCACACCTATCTGCAGCATGCGCCGCAGTTGCGGCTTGTGTATCTTCAGCTCCTTAAGGTGCAGGCGGTAGGGCTCCTCCTCGCGGAGCAGCATGCGCACTATTATGGCTGCCGCCACAGCGTTGGCAATGCCAGTGGCTATGGCAACGCCCTCAACGCCCATGCCGAAGCACAGCACAAACACAAGGTTGAGCATGGTGTTCACCACGCCCGCTACGACAAGAATGTATAGCGGGCGACGCGTGTCGCCCGTGCTGCGCAGAATGGCCGAGCTGAAGTTGAACACCATGAAGAAAGGCATGCCCAAGAAGTACACGCGCAGGTAGAGCACGGCCATGTCGAGCACATCGTCGGGCGTGCCCATAAGTTCAAGAATGGGGCGCGCCACCACATTGCCCAGCACCATCAGAAACACGCCGCTCGCCACAGCCACCAGCATCGACGTGGCCACAGCCTTGCGTATGCCATCCTTGTCGTTGCTGCCAATGTAGTTTGAAATCACTGAATTGGCACCCATCGAGATGCCCACAAACAAGTTGATGAGCAAGCTGATTACAGGCGTGTTGCTGCCAACGGCCGCAAGAGCCTTGCTGCCCACAAACTGGCCCACCACGGCCACGTCTACCGAGTTGAAAAGCTGCTGCAATATGCTGCTGGCGGCCAGCGGAAGGCTGAATATGAGTATCTTCATCAGCAGTGGCCCGTGCAGCATGTCCACAGAATTGCGTCCCTGTTTAGTATTATCCATTTTCCCTTAGTTAATTCAATCTTTCTGCATGCAAAGTTACACAAAATCCGCAAAACTGGCCGCAATGCCGTGCCACACACTGCCGCATTTTGCTGAGCCGGTTGCAGAGTGCAATGCGTGCCTGACTGTGAAAATTGCGGCGGGGACTGGATATCGAAACAATGAATCCAGTCCCCGCCGTGTTATGTTTTTATGCGAGTATAGGGAGGGGCATGCCTACTTTTGGCCGCCGAGGCGCTTGGCCGCCTGGGTGAGCATGCCGCTCATGAAGTTGTCGCTTAGCTTGGTGGCAAGCTCGTTGAGCGACTTCACGCACAGGCTGCGCTCATCGTCATTCAGCCGCTTTTTGTCGGCCTCGTCATTGCAAATCTTGTACATTGTGGTCACATACAGGTTGAGCGCCGCCTCGTTGCCCTTTTGGCCGTTGAACTGCATTATCTGCTGCCGGCAGAAGCCGAACATGCGCATGAAGTCCACATTGTTGTTGATGTCGCTTCCCGACGTCATCTGGCCGTTGCTGCTATATGATGTGATGCCGCCGTTGCCTATCATTGTGGTGGTGCCGTCGGCCGAGGTGGCCACTATGTTGTTGTCGCCAAGCTTAACCGTGGTCTTCTTAACCGTGGTGGTCGGCCGCTTTGAATACACGCGCGCCACATAGCCTGTGTACAGCGGCTTGCCGTTGTCATCGTCATCATCGTCGTCGCTCCACTCCAGCACGTAGCAGTAGCGGTAGTCCTTGTTGGACGGGTCTTTGTAGCACAGCACCCGCGAATAGTAGTCATCGTCCTTGCCTACGGTCAGTTTTGATCCGTCAGGCAACCCAACAAGCATGCGCTTGTAGTTGTCATCGTCTTTCTCTTGGAACTCCGAGAAGTATGCCTCCGGGCGTCCTTGCTTAAACAGCTTGTCGATGTTAAGCACCACATCCTTCTTGCCCTTCGGCAGGCTGAAGTAGTATATTTTGTAGTCGACCGAGCGGCCGTCGTCGTTGGTGGTTTCGCTTGTGGTTGAGCGCACCACGAAGTTCGACTTGGCTAGGCCGTTGATGGCATTGTCGATGCTTGCGTTTTGGGCGGCTGCAGTCACACCGGTGAGTGCGGCCATTGCGGCAACAGCTGCCGCTGCTATTACTGAATGTTTCATTGTTGCGCTATATTTTATAATTGGTTGTTGCTTTGTCTCATATTGCTACGGCACTTCGGGCGCATCGCCATAGTCGCTGCACATCACGGCCACCGCCGCGCCTTGCTCCATCAGAGCCATGGCCTGCTGGGCGTTGATGTCGCTATCGAGGCGCGACACCCACTGGTCGTAGTCGGCCGCCACCACCATGTGGCTGTATTCGGCCACGCCGTCGGCTGAGGCCGCCAGTGCTTCATGGGCTTGCGGGCGGCGGCTGTGCTCCGATTTGGCCTTTGCCTTGACAGCTTGGGCAATGTGTGGCTCACCCTTGATGCCGGCCGCCTTGGCAGCCTCCATAGTTGTGCCTGCCGGCTCGGCCGCCTCGGTCTGGGCCACGGTGGGCCTTTGAGGGCTGCCTGCACCTGCATTGCCGCTGTCGGTGGTGAGGCCCACATGCAGCGCCGCTGCCGCCACAGCCGCAATCACAGCCGCCGCGGCTGCCCACCGCGCCGCTTTGCGCCACCATGGCACTATGGCAACTGTCGCAGCAGCCTTGCCGCTCCCTGCCGCATTGCCGGCAGGCATGCCTGCATCAAAGTAGGCAAACATGGCCTTGTAGTCGGCCCATTCTTCAGGCACATCGTGCGTCCTGAAGTATGCGGCAAGCCGCGCCTCCTCGTCAAGCGAGGTTTTGCCGCTCATGAAGCGGTCAATCAGTCGTTGTATGTCAGCGTTGCTCGTAGTCATATATCGTCATTCCTTTACAAAAAAAAGTTTCAATTTCACACCAGGCGCTTGCGCCTAATCTCCTCAAGCATCTTGTGGCGCGCCCTGGCCAGCAGTGTGCTCACCGACGCCTCGCCTATGCCCAGCATCCGGGCAATCTCGGCATTCGACCGGTGCTCCACCTGCCTCATCACCAGCACGCTGTGCTGCGTGCTGGGCAGTCTCTGCACCATGTCGGCCACCTCGCGCTCAAGCTCCTGGTATTCCAGCCGCTGCTGCGCATTGCGCACGGTGCTCTCCGAGTCAAAGTTGTCGGCCAAGGCCACCGTGCGGCGCGCCGCGCTGCTGCGCATTGCGCTCAATGTGAGGTTGCGCGCCATTACTGCCGTCAGCGCCTCCACCGAGCAGTAGCGGTCCAGCTGCCGCCGCATCGACCACAACTTGAGCATCACATCCTGCGCCAGGTCGTCGGCCTCGCAAGCCGTGGCCCCGCAGTTGCGGCACACAGCCACGGCTTTCAGCCGCAGCGACGGTGCCAGTTGCTCAAAAGTGGTTTCGTCCATCAGATGTCCTTTTTTTACTTCGTCTTCACCAACAAGACGCAAATAAAACCCATTTTCAAACACCCCGCAACCATTTTTTCGAAAAAAACTTCGCCTAATCCCAACAAAATTGTATTCTGAAATGGCAAAACACAATGCCGCTATTTTGCAGGCGCTGCGGGCTGTAGTATGTGGCCAAAGCGCACCTTAGAATGGATTTTGGATGCCCCGTTATCACTTTTTTGCACAAAATGGCGGGCAGAGTGCAAGTTTTGATGTAACTTTGCCGCAATTATGACGTCGGCTTGCCGTCGCACCCCGAGAGGCGGCAAGCGGCACTCTACATCTATTATAAAACATATTGTTGTGAGAAAACACTGTTGCTCTCTCGCGGCAAACGAGAAATTTTGAATTTTATAAATCACAAAGAAAACAGTTATGTCTTTTAATTTGTTGAAAGGAAAGCGCGGTATCATCTTCGGCGCATTGAACGACGCATCGATTGCGTGGAAAGTTGCAGAACGCGTGGTGGAAGAGGGCGCGCAGATTGTGCTCACCAATACAGCGGTGGCATGCCGCATGGGCACCATCGATGAGCTGGCCAAGAAGACCGGAGCCACCATAATTCCCGCCGACGCCACGTCGGTTGAAGACCTCACCAACCTTTTTGTGGAGGCACAGAAGGCCCTTGGCGGAAAAATCGACTTCGTGCTCCACTCTTGCGCCATGAGTGTGAATATGAGAAAGAAGCGCACTTACGACGACCTCGACTACTCTTTCCTGAGCAAGACGCTCGACATATCGGCCATCTCGTTCCACAAGATGCTGCAGGCCGCCAAAAAGCTCGACGCCCTCAACGAGTGTGCCTCGGTGCTGGCTCTCACCTACATAGCCTCTCACCGCACATTCTTTGGCTACAACGACATGGCCGACGCCAAGTCGCTCCTGGAGTCGATTGCCCGCAGTTTCGGCTACATCTACGGCCGCGAGAAGCAGGTGCGCATCAACACCATCTCGCAGTCGCCCACGTTCACCACTGCCGGTAGCGGCATCAAGGGCTTCGACGGCCTCTATGACTTCTCCGACCGCATGTCGCCTTTGGGCAACGCCAGTGCCGACGAGTGCGCCGACTACTGCGTGGTGATGTTCTCCGACCTCACCAAGAAGGTGACTATGCAGACGCTGTTCCACGATGGCGGATTCTCGAGCATGGGCATGTCGCTGCGTGGCATGACGCAATACAACAAGTCGTTTATCGACGAAAACCGCGACGAGAACGGCAAGATCATCTACGGATAATCGGTGTTCTGCGCTACGCAGTACATTATATATAATAACGAAGCATCGGCAACGGGCGGCCAGGCCGCTCATGTGTTGTCGATGCTTCGTGTGTTTTGCCGAGTGTGGCTCACTTGCCCACGCTTATGCGCCACTCGCCCTTTTTGTTGAGGCGCAGCTTTATGCTTTCGCTTGTGGAGTCGCTTTTTTCATAGGCCACTCTCATCTTCACCACGGCGCTGCTGTCGCTCACTTCCTCCGACACCACGCGGTAGCCGGTGATTTCGC
The DNA here is from genome assembly GCA_934661195.1 of uncultured Muribaculaceae bacterium. Lineage (GTDB taxonomy): Bacteria > Bacteroidota > Bacteroidia > Bacteroidales > Muribaculaceae > Sodaliphilus. The sequence goes on from CAKUJD010000006.1 coordinate 183,683, forward strand.
CCTTCTGCGCCAGCGATGTGGCGTATTTGCTTTGCAGCATTCCAGCCATGGCCTCCTGCTCGCTCTTCAGCTTGTCGCCGCTGAGTGTGTCGTTGTAGTACATCAGCTTGCTGTAGCCCTCAAAATCTTTTTTCTGCAGGCACTCGATTGACTTTTCGGCCACGCCTGTCGGAGTGTTGCCCTTGCCGCAGCTCACGGCCACCAGCGCCATCAGGCAGGCGGCCACAATGGTTAGAATCTGTTTCATTGTCGTTTTTTTGCGTTATTAAAAATTGGTGGATTAAAACTCTGTTACTGTGGTTAGGCGGTGCGACTCGCCGAAGTCGCTTGGCAGCCAGCAGCGGGTGTGCAGCCCAGGCAGGTTCACATCGTGGGCGGGAGGCCCGGCAATGTCGAGTCCGGCTTTGGCATATGCGCGCGCCACCAGCTCGGTGCAGTAGAGGCGCGTTGTGTCGGCCGAGTCATAGTCGTGGTCAAATGCCGTGCCGCGCCTGTAGGCGGCCATGGCCCAAGCCGCCGCCTTGTGCGCAGCAGCCCGGTTGGCTGGGCGGCGCACCGATCCGCAAGAAGCCATCATCGAACTGAAAAATTTTTCCGGAGAGTCCATTTTCACACGGTCGATGTCGCCGGCAAAGTCGGGCTCGCCAGGCACCGCATGCACTATCATGGGGTGGCCGCACGAGTCCACCACTATGCCCACGTGTGAATACCGCCCCCCGCGGTCGGCCGCAGCCACAGCGTGGCTGGTGGCACCGCCGCCCATGCGCAGCACCACATCGCCCTCGCGCAGCTTGGTGCCTGAGGGCAGAATGCACCTTGGCCTATCCTGCCGGGTGCCGTGGCCGGCGCAGGCCACCGTGGCGGCAAGCAGCGCCGTGAAGCATGCTATTATGACCATAACTGCCTTCATAAGTGCTGCAAATTTAGGCATTTGCTCCCACTGCTGCAACACCCCTCCATGTGTTGTGCAACATGTGCCGCTACCGTTTCGGGCGGTTGTCCTTGCCGCGGCCGGGGCGGCGCGGGGCTCCGTGGCCCTTGGACTGCTGGTCGCGGCGCGATGGACCCATGTAGCCCACGCCGTGCGGATACAGCTTGTCGATAAGGTCGGGGCGGCGCATGCGGCGCAGGGCCTGCACTATGCCGCGCTTGTATTCGCTCTCATACCAAAAGAAGAATTGCCGCTGCGCCAGCTTCTCCTCGGGCGTGTGGGCCGTGTACACCGGCTCGAGAGTGTAGGGGTTGAGCCCCGTGTAGTAGGCTTCGGTCGATACCGTCATGGGCGTTGGGGTGAAGTCCTGCACCTGCTCAAGGTGGAAGTCGAGCTCTTTGGTGATCACGGCCAGTTCGGCCATGTCCTCCTCGTGGCAGGCGGGGTGCGACGAGATGAAGTAGGGTATGAGCTGCTCTTTTAGTCCATAATGTGCGTTGATGCGGTCGAACAGACGCTTGAACTGCCTGAACAGCTCAAACGACGGCTTGCGCATCATCATCAGCACGGCGTCGCTGGTGTGCTCGGGTGCCACCTTGAGGCGGCCCGACACGTGGTGGCGAATCAGCTCCTCGTTGTACTGGGCGTTCACCTTGTCGGTTTCGGGGTCGCCAGTGCGGTGCATCGACAGGTCGTAGCGCACGCCGCTGCCAATGAACGACTTCTTCACCAGCGGATTGGCGTCGACAGAGTGGTAGATGTCGAGCAGGCGGCTGTGGTCGGTGTTGAGGTTGGGGCACGGCTTTGGGTGCAGGCACGAGGGGCGCGCGCACCGCTTGCACCGCTCCAGGTCGCGGCCGTGCAGCGAATACATGTTGGCGCTGGGGCCGCCCAGGTCGCTTATGTAGCCCTTGAAGTCGTCCATGTGTGTCACCTGTTCCACTTCGCGCATAATGCTGCGCTTGCTGCGCGAGGCTATGAACTTGCCCTGATGTGCGCTGATGGTGCAGAAGGCGCAGCCGCCAAAGCAGCCGCGGTGCATGTTCACCGAGTGGCGTATCATCTCGTAGGCGGGAATGCGCTTGCCGTTGTAGCGCGGGTGGGGCAGGCGGGTGTAGGGCAGGTCGAACGAGGCGTCGATCTCCTCGGTGGTCATTGGCGGATTGGTGCGGTTCACCTTTATGGCCATGCCGCTGGTGGCCTGCCACAGGTCGCGCCCGTTCCAGCGGTTGCTTTCCACCTCCACATACTTGAAGTTCTCGGCTTGGCACCGCTTCGAGTGCAGGCATTCCTCGTAGGAGTGCAGCACCACGTTGTGGGCGTCGGTGGCGTCGGGCATCTCGCTCAGCGGGCGGCGCACCACCGTCTGCGGTATGCTGGTGAGCTCGGCCACGCTGCGCCCGGCGCTCAGCGCCTCGGCCACCTCAATCACGGGCTTCTCGCCCATGCCGTAGATTATGATGTCGGCCTGGCTGTCGGCCATTATCGAAGGCCGCAGGCGGTCTTGCCAGTAGTCGTAGTGGGCCACGCGGCGCAGCGAGGCCTCGATGCCGCCGGCCACTATGGGCACGTCGGGAAACAGCTTCTTCAGCGCGTCGGCATACACAATGGTGGGGTAGTCGGGCCGCTGTCCGGCCCGGCCGCCGGGGGTGTAGGCGTCGTCGCTGCGCCGGCGGCGGTTGGCGGTGTAGTGGTTCACCATCGAGTCCATGGCGCCGGCGCTGATGCCGAAAAACAGCCTCGGCCTGCCCAGCTTGGCAAAGTCGCGCAGGTCATCGCGCCAGTTGGGCTGCGGCACTATAGCCACATTGTAGCCGTGTGCCTCAAGGGTGCGGCCAATCACGGCCGGCCCCATCGACGGGTGGTCGATGTAGGCGTCGCCCGAAAACAGGATCACGTCGATGTGGTCCCATCCCAGGTGCTCAATCTCCTTTTTTGTGGTTGGCAGCCACTGGCGGTCGATGTGGTGGCTGCGGTGCTGTGTGTCGGTAGCGTTGTGTTGCTGCTTCATTTTGCTGCTGATTGTTCGTTTCTCTGTTGGTCGAGGCGCTCTTGCATTTTCAGCATCTCGTCGCGGTATTGCGCTGCCTCGATAAAGTCCATACGCTTCGATGCCTCCAGCATTTGCTGGCGCAGGTGGTCGATGGCTTTCTCAAGGTTGGCGGGCTTCATGTAGGCCACCACGGGGTCGGCCGCTATGCCCGCGCTCTTGTCAAATTCCGCCTCGCACTGCTGCCGCAGCGACGAGAAGTCGGCCACATTGTTCTCATATTTGCGCGCGTGCTTGGCTGCCTTGTCGCCGCCGGCGGGCGCAATGTCGGTGTCGACGCCGATAATCGAGTTGCGCGCCTTCACTATGGCTTGCGGCGTGATGCCGTGCTCCTCGTTGTATTTCAGCTGAATGGTGCGTCGGCGGTCGGTCTCGTCGATGGTGCGCTGCATCGAGTCGGTGATCTTGTCGGCATACATTATCACCTCGCCGTTGAGGTTTCGCGCCGCGCGGCCGGCCGTCTGTGTCAGAGCCCTGTGCGAGCGCAGGAATCCCTCCTTGTCGGCATCTAGAATGGCCACCAGCGACACCTCGGGCAGGTCAAGGCCCTCGCGCAGCAGGTTCACGCCCACCAGCACGTCGATGTTGCCGGCGCGCAGGTCGTCGAGAATTTGGATGCGGTCGATGGTCTCAACATCGCTGTGCATATAGGCGCACTTGATGTTGATTTTCGCCAGATAGTCGGTCAGTTCCTCGGCCATGCGCTTGGTGAGCGTGGTCACCAGTGTGCGCTGCTTCAGCTCCACGCGCTTCTGTATCTCCTCCACCAGGTCGTCCACCTGGTTGAGGCTGGGGCGCACGGTGATTTTTGGGTCGAGCAGCCCCGTGGGCCTTATCACCTGCTCCACCACCACGCCCTCGCTCTGCTGCAGCTCGTAGTCGGCAGGTGTGGCGCTCACATAAATCGTCTGGTGGGTCAGCGCCTCAAACTCCTCGAAGCGCAGCGGGCGGTTGTCGCGCGCCGCGTCGAGGCGGAAGCCGTATTCCACCAGCGTGTTTTTCCGGCTCTGGTCGCCGCCATACATGGCCCGCACCTGCGGAATGGTGGCGTGACTCTCGTCGATTATTGTCAGAAAGTCCTTTGGCATGTAGTCGAGCAGACAGTAAGGGCGCGCGCCGGGGGCGCGCCCGTCGAAGTATCGCGAATAGTTTTCAATGCCCGAGCAGTAGCCCACTTCGCGTATCATCTCCAGGTCGTAGGTCACGCGCTCATACAGCCGCTTGGCCTCGGCAGGCCTGCCCTCGCGCTTAAACATCTCCACCTGCGTGCCCAGGTCCACATCGATCTGGCCCAGCGCGCTGTTCATCTTGTCCTTGGTGGTGACAAACACGTTGGCCGGGAAAATGCGGAACCCGTCCACATCCTCCTTGGGCATCTGTGTCACGGTGTCGAGCAGCTGCATCTGCTCAATCTCGTTGCCCCAGAAGATGACGCGCAATATAATCTCTTCGTCGGCCAAAAAAATGTCTACAGTGTCGCCCTTCACGCGGAAGTTGCCCGGCTGCAGGTCAATCTCGTTGCGCGAATACAAGGCGTCGACCAGCCGGCGCAGAAACTCGTCGCGCCCCACCGAGTCGCCCACCTTGGCATATATGGTGTTGGCCTCGATGTCCTGCGGGTTGCCCATGCCGTATAGGCACGACACACTCGACACCACCACCACGTCGCGCCGCCCCGACAGCAGTGCCGTGACGGTGCTCAGGCGCAGCCGCTCAATCTCGTCGTTGATCATCAGATCTTTCTCGATGTATTTGTCCACGGCGGGAATGTAGGCCTCTGGCTGGTAGTAGTCGTAATACGACACAAAATATTGCACCGAGTTCTCGGGGAAGAAACTCTTGAACTCGGCATACAGCTGCGCCGCCAGTGTCTTGTTGTGCGACAGCACCAGCGTGGGCCGCCCCGTGCGGGCAATCACGTTGGCCATGGTAAACGTCTTGCCCGATCCCGTGACGCCTTGCAGCGTCTGGTAGGGCACGCCGCTGTTCACACCCTCGGTGAGCGCCTTTATGGCCTGCGGCTGGTCGCCTGTGGGGGCGTAGGCCGAGTGTAGTTTGAATTCCATCTGATTGTTCCTTTCCTTTGATTTCTGCTAAACTGCAAATTTACGCAAAAAATGCCGCACCCAAGGCCCAAACCCTCCGAAATCATAATAAATATGTGTTGACAGAAGACGCACTGCAGGAGTAGGGCACTTTTCACCGCGGAGCCAATTATGGCCGCAGAAATTGCAAAATGCGACATGCTTAAAGAAAAATGCGAATTTTTTTTCTGATTTTAAGAGATTAATTAGTAAATTTGCAGCCTGTATACTAAAAGGCACTCAGTGTCCACGCTAAGAAGACAACCCCTTTTTAGGTGCAGATAGTTTTAAAATTTTTCTATAAAGACAAACAATGAAGCTATTACAAGCTAAGTTAGCAAAGTATCAGGAGCCTCAAAAAGCGCAGGCTCTGGGCATATATCCCTATTTCAGGGCAATATCGAGCGAGCAGGACACCGAAGTCCTCATCAACGGCAAAAAAGTGCTGATGTTTGGGTCGAACTGCTACTCAGGCCTTGTCAACCACCCCAAAATCAAAGAGGCCGCCATCAAGGCCATCGAGAAGTATGGCACCGGCTGCGCCGGCTCGCCTTTCCTCAATGGCACGCTCGATATCCACAAAAAACTGGAGAAGCGCCTTGCCGCATATGAGGGCAAGGAAGACGCAATGATCTACTCCACCGGCTTTGGCGTGAATCTGGGCGTGGTGTCGACCCTCACCGGCCGCGAAGACTACATCCTGTGGGACGAGCAAGACCATGCCTCGATTATCGAAGGCCGCCGTCTGTCGTTCTCCAACTCGCTTAAATACAAGCACAACGACATGGCCTCGCTTGAAACACAGCTCAAAAAGTGCGAGCCCGACCGCGTGAAACTCATCGTCACCGACGGCGTGTTCTCGATGGAGGGCGACGTGTGCAAGCTGCCCGACATCGTTGACCTGGCCCGCAAATACAAAGCCAGCGTCATGGTCGACGAGGCCCACGGCATCGGCGTGTTTGGCAAGGGCGGCCGCGGCGTGTGCGACCACTTCGGCCTCACCGACGAGGTAGACCTGATTATGGGCACGTTCAGCAAGTCGCTGGCTTCGCTGGGCGGCTTCATCGCCACCGACAAGGTGATCACCAACTATCTGCGCCACCATTCACGCTCCTACATATTCACCGCCAGCATCACTCCGGCCTCGACAGCCGCAGTCGATGCCGCGCTCGACATCCTTGAGGCCGAGCCCGAGCGCCAGGAGCACCTGTGGAACATCACGCGCTACGCACTTGAGGGCTTCCGCGAGATGGGTTGCGAAATCGGCCACACCGAGACGCCGATCATCCCCCTCTTTATCCGCGACAACAACAAGACGTTTGCCATCACGCGCGACCTCTTCAACGAGGGCATTTTCGTTAACCCCGTGGTGTCGCCGGCCGTTGCGCCCAACGACACCCTCATCCGCTTCAGCCTTATGGCCACACACACCAAAGAGCAGGTGACCATAGCACTTGAGAAAATTCAGAAAGTGTTCCGCGCATACAATCTTATTCCCTAATGTAGAGCGATTTACACGGATATTCATGATACAAGCCGCTGCATGCCGCAGCGGCTTTTTTTGCGTTTGAAATTTGCAAAAGTAAAAACAACCGTTATGTCCCGAAAAAACTCCCGCAAAATGTTTTGCGGGAGTTTTTTTTTAGTAATTTCGCATACGGATTGACAATACACAAAACTGAACATATACATATATAATAAGTATGGTTTACAAATTTCTTGTAGGCTCGGAAGAAGCCGAAAAATTCAAGTTAGAGATTGTTATCGACTCAGAAGACACTTTTCTGCGGCTGAGAAACACCATTCTCGACGCGGCGGGCTATTCGCGCGACGAACTCGACTCTTTCTATATTTGCGATGACGATTGGGAAAAAGACACTGAGGTCACATATATCGACATGGACACCGATTCCGACGAAGATGTGTGGCTCATGGGCGACACCCCGCTCGACGAGCTTGTGGAAGACGAAGGCCAGAAACTGAAGTTCGTGTTCGACTACGAAAACGAGCGCTACTTCTTCATGGTGCTAAAGGAAACCATTCCCGGCAAGCACATGAGCGACCCCTTGTGCCAGCGTAAGGAAGGCAAAGCGCCAGCCGAGAAACTGAGGTTTGCGGCGCCTGCCAAGCCCGCGCCAAAGCAGCAGACAGCCATCGACGAGTTTGACTCATCGGAGTTCTATGGCGACGAGTCGTATAACGACGACGAACTGAGCGACCTCGAAGGCCTCGACGGCGAAGACGACATGTAGCCGCCCGGGCACAAAGCAGCGGTAAAAGCGGGGGCGCGCCCGGCACCATCGGTGCCATAGGCGCGCCCCCGCTCAATTTTTTTCTCTGATTGGCGCCTGCACTCAGGCTACTTGCCTGCACCGCCGCGCAGGTCAATGCGGCGCAGCACCGTCACAATTTCGCCCTTGCGGTTGAGCAGGGCCATCTCGTTGTCGTTGATGCGCTTGCACGACTCCGTCTCCTCAAGCGCAAGCAGCATCTTGGTTTCGGTCTCAAGGTTGGGACACACGTTGTGCGACGACTTCAAGTCTTCAAACTGCACCGCCAGGTCCTTGCTGGGGTCGATGGTTACGATGCCGTTGATAATGTTGCAGCCGCTGGTGGCGTTCACCGTGAGCATCTGAATGTCGATCACCATCTTCACGTTTTTGTCCACCACATTCACGCCGTTCAGCTCCTTCACTATCCACGGGCCGTTGAGCAAATCCAGGTTCTGCCGCTTCAGGCGCATCACCACCTGGCCGCGCTGGTTCATCAGCGTCATGTAGTCGATGCTGAACAGGCGCGTTACCATGTAGTGGTCGGCCTCGGCCAGGGCGCGCATCACAGTGCGCTCCGAGGTCACGCTGTGGCAGCTCTTTTGTGTCTGAATCATGTTGGCAAACTTCAGCTTGCTGCCATTGAGGGCAAACGTGCCGTTGATGGCGTTGCAGCCGTTGTTGCCATACACGTTGTTGCCCCCGAAGTCAAGGTAGATGTAGGGGCGCTCGGCGGTTACCGCCGCCTTGCCTCGCACGCTTTCAATGGTCCACTCGCCATACAGCTGGCGGGCCGCGTTGGTGATGCGCACGGTGTCGGGCTTGGGCTTTGCTGCCGCAGCCTCAATCTTCACCTGCTGCTTCTCATATTTCTTTTTCTTCTTGCCTGCAAAAGCCTGCTCGGGCGCTGCGGCCACGGCTACAGCCAAAGCGGCAAGTATCCACTTGTTCATGTCCGTTGAGTTCTTGAGTGTTAGTGTTTCAGCCTTCAAATTTCGCTATTTTCGCCCACATACGCAAACTTTTCAATGATTAACGACACCTGCCCATGCCACAAGTGCCTGTCAAACTGCTCATTGTGCCGAAACTGCTAATCGCCGCCATGGTTGCGAAAATCGAAAAAATATCGTAACTTCGGCCAAAAGAAATAGTTATGAAGAAATTAGCAATTATATTTATCCTGTTAGTGAGTCTGGTTAGTTGTGGCGAACCACCGCTAACTGTTAAGTATAGACTAGAATACCTTAAAGTAGGAGATACAACGAAGATTGAGTATAAAGAACTGTTTCAAGCTTATTATTTAACGATAAGCAACGATACTATTACTATTGAATATCCAAGTAAAATCTGGGGTAATTCTTTTTATTATAAAAGGACTGAAACAAACTACCCTAAAAGGAAACTGAGAGTAGAAGGAGATAGCGTTATAGTCTCTACTAGGGAATTAAAAGGACTATATATTGTTGATTTATATACTGAAAGTGAAGAGTTAATATATAGAAGGATATAGAAAAGTGAATCAGCACTTGCTTGTTGAAATTTACGGCCCTCAGCCCGTACCCTATGTGGTTAATGAAGCATAAAATAACTGATATTTTGGGCCATTACTGCCCAAACCGCTATTTTTGCAGAAAAATTGCATACTCACGTATATATTGGAAACAATTAAGCACATATCACTGCGCCTGCTCGTGGTGGCCGCAATCGCGCTGGCCGCTGCCGCTCAGGCTGTGGCGCAAATCAACGTGGAGCAGGTGGTGAAGATAGGCCGCAACGCCCTCTACTTCGAAGACTACATCCTGTCCATCCAGTACTTCAACCAGGCCATCAACGCCCGGCCTAATCTGGCCGAGCCATACTTCTACCGCGCCGTGGCCAAGCTCAGCCTTGAGGACTACAAGGGCGCCGAGGCCGACGCCTCGATGTGCATCGAGCGCAACCCGTTCATCACCGATGCCTACCAGGTGCGCGGCGTGGCGCGTCAAAACCAGCGCAAGTTTGCCGACGCCATTGCCGACTACACCCACGGCCTCGGCCTGATGCCCGAAGACAAGGCCTTCTTGCTCAACCGCGCCGTGTGTGAGCAGGAGGAGAAGCAATACGACGCTTCGGCGGCCGACTATGCCCGCCTGCTGCGCCTCGACTCAAAAAACGACCGCGGCTATCTGGGCCTTGCCCAGCTCAACTTGGCCCAGGCCGACACCGCCGCCGCGCTGGCCAATGTGGCCCGCAGCATCGAAATCAACCGCGACAACGTGAACGCCTACCTGATGCGCGCCGAGATACTCATGCGCCGCGACAGCTTCGCCTTGGCCCTGCCCGACATGGACCAGGCCATAAAGCTCGAACCGCACAACGCCGGCTACTTCATCAACCGGGCCTATATGAAATACAAGACCGACGACTACTTCGGCGCCATGGCCGACTACAACTATGCTGTCGATCTCGACCCCACCAGCATGGAGGCACACTTCAACCGAGGCATGCTCAACGCTCAGGTGGGCGAGACCAACAAGGCCATCGACGACTTCACCTTTGTGCTGCGCACCGACTCGCACAACTTCATGGCCCGCTACAACCGTGCGCTGCTCTACTACCGCACTGGCCAGATGAGCCGCGCCATAAGCGACTTCAACGCCGTGCTGGCCAAGTACCCCAAGTTTGAGGCCGGCTACATGGCGCGCGGCGAGGCCAAGCGGCGCATGGGCGACGCCAAGGGCTGCGAGCGCGACTTTGCCACAGCCGTGGCCATAATGAAGCGCCGCGGTGTGCACTACAGCGACTACAACCCCGCCAACGCCGAGGCCGCCGCAGCCGCCAACCCCAAGGCCGCCGACGCCCCAGGTACCAGTGCCGAGACCGACACCGCGCAGACACTGACGCGCTTCAACGAGCTGCTCACTGTGAAGACCGACAGCAAAATCAAGCCCGAGTACGCCAACCGCTCGCGAGGCCACATTCAGAACACCGACGTCGAGGTTGCCCCCGAACCCATGTTCTCGCTCACCTATTTCGCGCCCGACAACAAACTCAATGGGCGCACCAACTACCTCAGGGAAGTCACCGAGGTCAACCAAAGCCACCTGCTGGGCACCGACGTGGGCATCTCCGGCACCATGCCGCAGCTCACAGAAGACCAGATCAAGGCCCGGTTCAGCAGCGTTGACTACTACAATGGCATGCTGGCCGTGTCCAACCCGCGCTCCATCGACTACTTTGGCCGCGCCATGGACTACCTGATGCTCAAAAATCCCGCCGCCGCCATCGACGACGCCACGCGAGCCATAGCCAAGAGCCCCAAGTTTGCGCTGGCCTACTTCCTGCGCGCCAACGCCCGCTTCATGCAGCACCAGATGAGCGAGGGCGGCAACGCCACTGCCGACGCCGCCCTCAAGCCCGCCCAGGGCCAGGCCGCCCACATGCTCCGCGGACGCGAGGAGGCGCAGGCCCTGACGCAGGTCATCGCCGACCTCGACAGCACGCTCAAGCTGTCGCCGGCCAACGTGTATGCCGTCTTCGACAAGGGCAACGCCTACATGCTTATGGCCGACTACACCTCTGCCATCAGCTGCTACACCCGGGCCATCGAGATGAAGCCCGACATGGGCGAGGCCTACTACAACCGCGGCCTCATGTATATGCGCATGGGCAACCGCCAGCGCGGCGTGGCCGACATGAGCAAGGCCGGCGAGCTGGGCATCCTGCCCAGCTACAACGTGCTCAAGCGCATGGCCCGGTAGGGGGGGGGCTGCTGGCGCCCAAAAAGGTGGGGAACGGCGCAAAAACATTTTTTTTGCCCGCAATGATCCTTATTCAACTCAAAACTATTAAATTTGCACCAATTTATATGTTGAATATTGTGCTCTTGTATCGCACAAGTAAAAAAGAAATTCAAAAGACATTATGATTAACATTAAGTTTCCTGACGGAAGTGTAAAGCAGTATGAGAGTGGCATCACTCCGCTGCAGGTGGCCGAGAGCATTAGCGCCGGTCTGGCGCGCCAAGTGCTGGCCGCATCATTCAACGGTGAAGAGTGGGATATTTCTCGCCCGATTTGTAGCGATGGCGACATCAAACTCTTCAAGTGGGACGACGACGAGGGCAAGCACGCCTTCTGGCACACATCGGCACACCTCCTTGCCGAGGCTCTGCAAGAGCTCTACAAAGGAATCCAGTTCGGCATCGGTCCGGCTATTGAGAACGGTTTCTACTACGACATCGATCCGGGAGAGAACACCATTACCAGCGCCGACTTTGCCAAAATCGAGAAGAAAATGGCCGAACTCGCTGCCAAAAACGAGCCCGTGGTGCGCAAAGAAATCTCTAAGGCCGATGCGCTCAAGAAGTTTGGCGACGAGGGCCAGACCTACAAGTGCGAGCTCATCAGCGAGCTTGAAGACGGCCACATCACCACATACACCCAAGGCAACTTCACCGACCTGTGCCGCGGCCCGCACCTGCCAAGCACCGGAGCCATCAAGGCTGTGAAGATTCTGTCGCTCGCCGGAGCCTACTGGCGCGGCGACGAGACGCGCAAGCAGATGGTGCGCGTCTACGGCATCACATTCCCCAAGAAGAAGATGCTCGACGACTACCTGTATATGCTCGAGGAAGCCAAGAAGCGCGACCACCGCAAGCTGGGCAAAGAAATGGAACTGTTCGCCTTCTCGCCCAACGTGGGCGCCGGCCTGCCGCTGTGGCTGCCCAAGGGCGCAGCTCTGCGCAACCGCCTGCAAGACTTCCTGGCCAAAATCCAGAAGCGCTACGGCTATCAGCAGGTGATTACTCCGCACATCGGCAACAAGATGCTGTATGTCACCTCGGGCCACTATGCAAAATATGGCAAGGACTCGTTCCAGCCCATCCACACACCAGAGGAGGGCGAGGAATACTTCCTGAAGCCCATGAACTGCCCTCACCACTGCGAGGTGTACCGCACTTCGCCGCGCAGCTACAAGGACCTGCCGCTGCGCATCGCCGAGTTCGGCACAGTGTACCGCTATGAGCAGAGTGGCGAGCTGCACGGACTCACACGCGTGCGCTGCTTCACTCAAGACGACGCCCACCTCTTCTGCACCCCCGACCAGCTGAAGCAGGAGTTCCTTGGCGTGATGGAAATCATCGCCTTCATCTTCAAGGTGTTCGGCTTCGAGTATGAGGCTCAGATTTCGCTGCGCGACCCCAACCACAAAGAGAAGTATGTGGGCACCGACGAGGTGTGGGACAAGGCCGAGAAAGCCATCATCGAAGCTTGCGCCGAGAAGGGGCTTGTGGCCAAGCAGGTGACCGGCGAGGCCGCATTCTATGGCCCGAAACTCGACTTCATGGTGAAGGACGCCCTTGGCCGCCGCTGGCAGCTGGGCACCATTCAGGTGGACTACAACCTGCCCGAGCGCTTCAAGCTTGAATACACCGGCGCCGACAACCAGAAGCACCGCCCCGTGATGATTCACCGCGCACCCTTCGGCTCGCTTGAGCGCTTCATAGCAGTGCTGCTCGAGCACACAGCCGGGCATCTGCCTCTGTGGCTTGCTCCCGACCAGGCCGTGATTCTGCCCATCAGCGAGAAGTATAACGACTATGCCAAGCATGTGGCACAGGTGCTCGACGAGAACAACGTGCGCGCCACCATCGACGACCGCAACGAGAAAATCGGCAAAAAAATACGCGACAACGAGCTCAAGCGCATACCCTATCTGCTCATAGTGGGTGAGAAAGAGGCTAATAGCGAAGAAGTTTCGGTGAGAAAACAAGGCGAAGGCGATAAAGGTTCGGAAAAAATTACTACCTTTGCAGCCGATATTAATCGCGAAGTAGCGAAAATGACAAACTTTTAAAATTACTTGATGGAGAAAAAACCATTTTGGACAGGTCCTAAGCGACCGGCTTTCAGTAGCAACAACAGTGGCCCGCGCCCCATGGGCGGCCGTGGCCGCGATGCCCGTCGTGGCGGCAGAAAAAACGATAAGGACAGCCACGCTATCAATGAGCAGATACGCCACCGCGAAGTGCGCCTTGTGGGCGACAACGTGGAGGAGGGTATCTACCCCATTGTGAAGGCGCAGAAGATTGCCGACGAGCAGGGACTCGACCTCATTGAAATAGCACCGATGGCCAAGCCGCCAGTGTGCAAAATCATGGACTACCAGAAGTTCCTTTACCAGCAGCGCAAGCGCCTGAAGGAGCAGAAGGCCAAGTCGACCAAAGTGGTGGTCAAGGAAATACGCTTCGGGCCGCAGACCGACGCGCACGACTACGACTTTAAGCTGAAGCACGCCATCGGCTTCCTGCAAGACGGAGCCAAGGTGAAGTCGTATGTGTTCTTCAAGGGCCGCTCAATCCTGTTTAAGGAGCAGGGCGAGACTCTGCTGCTGCGCTTTGCCAACGACCTTGAGGACTATGGCAAGCTCGACCAGATGCCCGTGCTGGAGGGCAAGCGCATGACCATTATGATTTCTCCAAAAAAGGTGGCTCCCGCCAAGAAGAAAGACGCCGCTCCTGCCAAAAAGGAAGGAGCCGACGCCCCTGCGGAGACTGCTGGAGAGTAATCGCTTTCCGCCACCGGCGGCAAAGCTGAAAGCAACTGAGAGAGAAGAAGGGCATCAGGCTTGGTAAGTGCCTGTTCCCGCTACAAATAAATAATTTTTTTAAACAAAAAGCAAAATGCCAAAAGTTAAGACTAATTCCGGTGCCAAAAAAAGGTTCACCTTTACCGGAACAGGAAAGATTAAAAGAAAACATGCTTACAAAAGTCACATCTTGACAAAGAAGACTAAGAAGCAGAAGCGTAACCTCACCCACGTCAGCATCGTTGACAAGGCCAACCTCAACAGCATCCGTCTGCTCCTCGTTAAGAAGTAAGCAGCCGCTCGCCAAGAGTCAAATAAGAAATCAAGGTTATCACTTTTAATCTAAAGAGATTTTAATCATTTTTACTAACAGAGTGCTTAGCTCAAAAGGGCAGCCCGCCTGACGGGCTGACGCTAACATTCAAAATTCAATTTAAAAAAATGCCAAGATCAGTAAATCACGTAGCTTCAAGAGCAAAACGTAAAAAGATTTTAAAACTTACAAGAGGTTATTATGGCGCCCGCAAAAACGTGTGGACCGTTGCCAAAAACACTTGGGAGAAGGGTCTCACCTACGCTTACCGCGATCGTAAGAACAAGAAACGCAACTTCCGTGCACTGTGGATCCAGCGTATCAACGCTGCCGCTCGCCTCGAAGACCTTTCTTACTCTAAGCTCATGGGCCTGATTCACAAGGCAGGTATCGAGATTAACCGCAAGGTGCTCGCCGACCTGGCTATGAACAACCCCGAGGCTTTCAAGGCCATCGTTGAGAAAGCCAAGAAGGCTTAAAGGCAATATCCTCTCCCATATTCAACAGCGATTGAATAAAGGCAATGCAAAAAGCCGCTTCACACCCGCGTGTGGGGCGGCTTTTGCATTTCAGCACGTAGCTGTGCCAACCGCGTTGAAAATTATGGCAAATTATTGCCCGCATAATTTGGTGGAGTGGACAACAATCACTAAATTTGCATCAGTTAAGAGTAACGAAAATAACAACCACATCAAAGTCGATCGGGATACTCATCAAATTATAATTGAAATGCCGAGTCAAGCATTTTTGCCAATGGCGGGCCCCAACCGACGAGGTGTTCCTTCCGGAACCGGGGGATTACAAAGGCACTGATGCCCTCAAATCCTGTATTTATCGGAGTTTCATCACATCCTTTGATGTGGCTTCTCATAGCAGAGCCTGCGGCCAAGCAATTGCGGCCGCAGGCTCTTGCGCTTTTTAATGACAAAAAAACTCATTAACTTTGCACTGCCATGCCCGGCACGGCTGGGCGCGGCGCACTCACAGTTTAAGCAAAGCATCTGTATTATATGGCTCAAGACACAAGCAAAGAGTATGACCAGGTGGTGGCCGAGTGCCGCACCATGTTTGTCAACAAAATGAAGGATTACGGCCCATCGTGGCGCATCCTGCGCCCCGAGTCGGTCACCGACCAGATATTCATCAAGGCCAAGCGCATACGCACTCTTGAAATCAACGGCGAAAGCAAGGTGGGCGAGGGCATATGGCCCGAATTTGTGGGCATCATCAACTATGGCGTCATCGGCATGATTCAGCTGGCGCGCGGCTGTGCCGGCAGTGTCGACATGACCTCCGACGACGCCCTCGCGCTCTACGACAGGCTTATGGCCGACACCAAGCGCCTAATGATGGCCAAGAACGCCGACTATGGCGAGGCTTGGCGCGACATGCGCCTGCACAGCTACACCGACCTCATCCTCACCAAACTAATGCGCGTGAAGCAGATTGAGGCCCACGGCGGCGCCACAATTGTGAGCGAGGGCATAGCGGCCAACTACCAGGACATGATCAACTACTCTGTGTTTGCGCTCATCAAGCGCAACGAGGAGCGGGGGAGCGCGCAATGATCAAGGCTCATTCGGCCGTGGCACGCTACTCAGCGTCGTGGGCCAACCGGCTCGCGGTGCTCGCGCTGCGCCTTGCGGTGGGGGGCGTGTTCATGTATTCCGGCTTTGTCAAGGCCGTCGATCCCACGGGCAGCTACTATAAGTTCATCGACTACGCCCAGGCTCTGGGCTGGCACTGGCTGCTGGGCTTCACACTGTTTGGCGCCTTTGCCGTGGCCATAGTGGAGTTTGTGCTCGGCCTGCTGGTGGCCGTCGGAGCCTGCCGCCGCGGTGCGCCGGTGCTGATGCTGCTAATGATGGCCGCCATGCTTCCGCTCACCCTGTGGCTGGCCGTTACAGGAGCAGTGCCCGACTGCGGCTGCTTTGGCGACGCCTGGGTCATAAGCAACTGGGCCACATTCTGGAAAAACGTGGCCCTGACCGCCGCCATAGCCTATCTGGCCGTGTTCAACCGCAGCCTGCACAGCGTGTATGGCCCGGCGGTGCAGTGGGTGGTGATGCTCCTTGCGTTCCTCTATCCGCTGGCCATAGCGGTGGCGGGCTATGCCACGCAGCCGCTCATCGACTTCCGGCCATATCCCGTTGGCACCAGCCTTGCCCCGCGCCACACCGACGCCACGCAAGCCGGCTCCGACTTTGAGTATATATATGAGAAGGGTGGGGTGCAGCGCGCCTTTGGCATCGACAGCTTGCCGGGCGACGACTGGAGCTATGTGGACCGACGCCTCAAGGCCGGCAAACCCGATCCCGTGGCGGCCTCCGATGCCGAAGCCATCACCGTCTACGACCACGGTGACGACGTCACCGCCGAGGTGTTCGACCCCGACCGCCAGCAGTTGCTAATCCTGTTTCCCGACCTTGCCGGCGTCAATATCTCGTACACCTATATGGTCAACGAACTGTGCGACTTCGCCCAGACGCGCGGAGCCGACGTCTATGGACTCACATCGGGCACCGCAGCCGAGATCGATGAGTGGCGCGACATCTCGATGGCCGCCTATCCGCTCTACAGCGTCGACGACTCGCAGCTGAAGATGCTGGCGCGCGGCAACCCCGCGGTGGTGATGCTCTCGGGCGGACGCATAATGTGGAAGCGCACACTCAGCTCCATCGATCCCGCCCGCCTCGACGACAGCCTTGCCACACTGCAGCAGCTGGGCTCCGACATGCAGCCGCAGCGCACCCTGCACCGCCTCACGGCCGCCCTTGTGGCCGCACTGGCCATTATGCTGGCTGTCAACCGTTCGCACCGCCTCGCCTTGCTGCTTGTGCGCCGCGCAAAACGCAAAAAAAGCAAAACGGACAACGATAATAAAAAATAAAGCACTAACTTTGCAATCGAAACACAGAAAATTACGATTTAAAAACAAAAATATTTTTTAAAGCAATGAGAAAGAATATTGTAGCAGGTAACTGGAAGATGAACACTACAGTTCCCGAAGGCGTGAAACTGGCAAAGGAAGTTAACGACGCTGTGGCCGCTGCCGGCGACCTCAAGTGCGATGTTGTGATCGGCGTGCCCTTCACTCACCTCACAGCAGTAAAGGCCGTTATCGACATCAACAAGGTGGGCCTGGCAGCCGAGAACTGCGCCGACCACACAAGCGGTGCCTACACCGGCGAGGTTTCGGCCCCCATGGTGGCTTCAACTGGCGCCAACTATGTGATCCTCGGCCACTCTGAGCGCCGCGGCTACTATGGCGAGACTTACGAAATCCTGAAAAACAAAGTTGATCTGGCCCTTGAGAGCGGCCTGAAGATCATCTTCTGCTGCGGCGAGAGCCTTGAAGAGCGCGAAAACGGCTCGTTCAAGGAAGTGATCAAGGCCGAGCTGGCCGACTCACTGTTCCACCTCAGCGCTGAGGCATTCGCCAACATCGTGATTGCCTACGAGCCCATCTGGGCCATCGGCACCGGCAAAACTGCCACAAGCGACCAGGCCCAAGAGGTGCACGCATTCATCCGCGGTCTCGTGGCCGAGAAGTATGGCGAGCAGGTGGCCAACGACACCACCATCCTCTACGGCGGCAGCTGCAAGCCCGCCAACGCTCCCGAACTCTTCGCTAAGCCCGACATCGACGGCGGCCTCATTGGCGGTGCATCGCTCAAGGCTGAGTCGTTCATGGGCATCGTCACTGCGTTCTAATCACGCCGTTAAGGCACAATAAGTTGATATAAAATTGGCTGCAAAGGTGATTTTCATTACCTTTGCAGCTGATTTTTATGTTTTAATGTATTTAGCATTATGTCACGTAACGGTCTTATAAGCTTAGTGGGTGGCTGCGCGCTTGCGCTTGCCGCCTTTCAGGCGCAGGCACAGGTCAGTGTCAACGCCCCCAGTGCGCTCACCAATCGCAGTGTCACCAAAAAGCCTGCGGCCAATGCCTCTGTTAAAACCGACGACCATGCCGCCAAAAAGGAAGAGTCGCCGCGCCACCAGCAGCAGGCTCCTGCCAAGGAACAGCAGCACCATGCCGGTGAGCAGAAGTCGCACAGCGGAGCGTCGGCCCACCGGCACAGCAGCGGCTATGCCGGCGACGGGGAGTATTCTTCGGCCAGCGTGCCCAGGCAGCAAAAAAACACCCTTGCCGCCCACTCAACGGGCTACCGCATTCAGGCCTTTACGGCCAACAATGCCCAGGCCGCCAAGGTCAATGCCACAAAGCGCGCCAAGGCCATAGCCATGCGGTTTCCGCAATATCGCGCCTACATCACCTACAAGGCCCCGTCGTGGCGTCTGCGCATAGGCGACTTCGCCTCGCAGCGTGAAGCCCAGGCTGCCATGCAGCGCATGAAGCGCGCATTTCCCAACTATGCGTTCACCATTGTGCGCGACCGCATCAGCGTGTGGCGATAGACGCTGGCGTGACAGCGGCAGTCGGCCACTTTGGTTGCCAGCCGCCGCAAATAAAACAAGATTGCTTCTTCAGGTAATAAGGAAAAATGGTTAAAGACTCAAATCATAGCACCGGCGCAGCCGGAGAGCAAAACAAGGCGGTGGTCGACGAGATTGCCGCTCACTTTAAGGCAATACTGCAACTCATAGGCGAGGATACCGGTCGTGAGGGGTTGCTGAAAACCCCCGTGCGCGCCGCCAAGGCGCTGCTCGACAACACCCGCGGCTATTCGCAGCAGGCCGAGCCACTCATTGCCTCGGCCATGTTCGATCATCCAGGGTCCGACATCGTCATAGTCAAGGACATCGAGTTCTACTCGCTGTGCGAGCACCACGTGCTGCCGTTTTTCGGCCGCATCTCGGTGGGCTATATCCCCAATGGCAAAATCGTGGGCCTGAGCAAACTCGCGCGCGTGGTCGAAGTGTATGCCCGCCGCCTGCAGGTGCAGGAGCGCCTCACCGCCCAGGTGTGTGACGCTGTCATGGCCCAGCTTGGCGCCAAGGGCGTGATAGTGTTTTGCGAAGCCTCGCACATGTGTATGAAGATGCGAGGCGTTGAAAAGCAGGATACCACCACCGTGACAATGCAATATCGCGGTGCTTTTGAGGACGTTAGCCTGCGCCGCGAGTTTATGCAACTGCTCTCGCGATAGCACGTCCGAGAAAAAAGTTTGAATTTTTAGGCCGAAAAATTTGGTGGTTTCACTAAAAGAGCCTACCTTTGCATTGCAATTGAGACACAGACGGTGTGAAATTGCAACAAACGCGAAAATAGCTCAGTTGGTAGAGCGCGACCTTGCCAAGGTCGAGGTCGCGGGTCCGAGTCCCGTTTTTCGCTCAAGTTCTTTGAAAAGTTTATTTGGCCTGTCGCTGTAACGGCGGCAGATTCAGAAAACGAAAAAATGCGAAAATAGCTCAGTTGGTAGAGCGCGACCTTGCCAAGGTCGAGGTCGCGGGTCCGAGTCCCGTTTTTCGCTCAAG
>CAKUJD010000007.1 GCA_934661195.1 uncultured Muribaculaceae bacterium
AACGCGAAAATAGCTCAGTTGGTAGAGCGCGACCTTGCCAAGGTCGAGGTCGCGGGTCCGAGTCCCGTTTTTCGCTCTTTAATGTCCGGGTGGCGGAATTGGTAGACGCGCTACTTTGAGGGGGTAGTGATCATTGGATTGTGTGAGTTCGAATCTCATCTCGGACACTTAGCTTAAGAGCCGCTGATTAGCAATGCTAATCGGTGGCTCTTAATTTTTTCCATCCATTCACCAGCAAATATAATGCTACAATTGGCTGCTTAATAGCCGATTTGGCTGGCGGAGATGCGCCAAACAGTGACGAATACAGCAGGGACGTGAAAAAGTATCAATCCCAGAGGGATTTGATATGTGTAGGCAGGTATGCAGCGGAGGCACAGCCGACGCGAAATGCCTGCTAACCGTCCACCAGAGCCACGCATTCCAGAGGAATGCGACCACTGCACCTCGTAACTACCTCAACTCAATAATCAGAATATCAGCATGATCCGCCTGCTGTCGCATTCCTCTGGAATGCATTTGCGTAGGCGCAACAAAGCAGGCATTTCGCTCGGACTTCGCTGTCGCTACGCCAGCGCTGCATACCTGCCTACACATATCTTATCCCTGAGCGGGATAAAGTCGTCTTCAATTTTGTGGCAACAACGCAACGCTATACTTTTTCAGTGCCACCGGTATGCCATGTTCACCGCAATTATTTACTAATCAACCAATTAGAAGCAAACAATTACAGCCAATGTAGGTCGTTTGATGTGATTAAATAGCTTATTTTATGTATTTTAGCGTAATGTTGTCTTTTCAAACTGAGGCATCAGCAATGCCGGCAATCATAGCTGCTTTGTGGTGTAGCAGCTACAGTTGTTGCATTTAGTCAATTAACTGAACATGCGTGTGAAACTCAGTGAATGCTGATATAAGCGGGCTAAAAGCCCAATGAACTTATAGCCCAGGGCAACTCCCTGGGTATCAACGCACAACTGCATTGCGTTCTGAAAGGACAAAAGCATTAGACCATCGGCACTGCCCAAGGCTTAGCGGCTGGAATGTGTATAGCCAATCTTTTCGCATCTTCTTCATTAAAAAACTTGTTTTTTTGTCTTTGTGTCGAACGGCGGTGCGAGTTGCGAGAGTGGGGGAATTTTGCTACTTTTGCTTGCGGTTATGGGCGCAGGCCCTAATATGCAAGAAATCAGATATTGTTATGACTATATTCAGCAAAAAAGCTATTATGGCGGCCGCTGTGTGCGGCACGGCTGCGCTAAGCGCGCAGGCCCTTGAGATGCAAGACTTTGTGCTGGCGCAAAGCCGCCCCTACACCATCGGCGAGGTGAGTCCGGCCAACGACGGCGGATATTATTACCAGCTGAGTGCCGACGGACAGAAAATAAGCAAATGCAGCTACAAGAGCGATGCCGAGGTGGCTGTAGCCTTCGATGCCAAGGAGGCCCGCGGCGGCGAAAAGGTTGACTCGTGGGACGGCTTTGAAATGAGTGCCGACGAGAGCAAAATATTGCTTTGGACCAACACCGAGCCCATCTACAGGCACAGTTTCAGGGCCGACTACTATGTGTACGATGTGCGCCACCGCAAGCTCACCAAGCTCTCCGATGCCGGAGGCGAGGAGATAGCCACCATGAGTCCCGACGGCCGAATGGTGGCCTATGTGAAGGACAACAACATCTACATCAGCAAGCTAGACTATGGCACGCAGGTGGCCGTGACCACCGACGGCAAAAAGAATGAGGTGATCAACGGTGTGCCCGACTGGGTGTATCAGGAGGAGTTTGGCATTCTGAACTCGCTCACGTGGTCGGCCGACAACATGACGCTGGCTTTCATCCGCTGGGACGAGAGCCAGGTGCCGATGTACTCGATGACCATTTATGGCGGCGACTGCAATCCGCGCGACGAGTATGCGCTGTATCCCGGCAAGTACGACTACAAATACCCCGTGGCAGGCGAGAAAAACTCGGTGGTGAGCGTCATGGCCTATGATGTGGACAACCGCACACTCAAAAAGATGCAGCTGCCCATGGCCGACGATGACTATGTGCCGCACATCGCCTTCAGTCCCGACCCCACCAAGCTGATGGTGAGCAAACTCAACCGCACGCAAAACGACTTCAGCATATATGCCGTGAACCCGCGCAGCACAGTGAGCCGCGAGGTGTATAACGAGAAGTCGGCCACTTGGGTCGACAGCGAACTGGCCAACCAGGTGCGCTACTACGACGGCTTCTTTGTGATTCCGAGCGACAAGTCGGGCAACACCCACCTGTATCAGTACAGCCTGAGCGGCGCGCTCATCAAGCAACTCACCAGCGGCAACTATAACGTGACCGACTTCTACGGCTACGACGCCGCGCGCAAGCAGTTCTACTTCCAGGCCACCAACGGCGAACTCAACCGCGTGGTGGCAAGCGTCGACGCCAGCGGCCGCATGAGGCGCATAAGCCCCGACAGCGGCACCACGGCCGCAACTGCCTTCAGCCGCGACTACAGCTACTGCATAAGCAACTACAGCGACGCCCGCACGCCCAACCAGTATGCCGTAACGGCCACTGCCACGGGCAAGCGCGTGCGCACTCTGCAGACCAATGCCGAGTATGCCGAGAAATACACGCGCGCCGATGTGCCCAAGCGTGAGTTCTTCACAATGACCACCGACGACGGTGTGAAGCTCAACGGCTATGTGGTGAAACCCGTCGACTTTGACCCCAACAAGAAGTATCCCGTGATAATGTCGCAATACAGCGGCCCCGGATCGCAGCAGGTGCTCAACAAGTGGAAACTCGATTGGGAGGAATACTTCGCCTCGCAGGGCTACATAGTGGCCTGCGTCGACGGGCGCGGCACTGGTGGCCGCGGCAAGGCGTTTGAGTCGGTGGTGTATATGAACCTCGGCAAATACGAGACCATCGACCAGCTTGCGGCTGCGCGCTACATGGCCCAGCAGCCATATGTCGACAAAGACCGCATTGGCATTTGGGGCTGGAGCTATGGCGGCTACGAGGCCCTGATGGCCATGTCGCAGCCTGGCAGCAAGTATGCTGCCGGTGTGGCCATTGCTCCAGTCACTTCGTGGCGGTTCTACGACACCATATATGCCGAACGCTACATGCGCACTCCGCGCGAGAATGAGGCTGGCTACACTGCAAGTTCGCCGCTTGAGGCCGCTGCGCAGCAAAAGGGCAAGCTGATGGTGATGTTTGGCAGCGCCGACGACAATGTGCACATCGTCAACGAAATGCAGTATGTGTCGCGCCTCACAAGCCTCAACAAGCTGGTGGACATGATGGTGTATCCCAACATGAACCACAGCATCAACGGCTGCGACGTGCGCCTGCCGCTCTACCGCCGCGTGCTCAAGTTCTTCGACGACAACCTCAAAAACAAATAATCGGGCCATGGCCAAGCACGACGATGAAATCCTGTATGTAATCACCGGCCCAACGGCCTCTGGCAAGACGGCACGCGCCGTGAGCCTGGCCCGCGCCATTGGTGGTGAGATCATCAGCGCCGACTCGCGCCAGCTCTACCGTGGCATGGACCTGGGCACGGGCAAAGACCTTGATGAGTATGGCGATGTGCCATACCACCTCATCGACATCTGCCCGGCCGGCTACCGCTACAATTTGTTTGAATATATGCGCGACTACGCCCAGGCCCTCGACGGCATCCGCGGCCGCGGCCATGCCGCTGTGGTGTGCGGAGGCACTGGGCTGTATGTGGAGAGCATTGTGAAAGGCATAGCCCTGCCCCCGGTGCCGGCCAACCCGCAGCTGCGCGCCAGCCTTGAGGGCAAGAGCCTTGGCGAGCTTGCGCAGATGCTGAGCCAATACAAGGCGCTGCACAACGTCACCGACGTTGACACCTGCAAGCGCGCCATCCGCGCCATCGAAATTTGCGACTACTATCACCGCAACCCGCAGCTGAAGCAGCTCACCGAGCCGCACCCGCTGCGCAACGCCCTGATTATTGGCGTCGACATCGACCGCGACACGCGCCGCGAGCGCATCACGGCACGCCTAAAGGCCCGCCTCGATGCTGGCATGGCCGATGAAGTGCGGCGGCTCATCGACAGCGGTGTGGCGCCCGACGACCTGATTTACTACGGTCTGGAATACAAGTGGATCACACGCTATGTGACGGGTGAAATCACTCGCCGTGAGATGTTCACGCACCTTGAGGCCGCCATCCACCAGTTTGCCAAGCGGCAGATGACGTGGTTCCGCGGCATGGAGCGCCGCGGCTTCACCATCCACTGGCTGCCGTGGAATCTGCCCGAGGCCGAGTTCAACGCCCGTGTGCTTCAGCTGGCGGCCGAGCTGCAACATAGCCTCGGATCGCAGCCGCAATAATTGAATAATGATTAAAGAGAAAAACAGATATCAATGACTACCGACCAATTGTCGCCGATGCGAAAGGGAATTGTGGGAGTGCAATTCCTGTTTGTGGCCTTCGGGGCCACAGTGCTTGTGCCGCTGCTTGTGGGGCTCGACCCCGCCACGGCGCTGTTTTCTGCCGGACTGGGCACATACATCTTCCACCTTGTCACCCGCGGCCGCGTGCCCATATTCCTGGGCAGCAGTTTCGCCTTCATCGCTCCCATGATTGCCGCCAGCAAGCAGTGGGGCATGCCCGGCACGCTTGCCGGCCTGTGCGGCGTGGCGCTGGTCTACTTTGTGATGAGTGCGCTGGTCAAGTGGCAGGGCAAGCGGTTGCTCGACCGTCTGTTTCCGCCCGTGGTGATAGGCCCGGTGATAATCCTAATCGGTCTCACGCTCTCTGGCAGCGGTGTGGATATGGCCAAGACCAACTGGACTCTGGCCTTGGTTTCGCTTGCCACGGCCATTTGTGTTCTCACGTGGGGGCGCGGCCTCATCAAGCTGGTGCCGGTGGTGTGCGGCATTGTGGCGGGCTACGTGGTGGCATGCTGCATGGGCGTGGTCGACTTCGAGCCGGTGAGGCAGGCACCGTGGTTCGCGCTGCCGTCGTCCATAGCTCACTTCCATCTGCCGCAGTTCTCATGGGCGCCGTTCCTCTACATGATTCCCGTGGCCATAGCCCCTGTGATTGAGCACATAGGCGATGTGTATGTGGTGAGCGCGGTGGCTGGCAAAGACTTTGCCAAGTCGCCAGGCTTGCACCGCACCATGCTGGGCGACGGTCTGGCTTGCCTTGCGGCCTCGTTCTTCGGCGGGCCGCCGGTCACCACCTACAGCGAGGTTACTGGCGCCATGTCGATCACCAAGGTCACCAGTCCGCAGGTGATACGCATTGCCGCCGCCACGGCCATAGTGTTTTCGGTGATAGGCAAGCTGTCGGCACTGCTGCAGTCAATTCCGCAGGCCGTGCTGGGCGGCATCATGCTGCTGCTGTTTGGCACCATAGCCAGCGTAGGCGTGCAAAACCTTGAGCAGCACAAGGTTGACCTCAACGACACCCGCAATGTGATAATTGTGTCGGTGACCCTCACCATGGGCATCGGCGGCGCGGTGATGCAGTTTGGCTCGTTCACCATGGCTGGAATCGGTTTGAGCGCCATAGTGGGCGTGATGCTCAACTTGGTGCTGCCCAAGACGAAGCCAGAATCGGAGGCGCAGTGACACTTTTTCCCAAAAAAAACAGTAGTCTAATCAGTTAAAACACATAATATTATGTTCAGTAGTATACTTATGATTGTAGCCACCGTTGCAGTGGTGTGGCTATGCATCGCCGTTGTAAAATTAGAAATCAGACTATTCCGATGGTTCTTCGGATACAAGGATGGTGAGAAAATGCCGTTTCTCATGAAGTTGCTGCTGTTTGACTGGCTGTTTGGCAGCCACAACAGCAGCGACTCCGACTGAAATGCGTCAGCGCATGTGCCTCAGCGCTCCGCGCAGAATGGGCACGGTGAGCAGAAACGAGCACACATCGCACACCGCCGGGCATATCTCCACACCGTGCAGCCCCATGGCCACCGGCAGCAGCAGTATGGCCGGAATGAAAAACAGCCCCTGCCGGGCCGAAGCCAGCAGGTTGGCACGCCACGTCATGCCCACCGTCTGCAGCATCATGTTGGCATACATGAACAGGCCTATAAGCGGCAGCGTGGCCAGCTGCCAGCGCAGCGCAGTGGCGCCAACGGCCACCACCTGCGCATCGTTGCGGAAGGTGGCTATAATGCCGTGTGTAAAGCCGAAACCCAACACCGAGCACAGCACCAGAAACGACGTGCCCACTTTCACGCAAAACCACATTCCCTCTTTAACACGGCCATACAGTCCCGCCCCGTAGCAGAATCCGCACAGCGGCTGGTAGCCCTGCCCAAGGCCTATGATGGCGGCCATTATGAGCATGGTTATGCGGTTCACTATGCTCATGGCGGCAATGGCGGCGTCGCCATAGGCCGCAGCGGCCACGTTCATGAGTATGGTGGCCACGCTGCCAAGGCTCTGCCGCAGCAGCGACGGGGTGCCGCCCCCCAATATCTCCAAAATAAAAGCTTTGCTCGGCGTGAAGTTGCGCCAGTGCAGCCTCAGGTTGCCGCCGCGGTGCGTCATGGCCAGCAGCAGCGCGCAGCTGCCCACCTGCCCGGCCACGGTGGCGCAGGCGGCTCCGGCCACGCCCATTCCGGCCACGAATATCAGCAGAGGGTCGAGCACTATGTTGAGCACCGCTCCGGCCACCACGGCCAGCATGGCGTGGGCTGCGTTGCCCTGAAAGCGCAGCTGGTTGTTGAGCGTGAGCGAAGCCGTGCAAAACGGCGCCCCCAGCAGCACAATGCCCATGTAGCTTTCGGTGGACGGCAATATGGTGGGTGTTGAGCCCAGCGCCACCGACAGCGGCGTGAGCAGCGCCAGCCCCGCGGCCATTATCACCACTCCCGTGCCAAACGACAGCACCACGCCGGTCACGGCCATGCGTTCGGCCTGACGCTGGCGCCGCGCCCCAAGTTCGCGCGATATGAAGTTGCCCGACCCGTGGCCGTAGAAGAACCCTATGGCCTGGAGCACAAACATCACCGAAAATACGATGCCCACGGCTGCTGTGGCCTGGGTGCTGATGTAGCCCACAAAGAATGTGTCGGCCAGGTTGTAGATGCTGGTCACAAGCATTGTGGCAATGGTGGACACCGACATTCGGGCCACCACCCGCGGCACCGGGGCCGTGGTTAGGAAGGTGTAGTTGCTCATTTGCATATGTGCATTGCTGCTTGATGTGTGTGAAAAAAAACACTTGAGGCGCACGCCCACGGCCACTGTGCCGTGTCGCGTGCCCTCAAGTGAATAATGTTGTTATGAATGCGCTTGGGGGCGTGCATTGAGCCCGCTCCAGGCGTGTGCGTCGGGTTTAGTCCTGCTTGTAGTTGGCGAAGTCGGCCGGCTGGAATTCGGCAATGAACTTGGCGTTGGCGGCAACCTGTGCCTCGCCATAGTTCACATACACGTGAGCCGACTTGCTGAACAGCTCAGGCTTGTTGGTTGCGTCGTAGATGAGCAGATAGCCCATGATGATGTGTCCGGCCATCTCCACCAGACGGCGTGCCTGGAAGTTGACGTATTCGGTGTCGCCCACGGCCTTCACTGTGGCCACAGCCTGCTCGTAGGCCTCGATCATCTTGTCGAGCTTGGCCTTGAGCGGCAGCATCTCGTCGCTGTAGGTGCCTGCGGCATACTCCTGCATCTGAGCCGAATATGTGCCGGTGGTCACGTGGCGTATTGCGGCCACCACCTGCAGCTGGGTTGTGCCCTCATAGATGCTGGTGATGCGTGCGTCGCGGTAGATGCGCTCGCAGGCGTAGTCGCGCATGAAGCCCGAGCCGCCGTGCACCTGCACGCAGTCGTAGGCGTTCTGGTTGGCAAACTCGCTGGTCATGCCCTTGGCCAGAGGCGTGAAGGCGTCGGCCAGACGGTTGTAGTGCTTGCGCTCGGCGCGCTCCTCGGGGGTGAGGGTGCGTTCGCGCGATATTGCGTCGTAGGTCTTGTACACATCCACAAAGCGCGTGCATTCATACAGAATGGTGCGCGAGGCGTCGAGCTTGGCCTTGATGTTGGCCACCAGCTCGGACACTGCCGGGAAGTTGATGATGGGCTGGCCAAACTGCTCGCGGCTGCGGGCATAGGCGTCGGCCTCGCGGTAGGCGCTTTCGCTCACACCCACCGACTGGGCTGCGATGCCCAGACGGGCACCGTTCATAAGGCTCATCACATATTTAATGAGGCCCAGGCGGCGCGAGCCGCAAAGCTCGGCCTTGGCGTTTTTGAACACCAGCTCGCATGTGGGGCTGCCATGGATGCCCATCTTGTCCTCGATGCGGCGCACCGTCACGCCGCCGTCGCGCTTGTCGAATATGAACATCGACAGGCCGCGGCCGTCGTGGCTGCCGGCCTCAGAGCGGGCCAGCACCAAGGCAATGTCGCCGTCGCCGTTGGTGATGAATCGCTTCACGCCGTTGAGGCGCCATGTGCCGTCTTCGGCCTCAGTGGCCTTGAGCATCACCGACTGCAGGTCGCTGCCGGCATCGGGCTCGGTGAGGTCCATGGCCATGGTCTCGCCTGCGCACACGCGGGGCAGGAAGCGCTGGCGCTGGTCCTCGGTTGCAAACTCGCATATGGTCTCGGCGCAGTCCTGCAGACCCCAGATGTTAACAAAGCTGGCGTCGGCGCGGCTCACCAGGTCGGCAGCCATAATGTAGGGCACCAGCGAAAAGTTGAGGCCGCCATACTGGCGCGGCAGCGATATGCCCATGAGGCCGGCCTGCACCAGAGCCTTGAGGTTGGCCTCGGTGCCGCTTGCATAGCGCACTCGGCCGTTTTCGTGGTGCGGGCCTTCGAGGTCAACGTCTTTTGCGTTGGGGGCCACTATGTCGCCGCTAATCTCGCCTGCTATCTCAAGCACCTTCTCGTAGGAGTCCATTGCGTCCTCGAAGCTGAACGGGGCGTAGTCATACTTCTCGCACTCGGTGAAGTTGCGCTCGCGCAGTGTCACAATCTTCTTCATCAGCGGATGATTCAGATAATACTGGAGCGCCTTATTGTCGTTATAGAAATTTGCCATTGTTTGTGTTTGTGCTGATTACTTTGAGTTCTTTTTGTAATACTTGATGAGGCGCGGAATCACATCTTCCACATTGCCCGTAATCACGTAGTCGGCAATGTTGTTGATGGGCGCGTTGGGGTCGCTGTTGATCGACACTATTATCGAGCTGTCCTGCATGCCGGCCACGTGCTGAATCTGGCCCGAGATGCCGCAGGCAATATACAGCTTGGGGCGCACCGTGACGCCCGTCTGGCCAATCTGGCGCTCGTGCTCGGTGAAGCCGGCGTCAACTGCGGCGCGCGAGGCGCCCACCTCGCCGCCCAGGGTCTCGGCCAGCTCATAGATGAGCTTGAAGTTCTCCTTGCTGCCCACGCCATAGCCGCCGGCCACAATTATGGGCGAGTTCTTTATATTGATTTTCGACTTCTCCACCTCGCGGTCGATGATTTTCACCACATAGCTGGCCTCGTCGATGTATTTCTTGGGGTCGAGGTCCACCACCACGCCCTTGTAGGCGGGGTCGAGGATTTCCTTCTTCATCACGCCCTCGCGCACGGTGGCCATTTGCGGACGGTGCTCGGGGTTGACGATGGTGGCCACAATGTTGCCGCCGAAAGCGGGGCGAATCTGATACAGCAAATCCTTATACTCCTTTTTGCTGATGGGGTCGGTGTGGTCGCCTATTTCCAGTGCGGTGCAGTCGGCGGTGAGCCCGCTGTGCAGGCACGACGACACGCGCGGGCCCAGGTCGCGGCCAATGGTAGTGGCGCCCATGAAGCATATGCGCGGCTTTATTTCCTTAAACAGGTTGATCACGGCCTGGCTGTGGGGCAGCGAGGTGTAGGGATACAGGCGGTCGTCCTGCACCTTGTAGACCACATCCACGCCGTAGGGGAACAGCTGGTTTTCGATGCCCTCCAGCTTGTCGCCAATCACAAGCGCTTCGAGCTTTATGCCGAGTTGCGAGGCAAGGGCGCGGCCCTTGGTGAGGAGCTCAAGGCTCACATCGGCCACGCGGCCCTCATCATACTCGCAGTATACTACTAAATTATTCTTGTCTTCCATTTTTTTGTTCTGAGAAAAAGATTGAATGTGTGTTAGCCTATAATGTGGTCGGCGATGAGATCCTTCACAAGGCCTTCGATCTGGGCCTCGTCGGCGCCGTCGAGGCGCTTAGCCTCCTTGGCCTGGAACACCACGTTGACCACCGTCTTAACCTTGGTGGGCGAGCCCTTGAGGCCTATCTGTTCGGGATCGGCCTTGATGTCGGCTGCGCTCCACTCGCCCAGCTGCAGATAGCTGCGGCTGTCCACCAGCTGCTGCACCTTTGCGTCGAGCTTGGCCTTCTCGCTGGGAGTGGCCGCATACTTGAACTTCTGCACCAGGCGCGCGTTGCGCGGGCGGCAGGCGTCGGCGGTGCCGTTCACTGTCACCACCAGGGGCAGCGGGGCCTCCACGGTTTCAAATCCGCGCTCAATGCGGCGCTTAATCACGGCTTTGCCGCCTTCCACCTTCACGCTCTCGGCATAGGTCACCTGCGGCAGGCCCAGCTTCTCGGCCACCTGCGGGCCCACTTGGGCGGTGTCGCCGTCGATGGCCTGGCGGCCGCCTAAAATGATGTCGACCTTGCCAATGTGGCGGATTGCCGTGGCAAGCGCGTATGAGGTGGCAAGCGTGTCGGCGCCGGCAAGCGCGCGGTCGGTGAGCACGATGCCGGTGTCGCCGCCGCGATACAGACTCTCACGAATCATCTCGGCTGCGCGCGGCAGGCCCATGGTGAGCAGCGTGATTTTTGAGCCGGGATTCTGTTCTTTAAGTTGTAAAGCCTGCTCCAGGGCGTTGAGGTCTTCGGGATTGAAGATTGCCGGCAGGGCCGCACGGTTGATGGTGCCATCGGCCTTCATCGCATCTTTACCAACATTACGAGTGTCGGGCACTTGTTTGGCCAACACAACGATATTCAAACTCATAATAATTTAGATGTTATGTTTAGTTTTTATATTAATGCTTGCATATGGCCTGCGCAGAGCTGTTGCAAGGGGGTGCGCAGGCGGTGGTTTCTCTACGTTGCACAAAAAACCATTAAATATTCGCAAATTTACGCAAAAGCGCACACAACACAAAGATATTCAGCCGTCAATTAAAAATAATTAAGTTTTGCCCCGCGGCGCAGGGCAGTGCGTAATTGTGCGGCATGCTATTGCTTGGCGCCGTCAGGCTTGCCACCGCCCCACAGCTGGTCCATGCGCGCCTTCATGCGGTCCTCGGCCGGGTTGGGGCAGGCCTGCCACAGCTTGGCGCGGCCAATCTCGGCTGGCATGTAGTCCTGGCGCACGAAGTGGCCGGGATAGTCGTGGGCATACTTGTAGTCCTTGCCATAGCCCAACTCCTCCATGAGCTGCGTGGGCGCGTTGCGCAGGTGCAGCGGCACAGGCACGTTGCCCGTCTGCTTCACCAGCTGCAGGGCCGAGTTGATGGCCATGTAGGCCGAGTTGCTCTTGGGCGATGTGGCCAGATACACTGCGCACTCGCTGAGCGGAATGCGCCCCTCTGGCCAGCCAATCTTGCTCACTGCGTCAAATGCCGCGTTGGCCAGCAGCAGTGCGTTGGGGTTGGCCAGGCCAATGTCCTCGGCGGCCGATATCACCATGCGCCGCGCAATAAACTTCGGGTCTTCGCCGCCGGCAATGAGGCGGGCCAGCCAGTAGACGGCCGCATCGGGGTCGCTGCCCCGAATCGACTTGATGAAGGCCGAAATTATGTCGTAGTGCATCTCGCCGTTTTTGTCGAAGGCAAGCGGGTTTTGCTGCAGCCTCGACGTCACTATCTCATCGTTGATCACAAATGGCTCGTGGGTGCTGAGCGACTGCATGATCAGGTCGAGAATGTTGAGCAGCTTGCGCGCGTCGCCGCCCGAGAAGCGCAGCAGCGCATCGGTCTGCTCGATGCGCACCTCACGGTCGGCAAACATGCGGTCGGTCTTCACCGCGCGGTGAAGCAGCTCCAGCAGGTCGTCCTTGCCAAGCGGGTTGAGCACATACACCTGTGCGCGCGACAGCAGCGGCCTTATCACCTCAAACGACGGGTTCTCGGTGGTGGCGCCAATCAGCGTCACCGTGCCGTCTTCCACCGCCCCCAGCAGCGAGTCTTGCTGCGACTTGCTGAAGCGGTGAATCTCGTCGATGAACAGAATGGGACGCCCCTTCGAGAACATGCTCATCTGGTCGGCGCGGCAGCGCGCTATCAGGTCGCGCACCTCCTTTACACCGGCCGTGACAGCACTCAGAGTGTAGAATGGCACCTTGGTCTGCTCGGCAATGATTTTGGCCAGCGTGGTCTTGCCCACACCCGGCGGGCCCCACAGGATGAACGACGAAATGTTGCCCGTCTCAATCATGCGGCGAATCACCGCCCCCTGGCCCACAAGGTGCTTTTGTCCTATGTAGTTGTCGAGCGAGGTGGGCCGCATCCGCTCGGCCAATGGTTCGAATTTCACTGTATGCCTTTCCTTGAATTGTGAATTATTATGTTTCGCAACGCTAATTTAGCCCAAAAAATCCACTGGGGCAAGCGTCCGCCCCCCCGAAATCACGCCGCCCGCTGGTGGGAGCGCGGAAATTGCAGCGCTATCGACAGCGCCACGGTGGCGGCCAGCGCCCACGCATAGTACTGGTAGGGCAGGAAGGCCACTGGACTCACCTTGGCCAGTCCGGCGGCCAGCAGCGACTGCGCCCCGTAGGGGATGATGCACTGCGTGATGCACGAGCATGTGTCGAGCAGGCTCGCCACCTTGCGCGGGTCGAGTCCGAAGGTCGACGCTATGCTGCGCGAAATCTTGCCCACGGTGATGATGGCTATGGTGTTGTTGGCCGTGCACACATTCACCAGGCTCACCAGCACGGCCACCACTGCCTGGGCGCCGCGCGCACCGTGGATGCGCCGCGTGAGCAGGCCTATGATATACTTTATGCCGCCGTTGTAGCTTATCACCTCAAGCAGGCCGGCTGCGAGCAGGGTGACTATTATCAGGTCGCTCATGTCCTTTATGCCGCCTCCCATGGTGGTGCACAGGTCAATAAGGCTGTGGCTGCCTGCGGCCAGAATCAGGCAGCTGGCAATGCCCACCGACAGCACAACCAGCACGTTGACTCCCGCCACAGCCAGCGCTATCACCACCAGGTAGGGCAGCACCAGCTGCCACTGGGCCACGGGGTGGGGCGTGTAGGGCACCGCACCGCCCACGCCGCCTATGGTGGCATACACTGCCAGGGTGACAAGCGCGGCGGGCAGGGCTATCCACAGGTTGGCCTTGAACTTGTCGTTCATCTTCACACGCAGGTTGCGGGTGGCGGCGATTGTGGTGTCGGAAATGAACGACAGGTTGTCGCCGAAAAACGAGCCTCCAAGCACCACCGACACGAAAAACGGCACGCTGCCGCCCGTGGTGAGCGCCAACTGCTGGGCAAACGGCGTGAGGGCCACCACGGTGCCCACCGAGGTGCCTATCGACATGGATATGAAGCACGCTGTGAGAAACATGCCGGGCAGCAGAAACCACGACGGCAGCACGCGCAGCGCAAGGTCGACTGTGGCGTCGACCGCTCCGATGCCGTTGGCAAGAGCCGAAAACGCGCCAGCCATGATGAAGATCCATATCATATACAGTATGTTGCTGTTGGCCGCGCCAGCCGAGAATACCTCGATGCGTTCGGCCACCTTCATGCGCGGCATTGTGGCCATGGCCCACACCGAGGCCACAATGAAGGCTATCGACAGCGGCATCTTGTAGAAGTCGCCGATAGCAGCCGACACTGCCACATAAAGCAGCAGAAACACTATGATGGGTGAGAGGGCGAGCAGCCCCTTGCCGTGTCCTATCACCACCTTTTCATGGCCGCCGCCAGCGGTGGCCGTGTGAAGCAGATTGTCCATAAAGTGATTTTTCGCAGTTAAAATAATATGCTTTTATAATAATGTTGTAGATTGAACTGCAAAATTACTTCATAATTCTGTATCACGGAAATAATTACGTTGCCAAAATCACAGGTTCACGTCGGCCCACTCGGTGTAGGCACGCGTTTCGCGGAATGTGATCACCGGAGTCACCTTGGCCAGTGTGTCGCGGTCTACCACCGATTGTAGCGGCAGTCCCTTCACCAGCTCGGGCTTCAGCCAGCTGTTGTTCCATAGGTTCACGTTGTGGCCCATCACCAGCTGGCACAGGCTCACATCGCTGTATGGCTCATGGTGCTGCTCCACGTCGGTGCTGTAGGTCATGTTTTGCAGCCACAGCTTGGTGTAGGTGGAGTTAGGCTGGCCTATGAGTTTGTCTCTCACGGCGTTGGCAATGCTGTTGCGCTCCTCTGGCTCAAGCGAGTTGGTCATGCGGCTCACCACACGCAGCGCATAGTGTGCCACGGCCACATTCTCGATGGCAATCTGCACCGCCACCGCGCTCATGGCGCGCACGTTTTCCACCAGTTTGCCTGGCACTTCTATCTCTTTTTCGTCGTCGCTTGGCTCTTTTAGCTTTCCGTCGTCGCCAATCACCCAAACTATCGTCTCTTTGTGCGGTTTCAGCTTCTCCTCCACGCGCTTGTCGAGGTCGCTGAGCATGGTGCGCATCTGCCCCGAGTTGGGATGCTTGCGGCCAAACAGCAAGATGTATATCAGGTGCTTCTGTATGCCGTCGAAGTCGCAGCCTTTTTTGCTGAAAATTGGTGTGTTGGCAATGTAATATAGCTTGTCGGCCTTTATCGAGTCGGCCACCACATCGCTTGTGATGTGGGTCTTCGAGCTATTCATCCTGAAGTTGAGCAGCTCAAGCACCTGCTGCAATATGTAGGATATGTGCTCCAGCAGGTCCTTGTCGTTGCAGAATATGCGGTAGTCATCGCGGTAGCGCAATATCTCATATCCGTCTGATATGCCCTCCTTTTCGAGCCGCTCGTGCAGCATCATGTCGGCATAGGCGAGCACTATTTCGGCCACCACGTCGAATGCGCTGCTGCCCTGCGGAATGCCGATGTTGCGCCCGTGCTGCATGTCGCTGAGGCATGTGATTATGCCGCGGGCAATGTCGTGGTTGGCGCCGGTGGCCTTGGCCGTGCCTTTTAGCGACAGCGCCCAGTCGATGCTCTCGGGGTTTATCGACCCGTAGCAGTTGGTGATGTCGCTCACAAACATGTGGCGGAATTTGAGCGACAACTCCAGCGACCGCTGCTCAATCTCGTTCCACCAGTTGAGTATGGTGGCCGACTTGTGGAATGGTTCCACCTTGTCGGGAATCACCGGCAGGGCACACGACTTGATGTGCGGCACGCGGCACGCCTTAAAAAACGCCTTCACGCGCTCCCAGTTGCCCGGGCCGCACATGCAGCGCACCAGAAAGTAGTACATATATGGGTTGCACAGCGTGAGCGGACGCACCGCATACCGGCCGTCTTTGTTGAGCATTATGCCGAAGTTCACATCGCTGATGCCGGCCGGATTGCGGCCCGACAGGCACTCGCCGTATGGCTTGTCGTCAATGGTCTTTGCCACAAATTGCAGCACAGGGCCGAAGTCAAAGTATTCGGGAAGTTCAAAACTGTGATATTGCTCCGACTTCATCAGGAAGTCCATGGCCTTGGCCGAGTCAAGCGAAAGAATGTTTTTTGTCATAGCAGTTGAATCTATTGGAAAATTAATGAAAAATGCCGTTACTCAGTATGATTGCCGTGCAGAGCGGCAAAAACCGTGCCGTGTGGTGGCTCAAGTTTTGGTGTCAATCCATTTTCTAGCCCTCGGCAAGGGCCTCGTTGAAATATTTCACCATGGCCAAATATGCGTCTTGGGCCTTAAATCCAATGGTCCGTGTCTCGAAGATGTATCGGGTCTGGTCTTCAGTTAGTTTGCTGCCCTCAATTCGGTTCGAATTGTAGGCCAGCAGCACTTGGGTCTTGTGGTAAAGCCCGCCCTTGCGCTTTGCGCGCTGCTCATCGATGAGGAATTTTGTGAGTTCGTTCATATCAGCACATTTTGCATGGTTTCTTGTCTGCACACTGCATTCAGTTGCGTCCACAAAGATAGCTACAATATCTTGAATGCGGCGCATTGTGCGGCGGTAATATTTTGCTGCCCCGGGGCGGTGTTTGCAACCAGGTTGCGAAAACCATGCGGTAACTTTGCGGCAGAAAACGTAAATAAAACGGACAAAGAAATTATGAAGGTCAACAAAAAACTGATTAGAATCATCGCTGCCGCCGTGCTGCTGGCCGCCGCCGTTGCGGTTGAGCATTATGCCGGCCTTGCCACGTGGCAGCTGTTGCTGGTCTACATGGTGCCATACCTCATTGCAGGCTACGACGTGATAGCGGAGGCCGCCGAGAGCATTGCCCACGGCGAGGCCCTCGACGAAGACTTCCTGATGTGCGTGGCCACTGTGGGCGCGCTGGGAATCGGCTTCCTGCCCGGGGCCGACACTGAGTTTGCCGAGGCAGTGTTTGTAATGCTGTTTTTCCAGGTGGGCGAAATGTTTGAGGACTATGCCGAAGACAACAGCCGCAAGTCTATTTCCCATCTCATGGACATAAGGCCCGACACTGCCAATGTGGTGCGCGGCGCCAATGTGGCCGTAGTGGCGCCCGACACCGTGGCCGTGGGCGAGACCATAGTGGTGAAGCCTGGCGAAAAGGTGCCAATGGATGGCATCGTCATCGAAGGTGAGTCGAGCCTCAACACCGTGGCCCTGACGGGCGAGAGCATGCCGCGCCCTGTGAAGGCGGGCGACGATGTGTCGTCGGGCTGCGTCAATGTGTCGGGGCTGCTGCGTGTGCGTGTCACCAAGACTTTTGGCGAGTCTACGGCGTCGAAAATCATCAACCTTGTGGAGAATGCGGCCGGCAACAAGTCGCGCAGCGAGGCATTCATCACCAAGTTTGCCCGCATCTACACCCCCATTGTGGTTGGTGTGGCCGTGGTGCTGGCCTTAGTGCCGCCGCTGCTGTCTGACGCAGGTTTTGCGGGGGCTTTCCCCACGTGGCTCAGCCGCGCGCTCACATTCCTGGTGGTGTCGTGCCCCTGCGCGCTGGTCATCTCGGTGCCGCTCACTTTCTTTGGCGGCATTGGCGGAGCCTCTCGCCGCGGCATTCTGGTGAAGGGCGGCAACTATATGGATACCCTTGCGCGGCTTGGCACGGTGGTGTTCGACAAGACGGGAACGCTCACCAAGGGGCGGTTTGAGGTCACAGCCGTGCACCCCGACAAGTGCGACGGGCAGCACCTGCTGCACCTGGCGGCCCACGTTGAGCGCTATTCAACCCACCCGATTGCAGCCTCGCTCAAGGCAGCATATCCCAATGAGCATGACGGCTGCAAGGTCGACGGCATCGAGGAGGTTGCGGGCCAGGGCGTGCGCGCCACGGTCAACGGGCAGACGGTGTGCGTGGGCAACAGCCGCATGATGGATGCCATCGGGGCCAAGTGGCACCAGTGCCACAAGGCGGGCACCATTGTGCATGTGGCCATTGGCGGCGTGTATGCCGGCCACATAGTGATTTCCGATGCGCTCAAGCCCGATGCCAGCCAGGCCATAGCCAGCCTTAAGGCTGCCGGAGTGGGCCGCACGGTGATGCTCACGGGCGACCGTGCCGAGGTGGCGCAGGCCGTGGCGGCCGAGACGGGCGTCGACGAGTTCCGCGCCGAGCTGCTGCCCGACGGCAAGGTTGGTGAGGTGGAGCGCCTGCTGGCCACCAAGCGCGCCGGCACCACGCTGGCATTTGTGGGCGACGGCATCAACGACGCCCCTGTGCTGGCACGCGCCGATGTGGGCATAGCCATGGGCGGCATGGGCTCTGACGCCGCCATCGAGGCCGCCGATGTGGTGCTTATGGACGACAAACCGTCGAAGGTGGCCCTGGCCATAGCCATTGCCCGCCGCACCATAGGCATCGCCATGCAAAACGTGTGGTTTGCCATTGGCGTCAAGCTGCTTGTGCTTGCGCTTGCAGCCGTGGGGGCGGCCACAATGTGGATGGCGGTGTTTGCCGATGTTGGCGTCACCGTGCTGGCCGTGCTCAACGCCATGCGCGCCCTCAGGGTGAAGCAGGGCGGGGCATAAGGCCTGCGAGAATGAAACTCAGCGCGCCATGCGGCCACAAGGCTCTGCTTTTTGAGCCCGGCCGCAGGCGCGCTGCGCTTTTGTGAATATAATATATTGTGCCGCAGCAGTCATATATTTGGAAATCGTGGCGGCAAAAGCAGTGATTTTTTAAGCGATTTTATTAATTTTGCAGTGCAAAGCAAGACTCATCTTAAAATCACATATTAAAAATATGATTACATTCTTCAAAAAAGGAGCGAAAACAATCTATGCGGTCGATTCCGACCACGCTCTTTCTTCCGATGAAGTAAAAAAACTGGAGTGGCTGTTCAGCGGTGCGCAGCTTGTGAACGACTCTGTGCTGCGTGGCACCTTTGTGGGCCCGCGCAAGGAGATGATCACCCCCTGGAGCACCAATGCTGTGGAGATTACCCAAAACATGGACATGCGCGGCATTGTGCGCATCGAGGAGTTCACGGCATGCCACGAAAAGGAGCCCGCCCACGACAAAATGCTGCAGCGGGTGTATCACACTCTCGACGCCGACACGTTCACCGTGGATCGCAAGCCCGATCCCATCGTGTATATCGACGACATCGAGAAATACAACGAAGAGGAGGGCCTCGCCCTCAGCCCCGAGGAGGTGAACTACCTTAAGGAGCTTGGCCACCGCCTTGGCCGCCCGCTCACCGACAGCGAGGTGTTTGGCTTCTCGCAGGTCAACAGCGAGCACTGCCGCCACAAGATTTTCAACGGCACGTTTATCATCGACGGTGAGGAAATGCCCGTGTCGCTGTTCAAACTCATCAAAAAGACTACCCAGCAAAACCCCAATAGCGTGATTTCGGCCTACAAGGACAATGTGGCCTTTGTAAAGGGCCCGAAAATCGAGCAGTTTGCTCCCGAGAACCCCGAGGGACCGAGCTTCTTCGGCGTCACCGACATCCAATCGGTGATATCGCTCAAGGCCGAGACGCACAACTTCCCCACCACCGTGGAGCCGTTCAACGGCGCCGCCACCGGTTCGGGCGGTGAAATACGCGACCGCCTGGGCGGCGGCCGCGCCAGTCTGCCTTTGGCCGGAACGGCGGTCTACATGACCTCCTATCCGCGCACCGAGGCCAGCCGCCTGTGGGAGCAGTGCACCATGCCTCCGCGCCCGTGGCTCTATCAGACGCCCGAGCAAATCCTCATCAAGGCCTCCAACGGCGCCAGCGACTTCGGCAACAAGTTCGGACAGCCGCTCATCTGCGGTTCGCTGCTCACGTTTGAGCACGAGGAGGACAAAGAGAAGACTGCCTACGACAAGGTGATAATGCTTGCTGGCGGCGTGGGCTTTGCCAACGAGCGCGACGCCATCAAGGGCACTCCGGTGCCTGGCGAGAAGGTGGTGCTCATGGGTGGCGACAACTACCGCATTGGCATGGGCGGCGGCGCTGTGAGCAGTGTCAACACCGGCCAATACAACAACGCCATCGAGCTCAACGCCGTGCAGCGCGCCAATCCCGAGATGCAGAAGCGCGTGTCGAATGTGATCCGCGCCCTGGCCGAGAGCAAGCAGAACCCCATTGTGTCGATTCACGACCACGGAGCCGGCGGCCACCTCAACGCCCTCTCGGAGCTTGTGGAGGAGACTGGCGGCAAAATTGACATGAGCAAGCTGCCCGTGGGCGACCCCACTCTGTCGTCGATGGAAATC
Source organism: uncultured Muribaculaceae bacterium (assembly GCA_934661195.1). GTDB lineage: Bacteria > Bacteroidota > Bacteroidia > Bacteroidales > Muribaculaceae > Sodaliphilus. Next base: position 19,809 of record CAKUJD010000007.1, read on the forward strand.
ATCGGCAACGAGTCGCAGGAGCGCATGGGCATGGTGGTGGAGCAGAAGGACCTCGGCCACATCGAGAAGATAGCCGAGCGTGAACGCTCGCCATTCTATGTGGTGGGCGAGACCACCGGCGACGACCGCTTTGTGTTTGAGCAGAGCGATGGCGTGCGCCCCATCGACCTTGGCATGAAGGACATGTTTGGCAGCTCGCCCAAGACTGTGATGAAAGATGAGACTGTGAAGCACAGCTATGCCGACGCGCAATACAGCGAGGCCAAGCTCAACGACTATGCGGCCACCGTGCTGCAACTCGAGGCTGTGGCCTGCAAAGACTGGCTCACCAACAAGGTGGACCGCTCGGTGACTGGCAAAATTGCACGCCAGCAGTGCCAGGGCGAAATTCAGCTGCCACTCAGCGACTGCGGCGTGGTGGCCCTCGACTACACTGGCACTACGGGTATAGCCACTTCGCTTGGCCACGCACCGCAGGCGGGCCTTATCGACTCGGCTGCCGGGTCGGTGCTGTCGATTGCCGAGGCGCTGACCAACATTGTGGGCGCCGACCTCAACGGCGGCCTCAAGGCAGTGTCGCTCAGTGCCAACTGGATGTGGCCCTGCCGCAACCCGGGCGAGGATGCGCGCCTCTATCGCGCCGTGAAGGCGTGCAGCGACTTTGCATGCGCCCTGGGCATCAACATCCCCACAGGCAAGGACAGCCTGTCGATGACGCAGAAGTATGGCGACGACAAGGTGCTTGCCCCCGGCACAGTGATAATCTCGGCCGGCGGTGAGGTGAGTGATGTGCGCAAGACGGTTAGCCCCGTGGTGCAAAACAAGAAGAGCACACTCTATTATATCGACTTCTCGGGCACTGAGTTTGAACTTGGCGGCTCGGCATTCTTCCAGAGCCTCAACCGCATCGGCTCAAAGGCTCCGGCAGTGAAGTCGGCCCAGCATTTTGCCTCAGCCTTCAATGCGGTGCAGAGCCTCGTCGACGGCGGCCTGCTGCTTGCCGCCCACGATGTGTCGGCCGGCGGCCTCCTGGCCACGCTGCTCGAAATGACTTTCGCCAACGTCAATGGCGGCCTCGACATCAGCCTCGACGGCTTCGACTGCGCCGACGTGGTGAAAATTCTATTTGCCGAAAATCCCGCACTGGTCATTCAGGTGGCCAGCAACAAGTGTGCCAAGGTGGAGCAGCTGCTCGCCAAGCAGGGCGTGAAGTTCGTCAGTCTGGGCCAGCCCTCCGACGAGCGCACCCTCACTGTGAGCAAGAACGGTGCCGAGCACATGTTCTTCATCGACTATCTGCGCGACGTGTGGTATAAGTCGTCGTATCTGCTCGACTGCAAGCAGAGCGGCGAACAGTGCGCCAAGTCCCGCTTTGAAAACTACAAGAAGCAGCCGCTGCGCTACCGCCTGCCACAGGGCTTCACGGGCCGCGCCACTGACCTTGGCATCACCGGTTCGAGCCACAAGCCCAGCGGCATAAAGGCAGCCATCATCCGCGACAAGGGCGTGAACGGCGACCGCGAGATGGCCTACTCGCTCTACTATGCCGGATTCGATGTGAAAGACGTGCACATGACCGACCTCATGAGCGGTCGTGAGACCCTTGAAGACGTCAACATGATAGTGTTCTGCGGCGGCTTCAGCAACAGCGATGTGCTGGGCTCGGCCAAGGGTTGGGCCAGCGGATTTGTGTGGAACGACAAGGCAAAGCGCGCCCTTGAACGCTTCTACAAGCGCACCGACACCCTCAGCCTCGGCATTTGCAACGGCTGCCAGGTGATGATTGAGCTCAACTTGCTCAACCCCGAATACAGCTCTAAGCCCCACATGGACTTCAACGACTCGCACAAGTTTGAGTCGGCCTTCCTGGGCCTCACCATCCCCGAGAACAACTCGGTGATGTTTGGCAACCTGGCAGGCTCAAAGCTGGGCATTTGGGTGGCCCACGGCGAGGGCAAGTTCAACCTGCCCGAGGGTGCCGACAAATACAACGTTGTGGCACAATATAGCTACAAGTCGTATCCGGGCAACCCCAACGGCTCGCCGCGCGGCATTGCCGGCATCGCGTCGGCCGATGGTCGCCACCTGGCCATGATGCCACACCTCGAGCGCGCCGTGTTCCCGTGGCAGTGCGCCTACTATCCGCAGCCACGCCTTGCCGACGATGTGACGCCGTGGATGCAGGCTTTCGTTAACGCCAAGAATTGGATTGAAAGCCACAAATAACTCCCCCTGGCGCGCCAGCGGGCGTGCCAGTGTGTGTGACGGAGGAAGTGCGCGGCTGCCAAGCCTGCGCATTTCCTCTTTCACTGCTTTTGCAGGCAGGAAAGCCCTGAACCAAAATGGCGAAATGTTGTTAAAAAGCATATCAGTGCAATTTTAATCACGTGATTATAGCAATCAATCGCCCATTTTTTAATAATTTTGCATACAAAATCAGAATAAAATGGCAGAGAACAAAAAAATAAAGACCGCCCTCATTTCCGTCTTTCATAAAGACGGACTGGGCGATTTGCTTAAAGCGCTGAACGCCAGCGGTGTGAAATTCCTTTCTACTGGCGGCACCCAGAAGTTTATCAAAGAGCAAGGATACGAGTGCGACGCAGTGGAAGACCTCACCGGTTACCCCTCAATTTTGGGAGGCCGCGTGAAGACGCTACACCCAAAGGTGTTCGGTGGCATTCTGGCCCGCCGCGACAACGCCGGCGACAACGAGCAGATAGCAAAATATGAGATTCCTGAAATCGATCTCGTGATAGTAGACCTCTATCCGTTTGAGGACACCGTGGCAAGCGGTGCCAGCGAGGCCGACATCATCGAGAAAATCGACATAGGCGGCATCTCGCTCATCCGCGCCGCCGCCAAAAACTTCAAGGACGTGGTGATTGTGGCCTCGAAGGCACAATACAAGCCACTGCTCGACATCGTTGAGGCCAACGGCGAGGCAGCTACCACCCTCGACCAGCGCAAGTGGTTTGCCAAAGAGGCGTTTGCCGTGTCGAGCGCCTACGACTCGCACATATTCAACTACTTCGACGATGGCCAGTTCTCGGCCCTGCGTTTCGCAGTCAATGGCACCAAGCAGCTGCGCTATGGCGAAAACCCGCACCAGCGGGGCTTCTACTTCGGCGACTTCGACGCCATGTTCACCCAGCTGCACGGCAAGGAAATTTCCTATAACAACCTCCTCGACATCGACGCAGCCGTCAACCTTATCAAGGACTTCGACGAGACCACATTTGTGATTATGAAGCACAACAACGCTTGCGGCCTCGCATCGCGCCCCAAGCTGGTTGATGCATTCAAGGACGCCCTGGCAGGCGATCCCGTCAGTGCCTTTGGCGGCGTGCATGTCACCAACGAGGTGGTCGATGAGGCCACAGCCGAGGAAATGAACAAGATATTCATCGAGGTGTGCATCGCCCCCGGATATACCGACGAGGCTCTGAAGATACTTGAGCAGAAGAAGAACCGCATCATTCTGGTGATGAAGGACTTCAAGCGCCCCGCTCTGCAGTGCCGCTCGGTGCTCAACGGAGCCTTGGTGCAGGAGCGCGACACACATGTCGAGACTCCCGACGAGCTTGTGCCCATGACCGACAAGAAGGTGACCGACGCTCAGGTGGCCGACCTGCTCTTTGCCAACAAAATCGTGAAGCACAGCAAGAGCAACTCGATAGTGCTGGCCAAAAACAAGATGCTGCTGGCAAGCGGCGTGGGCCAAACCTCGCGTGTCGACGCCCTGAAGCAGGCCATCGAAAAGGCGCAGGGCTTCAAGCACAGCCTCGATGGCGCCGTGATGGCTTCCGACGCGTTCTTCCCCTTCGGCGACTGCGTGCAAATAGCCCATGAGGCCGGTGTCGACGCTGTGATCCAACCTGGCGGCTCGGTGCGCGACCAGGAAAGCGTGGACTACTGCAACGCCCACGGTGTGGCCATGGTGAAGACTGGCATCCGCCACTTCAAGCACTAAACTATAGCGACACATTCACTCAAACAAACAGAAATATATAACACAGAGAGTTTTTACTATGGGATTATTCTCTTTCACACAAGAAATAGCAGTCGATCTGGGTACTGCCAACACCATCATCATTCACAACGACAAAATTGTGATTGACGAGCCCAGTGTGGTGGCCCTCGACACAAAGACCGGCAAACTCATTGCCGTGGGCGAAACAGCGCGCGAAATGCGCGGCAAGGTGCATGAAGGCATCAAGACCGTGCGCCCGCTGCGCGATGGCGTGATTGCCGACTTCAACGCAGCCGAGCTTATGATCCGCGGCATGATTAAGAAGGTGAGCTCCAAAAACCACTGGTTCTCGCCCTCGCTGCGCATGGTGGTGTGCATCCCCTCGGGTTCTACCGAGGTCGAAATCCGTGCCGTGCGCGACTCGTCGGAGCACGCCGGCGGCCGCGACGTGTACATGATCTACGAGCCTATGGCAGCCGCTCTGGGCATCGGTCTCGATGTGCTCGCGCCTGAGGGCAACATGATTGTCGACATAGGCGGCGGCACCACCGAGATTGCCGTGATTTCGCTTGGCGGCATCGTGAGCAACAAGAGCATACGCATCGCAGGCGACGACCTCACCGAAGACATTCAGGAGCACATGCGCCGCGCCCACAATGTGAAGGTGGGCGAGCGCACCGCCGAACTTATAAAAATCAACGTGGGCTCGGCACTCACCGAGCTCGACAACCCGCCCGAAGACTACATCGTGCACGGCCCCAACCAGATGACAGCCCTGCCCATGGAGGTGCCTGTGTCGTATCAGGAGATTTGCCACAGCATCGAGAAGTCGATTTCCAAAATCGAGGCAGCAGTGCTCAGCGCACTCGAGCAGACTCCGCCAGAGTTGTATGCCGACATTGTGAAAAACGGTGTGTATCTGGCCGGCGGCGGCGCTTTGCTGCGCGGACTCGACAAGCGCTTGAGCGACAAAATCGGAATCCCGTTCCATGTGGCCGACGACCCGCTGCACGCAGTGGCCAAGGGCACTGGAGTTGCGCTTAAAAACATCAAGCGCTTCAAGTTCCTCAAGCGATAAAGAGAACGCACATCGATTGAATTCAAGCGATGGCGCGCCGCCCATGGCGGCGGCCAGCCATGCACATGCTACTATAAAAACTAATATGGAAAAGAAGGCAACGAAAAAGTTCATTGCCTTCTGTTCCATTCTTAAAGGGTAGGGTGAAACCGCAGTGGTCAGCCATATGCTGGCGCATGCGCATTTTACTTATGCTCAAAGGTTTGTGCGGTAGCAAGACAAGAAAACTATCATCGCACTTTTTCATGACATTAGATGAATAATCTGCTGAATTTTCTCATCAAGCACTCTTCGTGGTTCGTGTTCGTGTTCTACGTGATCATGAGCTGCGTGATGCTGTTCCAGACCAACCCCTACCAGCAAAGCGTCTATCTCACCTCGGCCAACTCGGTGACGGCGTCGGTGTATGAGGGCCTCAGCTCCATCACGTCCTACTTTCATCTGCGCGACATCAACGAAGACCTGCAGGTGCGCAACGCGCAGCTCGAAATGGAGGCCGTGGCCCTGCGCAACCAGGTGAACGACTACAGGATGCGCCTCGACGACACCACCAAGCTGCAGCCCGTCCTGCGCCAGTTCAGCTTTGTGATAGCCCACGTGATAAGCAACAGCATTTCGCAGCCCTACAACTACATCACCATCAACCGCGGCTCGGACGACGGCATACGCCCCGAGATGGGCGTCGTCGACCAAAACGGCGTGGTGGGCATGGTCAACACAGTGGGCCGCCACTCGGCGCGCGTGATCTCGCTGCTCAACCCCAACATGAAGTTGTCGTGCAAAATGAAGAACAGCGCCTTCTTCGGCAGCCTCTCGTGGGACGGCAAGAGCCCGCAATACGCCCTGCTCGAGGAGCTTCCGCGCCACGGACGCTACAACCGCGGCGACACCATAGTCACCAGCGGCTACTCGGCAGTGTTTCCCGAGGGCATAATAGTGGGCGTGGTCGACAAGCGCGAGCGCGACATGAGCGGCAACTTTGTGACGCTGCGCATCAAGCTCAGCACCGACTTCTCGCAGTTGAGCACCGTGCGCGCCATCACCAACACCATTAAAAACGAGCTGAAATACATCGAGCGCCAAGACGAGAAAGGCGACAACAACGCTACCCTTCAGGAGGAGGCTGTGAAACAATGACAAAGACCGTGATTCAATTCATAGTGCTATTTGCAGTGCTGCTGCTCGCACAGGTGATTTGCAGCAAAATAGTGCTGTTCAACGTGGCCATGCCGGTGATATTCATCTACCTGATAATGAGGCTGCCCATCAATCTGCACATCAATTGGACCCTCACCATCGCATTCCTGCTGGGTCTGGTGGTGGACGTGTTCAACAACACCCAGGGCATGAACGCGCTGGCTTGCACGCTGCTGGCCGCTGTGCGCCGCCCGGTGTTCAACCTCTATGTGCCGCGCGACGACGAGATGGGCAACCCGCTGCCCTCCATAGCCTCGATGGGCGTGGGCGCATACGTTAAGTTCATGTCCACATTTGTGCTGCTCTACTGCTTTGTGCTCTTTATGATTCAGGCCTTCACGCTGCGCGACTTCCCACTCACGCTGATGCGCATTGTGGCCAGCAGCGCGCTATCGATTGTGTTGATTTTAGCTATTGACAGTTTAGTTAGCACCAGCCGTGAGAAAAGACTATAATCTCGAAAAAAGAAAATATGTGATAGGCGGCTTCCTGGTGGTGATAGTGCTCATCTACACCGTCAGGCTGCTGCAGCTGCAGGTGTTCGACACGCAATACAAGGAGAATGCCGACACCAACGCCTTTCTGCGCAAGGTCATCTATCCCTCGCGCGGCCAAATCTACGACCGCAACGGCCGCCTGGTGGTCTACAACCAGCCGGCCTACGACCTGATGATGATCCCCAAGGACGTGCATCCGTTCGACACCGTGGATATGTGCAACACGCTGCAAATCAGCGTCGACGACTTCAAGCGACACCTGGCCGACATGCGCGACCCGCAGAAAAACCGCAACTACTCCGACTACAGCCAGCAGACGGTGCTGCAGCACCTCACACCGCAAGTGTATGGCCGCATGCAGGAAAAGCTATACCGCTTTCCCGGCTTCTTCATAGTGCAGCGCATGATACGAGAGTATAACTACGCCGCCGCCGCCAACGTGCTTGGCGACGTGCGCGAGGTCAACGAGGCCGACCTTGAGCGCGACAGCTACTACCGCCCCGGCGACTTCACCGGCGACCTGGGCATAGAAAAGAGCTACGAGCCCTACCTGCGCGGACGCAAGGGCCAGGAGATACTCATACGCGACGCCATGGGCAAAATCAAGGGCCGCTACAATGGCGGCCGCAGCGACGTGCCGCCCGAGGCCGGCCACGACCTGAAGCTGAGCCTCGACATCGCACTGCAGGAGTTTGGCGAGAAACTGATGCGCGGCAAGGCAGGCGCCATCGTGGCAATCGAGCCCTCCACAGGCGAGATACTGGCACTGGTCACCAGCCCCACCTATGACCCCTCGATGCTTGTGGGCAAAGACCGCGGCAAGAACTACCGCACCCTGGTCAGCGACAAGCAGAAGCCTCTGTTCAACCGCGCCATAATGGCTGCCTACCCGCCGGGCTCCACATTCAAGCCCACGCAGGGACTCATATTCCGACAGGAGCACGTGGTGAACCTGCAGACGCAGTTTCCCTGCCACCACGGCTACATCAACGGCCTTAAGGTGGGCTGCCACGGCCACGCCTCGCCAATATCGCTGCTGCCCGCGCTGCAGACGTCGTGCAACGCCTACTTCTGCTGGGGCTTCTACTACATGATCAACAAGCGCTCGCGCTACGGCACGCCCGCCAACGCCTTCAGCCTGTGGAAAGACTACATGGTGTCGATGGGCTACGGCTACAAGCTGGGCATCGACCTGCCCGGCGAGAGCCGCGGCTTCATACCCAACGTTGCCTACTACGACAAGGCCCTGGGCAAAGGCCGCTGGAGCGCCAACTCCATAATATCGGTGGCCATAGGCCAGGGCGAGATTCTGGCCACACCGCTGCAGATAGCCAACCTGGGCGCCACCATAGCCAACCGCGGCTACTACATCCCGCCGCACATAGTGAAATACGTGTATGGCGTGGGAGCCTTCAAAAAATATCTGCAGCCTAAGCGCACCAAAATCGACCAGATGTATTACAACGACATAGTGCAGGGCATGCGCATGGCTGTGCTCGGCGGCACATGCCACGCCGCCAACGTGCCCGGCCTCGACATCTGCGGCAAGACCGGCACCGCGCAGAACCCCCACGGCCGCGACCACTCGGTGTTCATGGGCTTCGCCCCGATGAACAACCCTAAGATAGCCATCTGCGTGTTTGTCGAAAACGCCGGCTTCGGAGCAACATTCGGCGTGCCCATCGGCAAACTCATGATACAGCGCTACCTGCAGGGCCCCGACGCACCCGGCCTGCAAGGCGCAGCCGAGGCAATGGCAGCCCGCAGCACCATCAGCGTCACCGCCGACAAGAGCGCCAAGTCGCGCGGCAAGGCAGCCTACGGCAGGCGCTCAGGCGCAAAAAGCGGCTCCAGCACCGCGCAAGAATTCACAATAACCGAAGTAAAATCAGCTGAAAGTGGAACTAAGGAATGACAATGAGAGCAGCAATCTGCTCAAGTCGGTCGACTGGATCACCGTGGCGCTATATGTGGTGCTCGTGGTGCTCGGCGCGGTCAGCATCTATGCCGCCACCTACAACTTCGACCAGGCAAGCATGTTCGATCTCTCCGAAAACTCAGGCAAGCAATTCTTGTGGATAGGCCTGTCGCTGGTCATCGGCTTCGCGCTGCTGCTCATCGACCGCCGCCTCTACGAGGCCTTCGCCTATCCCATCTACGGCATCATGATAATGGTGCTAATACTCACCATATTTATCGCCCCCGACATCAAAGGCTCACGCTCGTGGCTCGTGTTCGGCCCCGTCAGCCTGCAGCCGGCCGAGTTTGCCAAGAGCGCCACGGCCCTGGCCCTGGCCAAGCTTTTCAGCACCTACGGCTTCGCCCTCAACAGCTGGAAAAACTACGCCCGCGCCGCAGCCATAGTGGTGCTGCCCATCCTGTGCATCCTCATGGAGAAGGAGACCGGCTCGGCCTTGGTCTACACCTCGCTCATCTTCGTCTTCTACCGCGAGGGCATGAGCGGATTCGTGCTCTTCGCCGCCCTGTGCGCCATAGTGGTGTTCGTGGTCACACTCAAATACGCCGCCCTCACCATCATGGGCATCCCCCTGGGCGTGTTCATCGTGTTCATCATAATCATGGCCGTGATAGTGGGCATGCTGCTCATCTACTGCCGCTCGCTCATACTCGGGCGCAACGTGCTGCTCGGCTACCTCGCCAGCGGCGCCGTGGCCGGCATCCTGGCCTACTTCGGCATCGTGCTCAACGGCTACGCCTTCTTCTTCACCGTCATCGGCGCCTCGCTCGTCTACCTGCTCATAGGCATGTTCCACGACGACCTGCGCCGTGTGCTCATCACCGTCATCTTCGCCACAGTGGGCATCCTGTTCATGTTCTCGGTCAACTACGTGTTCAACAACGTCCTCGAGCCACACCAGCAGATGCGCATCAAGGTCACACTCGGCATCGACGACGACCTGCGCGGAGCCGGCTACAACGTCAACCAGTCGAAAATCGCCATCGGCTCAGGCGGACTCACCGGCAAAGGCTTCCTCAACGGCACACAGACCAAGCTCAAATACGTGCCCGAGCAGCACACCGACTTCATCTTCTGCACCATAGGCGAGGAGCAGGGCTTTGTCGGCTCAATGGCCGTGCTGCTGCTGTTCGTGGCCCTCATCATGCGCGTCATCGCCATAGCCGAGCGCCAGCACACCGTGTTCGGGCGCGTCTACGCCTATTGCGTGGCCTCCATACTCATCTTCCACCTGGCCATCAACGTGGGCATGGTCATAGGCCTGTGTCCCGTCATAGGCATTCCCTTGCCCTTCTTCAGCTACGGCGGCTCATCGCTGTGGGGCTTCACCTTCCTGCTCTTCATCCTGCTGCGCATCGACGCCGCCCGCAAAGAGTATGGCGTCTGGTAACCCCCCCACTACAAAAAGCATAAAAAAAGCGACCCACGGGCCGCTTTTAATGTTTTCACAACGGAATAATCCTTATTGTGAATTGCTTCAAATTTGTGACGCAAATATAGCTTACATTTATGAAAACACAAAAAAATTAAGCCGAAAATTAGTATAATGATGCCATTTTCAGTAAATTTGACCCATAATATTAAAATAAACACACTAAAAACCGACACGCAATGAAGAAAATACTCGGATTAGACCTCGGCACCAATAGCATCGGCTGGGCCGTAGTCAACCAAGCCGACCAACCCGGCGGTAACAGTGAAATAGTGGCAGCGGGCAGCAGGATAATTCCAATGTCGGCTGACATTCTCAGTGATTTTAGCAAAGGCAACTCCATTTCTCAAACCGCGACTCGCACAGCTGCAAGAGGTGTGAGACGCCTTTTTGAACGTCATAAACTTCGCAGGCAAAGACTTCTGCGAGTGTTACGTGAAATTGACTTCTTGCCGGAGCACTTCGCTTCTGAAATTGATGAGTACGGTTCTTTTAAAGATGAAGAAAATGAGCCTAAATTGGCTTGGACCAAAGGTGACGATGGTAAGATGCATTTTTTGTTTAAAGAATCATTTGAGCAAATGCTGAATGAATTCAGAAAAGAAAATCCTCTTATTGTTGAAGGCGGAATGAAAATTCCATATGATTGGACTCTGTATTTCCTGCGTAAAAAGGCTATTCATGAACCAATAACTCCGCATGAGTTGGCTTGGATATTGCTTAGCTTCAACCGCAAGCGCGGCTATCATCAGTTGCGTAGTGAGGATGCGGAAACCGAGGAAAAGGAAGGGGTAACCAAGGAATATGTCGCGCAAAAGGTTGTCAACATTGTAGACACAGGAGAGAAAGACAAAAAAGGCAATGCCTGGTATGATGTCATGCTCGACAATGGCATGGTGTATCATCGCACTTTCACTGAGGTCCCTGATTGGATAGGAAGTGTCAAGGAGTTTATTGTGACAACCACTACCGACAAAAAGGGAAATGTGAAGCAGTCGCTAAAGTTGCCTGCACCTGACGATTGGGCTCTCGTGAAAAAACGTCGTGAGCATGAGATAGACCAAAGTGGATTGACGGTAGGTGAATACATATATAATTCGCTGCTTCACAAACCTGAGCAGAAAATAATAGGTGGACTTGTGAGTGTGATTGAGCGCACTTATTATCGCAACGAACTCAGAAAAATTTTGGATAAGCAGAAAGAGTATATGCCTCAGCTCGCCGATGCCGATTTGTACCGAAAGTGCCTCGATGTTCTGTATGCTAATAACGTAGAATACAAGAAGACCATGGCCAATAGGGACTTGAAGTATTTGCTTGTAGACGATATCATATTCTATCAGCGCCCGTTAAAGAGCAAGAAGTCATTGATAAGCGACTGCCCTTATGAGTCACGAACTTTCAAGGCAGGAGGCAGTTCAGAGACTATCACGTTGCCGCTTAAATGCATTGCCAAGTCCAATCCCCTCTATCAGGAATTCCGACTTTGGCAGTTCGTCAGCAATGTAAAAATTCTGGAGCGAGAGAAAATAGTTAATGGCAAAATTGAATTTGACGTTGATGTGACCAATGACTATATTTCAACCGAAAATGACAGGGTGTCGCTATTCAATTACTTGAACGACATGCCGCACATAACAGAGCCAACATTTCTGAAGCATTTCTTTAATAAGGACAATTTCAAACGGTTTCGCTGGAATTATCAGGACGATGACAAGAAGCAATACCCCTGCAATGAAACAAGGGGGGCAATCATAGTGCTCCTTAAAAAGGCTAAGATCAAAACCGATTTTCTAAATGCCGTGCCCGAAATTTCAGATAAAGCCTCCGAAGATGTTGGTGGCAACACCAAGTGCAAACCGCAAATGCTATTGCAGAGATTGTGGCACATGCTGTATTCTATCGACAGCAAGGAGGAACTCCGGAAAGCGTTGGATAAATTTGCTGAAAAGCAAAAAATAAGTCCAAAAGAGACTTTTGTCGAGGCACTGATGAAGTCAAAGCCATATCCAAAGGAATATGGTGCATATTCCGAAAAGGCGGTGAAGAAACTGCTTGCCCTTATGCGGGCAGGTGACTATTGGAATGAGTCGAATATCGACGCAGGCACCATCAACCGCATACACAAGCTCATTGACGGTGAGTATGACGAGCACATCAGCGATCGTGTAAGGGAAAAAGTGTCTCATATGACATCCGTAGATCAGTTCAGAAACTTGCCACTATGGCTGGCCTGCTATGTGGTGTATAACCGCCACAGTGAGGCTAAAGACACAAAGAAGTGGGAGACTCCCGACGACATACAGCGGTATTTGGATGGATTCAAGTTGCATTCACTGCGCAACCCCATAGTGGAGCAGGTTGTGACCGAAACCCTGCGAATGGTCATGGCAATTTGGCGCGAATATGGAAAGATGGATGAAATCCATATAGAACTTGGTCGTGAATTGAAAAATCCGGCTGACAAACGCAAGGAGATCAGTGAGATGATAAGTCAAAACGAAACGGCCCGAATGAGAGCGAAACTCATACTGGCAGAATATATGGATGCAAATGGCAGCAATGGCAAGTATGAAGCCAAAGGGGTAAAGGCATATTCTCCTAGCCAACTCGACCTATTCCGCATTTATGAAGATGGAGCTCTCAATAAAGATAAAGAGGGAAAACTGCCAGATGATGTGAGTAAGATCCTTAATGCCCTATCGCAGACCGATGCTAAAAAGAGGCCAAGCAGCAGCGATGTGAACAGGTATCTTCACTGGCTTGAGCAGAACTATTGCTCTCCTTACACTGGAGCGCCAATACCGCTTAGCAAGTTGTTCACAAGCGACTATGAAATTGAGCATATAATACCGCAGTCGCGCTATTTCGATGACTCTTTCTCCAACAAGGTTATATGTGAAAGGGCTGTCAACAAACTTAAGGATCGGCGGCTGGGTCTTGAATTCATCAGAGAAAAAGCAGGGACGTCTGTGGATATTGGCGACGGTAAAAAGGTTACAATACTGTCGGAAGAGGCCTACACCGATGGGGTGAAAAAGCAGTATGCTGGAAATCGTGCCAAACTCAGAAAACTGCTTATGGACGACATTCCGGATGGCTTCATCAACAGGCAACTCAACGATAGCCGATATATAAGCAAACTTGTTAAATCGCTGCTGTCAAATGTGGTGCGCGATGCCGATGAGTATGAAGACATATCAAAGCATATCATTGTTTGCTCTGGAGCCATTACCGACCGGCTTAAGCAGGACTGGGGTGTGAATGCTCAGTGGAATTCAATAATTCTTCCTCGTTTTGAGAGGATGAACACTCTTACTGGGCGCACTGATTTTACTTCTAAAACAAAAGAAGGCCACACAATACCCAGCATGCCGCTAGAACTGCAGCGTGGCTTCAACAAGAAGCGAATCGACCACCGCCACCATGCAATGGATGCCATTGTGATTGCGTGCACCACTCGCGACCACGTAAATCTGCTTAACAATGAGGCTGCATTGAGTGACAATAGAAGCAAGCGCCACGATCTGTCTGTCAAATTGCGCATATACGAAGAAAAATATTGCAACGATGGGGAGAAGAGAAACGTGCCTGTTGCATTCAAACTCCCGTGGCCGAGTTTTCCAGCCGATGTCAGGGCCGCCCTTAGTGAAATCGTAGTGAGCTTTAAGCAGAATTTGCGAGTTGTCACCAAGGCAAACAATAGGTATCAGCACTTCAAGAGCGATGGCTCGCAGGTGAAGGAAATGCGCAAGCAGGTGAAAGGCGATCTTATAGCCATACGCAAATCAATGCATAAGGACACTGTGTTTGGCGAAATAAATTTGCGCCGGATAAAGCCTGTGAGGCTTTCTGTGGCATTAAGTCAAATCAAGTCTGTAGTCAACAAGGACCTCAAGTCCAAATTGAAGGATCTCGTGGCGAAGGGCTATACCGATAAGCAAATAAAGAAGTATTTCACCGACAACAAAGATGTGTGGAGCGATGTTGACTTGAATAAAATAGAAATTTACTATTTTACAAAAGATGCTGGCATTCGGATTTTTGCCACCCGCAAGCCGCTCGACACTTCATTTAATAAGAAAAAAATTGAGTCGTCTATAGCCGACACAGGCATTCAGAAAATATTGCTCAACCACTTGGAACGCAATGAGTGGAAAGCGGAGAAAGCTTTCTCGCCCGAAGGCATTGATGAAATGAACAGCAACATAGTTGAGCTGAACGGCGGGCATCGCCACCAGCCAATAAAGAAGGTTAGGGTATATGAAGCGGCTGATAAGTTTGCCGTTGGCACTCACGGCTGCAGTAATAAAAAGTTTGTTGAGGCCGATAAGGGTACAAATCTGTTTTTTGCCGTATATGAGACCAAAACCACAGATGATGAGACTGGTGAGGTGACGACAAGCCGCAGTTACGCCACGATTCCACTAAAAGTCGTGATCGATCGAATGAAACGCAAATTAAGCCCCGCGCCTGAAAATGGCGATGGCGTGGCTCCGAGTTTTGTGCTGTCGCCAAACGACTTGGTGTATGTCCCGACAGAGCAGGAACGAAAAACTGGTAATGTTGAACTCCCATTGAAGCGTGACCGGATTTATAAGTTTGTAAGTAGTGCGAAGTACCAAGCCATGTTTGTTCCATATTCCGTGGCAAATGTTGTTTTTTCTGTGAAAAAAGATGTGGCAGAGTCATTTTGCTGGGGTGGTAACGTCATTGTAAATGAATTTGGAGTAGGGTCTCCTCAATCAAAAAACGAAAGAGCTGTTACTGGCGAGATGATAAAAGAATTATGCATTCCATTGAGTGTTGATAGACTTGGCCGCATTGAATTGAGAGATTACTAATGATATAAGTAACTTGTCTATGATTAAGCGGACTTTGTATTTCGGCAATCCTGCCTATTTGAGCCTGCGTAATGCGCAGCTGGTGCTGCGCATACCCGACATTGAAGGCAATGACGCGCTCAGCGAGCCAATAAAGCGCAATGCAGAGCGCACCTTCCCAATCGAAGACCTTGGTATGGTGATTCTCGACAACAAGCGCATCACCATAACGCATGGCGCGCTCGAGCGTTTGCTCGACAACAACTGCGCCGTCATCACCTGCGACTCCACATCGATGCCCACAGGCCTCCTGCTGCCCCTCAACAGCCACACGCTGCAGAGCGAGCGTTTTCAGGCTCAGATAGGCAGCTCGCTGCCGCTGCGCAAGCAGTTGTGGCAGCAAACGGTGCAGGCCAAGATTCAAAATCAGGCGGCAGTGCTTGCCCGCTGCACCGGCGCCGAGACTGGCTGCATGGCAGCCTGGGTTGGAGAGGTGCGCAGCGGCGACACCGCAAACCTCGAGGGGCGGGCAGCAGCCTACTATTGGCGCAACTTCTTCCCCGAGTTTCCAGGCTTCACACGCAGCCGTGAGGGCGGTGCGCCCAACAGCCTGCTCAACTACGGCTACGCCATACTCCGCGCCGTGGTGGCCCGCAGCCTTGTGGGCAATGGCTTGCTGCCCACACTTGGCATCCATCATCACAACCGCTATAACGCCTATTGTCTGGCCGACGACATAATGGAGCCTTACCGGCCAGTGGTGGATGAACTCGTTAAGCAGATAGCTGCCGCAGAGCCCGACAAAAGCCGTCTCGACAACCTCACCACAAGGCTAAAGGCCCAGTTGCTGTCGATACCCACCATCGACGTTTCCATCAGCGGGCGCACGCGCCCCTTGATGGCCGCCGTGGCCGAGACCACCGCCTCGCTAAGCAAGTGCTTTGCCGGCGAGGCGCGCCGCCTCGCCTATCCGCAATTGTGACTCTGAATGTAAAACTATGGAAAGTGAACGATTTAGCCAATATAGAATTATGTGGGTGCTTGTACTCTACGACCTGCCTACCGACACAAAAAAAGAGCGTAAGGCAGCGGCTTTGTTTCGCAAACGAATAATGGAAGACGGATTCACCATGTTTCAGTTTTCAACCTACCTGCGCCATTGCCCCAGCAAGGAGAATGCCGACGTGCACATAAGGCGCGTAAAGTCATTCCTGCCCAAAGCTGGCAATATCGGCATCTTGTGCATCACCGACAAGCAATTTGGCGCAATGGAGCTGTTCCATGGAGAGTCGGTCGAGAAAAAGATAGTAGGCCCGCAGCAGCTGGAACTGTTTTAAGGGGCGTTAACTAGATGGTTAAATTTGCATAATTCAACACCTCTGTCCAGTTAAAGCCCATAATTTGCTACAAATGGCTGCCAGTTGTAGCTGTTGTGCACATGTCATTGAGCTTTATGGCTTGACCTAAGCCAATAAGCTATAAATAAAAAAGCTGGATTTAAGTCCAGCTTTTTTATTGTACTTGCACAACTTTTTATTTTCTATGTACTAAACTTAATTATCAATACTTCAGTAAGTTACAGATAATCTGTTGTTGCGATCAGTACAAAGATACAAATTTGAAAGCAATTCACAACGGCAGCACGTTGTTGTCGACGGAAATATGGTTGTTGCGATCAGTACAAAGATACAAATTTGAAAGCAATTCACAACAGTTTTTTTCTGCGCCCCTCATTGCCGAGGGTTGTTGCGATCAGTACAAAGATACAAATTTGAAAGCAATTCACAACGGATTTTCGATGCTATCAGCAGTTATATGCGTTGTTGCGATCAGTACAAAGATACAAATTTGAAAGCAATTCACAACCTCCCTTTGAAGAGTATGTACGTAGGATCAGTTGTTGCGATCAGTACAAAGATACAAATTTGAAAGCAATTCACAACGGAAAAGCGCAAGCAGCTTGACGAGCAGATGTTGTTGCGATCAGTACAAAGATACAAATTTGAAAGCAATTCACAACTTATTTATCTGTGTTCTTTTATTAGTTTTTGTTGTTGCGATCAGTACAAAGATACAAATTTGAAAGCAATTCACAACCCACGTGCGCTGATTTGTTTGAGCACGCCCGTTGTTGCGATCAGTACAAAGATACAAATTTGAAAGCAATTCACAACTCAGCGTTGGTCAAGGTCGTCAGCGTCGTCGTTGTTGCGATCAGTACAAAGATACAAATTTGAAAGCAATTCACAACCATTCTTCTTGCAGATGCGTAACTTCGACAGTTGTTGCGATCAGTACAAAGATACAAATTTGAAAGCAATTCACAACGTGCCAGCTGTATTTCCCACTGGCCTTCATGTTGTTGCGATCAGTACAAAGATACAAATTTGAAAGCAATTCACAACTATACAACAGAAAGCACCGCCGCGAGCTGGGTTGTTGCGATCAGTACAAAGATACAAATTTGAAAGCAATTCACAACTGGAAGATGATTACATCGTAGGCGAGCTAAGTTGTTGCGATCAGTACAAAGATACAAATTTGAAAGCAATTCACAACAACCTCGCCGCCGCTGGTGTATCGAGTGCGGTTGTTGCGATCAGTACAAAGATACAAATTTGAAAGCAATTCACAACATAGTCTTAGAATCAGTATCGACAACAGTCTGTTGTTGCGATCAGTACAAAGATACAAATTTGAAAGCAATTCACAACGTGATGGCGTTCTTAACTCCCGAGACCATCGTTGTTGCGATCAGTACAAAGATACAAATTTGAAAGCAATTCACAACTCGCATGTCTTTCCAGCAGAATTCCTTTTGGTTGTTGCGATCAGTACAAAGATACAAATTTGAAAGCAATTCACAACGGATTATGGTTTACGGATACATCAGAGTTAGTTGTTGCGATCAGTACAAAGATACAAATTTGAAAGCAATTCACAACGGTATAGTTATAGCATAGGCATAGGGGCGAGTTGTTGCGATCAGTACAAAGATACAAATTTGAAAGCAATTCACAACTTGCTGGTGCTTCGTGCCAAGTGAGTTTGCGTTGTTGCGATCAGTACAAAGATACAAATTTGAAAGCAATTCACAACGCCATCGAGGTGCGCCCGTGCACCATGTGCGTTGTTGCGATCAGTACAAAGATACAAATTTGAAAGCAATTCACAACTCTATCACATCTTGCAGCCGCTTTTCGCAGGTTGTTGCGATCAGTACAAAGATACAAATTTGAAAGCAATTCACAACTTGAATCAGTACAGAGTAAATTAGAAGCAGTTGTTGCGATCAGTACAAAGATACAAATTTGAAAGCAATTCACAACAGCGGCGCTGCCATGATTTCTGCTTCTAAAGTTGTTGCGATCAGTACAAAGATACAAATTTGAAAGCAATTCACAACAGGATTCGCTGTCGTTTTTTTTGCAGATGCGTTGTTGCGATCAGTACAAAGATACAAATTTGAAAGCAATTCACAACTAAGTCTTTATGCCATCGGTGGTACTTCTCGTTGTTGCGATCAGTACAAAGATACAAATTTGAAAGCAATTCACAACTAGAGTCTTTTAGCGTCCTAAATGCGATATAGTTGTTGCGATCAGTACAAAGATACAAATTTGAAAGCAATTCACAACAGAAAGTTATTAAACGATAAACATCTGACAGTTGTTGCGATCAGTACAAAGATACAAATTTGAAAGCAATTCACAACGATGCTACCTATAGCGCTCAAGTAGAGAATGTTGTTGCGATCAGTACAAAGATACAAATTTGAAAGCAATTCACAACGTAATGGCGGTCATCACTCCCGAAACTATTGTTGTTGCGATCAGTACAAAGATA
Source organism: uncultured Muribaculaceae bacterium (assembly GCA_934661195.1). Classification (GTDB taxonomy): domain Bacteria; phylum Bacteroidota; class Bacteroidia; order Bacteroidales; family Muribaculaceae; genus Sodaliphilus. Next base: position 38,633 of record CAKUJD010000007.1, read on the forward strand.
CAAATTTGAAAGCAATTCACAACTGCAACGTCCTGCCACCCTCAGCAAGCGCAGTTGTTGCGATCAGTACAAAGATACAAATTTGAAAGCAATTCACAACCACAATGCACAAACTGATAGCAGAGGAGCGGTTGTTGCGATCAGTACAAAGATACAAATTTGAAAGCAATTCACAACTTCTTCAGCCTGTTGCACAGGTCGCATAATGTTGTTGCGATCAGTACAAAGATACAAATTTGAAAGCAATTCACAACCGCCCGCCGAGGGTCTCGAAGTGCACGGTCGTTGTTGCGATCAGTACAAAGATACAAATTTGAAAGCAATTCACAACGAAAAGAATTGGATATGCGTATAATGAAAGGTTGTTGCGATCAGTACAAAGATACAAATTTGAAAGCAATTCACAACTACTGTAAGAAATAAACAAATAATTCAGTTGTTGTTGCGATCAGTACAAAGATACAAATTTGAAAGCAATTCACAACTGTAAATGAGTTCTTTCGCTCACGTGTATAGTTGTTGCGATCAGTACAAAGATACAAATTTGAAAGCAATTCACAACTTAAGAAGCCTAAGTATTCTTGGCAGAAGTGTTGTTGCGATCAGTACAAAGATACAAATTTGAAAGCAATTCACAACTTAAGAAGCCTAAGTATTCTTGGCAGAAGTGTTGTTGCGATCAGTACAAAGATACAAATTTGAAAGCAATTCACAACACGTTCAAGAGCAGTTGAAATCGGTTGTTGGTTGTTGCGATCAGTACAAAGATACAAATTTGAGAGCAATACGAAGAGGGATAATGGAGTTTTGGTGTTAATCTTGTGCGTTGATTTTGTGGTGAGGCCGCGCGCGTGGGGGCGTTGATTTAATCTGTCTTTTATTTATGGGAACATTTCAGAAATTGCTGGCCGAGGTGCCGCAGGAAATCAGGAAAGAAGTAGATATGGAGTTTGCCGTGTCCGACCGTTTGTGTGCCATAATGGAGCGGCGTGGCATTTCGGTGGGGCAGCTTGCGCATGACATGGGCGTGCGTCCGAGCACTGTCAGGAAGAGGATCAGCGGCCAGTACGATTTCGCGCTCAGCACGTTGGCGCGGCTGTCGGTGATTTTTGGCGAGGAGCTAATAATCGTGCCGTAACACATGCTTGTGGCCTAAGTGGCTGTGGCGCCACTTCGGCTGGGGACAAAAATTGCCGTTTTCGCTCAATTTTGTGGACATGGGTTGCGTTTCTATATTATAATAAGTAACTTTGCCAGTTATGAGGAAGGTATTTGTCACAGTTTTGGCTATGGTCATGGCGGCTGGCGCTGTCAGGGCTCAGGTTGCATTTACGGGTGCAAGCAAGGCCGTGTATGATGAGGCTCCGGCTGCCAGCACGGGCTTGAACCACATTTATGTGCTCAACGGCTCGGCCGGTGTGGGCATGACCTACACTGCCGCCAGCGATCAGACGCCCGTGGTGTGGTACGCCTACGGCAGCAGTGGCGGCGCGTATGCCACTCAGATTGACGGCATTGAGCGCAATGGCCGCGAAACCGTGCTGCGCCAAGTGAAGCCCGATTGCGGCTACATAATTGAGGAGGGCACCAAGCGCACCTATGTGTGGGTGGCCGACTACAGCGCGCATGCGCTCAACTTGCAGTCGGTGGAGGCCGCCACGGCTTCCGACTGCGGCACGGCCACGCTGAATGTGGCCGGCAGTGGCAGCGACCTGGAGTATTACACCATCACTGGTGTGCGCAAGGTGCTCGACCGCCAGCTCAAGCTCGCCTACCGCTCGCTTGAATGGAGCGACGACCAAAGCCAGTGGGTGGAGAAGGCCGAGGAGGAGTCCTACGAGTCGTTCAAGCCCACGATGGTGGTGCCTGCACCGCTGTGCAACACCGAGTTCACCCTGACGGGCGACAAGTTTTTGCGCTTCTGGGGCAGTGAGCAGTCGGTGTCGAGCGGCACCTACACCACCGCAGCGGTAGACGTGCGCACCACGGCCGTGCAGGAGACGCGTGACAACGACAATGAGCGCAAAGACGACGGCCAGACGGCCATGGGCGGCTCGGCCCCTGTGAAAATCACATTCACGTCGCACAGCACCGACGCTGTGGTCTACAAGGAGTGGCAGATGGCCACCGACCCCGACTTCAACAGCATTCAGCTGCGCCTCAACCAAGACGAGGTGGAGCAGACGTTTGAGGACGCCGGCACATTCTACTGGCGCTTCATCGGCTCGAACTCCGACGGCTCGTGCACCGCCACAGGCGAGACCTACACGGTGAGCATCGGCACATCGGAACTGCTGTGTCCCAACGCCTTCACCCCCGGCACCAGCGAGGGCGTGAATGATGTGTGGAAGGTGTCCTACAAGTCGATAGTGCAGTTCCACTGCTGGATATTCAACCGCTGGGGCAACAAGATTATTGAGCTCAACGACCCCTCGCAGGGTTGGGACGGCCGCTACCGCGGCAAGCTGGTGGACACTGGCGTGTACTACTACGTGATTGAGGCCCGTGGCGCCGACGGCAAAAACTACAAGCTGAAGGGCGACATCAACATCATCCGCTACAAGCAGGGCCTAAACGGCTCCACAGGCGGCACTCAAGGCGACTGATGCCTGGAGCCTTGCCTCGTGGGTGTGAGAAGCATAACAACTGGAGCGCGGCGCGCCCTCCGGTGCCAAGCCGCTGGTGGCGTGGCAAGGGGGTGCGGCGCGCCGTGCATATACTAAAAAAGACAGAAAGAAATATGAAAAGAAATGCAATATTGCCGCTTGTGGCCGCTGCGGCCTGTGTGGCGCCTTGCGTGGCGCAGACCAATGCGTCGGCCACCTACCGCGGCCATGAGGCGGCTGTGTTTGCCGTGAAGTCCAACCCCACGGTGCCGCTGAAGATGACCTTTTGCGGCGACACGGTTGACCTCGACCGCCTCGACATGTTTGAGCGGCTCGACCGCGAGCTCACCTCGGTGGTGTATGCCCACACGGGCACGCTGCTGTGCCTGAAGCGCGCCAACCGCTATTTTCCCGCGCTCGACTCAACGCTGCGCGCCAACGGGGTGCCGCTCGACTTCCTCTACCTGGCGTGCACCGAGAGCACAATGGACTGCAACGCCTATTCGCCGGCCCACGCCGCCGGGCTGTGGCAGCTGCTGGCCGCCACAGCCCGCCAGTATGGCCTGGAGGTGAACGGTGAGGTTGACGAGCGCTACGACCCCGAAAAGTCGACCGTGGCCGCCTGCCGCTATCTCAAGGCAGCCTACCGCAAATATGGTCACTGGGCCACTGTGGCGGCAAGCTACAATGCCGGCATGGGACGCATATCGGGCGAACTCGAGCGCCAGCTTGAGTCAAACTCGTTTGACCTCTACCTCAACAGCGAGACGTCGCGCTACGTGTTTCGCATCATGGCCTACAAGACGCTGCTGGCCGACCCCAAGCGCTTTGGCTACCGCCTGACGCGCCAGCAGCTGTACCAGACGGTGCGCTGCACCACCGACACCGTGAGCGGCCCTGTGGCCAGCTGGCCGCAGTGGGCCAAGGCTCACGGCATCACCTATGCGCAGCTGCGCGAGGCCAATCCGTGGATACGCGCCAGCCGGCTCTCCAACCAGCAGCACCGCCGCTACTGCGTGCGCATTCCGCTGGCCGACGACCTTTACCGCTCGCGCCGCCATTATTCGGCCTACAATCCCGCCTGGGTGGTGGAGTGAGCGGAGGCAAACAGCGACAAAAAAAGAATTAAACGACAAAATAGCATAATCAATGAAAATTGGCGACAAAGAGGTGGACTGCGTGAGCGTGCTGGGCGCGCGAGTGCACAACCTGAAAAATATCGACGTCGACATTCCGCACCACAGCCTTACGGTGATCACGGGACTCAGCGGCAGCGGCAAGTCGTCGCTGGCCTTCGACACGATTTTTGCCGAGGGGCAGCGGCGCTACCTTGAGACGTTTTCGGCCTATGCCCGCAACATGCTGGGCGTGCTCGAGCGCCCCGACGTTGACAAAATCTCGGGCCTGAATCCCGTGATTTCGATAGGGCAGAAGACCGTCAACAAAAATCCGCGGAGCACCATCGGCACCACCACCGAGGTCTACGACTACCTGCGCCTGCTGTTTGCGCGCGTGGGCGACGCCTACTCCTACCTGTCGGGCAAGAAGATGGTGAAGTATTCGGTCGACAAAATTCTCGACCTGATTCTTGACCGCTACGACGGCCGCAAAATCTACATCCTTGCACCGCTGGTGAAGAACCGCAAGGGGCACTACAAAGACCTGTTTGAACAACTGCGCAAAAAAGGATACATGAATGTGCGCGTCGACGGCGAGGTGAAGGAAATCACCTTCGGCATGAAGCTCGACCGCTACCGCAACCACGACATCCAGCTGGTGGTGGACCGCCTGCGCGTGGCCCGCAAAGACGAGGCCCGCCTGCGCGACACGGTGGAGCTCACCTTCAAGCAGGGAGGCAACCAACTGATGGTGCTCGATGCCGAAAGCGGCGAGCTGGGCTACTACAGCAAGTCGCTCATGGACCCCGACACGGGCCTGTCGTATATGGAGCCGGCGCCACACAACTTCTCGTTCAATTCGCCGCAGGGCGCCTGCCACCGCTGCAAGGGACTGGGCTACGTCAACATCATCGACCGCGAGAAGGTGATGCCCGACCTGTCGCTCTCGATTCGCAAGGGTGGCATTCTGCCGCTGGGCAAATACAAGAACGCACTCATATTCTGGCAGGTGCAGGCCATTTGCGAGAAGTATGGAGTCACGCTCGACACACCGCTCGCCAGTGTGCCCGATGAGGCCATCGACGAGATTATGAACGGCACCGACGAGCGCCTGCCCATCAAGACAGAGACCATGAGCACGAGCAACTATTTCCTGTCGTACGACGGACTGGTGAAATATCTTGAGCTGCAGAAAAGCGACGACTCGCCTAATCAGGCCCAGAAGTGGGCCGGGCAGTTCTTTTCGCGCGCCGTGTGCCCCGAGTGCCAAGGCGACCGCCTAAACCGCGAGGCGCTGCACTTCCGCGTCAACGGCAAGAACATCGCCCAACTCGCCTCGATGGACATATCGGAGCTGCGCGAGTGGATGGCCGACCTGCACAATCATCTGCCCGAGCCCAAGTGGAAGGTGGCCGAGCAGATAGTGAAGGAGATTGACGGCCGCCTCGGCTTTATGCTCGATGTGGGCCTCGACTATGTGTCGCTCAACCGCAGTTCGGCATCGCTCTCGGGCGGCGAGAGCCAGCGCATACGCCTGGCTACGCAAATCGGGTCGCAGCTGGTGAATGTGCTCTACATCCTCGATGAGCCCAGCATTGGTCTGCACCAGCGCGACAACCAGCGGCTCATCGACTCGCTTAAGAAGCTGCGCGACGAGGGCAACACCGTGATAGTGGTGGAGCACGACAAGGACATGATGCTCGAAGCCGACTATGTGGTCGACATCGGCCCCAAGGCGGGGCGCAAGGGCGGCAACGTGGTGTTTGCCGGTACTCCCGCCCAGATGCTCGCCAGCCACACCATCACGGCCGATTATCTGAACGGCACGCGCAGCATACCCGTTCCCGCCACTCGGCGCGAGGGCAACGGCCATTGGCTGTCGCTGCACGGCTGCTGCGGTAACAATCTGAAAAACGTGGACGTTACGCTGCCTTTGGGCACGTTTGTTTGCGTCACCGGGGTGTCGGGCAGCGGCAAGTCGAGCCTCATAAATGGCACGCTTCAACCCATTCTGAGTCAAAAATTCTACCGCTCCCTTACCGAGCCTCTTAAATACACCAGTGTGGAGGGCTTGGAGTGGGTCGACAAAGTGGTCACCGTCGACCAGTCGCCGCTTGGCCGCACGCCGCGCTCCAATCCCGCCACCTACACGGGCGTGTTTGCCGACATCCGCAATGTGTTTGTCAATCTGCCCGAATCCAAAATACGCGGCTACAAGCCCGGCCGCTTCTCGTTCAACATCTCTGGCGGCCGCTGCGAGGTGTGCAAGGGCAACGGCTACAAGACGGTGGAGATGAATTTCCTGCCCGATGTGCTGGTGCCGTGCGAGGAGTGCGGCGGCAAGCGCTACAACCGCGAGACGCTTGAGGTGAAGTTCAAGGGAAAGTCGATAGCCGATGTGCTCGACATGACCATCAATCAGGCCGTGGAGTTTTTTGAGGCCATTCCTTCGATTCTCAATAAAATCAAAGTGCTGCAGGATGTGGGCTTGGGCTACATCAAACTCGGGCAGCCGTCGAGCACTCTGTCGGGCGGCGAGAGCCAGCGCGTGAAGCTGGCTGCCGAGCTGTCGAAGCGCGACACTGGCAAGACTGTCTATATTCTCGATGAGCCGACCACGGGTCTGCACTTCGAGGACATCAACATTCTTCTGGGTGTGCTTAATCGTCTTGTCCAAAAAGGCAACACTGTGATCGTGATTGAGCACAATCTGGATGTGATAAAATGTGCCGACTACATCATCGACATGGGCCCTGAGGGCGGCCGCAATGGCGGTAGGGTGGTGGCCTGCGGCACCCCCGAGGAGGTGGCCGAAAACCAGGCTTCGGTCACCGCAAAATTCATTAAGCAAGAATTGCAGGCCAGATAATTTCCTGGTCAATATCGTAGGCGCTCCGGTGGTGGTTCAGTTACTGCCGGAGCGCCTTTTTTATGCTCGTTTGCCACACAGATTGTGGCAAGAAACGGGCATTTTTTATTTTTCTGAGCCTTTTCCATAATGGAATAGGGAAGGGGAGTGCTGTGTGCGTAACTGCATTGAAATGCAGTGCTTTGGCTGCTGCCGTAGGCACTGCTTGACCCTTGCTCAATGCCTTCAGATTTTGATGCGCGTGCAGTTGGCTGATTTAAAAATCAAAACGGTAAGGAAAATGCGATAAAATGTAATGACTACAAAATAGGTAAGTTTACCATCGTTAAATAACGCTGAATTTACGCTTGTGAATGCAAATGTAAATAGAATCACAAATCGCCGAGCGGCATTATTAAAATACGCAAACCGATGTATTTGCAAAAATAAAATGAGAATTAGGCAAAACGGGCTATCTTAATAATGTGAATTTGCAAACACATAATTTACAAAGTAATTAAAAATGCTTGTTAACACTTATTAGTGTAGAGTATATATGGCTATATACTAGATTGTTAGCCATTAGATATTAAAGTACTAAATTACGCTACTTGCACAATTTTCCCATTTCGCCAACCACTATGGTGCTAATGGCGTGCAGTGCGCTGTAATGCAGTAAAATGCCCATGAACCTTAAATGTTTATTGTAACTCACGTATTTGTAAATGCAAACGCATCCCTAATTTCACCAATTGAGGACGCAAACAGTCGCTACACACATTTATAATCTAAAATTTTGTTTTTTCAACCATATGCCCTAAATTTGCATATGTGAAATTTGAATACGTTAATTGAGTTATGGACATAGTTTCGCGTTTAAAACACTTCTTGGAGACCAACGGAATCACCAATTCGCTCTTTGCCGACACTTGTGGCATAGCGCGCCCCACCTTGTCGCAGCTGCTTAACGGCCGCAACAGGCGCGTTAGCGATGAGATTTTGGCCAAGATACACAAAGCTTACCCCACCCTCAACATCATGTGGCTTATGTTTGGCGATGGTGACATGATTGGTCCAAATGCGAACACCGGCAATGGCGGTGGCGCATCGTCAACCGGTGCAGACTTTGCTGCTCAGGCCGGGGCCGACGGGGCCATCGAGGAGCCTAATTCCCGAGCAATGCAATCCATAATGTTCGACGACGCCGACCCCGATCCAGTGGCTGCCGATGTCCCTCAAGGCGAGGTCCAGCCCCCTGTGCGCGATGCCGCCCCGGCCGCATCGCTCAGTGCTGCCCTGCAAGATTTGGCCCGCCGCGGAGGCCAGATGCCCAGGCCTGCCGCTCCTGTGGCCGATGGGCGCCGCATAGTGAGCATAATGGTGTTTTACAGCGACAACAGTTTCGAGACATTCACGCCGCAGTCATGACGGCTGCGCGCACGCTTTTCTGTAATAATAGATATAAAACGACGGCTGCCCGGCCATCTTCTCACCGAAGAGGCCGGGCAGCTGTTAGTTTTCCCCTTATAATAATGTGTGCGTTGGCGTCGGCTATTGCCGCATGGCTCGGCTATTGCCGCATGGCGCCCACAAGTTGGCGCGCACTTTGCAGGCCGTGGCGCTCAAGGTAGCTGGCAATGTAGTCAACGGCCTTCACCGTCACCTGCGGGTCGATGAAGTTGGCCGTGCCTATCTGCACCGCAGTGGCTCCCGCAAGCATGAATTCCACCGCGTCGCGGCCGTTCATGATGCCTCCGAGGCCAATCACGGGAATCCTCACCGCCTGGCTCACCTGCCACACCATGCGCACCGCAATAGGCCTTATGCATGCGCCCGAAAGGCCGCCTGTGATGGTCGACAGGTAGGGCCTCATCTTCTCCACATCGATGGCCATGCCCATGAATGTGTTGGTCAGCGACACGGCATCGGCGCCGGCATCCTCCACTGCGCGCGCTATTTCGGTCACATCGGTCACGTTGGGCGTCAGCTTCACTATCATAGTGCCGTCGTAGGCCTTGCGGGCCTCGCCCACCACGCTTTGTGCGCCGCTGGTGGTGGTGCCGAAGGTCATGCCGCCCTGCTTCACGTTGGGGCACGATATGTTGATCTCCACAGCTGCCACCTTGTCGAGGCCGTTGAGCTTGGCGCACACGGCGGCGTAGTCCTCGGGCTGCGAGCCCGACACGTTCACCACAATCTGCGTGTCGATGTCCTTGATGCGCGGATATATGTGCTCAATAAAGTGGTCCACGCCCTTGTTTTGCAGCCCCACGGCATTCAGCATGCCGCTCGGAGTCTCCACCATGCGTGGATACGGGTTGCCCTCGCGCGCCTTCAGCGTGGTGCCCTTCACCACAATGCCGCCCAGGCGGCTCAGGTCGATGAAGTCGGCAAACTCCTCGCCATAGCCGAATGTGCCCGATGCCGTCATCACCGGGTTTTTCAGCCTTAATTTTCCTATTTCAACGCTTAAATCTACCATTTCAGTCGTTTTATGTTAAACACCGGTCCTTCTTTGCACACACACACGTTGCCGCTGTCGGCTGTGTCTTCCACGCAGCACAGGCATGCGCCCAGGCCGCAGGCCATCATGTTCTCGAGGCTCACCTCGCAGTCGATGCCGCGCTCAGTGGCAATCTTGGCCACAGCCTTCATCATGGGTTGCGGGCCGCAGCACGCTATGTGGGCCACGTCGCCCGCGAGTGCGCTGTGCTGTGTCACGAATCCCTTTTCGCCCATCGAGCCGTCTTCGGTGGCCACATGCACCTTGCCGTAGCGCTCAAACAGGTCAAGCTCCAGCAGGTCGCTCTTCGAGCGGGCGCCCAGCAGGAATTCCACCTCCACGCCGTTGTGACTCATGGCCTTGCCCAGTTCCAGCAGTGGGGCTACGCCCACGCCGCCGCCCACCAGCAGGGCTTTTCCGCCTTTTGGGGCAGTGTCGAACCCGTGGCCCAGCGGCAGCACCAGGTTCAGCTTGGCTCCCTCGCGGGTTTCGGTCAGCGCCGCCGTGCCGCAGCCGGCGCGGCGCACCAGCAGCCACAGCTCGTCGCGCTCGTGGTCTACGAAGTTTATCGATATGGGCCGCCGCAGAAAGGTGCTTTTGGAGTTTGGCACCTCCACTTGCACAAACTGCCCTGGGGCGCACTCTGGCACATGCCCCTCGGCCGGGGTTAGAATCAGCAGCGAGTAGAGCGGCGATATGCGCTCGTTCTCCACCACTGTGAAGTCCATTTCAAATTTCTTCATGTTCACAAATAAAGTTGTGTGGTTTCTTTTAGTGGCGGCAGCCACTGCTGGCTGCCTTTGTGCAAAGGTAGCAAACTCTGGCCTATTATTTCATATTTTGGTCATCTTTCATTACCTTTGTGTGTGAATATTCACCCCATTATTCAATATTTTTCCTGGCAGATAATGATTGACATCAACAATGGCATAATTAAAACGGTGGCCTCGCTCGCGTCCAAAAAGCGGCGCGACGAGGAGGGCCTCTTTGTGGCCGAAGGCGCAAAATGCGTGCGCGACACCTGGGGCAGCTTCAAGTGCCGATGGCTCATAGCCACGCGTGCGTGGTATGACCAGTGCGGCAACTCGAGCCACATCGACAAGATAGTGTTTGCCTCGCGGCAGCAAATGTCGCGCATATCGCAGTTCAGCAACCCAAGCGATGTGATAGCCGTCTACGAGAAGCCCGTGCCACGGGTCAGCCGCGAGCGTGTGGAGGCCGGGCTCAACATAGTGCTCGACAACGTGCAGGACCCCGGCAACCTTGGCACCATAATGCGCCTTGCCGACTGGTATGGGCTGCGCGACGTGTTTGCCAGCCGCGCCACGGTCGACGTGTTCAACCACAAGGTGGTGCAGGCCACCATGGGCGCCATAGCGCGCGTGCAGGTGCACTACTGCGACTTGCTGCAGCTGTTCGGCGACTACCCCGACATGCCCGTGGTGGGCACCTTTCTCGACGGCGACAACATATATTCGTCGCAGCTGCCGCAGCGGGCCTTTGTGGTGTTTGGCAACGAGGGCCAGGGCATAACCCCCAAGGTGGCACAGCGCGTCAGCCAGCGCCTGCTCATCCCGTCGTGGCCTCACAGCGGCTTGGGCAGCGAGTCGCTCAACGTGGGCGTGGCCGCGGCCATCACCATCAGCGAGTTTCGCCGCGAGGCACTTAAGTGCAAATAGGAAAGGAGGCATGTAGAGAGAGTTATGGCAAAGACGGTGAAGACAATGTATTACTGCAAAAACTGCGGTGCCGAGTCGCCCAAGTGGATCGGCAAGTGTCCGGCTTGCGGCGAGTGGAACACCTACATCGAGGAGCCTGTAGCCCCTAAAGCCTCGGCGCGCGCCAGCCGCTATGGCGCCGCCGAGGGCTCCGACAAGCGCAAGCGGGCGGTGCCGGTGAAAATAAGCGAGATCAAGGCCGAAGACCTGCCGCGCATCACCCTGCCCAGCGGCGAACTCAACCGCGTGCTGGGCGGCGGACTGGTGCCAGGGTCGATAATCCTCATTGGCGGCGAGCCTGGCATTGGCAAGTCTACGCTGGTGCTGCAAAACGTGCTCCGCATACGCTCGCGCAAGGTGCTGTATGTGAGCGGAGAGGAAAGCCCGCAGCAGCTGCGCATGCGTGCCGACCGCATAGCTGGCGGACGCATGGACTGCGAGTGCTATCTGCTGTGCGAAACCTCGCTCGACAACATCTTTGCCTGCATTCGCGAGAGCAACCCCGACCTGATAATAGTCGATTCCATACAGACCATAGCCAGCGACGAGCTCGACTCGGCCGCGGGCAGCGTGAGCCAGGTGCGCGAGTGCGCGGCCGCCTTTCTGCGCTATGCCAAGGAGACCAACACCCCCGTTGTGCTCATTGGCCACATCAACAAGGAGGGCAGCATCGCCGGCCCAAAGGTGCTCGAGCACATCGTCGACGCTGTGCTGCAGTTTGAGGGCGACCGCCACTACATGTACCGCATATTGCGCTCCATTAAAAACCGCTTTGGCAGCACCAGCGAGATGGGCATCTACGAGATGCAGGAGGCTGGCCTGCGCGAGGTGAAGAACCCCAGCGAAATGCTGCTGTCGCAGTCCGACGAACCGCTGTCGGGCGTGGCCATAGGCGTCACCGTCGATGGCGCGCGGCCATTCCTCATCGAGACGCAGGCCCTGGTCAGCACCGCAGCCTACGGTACGGCCCAGCGCTCGGTCACTGGCTTCGACCAGCGGCGCATGAACATGCTGCTGGCTGTGCTCGAAAAGCGTGTGGGATTCAAGTTGGCGCAGAAGGACGTGTTCCTCAACATCGCTGGCGGCCTCAAGGTTAACGACCCTGCGCTCGATTTGGCCGTGATTTGCGCCATATTGTCGTCAAACGTCGACATGCCAATAGCCAAAGGCGTGTGCATGACGGGCGAGGTGGGTCTTTCGGGTGAAATCCGGCAGGTGACGCGCATCGAGCAGCGCATAGGCGAGGCCGCCAAACTCGGCTTCTCGTCGATAATAGTGCCGCGCCACAACCTCAAGGGCATCGACACATCATCGTTCAGCATCCAAATCATCGAGGTGGGCAAGGTGGAGGAAGCCTTCCGCCACCTCTTTGGGTAGGATTGGAGTGAAAAATGCAGGAAAATGCGTTTATCAATGTTAAAATTTGGAGGGCGGTTAAACTTTTGCCGTGTTTGGCAGTCATAAAAGCGAAAAAAGCAACAAAGCAGTTATAATTATAGTAAGCTTCAAACCCGCGTTTACCCCCAATGGCTGACTTTTTCATAAAATAATAAAACAATTAATTTTCTCAGTCCCCGGGTTGGCAGTCAGGCATGATGGCTGCATCACGGTGCGAGCAGAAAGTATAAAGCTCTGGCAACCACACCTTCAGGTCGCCAGAGCTTTTTATTTTTCAATTCTGTTCAACTTTATTCGTTCATTGAGTCCCACACCGAGTCGCGCGACTCCATGAGCTCGTCCACATAGTCCTGGTAGCCGGTGCGTGTGTCATATCCGTTGCTCTCGCACCACTCATCATAGCACTCTTTTAGTGCGGGGTCGTCGTCAATCATTCGTTGGAATTCGCGGTCCACCTCACCCACGCGGCTCAGGCGGTCGAGGAGCGACTGCAGTATTTCATTGATGTCGTAGTCCATAGTCTTTGCAGTTTTAAGTGTTTAGTGTAAAAAACGATAGGTTTATATTCTCCGATACTGCAAAGATAGCGATTTGTGCCACACCGCAAAGCCTTGAAGCCATGCAAAGCCCCGGTTTTTGCAACTTTTTAGAAAAAAAAGTTGCTGATGCGGCAGGCAGGGCTTTGCCGTTAGTGTCCCGTGGTGTAACTTTGGGCTTGCAAATCACGCAGACTAATACTATATATATGCATAAGCGATCCATAATATTGCGCCTTGTGGCCGCAGCCTGCATGGCTGTGGCGGCAGTGGCCGCGGTGTCGGCCACACGCTATCACACCGCCCTTAATGGCTTTGACGGGCTGCGAACGAGCGTGCCGGGCTGCACCCTTGCCCTGCGGCAGGGGCAGTGCGCCGAGCTGAGCAACGGCCAGTCGGCCCCCGTGCTGGTGCTCGACACCGTGCCTGTGCGCTCGGCCGACTACCGCTGCCAGGTGCGCATTGCCAATCTGCACAGCAAGCCGGGCAAGACCTATCATGCGGCCGGGCGCGCCTATAAGTCCACCTGGTGCGGTCTCGCTCTTAACGCTGCGCCCGACGGCAGCCGCTGGGTGGCGGTGGAACTGAGCTGCGCCAACACCGACCTGCACAACGATGCCACCGACCGCCGCCTGCTCACGGTGAGTGTGGTGGACCACCGCAGCGGCTGTGCCGACAGTGTGCTGGCATCGGCCACTGTGGCCGACGGTGTTGACCTCTACGACGGCTTCAACTGCATCGAGGCCGAGGTGCAGGGCGGCTCGCTGGCGGTGAGCGTGGGCAACCGCCGCCTTAGCCGGGTGCTTGAGTGCCGGCTGCCCGATGTGCAAGGAGGCGTGTGGGCCGGATGCATAGCCGGCCCGGCCTCGAGCGTGCAAGTGGAGCGGGTGGTGGTGGCCGAAAAGGCAGGGCAGGAGCGTCCGCTCGACACTGGGCTCACCCTCGACTCGCTCAACAGCCGCTTTGCCGCCTCCACCGATCCGTATGAGGGCTACTGGCAATACCTCGACCGCGAAACCGACGACGCCCGTGTGCGCCTTGGCGGGCGCTATGTGGTGGCGCTGGTGGCCGATGGGGCCGATGGCTACCGAATCGTCTATGTGAGCGGAGCCCAGGCCATGCGCCGTCAGTGGCACACGGGCATGGTGAAGGCTGTGATGCGCCCCACGGTGTTCACAGCCAACTATCGTGCCCGCTGGAGCGACGCTTCCTTTGGCGTAATCGACGACGACGTGTTTGCCACCTTTGAGTCGGGCTCCATTCTCAGCATAAAGTTTCCCGTGCTCAAAAGCCAAATCCGCTTCTCAAAGATGCCGCAGCGCACGCTAAAGCAGCCTTAGAAGAAAAAAACGCGGTTTTTTGCAAAAAAAATGCCGCAAACTTTGCAGATATAAAAATAATGCGTACCTTTGCATCGCATTTGAGAATTGTCCTGTGGTGTAATGGTAGCACATCGGATTCTGGTTCCGCTTGCGAGGGTTCGAGTCCTTCCAGGACAACAAATGAGAAGTGACCCCAAAAGGTCACTTTTCTTTTTATAACACAAATTTAAACTAAGTAATTTTTTTACAATGGCAACAAAAATCAGATTACAACGCGGTGGCCGCAAAAACCACGCGTTCTATCCAATTGTTATCGCCGATAGCAGGGCGCCACGTGATGGTAGATTTATTGAAAGGATTGGTTCTTATGACCCGAACACTAATCCTGCTACAATAAGTTTAAATTTCGAGCGTGCTCTTTATTGGATCAACGTGGGTGCAATCCCCACCGACACTGTGCGCAACATTCTCTCTCGCGAAGGCGTGATGCTTATGAAGCACCTCCAGGGCGGCGTGAAGAAGGGCGCTTTCAACGAAGAGGAGGCTCAGCGCCGCTTCGATGCTTGGAAGGCTGAAAAGGCTGCTAAGCTCGAGGCAATCAAAAACAAGGAAGTAAGCGACAAGCAGGCCGATGCCAAGAAGCGTCTTGACGAAGAGGCCAAGAAGAACGAGGCTAAGGCTGAGGCTGTGGCCAAGAAGAAGGCAGAAATCGCTGCCGCCAAGGCTGAGGCCGAGGCTAAGGCTGCTGCCGAGGCTGCCGCTGCCGAGGCTCCCGAGGGCGAAGCCGCTCCCGCTGCCGAAGGCGAGGCTGCTGCCGAGTAATCGGGCCGCGGCAATGCCCGCACCGTGCCTGGCGCGGATCATGTCAAAGAAAAATAAAAGTGTTGCAACCGCCACTGTGCGCGTTGCAGCACTTTTTTTTTGATGCCTCGCATCACCATTTTTTTCGGCCGATTTGTTTGAGTTTTATGGCAATTAACACTATCTTTGTGCATACGCATTAAGTGCAGGTATGGGCGATAGTTCAACCAATAGCGCAATAGTCAGGCAGTTCACCGCCTTTTTGGAGGCTGGCAACTACCGGAAGACCGACGAGCGGTATGCGATTCTCAACAAGGTGCTTGAGGAAAGCAAGCCTTTTTCGGTCGATTCGCTGTATGCGGCGCTCAAGGCGGGTGACTTCTATGTGAGCAAGGCCACCGTCTACAACACCGTCAACCTGCTGGCATCCGCCGGCATCATAGGCAAGATAGTGGCGCCAACCGGCACTCAGGTGATGTATGAGCGCCTCAGCCAAATGCAGTGTTGCCACGTGGTGTGCACCGAGTGCGGCAAGGTGAAGCTGGTGAAGGACAACAACTTTGCCGCCTACATGAACGCCCGCCGGTTTGCGGCCTTCAACACCTCGCACTATGCCCTTTATGTGTATGGCACATGCAGCACCTGCGCCCGCAAGCTTAAAAAGCGCCAGGCAGCTGCGCAAAAGTCGACATCAAAGAAACAACAGAGATAACATTAGCTATTATGAAAAAAGTAGACGTATTATTAGGTTTACAATGGGGAGATGAAGGTAAAGGCAAGGTGGTGGATGTGCTCACCCCTCGCTACGACATAGTTGCACGTTTCCAAGGCGGTCCCAACGCAGGCCACACGCTTGAGTTCCAAGGCCACCACTACGTGCTGCGCTCGATTCCGTCAGGAATTTTCCAGACCAACCAGGTGAATGTGATCGGCAACGGCGTGGTGCTCGACCCAGTGCTCTTCGCTCAGGAGGCCAAAGACCTTGAGAAGAGCGGCGTCGACATCAAGAAAATCTTGAAGATATCGCGCAAAGCCCATCTCATTCTGCCCACCCACCGCCTGCTCGACGCTGCCAACGAGAAGCTCAAGGGCAGCAGCAAAATCGGCACCACGGGCAAGGGCATCGGCCCCACCTACACCGACAAGGTGGGCCGCAACGGCCTGCGCATCGGCGACATCGACCACGACTTCAAGGCAAAATACGACAACCTCAAGCGCATGCACTTCAACCTGCTGCGCGCACTGGGCGAGGAGCCTAACGTTGACGAACTCGAGAAGCAGTGGTTTGAGGGCATCGACTACATCAAGCAGTTCGACCTCATCGACAGCGAGTTTTTCATCAATAAGCAGCTGGCCAGCGGCAAAAGCGTGCTTTGCGAGGGCGCACAGGGCAGCATGCTCGACGTTGACTTCGGCTCTTATCCGTTTGTCACATCGTCCAACACCGTGTGCGCCGGTGCCTGCTCGGGCCTTGGCGTGGCTCCGCGCAACATAGGCGAGGTTTACGGCATCTTCAAGGCCTACTGCACCCGCGTGGGCAGCGGTCCGTTCCCCACCGAGCTGTTCGACGCCACAGGCGACAAAATCCGCCAAATCGGCCACGAGTATGGTGCTGTCACAGGCCGTGAGCGCCGCTGCGGCTGGATCGACCTTGTGGCTCTGCGCTACACCATCATGCTCAACGGCGTCACCCAGCTCATAATGATGAAGAGCGATGTGCTCGACGGCTTTGAAACAGTGAAGGCCTGCGACGCCTATGAGGTCAACGGCAAGCTCACACGCGACTTCCCGTTCTCAATCGAAGGCGACGTGAAGCCCGTCTACACCGAGCTCAAGGGTTGGAATGCCGACATGACCAAGATGACGAGCGAGGCCGAGTTCCCGCAGGAGTTTAACGACTATGTTAAGTTCCTTGAGGAGAAGCTCGGAGTGCCCATCACCATCGTCTCGGTGGGCCCCGACCGCGAGCAGACCATAGTGCGCGGCAAGTAAAAAGGCGCGCACAGCTGCAATGGGTCAGGGCGGCAGTCAGTGGGCCGCACCCCATTCACTCACATAGACTACGGTTTATTTTTTTTAGACATATCCGAATGCCGTTTTGGAATTTTGCTATGGAACGACGTTGGACACCTTTTCACCACTTCATCACCCCCAATAGCCGGGGTGGGCTTCACGGCAAATGCCGCGGAGTGCCGGGCGCTGCGTGCGCCGCGGCCAGTGTGAATGGCGCTTCAGCGGTCGGGGCCGGGCAAGGTGCCAGAACGGCATTCCTTTTTTCCGTATAAAACAACTATCAATTTTCGTTAAACTATTAACACCTTATTATCATGGCAACTGTAAAACCATTCAAAGGATTGCGTCCGCCGCGCCAGCTGGTGGAGCAGGTAGTGTCTAAGCCCTACGACGTGCTCTCGAGCGAGGAGGCCCGCGCCGAAGCCGCCGGCAACGAGAAGTCGCTGTACCACATCATCAAGCCCGAGATCGACTTTACCGACGGCACTGGCGAGCACGACCCCAAAGTGTACGACAAGGCAGTGGAGAACTTCAAGAAGTTCCAGGACCGCGGCTGGCTTGTGCAAGACCCCAAGGAGGAATACTACATCTATGCGCAGACCATGGACGGACGCCGCCAATATGGCATAGTGGTGGCCGCCAGCGTCAGCGACTACCTCACGGGCCGCATCAAGAAGCACGAGCTCACGCGCCGCGAGAAGGAGACCGACCGCATGCGGCACATCGAGGTCAACAATTCCAACATTGAGCCGGTGTTCCTTGCCTTCCCCGACAATGAGGTGCTCGAGCGCGTGATTCGCGAAACCGCCGCCACCGAGCCTGAATACGACTTCGTGGCCGACGACGGCATAGGGCACACCTTCTGGTGCATCACCGACGACGCCACCATCAAGACCATCACCGACGCCTTTGCCGCAATCCCCTACCTCTACATTGCCGACGGCCACCACCGCACCGCAGCCGCGGCCCACGTGGGCGAGGCCAAGGCCAAGGCCAATCCTCACCACACTGGCAAAGAGGAGTACAACTATCTGCTGGCCGTGTGCTTCCCGCAGTCGCACCTTAAGGTGATGGACTACAACCGTGTGGTGCGCGACCTCAACGGCCTCACGCCCCAACAGCTGCTCGACCGCCTGGCGCAGAACTTCGAGGTGGAGTGCATGGGCACCGACGAATACCGTCCCAGCCGCCTGCACAACTTCTCGCTGTATGTGGCCGGCAAGTGGTATTCGCTCACGGCCAAGCCAGGCACCTACAACGACGCCGACCCCATAGGCGTGCTCGATGTGAAGATTTCCAGCGACCTGATTTTGCGCGACATTCTGGGCATCACCGATTTGCGCACCGACAAGCGCATCGACTTCGTGGGCGGCATCCGAGGCCTTGGCGAGCTTAAGCGCCGCGTCGACTCGGGCGAGATGCAGCTGGCACTGGCCCTTTATCCCGTTACCATGCAGCAAATCATCGACATTGCCGACACGGGCAACATTATGCCCCCCAAGGCCACATGGTTTGAGCCTAAACTGCGCTCGGGCCTTGTGATACACAAATTGGACTGAGTGTGAGCGAGTAAGCTTTCTCTCTCTCTGCACAGCCATCTGCAACCCTCACCTGCCGTGCTCCCACCGTTGGGGCGCGGCAAGTGAGGGTTGTTGCGTTGTCTTTCAGGCTTCTTGAAAGCGTGGTTAGCCACAGCGCAGCATTTATTTAAACTGCAATTATTATTTAAATAGCGCAATTTTGCTTAATTTTGCAGATATTTTCGAATAAAATATAATGTAATATAATTAAAAAGCGGAAAATTATGATGAAACGAATTTTTGCTCTAAGGGCGGTCGCATTGGCGGCGGCCTGCGCGGCAGGACTCAGTTCCTGGGCGCAAACGGGGCAGCCTCATTCGCTGTCGGCCAGCGTCAATTTCTCGACGGTCGACTTGCAATGGCAGGCTCCGGCCAGCACGGTGTCGCTAAAGTGGCACGATGGCAAGGACTATAACGGCATGGACGGCCAGCAGAAGTCGCCAGGAGGCCCGGTGGTGCTTTACGCCGGCAGCAAGTTTACGGCTGCCGATCTCAAGGCTTACGCGGGCGAAACGGTCGACAGCATCTACTATTTCCAGTATCGCAACGTGTCGGCCGTAAGGGTGCAAATCTATGAAAACTCTAAGCTCGTGCGCGACCAGAGTGTAGACCTCGCCGGCTGGGCCAAAAACACATGGAAGCATGTGGCCCTCGACCGCGGCTACAAAATTCCGGCCGGCGCCGAAGTGATGTTCGCCGTGCGCTTTGAGTATGGCGCCAATCAGAATTTTGTGGGCATCACCGACCGCAGCCCGCTCAACGGCAAGGGCAACATCTACTCCTACGATGGCAAAAACTGGCAGGCAGGAGCGCCCGGCGACTTCCTCATAACCGCCGTGCTCCACAATGCCGCCACCGCCGCGCCCGACGGCTACAATGTGTATCGCGACGGCAGCAAGGTGAATCCGTCGCTTGTCACCGACACTGGCTACCAACTCACAGGCGAGGCCGACGGCCAGCACACCTATGCGGTGGGCGCTGTGTATGGCTCAGATGAGAAACTTTCGGCCTCTGTCACCGCCACCACCGTTGCGGCCGCCCACATGCTTGCACCCGCCAGCACGTTCACCGGCTCGGCCAGCGAGCTCAGCGGCCAGCTGTCGTGGCAGAAGCCGCTTGCCCTCACGGCCGACCACAAGCTCACCTGGTGCAACCAGACTCCGGGCATAAGCATTGGCGGCACATCCGCCTCGGCGCCCAAGGTGTGGGTTAAGCAGGAGTTCTCGGCCAGCGACATGCTCGCTTGCCAGGGTGGCAGCATCACTGCCGTCAATTCCTATTTGGCCGAGGCGGTGAATAGCGCCACCGTGTTTGTGATGAAAAACGGCGCCATCGACTACTATGAGGTTGTCCCCGACTCGGTGGTGGCCGCGCTGCAGGCCAAGCAGTGGGCCAAGTTCGCCCTCGCCAAGCCCTACGCCCTCGAGTCGGGCAATGCCTACGCCTTTGGCGTGTATTACACTCACGCCTCGGGCGCGCACCCCATTGGCGTTGACAGCGGCACTGCCGTCGATGTGAAGGGCAACTCGTTTTCCACCAGCGCGCCATCGTCAACGTTTAAGAACAGCAAACCGTCGTGGAAGGCCCTTTCGGCGGGCAACATAGCTGGCAACTTCATGCTCACAGCCGACATCGTGGGCGTGACGGCCGCTCCGGCCACGCCCACGGGCTATGACGTGTATCGAGACGGCTCGCTGCTGGCTTCGGGCGTTAAAGCCACCGAATATGCCGACGAGGCCTCTGAGCCTGGCACACACGCCTACACGCTCGTCACCAAGTATGACGGCAAGCAGGCCCCCGCGCTCAGCACCTCGCTCACCTACACCATGCCGGCAGCCTATGCCGCTCCCACCATCATAAGCTCAAACTTCAACGACTCCACCAAGCAGTTCGACCTCACGTGGAGCGCAAGTGCAGCCGAACTCAAGCACTATGGCAAGGCCTCCTATCTGGTGGGCTTCGACGAAGACGTGAAGATGCTCTACGGCACCAAGTTCCAGGCTTCCGAACTCGCCCCCTACGCAGGCTACGAGCTGAAGTCTGTTAAGTTTGGGGTGGGCGAGGCCATCGACTCGCTGCGCCTCGAGGTGCTCGACTCCAAGGGCAACCGCCTTGCCAGCGAAAAGGTGCTTGGCTCCGACATCGAGGCCGGCTACCTCTACAGCATGCCGTTCACCACTCCTGTCAAGATTCCGGCAGGCGAAGACCTCTATCTGGTCTACAACGCCACTCTGCCCGCCGGCAAGCATGTGATGATTCTTGATGGCGGACCGCTGGTCGACGGCGGAGCCATGGTCAGCCTCACCGACGGCGCCAACTGGTTCAAACTGGGCACCGTGGCCTCAAACTATGGCAAATATAACATTGTGATTGCCGCCACCGCCATGGCTGCAGCCGGCGAGTCGGTACCTGCTGTGCTGCTCGAAAACGGCCGCTGCATCGACGCCTCCTCCTCTACTGCCCGCCTCACCATTGGCGCCGCCGAGTTGCGTCAAGCAGCAGTCGAGGGCCAGGGCATCGACGCTCAGCAAGGCGCTGCCAAGGTCCCTGCCAGCAAGGCGTCGTCGGCCACCCCCAAGGCCAAGAGCTACAATGTGTATTGCAACGACGATGTGGTGGCTCAGACCGAAGGCACCGAATATCACGCCAAGGTGTCGCGTTACGGCCAGTTTGAGTACTATGTCACCACCATCTACACCAACGGCTGGGAGTCGCCCGCAAGCAAGGTGGTCACCGTCAGCAACACCATCGCGCAGCGTCCGCAAGCCCCGTGCGCCCTCACTGGCAGCTATGCCGGCGGCACACTCAAACTCTCGTGGAGCAATCCCGACAACTCACAGGTGCTCACCTACCAGCAAGGCAGCAAAGACATGGCTTTGGGCATGACGGGCAGCGGCGAGCGCACCAGCTACTGCGCCGTGCGCTTCACTGCCGACTCGGTTGCCACATTCGCGGGCAAGAAGATCACCCACATCACATTCAAGCTGGCCGACGTTGCGCTCAACTCGGCCTCGGTGATAGTGATGAACGGCAACGACATTCTCTATGAGCAGCCCGTGGCTGTGAGCGACCTCAAGGTGGGCCTCAACGAGGTGCGCCTCAATGTGCCCTACGAGATTCCCGCAGGCCGCGAGCTCTCGTTTGGCTACCACATCACCTACCAGAACGGTCAGAAGCCGCTGGTGATGGACGACGGCCCATCGACCCTTCCCGGCTACAGCGACCTGCTCTCGGCCTCAGCTTCCGATGGCTACTGGTATTCGCTCAAGACCAAGTTTAAGCAAGACTATAACTGGCGCATCAGCGCCATCCTGGCCGATGCCGACCAGGCGGTGACTGCGCCCAACCGCGCCCCGTCGAAGGCTGCCACCGCCAAGACCTACAACGTGTATCGCGACGGCGTGGCAATAGCCACCGACATCGAGGCCACAGTCTACGATGTGGCCTCGGCTGCCAATGGCAGCTACACCGTCACCGCCGTGGCCGATGGTGTTGAGTCGGCCGAGTCTAATGCTGTGGTGCTCAGCGGCGCCACAGGCATCACCACAGTCGATGCCTCTCAGGCACAAGTGGTGGCCATCTACAGCCTCAACGGAGTCAAGCTGGCCGCCGACAGCCTCGATGCGCTCCCCTCGGGCGTGTATCTGGTGAAGACAGCCGGCGGCAAAGTGCAGAAAGTGGTTAAGTAGCAAGCAAAGCAGCGCCTCAGAGCGCCGGCCACCCACAAAATGAGAGAGGGGCGGACCGCACAGCGGCCCGCCCTTTTTTTGCTCTTTTTTTTGAATACACACATTTTTATGGATGTGCCCTTGGCTGCGAGGAATATTTTTAATACCTTTACTAATTACAATTATAGTAGCATGAATTATATGAAAAATCACTAATACGTCAATTGAAATGAGCAAAGTAATTTACAAGACCCTGCCCGAGTGCGAGGCTGCCATTAGCACCCTTAAAGCCCTTGGAATGACTGTGCCCGACTGGATGGCCGAGCAGCACCATGCGCTTAAAGCCGCAGCTGCGGCAAAGACTGGAATAGCCAACACCAGCACGCCAATCTACGACACCTTGGTGGCCAACTACCCCTACGGCAAAATGCCTAAGGAGAAGGTGGACTGCATCACCAGCACTGTAAGCCAGTTGCTGGAAGACGGCGAACATGCCGAGGAGCCGGGCCTGCTGCTGGGCAAAATTCAGTGCGGTAAGACCGACACTTTTGAAGACATCATCGGCCTTGCCTTCGACAAGGGCATCGACATTGCCGTGGTCTTCACCAAGGGCACCAAGCCGCTGGCGCAGCAAACCATCATGCGCATGAAGAAGGACTACCGCTTCTTCAAGCCGTCGGACAACCTCGACCAGCGGGCCACCATCAACATCTACGACATCATGAAGGTGTGGAACAACCTGAAGCAGGCTAAGGTGGAGGGCTGCAAAACGGTGATTGTGTGCAAGAAGCAGGCCACCAACATGAGCCACCTCATCGACATGTTTTCCAAAAACTGCACTTTCCTGAAGAAGAAAAAGGTGCTGATAGTTGACGATGAGGCCGACTTTGCCAGCCGCAACTACCGCGCCGTGAAGCCGCAAAGTCTTCGCGACGAGGATGGCTACCAGCAGGCCCAGGAGGCTGAGACCGAAATGGCAAAAATCAGTCAGCAAATCGATGATTTCCGCAAGATTCCTGACTACTGCCGTTATCTGCAGGTCACCGCCACGCCCTATTGCCTTTATTTGCAGCCCAATGGCGAACTCAACCTTAATGGCAACGTGGTTAAGCCCTTTAAGCCGCGTTTCACCAGCATTGTGCCTGTGCATGCCGCCTACATTGGCGGAAAGCAGTATTTCGAAGACTCGCAGAATCCCGGGTCTATGTACAGCCACCTCTATCATCAGGTCGACCAGAAGTGCATCGATGTGCTCGGACACGAAGACAAGCGGTATCTCAACAGCGCCGTCTCATCGGCCAACATCTATGGGCTCACCTACGCCCTCATCTCATATTTCATGGCCACAGCCGTGCGCCGCATTCAGGAGCGCAAGGCCAACAACCGCGACTACAAGACCAGTGCGCTCATACATGTGGAGCTCGGCAAGAAGAATCACGACTGGCAATACCGCGTGGTGGGCCGCCTCATCGACTCCATTAAGAGCGCCATTGTGGAGGAGGACCAGTCGGACCAGCGCATCTGGACAGCTGTTAACTCCATTTATGCCGACTTCATGGAGTCGAGCCGAAAGGGCCGTGCCGAAGGGCTGATTTCGATGGAACTGCCATCGAAGGATGATGTGCTCGGTGAAATCCGCAACATCTTCAACCCCAAGAAGAATAACTACCATGTGCAAATTGTGAATTCCGACGAGCAGGTTGAGTCGCTTCTCGATGAGGAGACGGGCGAGCTGCTGCTCGACACGGCTGCCAATGTGTTTATAGGCGGCAGTATTCTCGATCGCGGCATCACCATTAAAAACATGCTGTGCTTCTTTTATGGCCGCAACCCCAAAAACTTCCAGCAAGACACCGTGCTGCAGCATGCGCGCATGTATGGCGCGCGCTCGAAAGAAGACATGGCTGTGACGCGCTTCCACACCACCTCCACCATCTATGGGATGCTGATGCGCATGAACGACCTCGACAACCAGCTCCGTGAGTCGTTCCTCGAGGGGCGCGACAAGGACAGCTATATGAACGCCGTGTTTGTGGGCTACGACAGCCACCTCAAGCCCTGCGCAGCCCAGAAGATTAAGGCCTCTAACGCGCTGACGCTGAAAAAGCAGATGCGCATGGTGCCCGCCGGATTCTGGACTGGCAGCAACACAGCCATCAAGAAGACCATAGCCCAAATCGACTCCATTCTGGAGTCGTGCCCGGCCTACAGTCAAAAGGACGAAGACGGATTCTTTGAGATTGACGCAGACACGGCCAAGAAGATTTTGCTGCTCATAGAGTCCACGTTTGTCTACAAGGACGCAGGCAACATACACAACCTCGACCGCCGAAACGACATAAAGGAAATGATTTGCGCCCTTGACTATTGCACGGGCAAGTCGGGCGGCAAAGTGCTGGCGAAGCTGCGCACCCACCGCAACATGAACCGCCTCAGGGCCAATGGCACCTACAACAGTTCTCCTGATGCTGGTAACACCGACGACATCCCGGCTCGCCAAAGGGCTATCGAAGTTCCGGTGTTGATGCTTTTCAAGCAAGAAGGACAAAAGTTCATCGATCCTGACACGGGAGAGAACATTGGCTGGAACGACGCACCATTCTACTGGCCAGTGTTCATGAGCCAGCAGAACATCACCCCCGTGATGTACGCCTTCGACCAGCGCAAAAAGGATGTGACTGCCGCGTCAAATCATGATAAAATTCTCGAGGGCATCGACCGCAGCCAAGTGCTGGATTTAACATTCAGAGGCGACCTCGAGTTAGGGTTCGGCACTGAAGGAAGCGAATATGATTACGTTGATGCCCCCTTAGAGTCAAGAGGATTGAAGGAAAGCACTGCGTCAAGATATATTCTTAAGAATGAGGATGGTAGTTGGACGCTAAATCCCGAAGTGCCGTTTGATGAGGAACACAATCATGGCCTTTATTCGTATAACAATGGTAAATTCCCGTTTGTGCTGAAACCCTATAAATATATGTTGCTTGGTAATAAGCGTGATTACAAGGCAGATTTGATGCTTATGGAGTTGTTCCCCGTTGACATGTGCACTTTTGAGCCCGTAGGCGAATTGAATGCAGATGGCGACCTTGTAGATTGCACCACCACAGACGGCAAGGTGCTGATGCACACCACCGACAAAAACATAGGCCGCGACATGACAACCACCGATTACACAGCCACTGGCGTTACCCAGTGGGTAATAGTGTATCACATCCGCAAGGTGCTTAGGTTCATCCCCTTCCACAAAGACAACGGAGAAGACTCCGCCGAGTCTGAATAAGAGTAGGGCACAGCCCTAACCCACAATAAAAGTAACTGCCGCCCCCCGTTTCACCGCGAGGCGGCGGTTTCCGTTATGTGTGGTGGCGAACTGATGATTTTTCGAATGCGAGTTGGTAACAGACAGCAGACGCAGCATGCCCAGAGCACTGAAAAAAATAGCAATTCAGCTATCGTTAAGCAACGAAAACTGTAGGGACGTGGCATGCCACGTCCGCCGCAATTTACAGCAAGTCAGGTGATTGGTAAGTGCTTCTGTGTGCCTCGTATTTAGCAATGCCCACAATCCACACAGTTTTGTGGCAAATGATATAAAAACAATCACTTTTTCAGTGCTCACAGCATGCCACGTCATCACATGGTGTGGCTGGAAAAGCAACAACCGCCGCCCCCGGCAATATGGGGGCGGCGGTTGCCTTATTTGGTTGTCGCGGCTCGTTGAGGCCGCTTAAGAATTATGCGTTATTTGATGATCACGCGCTGTGCGAGGTTCTTGTTGGCTGTTGTCACCTTCACCACATACACGCCAGTTGCAAGGCCGGCAGTGCCGACTGTTGCGCTTGTTGCCTGCGGAGCCAGGGCTGCCACCTGCATGCCGTTCATTGCAAACACCTCAACGCTGGCGATAGCCTCAGGAGCGTTCACCTTGATGGCGTTGGCAGTGGTCTTAATGGTGATTGCGCTCTCGGCAATCTCGTCAACACCTGTTATGATGATGTCGTCGAGCGTGGCCTTCTGCTCCTCGTTGTTGTAGTGCACATACTTCAGGTTGTCGAAGTAGAAGTCGCCAGTCCATGCTGCGCGCGGGTTGTCGGCATCATCGTCCTCAAAGTCCTCGAGGTAACCCTTCCACAACCACACTGCGTCGAACATCCACAGGCCTTCCACCAGCTTCTTCTCGCCGCTCACGATGTCGCAAGAGTCTTTGTTCACGTCCCATGCCACCACGTCCCAGCCGCGGAAGTCGAGCTGCTTCTTGGTGTAGCGCTTAACGGTGGCGGCGTCGCTGCGGTCGCGCACGCCGATGCCGGCGTAGTTGTTCGAGCCGTCGCCATACACGTCATATTGGATTACGGCGTTCTTGCCGTCGGTGTAATACTTCACGCCGTCCTTCTTGTAGATGCGCAGACCCCAGTAGGGAGTGCCTGTTGCTGGATCGGGATCGAACTCATAGTGCACCTTGAACGAAGATGTCTGGTTGCTGTTGCTCACCAGCGAGTTGGTGGTCATGCTTTGGTCTTCAGCCGATGTGAAGCCCTTCGACGAGCCAGAGCCGGCGGGAGTGAACCACAGGTTGGGGTTGGTGGTGTCGTCGATCACTGTCTCGTCTTTCACAGTGCGGTATTCCGAGAGGAATTTGAACACTTTGCCTTCCGACACGTTGCCCGACAGATCCTTGAAGCCGCCCTTCACAGTCACCTTGAAGCACTTGTCAAGGGGCAGATCCTCGTTGAGGTAGAGGTGCAGCACCGATGCGTTGCGCACCACTGCGTGGGTCAGCTTGCCGCTGTAGCGGTTGCCGTCCTTGTCCTCCACGGTGATGGCGTCGGTGGCGTCGTCCTCGTTCCAGGCGAGCTCTTCGTTATACTCAACGCGAATCACGGGGCGGCGTGTGTAGCGCATAGTGCTGTTCTCGGCAGGAGTGGTGCTCTTCACATATGGAGCCTCCACATCGGCGGGAATGGTGGTGAATGCAAACACGTAGTTGCCGCCTTCCTTGCCGTCGCCGTCGCCGTCAAAGAATTGGTTGGTCTGCGAGTTCTTGGCCACGCTGCCGTCGATGGTGATGGTGTAGTCCATGTCGTCGAGCAGGTCCTTCAGGCTCACGTGCAGGGTGTAGTCGTTTTCCCAAGTGAGTGCCACCTTGCCGTTGTTGCTAATCGAGAAAGCCTTTTCCACGCTGGCCTTGTCCATCTTGCGCGAGAAGGTGAGCACCATGTCGTTGAGGATGTTCACGGCTGCGGGGTCGGTGATGCTGTTCGACGACACCACTGCGGGTGCGTTGCTGGTCAGCTCCACGTTGGCCCAAGTCACGTTTTCCGACGACTGGCCCTGCGGGTTGCTGTTCAGGGTCACGGTCTTGGTGGCCGAAGTGTAGCCCGGGCAGGTGTAGCTCACGGTGTACTCCTTGCCGGGGGTGAGACCCTCAAACAAGAAGAAGCCGTTGTGAATCAGGTTGGGGTTCTTAGTGTAGTTCTTAAACAGCGATTCGTAGGAGTCGGTCACGATGGTCTTGCCGTCCACGGTCACCGTCACGTTGTCGATGGGCTGGTCGTTTTCCGAGTTCTTCACCACGCCGGCCAGCATCACCTTCTCGGGCAGCTGCAGGCCGCGGTATTGCATAATGGCGCGGAATGTGCCGAATGCCTCCAGGCGCTTGTAGCTGTCGTTCATGTTCAGCGGCTGCTGCACCTTGTGGGTGTGGAAGCCGCCCTCGCTCAGCAGCGAGGCCATGTTGGTGCGGCGGTTCACCGACAGATACGGATACTGGTTCTCGTGAGTGTCCACGTCGCCGTTGTAGTACACGCGGTCGTAGTAGTTGCCGCGGCTGGTGGTGTTATACATCACGCCCGTAAGGCTCGGGTCGAGGAACTCGCCATAGCGCTTGCCGCCGTTAGGCGTCTTCTCTATATATTGGCCGTCCTTCTTCCAGCCGCCGAACAGGAACAGGGTCTGGTTTTGGCCCGAGCCTGCGTCGGAGTGAATTGAGTAGAAGAAGTCGGCTCCCCATGCGTTGGCCATGTCGCTGCGCTCGTCCAGGTCCACAATCTGGTCGTCGGTGTAGCGGGTCATGCGCACGGTGTTGGTGTCGATAGTGGTGTATTGCTGCAGATATTCCTTGGTGGCCAGGCCCACGCGCAGTGTCTTCTGCGCCTCGGTGTAGCCATAGAGGCCTGAGTTTTCGTGGCCGGAGTGTCCCGGGTCGATCCACAGTTTAAAGTTTCCCCAGTCGGCCTTGTCGGCAGCGACCACGGTGCCGCCCACAGTGAGGCAGGCGATTGCCGAAGCAATCATGTATTTCGATAAATTTTTCATTGCTTCATTAATATGTTAGTTGGATAAGATAAATGTAGCCGTCTTTGTCGTTTTCAAAGGCTATAGCCGAGCCGTCGTAGTCGGCAGCCAGTGTCACGGGCAGCAGGTCGTCGCGGTGAATGTCGATTTTCGATATTTTGCGCTTCACAATGTCAAACGAGTAGATCTCGCCCTTGGTGAAGTTGGCGCCGTCGTCCTCAAGTTTCACAAAAGCCAGGTTGCTGTCTTTGTTGGTGAACTGAGGATACGAGCCCTTGCCCACGGGCACCAGCACTGTGGCCTTGTCGTCGGTCATGAATATGCCCTTGCCCACAATCTGGAAGGCAATCATGGTGCCGTCGTGCGACAGCTGCGGGTTTATGATCATGCGGCCTGCATAGTCCTTGAGCACAGGAATCTGCGATGTGGCGCCTGCGGGGTCGTCCACCATCAGCTTGTAGTACTTGTTTGACTTTACGGCGGCCTTCGAACGCTTGAAGTTGTGCTCGGCGGCGGCCACTTCGGTCACCTTGCCGGTTTCCACATTCACCTGCTCGATGCTGGTCATGCGGCGGTCGTTAACGATGCTGTAGGGGGTCGACACGATGGTGGAGTTGTTGAGCCAGCTCATTTTGTAGCCGGCGCCCAGCTCGTCAGACACTTGCTTCAGGTCGCTGCCGTCGGCGTTGGCCACCCAAATGCCGATGTAGTTGTCGCCTGTAACGGCGATTTTCTTGCCGTCGGGCGACCACACGGGGGCCATCAGGCTTTGCGAAGACTTGATGAGAAGCCGCGGCTCACTTGCCTTGGGCTGGGCCATCAAGTTACCAGTGCACAGCATCAGCGATGCTGCAATTAGTAAACTTTTCTTCATTGCTTGTGTTTAAATTAATAGTTTAACAATTTAGTTTATGTTGTAAAAATTTATGTAATGCCTATTCTTGTTGCGAAGTGGTCATTCAAATAGCAGCGTAAAATTACCACACATTTTTGAATTTTGCAAGCCGCGTGGCGTTAATTCGCCCATTGAAATGGGCAGTGTCATGCATGAAGAGGAAGGCAATCTTTGATTTTGGGTGCACATTCGGTGCATTTGGTAGGCTGCTGCACGGCTTTATTCATTAATTTTGCAGCCTGTGAAATTATTGAATAAGCAAATACTACGAAGAAATGTTTGTTGCAACTGTGATACTGCTGCTGGTGGCTCTGCTCACCGACGGATACATATGGTTTAACTTTCTGCGGGGTGGGGCGCTGCTGTGGTCGGCGCTCCACTGGCTGCCCACTGCCGCGCTGGTGCTGGCCATTGCGCTTGCCGCCTCAGGTGTGGCGCAGGACGGCGCTTTCCGCGCCATAGTGCTGCTGGTGGTGTGCGCCGTGCTGCCCAAACTGGTGTTCACTCTGGTGTCGCTGCTGGGGCGGCTTGCGGGCCTGCTGTGCCATGGTGCCGCTCCTGTGGCCGATGTGGCTGGCGCCGCGGTTGCCCTTGTGGTGCTGGGCTGCGCCATCTATGGCAGCGTGGCGGGGTGGAGGCGCCTTGTGGTGCGTCCCGTCGATGTGGCCACGCCCAGCCTGCCGGCGGCGTTCAACGGCTACCGAATTGTGCACATCAGCGACCTGCACCTGGGCACCTACGCCTCGGCGCCCGAGGCCGTTGACCGCATAGTGGACACCATCAATTCGCTCCATGCCGACCTGGTGGTGTTTACGGGCGACATTGTGAACGGCTATCCCGACGAGCTGATGCCATTCCTCGGGCGACTGTCGCAAATCAAGGCGCGCGACGGGGTGGTGTCGGTGCTGGGCAACCACGACTATTGCATGTATCACAGCTACGCGCCTGGCGACTCGCCCGAGAAGGCTGTGCGCCGCCTCATCGAGGCCGAGCGCCGCATGGGTTGGCAGCTGCTGCTAAACCAGCACATCACGCTGCACCGCGGCGCCGACAGCATAGCGGTGGTGGGGGTGGAAAACTCAAGCCGCCCGCCGTTTCCCGACCGCGGCGACCTGCCTAAGGCCATAGGTCAGCATCCGTGCCCCTACAGCATAGTGCTCACCCACGACCCCTCGCACTGGCGCCGCGCCGTGCTGCCCGCCACCAGCTCCCAACTCACGCTGTCGGGCCACACCCATGCCATGCAGCTGAAAATAGGCAGCTTCTCGCCCTCGCAGTGGATCTATCCGGAGTGGGGAGGCGTGTACCGTGAAGGCTCACGCTACCTCAATGTCAACACCGGCACCGGCGGCAACGTGCCCTTTCGCTTCGGTGCCTGGCCCGAGATAGCCCTCATCACCCTCCACCAGTAGCCTCTACATCATTGAATTTCATAAAGTTAGACGTTGTTGATGCCATAATGGAAATCAATGCTAACAATCTGCAACTTATGTGAGCTAACTAAGTGGGCCACAGTTTTTTCGAACTGTGGCCCACGATATTCATCATAACCTTATTTATGGACGAAATTTTACATTCGGGTTGAAGTGGTGTATTATTTCTCCATATTTTGCTATCTCTGAGTCATTCATATATCGTGCGTTTTGTGAAAGGCGAATTGTTTGGCCTTTCTCATTCACACTATATATTTGAACATGTACGATCCCTTTAGAGAAGGAGCGTCCATCACCTTTTGTGTTTACGTGGTTATGGCTCCAATCGAAATCAATACAATGCTTGCGGTTGACATACACTTTGCCTTGAGCAACTTTGCCGTCTGGTCCCACCCTGAAATACATGTCAGATGTGTTTGCATACTGTGGCAAGCCTGTATGATTCCTTGGTCCGTCAGCGATATAATGTAAAACTTTTCCTCTAATACCATTTATAGCAACGGCTGAATAATCTGGGTGGTCCTCATAAAGATATGTTGAAAATCCACCGCTTTTAAGATATTGTCTTTGATTTCCCATACTATCATATATTATCAAAATTGTGATTGTATTCTACTCCCTTATAGTCTCGTTCTCGCAGCCAACATAGAAGGGTCTCGTCCCGATTCAAAAAACCACATGACTGTAGGTTGAGTTCTAAAGCCTCTGCAAGACACATTACATGTTGCTCATTTATTGAATCCTTTTGACCTACAATGTACTCCTCGAATTCACATCTGATGATGTAAATGCCATCTTCATTGTTGTCCTCATGTAATATTAGGTCATGGGAAACTGTGAATTCATGTTCTTGTTTAAAACGAAGTTTCTCAAAGAAAATCTTTTCATTTTCACTTATATATTGCGTTGCCATTCTATCGAATAGCAGTGCGTCTTTTATGGTTAATTTATTTTCCATAGTTTCTAAAATGCTTTGTTATGTAATCTTCTATATATTGAACTGGTAACCCGAAATCAGGAATGGCCTCGCGTTTTCCACCATAAATTATAAGTCTTGAAGGCTTTTTTAATTCGATCAGTTTAAATACGGCGTGTTTTCAGAGTTCCTGTGCAGACCTGCAGAAATCATGGCCAATGCCGCAAACTGCGGTTACACTGTTTTCTGCCAGGCCTTCAAAGGCATATTTTAATGAATTTGCGTCTCCCCAGCTTGCAGTTTGTATTACATTTAAACCGCATCGTTGCCAGTAAGCCGCGGCAAACCGAGATCGGTATAAGTTTTGTTTGTTTATGAATGGAGTTGGGAGGTCTACATATAAGCTGAAATCTGGAGCAAATACAACTTTACAGTCAAGTATTGCACTCGTTGTTCTTTCAAGGTTCGTTGTGACAGCTCTCATAAAAGTCGGATCAGGCCTAAAAAAGTGTATTCCCCAATTATTGCCCTTATGCTTATTCCGGTTGTTGTAGGGATATAGCTCTATGCCCGTAATATCAGTATCAGGGTTGGGGGTTAATTGCGGAAATCCATTTTCTTCTGTGAATGTCATGCCCCACATAAGATGCATGTTGTCGCATTGCATCTTGCGTTGCGCGCTCGGGGTAAACTGTTGCAACATAATGTTGCCTCCTGATTTTGTGTGCTCAAGTAAGAATAAATCCTTCCAATGAAATAGGAAGTTGTCTAAAACACCGATTCGGTAAAGACTGTTTTTTCTTGTCATTAAAAATGATTTTTTTAAATAACAGATTAATACGCTTTTAGAAAAGACAACAATATTCGGCGAATAAAGGCTATGCCTTATGCGGAATACGGCAGGCTGTCTTTTTTAACATTTGTTGGGCTAAGGGGGGTAATCGAGACGTTCGCCCCTTATTCCCCTATGCCGCCTGTCAGCGTCATAGTTTTTGTCGATCCTATTTGTTATGCTCCATTCATGCTTGCTTGTTTTTTTAGATTTAACAATTAATTTATTTCTGCAGGAAATACATGACGTAGTCTATAAAGTCCCGTGTCATGCATATACCCACCATATAGTATTTGTGGGTTAATTGACATTTTTGCCTCTTTGGTCATAGATTTGTAAGCAGTATAATGGTTGCAGTTGGAAATGCGCGTTATAAAGAATTTCATTCTCGTGGTGGAATAAAAATCTTCCCTGCGAATTTGTTTGTCTCTTCTGCCTTTTGTTATACAAATTAAATGTCATGTCTTATGATATTATAGAGCAAAGATACACTTCAATTTTTTAATTCTCAAAATTATTAATAATGAATTATTGCTGTCCGGTAAAAGTTTTTTAAGTGGAAAAAGCATGGCTGACTCTTCTCACGAAGAACCAGCCATTTTTTGGTTATATTTGCATAGTAAAACAAAAAAACATAACCATGGGCAAAGATAGTCATTTTACCGGACAGCCGGTGTTCAGTCAGATAATTCAGTTGCTTGACAAGGAGAAAATCCGCCAAATAAGCCGCGAGACAAAGGGCAGCGAGGCCTACGTTAAGCGTTTCGACGGTTACCAGCATCTCATCGTGATGCTGTTCGGGGTGCTTAACCACTCTGATTCACTGCGGGAAATCGAGATCGGCATGAAGGCGGAGGCGCACAAGCTCCAGCACCTCGGCATGGACTACCTGGTCAGGCGGAGCACACTTGCCGAGGCCAACATCCGCCGCCCCCAGGAGTTTTTCGCCAACGTGTATGCGTACCTGCTGGAAAAATATTCCAAGTTTTTAGCGGACAGCCGCCCGCCAAAGTACAACAAGGGCCAAACACACGAGCCAAAGGACTGGGAAAGGCTGCTTTACATGATGGACTCGACGACGATAACCCTGTTCAGCAACATCCTCAAAGGCGTCGGCCGGAACCCGAAATCGGGCAAAAAGAAGGGCGGGATGAAGGTGCACACCGTAATGAAGTACCACGTCGGCGTCCCCATGGTGGTGCAGCTGACCTCAGCCGCGAAACACGACCACTACCTGCTCAAGGAGGTGCATTTGCCCAAAGACTCCACACTGGCCATGGACAGGGGCTACGTTGACATTGCACAGTTCCAGCGCCTGACCGAAGAGGGGGTGTGCTATGTCACCAAAATGAAGAAAAACCTCAAATGCGAGGTTCTGGAGTCGACTTCATACGTCAATCCTGACGGCCTGGTGGTTTGCGTTGACCAGAAGGTGGCGTTCACCAGAAAGGGTCTGGTCCACGAGTCACGCAGAGCGGCGTTCTACAGCGAGAAAAAGAAGCCCGTCGCGCTGCTGACCAACAACTTCGAACTCTCAACGGACGACATCTTTGAGATCTACCGGCTCAGGTGGGCCATAGAGTCGCTGTACAAGCAGCTGAAGCAGAATTTCCCGCTTCACTTCTTCTACGGCGACAGCGTCAACGCCATACAGATACAGACATGGGTGGTGCTTATTGCAAACTTGCTGATAACCGTGCTCTCAAGGCGCATCAGCAGGCACTGCGCCTTTTCGCAGATTGTGACCATGGTGCGCCTTACGCTGATGTATTACATCGATTTCGTCTCTTTCATGGAGAATCCGGATAAAACCTGGAACGACATCCTGTCCAAAAAGATGTCCAACGCGCCGCCCACGCCGTCGCTTTTCGATTAGGGGGGCTTGCTTTCAAAAAAGCCAAGCCCGGGCCACGGTTTTACAGGGGCTCGGGCCGGATTTGTATGTCCTTTTCAGTTATACCGGACATCAATAATAATGAATATATTGTTTTGCTCATGCACTTGTATATTATATTGCGTTGCCATTCTATCGAATAGCAGTGTGTCTTTTATGGTTGTTCTAAAATGCTTTGTTAAGTAATCTTCTATGTACTGTATTTGTGCCCCCAAAAAATCTTGAAATGCAAAAAATGACCGCCCCTCCCAAAGCGGGGGGGGCGGCCTTTGAAGTCTTTTTTGCTTGCGCGCTGCGCCGCTATTGGTTGAAGCGCGTGGGGTCGAGGTGCTTGATTACGCGGGCGGGGTTGCCTACGGCCACGGCATAGTCGGGCACATCTTTGGTCACCACCGAGGCCGCACCCACTATGGCATAGCGGCCCACCGTGACGCCCGGCAGCAGGGTGCTGCCTGCTCCCACCCAAGCGCCCTTGCACACGCGCACCGGCTTGCAAGTGATCACGTCGCGGTCGTAGGGATCGTGGTTGTTGCTGATGAGCTGCACATTGGCGGCAATGCGCGCATCGTCTTCAATGGTGATGGTGCCGGCCGACATCATCAGGCAGCCGGGCATCACCACCACGTTGCTGCCAATGGTCACCTGGTTGGGGCGCACGGCAGTGAGCGGAGTCATCACCCTCGATCCCTGGCCCATGCGGCCCTTGAATATCTCGTCTTGCAGGGCCCGCCACTCGTCGCTGAAGGGAAGCGCAAGGTTGAAGCGGTGCACCAGCTGCGCATAGTGTGCCGCCAGCGCCACCTCCTGCTCCGATTGCCGCCTCACGTCAATTCTTGTCTCGTTCATATTCATCACAGGCGGTTGAGGGTGGATATGGCCTCGAGCGGATCGGCCGACTTAAACACATAGTTGCCGGCTACAAGCACGTCGGCCCCGGCCTGTGCCAACTGGCGGCCCGTGTCGGCGTTCACGCCGCCGTCGATTTCAACAAGGGCTTTCGACCCCGTCTCGGCAATGAGGGCGCGCAGCTCGTGCAACTTGCGCAGTGTGTTGGGAATAAACTTCTGGCCTCCAAAGCCGGGGTTCACCGACATCAGCAGCACCAGGTCGAGCTCGGCCACAATGTCGCGCAGCATGCACACCGGGGTGGCTGGGTTTAGCGTGACGCCGGCCTTCATGCCTGCGCCGTGAATTTGCTGCACCACGCGGTCGAGGTGGGTGCAGGCCTCATAGTGCACGTTCATTATTTCGGCTCCGCAGTCGCGCACCTCGTTCACAAACTTCTGCGGCTCCACTATCATCAGGTGCACGTCAAGTGGCTTGCGGCACAGTTTCTGCACATATTTCATCACGGGAAATCCGAATGAAATGTTGGGCACAAACACACCGTCCATCACGTCAAGGTGGAGCATGGCAGCCTCGCTGCCGTTAATCATTTCTATGTCGCGCTCAAGGTTGCCGAAGTCGGCCGACAACAGCGATGGTGATACTTGCATATGAATCTATGTTTTTTTAATTCAGTTCTTTTTTTTGCGTTATTTTGCCTGCTGTCCGGCGCCGCCTTCGCCTTTCTTAAGGGCGTGGTAGGCAATGAACAGCACTATGAGTATGGCCAGCGCATAGCCGCCATAGCTCAGATACTTGTTGTAGTGCTCAAGCTGCAGCAGCAGCTGTTCTTCGGGAAACTGTGTGCTCAGCCAGTAGCCAAGGCCGGCCAGCACGCAGTTCCACACACCGGCGCCCAGAATGGTGTAGAGGGCAAACTTGCCAAAGTGCATGCGCGCTACTCCGGCGGGAATCGAAATCAGCTGCCTTATGGCCGGAATCAGGCGGCCAAAGAAGGTGCTTGCCGCTCCGTGCCGGTCGAAGTAGGTCTCGGCCTTCTGCACCTTGGCCGCGTCGATGAGGCAGGCGTGCCCAATGCGGCTGTTGGCAAACTTATACACCACCGGGCGCCCTATGAGCAGCGCAATGCAGTAGTTGATGGCGGCGCCGATAAACGCGCCGAATGTGGCGAAAAACGCCACCATGTATATGTTGAGGTCGCCGTTGCGGGCGGCAAAGTAGGCTGCAGGGGGCACCACCACTTCCGACGGGAACGGGATGAACGAACTCTCTATGGCCATGAGAGCGGTGATGGTGGTGTAGTTAAGGTTGCCCTTATACCAATTGTAGATTTGCACAATGTCGTGAGGCATGAACATCACAATCAGCACTATCACGGCAAGCAGCACCACCACTATGGCTGCGAGTTGAATGGTGTCTTTTTTCATTATTGAAGTCAGTTGAGATTTTAGTCTGTAAAATTATACTGGGGCAAAGTTACGCAAAAAATCGGCACTCCGCAAAGGGCGAGGGTGCCTGCAATGCCCTAAAGCGGCGCATTGGGGTGCAGGCGGTAGCCAAGCGAGGCAAACATGTGCCCGTAGGCCGCCGCTTTGGCCGTCAGGGCCAGCGGATAGGCGCGCGACGACGACGGCATGCGGCACAGTTCAAAGCTGTGCCCCGAAGCCTGGCAGCGCACCGTTTGCCCCGTCTTGGGCAGCGGCACACCGGCCTTTGCGGCAATCACGCCTGTGGCCTTCTCGCCGGCGGT
Organism: uncultured Muribaculaceae bacterium; assembly: GCA_934661195.1. GTDB lineage: Bacteria > Bacteroidota > Bacteroidia > Bacteroidales > Muribaculaceae > Sodaliphilus. The sequence continues at coordinate 75,607 of CAKUJD010000007.1, forward strand.
GACCACCGCCTCGATGGTGGGCCGCAGGGCAAACAGGCCGTCGAGATCGATCGTCTCCACTATTTCCAGATACTTGTCGCTGGCGTTGTCCTTCAGCCGGCGCACACGCATAGCCGTGTCCCACAGGGCAATGCGCTGCTCGGTGAGAAACCGCTTGATGTCGGCCAGGCGGAAGGCCTTGGCTTCGGCGTTCCAAAAGCGGTCCTTGTCGCCGTAAAACAGAAGGCCCATTATGCGCCACATGTCGTTGATTTTGTTGGGGTAGTAGAACGGCATCGACCACCGCACCGGCTTGGGCGGAAATGTGCCGAGCATTATCACGCGCGCGCCCTCGGGCAGAAACGGCTCGAAGGGGTGCGACTCTATTTGTTTGCTGCATTCCATATTGCTGAGTGGCAAAATTAGCTATACGGCGCAACATTTCCCAACAAATAGTGCCGAGCAATATTTAATTTTCATTAATTTTGCCCAACAAAGAAATCGAATAAAAAACAACGTATAAATTCACACTGAAAAAAGACGTATGAAAATCCAACATTTCCTGTTTTTAGCTATTGTTGCGCTGTTGCTTGGCAGCTGCAACACGTCAAAGGACATCCCCTACATGATTGATGCCGGAAAACTGCCGCAAGATGTGCTGCAAGCAGCATCGAAGGCCAACGACCCCGTGATTATGCCCGGCGACATGCTCGACATCACCGTGAGCAGCTTCAATGCCGAGGCCGTGAAGCCGTTCAACCGCGGCACATACCGCAGCTCGGAGAGCGGAGCTTCAGCCACAGGCAACGGCCAGGAGCAGTCGCAAAACTACTACCTCGTCGATGTGGCTGGCAACATCGAGTTCCCCATTGTGGGCAAGCTGCATGTGGGCGGCCTCAGCAAGACGGCCATCGAAGACCTCATTGCCACACGCATCTATCCCAAATATCTCACCGAGCGCCCCGGCGTGGAGGTGCGCATGCGCAACTTCCACGTGTCGATCCTGGGCGAGGTGGCCTCGCCGGGTGTCATCACCACGCAAAACGAGAGCATGAGCATTCTCGAGGCCATTGCCAAGGCAGGCGACCTCACCATCCAGGGCAAGCGCAACAATGTGATGGTGATCAGCACCCAGGCCGACGGCAGCCGCACGGTGCGCTACGTCAACCTCAACGACAAAAACCTCATAGTGTCGCCCGACTTCTATCTGCACCAGAACGACATAATCTATGTTGAGCCCAATGCCTCCAAGGCACGCTCGTCGTGGGCTGTGCCGCCTGCGCTCACGCTCACAGTCAGCTCAATCGGCACGCTCATCTCAATAGCCACATTCATCATCACCCTCACCAAGTAGGCCGCGGTGGAGTAGGGTGGCATTGCGAAATAAGCCAGCCGGCGCTCGGCAGCATCTGTCTGCTGTGCACCGGCTGGCTCTCTTTTTATTAGCGTGCGTAGGTGTGTGTGATTGGATTCGGCTCTTACTTGATTATTTTTTCGAGATTGCGTGTGTTTTCGCGAATTTCTTCCTCGGGCACCTCATAGTTGGCCAGGTCGTTGGCAAAATAGCGGTCGTAGGCCGTCATGTCAATCAGTCCGTGGCCCGACAGGTTGAACAGTATCACCTTGCTCTTGCCCTCCACCTTGGCCTTCAGCGCCTCGCGAATGGCAGCCGCAATGGCGTGCGACGACTCGGGGGCGGGGATTATGCCCTCGCTGCGGGCAAACATGGTGGCGGCCTTGAACGTCTCGAGCTGCGGAATGTCCACAGCGTCCACAAGACCGTCGTGCTTCAGCTGGCTTATCACCGAGCCTGCGCCGTGGTAGCGCAGGCCGCCGGCGTGGATGTTGGCCGGCTGAAAGTCGTGTCCGAGGGTGTACATTGGAATCAGCGGCGTGTAGCCCGCCTCATCGCCAAAGTCATACTGAAACACGCCGCGCGTCAGTTTGGGACACGACGACGGCTCGGCTGCTATGAAGTGCACGTTGCGCTCGCCGCTAAGGTTGTGGCGCAAGAAGGGGAACGCTATGCCCGAGAAGTTGCTGCCGCCGCCAAAGCAGGCAATCACCGTGTCGGGATACTCGCCCGCCATCTCCATCTGCTTCTCGGCCTCGAGGCCAATCACCGTCTGGTGCAGCGCCACGTGGTTGAGCACCGAGCCCAGCACATATTTGCAGTTGGGTGTGCTCATGGCCAGCTCCACAGCCTCGCTGATGGCTGTGCCCAGCGAGCCCTGGCAGTTGGGGTGGTCGGTGATGATTTTGCGTCCCGCCTTGGTCGACATGCTTGGCGAGGCTATCACCTCGGCCCCGTAGGTCTGCATTATCGAGCGGCGGTAGGGCTTCTGCTCATACGATATCTTCACCATATACACCGCCAGCTCAAGGCCGAAGTGCTTGGCTGCCAGCGACAGCGCCGCACCCCACTGGCCGGCTCCTGTCTCGGTGGTGATGTTGGTCACGCCCTCCTTTTTGCAATAGTAGGCCTGCGCAATGGCCGAGTTAAGCTTGTGTGAGCCCACGGGACTCACGCTCTCGTTCTTAAAGTAGATGTGCGCAGGCGTGTCGAGCAGCTTCTCGAGGCCGCGGGCGCGCACCAGGGGCGTGGGACGCCAGATGCGGTACATTTCACGCACCTCATCAGGAATCTCTATCCAGCGGTCGGTGGTGTTAAGTTCTTGGCTTGCCGCCTCGCGTGAAAACAGCGGACTCAAGTCGTCCTCGGTGAGGGGCTTGTGTGTGGCAGGATTGATGAGCGGCAGCGGCTTCTGCTTCATGTCGGCCACCACATTATACCATGCTTGCGGTATGTCTTTCTCGCTTAATAAAAACTTTTTCGTCTCCATTCGCCTTATACTTTAATTGTGAATAATATATGTATATTTATTGTTTTATTCTGTTTGGATATGCAAATATACTATATTATATTAATACAATCCAAATTTTTATGCTGCAAAATGACAAATTTATTACAGCATGACAAAGTGTCAGTATAGCTGAGTCGCCTCTGTATGTGCTGCTTATTTCTGCCAATCAGTGACTTATGCGCTGCTGCCGTTTTGGGTGGCACGCGGTTTGCGTGATTTGGTGGGTGAAAATCAGAATAAAAAACAAAAAATATATAGATTATGAACTTTGACAACTTTACAATCAAATCGCAGGAAATTGTGCAGAAGGCAGTGCAGCTGGCCCGCTCAGGCGGCAACCAGGCACTGGAGCCTGTGCACCTGCTGAAGGCCATCATAGCCGAAGGCGACTCGGTGGTGAAGTTTATATTCCAGAAGCTCGACATCAGCCAGGCAATGGTTGAGCGCCCGCTGGAAGATGAGCTTGCCAAGTTGCCCAAGGTGAACGGTGGCGAGCCTTACTTGAGCAGCGACTCAAGCAAGGTGCTGGAGAGCGCTAACGACTATGCCACCAAAAACGGCGACCAGTATGTCACCGCCGAGGCACTGCTTATGGGCGTGTTCAAGAGCGGCGGCGCGGCTTCTACCATATTGAAGAACGCCGGTGTCACCGAACAGCTGCTGCAGCAGGCCATAGCCGAGCTGCGCAAGGGCAAGAAGGCCACCGGCCAGGAAGCCGAGGAGCAGTATAACGCCCTCAACAAATATGCCATCAATCTGTGCGAGCGCGCCCGTCAGGGCAAGCTCGACCCCGTGATAGGCCGCGACGACGAGATTAGGCGCGTGTTGCAGATTCTTAGCCGCCGCACCAAGAATAACCCTATTCTTATAGGTGAGCCGGGTACCGGTAAGACGGCCATTGTCGAGGGCCTTGCCCAGCGCATAGTGCGCGGCGATGTGCCCGAGAACCTGAAGAACAAGCAGGTGTTTTCGCTCGACATGGGTGCGCTCATTGCCGGCGCCAAATACCAGGGTGAGTTTGAGGAGCGCCTGAAGGCCGTGATCAACGAGATTACGCAGGCCAATGGCGACATCATCCTCTTCATCGATGAGATTCACACCCTGGTGGGTGCCGGCAAGAGTGGCGGCGGCGCAATGGACGCAGCCAACATTCTGAAGCCTGCCCTGGCCCGTGGCGACTTGCGCAGCATCGGCGCCACCACTCTCGATGAGTATCAGAAGTACTTTGAGAAGGACAAGGCACTGGAGCGCCGCTTCCAGGTGGTGATGGTCGACGAGCCCGACGAGGATAGCGCAATCGCCATTCTGCGTGGCCTTAAGGAGAAATACGAGAACCACCACAAGGTGCGTATCCGCGACGAGGCAATAATCGCAGCCGTGCAGCTCAGCGAGCGCTACATCAGCGACCGCTTCCTGCCCGACAAGGCCATCGACCTTGTAGATGAGGCTGCCGCCAAACTCAGAATAGAAATGGATTCTGTGCCGCAGGGTCTTGATGAGATCACGCGCAAAATCTCGCAGCTCGAAATTGAGCGTGAGGCCATTAAGCGCGACGGCGACGAGCAGCGCATCAAGCAGCTCGAGGAGCAGATTGCCAACCTCAAGGACCAGGAGCGCGACTACAGTGCCAAGTGGAAGGCCGAGAAGGAGCTTATCAACAAGATTCAGCAAAACAAAATCGACATTGAGCAACTCAACTTCGAGGCCGAGCGTGCCGAGCGCGAGAGCGACTACGCCCGCGTGGCCCAGATACGCTACTCGAGCATCAAGCAAAAGGAGGACGAGAACCGCGAAATCCAGCAGAAACTCAACGCCATGCAGGGCGACAAGGCTCTGATCAAGGAGGAGGTTGACGCCGACGACATCGCCGATGTGGTGTCGCGCTGGACTGGAATACCGGTCACCAAGATGCTGCAGAGCGAAAAAGACAAGCTGCTGCACCTCGAAGAAGAGCTGCATAAGCGTGTGGTGGGGCAGGACGAGGCCATCACGGCCATCGCCGACGCTGTGCGCCGCAGCCGCGCCGGCCTTAACGACCCGCGCCGACCCATTGGCTCGTTCATCTTCCTTGGCACCACTGGTGTGGGCAAGACCGAGCTGGCAAAGGCCCTGGCCGACTACCTCTTCAACGACGAGAACATGATGACCCGTATCGACATGAGCGAGTATCAGGAGAAGTTCTCAGTGTCGCGCCTCATCGGTCCGCCCCCGGGCTATGTGGGCTATGAAGAGGGTGGACAGCTCACCGAGGCAGTGCGCCGCAAGCCTTATTCGGTGGTGCTGTTTGATGAAATCGAGAAGGCTCACCCCGATGTGTTCAACATCTTGCTGCAGGTGCTCGACGACGGCCGACTCACCGACAACAAGGGACGCACGGTGAACTTCAAGAACACCATCATCATCATGACCTCCAACCTGGGCAGCAACCTCATCCGCGAGCGCTTTGAGGGCCTCACCGACGCCAACCGCGAGAGCGTGATCAGTTCAACCCGCGCCGAGGTGTTCGAGATGCTGAAGAAGACCATCCGTCCTGAGTTCCTCAACCGTATCGATGAGATCATCATGTTCACCCCGCTCAACGAGGCTCAGATTAGGCAGATCGTGTCGCTGCAACTGGGCAGCGTCACCAAGATGCTGGCCAAGAACGGCATCACTCTGCAGTACACCGACGCAGCAGTGAGCCTGCTCGCCAGCGCCGGCTACGATCCCGAGTTTGGCGCACGTCCTGTGAAGCGCGCCATCCAGAATATGGTGCTCAACCAGCTGTCGAAAGACATCATTGGCCAGCGCGTGAACCGCGACAAGCCCATTGTGGTCGATGCCAAAGACGGCAACATAGTGTTCCGCAACTAAAAAAGCATTATGCGCCCGCACTGAGCGCAGGCTTTGATCAGCAATAACTAAGCGGGGCCGACTTCCTGAACTATACAGGAGTCGGCCCCGCTTTTTTTGTCGCTGCGCATCACGCTGTGCGGGGTGTGCGCGTTTGTTCCCTTAGAATTCGTAGTCCACGCAAGCACGGTTTTCCTTATGGCCCTTAAGCAGGCTGGCTGCCGCAAGGTGGGCAGGGTGGTTGGCATAGGTGGCCACATCGGCCATGGTGGGCACAATGGCGGTGAGCACCACGTCCCACTGCTCGCTCGGGTTCTGGTTCAGGCCCACCTCAATGCTTTGCAGCACGCCGATGGTCTCGGGCAGCGCCTCAAGCGCAGTCTTGAATTTCTTGGCCACCTCAAGCCGCTCGGCATCGGTGCCAGTGAGTTTAAACATTACAATATGCTTTACCATAATAGTGCAATAGTTTTTATTGGTTGTTATAAAGTTTCTCCTTCATGGCGAGAATCTTCTCGTCGCTTATGTAGTCGTCGTAGTCCATCATCTTGTCGATGATGCCGTTGGGTGTGAGCTCTATCTCGCGGTTGCACACCGTCTGGATAAACTCGTGGTCGTGCGAGGCCATCAGCACATTGCCCTTGAAGGCCTGCAGCGTGTTGTTGAACGCCTGAATCGACTCCAGGTCGAGGTGGTTGGTGGGAGTGTCCAGAATCAGCGTGTTGGCGTTCACCATCATCATCTTGGCAATCATGCAGCGCATCTTTTCGCCGCCCGACAGCACCGAGGCTTTCTTGAGCACATCCTCGCCGCTAAACAGCATCTTGCCCAAAAATCCCTTGAGGTAGATCTCGCTGGTGTCGTTGCTGAACTGCGCCAGCCAGTCCACCAGATTGAGGTCGGTGTTGAAATACTGCGAATTGTCAAGCGGCAGATAGGCAGTGGTGATGGTCTGCCCCCATTCAAAGTGTCCGGCATCGGGCTTGCGCTTGCCGTTGATGATTTCAAACAGCGCCGTCATGGCACGCGGGTCGCGGCTAAGGAACACTATCTTGTCGCCCTTCTCCACATTGAAGTTGAGGTCTTGAAACAGAATCTCGCCGTCGACCGATGCCGTGAGCCCGTGCACCTCCAGAATCTTGTTGCCAGGTTCGCGCTCTGGTGTGAATATGATGCCCGGATAGCGGCGCGACGACGGCTGTATCTCCTCCACGTTCAGCTTCTCCAGCATCTTCTTGCGGCTTGTGGTCTGCTTCGACTTGGCCACATTGGCGCTGAAGCGGCGAATGAATTCCAGCAGCTCCTTGCGCTTCTCCTCGGCGCGCTTGTTTTGCTGCTGCTGCTGGCGCAGGGCCAGCTGGCTCGACTGATACCAGAAGCTGTAGTTGCCGGCATATAGCGTGATTTTGTGGTAGTCGATGTCGAGTGTGTGGGTAGAAATCGCATCCAGAAAGTGGCGGTCGTGCGACACCACCAGCACCGTGTTTTCAAAGTTGGCCAGGTAGTTCTCGAGCCACGTCACGGTATCGAGGTCAAGGTCGTTGGTGGGCTCATCCAGCAGCAGGTTGTCGGGGTTGCCAAACAGGGCCTTGGCCAGCAGCACGCGCACCTTGGCCTTTGCCGGCATGTCCTTCATCAGTGTCTGGTGAAACTCCTCCTTGATGCCCAGGCCGCTCAGCAGCGCGGCAGCGTCGCTTTCGGCGTTCCATCCGTTCATCTCGGCAAATTTCTCTTCAAGCTCCGAGGCGCGCACGCCGTCGGCCTCGCTGAAGTCGGGCTTGGCATAGATGGCGTCCTTTTCCTTCATCACCTCCCACAGAGTGGTGTGGCCTTGCAGCACGGTGTCCATCACCGTGAACTCATCGAAGGCAAAGTGGTCCTGGCTGAGTACGCTCATGCGCTCGCCAGGGCCCTGGGTCACGGTGCCGTGGGTGGGGGTGAGCTGTCCGCTTAGCATGCGCATCAGCGTACTCTTGCCCGCGCCGTTGGCGCCGATTATGCCATAGCAGTTGCCGGGAGTGAACTTCAAGTTCACGTCCTGAAACAATACCTTCTTACCAAATTGGATTCCTAAATTGTTTGTGATTATCATACCCTCTATCTCTACAGCGGTGAAGCTGTCGTTGCTTTGTTATATATGTTGTTAGTATATGTTTTTGCAATTCAGCCGCGCCACGCAGCCTTGCAAAGTGCAGCTGCGGGCGCAAAAAAACATTCAAGAGTGCAAAGTTACAAATTTTACTCCAAATAGCGAAACCACTTCCGCAATCCTCAATGGGATAACCACCAGCCAACTGCCCGAAAAAAGCTGGCGCCGCTCTCCGATTAATCGGGAGCGGCGCCATTATGGCGATGCTAATGTGATTGCGCTTTACTCAGCCACCACCTCAAAGGGGATCTCAACCGATACCTCTTTGTGCAGCTTCACAGTGGCAGTGTATTTGCCCACTTCCTTCACTGTGCCGTTGATGCTGATGATCTTGCGGTCGATGTTGTGACCCAGCTTCTCAAGAGCCTCAGCGATTTGAATGTTGTTAACCGAGCCAAAGATTGTGCCTGTTGCACTCACCTTTGCGCCAATGGTCAGCGACACGTCCTTCAGCGACTCTGCCACTGCCTCGGCGTCGGCCTTGATTTTAGCAATCTTGTGAGCGCGCTGGCGCAGGTCCTCTGCCAGAACCTTCAGTGCCGAAGGAGAAGCGATAACGGCTTTGCCTTGCGGAATCAGGTAGTTGCGGCCATAACCGCTCTTTACTTCCACCACGTCGTCCTTGTAACCAAGGTTGGTGACATCTTCTTTTAATATAATCTTCATAATAAAAGTACCTCCAAATTAAAAATTATTTCATCAAATCGGTTACGTAGGGCAGCAGTGCAAGGTGGCGTGCGCGCTTAACGGCTCTTGCCACTCTTCTCTGGAACTTCAGCGAAGTGCCGGTGATGCGGCGGGGGAGAATCTTGCCCTGCTCGTTGAGGAATTTCTTGAGGAATTCAGGATCCTTGTAGTCGATATACTTGATGCCGCTTCTCTTGAAACGGCAATATTTCTTCTTGTTGATGTCAACTGACAGCGGAGTCAGATAACGGATTTCAGATTGAGTCTGTGCCATGATTTAAAATCTCCTTTTTTGTTACTGTAACTTACTCTTTGTTTTCTGCTTTAGCCTCAGCAGCCTCCTCGGCGGGAGCCTCTGACTTCACTTCTTCGCTCTTGGCTTTCTTCAGGCTTCTTCTCTTGATTGCGTATTCCTCAGCAAACTTGTCGAGGCGGAATGTGAGGAAGCGCAGCACCTTCTCATCGCGGCGGAAAGCTGTTTCAAGCTTTGCAATCACGTTGGGCTCAGCGTCAAACTCAATTAAAGTGTAAAAACCGGTAGATTTCTTCTGGATAGGGTAGGCCAGCTTGCGCAGACCCCAATTCTCCTCGTTGACGATGGCCGAGCCATTGTCGGTGAGGACTTTCTTGAATTTCTCTACCGCTTCCTTCATCTGAGGTTCAGACAAAACGGGAGTTAAAATGAAAACGGTTTCGTAGTGGTTCATAAAAACTTATAAATTAAATTATTACTATGATGCATTCGTAAAATGCGGTGCAAAGTTACGCACAATTTTTGAATTACGCAACACTCTGTGAGCCACTTGCGCACAAAATGTGTGCCCTTGTGCTTGCGATGTGCTCACTCGGGGAAGGCATATCCCTGGGCGGCTATGAAGTCGCGCAGCAGACGCGAGCAGGTGTCGCTGGTGCTTTGCGGATAGCGCACGTCGGTAAACACCTGGGCCAGCGATTGCTTGCCGTTGTCCTTCACAAACTGGCGGTTCACCTCCAGCTGTTCTTTTTCGGCGTAGGCCGCGGTGATGTCGGCAGGGGTGTAGTCGCGGTATTTCTCGCTGTGCACTATTGCGCTCAGCGGCAGCCGTTCGGCCTTTATGGCGTCTTTGGCCTCGGGGCTTGGGTAGCCCACCGTGAGCGTCACCACGGGCACCACCATTTGCGGCAGCTCCAGCACTTGGGCTATTTGCTGCGCATTGTAGGTGGTGGTACCTATATAGCAGCAACCCAAGCCGTTGAGCTCGGCAATGGTGTTGAACTGCTGGGCCACTATGGTGGCGTCGAGCATGGCCGACACCAGCGACTCAAAGTTGCGGAATCCTGGCTTGGCGCCGCTCTGTATGCACCACTTCTCAAAGCGGTTGAAGTCGGCGCAGAATGTGAGCACTGCGGGGGCTTCGGTCACCATGGGCTGGTTGAAGTGGCAGGGGGCCAGCCGCTGCTTCATCTCGGGGCTGGTGGTCACCACCACGCTGTAGAGCTGCATGCCGCCCGTGGTGGGGGCGTTGGCGGCGGCCTCAATCATGTGGTTGAGCAGTTCGGGCTCAATGGGCTTGTCGCTGTATTGCCTCACCGTTTGCCGCTGCATGAAGTATTCATCAATGTTATTCATTTCACTTTTCGCTTTTTTTGTTGTTGCGCCACAAATTTAATTAAAATATGTGCCATTCACAAGCGCCGGCGGCTTGCCGTTGCCGCGGCAATGCGCTAATTTTGCGCCATGCTACACTCCAAATCCATCTACTGTGCGCCGCTGCAGGGCTACACCGATGCTGCGTGGCGCAACGCCCACCACCGCATTTTCGGCGGTGTGGACTGCTATTTGGGCCCGTTTATGCGCATCGACCGCGGCCAGGTGCGCCGCCGCGACGTGGCCGATGCCTCCCCCGATGCCAACACTGCCCCCTTTGTGCCGCAAATCATTGCCTGCGCCCCGGCCGAGGCCGTGCGCATGGCCACTCTGCTGCGCGACCAGGGCCACGCGCGCATCGATGTGAATCTGGGCTGTCCGTTTCCGCCCGTGGCTTTGCGCCACAAGGGGGCGGGCATGCTTAAGTATCCCGCCGAGGTTGAGGCTATGGTTGCCGCACTTTGCGGTGTGGATGGCGTGCAATATTCGGTGAAGATGCGCCTTGGCTGGGACGATGCCACGCAGTGGCGACAGGTGCTGCCCGCAATAGCCTTGCTTAATCCTGTGGAGGTGGCGGTGCATCCGCGCACGGGGCGGCAGCAATACAAGGGCAGTCTGCTCACCGACGAGTTCTCGCTGCTGTATGACGGCTGCCAGTTGCCGCTGGCGTTCAACGGCGGCATCAAGTCGCTGGCCGACGTCGAAGCTGCGATGGCCCGCTGGCCGCGCTTGAGCGGCCTCATGGTGGGCCGGGGCCTCGTTGAGGACCCGGCCATGCTGTGCCCCGAGAAGGCAACCATGGAAAACTACCGCGCCCTGCACGACGAACTGATGGCGGCCTACGCCCAGAGGCTCGACGGCGGCGACGCGCAGCTGCTTGGGCGCATGAAGGCGCTGTGGGAGCTGATGCTGCCCAATGCCTGCCGCAAGGCGCGCAAACTCATTCACAAGGCCACCACCCTCGACAAATATCGCCTGGCTGTGTCGCAGCTGTGGGCCTCAATGGGTGACGGCTCCGCTCAGAACTTAAGGTAGAAGTCGCGGCACAGCTGGCGGTACTCGTCGGTGTAGTCGAGCGGCGAGTGCTCAATAGCCAGCTGAGTGCGCTCCTGCAGCCGGCATTGGCGTGGCGCAAGTTCCCACAGCAGCCGCTTGGGCGCGGCGCCGGCCACGGGCATCACTTCGGTTATGCGCAGCGGGCTGTAGCCGCACCATGCGCAGTCTTCGGTCACCTGGCTCTCGCAGTCGGCCGGAGTGACAATGGCCAGCCGCCCGCCGCCGGCCAGCCGCTGCTCGGCCCCTTCCAGCAGCTGGCGGTAGGTCAGCTCAGTGGTGTGCCTCGCCACGGTGCGGCTGCCGCCGCTTGGCAGCACGCCGTTCATGAAGTAGGGCGGGTTCGACACTATCAGGTCGTATTTCTCATCTGTGGCCAGTTGCTTGAAGTCGCATAGCTGCGCACTTAGCCGGCCGCTCCACGGCGACGCGGCAAAGTTGTCGGCCGCCTCGGCCACCGCCTCGGGGTCGATGTCGATGGCGGTTACGCTGGCCATGGGCGCCCGCTGCGCCACCATCAGTGCAATCACTCCACATCCCGTGCCCACATCAAGCGCCCGGCGCACCCCTTGCACACTGCACCACGCTCCCAGCAGCACGGCGTCGGTGCCAACCTTCATGGCCGCGCGGCTGTGCTCCACCTGAAATTGCTTGAACTTGAAAATCCGGCTCCGTGCCATAGCTCTCTAAATCGTTGTTAATGATTAAATAAATGGGAGCGTGACACACTGCCGCGCTCCCATGTGTATTGTAATTACATTAAATAATGTGTGGCTTTTTAATATTCGTCCCAAGCCTTTATCTCCACATCATCGGCCTTGAGGTCGCAGAAGGCGTCGATAAACGCAGCGGCCAGGCGGGCATTGGTGATGAGAGGCACGTTGAGGTCAACCGCAGCGCGGCGAATCTTGTATCCGTTGGTAAGTTCGGCCGAAGTCAGATTCTTGGGAATGTTTATCACCAGGTCAATCTGCTTGCGGTGCAGCAGGTCGAGGGCCTGAGGCTCCTTGTCGGCCTCGCTGGGCCAGTGCACAAGCACTGCGGGCACGCCGTTGTCGTTAAGATACTTGTGTGTGCCGCCTGTGGCATACAGCTGATAGCCTTTTTTGTGCAGTTTCACGGCCGACTCCAGCAGGTCGGCCTTCATCTTGGCCGTGCCGGTGCTAAGGAGTATGCCCTTCTTGGGCACGCGCTGGCCCACCGACAGCATGGCCTTGAGCAGAGCCTCGCTGGTGTTTTCGCCCAGGCAGCCCACCTCGCCGGTCGACGACATGTCCACGCCCAGCACCGGGTCGGCGCCCTGCAGGCGCGAGAATGAGAACTGCGACGCCTTGATGCCCACGTAGTCGAGATCAAACACGTTTTTGGCAGGCTTCTCCACCGGTATGCCCAGCATCACCTTGGTGGCAAGGTCGATGAAGTTCACCTTCAGCACCTTCGACACAAATGGGAAGCTGCGCGAGGCGCGCAGGTTGCACTCAATCACCTTGATGTCGTTGTTCTTGGCCAGATACTGGATGTTGAACGGACCGCTGATGTTCAGCGCCTTGGCTATTTTGCTGCTTATCTTCTTGATGCGGCGAATGGTCTCCACATACAGCTTTTGCGGCGGGAACTGGATGGTGGCGTCGCCCGAGTGCACGCCTGCAAACTCAATGTGTTCGCTGATGGCGTATAGCTTGATTTCGCCGTTTTGGGCCACGCTGTCCCACTCAATCTCTTTGGCGTTTTGGATAAACGAACTCACCACCACAGGGTGCTCGTGCGACACGTTGGCGGCAAGGCGCAGGAAGCGCTCAAGCTCGTCGTCGTTCGAGCACACGTTCATGGCTGCGCCCGACAGCACATAGGACGGGCGCACCAGCACAGGATAGCCCACCTCGTCGACAAACTCGTGGATGTCGTCGAGCGACGTCAGCTCGCGCCATGCCGGTTGGTCGATGCCCAGCGAGTCGAGCATGGCCGAGAACTTGTGGCGGTCTTCGGCGTTGTCGATATATTTTGCCTGAGTACCGAGTATGTTCACGTGCTCGGCGTCGAGGCGCATTGCCAGGTTGTTGGGGATTTGGCCGCCTGTCGACAGAATCACGCCGTGAGGCGTCTCAAGGTCGATGATGTCCATCACGCGCTCAAACGTCAGCTCGTCGAAGTAGAGGCGGTCGCACATGTCGTAGTCGGTCGACACCGTTTCGGGGTTGTAGTTTATCATCACGCTGCGCCAGCCCTCGCGCTTCACTGTGAGCAGGGCGTTCACGCTGCACCAGTCAAACTCCACCGAGCTGCCAATGCGGTAAGCGCCCGAGCCTACCACTATCACCGACTTCTTGTCGTGCTCATAGGCTATGTCGTTTTCTGTGCCGTTGTAGGTCAGATACAGATAGTTGGTCTTGGCGGGATATTCGGCCGCAAGGGTGTCGATCTGCTTCACCACGGGCGTGATGCCATACTTCTTGCGCAGCGCGCGCACCTCTAGGTTGCCGTCGCGGCCGTTGCCCATGTGCTTTTGCAGCACCGCGCGGGCTATTTGGAAGTCGCTGAAGCCCTGCTCCTTGGCCAGGCGCAGCAGGCTGGCCGGAATGTCGCCGATGGCCTTGTAGCTTTCCAGCTCACGGGTGGTGTTGATGAGGTTTTGCAGCTTGTAGAGGAACCACTTGTCGATTTTCGTCAGGTCGTGAATCTGGTCCACGGTGTATCCGTGGCGGAATGCCGACTCAATCACAAATATGCGCCGGTCGGTGGGCTCCTTCAAGGCGCGCTCGATGTCGTCGACCACCACCGGCTTGTTTTCGATGAAGCCGTGCATGCCTTGGCCTATCATGCGCAGGCCCTTTTGAATCACCTCCTCAAAGGTGCGGCCTATGGCCATCACTTCGCCCACCGACTTCATCGACGAGCCTATCTCGCGCTTCACGCCATGGAATTTGCCCAGGTCCCAGCGCGGAATTTTGCACACTATGTAGTCGAGCGCTGGCTCGAAGAATGCGCTTGTCACCTTTGTCACAGAGTTCTTGAGGTCAAACAGGCCGTAGCCCAGGCCCAGCTTGGCTGCCACGAAAGCCAGCGGATAGCCGGTGGCCTTCGACGCCAGCGCCGAGCTGCGGCTTAGGCGCGCGTTCACCTCAATCACGCGGTAGTCCATCGACTTGGGGTCGTAGGCATACTGCACGTTGCACTCGCCCACGATGCCCACGTGGCGTATTATCTTAATCGACAGTTCGCGCAGCTTGTGGTAGTCGGCGTTGCTCAGCGTTTGCGACGGCGCCACCACTATGCTCTCGCCCGTGTGTATGCCCAGGGGGTCGAAGTTCTCCATGTTGCACACAGTGATGCAGTTGTCAAAGCGGTCGCGCACCACCTCATATTCAATCTCTTTCCATCCTTTAAGCGACTTCTCCACCAGCACCTGCGGCGAGAACGACAGCGCCTTTTCAACCAGCGTGCGCAGCTCGGCCTCGTTGTCGCAGAAGCCGCTGCCCAGGCCGCCCAGGGCGTAGGCGGCGCGCACTATCACGGGGTAGCCCACCTCGCTGGCGGCGCGCATGGCGTCGTCCACATTATCCACAGCCTCGCTCTTGATGGTCTTCACGCCTATCTCGTCGAGCTTGTCGATAAACAGCTCGCGGTCTTCCGTGTTCATTATGGCCTCAACGGGGGTGCCAAGCACCTCCACGCCATACTTTTCCAGCACACCGCCCTTGTACAGAGCCACGCCGCAGTTAAGAGCGGTCTGGCCGCCAAACGACAGCAGTATGCCGTCGGGCTTCTCCTTGGCTATCACCTTTTCCACAAAGTAGGGGGTGACGGGCAAGAAGTATATCTTGTCGGCAAACTCATCCGACGTCTGCACAGTGGCAATGTTGGGGTTGATGAGCACCGTCTCTATGTTTTCTTCCTTCAGGGCCTTCAGTGCCTGCGAGCCTGAGTAGTCAAACTCGCCTGCCTCGCCTATCTTAAGCGCGCCCGAACCAAGGATTAAAACCTTCTTAATGTCTTTCTTATCCATAATTTAATATGTGTGGCTCTGTTTTGTTATTTCAGTAAATCAATGAATTTGTCGAACACAAACTCGGTGTCGGTGGGGCCGCCGCAGGCCTCGGGGTGGAACTGTGTTGAGAAAAACGGCTTGGTCTTGTGGCGTATGCCCTCGTTGGTGCCGTCGTTCATGTTCACAAACAGCGGCTCCCAGTCGTCGGGCAGGGTGGTGGCGTCGACGGCAAATCCGTGGTTCTGCGACGTGATGAAGCACTTGTTGGTGCCCACCTCGCGCACGGGCTGGTTCTGGCTGCGGTGGCCATACTTCAGCTTGTAGGTCTTGGCGCCGGCGGCTTTTGACAGCAGCTGGTTGCCCATGCATATGCCGCATATGGGCTTGCCTATGGCCAGCGCCTTGCGTATGTTGGCCACGGTCTCTTCGGCAAAGCTCGGGTCGCCGGGGCCGTTGGCTATGAACAGGCCGTCGTAGTCTATGGTGGTGAAGTCGTAGTTCCACGGCACGCGCACCACGTGGGCGCCGCGCTTAATGAGGCAGCGGATAATGTTGTTCTTAACACCGCAGTCCACCAGCACCACCTTTTTGCCGGCGGGGTCGCCATATTCGCGCACTTCGGTGCAGCTGGCCTTGGCCACCAGGTTCTCCTTGTTGGGATCGTAGAAGTCGATGTCGGCGCAGCCTTCCACCACTATCTTGCCCAGCAGCGAGCCTTTTTCGCGCAGGTGCTTGGTGAGGGCGCGCGTGTCAATGCCGCCCAGGCCCACTACCTGCTCTTCCACCAGCCACTCGCTGAGGCTGCTTGCCGCATCCCAGTGGCTGTAGTCCCACGAGTAGTCCTGGCATATAATGGCTTGTGGGTGAATCTTCTCGCTCTCAAGAAATTCACTCATGTCATCTTTCACGGCCTTGCGCGAGGGCACGCCGTAGTTGCCTATAAGGGGGTAGGTTGACACTAAAATTTGACCGAGATATGAAGGGTCGGTGAGGCTTTCGGGATATGCCGTCATGGCTGTGTTAAACACCACCTCGCCGGCGCACGCCTTCTCAAACCCGAAAGAGTAACCTTCAAACTTGCTGCCATCCTCAAGAATAAGAACAGCTTTTTTTGTCTTTCTCATCAGATAAATGCTGTTTTTTGTAGTTTTGATGGTTTTACACGCTATTGTCGAGAAAACCATGCAAAATTAAACAAAAAACTTCACAATCACAACGAATTGCCAGCCTATGTTGCATCGGCCAGCCAAAGGCCGCATGATAACTGCCTATCACGCAAAGCAAACAGCTATTGCGCACTGAGAAAAAAACGCTATCTTTGCACAACGGCGGGCTGCAGATGCCCGCTTTCGCCCGTCGCCAGGCCTGCCTCGCGCTGGGCGATTGTTATGAGTGATTTTTATTATTAACATATCTTATTTAGAGTTTTTTTATGACCGGATTAGAAAAATTGAATTTTCAGCAAATTCTTAGCGCGTTTCTTGTGCTGCTTGGCATCATCGACATTATTGGCGCGATTCCAATCATCATTCAGCTTAAGTCGCGCGGCAAAAAAGTGAGTGCCACCAAGGCCACTCTCATCTCGTTCGGCCTGATGGTGGGCTTCTTCTACGGCGGAAACCTGATACTCAACATTTTTGGCTGCAACATACAGTCGTTTGCGGCCGCAGGCGCCATCCTCATCTTCTTTATGGCTCTGGAGATGATTCTCGACGTGGAGATTTTCAAAAACAACGGCCCTGTGAAGGAGGCCACTCTGGTGCCGCTGGTGTTCCCTCTGCTGGCGGGAGCCGGCTCGTTCACCACGCTCATCTCGCTCAAGGCAATGTATTCCGACATCAACATCCTCATTGCCCTTGCGCTCAACATGGTGTGGGTGTTCATCGTTATCCGCCTCACCGACAAGGTGCAGCACCTGCTCGGAGCCAGCGGCATATACTTCATCCGCAAGTTCTTCGGCATCATTCTGCTTGCCATTGCGGTGAAGATGTTCACCGAGAATTTCGCCCAGCTGTGGTAGCGCCACGGCGGCATGGGCAACACGCATAACCAGCGGCGCGGTCGTTAGCTTAATTGCATATGGCCGCGCCGCTCTGTTTCACAAGTGAACTATATTTTGTAATTTTGCACTCAGCAAAGCAATTTTAATTAAGACATACACAAATATTTTATGGCCGAAACACCACTATTGCAACGCCTCGACGGTCTCGACGCGAGATTTCAGGAGATAGGCACCCTCATCACCGACCCGCAGGTGATTGCCGACCAGGCACGCTACGTCAAGCTCACCAAGGAGTATAAAAGCCTCGAAAACCTGCTAAAGGTCACCAACCGCTACAAGAAGCTGCTGGCCGACATCAACGATGCCAAGGCTATGCTCGACGAGGAGAGCGACGACGACCTGCGCGCCATGGCCAAGGAAGAAATCGACGCCGACTCGGCCCAGCTGCCGCAGCTCGAGGAGGAAATCAAGCTGCTGCTGATTCCCGAAGACCCCGAAGACTCCAAAAACGCCATTCTTGAAATACGCGGCGGGGCCGGCGGCGACGAGGCTGCCCTCTTTGCCGGCGACTTGGCGCGCATGTACATGCGCTACTGCGAGTCGAAGGGCTGGAAGGTGGAGGTGTCGAGCTGCAGCGAGGGCGCTGCCGGCGGCTTCAAGGAAATAATAATGAGCGTGACGGGCGACAACGTGTATGGCACGCTTAAATATGAGTCGGGGGTGCACCGTGTGCAGCGCGTGCCCGCCACCGAAACCCAGGGTCGCGTGCACACCTCGGCCGCTTCGGTGGCCGTGCTGCCCGAGGCCGAGCCTTTCGAGGTCGAGATCAACGAGGGCGAAATCAAGTGGGACACCTTCCGCAGCGGCGGCGCCGGCGGCCAGAATGTGAACAAGGTGAACTCGGGCGTGCGCCTGCGCTACATGTGGACCAACCCCAACACTGGCAAGCAGGAGGAAATATTGATTGAGTGCACCGAGACGCGCGACCAGCCCAAAAACAAAGAGCGCGCCCTGGCGCGCCTGCGCACATTCATCTACGACCACGAGCACCAGAAGTATGTGGACGACATAGCCTCGCGCCGCAAGACGCTGGTGTCAACAGGCGACCGCTCGGCCAAAATCCGCACCTACAACTATCCGCAGGGCCGCATCACCGATCACCGCATAGGCTACACCGTCTATAATCTGCCCGCATTCATGGACGGCGACATACAGGACTGCATCGACCACCTGATTGTGGCCGAAAACGCCGAGAAACTCAAGGAGAGCGAGCTGTAGCGGTGCGGCGGCAAGTGTGACCAATCATTTATATATTTACAAGCAATATGAACAGACAACAACTCATTGAGCAAATAAAGCAAAAACGCTCATTCCTGTGCGTGGGCCTCGACCCTGACCTCGGCAAGATGCCAGCCAGCCTTGGCGGCGACCTGCTGGCCTTCAACAAGGCCATAATCGACGCCACCGCGCACCACGCCATAGCCTTCAAGCCCAATCTGGCCTTCTATGAGGTGCAGGGCGTGAAGGGCTACAAGGCCTTTGAAGACACTGTGGCCTACATCCGCGCCAACTATCCCGACGTGATGATAATAGCCGACGCCAAGCGCGGCGACATAGGCAACACATCTAAAATGTATGCCAAGAGTTTCTTCGAGACGCTCAACGTCGATGCCCTCACCGTGGCCCCCTACATGGGAGAGGACAGCGTGACGCCATTCCTTGGCTACCCCGACAAGTGGGTGGTGCTGCTGGCCCTCACATCCAACAAGGGCTCGCAAGACTTCCAGCACATTGCCGCAGCCGATGGCGGCGACGAGCTGTTTGAGACGGTGATCAAAAAATCGCAGCAGTGGGGTGATGACAGCAACATGATGTATGTCACCGGCGCCACTCAGGCTCCGCTGTTCACCCGCATACGCCAGCTTGCGCCAAACCACTTTCTGCTGGTGCCCGGCGTGGGCGCCCAGGGCGGCAGCCTCGAGCAGGTGGCCAAGTACGGCTTCAACAGCGACTGCGGCCTCATTGTAAACTCGTCGCGCGGCATAATCCACGCCTCCAGCGACGACGACTTTGCCCAGGTAGCCGGGCAGAAAGCGGCCGACATGCATGCCCAAATGCAGAAACTGCTGGCCGATTATGGAATTTTTTCGTGATTTAACCTGCTTTTGGGCAACCACATAAAATATATTTTATAAATTTGCATACGCAATCACAGCACATTAAGTTTATAACTATAAAAATAAAGAATTAAAATGGCAAACATTAAAGATTACAATTTCGCTGGTAAAAAGGCAATTGTACGCGTTGACTTCAACGTTCCATTGAACGAAGAGGGCAAAATCACCGACGACACCCGCATCCGCGGTGCTCTGCCCACCCTTAAGAAGATTCTTGCCGACGGCGGCAGCACCATCATTATGTCGCACATGGGCAAGCCTAAGGGCAAAGTTAATCCGAAACTCTCTCTCAGCCAGATAGTAGACGCAGTGTCGGCCGCTCTCGGCGTTGCCGTTAAGTTCGCCCCCGACTGCGCTAAGGCTGCCGATGCAGCCGCTGCCCTCAAGCCGGGCGAGGCCCTGCTGCTCGAGAACCTTCGCTTCTATCCCGAAGAGGAGGGCAAGCCCGTGGGCATCGACAAAAACGATCCCGCTTATGCCGAGGCCAAGAAGGAGATGAAAGAGCGCCAGAAGGAGTTTGCCAAGACTCTCGCAAGCTATGCCGACTGCTATGTGAACGATGCCTTCGGCACCGCTCACCGCCGTCATGCATCTACTGCCGTGATCGCCGACTTCTTCGATCAGGACAACAAGATGCTGGGCTACCTCATGGAGAAAGAGGTTACCGCTATCGACAATGTGATGAAGAATGCCAAGCACCCCTTCACTGCCATCATTGGCGGCAGCAAGGTGTCGTCGAAGCTGGGCGTGATCAAGAACCTGCTCGACAAGGTTGACAACCTCATCATCGGCGGCGGCATGGGCTACACCTTCGTTAAGGCTCAAGGCGGCAAAATCGGCTGCTCGCTCCACGAGGACGACCTCATCCCCGAAGCTCTCAATGTGATTAAGGAAGCCAAGGAAAAAGGCGTTAACCTGAGCCTCTCGGTTGCCACAGTGGCTGCCGACAAGTTCTCTAACGACGCCAACCGCAAGGTGGTTGACATCTACGACATCCCCGACGGCTGGGAAGGCATGGACGCTTCTCCCGAATCGCTCGAAATCTGGAAGAAGATCATCCTCAGCTCTAAGACCATTCTGTGGAACGGCCCCGTGGGCGTGTTTGAGTTCCCCAACTTTGCCAAGGGCACAGGCGAAATCGCCAAGTATGTGGCCGAGGCCACTGAAAACGGCGCTTACTCACTCGTAGGCGGCGGCGACTCGGTGGCTGCTGTCAACAAGTTTGGCCTGGCCGACAAGGTGTCTTACGTTTCCACTGGTGGCGGCGCAATGCTTGAGGCCATCGAGGGCAAGACTCTGCCCGGTGTGGCAGCCATCAAAGGTGAGTAACCTATAAAGCCTCGCAAGGCTAACCAATAAAAGCATTGGCGGGCTGGAACACAAACGCGTGTTCCAGCCCGCTTTGTCATTATGTGGGCCTATGGCCAGGTGGGTGGGGTGGCGGTTCAGTCCCACATAAGGTCGCGGATCACGGCGTCGGCCATCATCACTCCGCTTTCGGTGAGGCTGTATGTGTCATCGTGGCACTGCAGCAGCCCCTGCGCAATGTGGCGCTGCGCCTTTTTGCGGAATTGGCGCGCGGCTTCAGCCCCGAATTTGCGCTCAAGCCGACTGGCATCAAGGCCGTCGGCCGTGCGCAGGCGCAGCATCACCTCTTCGTCATAGTGCTCCCACTGCTGCAGCTGCTCGGCTACGGCCGCAGTGCCGCGCTCGCTCACTGCGGCCAAATACTGCTTGATGCTGCTTGGGTTGTAGCTGCGCGACGTGCCGTCGTAGCTGTGCGCAGCCGCTCCAAGGCCCAGATAGGGTGTGAAGTTCCAGTAAGCCGAATTGTGGCGTGAGCGGAATCCTGGCTTTGCAAAGTTTGAAATTTCGTAGTGCTCATATCCGGCAGCTTTCAGCGCGCAGGCCAGGTGGCAGTACATGGCCACGCACGTTTCATCGTCGGTCTCCTTCACCTTTTCCTGCCGGCGCATCACCCACAGGCGCGTGCCAGGCTCATAGCTCAGGCTGTAGGCCGAAATGTGCTGCGCCCCCGTGGCAATGGCCTGCTCCACACTGTGCTGCCACGACTGCATCGTTTGCCCGGGCACGCCATATATCAGGTCGATGCTCACGTTACGAATGCCCGCGCGGCGCATTGCGGCCAAGGCCTCAAGAGCTTCGGCGGCATTGTGCCGCCGCCCCATGAACTCCAGCTCAGAGTCGATGAAGCTCTGCACGCCCATGCTCACGCGGTTCACACCCTCGCTGGCAAAGCAGCTCATCAGCTCATCGGTCACGTCGTCGGGGTTCACCTCCACCGTCAACTCCTCCACACCGCTCAAATCGGTGCAGCGGCGCAACCCGTCGAGCAGACGGTGCATCTGCCCAGGGCTGAGCAGCGATGGGGTGCCACCGCCCACATACAGCGTATTCACGCGCTCTGTGCCAAGCACGGCCTTGCGTCGGGCAGCGCATTCACGCACCACACAGTCGATATAGGCCTCCACATCGCCCATGGCGGGAGTGGAGTAGAAGTCGCAATACACGCACTTGCGCTTGCAGTAGGGTATATGTACATAAATTCCAGCCATGGTGCAAAGTTAGTGCAAGCCGAGCGCAATGGCAAGCCGGGCTTGCCCGAAGTTGCCATTGCCGAGGCGCCGCCTAAGTTCTCTAAAGTTAGTGCAAGCCGAGCGCAATGGCAAGCCGGGCTTGCCCGAAGTTGCCATTGCCTATGCACCGTCTGATTTCACTTGATGCTTTCAATTAGAAAGCGGGTGCGGAAGGCGAAATAATAAAAAAGTTGCTTTATAACATATATCTAAGCCACAAATCATTACCAAAAGTTAAAAATACAGGTAAAAATGAAAATCGCAACATTTTTATCGCGAAACATTTATTAATTCCGAAAGTAATTCATATATTTGTAATGATAATGAGCCGCTGGCTGGCGGCTGTAAGCCACCAGCAGCAGCTCGTTTCGTGAGAGAGTAGTTATAAACATAAACTAATAATTTACTAATACAATACGCATGAAGGTTTACAAGACTAATGAGATAAAGAATATCTCTTTGTTAGGCAGTAAAGGCTCTGGGAAAACCACACTCGCAGAGTCGATGCTCTATGAGTGTGGTGTGACAAAACGCAGAGGCACTGTGGAGGCTGGCAACACCGTTTGCGACTACTTCCCGGTGGAAAAGGAATACGGCTACTCGGTGTTCTCAACCGTGTTTTATGCCGAGTTCAACAATAAGAAACTCAACGTGTTTGACTGCCCCGGCATGGACGACTTCGTGGGCAATGCCGTGACGGCCCTCAACATGACCGACGCCGGCATTATTGTGGTCAACGGCCAGTATGGAGTGGAAGTGGGCACTCAAAACATATTCCGCACCGCCTCTCAAATCAAAAAACCCGTAATATTCGCAATCAATAAGCTCGATGCCGACAGTTGCGACTTCGACAATGTTATAAACCAGCTTAAAGAGGTGTTCGGCCCCAAGGTGGTGCCCGTGCAGTTCCCAGTGGAGTGTGGCAGCGGATTCAATTCGCTCGTCGACGTGCTGCTCATGAAGCAGCTCACATGGGGGCCTGAAGGCGGCACACCAACTGTGACCGAAATCGCACCCGAGCTCATGGACAAAGCCAAAGAGTGGAACCAGGCTCTCGTTGAGGCAGCTGCCGAAAACGATGAAACCCTTATGGACAAATTCTTCGAGCAAGGCTCGCTCAACGAAGACGAGATGCGCGAGGGCATTCGCAAGGGCCTCACTGAGTGCAGCATATATCCCGTGTTCTGCGTCAGCGCGCTCAAGGACATGGGCGTGCGCCGCATGATGGAATTCCTGGGCAACGTGGTGCCATTCGTAAGCGAGATGCCCGCACCTGTCAACGAGGCCGGCGAGGAGGTGAAGCCCGACGCCAACGGCCCGCTCAGCCTGTTCTTCTTCAAGACCACCGTGGAGCCGCACATTGGCGAAGTGTCGTATTTCAAGGTGATGTCGGGCACACTCAAGGCCGGCATGGACCTCACAAACATGAACCGCAGCTCGAAGGAGCGCCTTGCGCAAATTTACACAGTGTGCGGCCAAATCAAGACGCCTGTCGACAGCATCGAGGCCGGCGACATTGGCGCTGCCGTTAAACTTAAAGACGTGCGCACAGGCAACACCCTCAACGACAAGGGCTGCGAATACACCTTCAACTTCATCAAATATCCCGCTCCCAAATATCAGCGCGCCATCAAGGCTGTCAACGAGGCCGAGACCGAGAAGCTGAGCGGTGTGCTCACCAAGATGCACGAGGAAGACCCCACGTGGCTCGTTGAGCAGTCGAAAGAATTGAAGCAGACCATCGTCAGCGGTCAGGGCGAGTTCCACCTGCGCACCCTCAAGTGGCGCATCGAAAACAACGACAAGATTCAAATTGAGTTCAAAGAACCCAAAATCCCATATCGCGAGACCATCACCAAGGCAGCCCGTGCCGACTACCGCCACAAGAAGCAGTCGGGTGGTGCCGGCCAGTTTGGTGAGGTGCACCTCATTGTGGAGCCCTACAAAGAAGGCATGCCCGAGCCCGACACCTACCGCTTTGGCAACCAGGAGTTCAAGATGAACATCAAGGACAAGCAGGAAATCGCGCTTGAGTGGGGTGGCAAAATCATAATCTACAACTGCATTGTGGGCGGTGCCATCGACGCCCGCTTCATCCCAGCCATTGTTAAGGGCATTATGGACCGCATGGAGCAGGGCCCCCTCACAGGCTCGTATGCCCGCGACGTGCGCGTGTGCATCTACGACGGCAAGATGCACCCCGTTGACTCCAACGAAATCTCGTTCCGCCTCGCCGCGCGCCACGCCTTCAGCGAAGCCTTCCGCAACGCCAATCCCAAGGTGCTTGAGCCCGTCTACGATGTGGAGGTGCTTATGCCCAGCGAATGCATGGGCGACGTGATGAGCGACCTGCAGGGCCGCCGTGCCATAATCATGGGTATGGAGGAGGCCAGCGGACTCCAGAAGATCAACGCCAAGGTGCCACTCAAAGAGATGTCGAGCTACTCAACAGCCCTTAGCTCAATCACGGGCGGACGCGCTTCATTCACCATGAAGTTTGCCGACTACGAGCTCGTGCCGGCCGACGTTCAGGACAAGCTTCTCAAGGCCTACGCCGAGGCTAACGCCGACGAAGACTAAGCACCGTCAACAAAACGAAGAAAAACAGTTTTTACATTGTTAATCCCAAGTGGGGAGAGCGGCCCGATAGCCGCCTCCCCACTTTTCTAAATATGCCTGCTCAGTCACCACCTCGGCAGTCAGCATTACAACAACGACAAAAAACAAATGGCAAGGACGCATGCGTCCTTGCCATTTGTAGCTATGCTGTGTGGCTGTGGTGGGCATCAGCCGCAGCGCGAAGTGCCGCAGTTGGTGCATATCAGGCAGCCCTCTTGATACACAAGGGTCTCCTGGCCGCAGTTGGGGCACTTCTGGCCGCTGGCGCGTGTGCCGTTGGGCAGATATTTTTTCAGTGCGCGTTCCACACCCATCTTCCAAGTGTTTATC
The DNA here is from genome assembly GCA_934661195.1 of uncultured Muribaculaceae bacterium. GTDB lineage: Bacteria > Bacteroidota > Bacteroidia > Bacteroidales > Muribaculaceae > Sodaliphilus. Next base: position 100,508 of record CAKUJD010000007.1, read on the forward strand.
GACTTGTTGTCGAGCTCAAGGCTGCTCACCAGCTTCAGCACCTGCTCAATGGGCATGCCGTAGCGCAGCACGCCCGATATTAGCTTGGCGTAGTTCCAGAACTCGGGGTTGAACTTCTCCGAGAGTCCCTCGATGGTGGTCTTGAAGCCGCGCTTGTTGATGAACTGGAAGTCGTAGCGCTTAACGCCGTTTTCGTCCACAGCCTTTATTATTTTGCCCTTGGTCACCGACTTGGGGCAGAATATGCCCTCGTCGTCGTCGGCAATGCCGGTGAATATTTCGTAGGGCCGGTTGTCGATGAGGCCGATGAATGCAATCCACTTCTCCTTGTTGTTTTGGAAGCGCACCACGTCGGCGTCGAGCTCTATGGGACGCTTTAGTATGTGCTCCTCCTCGGCAATGTAGTGAGCCTTCTTCTTTTTCTTGTCGTCTTTGCTGATCGACACCAGCACACCGGCGCGCGACCCGTCGCGGTACACCGTGCAGCCCTTGCAGCCGCACTTCCATGCCTCCACATAGAGGTCGTTCACAAGGTCTTCGCTCACATTGTTGGGCAGATTGATGGTCACGCTAATCGAGTGGTCAACCCACTTCTGCACGCGGCCTTGCATGCGCACCTTGTTGAGCCAGTCCACATCGTTCGACGTGGCCTTGTAGTAGGGCGAGCGCTTCACCAGGTCGTCGAGCTGCTCTTGAGTGTAGTCGCTGCGCACCTCAATGCCGTTCACCTTCATCCAGGTGATGAACTTGGGGTGGTACACCACATATTCCTCAAACGAGTCGCCGTTTTCATCGGTGAAGTCAACGTGCACGTCCTTGTCGCTGGGGTTCACCTTGCGGCGGCGCTTATACACGGGCAGGAACACTGGCTCGATGCCCGATGTGGTCTGCGTCATGATGCTTGTGGTGCCGGTGGGGGCAATGGTTAGGCAGGCAATGTTGCGACGGCCGTACTTCACCATCTGCTCATACAGCTCGGGGTCGGCCTTGCGCAGGCGGCCTATGTAGGGGTTGTTCTCCTCGCGCTTGGCGTCGTAGATTTCAAACGCGCCGCGCTCCTTGGCCAGCTCCACCGACGAGCGGTAGGCAGCCAGGGCCAAAGTCTTGTGCACATTTTCCGAGAAGTCGGTGGCCTCGTCGGTGCCATATCGCAGCCCCATTGCGGCCACCATGTCGCCTTCGGCGGTGGTGCCCACGCCGGTGCGGCGTCCCTTCAGGGTCTTGTTCTGTATTTTGTGCCACAGGTTCAGCTCGGTCTGCTTCACCTCGGCCGTTTCTGGGTCGTGCTCAATCTTGTCGATAATCTTCTCGATTTTCTCCTTCTCAAGGTCGATTATGTCGTCCATTATGCGCTGAGCGCTGGCCACATGCTTCTTAAAGAGGTCGTAGTCGAAATATGCGTCCTTGGTGAAGGGGTTCACCACATACGAATACAGGTTGATGGCCACCAGACGGCAGCTGTCGTAGGGGCACAGCGGAATTTCGCCGCATGGGTTGGTGGAGATGGTGCGGAAGCCGAGGTCGGCATAGCAGTCGGGCACCGACTCGCGTATTATGGTGTCCCAAAACAGCACTCCGGGCTCAGCGCTCTTCCATGCGTTGTGCACAATTTTGCGCCACAGCTTGGAGGCGTCGATGTCTTTCTTGTAAAGCGGGTGGCTGCTGTGAATGGGGTATTGCTGCACATAGTCCTTGCCCTCGGTGGCGGCGCGCATAAAGTCGTCGTCGATGCGCACCGACACGTTGGCCCCGGTCACCTTGCCCTCTTCCATTTTGGCATCGATAAACGCCTCCGAGTCGGGGTGCTTGATGCTCACGGTGAGCATCAGCGCGCCGCGGCGGCCGTCCTGTGCCACCTCGCGGGTGGAATTTGAGTAGCGCTCCATGAATGGCACAAGGCCTGTGGAGGTGAGCGCCGAGTTCTTAACCGGTGATCCCTTGGGCCTGATGTGCGACAGGTCGTGGCCCACGCCGCCGCGCCGCTTCATGAGCTGCACCTGCTCCTCATCGATCTTTATGATGCCACCATAGGAGTCGGGCTCGCCGTCGAGGCCAATCACAAAACAGTTCGACAGCGACCCCACCTGGAAGTTGTTGCCGATGCCGGCCATGGGGCTGCCTTGGGGCACGATGTATTTGAAGTGCCTTATCAGCTCAAACACCTCTTCCTCGCTCATGGGGTTGGGGTAGTTCTTCTCGATGCGGGCTATCTCGCGGGCTATGCGGTGGTGCATGTCGTCGGGAGTGGCCTCGTAGATGTGTCCGAATGAGTCTTTCAGGGCATACTTGCTTGCCCAGACTCTTGCAGCCAGTTCGTCGCCGTCGAAATATTTCAGAGTGGCGTCGTAGGCTTCATTGTAGGTGTAAGTCTTTTTGTCCACGTGTATATTTTTTTTGTTTTTCGCTTTTCGTAAAAGTCTTGCAAATATAGCAACAATCGAAATCACTTAAAAAGAAAATCGGCAAAAAAATGGGTTTGTTTATTATTTGTCTTAAAGTTCATATTATCAACGAGATATCTTTTTGCGAAGCGTAAAAAGTTTTCAGAAACGGTCACCTCACGGGCCGCAAACTGGCCGCAAGATAATCATTTAGCGCAACGGCTATTTTATACGCATTCTAAACAACGCCATAGCCGCGCGTCCCGGTCATGAAATTCAGTTGAATTTATATCGTCAAAACGCATCAAGGCTAATAATAAAGTTCGTACCTTTGCACTGCATTATATAAAGAGATTATATATTAACATAAGAGTGATGAAATCCGTTAAACTCATGCTGGGCGCGCTGCTGCTGGTAATGGCAGCCGCTTCGTGCTCAAATGTCAATGGCAAGCTTGAAAAAATGATTCCGCGCGACGCCAAGGGTGTGGTGTGTGTCAAGGTGCCTGAAATTCTCGACAAAGCCGAAATTGGCGACAATGGCTATGAACTGCCCGCCGCGCTGAAAAAGGTGGTGGAGGCCAATCCCAAGTCGCAATTCTGCACCATACTGGCCGACCTTCCCAATTCTGGCATCGACCCCAAGCACAACGTGTATGTGTTTTTCACCGGCAAAACCTATAAAGTGGTGACCCTGGTGCCAATCGACGACACCGACAAGGCTGTTGCGGCCATCGAGAAGATGACCGACAACCGCTTTGAAGAAATGGCCGGGGTGAAATATATTGGCGTGGGCGACACCTACTATGTGATGGGCGACGGCGTGCTGCTGGCAGGCTCGCTCAGCCGCCTGGTCGATGCCAAGACCGCCGTGGCCGAGGCCTGCCGCATTCTTGACGGCGGACAGCCCAGCATTGCCGACAACGACGATGCCAAGGAGTGCCTGAAGGGCGATGGCGACGTGAGCGCATACTTCGACATGAACGGCATTGGCGCGGTGCTTAACAAGAGCAAGACCTACCGCAGCCTTGTGCAGAAAATGCCGCTCATCACAGTGTTCACCGAGAGCGACATCAAAGCGGTGGTGTTCAACTTCAAAATTGACAAGACCACGGCCGACCTTTCGGCCAAAATCAAGGTCGACGACCACAGCGACTACGTGCAGCTGCTCAGCGCCACGCTGGGCCAGCCGTCTAACGACTTCTTGAAGGCAATTCCCAACTCTATGGACTATATCCTTTCGATGAGCGTCAAGGGCGAGGCTCTGGCACGGCTGCCGCAAATGCAGCAGCTCACCGCCGCCATGGCCAAGATGCCCGGCATGAAGGCCCTCGACCTGGCAGGCATCATTTCCACCGTCAACGGCCCGCTGGCCGTGGGCTTTGCCAAGGACCCCTATCTGCAGGGCGAGTGGAATGCGGTTGTAGCAGCCAAGACGGCTAATGCGCAGTCGGTGCTCGACCGCATCATCGACTTTGCCCGCGCCATGGGCCAGGCTCCGCAAAAGTATGGCAGCGAATACATCTACCAGTATAACAACAAGCAGGTGAACGTGGGCGTGATTGGCGATGTGGTGTATGTGAAGATGCTCGACTATGAGCAGACCGAGGGCTATGCCTACGAGTTGCCCGACGTGCGCGACTTCTTTGCCGCCAACCCAATCGGCATATATGTGCGCGCCAAGGCCGGCAGCACTTCGGGCATACTCAACTTCGGCATCACCCGATATGTCGACGGCAAGGGCTTCTTCTACACCGAGAAGGACGACGACAACGCTGCCCAGGTGCTGCTTGGCATACTCTGCTCAATAAAGGGTGATGACCAAAGCAGCGGCGACAGTGCCGGCGACGACCTTGACTTGAATTCCATAACCGGTGCGGGCGACATGATGCAGTCCGTCGACTAATAGCTACAAATGAAAGCTGAATTTGCAAAAATCAATGGCCGTGATGGCAGCGGCAGTGTGTCATATTTCATACGGTTCTTCGACGAGTCGCGCCCCGATGCGTTCGGAGTGGGGGAGTGCACCGTGGTGCCTGGCGTCTCGGCCGAGTATGCCGATGTGGCCGCCTACGAGGCTAAGCTGCACGAGCTGTGCGCCCAGGTGGCGCGTGGCGAGTCGACCGACCTCGCCGACTTCTCTTCGATAATGTATGGCTTTGAAAATGCCATAACCGATTTCTCCAATGGTTGCCGCCGTCTCTACTACGATTCTCCATTTGTGGCGGGGCAGCAGGCGGTGCCTGTGGTGGGCTTCGCCAGTGTCGGGGCCGATCCTGAAGCCACGGCGCGGCAGGTGGCAGGAATGGCAGCCAAGGGTTGCACCTCAGTGAAACTGAGCATGACTGACAGCGACTGTGAACCAGTTGCCGCCGCCCTTGCTGCAATACGCCGCCAGTGCCCCGAACTTCACATTCGCCTCGACGCCAACGGGCTGCTTCGGCCCGACGAGGCGCTTGATTTCATCAACGGCTTCGCCCCGCACACCATTCAGTGCATCGAGCAGCCCATAGCCGCCGGCCAATGGGAGGCAATGGCGGCAATCTGCGCCGGTTCGAAGGTGCCCGTTGCGCTCAGCGATGAGTTGGCCGGTGTGGTCAACCCCATGGCCATGCTGCAGCTGCTGCGCGCCGTCAAGCCCCATGTGCTGTGTGTTAAGCCCACTCTGTGCGGCGGCTTTAGCAATGCGGTGCATTGGCTCAAGATGTCGGCTCAACTTAATCTTGGCTGCTGGATAGCTTCGGCTGGCGAAACCGCCGTGGGGCTCGATGCCCTGTGCCAGTGGACGGCCATGATGCAGCCGCGCATAGCCCAGGAGCTGCGGCTCGACGGCGCCGCCGGCATCTGCCACTCGCCCCTGAGCCTCGACAAAAGCGCAATCGGGCGCGACCCTGCTGGAGTTGCGCCCGATTGCATCGGTTATTTCAGCCTCGACTGGCAGCAGTGATCTTTTTTCCCATCACTGTGCCATTCAAGTGTCAATCTCTTACTTCATTATTTTTTGCTGTTGAGCCACTCTTGCGCTTCGGCCAGAGTGTCGGGCTTGCCCACATCGAGCCAGGTGTAGTCGGAGGCCTGCTGGTAGCCCTTGATGAGGTGGGTGCCGCACTCGCCCGTGTAGAATGGCACAATGGGAAACGCCTTGCGCCCGGCGGCAAACTCGCTGAGCGCGCCGAATATGCTTGGCGACAGCACGTGCACACCGCCAAAGGCCAGCTCGTCATACTGCCCCTCCACATACCGGAATCCATCGGGGCGCGTCTCGCCCGTCTTCTTGTTCACCCAGCCGCGCAGCTGGTTGCCTGAGTCAAACAGCAGGTAGCGAGCCGTGTCGCGGTGGCGCACCAGCAGTGTGGCCATGGCCCCGCTGCGGCTGTGCCAGTCGCACATGGCCTTTATGTCGAAGTCCGATATTATGTCGGCGTTATGCACCAGAAAGGGCTCGCCGTTGTCAAGCCACTGGCGCGCCTTCAGTATGCCGCCGCCAGTGTCCAGCAGATGGTCGCGCTCATCGCTTATGTGCACCGTCACGCCAAAGTTCTCCTTGGCCTCCAAAAAGTCGATTATCTTTTGCCCAAAGTGGTGCACGTTTATTGTGATGTCGGTGAATCCGGCAGCTATCAGCTTGAGCATCACATGCTCAAGCAGCGGCTTGCCGTCGAGCTCCACCAGAGCCTTGGGACGGTCGTTGGTTAAAGGGCGCAGCCGGGTTCCAAGCCCGGCTGCAAATATCATAGCTTTCATCAAGAAAATTATTTCGGATTGAATGTCTGCTCAATGTTCTGCTCGCGGTGCACAAGCTCCACCTTCACGTTGAATTTACTGTGTATGTGCTCGGCCATGTGCTGGGCGCTGTACACCGACCGGTGCTGGCCACCTGTGCAGCCAAAGCACACCATCAGGTTGGTGAAGCCGCGCTCTATGTAGCGCTTCACCGACGCGTCGACCAGCGCATAGGCGTGGTCGAGGAAGGTGAGTATCTCGCCGTCTTCCTCAAGGAATTGGATCACGGGCTTGTCGAGCCCTATAAACGGCTTGTAGCGGTCATACTTGCCGGGGTTGTTAACGGCGCGGCAGTCAAACACAAAGCCGCCGCCGTTGCCCGACGTGTCGTTGGGAATGCCCTTCTTGTAGGCAAAGCTCATCACCCTCACCGTGAGGGCGTGCTTCTGTATCTCGTCTGTAAACTGTGACATATTCACCAATTCGCTAAGCACCTGGTTCAGGTAGGGGTATTCCACATATGGCTTCTTCAGCAGCTGGCGCAGATTGTTGATGGCAAACGGCACGCTCTGCATAAAGTGGGGCTTCTTCTCAAAGTAGCCCCTGAAGCCGTAGGCGCCAAGCACTTGCAGCGTGCGGAACAGCACGAAGTGGCGCAGCTGCGAGTAGAAGTATTCCTCGTCCACAGGCTTGTATTTGCGCAGGGCGGTGATGTATTCACTTATCAACTGGCGGCGCAGACTGTCGGGAAAGTTGGCCTTGGCCTGCCACAGGAACGAGGCCACGTCGTAGTAGAACGGGCCCTTGCGGCCGCCCTGGAAGTCGATGAACCACGGCTTGCCGTCCTTTATCATCACGTTGCGCGACTGGAAGTCGCGATACATGAATGTGGCCGATGAGCTGCGCAGCAGCACGTCGGCAAGGCGCTGGAAGTCGTCTTCAAGCTTGCTCTCCGAAAACTCGAGTCCGGTGGTCTTCAGAAAGCAGTATTTAAAGTAGTTTAGGTCCCAGAATATCGAGCGGCGGTTGAACTCGGGCGACGGATAGCAGTTGGAGAAGTCCATACCATCGGCGCCAAGAAACTGGAACTCGCACAGCTGCTTGATGGTGGCCGAGAGCAGACTCTTCTCCTCGTCGCTGAACACACGCGTCTTGCGGCCCTTTTCTATGGCCTCAAACAGCAGCGTGTCGCCCAGGTCCTCCTGCAGGTAGGCCATGTCGTCGTCGCTCTTGCACAGCACCTTGGGCACGGGCAACCCCTTGGCCGCAAAGTGGCGGTCCATATAGATGAATGCCCGGTTCTCCTCCACGCACTCGCCCAGCACGCCTATCAGCGTCTGCGCGCCTTTAAGCCTGAAGTAGCGGCGGTTGCTGCCGGCTGCCGGCAACTCTACAACCTCGGCAGGCTCGCTGCCCACACATTGCTTATATAGTTGCTTTAGAATGTTAGCTTCCATATCGTAGTTAGCTTAATGTAAATTTTTATGAGGCAAAGGTAAACCAATATGCGTAATAAAGCAAGATTTGCACCGCATATTGGCGCGCCGGCCTAAAATTCCGATGTGAAGTGGAACTTGATTTTCGGGAAGTCTTGCTGCGCCATTTGCAGCACGTAGGCCGAGTCGGCAAGAAACACGTCGCGCCCGTCGCGGTCGGTGGCCATGAACTGGTGCTTGCGGTGCTTGAAGGCCTCAAGGGCTTCCTCGTCGTCGCTCTCCACCCAGCACGCCTTGTAGAGGCGTATTGGCTCCCAGCTGCACTTGGCCCCATACTCGTGCAGCAGGCGGTATTGTATCACCTCAAACTGCAGCTGGCCCACGGTGCCTATTATCTTGCGGTTGTTAAACTGGTTGATGAACAGCTGTGCCACGCCCTCGTCCATCAGCTGCTCGATGCCCTTGTTCAGCTGCTTGGCCTTCATCGGGTCGGAGTTCTCAATGTACTTGAACATCTCGGGCGAGAAGCTGGGCAGGCCCTTGAAGTGCAGGTTCTCGCCCTCGGTCAGGGTGTCGCCTATCTTGAATATGCCGTTGTCGGGCAGGCCCACTATGTCGCCTGGATATGCCTCTTCCACAATGTCCTTCTTCTGCGCCATGAAGGCCGTCGGGGCCGAAAACCGGTAGGTCTTGCCCGAGCGCACGTGCAGGTAGTTCTGGTTGCGGTGGAACACTCCCGAGCATATCTTCACAAACGCTATGCAGCTGCGGTGGTTCGGGTCCATGTTGGCGTGAATCTTAAACACAAAGCCGGTGAACTTCTCCTCGGTGGGCTTCACCTCGCGCTCCTCGGCCTTCACCGGACGCGGCGACGGCGCTATGCGCACAAAGCAGTCGAGCAGTTCCTTTACGCCAAACGTGTTGAGGGCCGAGCCGAAAAATACCGGGGCCGTCTTGCCCTCAAGGTAGTCCTGCTCGCTGAACTCAGGATACACGCCGTCGATCAGGTCGATGTCGCTGCGCAGCTGCGCGGCGTCGTCGGCCCCCACGGCAGCGTCGATGGTGGGCGAGTTGATGTCGTCGATCTCCACACGCTCGGTCACATGCTGCTTGTCGGGCTTAAACAGGTTGAGGCTGTGCTCATATATGTTATACACGCCTTTGAAGTGCGAACCTATGTTGATGGGCCAGCTCAGCGGGCGCACGCTTATCTTCAGCTCCTGCTCCAGCTCGTCGAGAATGTCAAACGGGTCGCGGCCCTCGTGGTCGAGCTTGTTGACAAATATAATCACAGGAGTGTTGCGCATGCGGCACACCTCCATCAGCTTGCGCGTCTGTGTCTCCACGCCTTTTGCCACGTCCACCACTATAATCACGCTGTCTACTGCGGTGAGGGTGCGGTAGGTGTCTTCAGCAAAATCCTGGTGGCCCGGGGTGTCGAGAATGTTGATTTTGTAGTCGCCATAGTTGAAGCCCATCACCGATGTGGCCACCGAGATGCCGCGCTGCTTCTCAATCTCCATCCAGTCGCTGGTGGCCGTTTTCTTGATTTTGTTCGACTTCACAGCTCCCGCCACATGAATGGCGCCGCCAAACAGCAGCAACTTTTCGGTGAGTGTGGTCTTGCCCGCGTCGGGGTGCGAGATTATGGCGAACGTGCGCCGCTTGGCTATTTCGTTTTGTAGATTTCCCACTGTGTAGATATGAAATTTCTGTTGTTATCCTTGTTGCTTTATATTTAATCATGTGTGCCGGCCAATGCGCCGATGCGCCTTATGCAGTCGGCAAGGCTGTCTTCCCAGTAGGGGATGGTGATGCCCAGTGTGGCCTTTATCTTGCTCTTGTCAAGCACGCTGTAGTGCGGCCTGGTGGCCTTGGTGGGGTAGGCGTCGCTCAGGCAAGGCTCCACGTCGCAGCCCTCAATGCCGCCAATGCGGTGTATGCTCTTGGTGAAGTCATACCACGATATCGCCCCTTCGTCGCTAAAGTGGTAGATGCCGCCGTGCCACTCTGGCGCCTGGATGGCCGCCATTATGGCCCGAGCCAGGTCGAGGGCGTAGGTGGGCGTGCCCACCTGGTCGCACACCACCCGCAACGCCTTGCGGGAGTGGCCCAAGTCGAGCATCGTCTTCACAAAGTTGTGCCCGTAGGGCGAATAGAGCCACGCCGTGCGCATTATTATGCTGCCCGGCGCGGCCGCCAGCAGCGCGCGCTCGCCCTCGAGCTTGGTGCTGCCATACACCGACTGCGGCGCGGTGGCGTCGTCCTCGCGGTAGGGGGTGCACGCTGTGCCGCTGAACACGTAGTCGGTGGAGATGTGCACCACCTTGGTCCCGTGGGCCTCGGCGGCGCGCGCCAGCAGCGCGGGCGCCTCGGCGTTGAGCTTGCGGCACAGCCCGGGCTCGTCCTCGGCCTTGTCGACCGCCGTGAATGCCGCGCAGTTCACCAGATAGTCCACGCGGTGGGCGTCAAAAAACGCGTCCACCGCCCGCGCGTCGGTAATGTCCAGCTCGTCGCGGTCGGTGAATATGCCCCGGCAGCTGCCGTTGGCCTCAATCAGATTCCTCATCTCGTGCCCCAGCTGCCCGTTAGCGCCGGTTATCAATATCGTCTTGGTTGCCATTGTGTTATGTGTGCGTTGTGATTGCTTCTCGCAATGTGAGTGTCAACTTATGTTTTTTTTACTGCTTGTCGTTGTCGTCGCCAAACAGCGGCTTCTCCTCATCCTTTTTGAAATAGGCCGCCAGCAGCGCCACAAAGTGCGAAATCTGCTTGATGGCCGCCTCGGTGTCCTTGCTGATGGGCTTGCCCTGCAGCCGCAGCATCATCACGCCATACAGCGCGTTGAAGCACGTCTCCAGCTCGCCGGCCTGCTCCTCCTTGGGCGTCTTGGCCCGCAGCTCCACTATGTAGGGCAGCGTGCGGTAGAACTCGGCAGTATAGTCTGGAAATTTGGTGCTGCCCAGCAGCTGCTGGTGCAAGTCGGCCAGGCGTATTATCACATTCTTGTTAATTTGCAGATGCCCGCTCTTGCGCTTGCCCTCAAGCTCCATCATCTTAATCAGGCCCTCATACCAGTCCAAAATCTCGAGCCGCGTGGCCTCGTCCACATTGTAGCGCGACACGATGTTGCTCTTCACAGCCTCAATGTCGAGCCCGCAGGCCCTAATCAAGTCCTCCACCTGCCACATATACAGCAGATATTCCGCAATGTTCTCCTTGCGCTTGGCCTTAGCTATTATCATGCATCACCTCCTTATCCAAACTTGCTGATGTTGCGCAGCGCATGCTCGTCGATAATCTTAATGCGCCGGCCGTCAACCGTGATGATGTGCTCCTGCACAAACGACGACAGAGTCCTGATGGCGTTCGACGTGGTCATGTTCGACAGGTTGGCGATGTCCTCGCGCGCCATGTATATCTTCAGCGTCTCGCCGTCTTCCTCAAACCCGTAGTTGTCGATGAGCACCGTCAGCGCCTCGGCCAGACGGCCGCGTATGTGCTTCTGAGTGAGGTTCACAATGCGCGTGTCCGAGCCGCCCAGGTTGCGCGACAGCTCGTGGATGAAAAACCACGCCAGCTTGTTGTTGTTGTTAATCAGGCTCTTCACCACATCCATCGGAATCGTGCCAATCGTCGACGCCTCAAACGCCGCCGCGCTCGACACATACGGCTCCTCGGCAAAGTAGGCACGGTAGCCGAAATACTGGATGGGGCGGTAGAGACGCAATATCTGCTGCCGGCCGCCTATGCCGTCCTTGAACAGCTTCACCTTGCCCTTTATCAGGCACCACAAATAGCGCGGAGTGTCGTGCTCGGCATACACGATTTGATTCTTTCTGAAAGTGTGGGCCACAAAGTTGTCGGCCACAATACGTTTCTCCTCGGGCGACAGAATCGACCAAATCTCGGCCAAATCCTCACTGATTATTTTTTCAAGAGTGCTCTTTTTTATCATCTGCTAAACAACAATGCTATAAAACATACAAAAGTAGTCAATAATCTGAACAATAGCAAGAAGCCCCCCGATTAATCGTCCAAAAGCACTCAGTTTGCCGACTTTTGCAGCCGTTTCTGCTCTAACGCCTGGAGTCAATTTCCTTTAGATAGTCCTCAATTTTCCGCGACTTGACCAAGCCAATGAACATCTCCCTCATGCGCGGGTCATCGTCCTCTGGGTCCCCGAATTTCGCCTGCCAGCTTTGTGGCACCCAATCATCAACAAACTCGATTTTGTCAGTCATCGCCTGCGCAAAGTCAGTCAGGCATTTATAGAAGTCCCTTACAAATGTCCCAGTCTCGCAGTAGGCGTCAAGTATAAACCTGTCGTCACTTTCATCATACACCGAGAAAATTCCGCAATTGCCTGGCCACAGTTCCCCTTTGTAAGAGTGGTCAAAAAACCAAATCGGCTCATAATACAGCACCGCCTGCCAGTCCTCGCAGTCAAGGTTCAAGACGCTGGCGTTGCTGTATTGGTTGCAGGCCACCGACTCAAGCCACTCACGCAAAGGCTCAAAACAGTCATACACATCCTAGAACTCAATAAAGCCCATGTCCACCCCATTCTTAATGAAGTGCACCGGCATCCACCCATAATCAGGCCCGTCAAAAGACACCTGAATCCGGTCCTGTCCATCTGGCAGCTCCTGGGCATACCTCCCCAAAATCTCGCTCCTGCCACTAAGCCATCCATTCCCGTTGCTTTTCACAAGTTATAAATTTAATAAGACGTAAACTTGCTTAAATTGGCTCTGGTCACTTTATTACTTCAAATGTACACCCCATTGCCTTTGCAATGCCAAGCACTTTTATGATGTTTGTCCTATCCCATTCAACGCACACCACGAAATCAACCCCATCGCCACTTCTCAACACATCGTTAATAAAGTAGTGCACGTGGTCTTCTCCCAATTCTTTCCATTTTTTTGCTGTTTCAACGTCCTCTTGAATAAAGTCGAATTGTGCAAACCGTCCAAGAAATTCTCTTCTGAATGTGCTCTTCAACTCGCTCAATGTTGCCGTTGGGTACAGTGTCAGAAATTGTTTTACTATGGCGAGAACAATCTCACGCTTGTTGTATTTCCCATTTCCGTTTAATGATAGGAGGACGCGGCCTTTTAGGTCATCGCTTGTGCATTGGATATCAACTGGCCTTACTTTGGGCGTGCTTAAGACAATGGGGCTTGCCACTACTGCTTTTGTGCTATTCTCAAATATGTCGTTTCCTGCGAATTTTGACAGAAAACGCACATATGAGAAGAATTTGTCAGCTTTGCCCTTCTGCACAACACCCATGTGCGGATTTTTAGGTGATTGTGTGTTTTCAGCCAAATCATATGATTTGACTTCAATAGCTCTGTTATAGGCCAGATACTCTAAATATTGAACTTCTGTTTTGCTCAAGGCCGCTTCATTGCTCCCCAGAAAAACAAAAACTTCATTCCAAAAGTCTTTCTTTTTTAGATGCTGGTTTACTCTCTTGATGAAATCATCTGTTTCACCAATATATGCTTTTCGTGTGGCTGCGTTCATTAATATGTATAGGGCTGGCTTTTTTAATTTGTCATTGAAATCCTGCATAAACTTTGAATCGTCCCTCTTGATATCATACAATTCGCACATGCAGTCGTCCATTGATATATAGCGCGATCCGTTAAGGTCGTCGTTGTGTAAATAAGTATATATAGTTCTTGCCATAATCTCGTTTAACCATTATTCAAAGCATATGTCAAAGTTAATTAAATATGGCTGCTTGTGCAAGTGCTTTCATAATAAAACGATATGTTGATGATAAGGGTGTGTTGGGGGTGGGGTTACTTGGGGGCGACGAGGCCGTTCATCATGGCGTAGATGCTGAGGCCCGACACGCTTTTGATGCCCAGTTTGGCGGTGATGTTTTTGCGGTGGGTGAGCACGGTGTTGATGCTGATGTGCAGGCGGTCGGCTATCTCCTTGTTGATGCAGCCGGCCACCACCAGCTGCAGCACTTCGGTTTCGCGGGCCGACAGTTTGCCCTGCTCGGGCTGCGAGCCTGCCGCCTGGCGGCTGTGGATGATGCTCTCCAGCGAGTCGATGAAGTCGCTCTCGGTGCCGGCCTGCGAAATCAGGTGCGGCTCGGCGTCGAGGCGTTGTGTGGCGGCGGTGATCACCACCGTCTTGGCCTTGTTGGGGGTGAAGAAGCCGAGGCTGGACGCCACTGTGGCCTCGTCGGCAAAGATGAGGTCGCTCTCGCCGGCGGCCTGCGACTGGGCCACGGCCTGCACGCTGGGCGCGATGTGGGCCTCGATGCCGAATGTGCCATGCAATATGTGCCTCAGGCCCACGGCTGTGAGTGCGCTGGTGGTTATGATGTAGGCTGTCATAGGCGGCGTGGGGGTCAGTTGTTGCTCATGAGGTTGGACAGCGGTTGCAGCAGGCGGTAGCGGATGCGGTTGTTCTTCATAATGTCGCGCTTCAGTGTGAACACTGCCAGCACCACGGCGTTGCACAGGTTCAGGTCGTAGTCGCCGTTGAGGTGGCGCACCAGCATGTTGGTGAGGTCGTCGATTTTGTCTTCCACCGTGTCGTGTCCGTCGTCAAAGCTGGCGGGCGTCATCTCCACGTCGCCGGTGTGGCCCACCGAGCGCTCCATGTCGAGTATTTCGGGAAACCACTGCCGCTCGTCGGCTGCGATGCGGCTTTCGAGCTCGGCCTTCACCTCGTTGAAGAAGCCCCTTATCAGCGGCAGGTTGCCGCTGTGGTCCGACCGCTGCATCAGCAGGTTGAAGTGCCGCTCGATGTTGGGCAGCTGAAAGCAGGTGTAGTAGCGGTTGGTCTTGCGCAGGTATCCCACTATGGTGGCGGCGCTGAAGGTGCTGAGTATGCGTTCGGGAAAATACTCCTCGTTGAGATACACATTGAGTATGGTGGCGAAAAACGCCGCGTCGAGCCCCAGCTCGCCGCACACGTCGCTTATGCGCTTGTCGCCCACGCCCAGCTTTATGCCGAAGCGGTTGAACACCGTCACTATCGAAGGGTCGCGGTCCACAATGTGGCACAGGCGGGTGTCGTTGTCAACTAATGCCATGATGGGGGTGTTATGATTTTGATTTCATGTGGTGTGTGAACGATTCTCTGAAGGCCACGTGCTGCGCGGTGACTGCGCCACACAGCGCCTGGTCGTGCTCGTCGGCCGGCACTTCATCCACCCACTGGCAGTCGAGCGCCACGCCTATGGTGTAGGCCGGGCACTGCGCAAGCAGCCGGTCGTAGTAGCCGCGACCGCGACCCAGGCGCTGGCAGTGCTGGTCGAGCGCCACGGCTGGTACTATCACCAGGTCGAGGTCGGCCGGGTCGGCGGCCGGTCCGTCGGGCTCCGATATGCCGAAGGCGCCTGTGCGCATCAGGCCCTCGCGGTAGGGCACCACCTCTATGTCGTCACCCGCCACGCGTGGCAGGTATATGGTTTTGCCTTCCATCTTGCTCCACCGCCCGATTGCGGCTGCGGTGGGCAGCTCGTCGGGTAGCGCGCTGTAGAGCATTATGCGCTGCGAGGCTTTGAACGAGTGCAGCTGCTCCAGCGTGCCAAATACGGCCGCCGCCTCGCGCTCCTTTTGCTCGGCGGAGAGCTGCCGCTTCAGCGCCCTCATGGCGCTGCGCATGTCTTGCTTAGTGACTTTCATGCCAATGTGCGATTTTTGTTTGTCAGTTTGTAATGGGGAATGCCGCCTTGTGCTTGTCGAACGCCTTCAGTGCCATCTCCACCACCTTGTCGGTGCGGTTCACGATGGGGTAGTAGGCGTTTGAGCCGAAGGCGTCGCGGGCAATGATGGCCTTGATTTGCGTGGTCAGCAGGTCGCGCGACATGTCGATGTAGTACCAGCGGGCCGGAATGCCGTTTTGCGCGGCATAGTCCACAAAGTCGTTGAGCAGCATGTCGTTGCCTGGCAGCGTGCGCAGGAATTGCTTGTAGTCCTTCATTTGTCGCAGCGCGCTGCGGTTGGCGTCGGCATAGTGGAACGCATACTGCTGCAGCATGCCGGCGTTGATCACCGCCACGTAGTATGACGAGATGCCCGATGTGTCGCGCGGCACGAATATGTCGGGAATTATGCCGCCGCCGCCATACACCTTGCGGCCGTGGGCGGTGTCGAATATCTTCGACTTGTCGATTTTTATGCTGTCGCGGCTGAATAGCTCGCCGTTGCTGTAGCGGTCAAACACCTCGTGCTCATAGGCCTCTTCGCCCTCTTTGTAGGGCTTCTGTATGCAGCGGCCCGAGGGGGTGTAGTAGCGCGCAATGGTCATTCTTATGGCGCTACTGTCGGGCAGCATAAACTGCTTTTGCACCAGACCCTTGCCAAACGAGCGGTTGCCTATTATCAGGCCGCGGTCGTTGTCCTGGATGGCGCCTGCGAATATCTCGCTGGCGCTGGCCGAGTACTCGTCGATGAGCACCACCAGCTCGGCGTCCTGGAACGAGCCGTTGCCATCGCTGTACACCATGCTGTCGTCGCGCTTATAGCGTCCCTTGGTGCACACTATCAGCTGGTTCTCGCTCAGAAATTCGTTGGCCATGGTGATGGCCACCTCCATATATCCGCCTCCGTTGCCGCGCAGGTCCACTATGTAGCGCTTGGCACCGTCCTTCTTGAGGCCGTTGAGGGCGTTGATGAATTCGTCGTAGGTGTTGCTGCCAAACTGGTTCACCTTCACATAGCCCGTGTTTTTTTCAATCATATAGGCGGCGTCCACCGAGTTCACCGGCACATCGCCGCGCGTCACCTTGAAGGTGAGCGTCTTGGGCGAGTTGCTGCGCCTGATGCCCAGCTTCACCACCGAGTTCTTGTCGCCGCGCAGCTTCGACTTCACATAGTTGGCGTCGACGTTTTTGCCAACAAACGAGCTGTCGTTGACCGTGACAATGCGGTCGCCGGCCAGAATGCCAGCTTTGTCCGACGGGCCGCCCGGAATCACCTCGACCACGGTTATGGTGTCGTTGTACATCTGAAACGAGATGCCTATGCCGCTGAAGCTGCCGTTAAGCTCCTCCTGCGCCGCCTTCAGGTCTTTGGCGCTGAAATACACGGTGTGGGGGTCGAGCTTGCTCAGAATTTGCGGAATCGACATCTCAATCAGGTCGTTGATGTTCACGCTGTCGTCCACATAGTCGTCGGCAATCAGGTTGAGTATGGTGTTCAGCTTGCGGTCGCTGTCGGCAGTGTAGCGCTGGTTGGAGAAGCGGTTGCCCACCACAATTCCAATTATCACCGACACGGCAATGGCCATCGGCAGCCACAAGTAGTCATGTTTAGTGTTCGACTTCATTTGTGCGTTGTTAATCTATCTGTGTGTGTTATGTTATATATCTGTCTAATTGTAAGATGTGCGCAATGTGCGTCACAGCTGCCTGGCGTCTGAAATTTCCCCGTCGCCGTTGTGCTCCAGCAGCACGCATTCTATGCCGGCGCGCTTCAGCAGGTCGATGCCGTCGGTCAGGCGGTAGACCTCGCCAAACACCACGCGCCTTATGCCGGCCTGGATTATGAGCTTGGCGCACTCGATGCACGGCGATGCCGTGACATACAGCGTGGAGCCGCTGCTGCTGTTGTTGCTCTGCGCCACTTTGGTGATGGCGTTGGCTTCGGCATGCAGCACGTAGGCCTTGGTGTGGTTATCGTCGTCCTCACACACGTTCTCAAATCCCACAGGGGTGCCGTTGTAGCCGTCGGATATTATCATTTTGTCCTTCACTATGAGCGCGCCCACCTGCCTGCGGCGGCAGTATGAATTCTCGGCCCATATCTGTGCCATTCTCAAATAGCGCGAATCCAGCAGAAACTGCTTGTGCGTAGTGTTGCCTTCTGACATATATATCCTTGCTTGCGTTTATATGCGTTAACACGGGCTGTGTGGCCCGCAGCGGCTCTTGCCGCGCCGGCCTATAGCCTTTATCCTGAATTTTAACGCAAATATAGTAATTAAATACAAAACAATAAGCGACTTTTCATAGAAAAAAGCCGCTTATTTTCAGTTGCGTTGTCTTTGTGCGCCCGTTGGCTGCAACGGGGCGTCAGCGCTTTATGCCGTCGCGCTTGAGCAGCGCGTCGATTTTCGGGCCGCGTCCGCGGAAGCGCTTATACAGCTCCAGCGGTGGCTCGGTGCCGCCGCGCGACAGAATTATGTCGCGGAAGGCATGTGCCGTGGCGGGGTTGAAGATGCCGTCTTCCTTAAACTTCGAGAAGGCGTCGGCATCGAGCACCTCGGCCCACTTGTAGCCGTAGTAGCCGGCGGCGTAGCCGCCCGAGAAGATGTGGGTGAACTGCGGCGACATTATGCAGCCCTCCACCGGCTTGAACACCTGTACGGGGCGGGTGGCGTCGTATTCAAACTTGAAGGGGTCGCCCGTGTAGGGCTTGGTGATGGTGTGCCATGCCATGTCGAGGTAGCCGAAGCCCAGCTGGCGCACGCATGAGTATGCAGCACCGTATTGCGCCGAGGCCACCACCTTGTCGATGAGTTCCTGCGGAATGGGCTCGCCCGTCAGGTAGTGCTTGGCAAAGCTGTCGAGAAACTCGCGCTCGGTGAGGAAGTTCTCGTTGAACTGCGACGGCAGCTCCACGAAGTCGCGATACACGTTGGTGCCCGACGTCGACACATATTTGCAGCGCGACAGCAGGCTGTGCAGGCCGTGTCCGAACTCGTGAATGAATGTCTCCACCTCATAGTAGGTGAGCAGCGACGGCTTGGTGTCGGTGGGGCGGGTGAAGTTCATAGTCAGCGTCACTATGGGGCGTATGTCGTTGCCGTCGGCGTCGACATACTGCTCGCGGAAGTTGGTCATCCATGCGCCGCTCTGCTTGGTGCTGCGCGGAAAGAAGTCGGTGTAGAGCATGCCCATCCACTTGCCGTTTTCGTCGGTCACGTCATACACCTTCATCTCGGGGTTGAACACCTGGGCATCATGGTTTTCGGTGAAGTGCAGGCCGTAGAGGCGCGTGGCCAGCCCAAAGATGCCGCGGGTCACGTTGCCCAGCTCAAAGTAGGGGCGCAGCAGCTCGTCGTTCACCTTGTATTTCTCGTCCTTCTCCTTGTTGGAATAGTAGGAGTAGTCCCAAGGCATGATTTCAACCTTTTTGCCCTCCAACTTCGAGGCATAGGCGGTGAGCTCCTTCATATCGGACTTCTGCACGGGCAGATAGGCGGCCTTGAGCTTGCCCAGCATGTCATACACGTTGGCCGTGTTCTCGGCCATCATGTCTTGCAGGTGGTAGTCGGCATAGGTTTTGAATCCCAGCAGGTTGGCAATGGCCAGGCGGGTGTTGGCTATGTCCTTCATCACATCCAGGTTGCTATACTGACCGCTGGTGCACTGGGTGTTGTAGAGGCGGTAGAGCTTCTCGCGCAGGTCGCGGCGCGACGAGTACTTCATGAATGCCATATAGCTGGGGGCGTGCAGCGTGATCACGTATTTGCCTTCCAGCCCGGCCTCCTGCGCTGCGGCGCGCGCGGCCTCGACGGCGCTCTCGGGCAGGCCGGCCAGGTCGGCCTCGTCGAGCACCAGGCGCTCGGCGCTGGTGGCCTTGAGCGCGTTTTGCTCAAACTTGAGCGATGCCTCGGTGAGGTGCTTGCTCAGCTCCTTGTATTTGTCGCGGTTGGCACCCTCGAGGGCGGCGCCGCTGCGCACAAACGACTCGTAGGTGCTTTTCAGCAGCATGTAGTCCTCGTTGTCGTGCTTGCTGCGGTCGAATGTGGCGTGCACCTGCTTGATGCGCTGCCACAGCTTCTCGTTGAGCGTGATGCCGTTGGAGTGCTCCGACAGAATGGGGGCCACGCGGTTCGACACGGCCAGCAGCGAGTCGTCGGCGTTGGCCGACAGCAGCGGGTAGAACACGTTGAGCACGCGGTTCAGCGTCTTGCCCGCACGCTCAAGGGCCACAATGGTGTTTTCGAATGTGGGTGCCGCCGTCTGGTTGGCAATGGCCTCCACTTCGGCGTTGTGTTCCTTTATGCCCTGCATAATGGCAGGCTCGAAGTCGGCGGTGGTGATCCGGTCAAACGGAATCGCCCCGTGGGTGGTTTGGAACTCGTGAAAAAATACGTTGTCAGCGTTCATCATTAGTGTGATTGTGATAATTGATAAAACTGTTGCTAAAATCCTTTTCATAAACATTTTATTAGCGGGTGAGTGTGGATTTATAGTGAATTGTTGTCGTCGCTTGCCGTGGCGGCGTCGGCCGCCAGATGCAGGTCGGCCTCGCTCACTCCGCGCTCGGCCAGGTAGTGGGCGTCGCTCTCGATCGAAGCGGCAAACGCCTTGCCGTCGGCCTTCGCCGAGCGGCGGTAGGCCTCCACAGCCTCCTTCACGCGCCCGGCGCACAGCAGCATGTGGCCGTGGTTGAGCATGTCTTGCGCCGTGGGAGTGTCGCTCTCGGCTATTTTGCGGTAATACTTGTAGCTCTGCTCATAGTTGCCTGTCAGCAGCGAGCACCACGCAATGGGGCGCCACGCCTTGTGGCTGGCCTCGTCTATTAGGTCGGCCTTGAAGTAGTAGTTCAGTGCCTCGGCTGGGTTGCCCTTTTCCAGCATGCAGTGGCCTATGCTCAGTGCGTTGGCGGCCAGCCCCGGATGCAGCGAGTCGGCCTTTTGATAATATTCTATGGCCTTGTCCCACTGGTGCAGGCTGCGGTAGGCCATGGCTATGCGGCGCAGGTTCCACGCGTCGTTGCCGTTGGCTATCTCATATTTCTTATAGCAGTCAAGAGCCTTGGCCGTGTCGCCAAGGTTCTGGTAGGCGAAGCCCAACTTTTGGAAAATGCGCGGGTTGATGCTGGCCTTGCTCTTCAGCAGCGAGTTGAAGTATGTCACGGCGTCGGCATAGAAGCCCGACTTCAGGTAGCATTCGGCCACCAGGCTGAGGTTTTCGTCAGTGCCGGCCACTTTGCTCAGATATGGAATATGAATCAGGTTGATGTCGGAGTCAAACAGTGGCCTGAACTCGCGCCGCCGCGAAAACAGCTTGAAAAACCTGTACAGGTCTTGAATGTAGCGGTTGATGATGGCGTCGCGCGACTCAGCGCCGCTGGCGTGGCTGAATGCCTCCATTTGGCCGCCCAGCTGCGAGGCGATGGCCTCGCGCTGACCCGGCATGTTGACCAGCGTCAGCGCAAACGAGAATTTGTCGCTGTTGCACAGCAGCGGAGCAGCCTCGAGCATCTTCAGAATCTGGCTGCCGCCACCGCTGCTGAGGCCCGCCAGGGCAGAGTGGTCGGGGTGGAATGGCATGAACCAGTTGGCCAGCGTCTGGAAAAACGGGTATGACTTCAGTTTGGCAAAGGTGCCTATAAACACATCGTTGCCCTCCATTTGCAGCTTGTTGAACTCATCTATCTTTTTGCGTATGCCGCTCTCCTCAAGCCAGTTTTGCCATTCGGGGTTGCCCTCTATCTCATCGAAGTCGATGGGTGTGCTGCGGTTGCGCAGTTTCTTGGCCAAATCGGGATTGGCCTTCATGATGCCAGGAATTATGGTGTCGTTGAGCTTGTTGCTCACGTTCTCGGCATTGCGGGCGCGGGCCAGACGCATCATTATGCACTGCATGTCGGCCCCAAGGTGGGGCGCGTTGCTCTGCATGGCCTCGGCAGCCTCGCGCACGGCAGCCGAGCACGCTACGCGCTGGCTGTGGATGTGCATGGCCAGCACCGAGCCCACCAGTGCGCGCAGCTGCACCTCGGGCAGCATGGCGGTGGTGCAGGTGTCAATGAGCAGCAGCAGCTTCTGCTCGTCGTAGTAGAACGTGAGCCCCAGCAGCAGTGCTGCCACCATCATGCTCTTGAAGTGGGCCGGCACCTCGCTTGCGGCCAGCGTGTGGCGCAGCAGGCCGGCGTCGACCGGCGTCAGCGGGTATGAGCTCCACACCTTGTTGAATATTTTCACCTCAATCTTCTCGCGGTCGTAGAGCAGGCTGGCTGTGCTGCCATCGGTGGCCGCGGCCAGGCGCGAGCAGGCGTCGGCGTAGTCGGCCAGCTCGCAGTTAAGCGACACGCCCGCACCGCTGTTGTGCCTGAGGAAAAACAAATCGTACGACGTGGGCGCCGCGGCCTCCACCTCGCACTTGTCGGCTATGTCGAGCGCCGACCCCACAATGTCGCCGAGCACCTTGCCGCGCTGCGGGTCGAGCAGTCCGCCGGCCAGATACTTAAGCATGTATTTGTAGGTGGTGGCTATGCGGTTCCACTCGTCAATCAGTTCGCCCTTGGCCACTGTGTCCACCAGCCTGTGGAGTGCGGCCAGGGCCTCGGCCAGGCGGTGCGACCGCAGCAGTTGGGCTATGTTGTGCCGTTGTCTTTTGATTTCTGCTATGTCCATTTTAGTGTATGCAACTATAGTGCAAATTTAATTAAATATAATCATTTAGGCGGCCAAATAAGCGGCCAAAACAAATTATTTGGTTACTTTTGTATAGTTAAATACGATTGATGTAACCGCTAAAAAACAAAAAGACAAAAAATGGTAATACAAAGGTTGCAGACCCTGTATCTGCTCATTGCCACCGTGCTTATGGTGGTGTTTGCATTCTGCCCGTCGGTGATTATTCAGCTGGGCGGCCCCGAGTATGCTATAGGCGTGCTCAATACGGGCGTGGCCGGCGCCACGCACCCCGACTTGCTGATGACTACTGTAGGCGCGCTGACGGTGTTGCTTTCGCTCATCACAATATTCAAGTTTAAAAACCTGAAGCTGCAAATGAAGCTTTGCTCCATAAATGCCGCCCTCACAGTTACTTTGCTGCTCATTTCGGTGATTCTTGCACTCACCCTGCGTGGCAAGGCCGGGGTTGGCTCGGTGAACTTCACGCTCTACAATGCTCTACCAGTGCTGGCCGTGATCATGCAGATTTTGGCCTACCGCGGCATTCAGCACGACAAGAAGCTGCTGAGCAGCAGTGAGCGCCTGCGATAGGGCGGAAAAACCGCCAATGGCGCTGCCGTCCCCTCGATTGTTACCGCCAGGGCGGCACCGCTGCTGCAATATATGAGATATATAAGTGTATTCTTATTAGTTACAATTTAATATAAACCATTAATTGACAAAATCTTAAATTATTATTTTTAGAGATGATCACAGCAATGATAGTAATCTTTGTGATCGGCTATTTGCTGATTGCATGCGAGCACACGCTGAGAATTAACAAGTCCACCTTCGCCCTGATAATGTGTGGCGTGTTGTGGACTGTGTACGTTACGATGGCCGGCGACCCCAACCTCGACCACGACATGATGATGCTGCTGGGCGACACCTGCGAGGTGCTGATATTCCTGATTGGAGCAATGACCATTGTGGAGCATATAGACCGCTACGGAGGCTTCAACTTCATCACTCAGCACATTCATGCCAAAAGCAAGAAGGAGCTGATGTGGATTCTAGCCCTGTTCACATTCTTCATGTCGGCCGTGCTCGACAACATGACCACCACCATAATAATGGTGATGATGCTGCGCCGCCTGCTCACCGACCAAAAGGAGCGGTGGCTCTTTGCCAGCGTGATAGTGCTTGCCGCCAACAGCGGTGGCGCATGGTCGCCCATTGGCGATGTGACCACCATAATGCTTTGGATGGACGACAAGGTGACTTCGGGTAGCCTCATCCTCAACCTGCTCATTCCCAGCCTCGTGTCGGTGATTGTGCCGCTGCTCATTGCCACACGCTTCATCAAGGACAACCACTTCGACCACGTGGCCATGAAGTCCAACGCCACCGTGTCGCCACTGGCGGCCAAGTATCCCAACTTGAGCAAGGCCATGCTCATCATCGGTGTGCTGGCGCTGCTGTTTGTGCCGGTGTTTAAGACCATCACCCATCTGCCCCCATTCATGGGCATGATGATTTCGCTGGGTGTGGTGTGGCTCATCACCGAGGTGCTGCTCACGCGCATGCACATCAATCCCGAGCTGGGAGGACGCGTGTCGCAGACGGTGCGACACATCGACATGCCCACCATTCTCTTCTTCCTTGGCATTCTTATGGCAGTCAACGCGCTGCAGCAAGCCGGCGTGCTTGCCTCAGTGGCCAACGGCATGAACCACAGCATTCAAGAGCCGTTCACAATAGCCACACTCATAGGTGTGCTGTCGTCGGTGGTCGACAATGTGCCGCTTGTGGCCGCCTGCATCAAGATGTTCAGCGACATGCCAGCGCTGCAGGCCATCAGCCTCGACTATGCCCACTATTTCGTTGAAGACGGCCTGTTCTGGCACCTGCTCACCTTCACAGCAGGTGTGGGCGGCAGCCTGCTCATTATTGGCTCAACGGCCGGTGTGGTGGCCATGGGCATCGAGAAGATTCCGTTCTTCTGGTATCTCAAGCGCATCACCATCATGGGCCTGCTTGGCTATCTGGCAGGCGTGGTGCTCATCTACCTTGAGAGCCTGTGTCCATTCTTCCTCTGATTTCCTTTAGCAATCAAATAATCCAAAAAAGCCAGCCCCCGCACTGTGGGGCTGGCTTTTTTTTTACTTTCGCTTTTGTGCCTTTCTAAGGCCGCCTATTAGCCGAGCTTGGCTTTCAGATACTGACCCGTGTAGCTCTCGGGGCAGGCGGCCACCTCCTCGGGGGTGCCGGTGGCCACCACGTTGCCGCCCCTGTCGCCGCCTTCGGGGCCGAGGTCAATCACGTGGTCGGCACACTTGATCACGTCCAGGTTGTGCTCAATCACCACCAGCGTGTGGCCGTGCTGCACCAGGCGGTCGAGCGAGCGCATCAGTGTGTTGATGTCGTGCATGTGCAGGCCGGTGGTGGGCTCGTCGAATATGAACATGGTGTGCTGCTTGCGGTCACCGCTCAGAAAGCTGGCCAGTTTCACACGCTGGTTCTCGCCGCCGCTCAGCGTCGACGACGACTGGCCCAGCTTTATGTAGTCCAGACCAACGTCTTGCAGCGGTTTCAGGCGGTTCACAATCTTTTTCTCGTTGAATGTGTTGCTGGCCGAGAAAAACTCTATGGCCTGGTTCACAGTCATGTCGAGCACATCGTATATGTTCTTGCCGCGGTATGTCACCTCGAGCGCGCTCTTGCTGAAGCGCTTGCCGTGGCAGGCGTCGCAGGTGAGGGTGATGTCGGCCATAAACTGCATCTCAATGGTTATTTTGCCCTCGCCTTTACACTCCTCGCAGCGCCCGCCTGGCGCGTTAAACGAGAAGTAGCCGGCCTTGTAGCCCATTTGCTTCGACAGTTGCTGCTCGGCAAACAGCTTTCTGATTTCGTCAAACGCCTTGATGTAGGTGGCCGGATTGCTGCGCGACGACTTGCCTATGGGGTTCTGGTCCACAAACTCAACGCCCGACAGCTGCTGCAGGTCGCCCTCCAGCGAGGCGTAGGTGCCGGGCGTGTCGCAACTGTCGCCAAAGTGTCGCGCCAGTGCGCGGTAGAGTATGCCCGTCACCAGTGTCGACTTGCCCGAGCCGCTGACGCCGGTCACAGCAGTCATCACCCCAAGCGGGAATTTCACGTCCACGCCCTTCAAGTTGTTTTCGGCCGCGCCCTTCACCTCAATGTAGCTGCTGCTTTTGCGCCTCGACGTTGGCACCGGAATTTTCAGCTCGCCCGTCAAGTATTTCAGCGTGTAGCTTTGCGTGGCGTGGCTAAGGGCATTCACCTTGCCCTGATACACCACCTGGCCGCCAAGCCGTCCGGCCTCGGGGCCAATGTCAATCAGGTAGTCGGCGGCGCGAATGATGTCCTCGTCGTGCTCCACCACCACCACGGTGTTGCCCAGCTGCTGCAGCATGCGCAGCACCTTTATCAGGCGGTCGGTGTCGCGTGAGTGCAGACCTATGCTCGGCTCGTCGAGTATGTAGATCGACCCCACCAGCGAGCTGCCCAGCGACGTGGCCAGATTGATGCGCTGGCTTTCGCCGCCGCTCAGTGTCGACGACAGGCGGTCGAGCGTCAGGTAGCCCAGTCCCACTTCCACCATATAGTCGAGCCGGTTGTCAATCTCGGTGAGCACGCGCTTGGCCACCGTCTGGTCGGTGTCGTCGAGCTTAAGCTGCCCGAACCACTGCCGCAGCTCCGACACTGGCATCTGCACCAGCTCGCCAATGCTTTTGCCGCCCACCTTCACATATCCGGCCTCGGGCTTCAGCCGCGAGCCGTGGCAGGTGGGGCACACCGTCTTGCCGCGGTAGCGCGCCAGCATCACGCGGTATTGTATGTTATACGATTTGCTCTTCACAAAGTCGAAGAAGCCGTCGATGCCGCCAAAAGTGGCGTTGCCGTGCCACAAAAAGTCCTTCTGTGCCTGCGTCAGCTTGTAGTATGGGCGGTGTATTGGGAACTTGTTGGCCTCGGCCACCCTTATCAGGGCATTCTTCCACTCGCTCATCACCTGGCCGCGCCAGCACATCACAGCGTCGTCATACACACTAAGCGTCTTGTTGGGTATCACCAGACTCTCGTCAATGCCCATCACCTTGCCAAATCCCTCGCAAGTGGGGCAGGCCCCGATGGGGTTGTTGAAGTTAAACATCAGGTCGTTGGGCTCCTGAAACTTGATGCCGTCGGCCTCAAAGCTCTTTGAAAACTGGTGCTCCTCCACAGCGCCGCCGTCGATGTGCATTTGCAGTATGCACTCGCCGTTGCCCTCGTAGAATGCCGTCTGCAGTGAGTCGAGCAGGCGCATCTCGTCGGCCTTGTCGTGCGTCACGCTCATGCGGTCAATCAGCAGGCGGTAGTCGCCGCTCTTGGCTGCCGGGTCCTGCATCACCTGTGTGATGGGCACAAAGCGTCCGCCGCATTCCAGCCGCGAATATCCGCCCTTTTGCAGCACATCGAGCTCGGTGGCAAAGTCGCGCCCATCGGGCACCGTGATGCGCGTGAGCAGCGCAAAGCGCGTGCCGTCGGGGTAACTGTTGATCTTGTTGAGCACGTCGGCGCTGGTGTGCTTCTTCACCAGCTGGCCCGACACGGGCGAGTAGGTCTTGCCCACGCGCGCAAACAGCAGCCGCAGGTAGTCGTAAATCTCGGTCGAAGTGCCCACTGTGCTGCGGCTGTTGCGGTTGTTCACCTTCTGCTCGATGGCTATGGCGGGCGGCAGGCCGCGAATGAAGTCGCAGTCGGGCTTGGTCATGCGGCCCAAAAACTGGCGCGCATACGACGACAGGCTCTCCACATAGCGCCGCTGTCCCTCGGCATACAGCGTGTCGAATGCCAGCGACGACTTACCCGAGCCCGAAAGGCCCGTTATCACCACAAACTTGTTGCGGGGAATGGTCACATTCACATTTTTCAGATTGTTGACCCGAGCCCCTTGAATCACTATGTCGTTTGAAATCATTGCGTCAATAAATATAAGTCTGCAAAGTTACAGAAAACGCCGCACACACCGAAATCCCGCCGCCCCTTTCCCGCATTTTCTCCGCCGCCTCCGCAAAAAACACGATCCAAACAACAATCGACGCAATTCAAGACAAGTGATTTTGGCGGGGATCAGTGTGTTGAGGTCACAAAGAAAATGCTTAAAATAAAATCTGTGATTATCTGCGTAAATCTGTGGGAGACACCCGACTGTGCCCGCGTTACGTAGAGGAAAAACTGATGATCGGTGGCATGGGGATGCAAAAAAAAGCGGGGCAGCCACTCGGGCTGCTCCGCTTTTATCTTGATGCCGGCATCGCACGCAGGGTGGGGCGCTGGCTGGCTTTAATTGCTTTTACTCTTTGTCGAGCAGAATGTCCATAATGCTTATGGCCGACTTCATTACCGACGAGCCGGGGCCGAAGATGGCCGCAACGCCTGCCTTGTAAAGGAAGTCGTAGTCTTGCATAGGAATCACACCGCCGGCAATCACCACAATGTCCTCGCGGCCAAGCTTCTTAAGCTCTGCGATAACGGCCGGGATAAGGGTCTTGTGGCCTGCTGCGAGCGACGACACGCCCAGCACGTTCACATCGTTTTCAACTGCCTCCTTGGCAGCCTCTTCCGGTGTCTGGAACAGCGGGCCCATGTCCACGTCAAATCCGCAGTCGGCATAGCCTGTGGCCACCACCTTGGCGCCGCGGTCGTGACCGTCCTGGCCCATCTTTGCAATCATAATACGGGGCTGGCGGCCCTCCTTCTTGGCAAACTCGGCTGTGAGCTCGCGTGCCTTCTCCAAATCGGGGTCGGCCTTTGTCTCTGATGAATACACGCCTGAAATTGTTTTAACTACTGCTTTGTAACGGCCCACAATCTTCTCGCAGGCATCTGAAATCTCACCCAGCGAAGCGCGGTCCTTGGCTGCCACTACGGCCAGCTCCAGCAGGTTGCCCTTGCCGGTCTTCACGCATTCGGTGATGGCGTCGAGGTCGGCCTTCACCTTGTCGTTGTCGCGCTCGGCATACAGCTTCTTGAGGCCTGCCACCTGCTCGTTGCGCACCTCGGTGTTGTCGATCTCAAGGATGTCGATGGGAGCCTCTTTCTCAAGGCAATATTTGTTCACGCCCAGAATTGTCTGGCGGCCCGAGTCGATGCGGGCCTGAGTGCGTGCGGCTGCCTCCTCGATGCGCATTTTCGGCACACCGGTTTCGATTGCCTTGGCCATGCCGCCAAGCTTCTCGATTTCCTTGATGTGGTCCCAAGCCTTGTGCACCAGGTCGTCGGTGAGCTTCTCTACATAGAACGAGCCTGCCCACGGGTCGATGGCCTTGGTGATGTAGGTCTCTTGCTGAATGTAGATCTGCGTGTTACGCGCAATGCGCGCCGAGAAGTCGGTAGGCAGTGCAATGGCCTCGTCGAGCGCGTTGGTGTGCAGCGACTGGGTGTGGCCCTGAGCTGCGGCCATGGCCTCGATGCAGGTGCGGCCCACGTTGTTGAAGGGATCCTGAGCTGTGAGCGACCATCCCGACGTCTGGCTGTGAGTGCGCAGCGACATCGACTTGGGGTTCTTCGGTCCGAATTCTTTCACAATCTTGGCCCACAGCAGGCGGCCTGCGCGCATCTTGGCAATCTCGGTGAAGAAGTTCATGCTGATGCCCCAGAAGAACGACAAGCGCGGAGCGAATGCGTCGATGTTGAGGCCGGCGTTGATACCGGTGCGGATGTAGTCCAAGCCGTCGGCCAGCGTGTAGGCCAGCTCGATGTCGGCCGTTGCGCCTGCTTCCTGCATGTGGTAGCCCGAAATCGAGATCGAGTTGAACTTGGGCATATATTTCGAGGTGTACTCGAATATGCTGGCAATTATCTGCATCGAGAACTTAGGCGGATAGATGTAGGTGTTGCGCACCATGAACTCCTTGAGGATGTCGTTCTGGATTGTGCCGGCCATCTCTTCGAGCTTTGCGCCCTGCTCAAGGCCTGCCACAATGTAGAACGCCATCACAGGCAGCACGGCGCCGTTCATTGTCATAGACACCGACATCTTGTTGAGCGGAATGCCGTTGAAGAGCACCTTCATGTCCTCAACCGAGCAGATCGACACACCTGCCTTACCCACATCGCCCACCACACGTGGGTTGTCGGCGTTGTAGCCGCGGTGGGTGGGAAGGTCGAATGCCACCGACAGACCCTTCTGGCCAGAAGCCAGGTTGCGGCGGTAGAATGCGTTCGACTCGGCAGCTGTCGAGAAGCCTGCATACTGGCGCACGGTCCACGGACGGAACGGATACATCATGCTGTAAGGGCCGCCGAGAAACGGCGGAATGCCTGCCACATATTGCAGATGCTCAAGGCCCTCAAGGTCTTCTTTTGTATAGACAGGCTTGATGTCGATAAGCTCGGCATTCTTCCATGTCTTGCCCTCGGGCAGAGGCTGGTGCTTACCATTAAAAGCCTCGTTTTCAATATCTATGTCTTTAAAATTTGGTCTCATTTCTACTAAGTGTTATTTTAAAAGTTTAGCGTTGAAAGCCTTTAATGTGTTAAGCACATTGCTCTTCACGTTCACAAATGTGGTGATGCCAAGGTTGCGGAACTCCTCGGTGTCGGGGCCTGCAAGCACAAGCTCCTCCTTGCCGTCGATTTCCTTGATGGCCTGCGGAATGAGCTCGGCATATTCGGGGTCGCTCGAGCACAGCACAATTATGTCGGCCTTCTTCTCGCGGGCAGCCTTCACGCCCTCGGCCACAGTGTTGAAGCCAAGGTTGTCGATAATCTCATAGCCGGCGCAGGCAAAGAAGTTGCTCGAGAACTGGGCGCGGGCCAGACGCATTGTGAGGTTGCCAATGGTGAGCATGAACACCTTGGGCGCTGCTGCCGACTGCTCGGTGGCATAGCGCAGGTCTTCAAACTCGCTTGCCAGGCGCTTGGTGTTGAGCTTGGTCTCGCCTTCATTGCCCGAGCATGCGCACTTGCAATTGCCCTCCTTCTCCTTGAGGCTGGCCATCTTGTCGGCGGCCTTCTCGGTGAAGTTCGGGAACTGGTTGGTGCCCAGCAGCTGCTCGCGGCGCTTGGCCACCTTGTCGCGGCGTGTGGCGGCCGATGCGTTGACAGCTGCCACCACGTCGGCAATCTGAGCCTTGAAGCCGCCCTTGTCCTCAACCTCGAGGAACAGTTTCCAGCCCTCTTTGGCTATCGACTCGGTGAGCGACTCAATGTAATAGCTGCCGCCGGCGGGGTCAACCACCTTGTCGAGGTGGCTCTCCTCCTTAAGCAGAATCTGCTGGTTGCGTGCCAGACGCTCCGAGAACTCCTCGGGAGTCTTGTATGACGCGTCAAACGGAGTCACCACCAGCGAGCTCACACCCGCCAAAACGGCCGACATGGCCTGAGTCTGAGAGCGCAGCAGGTTCACGTATGAGTCATACACCGTCTGGGTGAAGCGTGTGGTGGTGGCGTTCACCACCATCTTGCATGCGCAGTCGCAGGTGGGGTTGTATTTTTTCACAATCTGTGCCCACAGCATGCGGGCGGCGCGGAACTTGGCAATCTCCATGAAGTAAACTGTGGTGATGCCCATGTTAAACTTTATGCGGCTGGCCACCTCGTCGGCAGTGAAGCCGGCTTCGGTGAGCTCGGCCAGCCATTCCTCGCCCCAAGCCAGTGCGTAGCCCAGCTCCTGATAGATGAATGCGCCGGCGTTGTTCAGCAGCAGCGAATCAACGCTGAGCACGCGCAGGTTCTTCACCGGGGCGGCCACTTTCAGCAGTTCGCTGGCAATGGCCACAATGTCGCCGCCGAAAGCCACACCGTGCTTCAGCTGCTTCTTAAATGGGTCAAAGTTGATTGAGCCGCAGAACGTGTCTTCGGCCTTGGCTGCTTTCACAAGCTCCACAAGAGCCTTAGCCACATCCACTGCCTGCTTGGGGCAGCAGTTCAGGTTCACCTCCACCTTGCCAAGGTCGATGCCGCCAAGCAGCACGGCCAGGTCGGTGTTCTTCTCAAGGTTGAAGCCAAACGACGTGATGCCCTTGTTGAGCAGCACCTTGGCCTTGGCGTTGGCCTCGGCCGCATCGGCCACCTCGATGTCTTGGCGCACGCGCCAGTCGTTGGTGGTGCTGTTGTTGCCGCGCACAAAGGGGTATTCGCCCGGAAGTGAGCCGGTTTGTTTCAAGTCCTTAATGTCCTCGCCGCGGTACATGGGCTGGGCATTAAATCCCTCATTTGTTCGCCACACCAGTTTCTTGTTGAAGTCGGCGCCTTTCAGGTCGACCTCAACCTTGGCTCTCCATTCCTCGGTAGTGACCGGAGGAAATTCGGTGAACAGTTTTTCTCTTTTTTCTGCCATAGCTTTTAATAAAATTATATAGTAACTTTTTTTTAGTTTTATAGACGTTCAGTCAGTGTCTTTGTCTTTTACGTAGTTGCTTCGCTGTATTTAACCCACAAATATAGCTCAAAATCCACAATTATAAAAACTCCAACCACTTTTTAAGTAATTTTTTCCGTAATTCATCCGCAAATTCCTGACTGCTGCACGGTTTGCGCTGGCGGCATAGAGGTGGGGTGACACAAAAAAGGCTCAAGCGGTGGGCTTGAGCCTTTTGGGGCTGCCGGCGCGGGCCGGCTGCTGTGTGGAGCTGGAGGGGTTTGAACCCTCGTCCAAACGCGGAACCGCCAAGCTTTCTACATGCTTAGTCATGACTTGGTTTTAGTCCGCCTACAGGATCATGACCACCAATATGCGGCTTAGCCTCTAAGTTTCGGCCCTGGCCCGAGGCTTGCCAGCGCCTATTCCCGATATTTTAGCACCACCGGTTCGATTAGCCTCGGAAAAAGGGCAATCGGGTGATGTCTTGTCTCCGCCGCCTTGGGCGGAGATTAAGCCAACCTACTATACTTCAGTTAGGCAGCAAGAGCGTAGTTGTTTTCGCCAGTTAAATTGTCCGATGTCGGTGATTAAAGAGTTCAGGCATCATCACTCTGCATGCTTACTTGCCGACTCTACACGCTGTCAAAGCCAAATCAGCCCCATTCTATGCGCTTATTGTCGATAAGTCTGGCAAAATTACGGCCTATGCAGCTATTCTCCAAATGTTTTTGGAGAAAATGCGTGTCAGCTGGCTGATTTTTGCACTTGTCGGCGCATAAAGGGGCCGGTTTTTAGTGCCTTGGCGCTACTTGGCGAAGAGCGACATGGCAAAGCCGCCGCCGCGCGCCTCTTTAATCTTTATCACGTCGCCTTTTTTCACCATGCGCTTCTTTATGGTGTAAGACTTCGGATTTTTCTCGTAGTCGGCGTTTTTGCCGTCGCTGTAGATGGTGCACTCATACTTCTTGTCGCTGTCGAGGAAGTCGAACTTCACCGTGGCCTCGTGGCCGTGGGCATCGCATTTGCCGCCCACAAACCAGTCGTCCTTGCCCTTGGCCTTGCGCGCCACTGTGATGTAGCGTGCGGGCTCGGCCTCGAGGTAGTGCGACTCGTCCCAGTCAACCGCCACATCGCGTATGAATTGGAATGCATAGTCATATTTCTTGTAGTTGTCGGGCAGGTCGGCTGCCATTTGCAGCGGGCTGTACATGGTCAGGTACAGCGCCAGCTGGCCCACCAGTGTGGTGTGCACGTAGTTCTTGTTCTTGCTCCACGTCCACAGCTGCGTCTCCAGTATGCCGGGGGTGTAGTCCATGGGGCCGCCCTGTAGGCGTGTGAATGGCAGAATCACGGTGTGGTAGGGCTCGCTGCCGCCGAATGCCTCATATTCGGTGCCGCGCGCGCTCTCGTTGCCCACTAGGTTGGGCCAGGTGCGGCACAGGCCTGTGGGGCGTGTGGCCTCGTGGGCGTTGACCATGATGTGGTGCTTTGCGGCCTCGGTCACGCAATACAGGTAGTGGTTGTTCATCGTCTGGCTGTAGTGGTGCTCGCCGCGCGGAATCATGTCGCCCACGTAGCCGCTCTTCACGGCGTCGTAGCCATACTGGTTCATCAGCGTGTAGGCTTTTTCCAGGTAGCGCTCGTAGTTCATCACCGAGGCCGACGTCTCGTGGTGCATCATCAGCTTCACTCCCTTGCTGTGGGCATACTCGTTGAGTGCCTTGATGTCGAAGTCGGGGTAGGGGGTGAGGAAGTCAAACACATCGAACTTCGACTTGCCGCTCCAGTCTTCCCAGCCTTCATTCCAGCCTTCCACCAGCACCTGGTCGAGGCCGTTGGCGGCGGCAAAGTCGATGTATTTGCGCACCTCCTCGTTGGTGGCTCCGTGGCGGCCGTTGGGCTTGGTTTTGGTGTAGTCGGTCACTCCCAGACGCACCGAGGGCAGGTCGTCGGTGTAGCGCCACGTCTTGTTGCGTGTGATCATTTCCCACCACACGCCGCAGTATTTTGTGGGGTGAATCCACGATGTGTCCTCAATCTTGCACGGCTCGTTGAGGTTGAGTATCAGGTTCGATGCCAGCATGTCGCGTGCGTCGTCGCTCACTATCACTGTGCGCCACGGGGTGTTGCACGGCGTCTGCATGTAGCCTTTGAGGCCCTCGGCGTCGGGGGTGAGCCACGACTCCAGCACCATGTTATTGTCGTCGAGGTTGAGGTGCATGGTGGGATAGTTGACGCACGCTGCCTCGTGTATGTTGATATACAGGCCGTCGTCGCTCTTAAGCTGCAGCGATGTCTGCACGCCTGTGGGCGAGAACTGCGTCTGCGAGGCGTTGTGGGTGATTGCAGCCTTCATCTTGCTCCTGATTTCCGACAGGCGCGACTCCACCGTTTCATATTCCTGTGTGTCGTAGTCGCCGGGCAGCCACCATGCCGTGTGGTCGCCTGCCATGGCAAACTGCGTGTGCTCCTCTTTGATTACAAAGTAGTTTAGCGACTTTTGCTGCGGAAATTCGTAGCGCAGTCCCATGCCGTCGTCATACACGCGGAAGCGGATCACGATGTTGCGCTTCGATGCTGGTTGGTTCAGCTCCACCGCAAGCTCGTTGTAGTGGTTTCTGATGGTTGAACTTTCGCCCCACACGGGTTTCCACGTCTCATCGAAGGTGCTCGTCGTTGTGCCTTTAATCACAAATCCGTCCATCAGGTCGGTTTCTTTCATTTTTTTGCTGGCGTGCTTGTTTTTGTCAAGCTCCAGGCCCAGGTGGCTTGGCTTCACCACCTCGCGCTGTTTGTACTTCAGTTCATACGTCGGCCGGCCTTCGTCAAGCGAGAAGCTCAGTGCCACATTGCCGTTGGGCGATGTCACGGTCTGCCCGGTGGCGAGCAGCGGCAGCATCACCGCGAGTCCTTGCATTAAGTTTTTAATCATATTGCTGTAATTGGTTGAATGGTTTGTGCTAAGTTGGATTTTTATTGCTCTGGCGCGCGGTGACTGTCGGCCACCAAGCGCTTTATTTTTTGCGTTAGCCTGGTGTTGGCTGCCAGCTCTTCGATGGTGAGGTGCATGCGGTAGCGCCAGTAGTGCCGCGGGTTGGCTGGCACGTTGATGCGTTCGGCATTGGGGTCGGCGAGCCTTGCAGCTTCGTCGGTGGCCAGCCAGTCTTGCACCGACAGCAGGCACAGAGCCGATGGACTTGCCAGATGCCGCTCCACCACTTCCTGTGCCAGGGGGGCGGGCATGGGGTGTGGCGCGTTGCCGCTGTGGCCAAGCACATGGGCGTAGTAGCGCTGTGCGCGGCCGCTGTCTTCGTCCCACCACTGCCGCATTGTGGGCATGTCGTGGGTCGAGATGGTGCTTACCGACAGGTAGGGGTTGTCGCTGAGCCGGCCGAACTCTATGCCCACCTGCTTGGGCATGCTTTGAATCTCAAGTGTGAGAATCTTCAGCTCGTCCATCACCCACGGCACGCATTCGGGCACCATGCCCAGGTCTTCGGCGCAGGCCAGCATGCGCGTGCTTTGGGTGAGCGCGGGCAGCTTCTTCATTGCCTCGGCATACCAAAAGCGGTTGTGGCGATGGTAGAAGTAGTACTCATACAGCTGGTCGAAGGCCTGGCGGTCGGCATCGCCTAGCGACTTGTAGTAGAAGTCGCTTTGGGCGCATATGCGCGGGTGGTACAGCCCCGGGGTCGAGCGGTCGCGCACCCACAGCACGTTGCTTATGAGCCTCATCAGCCCGCTTTTCATCGGGCCGTCGGGCAGGGAGGCGTCGGCTTGCCGCTGTGTGGCAAATTGAGGCTTTAGGCACAGCCGCCCGCCGCGCATCTCGGTGAAGTCTCGCTTGGCACGGCTGGCCTCTGGGCCGAATATCTGTGTCAGAATCGGGTCGGTGATCAAGGGCCGGCACATGGCTTCGGCGTCAAACTTTAGCCCAAAGCTCTCTATTTCTTCGCAGGTCATGCCTAGGGCTGGCGAGAACTGGCCAAGCAGTCCGGTTACTGAGTGCAACGGTATCTCCCAAATGCGGAAGAAGCCCAGCACGTGGTCGATGCGGTAGGCGTCGAAGTACTCTGCCATTTTCTCAAAGCGATGGCGCCACCACGAGCATCCGTCGGCCAGCATCGCCGGCCAGTTGTAGGTGGGAAAGCCCCAGTTCTGTCCGTCGGCCGAGAATGCGTCGGGTGGGGCTCCGGCCTGGCCGTCAATGTTGAACAGTCTTGGCTCAACCCAAGCCTCCACGCCGTTGCGGCTTATGCCTATGGGCACGTCGCCCTTCAGCACCACGCCTTTTGAACGCGCTGTGCGGTGGGCGGCGGTGAGCTGGCGGTGCAGCGTGTGCTGCACAAAGGCCCAAAAGCCGCAGCTCTCGTCGTGGCTCTCGTCGCTCGGGCTGGGCCACTGGGCAAAGTCGGTGCCGCCTGTGGCGTCGCGCAGGCAGCAGTAGCGCGCGTATGGCAGCAGCCAGTGGCGGTTGGCGGCCACAAACTGCCTGTAGTCTTCGTCGTCCTCTATGTGGCTGCGCTCTTGCTCATACACTTCGCGCAAATATTGCAGCTTAGCCTTGTTCACCGCCACATAGTCGATTTGTGGCAGCGCATTGAGCTGCCGTTGCAGCTCGGCGTAGTGCTGGCGCCGCTTGGCGTCGGCCAGCCTGGGCAGCTGCCGCAGGTCGGCATACTGCGGGTGCAGGGCATATATGCTGATGCTGTTGTACGGGTATGAGTCGGTGGGGGTGTGGCTGATGGTGGTGTCGTTCACCGGCAGCAGCTGTATGGCTTGCTGGCCGGTGAGGGCAATCCACCCGGCGAACGCCGCCAGATCGCCGAAGTCGCCCACGCCAAAGCTGCCGCTGCTTTTGAGCGAAAACACCGGCACCACTGTGCCGGCAATGCGCTGAGGCTCGATGCCGTCGAACCGGGCTTCGCCCATCTCTATTCTGATGGCCGTGTAGGGGTCGGCCGGCAGGATGTCGGCGCTGCGGTTGCAGCCCGACTCCCACTCCATGCTGCCGTTGCGGCTGTCTACGGCTATGAACTTGAATTCTGCTCCGGCCAGCGTCGCCGCATTGAGGCTTGCCTGCCAGGTGCATGGCTGTGTCTCGTGCATAGGCACTGCTTTGGCTGGATCCCATTCTCCAAGTGGTTTGCTGCTGCCGGCCAGTCGCAGCGTGTGCCATGCCCTGAGCTGCGGGGCAAGCACGGCAATGGTCACTGTGCCAGGCCGGGCCGACGGCAGGGCGGTGTTGCGCTCGCGCCTGTTGAGGCATTCAGTGAAGGCCGATGTGCATAGCGGGGACAATGGCGTGAAGTCGCGCCAGCGGTCGTGCACCTCTATCACTCCCGAGGCTTCAGCTGGAAGGCACAGCGTGTGTGGCATGGCGTGCCATTCGGCGCGTGCTGCGCCGTTGGGGCTGTAGACCCGGTAGTGGTAGGAGAGTGTGGTGCCGCCGCTGTTTTGGGGCACATCTATCTGTCCCTCCCAGTTGCTGCTGTCGTGTGAGTGCAGGCGCAGCGATGCCTGCCGGCCGCAGTCGTAAATCAGCTCAAGGCACTCGCCACCGCTTGCGCGGTAATTTATGTGAAAATGGATTACCATTGAAACTATCGATATTTTTTGTAGGCTTTATGTCGGTGGGTTTATAATATGTACAAAGATACAATAATATTCCGATTCGCATGCTGCCTGGCAGCTCCGAATTTCGCCCATTTTGCCGCCGCGCGGCAGCGCTGAGGCAGCAAACCAGCAAAATGTCACTTTTTGCGCCACATTTGTGCGCATTTGCGTGCGTGTGACAGTGGAATTAAGTACCTTTGTAGCCGATTTGAGCAAACGAACTATAAAAATAGAATAATGACTGAAATTATTAGAAAACAACTCAACGATTCAGCTGCTATGCGCTGGATTGCCATGTTCATTGTGGCCTTCACCATGATGATGGGCTACTTCATCACCGATGTGGTGTCGCCCCTTGAAAGTATGCTTGAAACTCCGGTAGCCCAGGGCGGCATGGGCTGGACAAGCTCGGAATATGGCTTTTTTGCCGGTTCCTATGGTATAATTAATGTGTACCTGCTGATGCTGTTCTTCGGCGGACTCATCCTCGACAAGCTGGGCATTCGCTTCACCGGTGTGCTTTCGTGCGGCCTGATGGTGGTGGGCGCCTTCATCAAGTTCTGGTCCATCAAGTATGTGTCGCCGCTACCCACAGTGGAAGTGCCAGGCATAGCCTCGTTTTTCGGCCTCACGGGCCAAGTGAAGCTGCAGGTGCTGTATGCTGGTCTTGGCTTCAGCATATTCGGTGTGGGTTGTGAAATATGCGGTATCACCGTTTCCAAAGTGCTTGCCAAGTGGTTCACCGGCCATGGCCTGGCTTTGGCCATGGGCATTCAGGTGGGCATGGCCCGCCTTGGCACCGCCGCCGCTCTTGGCGTAAGCCCTTGGATTGCCAAGCACTACCAGCTGTCTACACCCATCCTGTTTGGTGTGGTGTGCCTGTGCATTGGTTTGCTTGCCTACCTCGTATATTGCGTGATGGATAAGAAACTCGATGACTCCATCAATGCCAACAACGCCGCCAAGGCCAAGGCCGAAGGCAAGAGTGCCGACGACGAGGGCTTCCGTCTCAGCGACCTGAAGGCAATCTTCACCAATCCCGGCTTCTGGCTCATCACCATTCTGTGCCTGTTGTTCTATTCGGGCGTGTTCCCGTTCCTGAAGTTTGCCGCCAAGCTTATGATTGCCAAATATCATGTTGATCCCGAGCTGTCGGGACTCATACCTTCGATTCTGCCCTACGGCACCATCATCCTCACCCCGCTCTTCGGCACCATCTACGACCGTGTGGGCAAGGGCGCCACGCTCATGGTCATCGGTTCGGTGATGCTCACTTTGGTGCACCTCTTCTTTGCACTGCCCATTCTCAACTCGGTGGGCTTCGCCATTGTGCTCACAGTGCTGCTGGGCATCGCCTTCTCGCTGGTGCCGAGCGCCATGTGGCCTTCGGTGCCTAAAATCATTCCAATGCGCCAGTTGGGCTCGGCCTATGCCATCATCTTCTGGATTCAGAACATCGGCCTCACCATGGTGCCAATCCTCATTGGCCGCGTGCTGCAGGCAAGCACCGTCAACGGGCAGGCCGATTTTTCGGCTGCCATGTGGGTGTTCACCGGCTTCGGCATTGCCGCTGTGGTAGTGGCCCTCATGCTGCTGCTGCTCGACAAAAAGAAGCATTACGGACTTGAGGAGAAAGATGTGAAGTAGAAGTGAATATCACACAGGACGATTAATTCACGTCCTTCCACATACACATAAGGGGGCGGCACGGCGAAGCAACGGCGTGCCGCCCCGCTTTTTTGGCACTGAAGTGCGATTTATCACACTTTTTCACAAATGAAATGATAAAAATTATTACCTTTGTTAATCAATTGGTAAAAACAAGAACGTAATCACAAAGACTATTAGAATTATGGATGAAGCGTTGAAGAAAAAATTGCAAAAAGACCCTAACGGACTGCTCACCTATGAGTATATAGCCAACAACATCGACAAGGTTGACGGCATTATGCCCGAACTCATCGACAACATCATTGCCGTCGACAAGACCGGCCAGTTTGTGGTGAGCACTGCCCGCTATCTCAATGCAATAGATGCAAAAAAATACGCCGACTCAATCGACAAACTTGTGAAGGTGGCCATTGAAAAAGACCGCGAGCACGTGTACCTTGGCGACTTGGCCGCCTCAATCTGGGGTCCCGACTACAAGGAGCACGCAGCCGAGCTGAGTGCGGCCGACGACAACTTTCGCCGCATCTACAAGCGGCTTTATCCCGTGGGCATGTGATTTCCTTTTTGCCGTCGCAGGGGCTTAGCCTTGGCAAGGGTAAATCAGCAACCATACACAGACACATTCATATATGAACATTATAAACCGTTGCATTGTGGCAGTGGCAGCTATTTTGGTGGCCATGTCGTGCACCATGGCGGGGCAAAGCGGCAATGCAGCCAAATCAGCAGAAAGCAAATTGGATAAGTGTATTAAGGTAGAGATAGAGACATCGCTCGGCAATGTGGTGGTGGCGCTGTACGACAAAACTCCGCAACACCGCGACAACTTTTTGCACCTGGCCGAGACAGGGTATTACAACGGGGTGCTTTTCCACCGTGTGATTAAGAACTTCATGGTGCAGACGGGCGACGGCAATTCAAAAAACGCCACCGCCGACTCGCTGCTCGGAACGGGCGACCCCGGCTACACCGTGCCGGCCGAAATCGTCTATCCCGAATATTTTCACAAGCGCGGTGCACTGGCTGCGGCCCGCACCGGCGATGAGGTGAACCCCGAGCGCCGCAGCAGCGGCTCGCAGTTCTACATTGTCACGGGCGACGTCTACTCGCCGCAGCAGCTGCAGCAAATGGAGCAGCGCATGGCCGACATGAAGAAAAACGAAATATTCAACAAGCTTGTGAGCGAAAACCGCAAGCAAATCATGATATTGCGCCACAAAAAAGACTCGGTTGGCCTGAAGGAGTTGCAAGACTCGCTAATAGCCACCACCGAGGCCACATATGCAATGAAGCCCTTCACTTTCACTGCCGAGCAGCGTCAGGCCTACACCACCGTGGGCGGCACTCCGCACCTCGACGGCTCCTACACCGTGTTTGGCGAGGTGGTTGAGGGCATGGATGTGATCGACAAAATCCAGAATGTGGCCACCGGCAAAAACGACCGTCCCATCGATGATGTGCGCATCATAGCCATGCGTGTGCAGAAGCAATGATACAGTACGAGTCGTGCCGCCTGCCCAATGGATTAAGGGTGATTAACCACTACGATGCGTCTACGCGCATGGTGGCGGTTAATTTGCTGTATGACGTGGGCGCGCGCGATGAGAGTCCGCAGCTCACGGGGCTCGCCCACCTCATGGAGCACCTGATGTTTGCCGGCTCGGCCAATGTGGCCTCCTACGACGGCGAGCTGCAGCGAGCCGGCGGCGACAGCAACGCCTGGACCACCAACGACGTCACCAACTACTACGATGTGCTGCCGGCACAGAATGTGGAGACTGCCTTCTGGGTGGAGAGCGACCGCCTGATGGCCCTGTCGCTCACCGACCGCAATGTGGATTTGCAGAAGAGCGTTGTGATGGAAGAGTTTAAGCAGCGTTGCCTTAATCAGCCTTACGGCGATGTGCACCATCTGCTGCATGGCGCGGCCTACACCGTGCATCCCTACCGCTGGCCCACCATTGGGCTGCGGCTCGACGACATAGCCAAGGTTACTACCGCCGATGTCAACGCCTTCTACGAGTCGCATTATTCGGTCGACCGCCTGGTGCTGTGCGTGTCGGGCAACGTGACCTTTGAACGCACCGTGGAACTTGCCCAAAAGTGGTTTGGCGGCTTGAGTCCGCGCCGCACTGCAGTGAGGCAGCTGCCGGCAGAGCCCGAGCAGAAGCAGCTGCGCGAGGTGTGGGCCGAGCGCGATGTGCCGCAAAACATGATTGTGCGCGGCTACCACACCTGCTCGCGCGCCGATGCCGACTATCAGGCCACCGACCTGCTTAGCGATGTGCTCGCCAACGGCGACTCGTCGCGCTTCCGCCGAAATGTGCTTATGAAGTCCGACCTCTTTGTCGACCTCGACGCTTCGGTGCTTGGCTCAGCCGATCCGGGCATGTTCTACATCAGGGCGCGCCTGCGCGACGGGGTGGGGTGGCAGCAGGCCTCCGATGCCATCGACGCCGAGTTGGCGCGCTTGCTCACCGAAGGCGTCACCGAGGCCGAGGTCAGCAAGTTTGCCAACAAGTATGCGTCCAACTACATGTTTGAAAACATCGGGTATGCCGAGAAGGCGGTGAAGCTGTGCCAGTTCGAGTTGCAGTCGTCGGCTGCCGACGCCAGCACCGAGCCCGACCGCTACTTCAGCCTCACCCCTGGCGATGTGGAGCGTGTGGCGCGCAGTGTGCTCCGGCCTGAAAATTGCACCACACTCTACTATGGTCCCGATGCCAAGAAGTGAAAAAACACGTTCTTTTTGTCCAAATATTCCCTTTTTAAGGGTAAAAGCATAAAATCCGGCAGAAAATTACCTCAAGTCCGAAAAATTTGATGTATTTTTGGAATTAAATGTTCGGCCGCGTGGGCATGTTGCCCTGAAGCGCCTGATTTAAAACGAATGATTATGGAATTGCGTGAAATGTCTGAATCAAGCGAAAAGCTCGAAAAGGATGTAACCCTGCACACAGACGAGGCCGCCAAGGCTGCCAAGGCTGTTGAGAATGAAGTGAGTGACTGCCAGCAGACCCCTGCTGCCGCCGAAGTTGAAACCGAAGCCCCTGCCGACGCCGAAAAGCGCCATGAGGTGCGTGGCGGCAAGTATGCCAGCCTCACCAAGGAAGAGTTGGTTAAAACTCTCGAAGAGCTTGTGGAAAAGCCCTTCGACGAGGTTAAAGATGAAGTGCCCCAAATAAAGGCTGCGTTTTTCGCTGTGCGCAAAGAGGAGCAGGCCCGCGAGAAGGCCGAATTCCTGGCTGCCGGCAACGAGGAGGCTGCTTTTGCCGCTAAAGACGATGCCAGCGAGGCACGTGTCAAGGAACTGTTGCAGCAGCTTAAGGAGAAAAAAGCTGCCTATAATGCACAGCTTGAGGCCGCTAAGGAGCAAAACCTCGACAAAAAGCGTAAGATTATTGACGAAATAAACACAATAAGTGCCGATGCCGACAACATCAACAAGCAGTTCTCGCACGTGCAGGAACTGCAGCAGGAGTTCAAGGCCATCGGTGAGGTGCCAGCGCCTAATGTGACCGACATTTGGAAGGAGTACCAAATTGCCGTTGAGCGGTTCTACGACCTGCTGAAGATGAACAAGGAGTTGCGCGACTACGACTTCAAGAAAAATCTTGCAATCAAGCAGCAGCTGTGTGCCGAGGCTGAGGCTCTCGACGACGAAAGCAGCATAGTGGACGCATTCAA
Source organism: uncultured Muribaculaceae bacterium (assembly GCA_934661195.1). GTDB lineage: Bacteria > Bacteroidota > Bacteroidia > Bacteroidales > Muribaculaceae > Sodaliphilus. The sequence goes on from CAKUJD010000007.1 coordinate 142,725, forward strand.
AAAGCTGCAGGAACTGCACAACACCTGGCGCGAAACCGGCCCCGTGGCCAAGGAACTGCGCGAAGGCCTGTGGGCACGCTTCAAGGCCGCTTCGGCTGCCGTCAACAAAAAATATCAGGCATTCTTTGAGGAGCGCAAGCAGACCGAGAAGGCCAACGCCGACGCCAAAACCGCGCTGTGCGAGAAGATTGAGGCAATCGACACTGCCGCTCTCAAGACATATGCCGCATGGACCGATGCCACCGACAGCATCATTGCTCTGCAAAACGAATGGAAAAAACTCGGCTTCGCCTCTAAGAAGGTCAACAATGCACTGTTTGCCCGTTTCCGCAAGTCGTGCGACGAGTTCTTTGCCCTCAAGGCTGAGTTCTTCAAGAAAATGCGCGAAGAGCTTGCTGCTAATTTGGCTAAAAAGACCGAGCTTTGTGAAAAGGCCGAGGCTCTTAAGGACTCCACCGACTGGAAGAAGGCAACCGACGCTCTTGTTGAACTGCAAAAGGAGTGGAAAACAGTTGGCCCCGTGGTGAAGAAGCACAGCGATGCGGTGTGGAAGCGATTCCACACCGCCTGCGACCACTTCTTTGATGCCAAGAAGAAGAGGGTGAGTGGTGTGCATGCGGAGGAGCATGCCAACCTCAAGAGCAAAAACGAGATTGTGGCTTCGATCAATGCTCTTACCGAGCAGGATGGCGTCGATGCCGCCGAGGCAGCCAAGCAGGTGCGCGAACTCATGGCCAAGTGGCAGGAAGTGGGCCATGTGCCCTACAAGGAGAAGGACAAGGCCTACGAGGCCTACCGCGCCGCTGTCGACAAAGCCTACGACAAGTTTGATATGAAGGCAACCCGCGCGCGTCTGGCCAACTTCGAAAGCAACATAGCCAAAATGGGCAGCGGCGACAAGGTGCAGCGCGAGCGTGAGCGCCTGGTGCGCACCTACGAGCAGCGCAGCAGCGAGCTGAAGACTTATGAGAACAATCTGGGCTTCCTCTCGGCGCGCTCAAAGGCAGGCAACACAATCGTTAAGGAAATGGAGCGCAAAATTGCCAAGATTAAGGAAGACTTGGCAATGCTCGAAAAGAAAATCAAGGTTATCGACGAAAAGGCCTGAGATCTGGTAAAGCTATCAGTTTTACTATACACAATTTTATAAAAAGCCGCTCTCCTCTCGCACTCAATCAATTTTGCAGGCGCGGCAGGAGAGTGGCTGTTTATCACAAAGAAAACAACATTGTTAAAATAAGGTTACAAAGTGGAGAGTAAGGGACGATACGGACAATTTATACGCTGGATTTTCGCAGCTGTCGATTTTGTGGTCCTTAATGTGGCCTACCTGTTCACTTGCTGGTGGAATGGCATATCCGACGGATTTTGCTCAAGGCCCGTGTGGCTCATGCTGAATGTGTCGTTCCTGGCCATTCTCAACATATTCTCAAGCATTCATGCGCGCCGTGTGGTGTATGCCGACCGCGTGCTGCTGCGTGCCATCAAGACGGTGGCCCTGCATGCGGCTGTGTTCTTGGCTCTGTTGTCGTTCCTTAACGTCGATTATGGCTCGGGCCGCATAGTGGCTAAGTTCTATCTGCTGTTTTTCAGCTGCTTGGGCTTTTGGTGGATATTGTCGCGCAAGGTGATAAAGTGGTATCGCAGCCGCGGCTTCAACTACCGGCGCATCGTGGTGATAGGCGGCGGTGTGGCTGGCGACAGACTCATAAGCGAGCTGAAGTCGGATGCCGGCTATGGCTACCGTGTGATGGGCGTGTTTGACGACCGCGGCAAGCCTGCAAGCCGTGCCGATGTGTATGCCGGCCGAGTGGCCGATGTGGAGAGTTTCGTGAAGAGCCACACCATCGATGAGATGTATTGCACCATTCCCGAAACCGACGATGAAGTGGTCACCAGCCTCATCCGCATAGCCGAGGGCAATGCCATCGACTTCTACTACGTGCCGCAGTTCGGGCGCCACCTCACACGCCGCTTCGAACTTGAGTCGATAGGCAATGTGCCGGTGCTGTCAATCAGGCCATATCCGCTTAGCAACCCGTTTAACCGCATTGTGAAGCGTGGGTTCGACTTGCTGGTGTCGAGTGTGGTGATGCTGCTGTCGCCGCTGGTGCTGGTGCCAGTGGCCATAGGCATCAAACTGTCGTCGCCAGGCCCCGTGTTTTTCAAGCAAAAGCGCACGGGCTACCGCGGCCGTCCGTTTAACTGCTACAAGTTCCGCACCATGCGCGTCAATGCCGAGAGCGACACCCGTCAGGCTTCGAAGGGCGACCCACGCACCACCCGCTTCGGCGAGTTTCTGCGCCACACCAGCATCGACGAGTTGCCGCAGTTCTACAACGTGTGGCGCGGCGATATGTCGATAGTGGGCCCGCGTCCGCACATGATTAAGCACACCGAGGCCTACAGTGCCCTCATCGAGCGCTACATGGTGCGCCACACCATTAAGCCGGGCATTACCGGCTGGGCGCAGGTCAACGGCTACCGAGGCCTCACCGACCAGCTTTGGAAAATGGAGAAGCGTGTGGAGTATGACGTGTGGTACACCGAGAATTGGAATTTCATGCTCGACCTAAAGATTATGTTGCTCACTGTGGTCAACGTGTTCCGTGGCGAGAAAAACGCATTCTGAACGAATCCGCTAATTTTTTTATGGAAAACGAAAGCGAATTTAAGCGCAGGGCACTTGGCGTGCTCAAGCGTTTCTATGGGTACGACAGTTTCTATCCCATCCAATATTCCGTCATCAGACACGTTATGGCCGGCGGCGACGCCTTGGTGCTGATGCCCACTGGCGGCGGCAAGTCGCTGTGCTACCAGATACCGGCCCTGCTCAGCGACGGCTGTGCCATCGTGGTTTCGCCGCTGCTTGCACTCATGACCGACCAGGTCGACGCTCTGCGTGCCAACGGCATTCCGGCTGCCGCAGTCAACAGCCAGCAGACCGAGGCCGACAACCGCACCGTGATTGAAAACGTGTATGCCGGGCGCATCAAGCTTCTCTACATCTCGCCCGAGCGGCTGCTCACCGAGCTCGAGTCGTGGTCGGCCGACATGAAGGTGAGTCTGATTGCCGTCGACGAGGCGCATTGCATCTCGCAGTGGGGCCATGACTTCCGCCCTGAGTACACTCAGCTGTCGGCGCTCAAGCGCAAGTTTCCCGGCGTGCCCATCATGGCTCTCACGGCCACAGCCGACAAACTTACGCGCGACGACATTCGCCGCCAGCTGCTCATGCCCGATGCCCAGATGTTCATCACCTCGTTCGACCGCCCCAACATTTCGCTCAACGTGGTCAGCGGCCTTGCGGGCAAGGACAAAATCAGGCGCATTGCCAACTTCATCGACGCCCACCCGGGGCAGAGCGGCATAGTGTACTGCCTGAGCCGCAAGAGCACCGAGACCCTTGCCGAGCGCCTTAAGGCGCTTGGCTTCAATGCGAGGGCATTCCATGCGGCCATGTCAACTGCCGACAAAAACGCCATTCAGCGCTCATTTATCAACGATGATGTGCAAATCATCTGTGCCACCGTGGCCTTTGGCATGGGCATAGACAAAAGCAATGTGCGCTGGGTGATTCACTACAATATGCCCAAAAACATCGAGAGCTACTATCAGGAGATAGGCCGTGCGGGCCGCGACGGCATGCCGGCCGAGGCGCTTATGTTCTACTCATTTGGCGACATGGCCACGCTCATGAAGTTTGCCACCGACTCGGGCCAGAGCGCGGTCAACGTCGACAAACTGCGCCGCATGCAGCAATATGCCGAGTCGGCCGTGTGCCGCCGACGCACACTGCTCAGCTACTTCAACGAGCGCTACGACCACGATTGCGGCAACTGCGATGTGTGCCGCAACCCGCCGGAGCGCATCGATGGCACTGTGATAGCCCAAATGGCCCTCAGTGCCATGGCACGCGCCGGCGAGCAGGTGGGCCTCATCACCGTTATCGACATATTGCGCGGCTCGCGCAAGGCCGAGATCTCTGCCCGTGGCTTCGACCGCCTCAAGACGTATGGGGTGGGGCGCGACCTCACCTTTGCCGCCTGGAACAGCTATATGCTGCAAATGTTGCAAATGGGCCTTATCGACATTGCCTACAACGAGGACAACCACTTGAAAATAACCGAATTTGGCCGCGATGTGCTGTTTGGCCGCAAGCAGGTGCAGTTCTCCAAGTTCTACTATGAGGCGCAGCGCCGCGGCACGGCCAAAAAGGAGAAACGCATATTTGCCGATTCCGAGACTGCGGGTTCCGACCGAGATTTGTTTGAACACCTCAAGCAAGTGCGCATGGCCATTGCCAAGGCCAAGGGCCTGCCGCCTTACATGGTGTTCAGCGACAAGGTGCTCAATGTCATGTCGATCGAAAAGCCAACCACCAAGGCGCAGTTTGGCACACTCTATGGCGTAGGCGAGCACAAAATGGAGCAGTATTGGCACCAGTTCACCGCCGCCATCATCCAGTGGCAGCAGAGCCATCAGTAGCAGCAGGTCTCTCTTATTCCACCTCTTTGCCGAGCTTGAATGTGGCCACAAAGCGCGGCAGCCCCTCCTTGTCGTAAAGCGATGGAAACAGCACCGCATCGCCATTGTCGTCAACCTGGTGGGCGGCTTCGGAGTGCGTTAATTCAAATGAGCGTTTCTTCCCGCCTTCTGCACAAAAAATGATTTTTTTGAACGGCTTCAGAATGTATTTTCCGTCCTCACACACTTCTTGGGCATAGGTGTCGAGGTCAAACTCAAAATGCCCGTTTTCCCTTACCGACTCAAATTCCTTGTTGCTTACCGACACTGCTATTGTGTCGACGTCGCTGCAGAAATATCCGAATAATTCCACTTGATGCGCCGCGGGCAGAGCCGATTCATCCAAATCGTAATCCCAAAGGCGCAGCTTGCCCTTTATGCCGGTTATAGGCTCGTCGAACACATAAGCGTCTTTCAGGTGCCAGTAGTAGTTGTCGGGGTCGTCATCGCCTGCGCAGGCCCAAATGCTGTTGTTGGTCTTGTGGTCGATCCGTTCAATCGTTACATATCCTATGATTGCGCCCGATGGCATCTCCTTGAAGTCGGGAACGTTGCCAAATTTCACCTCGTTAAGCACATCTTGCGCCCATTCGAGCGGCATTTGATTGATGCACCTCGCCGTGCAGGCCTTGCTTGCATGAATAAGGATTTTCTCTGGAATCACCTGTGGCTTCCACGAGCGGTTCTCAATGTTTTTAATGCCATGGCAAATCAGAGTGGCCCATGGCTGCTGAATCGATAATACCTTCATGATTTACATTAGTTTTAGAAATTGATTAAAAAAACGGTTAGTTGCCCAAAATTAGTGAAATCCCTATTTTCTACCAAGCAATCACCCAATAATTTTCTTCACCCTTATTCTTCCAATAGTTAGTGTGAGTTGGGGCAGCGCCAAAGCGCTGAAAAAGCAGTAATTCAAGCGAGTTGGCGGCGCACCCTACAGCAACGAATGCCGTAGGGATGTGGCATGCCATGTCCAACGCAAATCACTGCAAATTAATTGATTGTGCAAAAAAATAATCACAGCCAATGGAGGTGTATTTGATGTGATTTTGCTTTCGTGCTGGTGGGCTACGCCCGCCGGACGCGGCATGCCGCGTCCCTATAGTAAATAGCTGTAAGATAGGCTTTTAGCGGTTATATCCTTAAACTTCAAACCCTCAATTTTAAACCTTATCCCCTTAGGAATAAAATTTTCCATGTCTCTCGGCATGCCGAAAGCACTGGAAAAGAGGCAATCTCGGAGGGATTAGATATGGGTAGGCAGGTGTGCAGCGGAGGCGCAGCCGCCGCGAAATGCCTGCTCAGCTCTGCATCCCTCCCAGCCACGCATTCCAAATGAATGCGGCCACTGCGCTATGCGCCAAATGGCTTTTGATTTTTAACGCATATCCGTAAAAGCCTATATAGATATGGCTGTAAACGTGAAAAATGTGCCGGAGCACACTCTTCTGCGTATAGGAAAAAACAATGGGCCTGAATTTTCAGGCCCATTAGGGTATGTTGTGAAAAATGATCAGTGCGGGTTAGTCGCTTACCCAGGCGTTTTGGTAGGCGGCGGGGAGATTGTCGATGTCCTTTATCAGCTGGCAATAGTCGTTGCTGCGGGCCACATACACGCGATAGGTGTTGCCTTTTAGCCTTATACCGGCATTGATGTCGGTGTGGGCGGCAATGTACTTTTCGGCTTGAGCCTTGGTCTTGAAAGTGGACACTATCAGATAGTATCGCCCTGTGCCAAGCTGGCTTTCGTTGATGTTGCTTTGCTTCTCCTGTGCGGTCGGTTTTTGTGCCGGGGCAGCCGCACGCTTAATCGTCTGGCGTGGCTGCTGCTTGATTTGCGGAATGCTCAGCGAGGCCGTGTCCTGATGGCTGAAGTCAACAGCCACAGGGGTGCTGAGCATGCAGTAGAGGCCCAGCAGTACAATTATCGAGGCGGCAATGCGCATATAGCTGCGCACGAACAAATTGGCGCGGCTTGGCTTCTCGTCGACGAAACTGATGACCCTTGCGGGTGAGTCGTGACCGGCATCGGCTGCGCTTTGCTGCGCTGCCTGCTGCAGTGCTGCCAGCGGCTGCATCTTTATTGACTTCAGGCCAAAAAACTCATCGTTGGCGCTGGCGTGGTAGAATGGGGTGAATTCAACTTTTGAGTCACTGTTGAGCTTAAAGAATCCGAGTTTGCCAAAAGGCACCTCCTCGCCGCCGTCAAGCAGCTGGCGGTAGAGGGTCACGTGGCTGGCGATGGTCTTCATCGCCTCATCGTAGGTAATGCCGTCGCGGCGCACCATCGACTGTGCCAGCAGGCCATCGTTGTGGCTCACCGACGCATTGAAGCTCACGCAGCGGCGCGGCTTGTTGATGACGCCGGCGGCTTCATTGGCCGTTGAAGGCTCGTATTGCGCAATCAGCGCACCCCATCCGGGCACTATCACGCAGTCGTTGCACGACATCAGGTATTCTATGTGCTCAATCATTGAAATCATACAACAAAAGTAGTCATTTTTTGCCACATTTCAAAGCCCTTTTGCCTCTTTTTGCCTCACAATTCCGCAGCAAAAAGCCCCATAAAAACATTAAATTTTCAACTTTAATGCAGCGAGCCGAGCATTGCCTTCACCTCCTGCTCGGTCATGCCGTGCTGCAGGGCAAGCTTGGTGTCGCGCTGCACATCATCGTCGCTAAATCTGAGTTTGCTGAGCATGGCGCGCAAGGCGTATATGTATCCGTCGGTGTCGTCGATTTGCAGCGCGTTGCGAATGTCGTCTTCTGCGTTGTTGAGTTGCTTGGTCATCAGATAGCAGTGGGCGCGGTTGGCCAGAATTTGTGCCGATGGTCGCGCTTTGATTATTTTGCCGTAGCACTCAATGGCTTTGGTGTAGTTGCCGTTCACTTCATTCAGCTTGCCAAGGCCCTCTTGTGCCAAAGCAGAGTTTGGACTGATTTTCAAGATTCCCATAAACTCATCTTCAGCAGCCTTGTAGTCGCCGCGCTGAATGTCAATTATGCCAAGGTTGTAGCGCGCCTCGGTGTTCGATGGGTCGAGCTCAACCACGCGGCGGTAGTCGCGTTCCGACAGGCCGATGCTGTCGATGGCCATGTAGGCTGCGGCGCGGTTGCTGATAATGGTCACTGCATTGGGTGTCATGTCAAGTGCAAGGCTGTAGTTCTTTATGGCCTGCTCGTTTTTGCCCTGATAGCGCTGCAAGGTGCCGATGTTCGACAGCAGCAGTGAGTTGTTGTGGTTGGCGGGATCGGCCTTGATGGCGCTGCGCAGGTGCTGCTCGGCCTCGGCCCAGCGCCCCGCTTTGATGCACACCTGTGCCGAGTCCACACTGCGGTAGTAGGCGTTGGCAGTGTCTACTGCCACAGTGCTTGCCGCCTTGCTGGAAGCAGAGGTCGTGGCCGCGGGCTTGCTGCCGCGCGGAATCTTCATGTTGCTTTGGTTTATTGAGTTCACCACCTGTGCGGCCGCACCCAGAACCAAGGCGGCGCATGCCAAAATTGCTGTTATTCTTCTCATTTCTTAATCTGTGTGCTGCAAAAGTAGCACGAAATCGCGACTTCTGACGGCCCATTTAGCGATTTTTAGCTACTTTTGCAATTAAAATTGCAATTTTAATAAGATGATTTTAAACTCAATCCTACTGCAGGTGGAGGACATTGTGGCCGACACCATCGTGGCCGACAAGGCCAAGGCGGCTGCCGACTCCATCACCGCCGTCGGGGCCAAGGTCGACTCGCTCGCCGCCAAGTCGCCGGCGCAGATAGCCACCGATATTTCCAACTTTAACTGGAACGGGCTCATCGAGAAGTTCAGCTCCGACCTGATTTCGTTCGGCTTCAGGCTGTTTGCCGCCATAGTGGTGTTTTGCGTGGGCAAACTCATCATCAACAAGCTGCACAACGTGATTCGCAACGTGATGATGCACCGCAGCGTCGACCGCTCGCTTGCCACCTTTTTGCTTAGTCTGTTCAAAATCACGTTCCTGTTTCTGCTGGTGGTCACAGCCATTGGCATCATCGGCATCGAGACGAGCTCGTTTATAGCTGTGTTTGCCTCGGCCGGCGTTGCCATTGGCATGGCGCTGAGCGGCACACTGCAAAACTTTGCCGGCGGCGTGCTCATTCTGCTCGTTAAGCCCTACAAGGTGGGCGACTACATCGACTTTAACGGCAACAAGGGTTTTGTGAAAGAGATTCAGATATTCAACACCGTCATCACCACCTACAACAACGAGGTGATAGTGATTCCCAACGGAGGTCTTTCGACCGGCACCATCAACAACTACACCAACCAGAAGTACCGCCGCCTTGAATGGCGCATATCCATCGCTTACGGCGACGATGTGGACAAGGCCCGAGAGGTGGCTCTGTCGATACTCGGTGCCGACGACCGCGTGGTGAAAAAATATCTTGACGAAAGTGCTGAGACACAGCAGGTGGAGATACCGGAGGTTGAAGATTTGGACGAAGCCGAACTCAAGCGGCTCTCGTGGTGGCAGCGCGTGGTGCACCATCACAAGGTGGTCAAGAAAAAGACGGCCGAGTGGAAAGCCTCGCAGGCCGAGGAGCGCATCAAGAAGATGCCGCGCAAAGACTGCTCGCCAACGGTGGGGCTCGAAAGTCTTGCCGACAGCGCCATCGTGCTCGTGATCCGCGCATGGGCAAAAAATGAGGACTACTGGGGTGTGTACTATAGCGTGAACGAGCGCATCTACAAGCAGTTTCCCGCCAACGGCCTCAACTTCCCGTTCCCGCAAATGGATGTGCATCTCAACAACAACTAACTAACCAGGCACACTTCCATCAGGAACTTATCATTGCCTTGCCTTGAATGGCTTGGCGATGGTCACACTGTAATCATGCAATCTATAATCAATAGTTTTTTTATTAAATTTACAATCTATGAAGAATTTGGGATTAATCATCGCACAGGCAGCGTTAGCTGTGCTGCCTGTGTGCGCAAATGCTCAGACGGCGTTCACTCCGCCTTATACTCTCAATTTGACTGACGAGAATGAGCGCAACCAGTACACCATCATTGATGCAAACGGAGATGGCATGACTTGGAGCGGATCGAAGTACTATTTCCGCTGCCACACAGCCGGCTCGCAGAAGTCCGACGACTGGCTGATGTCGCCAGCTATGGCATTGACTGAGGGCAGCACTTACACTGTAACCTACATCGGCCACAACAAGCAGAGCGATAAGCCCGAGAAGGTGGCCATAATGGCAGGCACGGCACCAACGGTTGAGGCTATGAAGCTCACTGTGATGCCAACCATAACATTCACCAGTGTGCAGAAGGAGACGAATTCTGTAACATTTGTGGCTCCAACCACAGGCAACTACTATTTTGGGTTCCATTGCACATCGGCCCCCGACAGCTATTATGCCTATGTCGACGGGTGGGCCATCAGCGCGGCTGTCGACAAGTCAAGCCCCGACTCGGTAAGCAGTCTGAAGGTGGTGCCGGGGGCTAAAGGCGCTTTAAGCGCCACGATTAGTTTTAATGCACCTTCGGCCAGCGTCGACGGCACTGCTCTTTCATCGTTGGTGTCGGCCACAGTGGTTAATCTCAGCACTGGCGCAGTGGTGGGGCAGGTGGCCAATCCTGAGCCTGGCGCTTCGCTCAGCGTGGTTGACGGCAATCCCAAGAAAAATGCATTCAACAGCTATCGCGTGTATGTCACCAGCGATAAGGGCGATGGTGTCAGCTCGGATGCCAAGGCTTACGTGGGCATCGATGTGCCTAAGGCCGTTGGCCGTGGCAACTGGACTCAGCAGGACGGCAATGTGGTGCTCACTTGGCCTGCTGCGAGCAGTGTTGGCGTAAATGGCGGCTATGTGGACCCCGAAGCTGTTACTTACACTGTGACTATGCTGCAGCCCAACTATGGCGATCTTGCAACTGGCATTCAAGGCACCACCTATACCGACGCGTCGCTGTCGGGCATCAGTGGACAGACTTTTGCCAGCTATGCCATTACGCCCAAGAGTGCGGCAGGTGAGGGACAAGGATCCCCTACGTTTAGTGGCCCCTTCGGCACTGCATATCCAGTGCCCGCCACCGAGTCGTTTGCCAATGCCAAGTTGGCCTACAGTCCTTGGTTTGTAGTCGACTATTCTGGTACTGACGCTTCGTCGTGGGATGTGGTGGCGTCAACGAGCTATCCTTCGCGTAAGCCTCAGGACGCCGATGGCGGATTTGCAGTGATGCGCACTGGCGACGATGGCAAGCACATGCTCACGTCACCCATGTTTAAGCTTGGCGACAATTGTGTGCTGAGTTTTTGGATCAGTAACCCTGACAGGTACAACACTCTTAGTCTTATGGTGTCGGATGACCAGTGCCACAGTTGGACCAAACTCGCCACTTTGCCTGTAACCAAGCAAGATTGGGAGCGTGACACCTGCGATCTTAAAGCCTACAGTGGCAAGACGGTATGCATTGGCTTCTGTGGCGAGGTGGAGTCGTACAACAAGGAGATTTGCGTCGACAATATAAGCATAGCCGGTGGTGAAAGCGCTGTGTCGCTGCCGAGTGCCGATGGCGGAGTTCGCGTCTCGGTGCAGGGCGGCAGGCTCACTGTGGTACCGTGTGGCCAACCGGTGGCTGTGTACGACATCGCAGGCCGCTTGGTGGCCAGTGCTCAGGCTGGTGTGTCAGACATCCATAGCTTCACACTGCCCGAGGGGGCATATGTGGTGCGCGTCGGTACCGCAGCCTACAAGGTGGCTGTGCGCTGAGCGGCGCTTTGCAATGAGAGACAGCGGGTGTTGGAGTTGCATTTGCTTGTGGCAATTCGGCCCGCTTCAGGCATGACGTAACAATAAAAAGGCTTCCATCGTAATCGATGGAAGCCTTTTTTGATTTCTATGGGAGCGACCTTTATCGAGGCAGCACCTTGTAGCTGTATCCGCCTACGGCAACCACATACACTTGGCCGCCGTTAAGCGTGAGCGTGTTCACGCCGGCGTGTCCGGCCAGCGTCTGCACAAAGCGTCCGTCAAGGCTGTAGAGGCGTATTGTGGCGTCGCTGCTGAGCGCAATGCTCACTTGGCGGCCCGAAACGCTGACCACGGGCTTTGTGGCGGCAGCTGAGGGCTGATCAATGCCAGTGGCGCCGGTGAGCTGCACCGTGATTTCGTTCGACAGCTGGGTGTATTCGGGGTAGCCATACTGGTCGGGGCGCATACCTTCAACGGCGTAGCCATATTTGCCGCCTGCCTCCAGGTCGGCAAGATTGAGGCTGGTTGCGTCGGCGGCGCGCAGGGTGTCGGTTGTGAGCGAGATCTTGGTCACTGTGCCGGCTTTGGTCTCTTGGGTGATGCTGATTTCGTCGATAAGGTACTTTTTGAGCTTGCTTTCCTCAATCGACAGTCGCATCTCCTCCACGCCGTCGTTCATCTCCCAAGTGTCTTCGGCATAGCCATTGGCGTCAAAGGCTGTCACCTTGTGGATGTTGAGCGCGCCGTCCACGGTGTAGCCCACGCGGTATACCGACAGGTTGTCGCCCGCGGTGCCGTAGGCTTTGATGTGGATCTTGTATTTGCCGCCGTTGGCTGCAAGGTTGAGCACAGGGGTCTGCACATACGACAGGTTCATGGGGAAGCGGCCTGCGTTGGCGCCAAACATGCCTTTGGCGGTTATGAAGTTGCGGCCAATCCATCCGGGAGTGGAAGTCACTTCATCGGGGTCGGTGATGGTGACGGGGGCCGCCACTGTGCCCTCTGTAGCCTTGCTGAAGTCGTCGGCGAGCACGTTTTTCACACCGTCTTCAGTGGCAGTCTCATATTTGTAGGGGTGCACGATGTATCCAGTGGCTTTGGGCAGGCGGTTCCAGTTGGCGGTGAAGCTGGTGGAGCCAACTTCGGTGGCCTCAGTAGCGGTGGGAGTGAGGAATCCGTCTACTCTGATGAAGTTCGACATTGCGCTCACCGAGTCGCCGTCCACACTCTTCAGATAGTAGAAGTATGGACGCTCTACATCGAGGCCGGTCACGGTGTACGACTGTCCGCTCACCTTCTTGTCGGTCAGCACATAGTCGGGGGCCTCATAAGTGTATGCGATGGAGTTTATGGCCACATCGCCCACCTTGCCATCATCCTTGACGAGCGATATTTTCACTTTGCCGATGTTGGCTGGCTTGTATCCAAAGGCTTCAATTAGGTCGAGGCTTTGGCGCTGAGCGAAATATAAAGCTTCGATTTGTCCTGAAGTGATGATTTCGCCCGATTTGTCATACACCTCTATTTTAAACACGCTCGAGTTGTCCTTGGTTATGCCGTCGGCATTGAATATGTTGGCGTTGATCACAAAGCTGGTGATGTCGCCGCCCAGCATAAAGGGTGTGGTCATGTAGTCGCCGGTTGCATCGAGCACCACATGGTTCTTCCCATTGTAGTATGCCACGTCGGTCGAGCCGTTGTCCGACACATGCACATCCCATCCCTTGGGAAGGTTAGGGGTGGCGGTGTTGATTTTTCCACCGGTCTGGTTCACGGCGCTGAAGTCCTGATTCTCGTTAAGTGTGCTGTAGCCAGGGGCATACACGCTGAGCAGAAATCCGTCACTGGCTTCGCCTGTCCAGTTGGCTACAAACGAAGTGCCTGTGTAGTCGCTGTAATCGTTGGCTACGGGCGCTTTGGGTGCTGCGGTGGCTGTAAGCGCGGCCGCCGAGCAGCACAACGCAAATGCGTTGAAGTGAAATTTTGTCATGCTGAAATCTTATATATGTTTTAATAAAATGAGTTGTCGGTGCAAAATTAGTGATTTGTTTGCTTTTTTATGGGTGTTTTGCTTCAGATTTTTCATAAAATGTGGCAAATGTGTTGCCGGAGGTTATAATCACCCCCAAAAATGTGGCATATGCAGCCGAAGTTTTTAGTTGTGCGATTTGGCCGATTTGGCGGCATTTTATTTTGAATTGCGGTGCGATTTCATTAATTTTGTGGTGAATATGGAGAATAGGCTCTTTTCATAAGCCTCATGGGCCTGTGGCTGATTGCCTGGCCCGTGCCAAGCCGCCGCGCGCAGCGGAATGATGCGCCGCCATTAGGGGCTGTGCCACTATGGGATTCACACTGTGATGTGTGGGCAGCCAGCACCCTTGACAAGGCAGACGCAGTGCCGCATCCGTTTTTGCGTGGGATGCAGGCGCGCAACCGGCAGGGCTGCCTGAAGTGGAACCGTTTCCCACTATAGTGACTCCGGAGCCGGCGTGCTCCGCCGTCAGCCTTCATTTGCCAATAAAAGAACAACATAAATGATTAGTAAATGGAATGTATTGCCCATCACATCAAGCAATCAAGACGCCGAGGCAAGGCTTGCGGGAATGTTCCCGAAAAGTCCTGCCATAGCCCGGCTGCTGGTGTTGCGCGGCATCACGACTCGGGAGGAGGTGAACCGCTTCTTCAACCCGTCGCTGAGCCAGCTGCCCGACCCGTTCTTGATGCGCGATATGGAAAAGGCCGTTGGCCGGCTCAACAGGGCCTTGGGGGCAAAAGAAAAAGTCATGGTCTACGGCGACTACGACGTAGATGGAACCACGGCCGTGGCACTGGTCTACCGGTATTTGCAGAACTTCTACTCAAATCTGGTGTATTATGTGCCTACGCGCGACGATGAGGGATATGGCATATCCAAGCAGAGCATCGACTATGCCGCAAGCATAGGGGTGAAGTTGATAATAGTGCTCGACTGCGGCATAAAGGCCGTTGATGAAATAGCCTATGCCAAGGCGCAGGGCATCGACTTCATTGTGTGCGACCACCATGTGCCCGACGAGGTGCTGCCCGATGCCGCCGCAATCCTCAACCCTAAACTAAAAGACGACGAGTATCCCTACAAAGACTTGTCGGGCTGTGGAGTGGGCTTCAAGTTTATGCAAGCCTTCTCCAAAAGCAACGGCATAAGCGACCTTTACGGCCTCGACAGTTTGCTCGACCTGCTGGTGGTGAGCATCGCCGCCGACATAGTGCCCATCACCGGCGAGAACCGCGTGCTGGCATACTATGGTCTCAAAAGACTCAATTCAAACCCCAGCGTGGGCCTGCGCAGCATAATACGCCTGTGCGGACTCAGCAACAGGGAGATAACCATAAGCGACATAATATTCAAAATCGGCCCTCGCATCAATGCCTCGGGCCGCATGCAGTCGGGACTGGAATCGGTGGAGCTGCTTGTTACCAAGGATCCATCAGAGGCCTACGAGATAAGCAAGACCATCGACCAGTATAACAAGGACCGCAAAGAACTCGACCGCCAGATCACCGAGGAGGCTAACACCATAATCGAGGATCACATACAGCACATCAAGGACAAGCGCCCCATAGTGATTTACAACCGACAGTGGCACAAGGGCATAATCGGTATTGTTGCCTCGCGCATTGCCGAGCTCTACTTCCGCCCGTCGGTGGTGCTCACTTATGCCGACGACGGCATCGTGATAGGGTCGTCGCGCTCGGTGCGCGGCTTCGACATCTATTCGGCCATCAAGTCGACGCGCGACCTGCTTGAGACGTTCGGCGGCCACACCAATGCCGTGGGGCTGTCGCTCAAGGAGGAGAACATAGGCGAGTTCCGCCGCAGGCTTGAGCAGTATGTGGAGCAGCACATCACGCTCGACCAGGTGACGCCGCAAATCGACGTCGACTGCGAACTTGATTTTGGCGAAATCAATTCCGACTTCCTGAAATACCTGCGCCAGTTCAACCCCTTCGGCCCAGGCAACCAAAAGCCCGTGTTTGTAACACGCGGCGTGTATGACTTCGGCACAAGCAAACTCGTGGGCCGCAATCAGGAGCACATAAAGTTTGAACTGGTCGACAGCAAGTCGGACAACATAATGAACGGCATCGCCTTCAACATGCACCAGTATTTCGACCACATCAAGCAGCACAAGCCTTTTGACATATGCTACACCATTGAGGAGAACAAGCACCGCAACAGCAGTTCGGTGCAGCTGCAAATTAAGGGCATAAGGATTCCGGCCAATGACTGACATCCACGCCATACTCAAAAAATATTGGGGATATGATGGCTTCCGCGAACTTCAGGAAGACATCATATCTTCGGTTTTGGGAGGCTACGACACACTGGGGCTCATGCCCACGGGCGGCGGCAAGTCGATCACGTTTCAGGTGCCGGCCATGGCCATGCCGGGCATGGCGCTTGTGGTCACGCCTATAGTGTCGCTCATGAAGGACCAGGTCGACGGCCTGGTGGCCCGCGGCATAAAGGCCACCTACTTGCATGCGGGCCTCAGCATGGCCGAGGTGCGCCGCACCTACGAAAAGTGCATCAACGGCAACTGCAAGTTTCTGTATGTGTCGCCCGAGCGCCTGCGCTCCGACACTTTTCTCGACCGGCTCAAGCGCATGCCCGTCAACATGATTGTGGTCGACGAGGCTCACTGCATATCGCAGTGGGGCTACGACTTCCGCCCGTCGTTTCTCAAGATAGCCGATGTGCGCACTCTGTTTCCTGCCGTGCCTGTGCTTGCGCTCACGGCCACGGCCACATCGGCTGTGGTGACCGACATAATGCGTGCGCTGCACTTCAGGGACGGGCGCGTGCTGCGCAAGAGTTTTGCCCGGCCCAATGTGGTGTATGTGGTGAGGCACACCGAGGAGAAGCTGGCCGAGCTGGTGCACGTGCTGTCGTCGGTGGCAGGGTCGGCCATTGTGTATGTGCGCAGCCGCAAGCGCACTAAGGAGATAGCCGACGTGCTGAATGCTCGCCACATTTCGGCCAGCCACTATCATGCCGGCCTCGCCATCGAGGACAAGGCCGACAAGCAGGACAAGTGGCGCCAGGGCGAAATCAGGGTGATGGTGGCCACCAACGCATTTGGCATGGGCATCGACAAGCCCGACGTGAGAATGGTGGTGCACGTGGATGTGCCCAACTCCATAGAGGAATACTATCAGGAGGCGGGCCGTGCCGGGCGCGACGGCCACACCGCCTATGCCGTGCTGCTGGCCAAGCCCACCGACCGCCGCACCCTTGAGCGCCACATCACCGACACGTTTCCTGAGAAAGACTTTATTAAAAAGGTGTATGAGCGTGTGGGCAACTTTTTGCACGTGGCTGTTGGCGAGGGATATGAGCGCGTCTACGACTTTAATTTCGCTCTGTTTTGCCGCACGTTTAAGCTGCCGGTGTTGCCCACGCACAGTGCTCTGCGCCTGCTCACGCAGGCCGGCTACATCGAGTTTGTTGAGGAGGTCGACACACAGTCGCGCGTCATGATTCTGGTCGGCAAAGACGAACTTTACAACATCGACTGTGCCACACCGCAGGCCGACCGTGTGCTGCAAGCCATATTGCGCACCTATTCCGGACTGTTTTCCGACTATGTGTTTATCAGTGAAGATGTGATTGCGCGCCGCTTTGGCCTGTCGCGCGACACGGTGTATGAGGCGCTGCTCGAGTTCACGCGCAAGCACATATTGCACTACGTGCCCCGCCGCCGCACCCCCTATGTGGTCTACACCACTTCGCGCGAAGAGCCTCGCTATGTGCAAATTCCCAAGCGCGTGTATGAGGATCTGCGCGAGCGCATGCGTCAGCGCATAGCTGCCGTGGAGGGCTATGTGTTCAGCTCCGACCGCTGCCGCGAGGGCATGATGCTCAGCTATTTTGGCGAGGAGGCCGCTAAGCCGTGCGGCCACTGCGACGTGTGCATCGACCAGCGCCGCCGTGCCAGCCATAGACGCGATGATGTGCGCCAGGGCATACTCTACATGGCTCAGGTCAGGCCGCGCCAGGCGCGCGAGTTTGTCGACACGCTGTCGTTTCCAGCCGATGAGGTGTATGCCGAGCTTGAGTTCCTCACCGACGAGGGCTTAATCAGGCGCCAGCCCGACGGCACCTACGTCAATCCTGTGCCGCTCGATTGATAGTGCTTTGGCGTTAAATGCGGTCTGCCGCTTGCCGCATTGGCATTAATTGAGTAATTTCGCAAAACTTATGTTAGCAACCGTCATTAATAGGATTCTCGCCGCCGCTGGGGCAAGTCTGGCTCTGGCCGCGTGCTCGCACACGCCGCCGGCTTGGCAGCCTATGGGCGACTTTGAGGTGACGTGCCACATGACCAAGGCTGTGGCCAAAGACTCGGCCACTCTGCTTCTGGCCGATGACGACTACGACCGTCTTAGGCTGCTTGGCGGCCAGCGCATCGACAGTGCCGGCACGTTCACATTCCGCGGCCAGACCAGCGGCGAGCATGTGGCTGTGCTGCGCTTCAGCGGTGAGAAACGCCCGTTCTGCTTTGTGCTTGGCCCAGGTGCCACCAGCATCGTGATCGACAAGAATAGGGTGGTGGTCACTGGTTCGAGCCAGAACCACGACTACATAGCATGCCTTAAGGCCGTGAGGGAGCTGCAGCGCCAGCGCCGCAGCAATTTTGCCGCCTACTGCAAGGAGGCGGCCGACTCCACACTAAATGCCGCAAAGGAAAACCGCTACCAGGTCACCGACCACCGCCTTGCCGACTCCATCCAGTCGGTGTGCCTTGCGGGCATCAATGCAGGCTCACCGGCTGCCAAACTCATAGGCGAGCGGTGCATGCGCCTTCTCACTCCCGACAACCTGAAGCGTGTGGCTGCTGCAAAGTCTTCGGAACATTAATGTATATAGCAAACCCTCAAACACCCATAACATAAAGATATGAACTCACTGGCTAAAAACTTGCTTGCCCTTGCTGCGGTTGCGCTTGCCCACACCGCCGCTACCGCCCAGGGGACTCTGGCGCTGTTCAATCAAAACTCGTATGCAGGCTGGAACTACACGCGTCCCGGTTTTAAACTCGACACCTACAGCATAAGCATGAATAATGTGAAGCTTTACCGCTCGAGCAGCAATGTGGACTACACCCTTGTGTCACCCTCATTCACTTGCGCGGGGCTTAAGGCGGTTGATGTCGACGCCACGCTCTACTGCACCACAGTGCCTTCGGGCACCTACGACCTCAATCGCGGCTACCCTACGTTTCAGCTGCTCGACCTCAATGGCGGCGTGCTGGCCAGCGTTGACGTTGTCTTTGCCGAGGCTCAGCAATTTCATGAACATCTGCCTGTTAACATAAGTGTGCCCCAGGGCGCTGATCAGGCCAGACTGCGCGTGGCCGCATGGAACGCCGACCTCAACAGCACCATTTCGGTGCGTGAGGTGGCGGTGACTGCCAATGCGAGCGGAGTGGCGGCGGTGGAGGCCGGCCAGCCGTGTGTGGTGCAAGTCGGGCGCGGACTGCTCACTGTGAGTGCCGCCGCTGGCACACCGTGTGCCGTGTATTCGCCGTGCGGGCGCCTTGTGGCGCAGTTTGCAGCCACTGGAGAGCCCCGGCAGCTTGATGTGCCGGCAGGATTGTATGTGCTGCGACTGGCCTCAACGGCGCAAAAAGTGCTGGTCCGCTGATTTTTTAGTCAAGTTTTTTTTCGTATTGCTTGCCTGAAAGATTGTAAAAAGCTATATTTGCATCATAAAACATATTAAAAGTCCGCAAGTGCGGGCAAAACTGAAACTATAAAAACAAACCGCCTATTGACTCGAACTTTACTCGTAGAACTAAAAGTAATTGACAATGAGAGGTTTTAATGACGAGAGCGATGAACGCTTAATCGCATTGTACGTTGAGGGTGACAATAACGCCTTCGATGCACTTGTCGAGCGGCATAAAGTTCGGGTATACACTTACATTTGCGGATATGTGAAAGACGAGGAACTCGCCGACGACATATTCCAGGAAACATTTGTGAAGGTGATAAGCACTATAAAGCAAGGCCGATATGTGGAAAACGGTCGCTTTGCCGCATGGATCACGCGTATAGCTCACAACCTCATAATCGACTTTTTCCGTCAGGAAAAGTCGGAAAATGTGCAGTCGGCCGACGGTACAGGTGTCAATATTCTAAACCGCAAGGAGTTGAGCGAGGCCACCATCGAAGACGACCTCGTGCTAAGCCAGATTCACGCCGATGTGCGGCGCATGGTGATGCAGCTGCCCGACAACCAGCGCCAAGTGCTGGTGATGCGTTACTATAAAAACATGAGCTTCAAGGAAATTGCCGACACCACAAAGGTGAGTATCAACACCGCCCTGGGCCGCATGCGCTACGCCATTATAAATATGCGCCGCATGGCCGAGGAAAACCACATTGCCTTGTCGCTGCAATAGCTGCGGCTGCGCCAGCCTGCTTCCGGAATTGAATCATGTGCCCGGCTTTTAGCAAATTTTGTGATGTATAATTTGTTAAAAGAGCCGATATGATGTAATTTTGCACCTACGTTTGGCCTCGTGTGCCCAGACGTGCATTATTCTTGTAATAAAATAAAACATATTATACTTCAAAAAAATGAATGTAACATTAGACAAGAATGGTAACGTGAACGCCGTGCTCACAATATCATTTAAAGAAGAAGACTATCAGAACGACGTGAAGAAAGACCTGGCCGAGATTGGCCGCAAGCGCCCCCTGAAGGGCTTCCGTCCGGGACACGTCCCCGCAGCTCTGCTCAAGAAATATTATGGCAACGAAGTGCTCGCCAATGTCATCGACCGCAAGGTGAGCCAGGCGCTCAACGACTATATACGCGAAAACAAGCTCAACGTGCTGGGTGAGCCCATGCTGTCGAAGGACACCAAGGTGAACTTCAACACCGACAAGGATTTTGCATTCAAGTTCGACCTGGGTCTGGCTCCTGAATTCGAGCTGAAACTCGACAAGCGCGTAAAGGTGCCTTACTACAACATCGAAGTGAGCCAAGAGATGATTGACAAGCAGAACGAAAACTTCAAGAAGCGTTTCGGCAAGCAAGTGCCTGGCGAAACTGCTGCTGAAGACTCGCTGCTGCGCGGTTCAATGGTTGAGCTCAACGAAGACGGCACCGAGAAGGCCGACGGCGTGAAGGTGGAGAAAACCATAATCTCGCCGCAGTATCTTAAGAACGACGACGAGAAGAAGAAGTTTGTGGGCCATAAGGTGAACGACGAAATCGTGTTCAACCCCTACAAGGCTGCCGACGGCAATGTCACCGAGCTGGCCGCCATGCTCAACGTCGACAAGAAGGATGCTGAAATCAAGTCGGACTTCAAGTTTATGCCCAACGAGATTCTCGTTAACCAAGAGGCAGAGATGAACCAGGAGTTCTTCGACAGCGTGCTTGGCAAGGACGAGGCAAAAGACGAAGCCACATATCTCGAGAAGCTGAAGGAAATGATTGCCAACCAGCTTAAGAACGACAGCAACTTCCGCTTCACCATCGATGCCGAAGAGGTGCTGAAGAAAAAGGTTGGCGACCTTGAGTTGCCCGATGAGTTCCTGAAGCGCTTCCTGCTGGCCCGCGCCGGCAAGGACGCCAATGAAAAGACACTTGAGGAGAATTATCCCAAGACCCGTGAGCAGATTGTGTGGCAGCTCATCAAAGAGAAGGTGGCCACCACGCTCAAAGTTAAGATTGAAAAGGACGATGTTCTGCGCCTGGCACGCTTCTATGCCGCTCAGCAGTTTGCACAGTATGGCATGACCAACATCCCCGATGATGTGATCGACCGCTATGCCAACGAACTTCTGGAGAAGTCTGAGTATGCCACCGAAATCCAGAACCGCGCATTCGACGACAAGGTGTTCGCAGCCGTTAAAGACGCTGTGTCGCTCAACGAGAAGAATGTGACCGTTGAGGAGTTCAACAAACTGTTTGAGAAAAAATAAATTGCAATCTTGAGGTGAGCGCCGGCAGGCTGCACAGCCGCTTTGGCGGCATGGCTTCACATTAGGTCGGCGCACACTCACTCACACAATATTCATGGAGCGGCAAAGGGTTAATTTTCTTGCCGCTCCATTTGTTACCAAAGGCCGGCACGGCCTGTAACGGCAAAATTGCAGTTGACTTTTAATTAGAAATAACCGTAAACACATCAAAAAAATAATGGAAAGTAAAAGCGAATTCCGCAACTATGCGGTCAAGCATCTGGGCATGAACGGCCTCGCTCTCGACCAGTATTCACAGGCTATCAGCGACAGCTACATTTCGCCCACCATCATCGAAGAGCGCAAGCTCAATGTGGCTCAGATGGACGTGTTCTCACGCCTAATGATGGACCGCATCATATTCCTCGGCACGCAAATCGACGACTACACAGCCAATGTGATTCAAGCGCAGCTTCTGTTCCTCGACTCCACCGATCCCGGCAAGGACGTGTCGATCTACATCAACTCTCCCGGCGGCTCGGTGTATGCCGGCCTCGGCATCTACGACACCATGCAGTATGTGCAAAGCAATGTGTCCACCATCTGCACCGGCATGGCCGCCTCGATGGCCGCTGTGCTGCTGGTGGCAGGCGAGAAGGGCAAGCGCTTTGCCCTCAAGCACTCGCGCGTAATGATTCACCAGCCTCTGGGCGGCGTGCAGGGCCAGGCTTCCGACATCGAAATCACCGCGCGCGAAATCCAGAAACTCAAAAAGGAACTCTACACCATCATCTCCGACCACTCCGGCCAGCCCTACGACAAGGTGTATGCCGACAGCGACCGCGACCATTGGATGACTTCGGCCGAAGCCCTTGACTATGGCATGATCGACAAAATTCTGGAGCGCAGCAAGTAAATCAAATCAAAAAACTGAAAAGACATTAGATGGCAAAGAAAAAAGATGAGCTGCATTGCAGCTTCTGCGGTCGCGGCCAGAGTGAGGTGGAACTGCTGATGCCTGGCATTGAGGGAGTTTGCATCTGCAACGAGTGTGCCGAGCGGGCCGATGAACTTGCCCGCGAATACCTGAAGCAGACTTCAAACTCTGGCTCTGAGCCAAAGTTCGACCTTAAGTCGCTGCCCAAGCCCGCCGAAATAAAGGCGCACCTTGATGAATATGTGATAGGGCAGAACGACGCAAAAAAATATCTGTCGGTGGCTGTGTATAACCACTACAAGCGCCTGCTTCAGCCGCAAGACGACGATGTGGACATAGAAAAGTCTAACATCATCATCGTCGGCCCCACTGGCACTGGCAAGACGCTGCTGGCCAAGACCATTGCCAAGTTTCTGAAAGTGCCTTTCGCCATAGTTGATGCCACGGTGCTCACGCAGGCCGGCTATGTGGGCGAGGACATCGAAAGCCTGCTCACCCGCCTGCTGCAGGCTTGCGACTACGATGTGAAGGAGGCCGAGCGAGGCATAGTGTTCATAGATGAAATCGACAAGATAGGCCGTAAGGGCGACAACCCGTCAATCACACGCGATGTGAGCGGCGAGGGCGTGCAGCAGGGACTGCTCAAGCTGCTCGAGGGCTCGATAGTCAACGTGCCGCCGCAAGGGGGGCGCAAGCACCCCGAGCAGAAAATGATTCCCGTCGACACCAAAAACATCCTCTTTGTGTGCGGTGGCGCCTTTGAGGGAATAGAGCGCAAAATCGCGCAGCGCCTCAACACTCACGTGGTGGGATATGGCACCGACAGCAAGATGCGCCGCATTGAGTCGTCAAAGCTGCTGCACTTCGTCACCCCTCAAGACTTGCGCTCCTATGGCCTGATTCCCGAAATCATTGGCCGTCTGCCCATTCTCACCAACCTTGAACCCCTTAAGCGCGAAGACCTGCGCCGCATTCTCACCGAGCCCAAAAACGCCATTGTGCGCCAATATGAAAAACTGATGGCCATGGACGGCGTGAAATTCTCGGTGGCCGACGACGCGCTCGACTACATTGTCGACAAAGCAATCGAGTATAAGCTTGGCGCACGCGGATTGAGGTCGATATTCGAGACCATTATGATGGAGGCAATGTATAAGATTCCGTCGTCGCGCAAAAAGACGTTTGTGCTCGACAAGGCTTATGCGGCCGAGCAGCTCGAGAAGTCTAACTTCGAGGTGCTGAAAGATGTGAATTGATTTTTCCCTCCCCCGACTTGAATAAAAAATATGTGCAATTGCCCGCAAGACTGTTTTCAGCCTAGCGGGCATTGCTTTTTGTGCAGTTGCATCGCAAAATGAGTCATGTTATTTAGTATATTTGCATCGGTAACAAACCAAGATGAAGAATGACAGTTTTTGAAAAATACATTTGGGTGCTCAATTCGCTGTTCCGTGCCGGCGATCAGGGAATATCGCTGAAGGACCTCAACGACAA
The DNA here is from genome assembly GCA_934661195.1 of uncultured Muribaculaceae bacterium. Lineage (GTDB taxonomy): Bacteria > Bacteroidota > Bacteroidia > Bacteroidales > Muribaculaceae > Sodaliphilus. Next base: position 166,381 of record CAKUJD010000007.1, read on the forward strand.
GTGGGTGGCCGACGACACCGTGAGCGGCGGGCAGCCGCTGCCCCGACAGACGTTCGACCGCTGGAAGCGTGACATCCTCATGATATTCGGCGTCGACATTGAGTGCCAAAGGCGCTGCGGCTACCGCTACCGCATCTCCAACCCCGAGGCCTTGAGCAGCGGTGAGCTTAACCGCTGGCTGCTCGACACCTACACCACTGCCACAGCCTTGTCGCAAAACCTGTCGCTCAGCGGTCGCATCGTTGCCGAAGACATTCCGTCGAGCCGCAATTTCCTACCCGAAATCATGTCGGCAATGAAAGGTAACCGCGTGGTTGACATCACCTACAAGGGGTTTGAGTTGAGCAGGTCATACACGTTTGCCGTCGAGCCATTTTGCCTTAAAATGTTTCAGCGGCGCTGGTATATGCTTGCACGAAATGTGGGCAAGAGCGTAATGCGCATCTATGGACTCGACCGCATAGAGGCAGTTACAGAGACTGGCTCCACTTTCAGGCTGCCTGACGACTTTGACGCCAAGTCATACTTCACGACCTACTTTGGCGTTGTGCTCGACAGTGAGGCCAAGCCCGAGCGCGTGGTGGTGCGGGCCTACGGCCAGCATCGGCACTACATGCGCTCGCTGCCGCTGCACCAGTCGCAAGTGGAGATAGGTTCTGGCCATGGCTACGCCGATTTTGAGCTATACTTGTGCGTGACCTACGATCTTGTGATGGAACTGCTGCGCGCCGGCAGCATGATTGAGGTTATCAGTCCCGCCATACTGCGGCACGAAATGCACCAGTGGGTGGCCGGGATGTGGAAAATGTATGAGAACGATTAAACAGGTAATGATACAACACAACAAACAGAGATATGGACGATTTTGCAGCCATCGATTTTGAAACCGCCAACGGCAGCCGCTCGAGTGTGTGCAGCGTGGGGGTGGTGGTAGTGCGTGACCGCGAGGTGGTCGACCGCTTCTACAGCCTCATTTATCCCGAGCCCGACTATTTCACCTATTGGACCACGCAGGTGCACGGCCTAACCATCGACGATGTGGAGGGGGCTCCGCTGTTTCCCGACGTGTGGCGGCAAATAGCCCCAAAGATCGAGGGGCTGCCGCTGGTGGCGCACAACAGCCCGTTTGATGAGGGCTGCCTAAAAGCCGCATTCCGCACCTATGGCATGGACTATCCCGGCTACCGCTTCTATTGCACCTGCCGCGCATCAAGGGCCAAACTTGGCAAACTGCTGCCCAACCACCAGTTGCAGACGGTGGCCGCCTATTGCGGCTACGATCTCACCAAGCATCACCACGCCCTTGCCGACGCCGAAGCGTGTGCCGCCATAGCCCTCCAGCTCCTCTAATCATTCATGCATCACAACTGCAAGGAATGTCGCAATTCAGGCGAGCTGGCGCATGGTGAATGCGCCATACATCAACGATAGCCGTTTGGACGTGGCATGCCGAAAGCACTGGAAAAGTCGCAATTCTGTAGGAATAGTATATGTGTAGGCAGGTATGCAGCGGAGTCGCAGCCGACGCGAAATGCCTGCTTAGCAGCCCTCCAACCCCGGTCATACCAGAGGAATGCGACATCTGCATCTTGGTATTTACAGTAACGCAATAATCAGCACATCATCATAATACGCCTGCTTATGCGCTGATTACAGCGATTGCGGCATCCGCGACGGCCTGTCGGCCCAGGAGATGGCCCGGCAGCTTAAGCAGTACCTGAATTATCCCGACAAGCTATTCAGGCGGGTGAGGGACGTGCACGGGGTGCTCCAGCTTAGCAAGGCGGCCGCGGCGTTCCACCCGGGCCGCGGCGTGTACCGCAGCAGCCACAAGAACGCGCTGCGCCTTGCCGGCACCGAGACCAACATCGCCTATCGCACGGCCGACCACGAGCGCGTCCAGGCCCTCGATTTCGTCCTCGGCATCCGGGTTGTGCTGAGCAACAACCACACCATCCGCAACAGCAAGGGCCAGCGGGTGCCACTGACCGACATCTGCGACGAGCTGGCGGGCAACTACCCCAAGGGCTTCAAGTTCACGGGGTGGCACCCGAACTGCCGCTGCCACACCGAGACGATCCTCCTGAGCGGCGCGGACTTCGAGGACTTCATCAAGGCCAAGCGCGAGGGGCGGGCGTACGACATCACCAAGGCCAAGGGCTACGTGGCCGAGCCGCCCGCGGCATTCAAGGCCTGGGTGAAGGGCAACGCGGGCCGCATCGCAGCCGCGGCCAAGGCAGGCACCACACCCTACTTCATCAAGGACAACCAAAAGACCGTGGACGCGCTGCTCAGTCAGCCAAAGGCAGCACCAGCCGCCAAGGAACCGACCGAGCTCGACGTGCTGGCCCAGAGGCTCGGCATCGAGGCGGGCGAGCCGATGACGCACGACAAGGCCAACCACATGAAGCCGAACCCCCACTTTAATGAGGGCGGGCAATATCGCATCAACTGTCAAAGCGCGGTTGTGACATACGAGCTGCGCCGCCGCGGCTTGGACATCGAGGCGTATGGCAACCCCGGTTCGATGGACTACACGCCACACTGGCTGTCGCTCAATACCCGCGCCGCATGGCTTACGGGCGAGGGCAAACTTCCCGAATGGATAGGCCGCAGGAGAGAGGTGAAGAGCCGGACCGTGGACAAGCGTGGACGGGTGCGGCGCACATATGAGACCGCTGACGAGGTGTGGCTGGACTTTGCTGCCAAGACACAAACCCCAGGGCGTTATCACGTTCAATGGCAATGGGAGGGCAAAAAAAAGGGGCATATCATAACGATGGAGGTCTCAAAGGACGGCCGTCGCCGAAGTTTTTATGACCCCCAAACAGGCAAAAACTCAAGGACCATCGCCCCGTGGCTCATGGATGGCCGCAAATGCCGGGTGGACTTGGACAACGGCTTTTGGGGTTACCGCGTTGACGATTTGCAGCCGAATGCCGAGATAGTAAAGGGTGTTGTGAAGAAGGCGGGATCGAAGGCAAAGATCAGCGCCGAGGCAAAGGACGCATTCCTCAAGTCCCAAAACGGAAAGAACTGGACGCAGGCGGGAGCAACATCGCAAGTTGGGGCAGGAAGGGACCCGGGCATATTTCAGAAACAAAAAGAGGTCAGAAAAGACAGAAGCAAATTTGTGACTTCGGAGTTCAAGGATTGTCCTAACCTGGAAACCGAGGCCATTTGGAATAATGGCCAGTCAAGAAAAGCCGTTATCGCCCATTTGCGCCATGAGGAAGAAATTCCTGCGGCTGAATATGCATGGAGTAATCCTCAAGACTTGCATTTTGTCAAAAAAAGCCCATTAGGGGAAGGAAAGGACATGTCGACAGAGAAAGCGCAAAATAACATTGCACGAAAAACAGCACGCGGGGTGCAATATTATAACTTGTACGAATTTGAGTTCAACGGGAAAACATGGCACATAAAAATGGAGGTTATACAGAAGGGGGAGGCCCTTTTTGAGCGGTTTTATAGTTTAGTCCCGTAGGCAACAAAAAAATCTCAGCCCCTGCCCACTTAAGAGCCGGCGCGTTCATACCCGCGCCCTGAAACTGAGATTCTCAGTGCAAAAGTAGTACTTTTTTTTCGACCCACGAAACAATTAATACTAAAAAAAGTATTAAATTTGCCCTGCTATAAAACATTTAACAACATTTTGACATGGAAGATTTTAAGAACAAAGTGGCGGAGCTGGCCGAAATCCTGCCCCTGATGAAAAGGGCTTATCCCAACGGGTATCAACAGCTGTTGCGCGAGGCGCAAAGGCTTTTCGAGGAATTGTCCGACCTCAGCGGCTGGGAGGAGTAAAGCCACCACGAAACAAGGCAAACAAAAATGGAAGAAGAAAAAACAATCATGCGCGAGCGCCTGGAGGATTTAAGGCTTGCAATTTCATGGCGCGACATTGCAAACCGATATTTTGGCAAATCAGCCTCTTGGCTGTATCACAAGCTCGACGGCATTGACAGCAAAGGTGGCTTCACCGAGGAGGAAGCGGAGCGGCTGAAGCGCGCGCTTTACGACCTTTCGGACCGGATAAGAGCCGCCGCCGATAAGATATGACAACATCGCCCACAGGTGGGCAAAATAAAATTCAAAAGCACATTATGAGAAAAATCAGAGAAATCATCGTCCACTGCTCGGCCACGCCCGAGGGCAAGGACTTCACCACAGCCGACATCGACCGCTGGCACAAGGCCCGCGGTTTCCGTTGCATCGGCTACCACTATGTGATTTATAGGGACGGCAGCGTCCACCGCGGCCGCCCGGAGGCCGAAATCGGCGCGCATTGCACCGGGCACAATGCAGTGAGCATCGGCGTTTGCTATATTGGCGGCTGCGCGGCCGACGGCAAGACGCCAAAGGACACCAGGACGGCAGCCCAGAAAGCCGCGTTGCTGAAGCTCCTCACCGACCTCAAACGCCGCTACCCGTTAGCGGCGATCCACGGGCACCGCGACTTCGCCGCAAAGGCCGCGACCGAGGAAGACGCGAAAGCAGCCGCCGAGGCGGTGACATTCCAGCAGTTGCTGGACAGCTATGGCGACAGCCGCGCCACCGAGGCCAGCCTTACCGCGGTCAAGAACTATGAAAGCAAGTACGGCCTCAAGGACGGGGTCTCAACGGCCAATGAGGGGGACGGCAAAGAGGACCCCGCCAACACCAGCAAGAAGGAGAAGCAGTCCAAGGGAGCGGACGACATGCCCGCAAACAAAAAAGCTTTTACCGTACAGCAATAAATAATAACAAAAGATAAGCCGCGGCAAAGAAGCCACGGCCCAAAGGTGTTATAAGAAGCAAAAATAAATCATTTAACGATTTTCGAGTTCCTGGCCCACAGTGGCATAAACGTTGCCCACAGCCGGAAGCTGCATAAGCAAAGGGATCTTCAAGCTGATAGTCGCTACTTCATTGCGTAGAGGGTGCCGTTGGCCATTTGCTCGTAAGCCATCAGGCCTTCTTGGCTCAGCTCTACGGTCTTGAGGTCGCCGTTGGGCGTGATCATCTTCACGTGCGAGTCGTCAACGAACTGCATGAATTTTGTGCTTTTGCCGTTGGCATTGAGCGACCATGAGTTGTCGGCGCTGTTGTAGTCAAACTTCACCACGCTCTTGTCGCTGAGGTTGGTGATGGTGTAGCCCGACTTGTCGCACTTCACCAGATATTTGGCGTCTTTGCCATCGATTACGCGGGTGCTTGCAGTCACAGGGTTGTCGCCCGACCAGAATTCAATTGAGTTTATAACCAGGATGTCGGCTACAAACGACAGCTCGTAAACGGGCAGAATGTGCAGGCCCACAAACACGAGCGCATTGACAAACTTGCTGCCTATCTGCTTGTTCCAGGCCAGCACCTTGTTGGTGAGTGCAAAGCTGCCGATGCATGAGTTCATCGTTATCGATGAGGCCAGTGCGAGCACCACCGCCGTTGTTAAATAAGTCTTTTTCATAATTCTATGTTTTTTTGATGTTCCTGTTTACGTTATCGTTCACTTGTGTCTGTTCTTGTAGTGGTGGTAGTGCCGCTCCACCTCCTTGACGTAGGCTATGGTTTGGCGGCCGCGGAAGTATCCGTAGCGGCACACGGGGTCGTTATAGAAGTCGGGGTTGGACTTCCACGATATGGCTTCCTCCACATTGTCATACCACACTTGCGGGTCTTTGCCATATTTCTTGGCCAGGGCCATTGCGTCGGCCACGTGGCCTATGCCTGCATTGTAGGCTGCCAGCACAAACTTCAGCCTCTCTTCGCGGTTGTGCACCCGTGGTTTGAGGTAGGCATCGATGCCGTTCAGGATTTTCACGGCCACTTCCACGCTCTTGTCGGGTTCGGCCAGCTGGCTGCGGCTTGCGCCATAGCTGCGGCCCACGCCGGGCATCACCTGCATAAGCCCTATTGCTCCTGCCCACGACGCCGCATTGGGGTTGAAGCCCGACTCGGTTTTGCCTATGGCGGCCAGCAGTTGCCAATCCCATGCGGTGTGGCGCGCGTGGGCCTTAAACAGGTGGTCGTAGGGCGAAATGCCGCCCCGGCTGGCCATAGTGGCGCGCGTGGCGCTGCTGTCGGCCGCAGAGGCCGCGGGTTTGCTCTTCGACAGCTCAAAGTAGCGCCGCTTCAGCTCCTTCGACGCCGTCTTGCCCTTCGCTGAGTTGCTCCAGCCGTCGATGCTGTCGGCCAGCCACTTGTCGGCTTTGTTCACGGCCCACGACGACCGTTGCGGAAAACTCACGTTGAGGCTCACGTCGATGTTGTCGTAATACGTCTTGTCGAACCGGGCTATGTCGCTGTCGACTATGGTCAGGGGCAGCTTGCCCGCTGCCACCATTGCAATCAAGTCTTCGGCAATCAGGGTGTCGTTGGCCACAGTGCGTATTCTGATGCCGCCGCCCACCTCGTTGTCGAGATTCTTGAGCCGTGCCTCATAGCGCGAGTTTGCAATCACATACACGTCGCGGCCCACCAGCTGCGTCACGTTGGCAATAGGGTGCTGCGACTTGGGCTGCACCAGCACCTGATAGGTGGTGTCGGCAGCGCCACAGTTCAGCACCTGGCTCTTGAACTCGGCCGTTTCGGGCACTTCGCAAGCTATCATGTCGATTTGCCTGCCGCGCAGCATCTCCACAAGGCTTTGCAGATTTTTTGCCACCTTAAACTTTATGCCCACGCCCTTGGCCGCGGCAAAGTCTTTGGCACGGTCGAAGTCATAGCCCAGTGTGTCGCCGCGCAGAATGAAGAATCCCGTGGGGCTGTAGAGCGTGCCCACCACCAGCGTGTCGGGCAGCTTGTGGACTTGCTCCGGCTTGGCTTGCCTGCCCCCGTTGCCGCACGCCGCCACGGCCGCCATCATAATCACGGCGGCCGCAGCGGCGAGTGTGGTTGTGCTAAGCCCTTTGCGCATGTGTGTGAGGTGTGGTGGGGCGGAAGCCGCTGGGTTAGTATTCAAACGAGCCCGCCTCCGACACAATGGTCAGCAGGTTGCTCTCGGCGTCTTCCACGCGGCCCACAATTTGGGCGTCGATGCCAAAGTTCTTTGAGATTTCTATCACCTTGGCGGCATCGGCGGGACTGACGTAGATTTCCATGCGGTGGCCCATGTTGAACACCTTGTACATCTCTTTCCAGTCGGTGCCCGACTGCTCTTTGATGAGCTTGAACAGCGGTGGAATGGGAAACATGTTGTCCTTAATCACGTGCTTGTTTTCCACAAAGTGCATCACCTTGGTCTGCGCGCCGCCTGTGCAGTGCACCATGCCGTGAATGCTTGGGCGCATGTCGTCGAGCAGGCGTTTAATAACAGGCGCGTAGGTGCGCGTGGGCGACAGCACCAGCTGGCCGGCGTTCACCTCCACGCCGTCGACTGCGTCTTCCAGGTGCATGCCTCCCGAGTACACGAGCTCTTCGGGCACGGCCTTGTCGTAGCTTTCGGGGTATTTACCGGCCAGATATTTGGCAAACACGTCGTGGCGTGCCGATGTGAGGCCGTTGCTGCCCATGCCGCCGTTGTAGCGCTTCTCGTAGGTGGCTTGGCCATACGAGGCCAGGCCCACAATCACGTCGCCGCCCTTGATGTTGGCGTTGTTAATCACCTGGTCGCGGCGCATGCGGCAGGTGACGGTGCTGTCCACAATCACGGTTCTCACCAGGTCGCCCACATCGGCTGTTTCGCCGCCGGTTGAGATGATGTTGACCCCGAGGGCCTTCATCTCGTCGATGAACTCCTGTGTGCCGTTGATGATGGCGGCAATCACATCGCCCGGAATCAGGTTCTTGTTGCGGCCTATGGTGGACGACAGCAGAATGTTGTCGGTGGCGCCCACACACAGCAGGTCGTCGATGTTCATCACCACCGAGTCCTGAGCCACGCCTTTCCACACGCTCATGTCGCCCGTTTCGCGCCAGTAGACGTAGGCGAGCGACGACTTGGTGCCGGCGCCGTCGGCGTGCATTATGTTGCAGTATTCGGGATCGCCTCCGAGCACATCGGGAATAATCTTGCAGAAGGCAAGGGGATAGATGCCCTTGTCGATGTTTTTGATGGCGTTGTGCACATCTTCTTTCGATGCCGACACACCGCGCAGGTCATAACGTTGGTTAGTCATTCGTCTTTATATTTCTTTAAAATAGTTAGTCAGAACAATGAAGTAGGCCAGCACTGCCGGAACCACCAGCAGCAGGCTGTCGATGCGGTCGAGTATGCCGCCGTGGCCGGGCATGAGTTTGCCCGAGTCTTTGACTCCGGCCGTGCGCTTAAACAGCGACTCCATTAGGTCGCCAAAGGTGGCCGAAACCGACACCACCACACCCAGGCCTATCCAGGCCGCGGCCGACGGGCCGGCGAAAAAGTCGTTGAGGTAGCTGAACATTACGTAGGCGGCCGCCACGCAGGCGGCAAATCCGCCCCAGAATCCCTCCCACGACTTGTGTGGCGATATGCGCTCAAACAGCTTGTGCCTGCCCAGCATGCTGCCCACCAGGTAGGCGCCCGAGTCGTTGACCCAGATGAACACAAACATGGCCAAAATCATGCGTGGACTGCTTATGGCTGCCACCAGACTCAGCAGCGACAGCGGCAGGGCCACGTAGAGCATGGCCAGGCCCGATGTGGCGGCGTCGTGCAGCGCGTTGCGTTTGGGCATGTACAGCATAGCCATTCCGCGCGCCATCACATAGCCTAAAAAGGGCAGAAAGGCCGCGGCGTCGAGCCGCATCGACGGCGCCATTGAGCCGACGGAGCTCATCAGGGCCACTCCGCCGGCTGCGTCGAGCAGCCACAATGGCTTGCTGGGCTTTGCACCGGTCAGCTGTCCGCACATGTGATACAGCTCATAGAAGCCTATGATTATAAATAGGCTGAACACGAATGCGAATATGTTGGGCATGGTGGGCAGCAACAGCACCGAAACCACAATCAGCGCCACATACACGCAGCCCGACAGTAGGCGTATAATCAATTTCTTCACTTTAGTCTTTGCGTTTGCGTTATTGTTGCCTACAAAGTTACTGCTTTTATTTGAGTTGAGCCAACACATAGCGGCGCCACGGCTGCTGAAGTTTGTTAATTTTCCGGGATTTTTGCGGCAAGGGCGTGTGTGAAAAAAATCGGCCCGGCGCCTTCATCATAAGGCGGCAGGCCGATGCATCTGTCTTAGCAATCTAAATTTTCTGTGATAATCACCCTTTGCTTTCAACCCAAATAGGCTTTAAGCAGCTTGCTCTTTTGCCCCTTCAGGCGGCGGATGGCCTTCTCCTTGATTTGGCGCACTCGCTCGCGCGTCAAGTCGAATTTGGCGCCAATCTCCTCAAGCGTCATCTCCTGGCAGCCGATGCCGAAGAACATCTTCAGAATGTCGCGCTCGCGCGGCGTGAGCTGCTCCAGTGCGCGGTCAACCTCTTTCGAGAGCGACTCTTGGTTGAGCGCCTGGTCGGCCATTGGAGAGTCGTCGTTGGGCAGCACGTCGAGCAGGCTGTTGTCCTCGCCTTCCTGAAACGGGGCGTCAACCGACACGTGCCTTCCCGACACCTTCATCGAGTCGGAAATCTTGTCAACCGGCACATGCAGCCGCTCGGCCAGTTCGCTGGTCGACGGTCTGCGCTCATGTTCCTGCTCAAACTTTGAGAGCTCTTTGCTGATTTTGTTCAGCGAGCCCACTTGGTTCAGCGGCAGGCGCACGATGCGCGACTGCTCGGCCAGTGCCTGAAGAATCGACTGGCGAATCCACCACACTGCATAGGATATGAACTTGAAACCGCGCGTCTCATCGAACTTCTGTGCAGCCTTTATAAGACCTAAATTACCCTCGTCGATTAAGTCGGGCAGACTCAATCCCTGATTTTGGTACTGCTTTGCTACAGAAACAACAAATCGAAGATTCGCGCTCACAAGCTTGTCGAGAGCAGCTTGGTCACCTTGCCTTATGCGCTGCGCAAGCTCAACCTCCTCGTCAACCGAAATCAGCTCTTTGCGGCCAATCTCTTGCAGATACTTGTCGAGCGATGCACTCTCGCGGTTGGTGATAGATTTTGTAATCTTAAGTTGTCTCATTTATTTGAGTGTAGAGTTTCAAGTGGCAAATATAATAAACAGAAACCACAATTCAAAGCAGTGACGCAATAAATTTTGCGCCATTTTTTTGAATTGTGGTCAATGTGTCAGTTTCTTGCCCTGTTGCGGCCTCTATCGGCAGTGCGCATCAGGCCAGATAGGCCTTCAGACGATAGTCGTTGTGGCACTTTAGGCGGCGTATGGCTTTTTCCTTGATTTGGCGCACACGCTCGCGTGTGAGGTTGAACTTGGCGCCGATTTCCTCAAGGGTCTGCTCCTGGCAGCCGATGCCGAAAAACATCTTCACTATGTTGCGCTCGCGCGGTGTGAGCTGGGTCTGCATGAGCAGGTTGAGCTCCTCCGATAGCGACTCCTGGTTGAGGGCACTGTCGGTCGATGGGGTGCCGTTGTTGGGCATCACGTCGATCAGGCTGTTGGTGTCGTCGTCGGAAAACGGTGCGTCCACCGACACCTGCTTTCCGCTGGCCTTCAGTGCGGTCTCGATTTTCTCTACCGGCAATTCCAGTTGCGCGGCTATCTCTTCGTTCGACGGCTTGCGCTCGTGCTCTTGCTCGAACGTGGCCACTGTCTTGGCTATCTTGTTTTGCAGTCCCACCTGGTTGAGCGGCAGCTGCACCACGCGGGCCTTCTCGCCAATGGCCTGCAGAATGGTCTGGCGTATCCACCACACGGCATATGATATGAACTTGAAGCCCAAAGTCTCATTGAACTTGGTGGCGGCCTTAATCAGACCGATATTGCCCTCGTCGATGAGGTCGGCCAGGCTCAAACCCTGGTTTTGGTACTGCTTGGCCACCGACACCACAAAGCGCAGGTTGGCGCACACCAGTCGGTCGCGCGCCTCCATGTCGCCTTGCCTTATGCGCTCGGCGAGTGCCACTTCTTCGTCGGGAGTCAGAAGCGGAATGCGGCTGATTTCTTGCAGATATTTCTGCAGCGACTCGGTTCTCAGCGTAATGCCTGATGTAATCTTCAGTTGTCTCATGTCTTTCTGTATGGTTTTAATATGTAACGACTTAAGTAGTGCAAATATTGTGCCAAAGCGCAAAAAATCACCAAGCATGACACTTTTGCCACATCGGTGGCAAGGGGCGTGCAGGGTGATTGTGTGGCTTTAATGTGTGTGGCTTAGCCAAGGTAGGCCTTGAGCAGACTGCTCTTCTGGCCCTTGAGCTGGCGTATGGCCTTCTCCTTGATTTGGCGCACGCGCTCGCGGGTGAGGTCAAACTTTGCGCCAATTTCCTCAAGCGTCATCTCCTGGCAGCCGATGCCGAAGAACATCTTCAGAATGTCGCGCTCCTTGGGGTTGAGCTGGCTCAGGGCGCGGTCCACCTCTTTCGACAGCGACTCGTGGTTGAGCCCCTCGTCGGCCATGGGAGCATCGTCGTTGGTCATCACGTCGAGCAGGCTGTTGTCCTCTCCTTCCTGGAATGGGGCGTCGACCGACACGTGGCGGCCTGTCACCCTCATCGAGTCGGTGATTTTTTCAACGGGAATGTTGAGATTGCCGGCAAGCTCCTCGTCCGATGGCTTGCGCTGGTATTTTTGCTCGAAGCGTGAAATCTCCTTGCCGATCTTGTTTTGTGCACCCACTTGGTTGAGCGGGAGCTTCACAATGCGCGACTGCTCGGCCAGCGCCTGCAGAATCGATTGGCGTATCCACCACACGGCATATGATATGAATTTGAAGCCGCGTGTTTCATCGAACTTCTGTGCGGCCTTGATAAGTCCTAAATTTCCCTCGTCTATAAGGTCGGGGAGGCTGAGCCCCTGATTTTGATATTGCTTGGCCACCGACACCACAAAGCGCAGGTTGGCCTCTATGAGTTTGTTGAGTGCGGCTTGGTCGCCCTGACGAATCCTTTGGGCAAGTTCCACTTCCTCATCAACCGTTATAAGATCTCTGCGGCTTATTTCTTGCAGATATTTGTCAAGTGACTTACTCTCATCGCGTTTGGTGATTGATTGTGAAATTTTTAGCTGTCTCATTATAATATTTTGGGTGAAAAAACTTGCAAAAGTAGTTTATTTTTGCGTAATATTGAAAGTGATGGCGTGGTAATTAACCTTAATTAACCTGGTGCGCTCCTTTGGTCACGGGAATTGCACGCCGTGAGCCCTAAACTGCTCCACATCTATGTTGCGCAGGCCCACATCGTTAAGCTCGTGCATCTCGTTGTGATCGTTCACATACAGCCGCTTGTGCCACTTAAACTGCCCGTTGCCCGCCGCATATTGGGCCTGTACGTATGGTGTGCTGATGCCTGCCAGGTCGAGCATCGTGTGAAACAGTATCATGTTGGTCGACACGGGCGTCAGGCGGTGGCTGGCCAGGGCTCGGCACTTGTCGGGGTGCTGTGCCGCATATTGGGCTGATGTCCAGAACAGCAGCGGCACGCGCAGCTGGTGGTAGGTGGGGTCGGGCGACGCGTGCAGAAATTTCTCGCGGCTGTCGTCGAATATATCCTCACCGTGGTCGCTGGTGTAGGCAACGGCCGCTGCCACGCCCTTGGCTTCCACCATCGATATTATCTGCGACACCACACGGTCGGTGTAGCTGATGGTGTTGTCGTAGGCATTGATGAGCTCGGCGCGATATTTGGCCTTGGCTGCCGGTATGTGGTCGGGGGTGAAGCGGGCGCAGCTGGCCGGGTAGCGGTCGTTGTAGTTGAAGTGCGACCCGTAGCAGTGCACCACCAGCATCAGCTTGCCGCCGCGGTATTTGTCGAGCCTTGCCTTCACCAGTTTCAGCAGCTGCTCGTCGTAGACGTTGGCTGACATTTGCAGCGGGTCCTTGATGAATTTCACCTCGTTGGCCTCACACCCGAAGAAGTCGATAAACGAGCCGTTGCGGCGCTGGTTGGAGTAGAACGCCGTCTTGTAGCCAGCCTCGTTGAATGCTGTGATTATGCCCTTGCGGTAATAGATGCTGTCGAAAGGCTCCGATCCTATCGACGACAGCAGCATGGGCACGCTCTTGTGGGTGGTGTTGGACATAGTTATGGCGTCGCGGTACACCACCAGGCGCGGAGTCTTGGCCAGCAGCGGGGTGGTGTTGCGGCTGTATCCGTAGAGGCCGAAGTTGTCGGCGCGGGCCGTCTCGCCCACCACTATCACATATATTTCGGGCACGCTGTCGGGGCGTGTGTCCTTGGCGTGAAAGGTGAAGCGGGCCGACGTGTTGGCATAGTCGGCCGTGCGCAGGCTGCGGTCAACGGCCAGCCCCAGGTTGTAGCACACATTCACGGGAAATATGTCGTCTTGAATCTTGAAGCCCGGGTTCACAAAGAAGCATGACGCCGTCATCAATGCCGACACCGCTATTGCGCCGGTGGCATATTTGCGCTGGTTGGCGCGGAAGAGTGCGCTCAGCTTCTCCCTGTTGCACACCGACGCCACAGCCATTACCATGCCCAGCACATACACCACCACCACGATGCCTATGGCTGTGAGCAGGTTGCCCAGCAGCTCGTCGATTTCGGTCATGTTGGTGGTGACCACGTTAAGGAACATGTCGACCGCAATCGGCGACTGTCCAAACAGGTAGAGCAGCACTATCTCGAACGCATCGAAGAATATGAACAGAAACAGCCACCAAAATGCCTTGCCTGGCTTTGACGGCAGTGTCAGCGCCCACCAGTAGAGCGACGCTGGCAGCGCTATGCTGCATATGCGTGTGAGCAGCGGCAGCGGCTCGGTGAAAAACATCACCGCGTTGGGCAGCGCCAGCATTATGAGAAATGCCCAAAATGCGGTTACTTGACTCTTGAATATTAATTTGCTGAGTGGTTTAAAAAGCTTCATTGATGTTAAATATAAATTCGTGCTGGCCCGATTTGCCAAATCCGTAGTCGAGGCGCACGTTCACCCTCTTGCGGAATTCCCAGCGGTAGCCAATGCCACAGTTGGGCAACAGGTGCTTAAACGAGCGGCTGTCGTGAAACACGTTGCCGCCGCCCACCCACAGGGCTATGCCGTTGCGCCGCCACACGTGCTGGCGCAGCTCCACCTGAGCGGTGATGATGTGCTTGTCGCGGTAGCGGCCGCCGTAGTAGCCGCGCATCGAGTTCGATCCTCCAAGTTCCGACATGGTGGCCCACGACGGGTTGCCGAAGTTGAACTTTGTGTACAGCTCGCCGGCCAGCACGCCGCCCTTCCACACCTGCCGGTAGTGGCTTGCGCGCAGTTCGGCTGTGGTGAATGCGTAATGGTTGCCCATGAATTTCGGCTGGAACATAATGCCCACATGCACGTATGTGCCGCGGTAGGCGTTTGTTATCAGGTCGCGGGTGTCGTAGTCGAGTGTCAGTCCTATGCCGTAGTTGCGCACCGCGAGCCTCTGGTTGCCCATCAGCTCCATGCGTTCTATGGAGTCGGCCTTTGCCCACTGCCAGCTGGCCGACGGGCCGGCATACAGTCCCTTGGCCAGGCGCCACAGGTAGTCGAGTTTGAACCCGATGTGGCGGTAGGTCATCTTCTCCTCGTTGGCGTCGTCGTCGCAGTAGTCATAGCCTATGCCCCAAATGTAGGTGGGCAGGTAGTAGAACGACAGATTGTAGTTGAGGCGGTGGGCGTCGTTGGCCATCAGCGTGTTGCCCCTGATGCCAATCAGTGCAAACTTTGATGTGGCCACATCGGTGTAGATGGTCACATTCGACGGCTGCGACAGCGTGTCGCTGCCGCTCACGCGGTAGAAGCCCGACCCCACAAGGCCTATGCCCAGTTTGGTGTCGGAGTTGTAGTGCGGCCCGCCGATGAAACTCACGTGAAATCCTTTTTTTGTCAGGTTGTCGTCATCTTTGGTGAAATAGTTGACCACTTTCTTTATGAAGCCGGTTTTGCGGCTTGCGGTGGTGTCGGTGCCAGCAGAGTCGGCCGCTTCGCTTGCGTGCGAGGCAAGCGGCGCGGCAACAGTAAGCAGGCATGCCACTACTCTAAAAATGTTCATCAACTCTCTCATTTAGGGCAGCAAAGATACTCATTAAAGTTCACACGGCAGCAAAGTGTGTCCACCATTCCGACATTTGGAACAGCAAAAAAGCATTCTCGGCTAAGCCTCGCCGGGTATGCGCCGAATGGATATTTTTGACTAATTTTGCAGTCGAATTAAATTGTAAGGACTAAGACAATGACGGGAAACATTTATTTTCAGCTGTTTTTCACCTTTTTCAAAATCGGCGCATTCACCTTTGGCGGCGGGTGGGCGATGATTTCAATCATTCAGCGCGAAATCGTGGACAGGCGCCACTGGATAGCTCAGGAGGAGTTTCTCGACCTGCTGGCCATAGCGCAGTCGATGCCGGGCATCCTTGCCGTGAACATATCGGTGGTGATGGGCGACCGCTTGAAGGGCCTCAAAGGCAGCGTCACCGCTGCTTTGGGCACCATTTTGCCGTCGTTTGCCATCATATTGGCCATAGCGGTGTTTCTCACACCCGACACCATTAAGAATAATGAGGTCATCAGCCGCATCTTCAAGGGCATACGCCCTGCGGTGGTGGCTCTCATCATTGCGCCGGTGCTCACCACCGCCAAGTCGGCCGGCATCGGCTGGAAGACGGTGGCCATACCAGTGGCGGTGGCTCTGGGCGTGTATTCGGGCCTGCCGGTGGTGTCTAACCCCATTCTCTATATAGTGCTTGGCGCCGTGGGCGGCTACGTGTATCACCAGCACTCATTGTCGAAGGAAATAAGCAAGCGTTGACAGCTATGATAGAAACTTACTTGAGGCTCGTTTGGGCCTACATCAAAATCGGACTTTTCGGCTTTGGCGGCGGCTATGCCATGCTGTCGCTAATTCACAGTGAGGTGGTGGACACCGGCTGGATTTCCAATCAGGTGTTCACCGACATTGTGGCCATATCGCAGATGACACCCGGCCCCATTGGCATCAACAGCGCCACATACATTGGCTATGTGGTCACTGGCAGCGTGCTTGGCTCGCTGGTGGCCACGTTCACCGTTGTGCTTCCGCCATTTGTGCTGGTGCTGGTGGCCAGCCACTTCATCAGCCGCCACTCCGACAGCAGCGTCATCAAGGGCGCCTTCATGGGGCTGCGCCCCGTGGTGGTGGGCCTCATTGCATCGGCCGCGCTGCTGCTCATGAACAGCGAGAACTTTGGCGTTGAACTGAGCGAGCGTGTGATTTCGGTGATAATATGCATGGCGGCGTTCTGCGTGGTCTATTTCACCAAAATCCACCCGATTTGGGTGATTGTGGCGGCCGGTGTGGCCGGCCTGATTGTGTTTTAAATGTAACTGTATTGGATTATGAACTATAACGAAACCATCGACTTCCTGTATTCGCAGCTGCCCATGTTTGAGCGCAGCGGGGCCAACGCCTACAAGCCCGGGCTGCAAACCAGCCGCGACCTCGATAACATGTTTGGCAACCCCCATACGGCCTACAAAACCATCCACATAGCCGGCACCAACGGCAAGGGCTCGGTGTCGAGCCTGCTGGCTGCGGCGCTGCAGAGCGAGGGCTGCAAGGTGGGCCTCTACACTTCGCCACACCTGGTGGACTTCAGGGAGCGCATAGTGGTCAACGGCGAGAAGATTCCGCAGCAATATGTGGTCGACTTTGTGAGGCGCTACCAGCAGATGGGCTATGAGGGCCATCCGTCGTTTTTCGAACTCACATCTACCATGGCGTTTGACTATTTCCGCGCCGCCGGTGTCGACTATGCCGTGATTGAGGTGGGCCTTGGAGGCCGGCTCGACAGCACCAACATCATCAGCCCACAGCTGTGCGTGATCACCAACATATCGCTCGACCACACCCAGTTCCTTGGCGACACACTGCCCAAGATTGCATCGGAGAAGGCAGGCATCATCAAGGCTGGTGTTCCTGTGGTGGTGGGTGAGGCCGAAGGTGAGGTGCGCCGCGTGTTTGAGCGGAAGGCTGCTGCCGAGGGTGCTCCCATCGTGTTTGCGCAAGACCTTAACCTTATCTCGGGTCACACACACAGCGGAGGCATGCTGCAGCTGTCCACAGCCACCAGCCTTGGCACTATAAGCTCGCAACTGAGCGGAGAGTACCAGGTGCGCAACGCTGCCACTGTGCTTGCAGCCGTGGGTGAAATCAACCGCCGCGAGGTGGCGCATATTTCCGATGAGTCGGTGCGCAGCGCTTTTGCGCACGTTTCGCAACTCACCGGCCTGCGTGGGCGGTGGACCACGCTGCGCAGCTGTCCGCTCACGGTGTGCGACACCGGCCATAACATAGGCGGGTGGCAATATCTTAGCCAGCAAATTGCCTCGGTTTCAGCTACTTGTCGCCGCATGGTTATAGGTTTTGTTAAAGATAAGGACATCCGCCATATTCTGGCCCTCATGCCCAAAGATGCCTGCTACTACTTTACGCAAGCCTCAATTCAGCGCGCGCTCGATGCCCGTTCGCTTATGCTCATGGGGCAGGAGGCAGGCCTCGAAGGCCGCTGCTTCAGCACTGTGGAGGAGGCCTATAATCAAGCCAAGGCCGATGCGGCTGGCACCGACCTTGTGTTTGTGGGAGGCAGCACATATGTAGTGGCTGAACTGCTTGCCCTGCCTGAATTCTTATAGCACCGCCACCACGTCGAGCGACACCAGCGCATTTTGTGGCAGCTCCTTCACCGACATCGACGAGCGGGCGGGGTAGGGCTCGCTGAATTCGCGGGCATACACCGCGTTCATTTCACTGAACAGATACATCTCCGACAGATACACGGTGGTTTTCACCACGTTGTCGAGCGTGGCGCCCGCATCGGCAAGTATGTTTTTCACATTTTCAATCACCTGCACCGTTTGTGCCTGAATTGTGTCGGGAATCTGGCCTGTGACGGGGTCAACTGGCAGCTGTCCCGACACAAACACCATGTTGCCGGTGCGAATCGCATTGCTGTAAGCCCCTATTTCGGCCGGGGCTTTTGCGGCCTTAATCATCTGCTTCTCCATTCTGTAAATATATATGCTTCATTAATCATTTTTCCGGTTATCTCTAGCCTTGGTGCTTTCCACAAGGCTTGTCAGGCTGGCTTCGGCCCTGTGCAGCTGCCTCATCGCCCTAAGCCTTTTCACCGCATCAGTCATTATGCTGCTTTGGTCGCAGGCAAAGTCGCAGCATCCGTCGTGGCCCAGCATGTCGGCCACCTCGCCCACGGTGAGTCCCGCAGGCGAAAAAGCTGGTTGGTAGGCTGGCTCATGGCTTTCGGCGGTGCGCACTTCGGCTATCACCCCGGCGCTCAGCAGCCTGCCCAGCAGAGTGGTGGTGAGCGTTGGCGGCGTGTCGCACTCCCGCGACAGCTCGGCTGCATTCAGCGGCTTTTGCCGCAGTGTGAACCGCACTGCTATCACGGCCGCCATGGCTATGGCCAGCTCGCTGGCGTAGTAGGGCGATATGTGCTTTATGCTGCTGCTGAAGTTCCAGCTGGCCACATTCTGAATCGAATACACAACGGCCACACCGCTCAGTGTAATTAGCCACACCAGCTGCAGCCATATGAGCAGCAGCGGAAGGAAGGCAAACGTGCCATACACGGCGTTGTATTTTGACACATATATCTGTCCCGACACAAATATCAGCTGCAGCGCGTGCGACAGCGTGCCGCACACCACTCCGGGCCACAGGGCGCACCTTAGTTTCACTTTGGTGTTGGGTATCAGCCACAGCACGCACACAAACACCACCCACGCGATGGCCATGGGCGACAGGTCGAGCACTCGTTGCCACAATGGCGACACTATGTGCAGCTTTGCCATCACGCTTGATATGCCGTTTGACACCAGCAGGTTGACGCCCGCCGACAGCAGCATCAGCACCGGCAGCAAAATGAACATTACCGTGTAGTCGGTGATTTGCCTATAGATTGAGCGACTTTTACCTATACCCCAAATTTCGTTGAATGTGTGCTCCACATTGCGCATGAGCGACACCAGCGTCCATAGCAGAAACACCACGCCTATGCCCACAAACACACCTTGCGATGCCTGCTCCAAATAGCGGTTGACGAATTCAAGAGCCGACTCCAGTGCCTGCCGCTGTGCCGGAAAGTAGCGGAACAGTTCACTCTGCAATATGTTTTGAAAGCCGAAGCCGCGCCCTATGGCAAACAGCATGGCCAGCGTTGGGACAATTGCCAGCACAGTGCTGTAGGTGAGTGCACATGCCTTTTGCTGCAGCCGCTTGCTGGTGAATGAGCTCACAGCCAGGTTGAGCGTCTTAATCAGTGCCACGCTGCGGCTGGGGCTTGTGTCGTTCCACACGTCGGTGGCGCAATAGCGGTATAGCCGCATGGCTTTGCGCCATGCGGCATATGCGTGCAGCTTTGCCTTGCGCGCGGCTGCCCTTGCTCTGCTGTGTGTCGCTTTGTCCATAGGCATGTGCCGACATGCAAAAATAGGCATAAATAACCATACAGATGCCCGTTTTGTCCTAAATATTGTTCAAATACAAAGGCAAATGTTATTAAAACGCAATATGAGTCGCAATCCGCATGCTTGCCCAAAATTTTCTCAACGCTTTCGTGGCCGATGCGCTCATGCATATAGCTGCTGGCAACATCCGCGTTGGTGGGGTTGTACTTGGCCACGATGTGAATCGTATTGTCCGAGTCAATCCACGACACCTCCGGCTTGCCGCTGGGCGTGTCCTCCCTCGGCTCGTCGTCAACAACCACCTTGCCGCCGTACAGCTTGGTGATGTGGTCAACCGACTTCTGCACCCAGCGGCGAGCCTCCTCTTCGGTCTCTCCGGTTGCCGGCTCTTCCTCAACGCGGCGCGACTGCCCGCCGCGCAAACTGAACTTTCTGCCTTCGCTATTGGATTTATTATAATCATTTATTACCTTTGCGGCATCAGAAAGCTCTTCGTCTTTTATTGTGGTTCCGGGATGGTTCCGGAGTGCCTCGATAAAGCGGAGAACTTTCTCTTTGTTAATGTTGGTGGCTTTTTTCAGATTAAACCAATTTATTATACCTTTTGCCTCTTTGGGAAACAAGGTCGTTATTTGATTTACCTTAACCAGCAAACCGCCTTTTCTGTTTTGCTCTTCAGTACGTACGGCCACGATGAAATTCCTACCCTCTTTCTTTAATTCCGTCAAGATGACATTACCGGAATTTTTGCCGTTGGTGTTGTCAAACACGGCAATTGGATTGGCAATGGCAATAGGAAGATCTTTTAAGTCTGCCTCATCGTAAGGATGTTCATTCCTATAACCCTCCTTTGATTTGCGCCGCAACTTGTCGTACTCCAACACAATTTCAGCGTCAGCCATGCCGCCGTCTTTTAAGAACTGGCTCGCATGTCCAAGATGCAGAATCCCACCTTTTTGTTCCGGATTATTTGAGAGCTCATCGAGCCGTTTGTTAAACTCATCGTTTACACGTTCAATATCCTCGCCCTCGCGTTTTTTGTCCCTTAAGCTGAACTTCTGCTCATTGTCATCACCTCCGGTTAAGAAGATTTGGTCTTCGCGCGCCACGT
>CAKUJD010000008.1 GCA_934661195.1 uncultured Muribaculaceae bacterium
GCACACGTAAAACTTTTCGCTTGATAACCATTGATTGCCATCGGACGCGGCATGCCGAAAGCACAGAAAAAGTATGGTGCTTGTGTCGTTTCCCATAAAACAGCAGGCGGCATTATCCCTAACGGGATTGATACTTTTTCAGTGCTCTTGGCATGCCGCGTCTGCCGCAATTTGCTGAAGACTAATCAATTGGTTTTGGTGAGTTCCCAATAATAGGCAGCATCCAATGCATACCAAAAGCGCCGAAAAAAGGGACTACCCGTTATGGGTTGAATACATACAAAAAAACATCAACCATTTGCCATATTTGCATGTATAGCAAATTGCCATGAATTTGGCTATACATGTGGTGTATAATTGCTTTATTATCACTAATTTCCGTTGGACGTGGTATGCCACGTCCCCACATTAACTGGCTGAAAATTAGCTGTAAATGGTATAGCCAATCAATTGTGTGTGGCCTATATGGGTGTGAAACCAACAATTTGGGTTATATTTGCAAAAAGATATAAATGAAAAACGACACGAACTATGAGTGACATTAACAAACGTGCCTTTAGGATGGTGCTCGACAGTGTGGCTGGCATTCTGCTGCCTGCCGACAAGGCGCTGACGGCTATGAGCCAAAGGCCGTCGCCGCAGGTGGCAGGGGTAGCTGTGTATCTGTTTGCTGACAAGGGCAAGGACAGTCTGCTGCTGATGTATGATAACCGAAATTTGCTGATTGACTTTGATGGCATTTCGGCGTGTGACTTGATTGACAACACCTATGACGTGACGACTGGCGGCGATACCTACACGACAGTGAAGTCTCATCCCGTCAGGGCCTTGGGACGCAGCATTATAGGCGAGGTGCTCGACGGCGACCGCGGCGCTTTTATCGGTGCCATGACCACGGGAGCGGATGTGGAGACTTACACGACTCCTGTCAGGACCTATACAAAAGGTAACTGCATTGTGAGGCTTGGACTGTGTGATGAGCATACTCCCAATTTGAAAATCGACTTTGGCACCGACACTGGGTTGGCCTACAGAGTGGCGTCGCTGGTGAAGACGGTGCTGCAACAACACGGCCGTCGTGCCCGTCGTGCCTGCGCCCCCAAGCGTGTGGGGCGGTCGTTTAATGATTGTGAGGCTGAACTTCAAGAAAAGCAGCGCAGGGCGGAGGCGGCGCGTGAGGCTGCCGCGCGTAGGCGTCAGGAAGAAGAGAATGTGGCGCTCAGCGGCCAGCCCAAGAAAATTTTGCGGCGATTTTTTGATTGGCGTGATGCCAAGTGCCTGCTGTTTCTGTTCCTGGGCGTGTTTGCCACACTAACTCAATTTTATGGCTACGCAGATAAAATTTGGATGAGCATTAGCTACCTGATTTACCTGTTTGCGCTATTTGCGACATGGGCATGGTCAATCGAAGACGAAAACTCTTCGCCTAAGGATATTTCTTTTAACACAGGGTTTGCGGTGCCTGTGCTGATGGCGCATGCCGTGCTCAACCTGTTCCCGTTTGCCTTTCATTCGCACACATTGGTTACTGTGATTTACCGGCTTACTGGCTTCCCATACAATATGTATGAGGGCGGTGTGGTTGTATGGACGGTGGCGGCCATAGTGGAGATTGTGCTGATTGTAACCATTGTCAAGATGTGGCGCAGCCATGGTGGCGGCGACAGAACGCGCTTTAAGTGGGGAGCGGCTTCATCGTCGTCGGTGCTTGGTGTGCTGCTTGTCGTGGGCCTCGTGGTTGGCGCACTGCTCCCCAAGCCTTATTATAGCGCCCATTGCACTGATTTCGGTGGTGACAGATATGGTGAGACGATATATGGCAACGATGCGCAGAAGAAAGAGAAATGGAGATATTCTGATGAGTGGTTGCAATATTACGAACGATTGTTGTTCGGTGGTGAGGAAGATGAGACCCAAGATGACTACAAGGCCTTCGTTTTTCCTCGTGTGCCAGCCGACTCCACCATCACTGACTCAACGAAATAATGAATATTTTGCGGCCGTTTTAATTGTGAGTGTAGGCCGAAATGGCTACATTTGCAATGATTTGCAACAAATGCAACTAACTGGATTACTGATTATACTAAAAAACGTAGTTATATGAAGAAACTTCTACTATCAGCAGTGCTGTGCCTGGCGGCAGCCTGGGCACAGGCCGTGCCAGCGTGGCCAGAACCATACACGGTGACGCAGCCCGACGGAAGCAAACTCACTCTGCAACTGTATGGCGACGAGTGGCAGCACATCACCATCACCACCGACGGCTACACCGTGGTGCGCAATGCCGACGGCTATTACACCTATGCCCAGGTTGACGCTGGCG
This sequence comes from uncultured Muribaculaceae bacterium, assembly GCA_934661195.1. Classification (GTDB taxonomy): domain Bacteria; phylum Bacteroidota; class Bacteroidia; order Bacteroidales; family Muribaculaceae; genus Sodaliphilus. Next base: position 2,324 of record CAKUJD010000008.1, read on the forward strand.
GCCAGCTGGTGGCCAGCGCGGTGAAGGCGCGCAACGCCGCCGAGCGTACGGCCAGCGATGCCGAATTTTTGGCCCACGTGGGCAAGATGGTCCACGCCGAGGCTGCCGAGGCAGGCGTCGCAGCCAAGGCTCCGGCCCACAAACTGAGCGGACTGCTCGACATTAGCAAGTTTCGCGGTCTGGTGGTGCTGGTGCAGTACAAGGACCGGAATTTCTTGGCCACAGATCCGCACAAACTGTTTAACGACATGATAACCCAAAATGGCTACACCGGCTTTGTGAACGAGTTTACGGGCAAGAAGGAGGAATACACGGGTAGTGTGTATGACTACTTCAGCGACAACAGCAACGGCAACTTCAAGCCCCGCTTCGATGTGGTTGGCCCAGTGACCGTCGACTTCCCGCAAACCTATCCTGGAGGCAGCAGCAATGCCACGGTGGCGCGCTGCACGGCCATGTTTAGCGACGCGCTGAAGCAGCTCGACGGCTCAATCAACTATAAAGACTACGACACCAACGGCGACGGCACGGTGGACATGGTGTTTTTCATCGTGGCCGGCGGCGGCGCCAACTATGGCGTGAACAATTCCAGCTATCTGTGGCCGCATGCCAGCCAGTTCTCGTCGCTCAGGCTCGATGGCGTGAACTTCGGCCGCTATGCATGCTCTACCGAACTCTACGGCCTGCAGAGCGACAGCATAGTGGACGGCATAGGCACTGTGGTGCATGAGTTCAGCCACGTGCTGGGCCTGCCCGACCTGTATGACGTGAACTACGCCACCAGCGGCATGAGTTCGCATCCTGGCAAGTGGTCGATAATGGCCGGCGGCAACTACTTGAACCGCAGCCGCACTCCTGCGGGCTATGGCTCGTATGAGCGATCTTCGCTGGGCTGGCTCAAGCCCGAGGTGATAGCCAGCGAGGGCGGACGCGTGGCACGCTCGCTGCAGACCACCAACACCGCATTCCGCATCAATTCGCAGATTAGGCAGGAATACTTTTTGCTGGAGAACCGCGACGACGCACGCTGGGACGCCTACCTGCCCGGCCACGGGCTGGCTGTGTGGCGCGTTGACTCGACCAGCACCGACGCCTGGACGGGCAACAAAGTGAACGTGGACCCGCGCCACAACTACTATGAACTGGTGCGCGCCTGCCAGAAGGACACCACCACCAGCAGCTATGGCCAGATAGCCGTTGACTATGACGGCGACCTGTTCCCCGGATCACAGAACGTGACCGAACTGAAAAACAGCGCTTCGAAACCCACCATAAAGTCGTGGAGCGGCCTCAAGACCGAGTGGACGCTGAGCGGCATCACCGCCAACAACGGCAATGTTGAGTTCAGCGTGGTGCGCGACCCCGTGCTCACGCTCTACGAGCCATTCAACGCCATGCCGCTCACCAGCGCCGACACCACCGGCGTGCAGGGCGAGTGGGCGCAGTGGAGCCTGACCAAGGCCCGCGTGGCCATGCCCGACTCGGCTGTGGGCAACGGCACCAAGGCCGTCGCCATCCTCGCCAAGGGCGACATTCACTCCACCACCGCGGTTGAGCATCAGTTCAACACCATACGCTTCAACTTCATCAACCCCACTGCAAAGACGGCAATCGTGCGCGCCTACTACTCGGTGGACAACGGCGTGACGTGGCTGCTGGCTTCGCCATTCGACGGACAGCAATTCTTCCGCGTGCAGCCTGGCGAGAGCGCAGAGGGCGAGTTCCGCATCGGCCTTAGCTCAAAGCAGAAGACAATGTTTAAAATATACGAGTTCTCGGGCAGCGCCACCGACTATTGCTATATCGACGATGTGGTGATAAGCTACGTTGACGACGATGGCGGCTCGGGCGTGGCAAGCGTGGCGGCCGCTGCCAGCCGACTGGCGGTGAGCCGCGCTGGCGGCCTTGCCATAGCGGTGGCCACACCGTGCAGCGCCGATGCCGTGACGGTGTATAACGCCTCGGGAGCCGTCGTGGCCCGCGCTCAGGCTCAGAACGGCCATGCATCTCTGCAGCTGCCGGCCCACGGATTCTATGTGGTGACAGCCGGAGGCAAGAGCGCTAAAGTGACGCTGTAGCCAGCCACACGACAACTAACAATTGCCGCGGCGTGGAAATCAGCCTCCACAGCCGCGGCAATGCTTTTTTTAACGCCGCCAAATGCGGCTAATGTGGCCGCCAGTGCGTAAATTTGCATAATAAACACAGGAGTGCATTATGATGAATCAAGTGATAAACGATATACTGTCGCCCGACGTGACGTTCACAGGGGCGGTGTTCAAGTTGCTGCTGAGCCTCGTGCTGGGCGCGGCGGTGGGCTTCGAGCGCCACCGCAAAGGGCAGATAGCCGGCTTGCGCACGTTTGCCCTGATATGCATGGGCGCCACGCTGGCCATGCTCATCTCCATATTCATTCCGCAGGAATATCTTGGGGTGAAAAATGGCGACCCTGGCCGCATAGCGGCCCAGGTGGTGAGCGGTGTGGGCTTTTTGGGCGCTGGCGCCATAATCCAGATGAAAGGCTCGGTGCGCGGCCTCACCACGGCCGCCGGCATATGGATGACGGCCTGCATAGGCCTCGCCGTGGGAGCGGGCATGTATGCCATAGCCACGGTGGCCACATTTCTCATAATCTTCATTCTGCTCTACATCGAGCGCTACGAAAAGTGGTGCGGGCTGCAGTGGGAGTCGAAGATAGTGCGCATCAAGGTGCACGGCATCGTCACCGACACTGCGCCGCTGCGCGCGGTGTTTAAGCGATATGGCGTGCACACCAGCGACGAGTTTTTCAAGTTTGACTACGACAGCGGCATAACGGTGATCAACTACCTGATACGCGTGCGCGACGCAGCCGACTTCATATCGCTGTTCAACGACATACACGAGTGCTACGACACCGCCTCGATCACACTTGGCAACGAGGTGAGCATGTAGGCGGCACCCCGGCCAATAGTATAACAACTCACAAGACACAAAGACATGGACACGACCCTGCTCAACAGCCTCATCAGCGACCTTGCGCTGATACTCATACTTGGCTCGGTGGCCACGGTGCTGTTTAAGAAACTTAAGCAGCCTGTGGTGCTGGGCTACATAGTGGCCGGCTTCATTGCCAGCCCGCACTTTGCCTTCTTCCCATCGGTGGTGCATGAGGGCAACATCGACTTTTGGGCGCAGATAGGCATCATAGTGCTTCTGTTCTCGATAGGACTCGACTTCAGTTTCAAAAAACTGCTCAACGTGGGCGGCTCGGCCGCCGTGACCGCGCTGATAATAGTGCTGGGCATGATGGGACTGGGCTTTGTGGTGGGGCGGCTGCTGAACTTCAGCGCCGTCAACGCCATGTTTCTTGGCGGCATGCTGTCGATGTCGTCAACCACCATCATCATCAAGGCCCTCGACGACCTCAAGATGCGCCAGCGGCGCTTTGTGCCCCTGGTGCTGGCCGTGCTCATAGTGGAAGACCTCTTTGCCGTGGTGCTGCTTGTGATACTGTCGTCGGTGGCCAAGAAGAATGTGCAGGGCGAGGAACTGATGAAGAGCGTGCTCACCCTTTCGGGCTTCCTGATAATCTGGTTCACCGTGGGCATATTCCTGATCCCGTCGGTGTTCAAGCGCTTCCGCAACGTCATCAGCGACGAGCTGATGCTCGTCATTTCCATGGCGCTGTGCTTCTTCATGGCTGTGTTTTCGGTGAAGTCGGGCTTCTCGCTGGCTCTTGGCGCCTTCGTGATGGGGTCGATACTGGCCGGCACAGTCGAGGCCGAGCGCATCGAGCGCCTCATCACGCCCGTCAAAGACCTGTTTGGCGCGGTGTTTTTCATATCGGTGGGCATGATGGTCAACCCTCAGGTCATAGTGCAGCACGCTGGCACCATAGCGCTGTTCTCGGCCGTTGTGGTGGTGGGCATGATCACCTTCGGCACCTTTGGCATGCTGGCCACCGGACAGCCGCTGAAGATTGCCATGGAGTCGGGCTTCTGCCTGACTCAGATAGGCGAGTTCTCGTTTATCATCGCCACCACGGGCGTGTCGCTTGGCGTGCTCGACACCAGCCTCTATGCCATAATAGTGGCCGTGAGTGTGATCACCACATTTTTCACCCCGTTTTTCATTAAGCGCGCCATTCCGTGCTACAACTTCGTGTCGCGCCACCTGCCCGGCAGCTGGAGCCGCCTGCTTGAGGGTTACAGCAAGAACGCTACCGAGAGTGAGACGTCGGAGGCGCGCCAGTTGTGGCGCACGGTGTTTAAGCGCTACGCCCTGCGCCTGGTGCTGTATTCGGTCATAGTAATAGCCCTGATAGTGGTGAGCCACACCTATTGGGTGCCGCTCATGCGCCGGCTGCTGGGGCACGACATGGGCCGCCTGGTGGGCGTGGCCAGCACCATAGCCGCAATGTCGCCGTTCCTATATGCCATAATACTGCCAAGCACGCGCGCCGACGAGCGCAAGCGCCTGGTGGCTGCCAGCGGCCGCGTCACCTATGTGCCGCTCATCATGATGAGCCTGCTGGGCACAGTGGTGTCGATGATGTTTGTCACCCGCGAGCTGTATGGCATCTACCGCAGCACCACTGCCGTGACCACCGCCGTGACGCTTACGCTGATGTTCACCGTGCTCTTGTCGCCCAAGCTCACACGGCGCATGCGCGACATGGAGCGCCGTTTCATAAGCAATGCCAACGAGCGCGAGAACCACCGCACTGGCCGCGACAACAACCTGGTGAGCGATATGCACCTGGCATATATGCGCGTGGGCTACGGATGCCCGTTTGTGGGCGAGACACTGAAGAGCGCCGACCTGCGCCGACGCTATGGCGTGAACGTGGTGAACATCCAGCGCAATTCGGCGCTTTACCCCGTGCCTACGGGCGACACTCGTGTGTTTCCCGGCGATGTGATTGGCGTGATAGGCACCGACGAGCAGATTCAGTGCCTGCTGCCCATTGTTGAAGACAAGGGACAGCAGCAGCCGGCGCCAGCCGGCGAGGCGCGCTTTATGCACTTTGCCATTAGCGAGGCCTCTCCACTGGTGGGCAAGACTCTGGCGCAGGCGCGTCTGCGCGAAGATTATGCGTCGCTGCTGGTGGCCGTGCAGCGCTCTGGCGACAGCTACCTTGCCCCCACGCCCGACGTGGCTTTTGCCGCCGGCGACGTGCTGTGGATTGTGGGCGACGCAAAGCGCCTTGCCGCCCTGAAAAAATAAAGTTGATAATAAATGCCGAATAAAGTAAATAATGGGACAGAAGCATTATAACATACCAACCCTGCCGCTTACCCACGACTTGGAAACTATAGATGTAATGAGGCAGCTGAACCGTGCTAACAGAAAATTAGCAGAGCTGAGGGGTATTGCCCAAACGATTCCAAACGAGGCAATACTCATCAAATAGTGCTGAATGGATCAGCTGGATTTTATTTGTCCTAAGAGGAGTTGAGCAAACTGCTACAGAAACCATAGCCCTTGTCAAGGGAATGTCTGGGTTAATGGCAGAGTATAAGGGCGTTTTACGCCCAATGTTTGGCAAGCAGTATAGACATGAATTGCTTAATAACCTGTTTTTTCATCCTTATACAAAGATTGAGTTTGTAGAGAGGGATATGATGGTGCAGAGGAAGACTGCAGCAAAATATCTTGACAAAATAGTAGATGCGGGCTTGCTGCGTAAGATTAAGCTGGGCACATCAAACTACTATGTTAACACTAAACTGATGAATTTGCTGGCAAATGCGTATGTACCCGAAAAGGGCAAAACGGGTATCGTAAGGAGCAGCATATGTACCCGAAAAGGGCAAAACGGGTACATATAGGGGTAGCTGCGATATGTGATCCCCCCCTAAAAAATATGCCTGAATTGTGTGAGACTTTTTTCGTCAATTTGGGCAATAATGCGGCCTTGGGCGGCGTTATATGTTCACAATAAGTCCAAAAGCGCACACACACTTATCCAAGAGGCTTTTGGATGTAGTTTTATGCACACAAATCGTAACATTGAATCACTTTAAATTCAGATGCCTTAGGAAAAACAGACTGAATTGAATGTATGTTTGGCCGCTCCACTTCAGTCCCGCCAGGCGGGTGAGGTGGAGCGGCTTTTTCTGTGCGCTTTAGTCTGTGTTGCCGCCACGGCTCTGGCGGTAGGAGTTGGGCGTCATTCCCATCCGCCTGGCAAACACGCGCCTGAACGTGCTCAGCGAGTTGAAGCCGCTGCGTTCAGCCACCACGTCGAGCGTGAGATCGCTGTCCAGCAGCAGCTGGCAGGCATGTCTCAGCCGCAGGTCGTTCACGTAGTCGTAGAATGTGGTGTGCCTGACACTGTTGAGGTAGTTGCTCAAATAGGTGCGGTTGGTGCCAAGCGTGCGTGCCATGTCGGCCAGCTTGAGTTGCGGCTTAAGGTATTCTTCGCGGCCAACGAAGTCGCGCTGTAGCCGCGCCTCAAATTCATAGGCCGCGGGCTGAGTGCCGGCACTGGCTTCGGGGGTAGAGTCGTAGGCCGCTGCGGGTTCAAGGTCGGCCGGCTTCAGATTGGCGTGCCGGCTCACATAGTAGGCCACGATAGCCCACAAGGCCATCGACAGCAGGTGAAACAGGCTGTCGGCTTCCATATCGAGCGTGTAGCTGGCCGCGAGCCAAAGCATCAGCATCGACATGAAAATCACAAGCACCGTCACCAGCCACTGCAGGCTCACGTCGTCGGTAAACGAATATATGTTCTTGAGATTGCGGTTGTAGCGCGGTATCTGCACCAGCCCGTAGACCGACAGGCTCAATCCGTACACCACCACAGCCGCCAGCATCACATAATAGGCTGCCATGCTGCCTGTGTATATGGCTGTGCCGCTCAGAGCCGCAAACAAAGCCATGTGAGCCGCGCAGCGTAGCGCATTGAACCATCCGGGCCGCAGCAGCTCTACGCCCACAAAGGCGCATGTGGGCACCGCCAGCACGTCGAGGCACTTGCGCAGGCGCTCCACCTCCATTAGGGTGAAATCGAAGTGCGTCACCACAAACACTTCTTTAAGGTGCAGCAGCACCCAGAATGCCATACATCCGGCCATGAGCTTCCTAAGCCGGCCCTGGTTGTAGGCCAGAAAAAGGAATGAGGTGAACATGAAGAACATCAGGCACAATCCCTCGGTGAAAAATATTAAGTAACCTCCAGTCATGCAATTGGTTTTGCTGTGGCATAGTTTGCACAAAATGCGCAGCGCAAATAAGCGGCTGCCTTATATGCAAAAATAGCAAAAAAGCGGCTAACGGCAGTGCCCGCCAGTGGATTTTTACAGTATTGTTACAAAAATGTGCCACTGCCTGCCTATAGGCCGTGGCACATGTGCGGCATAAATGCTGCGGGGTGGGGCGAAAGTGCGTTTTTTTCAGTAACTTTGCAGTCGCCATTGCCGCGCATTGTGGCAAGGCTAACGGACAACAATTTGACATGAGCGACATTTCAGGCACAACATCAGACGTGAATATCGACCACACCGAGCTGTGGTCGCTTGAACTGCACATCACAGGAGAGCTGATGAAGGTGATGCTATATTCCAAGGCGCAGGCCAACTCGCTGATTACGCGCAGCATTGCTCTCGATCTCTCGGCCGGATCGCCGCTAAAGGCTGTGGAGGCGGCGGTGTACGACAACCAACTGCTGCTTAGTGAGTTTAAGGAGGTGAGTGTGGTGGTCGACTCGCAGCACTTTGTGCTGCTGCCACCCGACTTTTCGGCCGACGACACGGCAACACCCAACGGCACAAGCAGTGCTCAGGCTGCTCTCGACGCTGCTTTCGGCACCAATGGCAACGCTGATGTGGAGTGTGCCTTCTGCCAGATGCCGCGCTGCGCCGCCGCAGTGGCTTTTGAGGCTCCAAAGGGGCTTGACGCCTTTTTGAGACGCACGTTTTTCCAGCCGCGTGTGGTGCACAGACTGTATCCGCTGTGCGAACACTTCGCCCGGCTCAATGAGGGCTCGGGCATGTCGCGCCTGCACATCAACTACGACCCCGACGGCCAGACAATGGACCTGGTGGCCTTCAGCCATGGCCGCTTTGCCATGGCCAACACGTTCACGTTCCGCTCGCCTGCCGATGCGGCATTCTATGCCCTGCACGCTTGGAGCAGCCTTGGCTTCGACAGCCTTAACGACGAGGTGCAAATCACGGGCAGCCGCACCATGCGCGAGGCCACTGCGCCAATGCTGCGGAAATATGTGAGCTATGTGATGCCCGCAATATTCCCCGCGGCTGCCCTGCGCATTGGGCACGATGCCGTGAACGCCCCGCTTGAATTAATACTGCTTGCACTATGCGAATAATAAGAGGAAAATACGGGCGCCGCCGATTCGACGTGCCCACCAACATAACCGCGCGCCCCACCACCGACTATGCGCGCGAGAGCATATTTAATGTGCTTGAGAACCTTATCGACCTTGAGGGGGCCACCGCGCTCGACTTGTTCTCGGGCACTGGGGCCATGAGCTTCGAATTTCTGTCGCGCGGCTGCGCCGCCGTGACCAGCGTTGAGAAGGCCGCCACGCAGTTCAACTTCATCACCAAGGTGAAAAAACTGCTGGGCGACGACAACCTGACGCAGGTTAAGGGCGATGTGTTCCGCTTCATTGGCTCATGCACGCGGAAGTTCGACATCATCTTTGCCGATCCGCCATACGACCTGCCCAACCTGTCCGAGCTGCCTGAGCTAATTCTCAACTCCGGCATGGTGAATGAGGGCACAATAGTGGTGGTGGAGCACTCAAAGCACAACGACTTCAGCGCGCTGCCGCAGTTCATGCAGCATCGCACCTATGGTAAGGTGAATTTCACCATTTTTCAGGTGTGATCTGAACTATCGGGCCCGGCCGCTGCACATGGCGCCGAGCACGGCAAATGCGCGCTCGAGTATGGTGTCGCGGCCGCGTTGGCGGTCGGCACTGTCCATGTCCACCTTCACATCGGGGGCAACGCCGAATTCCGTAATCTGCCCGTCGGGCCCCGAGATGGGGCACGACGAGAAGCGCACGCTCCACCCGTTGGGCAGCTCGGCTGTGAATGGCAGCCCGCAGCCGCCGCCTGTGCTGTCGCCCACCACCTTCACCTGCGGCAGACTTTTCATTATCGACACAAAATTGTTGGTCGCGCTATACGAGCCGCGGTTGGCCAGCACCACCACGGGCTTGGTGTAGTGCACGCGCCCCTTTGTGGGGCTGAAGTAGTAGGTGTAGGGCTTGGCAAAGTCGTCGTGGCCCGGCCCCGTCTTGTGGGTTATGCTGCCCGCCAGGGTGCGCTCGGTGATGAAGCGCCCCACCAGTTTTTCAACATTGGTCAGGTAGCCTCCGCCATTGCTGCGCACGTCTATCACCAGGCCGTCGCTGCTGGCCAGGTAGCTGAGAATGGCATCGAGGTTGCCCTCGCCTATGGCATTGCTGAAGTCGCCATAATACATGTAGCCGTAGTTGTTCGACAATATTTGGTATTTGATGCCCGAGGTGCGGCGGTAGTCGAAGTTGAGGTAGTGCTCGTCGATGAGCCGCTGGTCGTAGTTCTCCGGATATTTTTCCCAAATCCAGTAGCGCGACACATCGCTGGCCGAAATCAGGTTGGTGTGCCCGTCCTTCAGTTCCTTTAGCATGTCGGAGCACAGGCCAAACAGCTCTTGGCTCGTCATGCCGGGAAATATTTTGGCTCGGTAGCGCTCGCCTGTGGCCTTCCAGTCCACTTGCTTGTAGCCGAAAAAGCTGTAGTGCTCGTCAAGAATGGTCCACAGCGCGTCGAAGTTGCCGTAGGCGTCGTTGTTCCACTCCTCGTGGTCGTGGCACGAGTGCAGCGGTGTGAGGGTCGCCGCCATTGCCACTGCGGCCAGTGTGGCCGTCAGTGCCTTGCGCCATTTGTTTAATATTGCCATTTTCTCAGTATAGGGTTTAGTATATTGCGCTGGCCACGCGCTGGCGCGAGGCTTTGCCGCGGCTCAGCGACAGCCATTCGCCGCCAATGCCCAGCACCACGCTGTGAGTGAATATGTGGGTGTTGATGTGCTTGATCCACGACGTCTCGATGCGGCCGCGGTAGCCCACGCGCAGCACCGTGCCGCCCAGGTGCAGGTCGGCCGTCAGCAGGTTGGTGAGGTCAAAGCGGTTGCCCCACCAGCCGAAGTTGGCCAGGCCCTTGCGGTTGCCCACGTAAATCTCGTAGTAGCTCTCGTCATATTCAGGCGAGAAAAACACTCCCGCCACGGGCATCGTGGCCTGGTAGCGCAGCGTGACGGGCACCCGCCCGCCTCGGTTCACCGTGTAGGCAGCCAGTGCTGTGGCTCCCACGCTCCAGTGGATTTTGGCAGCCACCACATTGTTAGCGTTTATGGGGTTGTAGATGACACCGCCGCGCAGCTGCGTGGAGAATCCGGCCTGGAATTGCAGCCCCGGCAGCGGCGTGCGGCCAATGCGGCGCAGCATGGCCCACTTGGCGTCGGCGGCCAGCGCGTGGCTCGTGTGGTTGCCGGCGGGGTTGTGGGTGAGGTCATACTCCACTCCGGCCTCCACTTGCATCACCCACTTAAGCGGGCTGAAGCGCATGGCCTGCATGCGCTCGTAGCCCAGCCTGATGGCTGTGCCTCGGTAGGTGACGGGACTCACGTAGGTGTCGAGCTGCGACGCATGTCCGGCCTCGGCCGTGAACGCCGACATCACCGGCCGCTCAAGGCTGCGGGCGCTGTCGGCGGCTTCGGACTGTGCCAAGGCGCATGGCGCGGCGCTAAATGCCGCTGCCGTCAGGGCCAGAGCCCTTGCTGTTGTCATCGTCTTCATCGGCAAAGAGTCGTGTCTGTCCTGTGAGCTTGTCGCGCACATCATTTTGGTTTATTTGCTCCTTCACGTCGTCGGTCTCGCTCGAGTCGGCCCCTTCGATGGCGGCAATGGCGGCTTGCTGCTGCTCGTCGTCGGCCTCGTCGTGGCGCGGCTCAATTTCGGTCACGTGGTCGATCTCGTAGTTGCTTATGCGCTTGCCCTTGGCCTTGACCGACTTCACGCCAATGAACTCTTCGGCGTCGATTGTGAGTGCCGGGCGGAAGGCGTCGCTGCCGCCGAATGTCACCTCAAAGCGCGGGTGCTTCTCGCAGCTGAGCAGCAGCAGCTCGGAGTCGGGGTTGCCGCCCAGCATGGTCTGCTTGCGGTTGCTGTCGTCGAGGGTGAACCGCTTAAGGTAGAGGTAGCCCTTGTCGGCGTCGTTGACCACGGCGGTCCACACGCGCGAGCGGTCGTACTTCTCTATTAGCAGTATGTCCTCGTCGTAGTGGTTGCTGGCATCGCTGGTGGTGGTGTAGAAGTCACCGTTGCGCATTATCACCAGCACGCGGTCGTCGCCGCCAAACTTGCCCAGCGAGCGCCCGTGGCCCTCGTAGTTGAGGCGCAGAATGTCGGGGTCGAACCACACTTCGCGGTCGCCCAGCGTGCTCACGCCGTGCTCCTTGAGCGACACACGGTGAATCTCGTTGCGGGTCACAATGTTGCCGCGTGCCTGCTTGCCCTTGATGGCAAGGTCGGCAAGGTCGACGTCGAACTGCAGTATCTTGAGCCTGAACTTGGGCTTCAGTGTGATGCGCAGCACCTCGGCCTCGCCGTTGGGGTTAGCCGAGAACCACAGCACCTTGCTGCCCGGTTTGCCCTGAGTGAGGTCATACTCCTTGTCGCGCGTCACGCCTGTCACGGCAAACCGCTTCATGTAGGTGGTGCCGCCCTTGCCGTCTTGGTAGAGCACGTTGTAGATGGTGCGCTCGTCGTTGCGCTTAAACACGTTGAGGTAGAGCACGTTTTTGCCTACATATATTTTGTCGCCCACCTTAATCACCTTGTAGATGCCGTTTTTGTAGAAGATGATCACGTCGTCGAGGTCCGAGCAGTTGCACACAAACTCGTCCTTCTTGAGCCCTGTGCCTATGAAGCCGTCCTGGCGGTTGATGTATAGCTTCTCGTTGGCCTCGGCCACTTTGGCCACCACTATGGTGTCGAAGTCGCGGATGGTGGTGAGGCGCGGGTGGCGGGCCCCGTATTTCTTCTTCAGCCCATCATACCAGTTGATGGTGTGCTCCACCAGGTGCCCCAGCTTGTAGCTGATGTCGGCCAGACGGTCGTTGAGGGCGGCAATGTAGTTGTCTTGCTTGCTGCTGTCGAAGCGCGTGATGCGCTTCATCTTGATTTCGAGCAGCCGTAGTATGTCGTCGCGCGTCACTTCGCGGTAGAACTTTGGCTTGAACGGCTCGAGGCGGCGGTCGACGTGGGCCACAACGGTGTCTTCGTCCTTGGCCTGCTCAAACTCTCGGTCTTTGTAGATGCGCTCCTCGATGAAGATTTTCTCGAGCGAGGCAAACATCAGCGACTCAAGCGTCTCGGCCTTTGCCACTTCGAGGTCTTTGCGCAATATCTCTTTGGTGTTGTCTACGCTGAAGCGCAGCAGGTCGCTCACGGTGAGGAACTGCGGCTTCTCGTCTTTGATCACGCAGCAGTTGGGCGAAATGCTGATTTCGCAGTCGCTGAAGGCATACAGTGCGTCGATGGCCTTGTCGCTCGACGTGCCTGGCTGCAGGTGGACGATGATCTCGGCGTTTTTCGATGTGTTGTCCTCCACCTTGCGTATTTTTATCTTGCCCTTTTCGCCGGCGCGCAATATCGACTCGATGAGCGTGCCGGTGGTCTTGCCGTAGGGCAGGTCGCGCACCACCAGCGTCTTGTTGTCGCGCTTCTCGATTTTGGTGCGCACTCGCACGCTGCCGCCGCGCTCTCCGTCGCGGTAGTTGCTCACGTCGATGTAGCCGCCCGTGGCAAAGTCGGGATACAGCTGAAACGGCTCGCCGTGCAGATAGCTCACGGCGGCGTCGATGATTTCGTTGAAGTTGTGGGGCAGAATTTTGCAGCTCAGGCCCACGGCAATGCCCTCGGCGCCCATGTCGAGCAGCAGCGGAAACTTCACTGGCAGGGTGATCGGCTCCTTTTTGCGGCCGTCGTAGCTGGTGGTCCAGTCGGTCACCTTGGGGTCGTACACCGTTTCGAGGGCAAACTCCGACAGGCGCGCCTCAATGTAACGCGACGCTGCCGCACCGTCGCCGGTGAGAATGTTGCCCCAGTTTCCTTGGGTGTCCACCAGCAGGTCTTTTTGGCCCAGCTGCACCAGCGCGTCGCATATCGAGGCGTCGCCGTGCGGGTGGTATTGCATGGTGTTGCCCACAATGTTGGCCACCTTGTTGAAGCGCCCGTCGTCGAGTTCCTTCATTGAGTGCAATATGCGCCGCTGCACGGGCTTCAGGCCGTCTTCGATGTGGGGCACGGCGCGCTCCAGAATCACGTAGGACGCATAGTCGAGAAACCAGTTCTCATACATTCCCGACAGCTGCAGCTTCTTGTCCTTCTGCACCTTGTAGGTGGAGTGCCCTGGCTGTTCCGGGTCCTGGCCTTCGCCGCCGCTGTGCGCTTCGGGCTTTTCGTCAAAATCTTTCATATATGCAGTGTGTGCGCTGGGATGGAGGCACTGCGGCCCTGAGCCATTGGCTGGCCGGGCGCCGCGCCTCGCTGCCGGCGCATTATGTTTATTTTACTATAATTAAAAATAATCGGTTAGCAAAAATACAAATAAAATCGAAAAAAATCGCTTACTTTGCACCTTAAATAACGAAAATTCATTCTCGGTGCGGCTCAAGCCGCGGCCGCAGCATAAAAAAACTAACAGCAAAAATGGCACAGAAAGAAGACGTATTCAAGAAAATTGTATCACATGCCAAGGAATATGGTTTTGTGTTTCCGTCAAGTGAAATCTATGATGGCCTGGGCGCCGTGTATGACTACGGCCAGAATGGCGTGGAAATGAAAAACAACATCAAGCGCTACTGGTGGGAGGCTATGACGCTGCTGCACGACAACATCGTGGGCATCGATTCGGCCATATTCATGCACCCCACCATATGGAAGGCTTCTGGACACGTCGATGCATTCAACGATCCCCTGATTGACAACCGCGACAGCAAAAAGCGCTATCGCGCCGATGTACTGATCGAGGACGAAATTGCCAAGTTTGACGACAAAATCAACAAGGAGGTGGCAAAGGCCGCCAAGCGCTTTGGCGACAAGTTTGACGAGGCAATGTTCCGCAAGACCAACCCCCACGTGCTCGAGCACCAGCAGAAGCGCGACCAGCTGCACGAGCGCTACAGCAAGGCGATGAACGCCAACGACCTCAAGGAGCTGAAGCAAATCATTCTCGACTACGAAATAGTTGACCCCATTTCGGGCACCAAAAACTGGACCGACGTGCGCCAGTTCAACCTTATGTTCAAGACCCAGATGGGTTCGAGCGCCGACAGCACCATGGACGTGTATCTGCGCCCCGAGACCGCTCAAGGCATTTTTGTGAACTTCCTCAACGTGCAAAAGACGGGCCGCATGCGCATTCCCTTCGGCATTGCGCAGATAGGCAAGGCCTTCCGCAACGAGATTGTGGCGCGCCAGTTCATATTCCGCATGCGCGAGTTCGAGCAGATGGAGATGCAGTTCTTTGTGCGTCCCGGCGAGGAGATGAAGTGGTTTGAGTTCTGGAAGCAGACCCGCCTCAAGTGGCACAAGGCCCTTGGCCTTGGCGACGAGAAGTACCGCTTCCACGACCACGAGAAGCTGGCCCACTATGCCAACGCCGCCACCGACATCGAGTTCCAGATGCCGTTCGGCTTTAAGGAGGTGGAAGGCATTCACAGCCGCACCGACTTCGACCTTAGCCAGCACGAGAAGTTCTCGGGCAAAAAGATCCAGTACTTCGATCCCGAGCTCAACAAAAGCTACACCCCCTACGACATTGAGACGTCGATTGGCGTCGACCGCATGTTCCTGTCGGTGCTCTGCTCGTCGTACGACGAACAGCAGCTTGAGGGCGGCGACAAGCGCGTGGTGCTGCACCTGCCCAAGGCCATTGCCCCTGTGAAGTGCGCCGTGCTGCCGCTGGTGAAGAAAGACGGCCTGCCCGAGAAGGCTCACGAGATTATGGATGTGCTCCGCTTCGACTTTGCCTGCCGCTACGACGAAAAGGACTCGATTGGCAAGCGCTACCGCCGCCAGGACGCAATCGGCACCCCCTATTGCATCACCGTCGACGGTCAGACGCTGGAGGACAACACCGTTACCCTGCGCGACCGCGACAGCATGGAGCAGAAGCGTGTGGCCATTGCCGACCTGCCCGCCATCATCGGTGAGGACTGCAGCCTCAACAATCTGCTTAAGAAGCTCGTGTAAAAAAAACATAAAGCGCGGCCGCAAGGCCCGGCGCATATCACATAATAGAGAGAACATATCGATGAAAAGATTTCCAATATTAGCATTGCTCATGGTGGCCGCGGCTGCGCTTGGCTGCGTGCTTAACTCATGCATTGGCGATGACGACGACGACAAGTATGCCGACTGGCGCAACGCCAACATCGCATGGTATGAGCAGCAGCAAGGCCTTAAGGGCGACGACGGCAGCAAATTCTACCAAGAGGTGACCGCCGACTGGGATCCCACCGCCAAGGTGCTGATGCACTGGTTTAACGATACCAGCAAGACCCGGGCCAACATAAGGCCGCTATACTCGTCGCAGGTCGACGTGAAGTATCGCGGACAGCTTTACGATGCCACCCCGTTCGACTCGTCGTATCTCAACACCGAGCCCGGCGACAGCCTGTTCCGTTGCCGGCTCAACTCCTCCATAATCGAGGGCTGGGCCATAGCCATCACCAAGATGCGCATAGGCGACAGCGTGCGCGTGGTGATACCCTACAAGCTGGCCTACAAGGCTGCGTCAACTGGCGTGATAAAGCCATACTCAATGCTTCAGTTTGACATCAAACTCGTGGCCGTGCCCAAGTTTGAACTTGCGCCCAAACGCAACTGAGCATGCCTTGCTACATAATATGACATTTCCTCTGCGCCGGAGCAGCTGTGACCGCCACATCAAATGCGGCCATACGGCTCCGGCGCAGTGCGTGTAGGTTTGCGCTGCACCACCGAGATTAAATGATTTTTAAAAGATGAACCCTAAAGTCAAAGGAAGCATTTGCGGCATTGTGGCCGCTGTGTGCTATGGCACCAATCCGCTGGGCGCGCTGCCGCTGTATGCGCAGGGCATAGGACCGCAGTCGGTGCTGTTCTACCGCTTTGCCGTGGCCGCGCTTGTAATGGCGCTTATAATGGCCGCGCGCAGGCATAGCATGGCCGCAACGGCCAGGCAGCTGTGCCTGTTGCTGCCCCTTGGCGTGCTGTTTGCGGTGTCGTCGCTCACGCTGTTTTTCAGCTTCCACTATCTTGATGCCGGCGTGGCCTCCACCATACTGTTTGTCTACCCCGTGATGGTGGCCGTGATAATGACGGCGTTTTTCAAAGAGCGGCTCACTGCCACCACAGTGGTGTCGATAGGACTCGCCCTGTGCGGCATTGTGCTGCTGTCCAACGGCGACGGCGGCAAGGCAGTGAGCGCCTTTGGCATAGTGCTGGTGCTGGTGTCGTCGCTGTCCTACGCCGTCTACATTGTGGTGGTCAACCGCTCGTCGCTGCGCATGTCGTCGTTTGCGCTCACGTTCTATGTGCTGCTGGGTGCGGTGGCCACTGTGGCCGCCTATGCCGCCTTTAGCGGCAACAGCCTGCAGTGGCTGCACGGTGCCGGGCAGTGGGCTCCGGCGCTGATGCTGGCGGTGCTGCCCACCATCATGTCGCTTGTGCTGATGACCGTGTCGGTGCGCCTCATAGGGTCGACGCCAACCGCCATTATGGGCGCGCTCGAGCCACTCACCGCTGTGGTGATAGGCATAGGCGTGTTCGACGAGCCGTTCACCATGCGTCTGGCTGTGGGCATAGTGCTGATATTGGTGGCGGTGATGCTAATCATAGCCGGCAAGTCGCTCAGCACGCGCCCGCTGAAGGCCGCCATCGGCTTTGCCGGCCACATGCTGCACAAAGTGTGGCTCTGGAAATAACTTTTGATTCGAAACGATGTGACAAAAAATAATTTCTGTGATGAATTTCTTGACTAAAGCTCTTGGTTTTGACGCTTCCAAAACCAAAATCCGCACTGAGGTGGTGGCTGGAACCACCACGTTTTTGACAATGAGCTACATTCTCGCTGTCAATCCCGCCATTCTGGCCACCACCGGCATGGACAAGGGTGCGCTGTTCACGGCTACTGCGCTGGCGGCGGCCATATCCACCCTGCTGCTGGCCTTCATGGCCAAACTGCCGTTTGCCCAGGCGCCGAGCATGGGCCTCAATGCCTTTTTCGCCTTCACCATGTGCCAGGCCATGCACCTCACGTGGCAGCAGTCGCTGGCGGCACTGCTGGTGGAGGGGGTGATATTCATCCTCATCACCTTCCTGAATGTGCGCGAGCGCATTCTCGACAGCATTCCGCGCAATCTGCGCTATTCCATTTCGGCCGGCATAGGCATGTTCTTGGCCTTCATAGGTCTTAAAAATGCGGGCATAGTGGTGGCCAATCCCGACACGTTTGTGGCGCTTGGCCAGTTCACCCCCGAGGCTTTGCTTGGCATGCTGGCCATAGTGCTCAGCGGTGTGCTTATGGCGCGCCGGGTGAAGGGTGCGCTGTTCATAGCCATAGTGGCGGCCACGCTGGTGGGCCTGCCAATGGGGGTGACGCAGATGCCCAGCGGGTGGCTGCCCGTGTCGGCGCCTCACTCCATAGCCCCTATATTCTGCAAGTTTGATTTCAGCGGCTTCTTCAATCTGAACATGATGCTGGTGATATTCTCGCTGCTCATAATCAACATCTTCGACACGGTGGGCACTCTGGTGGGACTGGCCGAAAAGACGGGCGCCGTGCGCCCCGACGGCACGATACCGCGCGTGAGGGAGGCCATGCTCAGCGATGCCTTGGGCACCACCGTCAGTCCTATTCTTGGCAGCAGCAGCGTTACCACCTACATCGAGAGCGCGTCGGGCATCGCCGAGGGCGGCCGCACAGGCGTCACCTCGCTCGTCACTGGACTGCTGTTTGTGGTGTCGCTGCTGCTGTCGCCGCTGTTCCTTATCATACCGTCGGCTGCCACCAGCGGAGCGCTGGTGATGGTTGGCGTGCTCATGCTCGACTCGGTGAAGAAGGTTGACCTGAGCGATGTCAGCGAGTCGTTTCCGGCATTCATAACCATGCTCACCATGGTGCTGTGTTACTCCATTGCCAATGGCATTTGCCTGGGCATACTCAGCTATGTGGTGATAAAGGCGTGCACCTGCCGCTGGCGCGACCTTAATGCCACTTTGGTTGTGCTCGCGCTGCTGTTTGTGCTTAAATTCGTGATGGGCTGAGGCACGGTCTAACGACAAAAAACCGGCCCCGCGGCAGTGATGCCTTGGGGCCGGCGCGTGCTCGTGTGCTTCCACGGCCGAGAGTGGTATTAAGGAATTAAGACTGGCGCCGGTGTCAGAAGCCCACGGCACGCTTTATGATGCTTGAGCCCTCGCTGTCGCATATCTTGGCCACAAGCTGCACTGTGGGCACGGTGCTGCCTGCGTTCAGCAGCTGCTCCACCAGCAGTTTGCGGGCCACGTTTTCAATTTCGCCGCCGGTGAAGTCGTAGCGGCCTGCCAGTGTGAGGGCCTCCTCGTCGGTGAGGTCGGGAATCATCGACCTCCAGATGTTGCGGCGCACATTGGAGCTGGGGCGCAGAAACTCTATCTTGTAGAGGAAGCGCCGCTCAAAGGCTGGGTCGAGGTTTTCGTTGAGGTTGCTTGTGGCAATCATTATGCCCTTAAGCTTCTCCATTTCTTGCAGAATTATGTTTTGCACGGAGTTTTCCATGCGGTCTACGCCGTTTTGCGCGCCCTTGATGCGCGAGCCAAGCACGGCGTCGGCCTCGTTGAAGAGCATTATGGGCGCCACTTCGCGCGATTCGCACAGCGCGTTATACTGGTCGAAGATCCCCTTTATGTTGCGCTCGCTGTCGCCCACCCACTTGCTGCGTATGTCGGTGACGTTTACCTGCATTATGTCGCGCCCTGTGCGGCGTGCCAGTTGCAGCGCCGTCTCGGTCTTGCCTGTGCCTGGCGAACCATAGAACATGCACGCGAAGCCCGTGCGCATTCCGCGGCTGGCCAGCGTCTGCTGCACCTGCCCGAAGCGGTCGGGGGCAATGAGCGAGTACAGACGCTCGATGTCGGCTGCCTCCTTGCCGTTGTAGAAGAGGTCTTTTTCGGCAATGTCGGCTGCCTTTAGCGTTTGGCCGATGATGCCGCCCTCGGCGCCTTCGGTGCCTGCAAGGAATTCAGCGCGGGCCTTGCTCGTGAGGCAGAAGTGGTTGGCATCGGCCATGCCGTCGCAGAACGCATGCTGTATCAAGCCTTTGTCTTGCAATTCATATGTAAGACCCTCCCATGCTGAGTAGTCTTCCACAAAATTTGCGTTCTCGCTTTGCCTCATTTTGCTGAACCCTATTTTGCCGTCATCGTAATTTTCATATAGGGTGAAGTAGCAGAATCCAAGTAGGGCGGTACCTTCTGAATATGTTTCGCGGATGTCCAGTTCCCTTTTTTTGAATGCTTTCACCAGCTCCAATTCAGGATTGCTGTTAAACAATTCGTTGACGCTTTTTATGAATTCTTCGTGGGTGATTTTTCCGTCGCAATTATCCTTGTAGAGAGCCTTGATGTGCTCAAACATGGTCTGCTGGCTCAGTCCGCTCAGGTCTTCGACGAAGGGCTCGTCCTTTGATAAGGCCGTAACCACTTTGCCGGGCACGCTAAACGAAATGTCGTCGGAGTCGTCGGCCTCAAGCCGGCCCTTGATGTATTTGGCCTCCCTCAGTTGCTTTATGGCTGAAAAGTGCTTGACTATGGTGAGGTAGGTGCAGTCGAGGTCTTCCATTATGTCGTCCATGTCGATTGTGTATTCGTAGGCTCTGTTGATGAGCACTGCCAGCAGCACCACAGCGTCGTCGGCCAGGCCCAGGCGTCGGCCCACGAAGGCAATGTGCTCGCGGTAGTTGTCAAACAGCTCCTGGTCGAGTTTGCTGTCCCTGGCCGCTGCAGATATAATATCAAGGCAGCCGCTGAGGCTGGCGTTGCTTTGCAATGCCGGTTCTTTGTACTTGTAGAGGGTGCTCTTCGTTTCTTTATCCATAACGCGAATAGTATTTTGTGTTGTTTCTGTTGCAAAGTTAATTTTAGCATGACTCGTTATGTGAGGCATGCTTCGGTGGCAGTCAGGAAAAATATTTTCTGCTGGCTAATGGCTGCCCAATGGTGTGGACGCAAAAAGCCTCACAAGAAAAATGCCTGCGATTGCAATTGAGATACCCGATCTCCCGTTAAAGTGTTGATTTATAATATGTCTTTCACAATGAGAGGTTAATTATGGGGTTGCACAGCCCAACGCGACTTCTCATGGCTCAGTCAATTAAGCTGCCGCACTCTGGCTGGCTGCTAAATTGGAAAAGCGTGCAAAATTAGGCAATTTTAATTAATTGCCAAAGAAATTAAGCAAAAAATCGGAAAAAGTTTTCAAGGGAAGGCTCAAGGGGAGGCTTTCCGCTCAGCGAATGTTGAGCATGCGGTGGGTTTGCAGCGACAGCCGCCACTTGGGGTGGGAGAGTACGGCATTGACGCACGCTTCCACATTGCGCCGGCACTGCTCGGCGTCGGCCACAAAGCACGGCTGCAAAAAGCGGTGGCGGGCTTCGATGCCGTCGTACACCGACAGGTCTTGGCCGCAATACACCACCTTCAGCTCATCGCAGCTGCGCAGCACGCATGGCAGCGCGTCGCCGCCTTCGAAGGTGAATTTGGGCGACAGCGTCACCCAGTCGATGCCCTCGGGCAGGGGACGCGTGCCGTTGGTCTCGATGGCAATGCGCTTGCCCGTGAGCCGCTTGATGGCAGCAAGCATCTCGGCAGTGACCCACAGGCTTGGCTCGCCGCCCGTGAGCACCACCAGCGGTGCCTTGGGCCATTGCATTATGGCCTCAACTATTTGCGGCAGCGACATGGGCGTGCCGCTCTGGTGGGCGGTGTCGCAAAAACCGCACTTCAGGTTGCACCCGCTGAAGCGCACAAACACGCTTGCCGTGCCAGTGTTGTAGCCCTCGCCCTGCAGCGACTGGAAAATCTCGTTAATCGTCCACATAGCTTGCCTCGTTGTTCTGCGACTCGCACACGTCGGCCCGGTAGCAGTTGGGCACGTTGTCCACAATCCAGCGCGCAATGTTTTCGGCGGTGGGGTTGAAACTGAACTGCTCGTTAAGGTTGCAGTGGTCCATGCGGCTCTTGATGAGCGACTTTATTTTCGAGAAGTCGCACACCATGCCGTTGGCATCAAGCTGGCGCGAGCGGCAATACACCGTAATCACCCAGTTGTGGCCGTGCAGGTTCTGGCACTTGCTCTCGTAGTCGAGCCTAAGCTGGTGGCTGGCCGACACCTCAAGCGTTTTCTTCACGTAATACATTCCCATATGCGTCAGGTTGAAAAAAAAGTTATTGCTTGCCGCCATCCTCGGCGTCGCTCATATATTCGGTGGTGTCGGTTATGCCGGCCTCGCGCAGCGCCTCGCGCCTTTCGCGGCACGTGCCGCACTTGCCGCAGTGCTTGGCCCCGCCCTTGTAGCACGAGTACGTCTCGCTGTAGTCAATGCCCAGCCGCTTGCCGTGGCGCGCTATGTCGGTCTTGCTTATGCCGGTGTAGGGGGCGAAGATCTCGATGCCCTCATAGGTTCCTGCGCGCATGGCGTGCGACATGGCGTCGACAAATTCCTGCCGGCAGTCGGGATATATGGTGTGGTCGCCGGCGTGGTTGGCAATCATCACCCGCTTCAGCCCGTTGCTCTCGGCAATGCCGCAGGCAATGGCCAGCATTATGCCGTTGCGGAATGGCACCACGGTCGACTTCATGTTGGCGTCGTCGTAGTTGCCCTCGGGTATGGCCTCTGGACTTTCGAGCAGCGCGCTTTTGAAGTATTTGTGCATAAAGTCGAGCGGAATTATTATGTGCTTTATGCCCAGCCGCTTGCAGTGCAGCACGGCATACTGGCGCTCGCGGTCGTTTTGAGTGCTGCCGTAGTCAAATGTCACGGCAAGGCCTATCTGGTCCTTGTATTCGTGTAGCAGGGTCACCGAGTCCATTCCGCCCGAAATCACTATAACTGCATCTTTTGCCATAATGTTGTGAGTGTGTCGATTTTGTTGTAGCGTTAGTATTTGTTTCTGAAACTGGCCAGCAGGCGGGTGCGCACCATTTCCTGGTGGTCGGCGTCGCCGTGGTTGGCGAATGGCAGAATCGAGATGCCGCCGCGCGGGCGGAAGAGTCCCACCACCTCGATATACTTGGGGTCCATGAGCTTTATCAGGTCGTTCATGATTATGTTTACGCAGTCCTCATGAAAGTCGCCGTGGTTGCGGAAACTGAACAGATACAGCTTCAGGCTCTTGCTCTCCACCATGCGCTCGCGCGGAATGTAGCTGATGATGATGTGCCCGAAGTCGGGCTGGCCCGTCTTGGGGCACAGCGTGGTGAATTCAGGGCAGTCGAGCGTCACCAGATACTCGTTTTCGGGATGCTTGTTGACAAACGTCTCAAGCACCTCGGGCGCGTAGTCGGTGGCATACTTGGTGTGCTGGTTGCCCAGCAGCGTCACCCCCTCAAGTTCCTTTTCGTTTCTTGACATGCTATTATAAACTTTCTTTTTGTGCGTGCAACACGCTATTATTCATTAAATAATGCGGCGGGCGACACCGGCCGCCCCCTATTGGGTACAAAGATACAAAATATACCCCACACAGCCAAAGCAGCCAAGGCAGCTGCCCCTTGGCGTGGGCGGCTGCCTTGGCTGTGCTTGTGCGCATAGAGGGACTCGAACCCACACGACGTTAGTCACTAGATCCTAAGTCTAGCGCGGCTACCAATTACGCCATATGCGCGGTTTGCGTGTGCAAAGGTATGCCTTTTTTTCGCAATTTGCAACAGTTGCCAGGCCGCTGCGCCACGATAACCGCTATTTTTTAGTAACTTTGGGGCGGCAATCGCCAGGGGCGGTGGCCGCAACAGATGCTGTTAATTAAACCAAACACTGAATATGAAACCATTACGCATTAATTTCATGCTCGCCATGGCCATGCTGCTGTGGGCGGGCAGCACCAGTGTGGCCGCCGCGCCCAAAAGGGTGCAGAAGAGCCGCGCGCGCACCGAGGTGCGCGCCAAGCGCACGGCCACGGCCGACACCATCGAAGTGATGAGCGCCAAAATGGGCCGCGCAATTAAAAATGTGGTGATTGTGCCCGAGGTGTATTACAACCGCTATGTGCCCAACGACCGCTACCCCGTGGTCTACCTGCTGCACGGAGCCAACGGCGACTACAGCAACTGGCCGCGCAAGAAGGACCTGCACGAACTGGCCGACCGCTACAGTGTGATATTTGTATGCCCCGACGGGCAGGACAGCTGGTATTTCGACTCTCCCATCGACCCCAAAATGCAGTTTGAAACCTACATCAGTTCCGAGCTGGTGAGCTACATCGACTCGCACTACCGCACCAAGGCCACCAAGGAGATGCGCGCCATTGCCGGCCTAAGCATGGGCGGCCACGGAGCCATGTGGGTGGGCCTGCGCCACCCCGACGTGTTCAACTCCATAGGCTGCATGAGCGGCGGTGTGGACATCACCAAGTTTCCCGAGCGCTGGCACATCAAGGACCGCCTGGGCAACTATGACGACAACAAGGAACTGTGGGCGTCGCACTCCATCGTCAATCTTGCCGCAACTGTGCAGACCTCCCAAAACATTACCATCGACGACGGCGTGAACGACATCTTCTACAAGGTGAACAACAACCTGCACAAGGTGCTGCTCGACCGCAAAATAGCCCACGACTACACCATTCGCCCCGGACGCCACACCTGGGACTACTGGTGCAACTCGATTGACTACCAAATGGTGTTTTTCGACAAGGCCTTCAGGGCTGCCGCCGACAAAAAACAAAAGTAACGCAACCAATAGACATTGACAAAAATGAAAAAAATAGGAAAACTGATAGTGCTCGCCTGCCTGGCCCTATGCGCCTTGCAGGCGGCGGCGCAGACTCGCGCCGACAGCATCCGCCAGCGGCTGCTGAGCGGCGACCGCAGCGGAGTGATAGTGGCCGCCCACCGAGGCGACTGGCGCAACTTTCCCGAGAACTCGCTTGAGGGAATTGAAAGCGCCATAAAAATGGGTGTCGACATTGTGGAACTCGACTTGCAGCGCACGTCCGACGGGGTGCTGATCCTCATGCACGACCCCACACTCAACCGCACCACCACCGGCAAGGGCAAAATTGCCCTGACGCCAAGCGACTCCATTGCCAAGCTGCATCTGCGCAACGGCTGCGGCATACGCACAGGCCAGCGGGTGCCCACACTCGAGCAGGTGCTGCTCATGGCCAAGGGCCGCGTGATGCTCAACCTCGACAAGGCCGACCGCTATTTCGACCAGGTGTATGCCTTGGCCCAGAAGACCGGCACCACGCGCCAGATAGTGATGAAGGGCAAGAAAAGTCCCGACGAGGTGAAGCGGCTCTATGGCAAGTATCTCAACGACATCATCTACATGCCCATCGTCAACCTCGACACCGATACGGCCGAGGCCTGCATCAACGAGTTTGTCGACAAGCTCCACCCCGTGGCCTTCGAGCTGCTGTTCCGCTCCGACACCAACAAACTGCCGCTGAAGCTGGCCCACAGCCTCACTGGCCGCACCCTTATATGGTACAACACCCTATGGGACACCATGGCTGGCGGACACGACGACGATGCCACGCTCAAGAGTATGGACCAGGGCTGGGGCTACCTCATCGACCGCCTCGGTGCGCACCTTATCCAGACCGACCGCCCGCAAATGATGCTCAACTATCTGCGCTCGCGCGGCCTGCATAATTAGCCGCTTAATCTGCATAATGTCATTTTGACACTATCATATCGCTAATTCAAAGGGATTTCTTTGTTGAAATCCCTTTTTTATTATTATCTTTGCCAGTAGTAATAACAATTTGCCAAATTGCTTACAATGGAACGTAACATCACCGCAAAGCCCAAAATACTCATAATCTACACAGGCGGCACAATAGGCATGATCGAGAATCCCCGCACCAAAGCCTTGCAGCCGTTCGACTTCTCGCACCTCATCGACAACGTGCCCAAAATCAAGAAACTGGATTACGACATCGACAACATACAGTTCAATCCGCCTATCGACAGCAGCAACATGAACCCTTCGCACTGGCACGACATAGCCCGCGCCATCGAGGAGCGCTATGACACCTACGACGGCTTTGTGGTGCTGCACGGCACCGACACCATGGCGTTCACCGCCTCGGCGCTGAGTTTTATGCTCGAGAATCTTAGCAAGCCGGTGATTATCACCGGCTCGCAGCTGCCCATAGGCGAGGTGCGCACCGATGGCGAGGAAAACCTGATAACCGCCCTGCAGGTGGCCGCAGCCACCGATCCCAGCGGCCAGGCAATGGTGCAGGAGGTGGCCATACTATTCGAGAGCCACCTGTGGCGCGGCAACCGCAGCACCAAAATGAGCGCCGACAACTTCAACGCCTTCAAGAGCAACAACTATCCCGAGCTGGCGCGCATAGGTCTGGGCATATATTTCAAGGATGAGGCCCTCTACCGCTCGCCGTCGAAGCGTCCGCTCAAGGTGCGCTACAACATGGACCCCGACGTGATGTTTATCGAGCTCAATCCAGGCATGACCGAGAGCACGCTGCGCCACCTGCTGGCCACGCCACACATCAAGGGCATCGTGCTCAAAACCTACGGCGCCGGAAACAGTCCCAGCGACCCGTGGTTCACCACAGCCATTCGCGAGGCCGTGGAGCGCGGCGTGGTCATAGTCAACGTCACGCAGTGCGTCAACGGCAGCGTGCACGCAGGTCTCTACGACACTGGCAACAGTTTGGCCAAGGCCGGTGTGGTAAGCGGCCACGACATTACCAGCGAGGCAGCCATCACCAAACTGATGTACCTGTTCGGCATGGGTCTGCCGCCATCGTCGGTGAAGAAATATATGCAAGTGGCCCTGTGCGGTGAAGTCACCATAGCATAGGGCTACTAGTGTCACACATCATTTGATTAGAGTAAGCCCCGCCCACGGCTGAATAGCACTGAAAAAGTGGCAATCCAGCGAGTTGGCGGGTGCACCCAGCAGCGATGAGTGCTGTAGGGACGTGGCATGCCACGTCCAATGCAAAACGCTGCAAATCAATTAATTGTGTATGAATGGTTACTGCAAATGGAGGCGTATTTGATGTAATTTTGCCTTCGTGCTGAATGGGGCTGCGCCCGTTGGACGCGGTATGCCGCGTCCCTACAGTAAACAGCTGTAAATTAGATTTTTAACTGTTGCTCGTTTAAACTTTAGCCCTCAACTTTAACCTTATCCTGTTTTCTTAGGAATAAAATTTTTCAGTGCTCTCGGCATGTCGCGCCCCTACAGTGAGAATCAACTTGAATGTGGCTGAAAACAGCATCGGGGCTGCGGCGCATATTTGTGCCGCAGCCCCGATGGGTGTTTGCGCTGCCTGTGTGGGTTAGCGCACTATGAGTTTGGTGCCGTTCTGGGCCACGTAGAGGCCTGCGGGCAGCGCTATGAACTGCTGCGAGCCTGCGGCCACGCTGTATCGGGCCACGATGGCGCCCTGCATATTGCAGATGTAGCCAGCGGCTGCCGATGCGCCTGTGGTGACGCGCACGCCGCCGCGCATGCCGCTTATGAGCAGTGAGGCGTCGTTGCCAATGCCGTCAACGGCACTGTTCTGGGCGCGGTAGACGAATGGTATGGTCGAGCACCACTCGGTGTTGCTTATCATGCCCATCGACTTGTAGTAGCGTGTGCAGGCGCGGGCGTAGTAGGTGGCGCCGTCGGTCATAAGTTTGCTGTTCACCTTAATTTCTCCGGCCGTTTTGCTGGTGGTGTAGGCCTGATCTTTGGTCGACTCGATGAAGCGTGTGCGGCTCGAGAATTTGTTGTCGGCCGACACTTCAATCTTGTAGCCCATGGCTGCCTGCTGGGGTGTCACGGCAATTGTCTGGTTGGCGTAGAGGTCGCCGCCGCTCACGGGACGCGAGAATGTGGGCACTTCACCGGTCATAAACATGGTGGTGAAGGGCACTGTGGCCGACATCTTCTGCACTCCGTCGCGGGTCATCACCAGGCGGGCATAGTATTGCACGCCGGCTGCGAGGGCGAAGTCGGCCACCTTTAGCGAGCCGTTGCCCGATGTGCCGGTGTATGCTATGGTGCCGTCGGCAAATGTGTCGTCGGTGGCAATCTCGAGGGTCACGTCCTGGTCATCGAGGGTGCTCCATGTGGCGGTGAAGGCGGGGTTCACGTTCAC
Organism: uncultured Muribaculaceae bacterium; assembly: GCA_934661195.1. Classification (GTDB taxonomy): domain Bacteria; phylum Bacteroidota; class Bacteroidia; order Bacteroidales; family Muribaculaceae; genus Sodaliphilus. The sequence goes on from CAKUJD010000008.1 coordinate 29,700, forward strand.
GGCGTTGGGCTGCGGGTAGGTGAGGGCGAGCACCGACGGGGTGAACTCGCGGCTCTCGCTCACGCCGTCGGCGTAGTTGAGTGCGCAGGCGTGCACACGCCAGTATTGCTTCACGCCGCCTCTGATTTTTTCAAACACGGCGGTGTTGACCACAGTGTCGGTGGTGGCGTAGGTGTTGGTCACATTGTTGAAGTCCTTGTCGGTGGCCACTTCAAGGGTGTATTCGGTGGCGCCTTTCACGGGGTGCCATGCAAAGTTGAAGGGGTCTTGTACCTTGGCGCCGTTGGCGGGAGTCGCAAGCTGTGGCGCCGGCAGGCTCTGTGCGGGCGCGCCAAGGAACATGGGTGAGTATTCGTTGCCCACGCGGTCGAGCACGCACACGGCATATTGGTAGCCTGTGCGGTAGGCCTCGGGAATTTCAAACGAGGTGCCATAGGTCATGCCCAGCAGATAGTCCACATCTTTGTTGAAGTCGGTCTGCTTAACGCCTTCGGGCACTGCATACACTGTGTAGCGCACGTTGCTGTAGCCGTCCCACGAGAGGGTGTAGGCCACCTTTTGCAGATTCTTGACCACACCGGGGTTCTTGCCGGCTTTCCAGCTCATGACGGGCGGCAGCGCGGGGCGGCTGTAGACGGTGCGGCGCAGATAGTGTGCAAACGACTCCTTGGCCTTCATGGCATACAGGTATTTGCACGAGTAGTACACCGAGCCGGGGGCGTCGTCGAGGTTGGTGTTGCGGTTCATCTCCACTTCGTTCACATATTCGTCATAGCTTGTGTTGTTGGGGCCGCTGGCCTTTTGCACGGGGATTTTGGCTGCGGTCTGCTCGATGCCCGATGCGCCCATGGGCAGTGAGCCCGTGCTGGCGTAGGTGAGCGACGATATTGAGTGTGAAATGTAGACGTGGCGGTCGAACTTGTGCGCCGTCTTGCCCCACCAGGGGGTTATTTTCGAGTAGTCGGCCGATGAGTTGCCTATGGTCCAGTAGACCTGCGGAGAAATGTAGTCGAGGCTCTTGTTGGCAATCCAAGCCACCGGATCGCTGAATATGCCGCTGTACTGCCAGTCGCTGCCGGGGCAGGGGTCGATGCCGTATTTCTTGGCCAGGGTCGAGCTTGAGCAGGCCACGCCGGCGGGCGAGATGCCGAAAGCCACCTCGGGGCGCAGCGATTGAATGGCCTCGTGCACGTCTTTCACCATCTGGTTCACGTTGTCGCGGCGCCAGTCGCCTATCGAGAGGCTTGTGCCAGAGTCCTTCCACAGCTGGTAGTCGCCAGCGCTTTCGTCCGACGGGATTCCGTTGGGGTAGAAGTAGTCGTCAAACACCACTCCGTCCACGTCGTAGTTCTTCACTATCTCCTTCACCACGTTGGTTATGCGCTCGCGGGTGGCCTTGAGGCCGGGGTTGAGGATTACTGTGCTGCCGTAGGTGAGTAGCATGCCGTCGTTGCGCAGCTTCTGGTCTTGCTCGGTGTTCCAGTTAGTGCCTGTGCTGAAGCGGTAGGGGTTGACCCACGCGTGGCACTCCATGCCACGCTTGTGGCTCTCCTCTACGGCAAATTGCAGGGGGTCCCAGCCTGGGTCCATGCCGCGGCTCGACACCAGATAGCTCGACCAGGGCTCGTAGCTCGACTTATACATGGCGTCGCACATTGAGCGCACCTGGAAGTAGATGGCGTTCATGTTGTTGTTCTTAAGCGAGTCGAGCAGCTCGGTGAGCTGATTCTTTTGCTTGCTGATTTCATTTGCATTGCCAGTGCTCGACACTGTGGTCTTGGGCCAGTCGAGTGCCCACACTGTGGCCACCCATGCCGAGCGCAGCTCGCGCTTGGGCGTGCCATAGGTTGCTGCCTGGGCCGTGAACGACGCCAGCAGCATCACAATCGCTAACAGATTGCAGATTTTCGTAGTTAATTTCATTCAGAAGTGTTATTTGTTAAAAATACTAATTATAATGATTATGCCCGTTGCGCCGTGGCTTTTGCGGCGGGGCACATGATGCGTAAGTAGCAAATTTATTACAATTTGCGCTCATTTGCGCTCATTGCCGACTTAAAAAACCATAAACGCCGCTCGAAAGGTTCAATCCGCCAGCCCGAACAGTGCGCGGGCATTGGCATCGGTCGCTGCCGACACTTCGGCCTCGCCGATGCCGAGGGCATTTGCCACTGCGCGGCAAATGTAGGGGATGTTGGCACTCTCGTTGCGCCGGCCGCGGTTGGGCACAGGGGCAAGGAAGGGAGAGTCGGTCTCCAGCAGTAGGCGGCTGAGCCCTATGGCGGGAAGCAGCGCCGGCACGCTGCTCTTTTTGAACGTGACTATGCCGTTCACCCCAAAGTAGAAGTCGCCGCGGCGGCGTATGCGCTCCACATCGGCCTCAGTGCCGGTGAAGCTGTGAAACACGCCCCTCAGCGGCTTGCCGCCAAGGCTGTCGATCACCTCAAGGCACTCGTCAAGGCCGTTGCGGCAGTGCATGATGAACGGCAGGCCTAGCTCCTGGCACCAGCCCAGCTGCTCGGCCAGTGCCTGCATCTGCTCGCGGCGCCAGGTGGCATCCCAATACAGGTCGATGCCTATCTCGCCCACGGCCACGTAGTCTCCCCCGTCCAGCAGCGGGCGCATGCGCGCCAGTGTGTGGCGCCAGCCGCCGTCCACATCCTCTGGATGCAGTCCCATGGCGGCCGACACATAGCCGGGATAGCTGTCGCGCATAGCGTTGAGGCGGCCCACGCTGTCAAGGTTCTCGTTGGGCAGCACCACGTGGGTCACGCCGGCGTCGCGGGCGCGCTCCACCACGGCGTCGCGGTCGGCGTCGAAGTCGTCGCAATAGAGGTGGGTGTGCGAGTCGATCACTTGCTGCGGTTCACTAATCGGTTGATGAATTCGGCAAACTCCTTGCGGGCGTCATCGTCCATTGTCACCTGCGCAAGGCCGTCGAGTGCTTTCTGCGTGTAGGCTGCAATGGCTTCCTGAGCCAGCTGGTGCAGGCCCAGGCGCTCGTAGATGGCGCGCACGGCGGGCACCTTCTCCTGCCGCATGGCATACTCGTCGGTGATCCAGCGGCGCAGCTCGCCAAGGTCGTCGCCTTGGGCGCGGTTGAGGGCGTTGATAAGCAGATAGGTCTTCTTGTTGTTCATGATGTCGCCGCCTATCTCCTTGCCGAATGTGGCCTCGTCGCCCCACACGTCGAGCACATCGTCTTGCAGCTGGAAGGCGAGACCCAGGTTCTGGCCCACCTCATACAGGGCGTTGGCGTTTGCCTGGTCGGCGCCGGCAATTATCGCGCCCACCTTGCAGGCGCAGCCCAGCAGCACCGACGTCTTGAGGCGTATCATCTCGATATAGTCGGCCTCGGTCACCTCGGCGCGCTGCTCATAGTCCATGTCCCACTGCTGGCCTTCGTAAATCTCCATGGCCGTGGTGTTGAACACCTCCAGCACCGGTTGCAGCACCGCGGCGTCGACTCGTGCCACATATTGCGTGGCCAGGGTGAGCATGGCGTCGCCGCTGAGGATTGCCACATTCTCGTTCCAGCGGCGGTGCACGGTGGGCTGTCCGCGGCGCACGGCCGCCTTGTCCATCACATCGTCGTGCAGCAGGGTGAAGTTGTGAAACAGCTCAAGGCCCACAGCGGCGTTGAGCGCCGCATCGGGCTCTCCGCCCATGGCCTCGCAGGCCATGAGTGTGAGTACTGGGCGCAGCCGCTTGCCGCCCAGCGCCATGGTGTAGGCAATGGGCTGGTAGAGCTGTGACGGCTCGGTGGGGTAGGGGATGGCGCTGATGGCGTCGTTCACTTTAGCCAGGTATTCTTCAAATTTCAGCATAGTAGTCTCTTTATATATGTAATTGCTTATTTGTTAATGTAGTAGTTCTGTTCAAACTCGCGCATTTGTGCAGGAGAGTAGATTTTGCGAAGCTCGGCCACGCGGCGGCCCAGCTCGGCGGTGTCGGCATGCGTCGCCATGCGTTCGCGCGCCATGGCGGCTCCCAGCAGGCCCGGAGTGCTGGCCGCGGCATATACCCGCATCTGGTCGGCAAGGTCCATGCCGTCCGTCAGCTGCTGCACCGCAGTGGCCACGCCGTGCCCGTATCGCTCCTTTCCCACTGCGGCAAGGGCGCTGCCCATGGTGCGCAGCTGCCGCGATGCCTTGGCTGCGCTGCTGTGGCCGTCGAGCAGCGGCTGCACCACGTTGTGCGCTGCCTCGCGGGCAAACTCGCTGGCGTCCATCACCACAGCCATGGCGGCCAGCCGCAAGGTGTCGTTGCCCGTGCCGGCAGCGGCGTCGGCAAAAGCCTGGGCAAAGTCGGCGCGGCTCTCGGCACTGTCGAGCGCGGCCTCCACTTGCGGCAGTGTGGCGCGCAGCCGTGCCGAGTCGGCCCACGCTTGCTGGAACTGGGCGGCCATGCGCCGTCCGCTGTCGGCGCTGGCATTGTCGCAGCCTTGCAGCCCCAGCACGCATGTGGCCAGCAGCGCAAGCCGGGCGCCGTTCCTTATTATTGCGTCATTTGCCGCCATCGTTAAACATTTGTCCGGCCAGCCGGGCGTTGTGCTCGGCAACGTATTTCTGGAATTCCTCATCAAAAATCTCCACAGCCACCGAGTCGCCCATCAGCGCATACTCGCTCTGCACCGCCTTGGCGTCGAGAATGCTGCGCTGCATGGCCAGCGTGTCGGTGGGGTTGGTGCCCACCACCTTGGCGGCCGCCTCGCTGGCGCGCTGGCGGGCCTCATCGGCGTGCGGCGAGTGGCGGCAGGCGGCCAGCGCCAGCACAGCCGTGGCGGCCAACAGAATTTGAGCTTTCATTTAATCCTAATTTCTTTTTCAGTGAGTAAATGCGGAGTGGTGCGGCGCACACATCAGGCCGCACTTCATCCCCTTGGCGGCAAAGTTACAAAAAAAGGTGCAATCGGCCACAATTGCCACAGCCCAGTCGTGAGCTGTGGACTGAAAAAATAAAGAAAGCCGGCCGTCCCGCACGTTGGGGAGGCCGACTTGTGCCTTGCGTGTGTAGCGCTTGGACTTTAGCCTTCGGTGATAGCCTCGTTGGGGCAAGCCTCGGCGCATGAGCCGCAGCTGATGCACACATCGGGGTCGATGCTGTAGATGTCACCTTCGCTGATTGCGCCTGTAGGGCAAACCGACTGGCAAGTGCCACAAGCCACACAGTTGTCATTAATTACGTATGCCATTTCTTGTAAGATTTTAGTTGTTAATAAAAAGTAATCGCAGTGCAAAAGTAATTCATTTATTTCAAACCGCATCACCTTTTCTCCACTTTTTACTCCCGCCAAGCGCTTCATTCATTAAAAATGCGCAAAAGCAGAAGAAATCAATGGCATGAACTTATTATATGTAGTGCATGTGGGGGCATGCATTCTTATGGCAAAGATACGTATTTTATTTTTCACAGGGAACCAATTGCCCGGCCAATGCGGGGAATGGGAATGCGTCTGGATTATGCCCGATTGTTGCTGGAAATGATTATCTTTGCATGATTGTAACCCCAAAAAAATACATGAGCACAACGAAATGAAGTACATCAGCATTATTAAGGACTATGCCCGAAAGGGCGACTCAATGCCGCCGCTGGTGGCGCTGAGGCACATCACACACCTGTATATGGAGCAGTGCGGCATAAGCACAAGCCTGCGCACGGTGATTTACGAGTCGGGTGAATACTGGTTGGCCCGCCTGGTTGACAGCAGCGAGGAGTGGAGGCGCAAATTGGCCGAGTATGATGAATATCTGTTTCGCGCCATGCGCTTCTTTCATGAGGACTACACGCTTGAGGAATATGAGGACTACGACATAGCGTGGCTCTCGGAAGATGACCGGAAAGACACCATCGACTACATGGTGGAGCAACTGTGTAAACACATCGACCTGGCCAGCAACACCGTGAGGCCCTGGAATGAGGAATGGCTGCAGGCCTACTGCTGGGGCGCATATGAATGCATCAAGCAATTCTATGGCGAGCAGTCGGAATAGGACCATCGCGCCACGCGTATTTTGGTGTGTGGAATATGGGTGAATTGCACTATCTTTGCACTATGACACGCATTATGAAGTTGATTTTGATTGTGGCAATGTCGCTGCTGCTGGGCGGCTGCTCGCACAGTGGCAGTGAACAGACGGTGAGTCTGGCAGCCGTTGAGGTGCAGGGCGACAATGCGCCGGCGGTTGAGGCGGTGACCGATGGCGGAGTGGCTCTGACCCGTGACGCCGGTGCGCCGCACGGACTTGTGGCTGTGCGGGTGCCGCTCACGCTGCGCTTGGTGCGCAGCATCACTGCTGGCCGAGCCAGCGCCACGCCCACCCTGGTGCTGCTCGACGCCGCCGGCACGCCGCTGTGCTTTGCCGAGCTCGACGGCGACTGCCGCCAGGCGCTGGCCGACTTTCTCAACGGCCCTGTGGGCGCGCAGCAGCAGTTCACGTTCACCGCCCTTGTACGCCCCGACGACTGGCCGGCCCTGAGCCGCGCCGTTGCGGCTCGCCTCACGGGGTTCTCGTTCACCACAAGTCCCGAGCGCGCCCTGGCGCGCCCCGATTGTGCATAAAATCGTGGAAAAACGGCATTAATATTGGCCTTAGGTTGGGAAATATGCCTTTTTTGCCATATCTTTGGCCCTTGTTACAATCCCTATATTCAAGCAGATAATTTTGCAATAAAATATTTAAGCAGATGAAACAAGCTCTACTCAAACTGACAGCAGCTGCGGCTCTGTCGATGCTGCCCGTGCTAAGCACGCAGGCGGCAGTGCACTATGTTAAGGCGGGTGCCAGCGGCGACGGCTCGTCGTGGGCCAACGCCACGGGCAGTTTGCAGGCTGCCATCAACGCCGCCCAGGCAGGCGACGAGGTGTGGGTGGCCGCAGGCACCTACCGTCCCGACTCGCTGATAAAGGCCAGCCGCAAGACCTCGAAGGCGTTTTTCATGAAAAACGGCGTGAGCCTTTATGGCGGCTTTGCCGGCAATGAGGCCTCGAAGGCCGACCGCCAGATGGGCGCCAGCGGCAAGCCCTACGACTTTGCCAACGTCACCATTCTGGATGGCGACGACGATGTGCCCGACGTGTGGAAGCGCGCCATTGCCAGCGGCACCACCTACCGCTACACCTGGGAGGTGGAGACGGCCTCCAACGGCCAGCAGCAGGTGACTGGCACACAAGGCAACTCGAGCCACCTTCTTTACAGCACTTCGGTGTTTACCGATGCCACTGCCATCAACGGCTTCACCCTGAAGGGGGCCAACGCCAATGTGGCCACGGCCAAGCCCAGCGGTGCGGCAGTGTATGCGCTGGGCAATGTGCAGGTGAGCCAGTGCCGCTTCACCGAGTGCTCGGCCTACTTCACGGCGCAGAGCACCACCAGCAGCGACTCCTACGGCGGCGCCGTGTATATTGCCGGCTCCACCGACAAGAAGGCGTCGGTGGCCGACTGCCACTTCTCTAAAATGTATTGCCACTCGAGCTTTGGCAACGGCATTGGCGGTGCGGTGAGCGCCAGCAACGCCAATGTGAGCAACTGCGAGTTCACCGACTGTGTGGCCGAGGACGCCGGCGGCGCCGTGGCCGCATTCAATTCGGTGGTCACCGGCTGCACCATCACAGAGTGCTATTCCAACAGCGGCGGCGCTGCCTATGTGGGCAGCGGGTCGACCTTTGAGGGCAACAGCGTGCTCGACTGCCGCGGCCTGCTTGGCGGCGGCATCCACAACGCCGGCGGCCTGGTGCTGCACAATGTGGTGGCCAACTGCTATGCCGACGCTCCCGAGTATGGCGACCAGCTGGGCGGCCGCGGCGGCGGCATCTACAGTCTCGACGGCCTCACGGTGGGCTGCGTGGTGTATAACAACACCGCCTTCGACGGCGGCGGCATATTCGTGCGCGGCGGCAAGGTGGTGAACTGCACCGTGCAGCGCAATTCGCTGCGCAAGGCCGAGCTTAACGACACTGCCAACATCGGCCTCAACCTGCCGGCACTGGCCGAGCAGGTGTATAACACCATTGGCAACCCCGACGCGGCTGCGGCCAACTTTGAGCGCCCCACCGCATTTGCCGGCGTGGCCAAGACAGCGGCCGACACCGCCGCCGTGCACAGCGCATCGTGGGCCCTGGCCAAGGGCAGCGAGTTTATTGACAAGGGAACCACAACCGACGCCTACACCGAGACCACCGACATTGCCGGCAACGACCGCGTGCAGGGCGAGGGCATCGACGTGGGTGCCTATGAGGCTAAGGCCGAGGTCAAGCCCGCCATCGTCATCACCTATGCCGAGACCGGCGCCAGCGTGCGTATCGGCGTGTCGGCCGGCAGCAAGTTCCAAATCGACTGGGGCGACGGCGTGAAGAGCGAAGAGAAGTCGTCAAGCTATGTCAACGGCACCATCAAGGGCACCACGGTGAAAATCTACGGCCCCGACGTGATTCAGCTCATTGCACGCCAGCAGGGCATCACTGCCCTCGACCTGACCAATGCCCCGGGCCTCATCAACCTGCAGGTGGGCCTGAACAAGATTAAAACGCTCGACGTGACCCATAACCCCGAAATCACCGGCCTTTATGCCGAAAGCAACCAGATTGGCTCAATCGACGTGAGCAAGTGCACCAAGTTGCGCGTGCTCGATGTGCACGACAACCTCATTGCCGGCCAAATCGACTGCTCGGCTATGGGCAGCCTGTCGAAGGTGGACTGCTCATACAACCGCCTCACCTCACTGCTGCTGCCTCACCATTCAACCGTGTATGAGGTTGACTGCTCGCACAACAGCCTCACATCACTCGACCTGAGCGGCCTCACAGGCCTCGACGAGCTCGACTGCTACGAAAACAAGTTCAAGACGCTCGACGTGAGCGGCCTTACCGCCGCCACCAGCATCTATGCCTACGACAACCAGTTTGAAAGCTTCGACGCCAGCAAGTGTGGCAAACTCGAAACGCTGAACCTGGCAGGCAACAAGCTGAAGTCGATTGACCTGAGCAAGAACACAGCCCTCACCGGTCTGTATTTGTATGACAACCAGCTGCCGACTCTCGACCTTAAGGCCAACACCAGCCTGCGCTGGCTCAATGTGGACAACAACTTCCTGTCGACTCTTGACCTGAGCACACTCAGCAACCTCACCCTGCTCTATGCCGAAGGCAACAACCTCACGGCTATCGACGTGACCGCCAACCCAAGCGTGTCGACCCTGCGCGTGGGCGGCAACCAACTCACCACCATAGACGTGAGCAAGCAAAGAAACCTGAGCCAGCTCAAGGTGAACAACAACCAGCTGACGGCCATCGACCTCAGCCACAACGGATATCTATACTGGTTTAATTGCGAAAACAACAAGATCGCCTCGCTTGACCTAAGCCACAACTCATATGTGCAGTGGATTTCGGCTGAAGGCAACAAACTCACTGCCCTTGACCTGAGCAACAACAAGGGCGTGCAGGGCCTGAGTCTGCAAAACAACCTCATGACAGCCGACGCCATCAACTCGCTCATAGGCCAGCTGCAAGACGTGTCGGGCGTGAGCGTGACCGAAAGCAACAGCTCGTGGGCCCGCAAGCTCAACATCAGCTACATGCCAGGCACCGCGCAGGCCAACGTTGAGGCGGCCACCGCCAAGGGCTGGATTGTGACGGCTATGTACGACCCCAGCGCCGCCGACCAGATTGACGCCGACGCAGTGCCCGTGAGCCGCACCTACTACACCGTGGGCGGCATCAGCCTCGGCTCGGCCCGCCCGGCTGCAGGCGTGTATGTGGAGAAGACCACCTACACCAACGGCACCGCCACCTACCGCAAAGTGCTGCTCGGCAAGTAAGCCGCAGTAGGCACAGATATTGCCAACAATAAAAGCCAGCAGGCGGACGCACCCACCATCGTGGTGCGCCCGCCTGCTCGCTTTTTTTCGCACCGCCTACCCATTATTGGTGTTTGTGCCGCAAATGCCGGTGTAATTGGCCTGAATGCTTGGCAATGCCGTCAATGCTGCTTACCTTTATGACCCATATTCACAATTGATGCAGTAATAATGCGTAAAACGATTATCAGCAAAGCCGCAGCAGCGGCGGCCTTACTCATGGCCTTGGTGTCGCCCATGGCGCATGCCGACAGTTTTGAAGAGAAAGACGGTGTCAGCTACTTCCTTTCCGACTCCACCCGCACAGCCGAAGCCGTGGGTACCACGCGCACCAGCGGCCACGTGAGCATAGCCTCCACCGTGAGCGTCGAGGTGTCCGACCCGCAGGACCCGCAGAAGAAGATAACCAAAACCTACACCGTGACCCGAGTGTCGGGATTTGGCGGCAAGGGCATAAGTTCGGTGTCGATCCCCGGCACCGTCACCCACATATCGCGCTACGCGTTTCAAAGCTGCACCGAGCTGAAAAGTGTGAGCCTGCCCGCCGCCTTAAGCGAACTCGGCAGCTCGGCGTTTTCGGGCTGCACAAGCCTCGGCCAGGTGTCGATACCCGCGGGCTGCATAGTGGGCAGCTACGCCTTCAGCGGCTGCACATCGCTCACCGCCGCCACGTCGGTCGGGGTCGACTCCATTGGCAGCGCGGCCTTCATGGGCTGCACAAGCCTCACTCAGGGCATCAACCTGCCGCGCAAGTCAGGCGCGGGAATATATTCGCAGTGCACATCGCTCAAGCAAAAACCCATAACCGAGCATGGCATACCCGACCGCACATTCGAGGGCTGCACCTCGCTGCAAGTGAGCGAAATCAGAATGCTCGACGGCGCCAAGATAGGTGCTGGCGCATTCTCGGGTTGCAAAGCCATCACCGAAATCTACATCGATGGCGCCCCAGTGGGCGTCAGTGCTTTCGATGCCTGCACCTCACTCGCCAAGGTCGAGCTCGGCGAGCGCGTGAGCCGGGTGGGCGAGGCCGCGTTCTATCGCTGCCCGCTTAAAACCGTGGTTTGCTATGCGTCGGTGCCTCCCGTTGCCTACAACGAAGGACTTGCCGCATCGGCATTCTCGTCGCTGCACTACAGCTCGGCCACGCTCTATGTGCCGGCCAACTGGATGAGCGTGTATGCCGCCACGCAACCGTGGAAAAATTTCTTTTCGATAAAAGCCCTCACCGCCGGAGTCGACGCTACGCGGGCCGACTCTCCGCAAGTGGCGGCCCGCAAAGGCCGAGTTATGGTGACCGGCGTCGGCGCCGCAGAAATGGTGGAAGTGCTCGACATGAGCGGACGCCTTGTGGCGCGCGCCACCGCCGCCGCGCTGAGCCGCCGCACCCTCCCTGCCGGCCCCCATCTGGTGCGCTGCCGCTCCCTTACGGCCAAAGTGGTATTGTAATGTTTAAAGTTTAAGGTGATGTGTCACAATGTGTATGGCACCGCCCAAGCACCTATTCCGGCGAGTTGGCAGCTGTAGTGGCGTGGCATGCCGAAAACGCTGAAAAATGTCAATTCATAAGGGATTGGATATGTGTAGGCAGGTATGCAGCGGTGGCCAATGGCCGACGCGAAATGCCTGCTTTGCAGCGCCCCAAACCCAGGCATTCCAGGGGAATGCGACCACTGCACCTTGGCACGTACAGCAACGCAATGATCAGCATATATAGGCAGAATCCGCCTTCTGTCACATTCCTATGGAATGCAGTGGCAGGCATTTCGCGCGGACCGCGCTATCGCTGCGCCCGCGCCGCATACATTTTATCCTCAATGGGATAATGTTGTTAGCTTTGCCGCCCACACCACAAACAAAAAATGCTTTTTCACCGCTCTATCCAAATCTCCTCTCACCCGCCGCATCGTGGACTGCGCCCACCAGGCCACCCCCCCCGATGCCCGTTTTTTTATGCTGCACAACATGTGGCTGAACCATTAAAAAAGTTTATGAAATGTTGATTATGATTGAAAAATTAATTGTACTTTTGTGGCGAGGGATTCTGTGCGTCGCGCGCAAGTGCAAAGCGCCGTTTCCCAATTATTTAAGCCCCCAGCGCACGCCGGGCCTTCTGCAGACGCGTTCTGCTGCAAGGAGGGTTGGGTGGGTAAAGGGGGCACGACATATTAAAGGCGTTTACTCAGCGCTCTGTTCATAGACGAGTCGAATCTAGCAAATTCACACGAATCTAAGTCTTGAACACAGCAACGGTAGATGCCCCGGGTGTGATTACATCATGCCGCAAGGCTGCACTGCAGCACCCCCTCGTGTGTGGTGGTGCGCACGTGGCGTATACGCAAAAGGCCTTGTCAGGTGTGGTAACTCATATCGGCGTGGGCTCTGACGTTGTCTGTTCTTACTTAGATTAGGCAATGCTAGGGCCTCGACTCGTGGAACGGACAGCAGGTAAGTTCTCCACGCTTGAACCAGTAAGTATTTTGTAAGTATCTGTAAATCAAAAGGAACTCTATAATATCAAGTTGAATTAATACCATAAAGTTCCCATTGATAGGAAGAGTGTTCTCTTCCGAAAGATTATCCAAATATTGCTTCTTACATTATATTTTAGCGGTTAACATCCGTTAACTCGCTTCTTGCGGTATCAAGTGCATCAAGGCATAGTTCTTCTTCGCCCTCCAATGCATCCAGAACCTTATCGGCAAGCCATAAGGTTAGCATTTTCTTTTCGTCTATACGGAAATACTTTGCCAACAGAATCACTTGGCTTCGTTTTGCCCTGCGGTCACCACGCTCTATCTTACTGAACATGGGAGTGTCTATCTCCAAGTATGCAGCTAACTGACGTTGCAGCACCCCTTGTTCATCTCTCAATTCTTTAATCTTGTTTCCTAATAACATATATATATTGCCTTTTTGAGTTCAACTTAATCGGTCGGTTTGTAAGCCATCATACGTCTTGAACCAGGTGCAGAACTGCTTGATGCCTGTTCTGAAATTCACAAAACATATTTCTCCATAATCTCTATAAAACTTACTCATATTTGCATGGGTGATGCTCACGTCAGCTATAGGAAGAGGCTTCTCTGAAAATATTGCCTTGCAGTTTGTTTCTTCTTGTATGAAATTAGCCAATTCTTTAACGGTGTGAGGAGATGAACTACCTATATTATATATTTCAAACTGTCGCTTTCTTTCTAAATGTATAATGGCACTTATTGCGTTGACAACATCATCTATGTAGGTAAAGTCTCGTTTGCATAATCCGCCGCTATATAAAACTACAGGTTCTTTTTGGAGCATAGCTTTTGCAAAAATCCATGGTGCCATGTCTGGTCTTCCCCATTTTCCATAGACAGAAAAGAATCTTAAACCTGTAATTTTCATGTCAGTTGAATTTGAAACCACATAGGCTTCTAGCTCATTTTGTCTCTTAGTCATTGCATAGATGCTCTTAGGAGTATCGTTCACCATATCTTCTGATATTCCATCTTTCGGAATGATGTGATTACCATAAACACTGCTGGAACTTGCAAACACGAAATGTTTGACGTGACATTTAGCAGCTAAATGAATGACATGCGAAAATGCTACAATATTGTTTCGGATGTAGCGTTCAGGGTGTTCTATAGAATCTCTTACACCTGGGGATGCTGCTAGGTGAATAACAGTATGTACAGAATTAAACCAAGAAGTCAATAATGTACAATCTAAAGATAAGTCATGTTTTAAGAAAACAAATGAATCGAATTTCATCAACATACTTAAACGTTGATCTTGCAAAACATTTTGCTTTTTTTCCCCAGTCAGGTTGTCTATCCCAATAACAGTAACTCCTTGTTTTAATAAACAAAGAGTAAGGGAAAAGCCGATAAAACCAGCAACACCTGTCACAATGATTACATTTGTATTTTCTTTGATTTCAAAATCCATGAATTTTGCATTTCTAATAGTTTGCCACCTAATATTGTTAAAAACTCGTCTGAGAAAGACGTTATTCTACCAGCTCCTGGCAAGAATGTCATTTCGCTAAAGTAGACCTTGTTATGAAATTCGTAAAGATCAATTCTACAGAATGGTAGTGTCTTGCCCAACTGATGTACCACATGGCGCATCTTTTCCAGCGTTGTCGGAACAGGAATGTCCAATGAGCCTTCATGTCTATTGATGAAGCCAATTTGTTTCTCCCATATGTTCGTATCATAGATAACGCTACGCTGAGTTTTATATGAATTGCTATCATATACAACCTGGCAATAATCAGCCTTTCCATAAAAAGCAAAGAACTTATAACAAATTACAGAACTTGAATAGTCTTTATCAGGTGCCAGATATTCTTCTGCAAACACGCATGGTGATATTCCTTTATAGTGAGGTTCAGCTGTTGTGAGTCCGAACTGTGTATTCAACTTTTTCTTATAGAAGCGCTTAATAAACTCCATATCTAGTGACCATTTGTCTCTTACCACAATACAAGAGCCATTGTCATGATTACATTTTAAGACGAACTGCTCTGGGAGCGTATCAAAGTCTATTGCAGATACAGTTTTCCATTCTGCATATTTTTGACACAGTATATCCTCTAGATTTAGTTTCGCTATATAATCACGGACTGCAATCTTGTCAGCAAGCATTGTCCAACTTGATGTATCGGACTCTGTTAAAAGTCTAAAGAGCATCTTGTTGAAGTTAGAACAATTCTCTTCTGTTATGTCGATTCCAAATTTTTCTTTGTACAGTATTTTAGCAAGACGGACAGGTGCAATATGACCAAGTATATTATTTCTGACAAATCTCCAGCCATCTTTAAATGTCTTAATATGTGGGAAATATAAATCCTGTTGATTACCAGCATTTATAAAGTTCATCCTTGCCTGTTCATAATTGCGTGACAGCATAAACTCAGCATCCAAACCTACACCTACTACATATCCGCATTCCATAGTACTTCTCCAATCCTGTAAGTAATTAGATAGCATAGGGGTATCAATACCATAAGCTTTGACTGTTTTTAAGAAGTTCTTTTCTGACAATCTACTAACAGGCATATTCTTTTTAGAACAAAAGTGCAGCACCTTAGCGTTGGCAAGGTATAAAGCGCCGAATCTTATCTGGCAATTCCAACTTCCATTCAGCTCTTCAATTTTCACACAACATGGATCTAAGTTACTTTTTGAGAGTGCTGGTTCATCTATAAAAATTCCCTTTGATACAGACAGTTGGTAATTTGAGTGCCATTGCTTATAAAACACATGAGCAGCTTCAGAGTCCTTTGCATACATAACTCCTCCGTTGAAGTATTGTGTTATCTTATCATGTTCATATTGTAGACCTGCATTCTGTTTCAAGAAATAGTCTCTCATCGGATGATGTTTGAACAAGCAATGCCCATCTAAGACGGCAGCAATATCAGCTGATTCCTGATCAATTTCTGCTAAAGACTGTATTACCATGGTATCACAATCCAAGTATAAGAAATCACCAAAGACAATTTCTCGTAATCTAGTCTTCATTAGTCTTGAGCGTTCAACTTTCGACACAGAAGGTTCGAAGTTCTCTACGATCGTCTTATTGACAATCGAAAATATCTGTTGTCGTAGTCCGTTTAAGGTAGCATACGTTCTATCGTCACATACTAGATATATTGTAGAATTAGGCATGTGATGACGAGCCGACATGACTGAGATTAAACACTGTTCCCAAAACAGGTCGTTTTCGTCACTAGACAAAACATATACTATTTTCGTATTCATTTTCTCCATTCTGATAATCGTCCACTCGTTGAGCAAATCCAATTGTGTTCATCTGAATTCCAAAAACCTTCAAAGACACTTGTATTCATTGTTTCAACATTTCTGTCGAATACATCAAATTCTTCTTTGGATAGGCCATGTAAATTCTGTCTATATTTTCTTAATACACGCTCATAATATTCGCCAAGGAACTCACAAAGAGTTTTTGGCATTTGAACTGTAGTCATGAACTCAATAGAATCCACACAGAACTTAATAGTATCTGAATATTTCTTGCCATTTTGTTTGCCACGCATATCCGAATTTGGAGTTTGAACATAGATGTAGCCTACAACAGGCATATACACGAAGCTCTTGGCATAATAAATACATTTTAAGGTATGTACCACGTCCTCCCAATATACGTGCTCCTCATAAAAGAGATTATTCTGAATTAGGAAGTCTTTCCTGAACCATTTAGACCATGTCGCTCTTATTCTGTTTTCGTAATGAACTGATGCTTCATAGGTAAGATATTCCAAACCAGACATTGGACCTACAGTTTTTTCGAACCATGCTTCACCATGTTTTTTACCATCCAAGCTCTCAGCTAGCGCATTAAATTGAAATACGTCCAATTCCGTTTCCCAAACTGCATTGAAAACAACATCTAGGATATTCTCTTCTAAATAATCATCAACGTCTACAAACCACAAATATTTACCTTGTGCAGCATGAATACCGGT
This sequence comes from uncultured Muribaculaceae bacterium, assembly GCA_934661195.1. Lineage (GTDB taxonomy): Bacteria > Bacteroidota > Bacteroidia > Bacteroidales > Muribaculaceae > Sodaliphilus. Next base: position 46,036 of record CAKUJD010000008.1, read on the forward strand.
GTTTCGTGCAGCTCCTTGTTGTTTATTAGATTCGTGTCGAATTATTTGCATGTTGCTTATATCATGCGATTGCTTATACTTTGTTGCTACAGCATAAGTGTTATCCTTGGAACAGTCATCGACAACGATAATTTCAAATAGTTTACCATTACATTTCTGATAAGCCTTTTGACGGACTATGGAATCTATGCAATGCTCTAAATACTGCTCAGCATTGAATGCAGGAATAACAATTGATAAGAATATCTCCATCGTACTACATACTTAAGATTTTACGAATAGCAGTATCATTTCCTGGTATGAATGTCCTTTGGGCACATGAAGTATCCACCAGTTTTTTACACAAAGCAACAAACTCTACCAAATCAATGTTAGTTGGAATTGCCTTTATATTATCAGAATTTATAGCCTTCAAATTCTGAGTTTGTTCTTTGCGTCGATAATCATCTCCAGTAATGACAGAAATGGCTGGTATACCAAGAAAAGCCAATTCACTTAACGTGTTTCGACCGGAACGTGTTATAATTAAACATGCATCGTTGTAATAGTCAGAGGCATTAAGAACATGTGAATGCAGCACAACATTATTAGGGGTGTAGTTTTCGTTTATGGCATCATAAATATTTGAACTTGAACATATAATATGCATGGTGTAATCAGGCATCAAAACAGCAGCCTGCTGGCATAACTCAGCCAAGGCAATAGTAGACGCCGCAAATTGATGTCCAACATTTACAGTTCCTCCTCCCAAAACACAATATATATTTTTGGAGGTTTTATGATAGACACTCATAATCTCTGGCCTTAATATAGTATTTGTAGAAACAAAATCTCTGTAAGTGCCGTTGTCTGTAATTTTTCGAAGACCATGAACTATAGCCAAATCAGCACAAGCATACAACGTATTGAAATAGTCCATAGACTCTTTGTCATTCTCGTCATTTCGAACATCTGCAGGATTTAACAAAACCGCAATTTTAATATTTGGATGCGAGATTCTTAATGAGTGAGTAAGCAAAGGTTCACCATCAATAAGCACAACGTTTGGGTTAAATGTCCTTATAGTTTGGTGAATATATTGTCCCATTTTGTTTGTTGGCAACAAGCCGATTGAGCAATAATCCATTGGAATTGCTTCTCTAATGTCTTCAAATCCGTGAGACTCCAAATATCTGTTACCCTGCAGATAACTAATACATTTTATTTCACAATCATATTTATCACGTAAAGTCTCCAACAAAGCTACACCTGAAACAACGCGTCCAAGCCCAGGGAAGCCTCTAAATATTCCAAGTATTTTCATGAGAGTTTAATTATCTGATTAATTTCTGATATGTAGTACCTATGAATGGATAAAGAGTCCACAGGAAGGTATACACCTCCTTGTCTTAACAAGAAAGCATACTGGTAATATTCACTTACTTTTCCGAGTATATACTCGCTATAATCTCCATATGGATATGCATATGATTTAATCGGTCCAAAAATAATTTCTAATCTTCTCTTTGATTCCTCAAGTTCGAACACGATTTCATCATCATTCAGTCTAAGCAATGAGCGATGAGTGACGCCATGAGAACCAATTTCCCAACCATTTTGTTGAAGTTCCAGAAGGCCATCCACATCAAGGTGCATTCTTCTTTTTTTATCTTTGAAATTCCATTTGTTTGTGTCACCCATATAGTCAGAGCATACGAACACTGTTGCTGAAAAACCATAACGATTCATTATTGGCAACGCATTATCAAGCAATCCGACATATCCATCATCAAAAGTACAGACTATACAATTTTTTCTTTTGTAAGCTGGCCTATTCATATAATCATTCATAGAACAAAGTATGTATCCTCTACCATGTACTTGCTCTACAAAACTTTCAAATACAGATATTGGAGTTGTTATATTGTCATGACTAACTCCGTCAACATCATGCAGTGAGAGAGAAATGATGCCGTCAGGCTTCGTTACAGCTACATGATTATCGTTATTAAACTGAGATTCCCACAAATGTTTAATCACCTCTTCTGTTGTTGATGTGAAGAAAGCAGAATAGAAACTTTCATACTTATCCAACGAGTCCTCGTCAGTAATCATGTTGTATAGCTGAGCTGCCATCTTAGACGGTTCATAGCTGGAGAATATCATTTCAGGATAAAGTTTGTTGGCCATTTCTGCCACATAACCAGTATTTGTCAAAAGAACCGGTATTCCAAGAGACATGCTATCTATCACAGAATTACCCATTCCTTCACAAATTGAACCCTGGATATAATAGTCCCACCTACCCTGTACTCTTTTGAAATCTTCTCTCTCCATGTACCCCGTGAAGGATACTATATCTGAAATCTGCATTTCATCTGCAAGATTTTGATATTGTTCTAGAACGTCATCATCAATCTGTCCTACACATTCCAAAGTAATATCTCGATTATACGTTCGTGCATAAGATGCAACCATTCTCATCAGAAGACTGATTCCTTTCTTCTCATTCAGATGGAATGCTCCACATCCAATATGAATGTTATTCTTATTGGGGGCCTTTATTTGCTTTGAGATACGTTCTGTATAATTAGGAATGACAACAATGTCTGTTTTATTAGGCGCGACAAGTTTTATGTTATCAGCTATTTCTCGTGACAAAGCAAACACCTTATCACACTTCTCCAAGGCATATTTGTTGTAGTGGAAATTTTCAAAATTCCACTTGCATAGGTTTGCATCAGACCCACGAAACATCAGCCAATACCCGCATCTGCTTTTTTGCGCAAGAAGCGCGGTAAAATAGCCATTGTATCCTCCTCCGAAACCTATCAGCAAGTTTCCTTCAGGTATTGTTTCTACACATCTCTTTAACAAAGATTCCTTTACTAAATCAAATCCGAGATGGTTATTGTAACCACCGTGGATAACATCTGTTTCACATATACTTGAACGACAAACTTTAACACTGTGTCCCATACTTTGAAGCAAGCATTCCAGTTGGTGACAACTATATGAAAGGCCGCCACCTGAACCTGTTGAATATTCGTTAGTTATTATAGTTATATTCATTGCTTCTTTCTTATGATATATAATCGTTTTGTTCGTTTATTTTGAGGATAGCGATATGTCTCCCATGAACCAATGTCCGCATTGGGAAACAAACGTTCAATATCCTTTGAGTCAAGTCGTATTTGACAAGGGAAATTCTCGTCCTCTATAGTATAGGATGAATCGATAACTTCCAATATAAATAGAGCAGGAGTTCCTGCAATGTCGTAAAAGCCTTGCAGCTTGCGCAAATACTCTTCTTTAGTCTTTACACCATCGTCATATGCGCAATTCACTAAAACGAGTATGTCTGAAACAATAGGCGATTGAGGAAACTCTGCGGACACTATAACATCATTCCGAGAAAACAAAGTGGCTATTTTTTCTTTTGCAACCTCGGCCATGTCAGTATCCCTTTCAAAAGCCTTTATATTTTTGAAACCCAAATGACAAAAGATGCTTGTTACATCACCTTGGCCACAACCTATTTCTACAACTCTTTGCTCTCTGTTTTCATTTTGTAAAATCTCAAACACTTTCTTCCAATATATAGGAAAGGTTGGCTCACAGAACTGTTTGCTCCATGAACGTTGATACTTTTCCTTGATATTGTAGGAGTTGTAATTGACTAACAACTCGTGAAGTTCTTCCATATATCGTTAAGCTGGCTTATAATCTGTTCACTATCTTTTTGGATATCTATCGGGTAAGTTTCATCCTTCATGATGCACGGCTGAGCCACAAGGTCTGGATGAATTCTTATCTCACTAAAGTTTTTGCAAGTATCAATATCCTTGTAAAAGCAAGGGGAATCAATATACAGTATAGTGGTTTCCTTGTCACCATTCTTGATGCGCCATCTGATAGCACCAGTCCCTTTGATTTTCTTCTCTATACAATACTTTTCTAATAATGGGAACACGAATTCTTTATATGTACAGCTGTCTTCACCTCCAATCTGAGGAAGCAGTTTTAAAGGAAGTTCATGTTGCAAAGCGAAATCAATCATGTCTTCAACGTCCGTCTTGTTGGAAGTTGTTTGTATGACTGTATTAAGCCCAATGTCAATTCCAGCCGAATGCACTTGCGAAACTTTATTAACAATAGTATCCAAGCACCCATTACCAGTACTTCTTCCAAAGGATATTGGATTAACATAAGGGAATTGAATGTTAAATTTCACACGTGTGTTGCTTAACTGCTTAATCTGTTCTGGAGAAATCAGGGAAAGATTCGTTGCGCAGCTGATGTCACAATCAAGATGCTGATCAGCATACATAATCATGTCAACAAGTCTTTTGTGAAGGAAAGGTTCACCGCCACTAATGTTAAGTTCTTCGATCTTCTGTGTAGACAACACATCAATAATGCGGCAAAAGTCTTCATACCTTATTACTCTGGCTTTTGATGTTTTTGCCTGCCCCTCGTTATGGCAAAACGGACATCTATAATTGCATCCATCTGTCACTAGGACTCTAATTTTATTCCACAATAAAGTCTCCATATTATGCAAGAATTATTTTAGCATTATAATATAGCTCCAGTTCATGAATTTTTTCGCCTAACAGATCACAACCGTCAGCATTATACATCTCGTTTGGAAGAATCATCACATCATTTTTTTCTGGACTAAACTGCTCGCGAATATCTTTGTGATTGAGCAAGCCTGAAACAGAAACAGATCCACCATACAAATGGTTTTCTATCAAGTTTGTTTTCACGTTTGGTACATCTTTGAAAGCATTTGTAAAGTAATCATAACCCGATAATGGACAGATGAGATTTACGAATGTGCCTTCGGGAAGGCTCTTGATAATCTCCTTTTGTTTCTCAATTCGCTCATCAGCATCTATAAAATATTCATTGTTCCCACCTCTGAACACATCTTTAAGAATAGGCACAGTAAATATTACATCGGGATAGTTATTCTTGACCCAAGTTATACACTCTTCGTATGTATCAATACAGGCTTGAGACAACTTCTTCAATCTAGGTTGAGACGTTGCTGTATGTTCCATTCTACGAACAAGAATCTGTCTGACTTTCTTGTTTACTCCTAGTCTATAAAGCAGTTCAAGGTCTCTCTTAATGTCATCAAGATTTCCTGTAAACATCAAAGTGCACTTATTCAATGGCGCATGCTCAAGTAAATACATAGTCCTCTCGCGTGCAGAACGTGGAATAATTGCCTCACGTTGTTCTTGCATAGTGATGAGAGACAGGTCTATACCATAATTGGGTATTGATTTCAGAAAATCAATTTTATCTTCTTTTATATATGCTCCAGTAGTTACAGTGGTTATTTTCTTAGTGGGAAAATAGTCTGCTGCAATTTTGATGAAGTCATAGATGTCTGGATGCAAAAAAGGGTCTGTGTGGGGGGCGACAAGTACACCTGCACCCAGTCTAACATAGTTTACATTTGGGTTGATATACTCAAATCCTTTTACCAAGTCTTCTTTGTCAATAGCTGGTATTTGGGGGTAATGACCCAAATACGAATCTGTATGAACTTTACAAAAAACACAACCTATGCCACAGTACTTACTTAAAATGGGGATATTACCGAACGTAGCTATTTCCATTCTGAATGCATCGAATTGTTCTCTATTTAGTACCATAAATATATTTTATTTCTTATTTATATTCTGAATCCAGCTAACGTCAGGCTCTTTGAATTGCAGACTGTTCTGTGCAATAATATCTTTCCATGAGTTCCCGATATAAGACCATCGATTATAGTCTGGATTCTCTTGCGTCATACTCTTGTAAGTATTGATGGCAGAAACACAAATTTCACACACATCGTGATTAAAGGCCCCATCAAAGAAATCTGATAGATTAGTTGGTAGATGATGCATGAACCTTCTGTGGTTGTTTATCGACACATACATTGCAGGGAAACATGCTGCAGTATATGCAAATCCAAAAACGGAGTAATGGATTCCGCACACTTCCACGCGATTGCATATAGTGGCCTTTTCATTAAAATCCCTTGGACATATAGTAATGTTTCGATGCTTTATATTCTTTATCTTTAAGACTTCTTCTGCTGTTAATACATTGCCTTTCTCATGAATCGCATCTCCAATGCATACTGGAGAATAAACCACATAAGGCTTAGCCGTAATTGACGGCTGTATTGTACCGTTAGATACGATGTTGATCTGTTCTATATAGCCAATATCTTTGAGTTCCTCAAATGCACAAACCGCATAATCTATAATGTCAGACAACAAAGGTTCACCTCCAAGAATACGGATCATTTTGACCAGGCCAGGTTGGTGTCGTTTAATCTCCTGACATAGAAAATCTATATGTACCTTTTCCATGTCAATATGTGAGCGTGTTACCCCATATAGCTTTTCTGCATTGCAAAGTCGATTGCAATGTCTGCATGCGAGGTTACACCGATGTGTGATATCAACTTCTACTATGATTCCTTTGAGTTCTGACTTCATCTTAGTGCAGGTGGTGTGTAATTGATATATTGCTGGAGACCTTCAATGGTTAAAGGCGTTTTCTTTATTTTTTGATAGTTAGGACAGTGGTAGCACGGCAAGTCGGCAGTGCAAGGCTCTCCCTCGAAAAGCACGCTTACTAGATGCTTATAGTTATCACTGTTTTCCCATTCAAGTATGGATTGGTCATTTATGTTGCCAAATACTCCCCATTTATTGACACTACACCCCAAGATTTTACCGTCCCAATTAATTTGTGGACTGGTAAAGCAATGGTAGCAGGGTGCTTTATATTCCTTATGGTGGACTTTTTTAAATTCTTCCCTGTCAGCAACTCCTAAGCCGCTTTCTGCACGAACGAAATCTTTATCTCTTACTGGTGAGAATTGGGAATAGTTCAGTTTAGGATTAAATTTGAGCCCCAACTCCTCACAAAGTTTTTTTATCAATGGAATCTCATGCTCGTTATGTCCAAATATTATGAATTGCCATGATAGATAAGGCCTCTGAGAGTTGTATTTCTGTTTATAATAGTTAAGGCGCTTTATGTTTGCCAACACCTTGTTAAAGTTTCCTCTAACTCTGTATTGCTCATATGTTTCTTGCGATGCACCATCAATAGACAGATTTAGAAATTCTACTTGGTACTTAACAAGTGCCTCTAATACACTATCATCTACATCATTGAAGTTTGCACCATTACCGCAGTATAGAGTCACGCCCTTTTCATAGGCACATTTTATGATTTCGCCTATTTCCTTGTTTAAGAAGATTTCGCCCCAGTTTGACATCTCAATTCTCTTAATCTGAGGATTTTGAGAAATAAATTTCACGAACTGTGTTAAACTGAATTGTCCCTTTCCAACGATACCACGGTGGGTGATACCTTTGGACGTAGAGCATTCTACACATCGTAATTGACATATGGTTGACATATCAATTGATGCTTCGGTTATTGTAGGAAGTTCTATCATTTGTTCTTAAAATATTCTATTGTTTTTACCAATCCATCAACCAGGCTTGTTTGAGGATGCCAATCAAGTAATTGTTCCGCCAAAGTTATATCAGGCTTACGCTTCTTGGGGTCATCTACAAGAGCATCGCTAAATTGAATAGATGATTTGGACTTAAGCAGGTCTATTATCAGCTGTGCAAGATCACGTATGGAGCACTCTTCATTTGGATTGCCGATATTTATTGGTCGACCGATGACATCATCGGAGTTCAGCATAGCAACAAGTCCTGTGATAGTATCATCTATATATTGGAAACTTCTTGTTTGCGAGCCTTTTCCATAAATGATAATATTCTTTCCAGAAAGGGCTCTGTTAATAAACTCTGGAATTGCTCGCCCATCTTCACACGCCATATTGGGGCCATATGTGTTAAAAATCCTCACAATCTTCACCTTAACCCCATATTTTCTAAAATAGTCCATACATAGGCATTCTGCTGCGCGCTTACCTTCATCATAGCAAGCTCTTGGTCCCGTGCAAGATACGTTGCCAGAATAAGATTCGGGTAGTATACCAAGTGCTGGATTACCGTATATTTCACTTGTAGAAGCCTGAAGCATAGGAACGTCAAGCTTCCTTGCCAATTCCAGAAGATTACGAGTCCCGACAACGGAGGTCATCAACGTATCTATAGGCTCTTTGTAATATGCTTTTGGCGAAGCAACACATGCCATATTGATAATTAAATCAATTGGCACAAGATGAGCGGTGTCATGTTCATCCTTTATATCAAGTTGAATGAAATTAAAATGCGAGTTATCTTTTAGTTCTTTAATATTTTCGAGACAACCAGTGCTTAGATTATCTATACATGTAACATTACAGCCACTATTAACTAAAACCTTACAAAGGTTTGAGCCAATAAAGCCAGCACCGCCAGCCACTAAGATATGCCTAAATTTTATATTCCTTATCATAGCAAATGATAGTCTTCTAGTAATCTAATGTGCTCTTCGGATAAATTGAATCCAGTTTCACCTACGGCAATGTTTCTGTTATATTTGGCCCATTCCTCGTTACTTGTTGGTTCTTTCCAACCAGATGCCAGAAGCTCGTCGAAGAATTCTGTTCCAGGATATGGATTATAGCATTTCGGTCCATCAATTTTGATGTTGTCGTATTCATCTAATTCTTTTACCAAAGACAGAGTCTGTTCCAAATCCTCTGGAGATTCTCCTGGCAAAAGCATCATAAATGACAAATCAACATGTATGCCCATTTGCTGACACATTTGCATTTTCTCTATAACTTTTGCCCTTGTTATTCCTTTGTGCATTTTTCGCAGCATTTTGTCAGAACCAGATTCAATGCCGATATAGAGTTTGGCCACGTTTGAAGATAAGGCTCTTTCTACAAGAGCTTTGTCTACACGCATCAAATCCAGCTCCACAGATGTCGGCATTTTGTATTTTTCAATAATACTCCACGCCCTTGTAGGGTCAACGAACATGTTGTCATCATAAAACATCCAGCCCGTAACACCATAATTGTCAATAAGGTAATCCATCTCCTTATAAACATTTTGCAATGGATATCCTCTCCATTTTGAACGATTCACAACAGTGTTATAACAGAAAGCGCATCTTTTTACACAGCCTTTACTCGTCATGAATGGAAGAATCTTGCCTGGTATATAATTCTTTCTCTTCTGTATAGGTTTGTCCAAATACTTGTTCATGTCCAACAAATCAAAAGGATGATAACCCAATGTATCAGGCATGGTTACAGCAGGTATAGGAGAAATACGAAATTCTCCATTATCAATGTAACAAAGCCCAGGAACAGCATCTGCACTTATTTTTCCTTGCCGCCACAAGTAAAATTCATACATATTTTGTTCTGCTTCTCCTCTTAGCACTGCATCCACACATGAATCTTGCAGTGAAATTTTTGGCAACAAGGTTGCATGTGTACCTGCCCAGTAGACAAATATTCCCTGATTTCGTAGAAGTTTTGAGGTCTCAATGACAGACAATAGGTTAGGAGAGGTCATAACTGAAAAGCCTACAGCAATTGCGCCCTCGCAAACTTTCAAGAGTTCTTTAATGTTCTCTTTAGTGTTTACTATGTGGCGAACTATGACTTCAACATTATTTCGTTGAAGAATAGATGCCGCAATTAATATTCCAAATGGCGGTGAAAACTGTCTATGGACTTTTTTTGTATTGTTTTCTATATTGACTAAGACAATATGATTCATAAGAAATTTCTCAAATGTATTACTTTTTCATCAAACTTGTTACTATTTTGCATTTCCCAAAATTCGCTATGATTAACCATAATGATGATCGAATCATACAGCCTCAAATCAGGCTTCGTAGGAAGTAATGATATGGAATATTCTCTTTTAACTTGTTCAATATTGACTAATGGGTCATAGCACTCGACATCAATACCACGAGCTTCTAGAATTTTTATTATTTCAGCAACTTTGGTATTGCGAATGTCTGCACAGTTCTTTTTGTAAGAGAAACCAAGTAGAAGAATTTTTGCTGATTCTTTTTCTGACACAATATCTAAGATTCTATTTGCGACCGATGTAACCTTCTTCTCATTAGTTTTACGACTTTGAGAAACCAAGGGTAGATCGACACCTTTTTTGGCTGCCCTGTTCAATAGATAATACGGATCTACACCGATGCAATGACCTCCAACCATGCCTGGACGGGCATCATTGAAGTTCCACTTTGTTGCTGCACAATCTGTGACCTCATTTATGTCAATACTTTCAGCTCTACAATAATCTGCGAACTCATTTGCAAGAGCAATAACAACATCTCTCTGAACATTCTCGTACATCTTTGCAGCTTCAGCTATTTTGATGGAAGAAGCAACAACTACGTTTTCTTTTAGAACGGACTGATATACATTTGCTATTACATCTCGAGCATGAGGTGTTGATCCTGACACTATTTTTCTAACATTCTCCAATGTGTGGATATTGTCACCGACATTAATTCTTTCTGGAGAATATCCAACAGTAAACCCTTTGTTTATTTTCATAGAAGAACCTTCTTCTAATATAGGAACACAAATTTCTTCAGTTGCTCCAGGGAACACCGTCGATTCAAAAATGACGATATCATCTTTTTTTAATATATTACTTAGTGATTTACATACATTCTTTAACGGCGTTAAATCTGGTTGGTTTTGGATATCAGTACCAGTAGGTACACATACTATAAAGATATTGCATCCTCGTAAGTCCGAATATGAAGAAGTTAGTATGCTTCGTTGCAAAGCTTGCCTAATGTTATGACGTTTTTCACATTCTCGGTAGTCAATAGCTTTATTTAAATAATTGATTCGGATTTTGTCTTTATCTAATCCAATACAGGCATAATGTTTGGAAAAAAGACATAATAAAGGTAAACCAACATACCCTAATCCAATAATTGCGATTTTGTATCCTTTATCTGATGCTTTCATAAGTTTCGATGTTTTCAATTTTTATTCTCTTGTAGAATGGTTGTTTTTACATTTCTAATAGACTCATCATATCTTTTGGTATGTACGCAGTAGCCACCAAGCATCCATCAAACAGTTCAACTACAACCCTCTGCTGCCCTGCAATTCTTGCCACTCTTCCATGTACCCCCACGAACTCACCTCCTGTAATAACTACTTCATCGTCCAATTTATACTTGATATTCTCAGAAGTAATTGGAATGATGTGAGGATTCTTTATGGAAGTCAATCTTATGAAATTATCCATGGCAGAGTCGGAAACTGTAAGGGGTGGATTCTTCTCAGGAGCATCTTCACGAAAAGAAGTGTGGTCATAGTAGAAACTAAGCAATGCTTTTTTGTCCGTAGTATTGTTGGAGCAATCGCACAACAACACACCGATTTGACTTCGTGTCGCGTAAACAAATAGGAAAGAAGGAAGAAGTGGTTCCGTAATGATTAGTTTCTTACCATGCTTCATTATTTGCTTGTGCCGCATAGGAACATAACATTCCAAGTTTTTTGCTTCTACAAAACTTTTTGCCTTGATGATGCGACCATACGATACTCGCAATACGAACCATTGCCGCTTTTCTATAAGCGCATTTTCTACCGACACCCCATTCCTGACATCACAAGGAATGGAGGGCGTACAAGAGGTAAGTCTTGCACTTGGACACGATGAACCTGTGCCTGTAGGTTGCCCATTATACAATGAAGCGTCAGCCATAATAGGCTGTGTGGTGTTATCTTCCAATGTTGTTGTTCAGAGGTTAGATGAATACCGATAGACTTTCCTTTGCAAGAATTGTCACATTTTGACTACAAAGATAAAGAAACTTACCGAGACGAAAGAAGAAAGCATTGTAAATCTCTGTATTGCGACAGATTTTTAACATTTGAGAGATGATTGGTGCGGCGTAAGCGACCAACCATCTCTCAATTTTACACACAACTTATTGTGATAGGCCATAAACTTTCCTTTTGGTCGGTGTCCCCAATCCGATTTTCTGCGTACCATTCCAATTCGTTAGTTGGTCGGCACATCCGTTAGAACCGCCAAGTGAGACATATGTATCGGCACTGCATGACATGTGGTCAACAAATGCAAGAAAGTTTTGGTAAAGGGGTTCGGTATAAACGACATCCTTTGTGGCAAAGAGTTTTGTCCATGATGTGACACATTCTCTACGGAAGTTACCACAATTATCCCATGCCATACCTGCAAGGAATTTGTCTGTGGCTGTTTCCACCCTCTTTGCAGAATCAATAGGTAAGTTGTGTTTGGATGCAGTTGCCATAATACCATAATAAATAGAGTTAGCCTCTTGCTCGTTGAAATCCATTCGTCCTGTCTTTGAGAAATTTCTGAGGGTATCATGTCCTTCATCAATGAAGCGGTCAATGATGCTTTGGTGGCGGGACTGTTTAGCTTGTTCCTCACGTTTAATAGCCGCTTCCTCTTGCTTGCGTTTCTCCACACGCAACATCGCTTCTATAATCTCTGGCTGCTGCTTCATCTCATTCCATTGAAGAACAAGATACCTGTACTTTGACAAGAGTGCGTTGTAATCATTGCCTATATTCGTGAGTTCAGTCCTTGTGGTTGATAGCTGCCCTTTGAGAGTACCTATCACTTTGTCCTTTTCAGCAGCCACTCTTCTGACTGCATTCTCGTCAAGTTGAGATATACGCTCTTTGACTATTGCGTTTTCTTCCTTCAAGGTGTCGTTCTCGGCTTCAAGCGATTTGTTCTCGTTGATAAGGCGGTTGAGGTTCTGCATATAGTAGGTGTATGTCTTGTTCACGGAAGTTCTCACACCCTCGTTCTGTTTGTCACGAGCCTCATTGATAGCATTGACCAATGATTTTATGGCGGCATTGATATTGGCAGAACGTTTCTCTCTCCATGCTTTCTGTCCGATAATTGCAGGGATAGGGATGGAAAGTTCTTTTTCCACAGTGTTCATAGCCTCTTGAACAGAATACTTGACATTGAGAAGAGGAAAGGCAAGTTCACGTCTGTCAATCGTGGCAAGCACAGCATATTTCTCCACCTTGTCAAGTGCAGCCTTTGCCTGACGCTCGGCTTCAAGCACCACCTTGTTCTTATGCTTGCGTCCTCGCTTCTCCTCTTCGGATAGTTCGTTGTAAGGAATGCCACGTGCAAGACCGTACTTGCAGCCCACCTCATTGTGATAGTCAGTATGTAGTTGCGAGAGATATTCCGACTTTGCTTTTCTCGTCTCTCCCCACATCTTGGCATAAGACACACGCTCAACATAATCCTTTGAGGCAGTCTGCTTGGTGTAGTTGTCTCGCTCCTCTTTGGGTAATGCTCTCCATTCCTTAGTTGAAAGCACTATGTCGGGATTGCTCTTATTGACATACTTGCTACCGATGCGTCCACGTTTCTTGACTTTCTCCACAGGAATAGTCTGTACATGGGCATGGATGCTTGTTTCGTCACAATGGACTGCGAAACTGATAATATTCTCCTCGCCCCATTTGCGACAGACAAAGTCGTAGGTGTCCTTTGCCCATTTATAAATGCCTTGTTGCAATACGATGTGGCTATGATCTGCATCAGGATTGGCAGTGTCTATCCCTTGGTTGCCAAAAGCGAGGTTGTACAGCACGTCGTGGTCGCCACTGAATATCATGCCGACAGTGCAATTCGGACTATTCTTTGAAACTTGGTCGGGATGTTTGGCATCCATGTATGGCTTAAAGCCCAATTCATCAAGACGCATCTGTATGCGCTCGTGAAGCGGAATGGGATTGGAACCAAGTGGAACGAACTTTCCACCTTTGACAATCTCAAAGTTGAGATTCTTGCGAGAAAAGTTGTAATGGTTGTTCTTGTCCTTGTCGGCATTCTTCAGCCGATAGACATTCTCGTCCCAACCTCTGCGCTCCGCCTCGTTGCCCACTTGGGCGGAGAATGACTTTTTGTCCTTGCCGACATGGATGGCGGCACGTGGTATATTGCTTTGCATAGTGTATTCCTGTTTCGTGATACATTGAAAATGGTGGTGTTATTCCGTACAATGGTAGTAGGTCTCGGTCGGAGCTTGAGCATAATAGAAGGACTTTTTAAGTGAACAGCGTCAGCAGGTGAATCTAAAAGTCCCTATTATGTTCATGGACTTTTGCAAAAAGTCACCACCCATATCAGACAAGGTTCACCCCATGTCGTCAGTCTGTATTTTATCCGTGCGATAAGTCGGATTACGATAGACTATCTTTGCCATCATTTCGTTGAGACGGTCAGCGATTCTGTCCCCATAGCGTTTGCGAATGTCCTTAGGGTCAAGGTTCGTAGTAACAATGGTGAACAGTTGTGCTTCGTATCTCTTCGTAAGCAAATCAATGACTGGAGTCATGATGTTGCCGTAATCAATCACCTCAACAGGCTCGGTACCCAAATCGTCAATGGCAAGCATATCGTCTTGTGCCAGTTCAAGGTACTTTGTGTGGTTGGTCTTGCAGAGTTGGGCAATCTGTAAGGCATCAACAATCTGCAATCCATAATATGCACCATAGAGGCTTCCAGTGGTTGCCGTTGGTTTGCGGATTTGTAAATGCCTTATGAGGTTCTGCAATGCTTTGAGCATGGTAGTCTTGCCGTTTCCGCATCCTCCACAAAGCACGATGCCAAATTTTGGAGTGACAGTTGTGAGCCATTTTGCCATCTGTCGTAGCTGATCATCAATGAACTCGTTAAAGACAAACTTTCGATAGCGGAACTGCACTTCTGCAATTACCGCTGCCATCAGAAGCTCATACGCTTTATCTTCGTTCATAGGTAGTCTAAAACGTGCTGTCATAGTCCGCCCCTTCTGCAGAAACAGGACATATTCTGCGATTCTCTTTTTGCTTGCTGAATCCATTCTTACTTTGATTTTTACTGTTGAAAAATTCACTCGACTTCCTTATAAAAAGTTCTTTGTCTTTATCTTTTATATGTGTCAAGTCATGTGTCAAACCATCTGTCAAGCCATCCGTCCATTCAAGCATTGTATATTTGGACGGTAAATGGCGAGACTTGCCTTCCGAAAATGCGATAAGCCTACGTTCTGCAAGGTGCTTCCGTGCCGTGATAACTGTCTGCCTTGATATGCGCAGTTCTTCGCAAATTCTTGTGGTGGAACAAACGAAAGGCATTTTCCAAAAACGCTTGTTACATTCGTTGATAAGGTAAGCGAACAGTGCTATCTCGCTTGCCGGCATGGGAGACAACAGGGCCGACCACCATAACTGGTTCATGTATTCAATGTAGGTCATTGCTTTTCCTTTCTCTCATTATTATTCAATGTCGCAAATTCCTTATCAACCTTGCTTGTCCGCTTGCAATAGCCAGCCACCGTCTCACCCATGGAGCGTGTGTGCGTAATGGCTTTGATTGCCGATGCAGGATACATGTTCTTGTTGCCGAACTTGATGTGCTGCAAGTAGCCAGTGCGATGCCACTGCCACAGGGTTGCAGGGCAGACATTGAAAATCTTGCAAACCTCCTCTGTTGTGAGAAAAGTTTCCTCAGGTTCTTCCTTGCGAGCGGATGCAATTTGTTCCTCCCATTCCTTGCGTGACTGCGCCAACAGCGTATTTGCAAAATGGCGAAGGTCTTCGGGAGTAACGGTAAGTGCTACCAGTCCTCCCTTTTTTGTCAATGACATAATGTCAACCATATATATTCTTTTGATATTCGTTATACATACGCTGTCTGCTCATAAACCAGGATGCTCCTTCTCGCAGCGTGATAAAAAGAAACACCGTCAATCCGCTGGTTTGTCGGATTGACGGTGCAAAGGTATATGGCTTTTGACAGCTCTTGATGAGATTTGAATAGGCAGTAGGATGCGACTACTATTGACTACTCTTTGTTAATGGATTTAACGTGACATCATCAAAAATCCTTAGCCAAATGCAGTTTTACGTTTGACTAAGGATTGTAAATGGTAGCAGATTGTCAGAAACGAAATATGCTGCGACAATATGCAATAATTATAGAAAGAAAGTTCTTGCGTCCTAACTTGCGGTTGTAGAAATGAACTTCCCCGTCGGTATCAACAGTGTAGCCTATGGCATTTCGTAAAGCAGTTCTGTGATATTTGATTTTCTCTTCTGCCTGTTTCCTGATGGCATCCGTCTCATATTCCAAGTTTACATGGTACTTGCTGAAATACTTGTCGAAACTGCTTTTCTTCAGGTTGAACTCATCGACCAGCAGACTGCGAGGTATGGTGGGGAACAATATGCCGTCCTCTATGGCGCAATGGATAATGACGGCTGCATCATCTGGATGTTCACCTCTGATAAGCTGGTGAAGTCCATGGCTGATAGCATAGTATTGTACTGCAAACGGAGTATATTCAATCAGTTTGCTCGGATGCTCTTCGCTCGACAAACCACGGATAATCTTCAAGAACCCCAATATCATCTTTTGTGTGATGCCATCAAAATGCTTGCGCATCAGTTCCTTGGTCAATGCTTCTATCTCGTCATAATGATTATTGCCTCTGATGGCAATGTATTTCAATGCTTTGCGGATAGAAGGCTTCTTTGCCAACTCCTCCCAAGGGGTGGTCTGATACGACATCACGGCAAGTATAGTCGTGCCGAAAGCGTCAAGGCTCGGTTTTTCCACTTCTTCGTTCACTTTCGTTCCGTCAAATTCTTCCTTGATGAGCGAAAGCATGAACCTTGCGTTCTCTTCCGTCACATTGCGAGGCTTCCCGAACTGCTGTTCAAGATCCTCGCCGAGTTCGTTTATGTTCATGCCTTTCGGTAATTTAACTGTCTAATTTGCTCGTTGAGCGTTGACAACTTGCTTATCAGTTCATCAAAAGAAGGCACCTGTCCGAAAATCATGTGCTCACACATGAACTTGTAGTCTTCTTGCCATAGTCTTGCAATTTCCTTGTTGGGCACAATACATAATGTGGCAGGATATAGCTCATCATAGTTGAAGCCCTTAAGTCCAATGAACTTTCTGCGATGTTCAAGTACCGCCTTGTACAGAGCTTCGTTGTGAATTGCATGGTCGGCAATTTGGTTCTCAGAATCCATCATCATTGCCAAATCATATATATGGCGAGACATACGCTCCACTCTGACCTCGTTCTTCCTGAATTCTTCATGTAGCAGGAATACTTTTTCAAGGAAGGTTCGCTCGGGAATGACGGCGTTCACCTCAAATGGCTTTTCTGCAAATGGTGCTTTGCTGAAGTGGGTGTCAATAGCAGAGTTTATAGCCTTTTTCTCAATAGGCTCCATCATCGACCTGCCGCTGATTTCGATCTTTACCGTATTCTTGATATACGGTGATACTTCATACAAACTATGATAGGTTATTGTTATCACTTCTGGGTCTGTTGTCGTGACAGGTGTGATTACAACATCAACACTAAAGGCATCTGTCCGTATGCCCAAATCCACTAAAGCCTTCCTTACATCATGCTGCATATTCTCTCTTACGAAAGAACAGGCAGCGCGACGTAGTCTGTCACTGATTTGAGTCTTCGACAATTCACCGCTAAAGCCAAGAAATTCTCTGCTGAGTGCAATATCCACATCTTCGGAGAATCTGGCTATCAAGTTCCAGCATTTGCTAAGACTTGTACCTCCTTTGAAAGCAATATGTTCTGCATATGGCAAAGTATGAAGGGCTTTCAACACCTGCGTTACCCACCAGTCCTTTTCGATACTTGACGGTGGCAATCCGGTCTGCAACGCCACGGTATTGATAGCTTCACGTTGTCTATCTTCTGGTATGTCTATGAATTTCATCGTGCAATTAGTATTTTGCGCACCCACGCAGGGGTAAGTTTTATATCATGGTTGAAATCGTTGTCATTTACATTCTTTGCGTGTTCGACAAGCACGTTGCGTTCCTCCTCGGTTATTTTTTCTTCGCCTATGGTGCGCATGGCTGTTACAACAAGCATCATCAGCTCTGATTTATAGGCAAAGTTCTTGCCCGAAGAAGAATGCTTGAACAGGATGCCACGCCCGTTCCCGATCTTTATCCTACGTGGTGCACCGTTGGTCAGGAACACGACATTCATGGGCATCTGTGTGGACAATCCGAGACGATTCAAGGCATATGCTCCCATAGGTACAATCTTCGCCTTGTCTCGTTTGGCTATAGCCTGGGCAATGTCTTCAACAGACGGATAGATAATGCCAAGTCCATATTCCTTGTCCTCTTTGGGGTAATAATAGATGCCATGAGCCAACCGCACCAACATTCCGTCAGTGTACATCCGATGGAATGTTGACTTCACGGCTGATGGTGTTCCGCAGTCTGCATAGTCTTGTTGGAAAACTATCGAACCACGTCCTTTCCCTCTAAGTCTCATTCCTATCTTATTTACAGTGCTTTGACTTGATGTCTGTACCATGTTTTTGAAACCTTTTTATTATATTTTTGGTTCTTGTTCGTCTGCAAAGGTATAGTATTTTCTTCTAAACGCCAACGTTTTTATTGAATATCCGTTTTTGAAACGCAATTTTGGCAAACTCGCAATAGGTCAGTCTATCAATTTCACCAGCTCACGTTTCATCTCGTTGTCTATCTCCCGGTATCGTGCAAAAGCACGACTGCCGTCCGTATGTCCCGAAAGAGATGCAACAAGATTTGGATCTTTCACCTTCTTGTATAGGTTGCCGATGAACGTCTTTCTTGCAGTGTGGCTTGTCGCAATATCGCAGATTGGTTTCTGTATAGGCTCACGAGTCTTGTTGTCAATAACTGTTACCATGCGGTCAATGCCGAGCAGTTTCAGAATTTTCTTGATCTGACGGTTGTATATGTTCTGGTTTATCTTCGGCAACAGCCTCGTTTCAAGGTCGGCATATCTGGCAAGAATTGCTTTCGCCTTATCATTGAGCGGTACTCGGATGGTGCGTGGCTGGTGGTTCTTTGTCTTTTCAGCAATGTATTCCACAGCACCATCAACGATGTTGGCACGTGTCATCTTTTCAAGGTCTCCCACACGGCAGCCAATGAGACAATGAAACATGAATATGTCACGATATACTTGTGTGGATGGCGTTTCGTTACTGAGGTCGGCATAGTAGACTTTGTCACGCTCTTCAAGTGTCAGATAGAATGGAGGGCTGTCCAGCACCTTAGGCATCTCAAAGGTGGCGAAAGGGTCGTTTGTCGTGATATTATGCTTCAAACACCAGTTCACAACCGTGCGTATTCTTCTGAATATAGTATTGATGGAATTTTCCGTTAGTTGGCGTGGTTTGAAACGCTCCTCTATGTCATCGAAGATTTGAGGGTAATGCTCATAATATTCAGCCTCGTTTACCAGATATTTATGAAACTCACGCAAGTCATCGGCTGTTATGGCATCAAGTCGCATGGTGTAACCTCGTCTACGCATGATTTCCCTTTGGAAACGCTCGAAGTGCTGCAACTTACGTACGTTATGCTCATGATGCCTTATAGATTCCTTTTCCATCGGGTGGTTCTCGGCATACTGCTGGCATTGGTACACAAGGCTGTATTCGTCACCTTTTCTGCCTTGGCGGATGTTGATGTTAGGATGATGAAACTCCTCAATAACACCTTTTAGCCAACGGCTGTCCGCTCCATGATAGTATTGTGCAGATATAAGCGCCGTCAAGTCCTGCACGGCTTTGTCGAATGCCGTACGCTTTGCCTCCGCTACAAGAGCCACACGTGTCTTGTAACCCTGCCGTTCCGCGCTCCAATGATTAGGATTGATGGATAACTCGCTGACAGCCTTGATGTCAGTCTTGCCGTCACGCACACGGAAATAAACGTGCGCCTGGTCGGTTATGTTGTTCTTTGCCGAGGTTTCTCGGATGAATGCTGTTACTTTCATGCTACTCTATATATAATGATGTATAACTGGTAGATTGTATAAACGTTAGTTGATGAGGTTGACAAGATTTACTTTCGTTTCCTCATCTATCTCTCTGTATCTGGCGAAAGCTCTGCTTCCGTTTACATGTCCTGTCATGGAACTCACAAGCTCGGGGTCTTTCACTTTCTTGTATAAGTTGCCGATAAAGTTGCGTCTTGCCATGTGGCTTGTGGCGACATCGCATATTGGCTTTTGTACTTCCTTCCCTGTGACGGTATCAAGGATTGTTACCATGCGGTTGATGCCACATTCCCGAAGTACGGCACGGATGCCTTCGTTGTATTGGTAAACTTGCTTTGTCGGCAGAAGTTTTTCCTGCTTGCCCTCGTAGCGTTTCAATATCTCCATTGCCTTTGATGTTAGTGGAACGCTCACGGTCTGCGACCGCTTGCGCATGGTCTTGTGTGGAAGATACTGCAATATGTCACCGACTATATTGTCCTTCGTAAAAGAGAACAAATCTCCAACTCTGCAACCAACCATAGACTGGAAGATGAACAAGTCACGGTACACCTCTAATTCTGGCTTATTGCTGAGGTCAGCATTATACACCTTGTCACGTTCCTCAATGGTCAGATAGAACGGTGTACCCTGCACAGCGGCAGGAATGGTGAAGGCATCGCATGAGCGGTTGGTTGTAAATCCCATCTTGATGCACCAATGCCCGACAATGCGCAAATGATGCATGATGGCAATAATCAGTGTGCTTGACATCTGCTTGGGAGGGTGCATGCCAAGGTTGAACTGTTCATAAAACTCTGGGTAGTCATTGTAATGAATATATTCGTTTATGACATACTCACGAAAATCAATATAGTCTTCGGGGCGGATAGTCTCACAATAGAGCGTGAAGCCTTCCTTTCCCTCTATTTCCCTCTTGTAGGCTTCATAGCGTTGAAGCTTCTTGATTGTTGGTTTATAAACGAGTGCTGATTTCGGACTCATGGGATGTTCCGTGATATATTGCTCCATTCTCGAAACAACAGTAGTCAATGCCTCTGCTGGATTTGAAGTAGGATAGACACATTTATCAATCACATTCTTCATCCATGCAACATCAGCAGTCGCAGAGTTATACTGCTCGCTAAGAGCCGTTATAATGGTCTGCACCAAAACCTTGACTTTCTTCTGCTCGTCAGATGGTAATTTCTTTGTCCTTCGATAGGAAAGTGCATCATTGTCCCAATAGTTAAGCATAACCTCAATGTCGGAACGGACTTTGAGGTCAACATCCTTATCTCGGAGTCGAAA
Organism: uncultured Muribaculaceae bacterium; assembly: GCA_934661195.1. Taxonomy (GTDB): domain Bacteria; phylum Bacteroidota; class Bacteroidia; order Bacteroidales; family Muribaculaceae; genus Sodaliphilus. Next base: position 67,147 of record CAKUJD010000008.1, read on the forward strand.
ACAAAGATTGGCTTTTGTGGGAGCATCCTTTTCCTTGGATTTATATTCCTTTGTAGTGATGGTAATCTTCATATTTCCTTTGCTTTTTTTATTTCTGCTACAAAGGTAATATCTTTCCCGTGAATGTTCCCACGCATCCCCAATAAACTTTGATTCGTTTAAATCTATTTATGATTTGGTTTTTGCAGTTTTTCCCTTATTATCAGTTGTTTGCAGATGCTATCATCAAAATTAATCACGTCGAATCATTGTTGTTTTAGTGTATACAGTTTCCACGCTTTTTTTATGCCCTGAAAACAAATTAACTTTTTTAATTGCCGAATCTGGAGTACTATAGGCGACAAAGAATTATGAACGACAACAAGTTTGTAAAAATTTTGACGCTCGCCGGTTTCCTTGCATTTGCTGCCGTGAGTTGCTGGGCTACAGCCGAGTCATTACACATGCTATTGCCAACGTGGCCAAGCGTGTTTTGTTGGGCCATAACTATTGGGTTCTTCTTCATCGCGTCGTTGGGCACTAAAATGATTGCCGACAGTTTGAATCAGGACATATATATGGAGAAGCGAGGCGCACATCTTATTATCGGCATAGTGATTGTGCTTGTGTTTTGGCTTCTGTGCAGCATGCCCACGAATACACACACATTCTTTTTTCGAAATCTGATAGATGATAAAGTCACAACTGATATTTCTACGACACAAGGATATTTGTCTCAAATTAAAGACAACACTGTGACTGACGCAAAAATTCAAGCAAAGTGTGTTGAACTTGAGAACCAAATAGACGCTAAACTTCAATCATTAGAGGCTGAAATAAAGAATCCGCTTAATCCAGGCAATGGTCCTGAGACTGAAAAGATTCTTGGTGAAATTGCACAGATATTGGGCGTCAGCAAAATCAACAAGCTTTCGGGTGCGGGTAATTCTGTGGCTGAGCGAAAGACTCTATACCAGGCATATCGGGAGGTTATACTGACACAACTTGACAATAAAAAGATGAACATCATCAAAGAAATGTCGCCTTCCAATAATAATTACAGGAAAATCGCCTCCAAAGATTGGAAAAACCTTGAACTTACAAAAAAATATATTGATGAAGGGCAATTGTCATTAACAGATGCTGACGACATTAAAACGGTTTGCAATAATCTGAATCAAGGTTACTCCACAATAAAGACATACCAGCAATTTGTGGATTTCAAGAGCGACAACGACAAAGAAAGTTACACTTGCGACAACCCAAAAACAAAGGTTGCAAGGCTGCTAAGTGTATACGATGTGTGGATGGACTTTTTAACAGGTCGAGAAGGCGGACTGGCTTTCATCTTTTGGATTATCGTTTCAATATTGGTTGACGCCGCAGCCTTTATTTTCTTCGACATCGCATTTAAAAAAGACATATAATAAATTCAACAGAACAATATTATGCCCATTAAAGTTAATTCTACAGGAAATTCCCAGGAGGGAAATGAGAAACAGATACCACAACTGGCTATCCCTGCCAAGACGGTGGAAGTGCCCACAGTAGATATGCCATTATTACCAACCGACACGGCAGTATTAGAAGATGATGATTTACAAGACACGACATATGAAGCACCTGAATCTGAAGTCCCTGCTGGACTTACTCAGGAAGAACTTAGGGATCCAAATGCCATTACGGTTGTTATTGCAGACCATAAAACACCGATTGTGGTGCTGTATGGACCGCCTTCATGCGGAAAGACAATGACACTTGTTAGAATGACCAGATATCTTGCGTCTCAAGGCTATACGGTGATTCCTGAAAAAACGTTTCGGCCATCGTATGATGAAAATTACAAACAATTGTGCGACGATTTCGGGGGGATGATTAATTCAAATTCAGCGGCCACAAGTACCACCAATATCAGCTTTATGCTTGTGAAGGTGTTGAAAAACGGTAAGCCCATTTGCCAATTACTCGAGGCTCCAGGAGAGCATTACTTCTTGCCTGACGAGCCTAATCGCCCATATCCGGCCTACATAAATGCAATTTTCAGCAGTATGAACAGGAAGATTTGGGCCATTATGCTTGAACCAGATTGGAGCGACTACGAGCCTCGTGCCAACTACGTGACACGTATCAGTCAATTAAAATCACATTACTTAAGCCCGAAAGACAAAGTGCTGTTTGTATACAATAAGATAGATCTCACTGCATTTGTTCGTGGCGCGGGAATGGTAAATACAAAAGAGGCCATAAATGATGTGCAAAACCTATATCCTAACATTTTTGTTCCATTTAAGAACGAGAATCCAATCACCCGTTTCTTCACAAAATACAACTGTGAATTTGTTCCATTTATGACTGGTAGTTATTCGCAAACTATGTCAGGAGGTATCACATATACAGAGGGACATTCCATATATGCCCAGAGATTATGGCAAGCGATACTTAAACTTTTAAATGGATGATGACTTATGGCTTTAAATATTAATCTTTTTGTTCATGGCGTTCCCATGGGGCAAAAAATATGGGCCCCCAAAGGAGAGGAACAGGGGTACTTGTCCTCGTTTTATGGGCCAAAATGGACGACTCCTGAAGTTATGAAAGTCGACATTAAGACCTTCAGAGGTGTTACATACTGTTATTACACCTTTGTTAAAGGCCAGAATGTGTGTGACATAAATGGGCGTGTAGGTTCATACTTGGCAATAACGCTGCGGATGAATGCATTTTATAGTGATGTGCAGAACATATATAACATATTAAAAACCGCATACGATAAAATGCTTGTCGGGCTCTGCGTACAGGAGAGCGATTCAACAATTAAGTATCTTGTCCCTGATTTTCAGAGTGTAAACTCAGAATTGAAGGGTGTTGAGAAGCGCATACTGAATTATATAGGTGACTTTTCTGTAGATAACGATGTCATTGACTTTTCTGAGTTAAACTGCACTTCAAACGGGTCATGCCCAAATATTACTCTTGTTGAATGCACGAAGCAAGTGGCAATTGAGAGTGCGAAGAAATACGGCAAGCTCTCTGTCTCTGCATACTTCCTTTCGTCTAGTGCTGCAAAAATTGTAGCTAAGTACAAAGCGGCAATGGTAGCGACACAGGAAACTGCAAAGCAAAAAATACAACGGCAACAGCAGGACTCCCAAATAGAAATAGCATCCATCAGAAATGAGGCTGAAGAAAAGTTGAAGGCTTGTAAGGAAGAGGCAAAGCGACAATTGGATCAGGCTGCAGCCGAGAATCAGAATATGATTAAGCAACTTAATGAAAAAAACACTAAGTTAGAACAAGACAAGGAAAGTTTAGAGGGGGAAAATAAGAACCTCAAAAATGAGATATCAAATTGGAAGAAAAAGAGTGAGGGGCAAGAAAGGGAGATTGATAAATTGCGTAAGGCTGGAAAAAAGGCTGGAAATGGCAGAGAACAAACTCCCTGCAAGGTCCATGGCGCAGGGCAGCAACCTCATAAGACGCCAACACCAATGTCAGAACAATCAACAAACGATCTGGGGCAAAAGGTTTGGGACCCAAACCCTGTAGGACATAATAAGCACAAATTCTTCTCAAAAAAAACACTGATTTGCCTAATTGTCGCGGTAGTGATTTCTCTTTTGACCACATTAGTTGCCATTGTCTTTTCCCCTTCAAAGGGTAAAACAGTGGGTAAAAAACGGCATAATACTGAAAATGTGACTAAACAAAGGCAACCTAAATGTGAGATTGTTATAACTATGTCTGGAAAGCCTGTAAATGAGGTGGAATGTGGCAAGTCTGACTACAAGATTGAGTTGAAAGATGAGAATGCAGAAATCCAAGAAGGACAATGGGACGCACCCGCTTTCGAAATTGTTTCGGACAATATTATGGCAAAACGTAATTATGCGGGCAGAGTTTGCACAATAGCCTATAAGACTAAAAATGGGCAAATCATAGCTAAAAAAAGTGTAGAAATCAAAGAAAGCTGACAGATGAAATCATTCTTAGCACTGACAGTGATTTTGGCAGGCATTTTGTTTTCATCCTGTCAGCATGATAAAAAACAATTGTCGTTCTATGACAATGAGAGTATGACAGAAGACACCACTGAGGTCACCGATAGCACTCAGGACAACAACAGTCAAATGGCCTACAACTCTGACGATGAAGTTGCCGTGCCTTTTGAGGAGCAGGGGGGCGTGAAATTAATAGATGTGACTGTAAACGGGCAGTTCACAGTGAAAATGATACTCGATAGCGGGTGCTCAGGTACGCTCATTTCTATAGCCGAAGCCAAATATCTTTATGACAAGGGCTGCTTTACCCAAGATGATATTCTGGGCATGACAAAGTCTCAAATTGCAGATGGCAGCATCGTTGAAAACATGGTCATCAATTTGCGTGAATTAGTGATTGGAGGGCAAATATCATGCACAAACGTAACGGCTACAGTGTCGGCTAACACGCAGGTTCCATTACTGTTAGGGAATGAGGTGTTAAATCGTGTGCCAGCATACTCCGTAGACAATGAGCATAAATTAATAAAATTCAAATTGCGATAATGAACATATCTGTTTGCATTTTTGGGAATTTCAGGGATGGATATTCGCAATACCCAAACGATTACACCCGGGACACATTTGAGGCTTTTGCAAAAAACGCACAATCCACCACGCAAATAGCCATTCATAGAGATAATGACTTAATGTACTATGGTTACATTCGCAAAATGGATCATGGCGAATATCTTGGCCTTTGCGTGATAATAAATGGTAAGTACATAACCAAATTAGATGGGTTGTTCTCTATTTTTGAACGGGCGATAGAATTTATGTCAAGGAATGGATACCTCATATTCTATGACGATCACGGAGATATTGCCACTCTATCTGGGAAACTTCATGAGAATCGAGAAGAAATCGACCAAGTGTCTCAGCACCTTCAAAGGGCCTTTGGCCAGCTTGAGAATGATTCGCAAACCCTGCCGGCAGTAAATTATGGCGTAGGGAAAAGCTCGATTATGAATTACACTGTTCAAGATGACGCAGTCCAAATAATAAGGTCAAGTTACACTAATGGCTTTACTTATATATACAAATCCAAAGGGTTTAACACCGCCCAAATGAATAGCTATAAGGGCGTGGTCTCTCGTAAAGAGAAGCAGATAAACGAATTGCGGGACGAATGCGACAAACTTAGAAAGGCTGTATCATCCTTAAAACACAAGCAAAGGAACACGACCTGGGTGTCGATTTTGGGTATTGTGGCTGTCATTCTGTTTGGTGTGATTTATGTGAAAGTAATCAACCCAAGTGAAGTCACAAAAAAAGACATGGGAGAATATGTGTACTATGGCCCAATGCAAAATGGTGAACCCAATGGTACTGGTGTGGCAATTTACAGCGACAGCGACAAAGATGGCCGACTGTATTATTATGGCAACTTTACGGATGGCAAAAGAATTGACGATGATGCCATTATGTTCTACAAGGATGGCTCATACTACAAAGGGTCGATGAACGAAGACAAATGGAATAAAGGAATATTCTTTGACGTGGAAAAAGAGCACTTTATTGGCGAATTCAAGGATAATACCCCTTGGAATGGAGATTGGTACAAGCACGTAAAAACACAAACATTGGTAAATGGAAAATAAGTTATGAAACGCATTTTAGTTTTGATTTTCACTATGCTTTTGATGGCATGTGTGGTGAATGCCCAACCAAAGCCCAAACGGGATGTTTCTAAAGACAAAAAAACGGCTGTGGCCGAAAGAAAAACGCATACAAGAAAAAACATTTATGTATCTTCTGTGAGGGGTAAGTGCCGTGGTTTTTCAAGAAAGAGAAATAACGGATTTTCTAATAGGAATAAAACGAACTATCTATACGTTAACGGAGAAGCGCAATATTGTTCTGTAGATGCATTGCCGTGTGCAGGCGGGACATTGTATTTCAGAGTGCGTACAGATGGGAAAAATTGGGCTATTGATCACATCCCTTCTTGGTGTGAGGTTGAAAGCCAGGACTCAGACGGGTTTTACTTAGAATTCAGTGGGACAAATTATGAACGCTCTAATTGGCTCTCAGTCCAATCCGGCGACAAGTGTGTGGTAATCAATTTATCTCAACTTGGAGAATAGCATTGTCTCAGAACTAATTGCAAGGCGACATCCGGCATATGATATAAATCAGGCGCCATAATAAGCACAAAGATAAAAATGCGTATACTCTGTGGCCTCATCACTTGAGATATCCTAAATCTGTGCAAGAGGCAGGGTGGTGAGTGGAATTTTGAGTATCTTTGCAGTGGGCGGCAGGGTGCTGCCTGGTAATTTTTACTGCAATGAGGAAATTAGCTATCATATTGCTGGCGGCGCTGGGCTGTGTGGCACTGGCACAGGCTCAAACGGCACGGCTGGGCGACCCGGCGGTGGGGCGCGTGCTGTGCAGCGAGCCTGGCAGGGTGTTTGCCGACTTGTCGGCGAGCACCAGAGCCGAGATGCTGGCCTACTACATTGGCGGGCGCGTGGTGCCCAAGGATACTGATCTGGGCGAGAAGGCGCAGCTCGACACTGTGACCAACGACTATCTGCGCATCACCACTTCGGTGTGCCGCTCGGTGCAGATGCGGCTGCTCACCAAGGGCGGCCGCGATACTGTGGTGGCGGTGGTGGAGACGGTGAAGACTCCTGTGCCCGACAGCCGCATCAGTTTCTACGACACCCGTTGGCGCGAGCTGAGCGCCAAGAAGGTGATGGGCCGCCTGCCGCAGCTGGCCGACTTCGTGAGGCGGGGCGTGGACGCCAAGAGGGCTGCCGCTGCGCTGGCCGATGTCGACTTTCCGATGATGACGCTCGACTTCGAGGACCCTGACTTCGGCACGCTGGTGGCCCGACAGCGGCTTAAGGAGTTTTACTCGGCCAGCGACTACAAGCGCCTTGCTCCTGTGCTGACCTATGAGGTGCGTTATGCCGTGAGCGGCGCTAAACTTGTGAGGCAATGACGGGGACTGACGCACCGATGGGGTACGAGGCGGCCATCACGCTGCTGGAGTTTAACCGCCGCATCCGCGATGTGATGCTGTCGCCGGGGCTGCAAAACTGCTGGGTGACGGCCGAGACGAGCGATGTGCGCGTGAACCGTGGCCACTGCTACATGGAGCTGCTGCAAAAGAATCCCGACACGGGCGCCACGCTGGCCAAGGCTCCGGCTGCGGCGTGGGCTGGCACGTTTGTCCACCTCGACGCCAACTTCTATGCTGCCACGGGCAGCCATCTGGCCTCGGGCATGAAGGTGATGGTGAGGGTGTCGGCCACATTTCATGAGCAGTATGGCATTAAACTGATCATCAACGATATTGACCCCAACTTCACGCTGGGCGACATGGCTCGGCAGCGTATGGAAATTTTGCGCCGGCTCAAGGCCGAGGGCATCATCGACATGAACCGCGAGCTGGGTTTCCCGCTGGTGCCGCAGCGCATTGCCGTGATTTCGGCGCGCGGGGCGGCGGGCTATGGCGACTTTATGCGCCAGTTGGCCGACAACCAGCTTGGCATCAGCTACTACACCTGCCTGTTTCAGTCGCCCATGCAGGGTGTGAACACGGCGGCGGGCATCATCGCCGCTCTCGAGCGCATCAGGCGCAACGAACGGCTGTTTGACTGCGTGGTGATAATTCGCGGCGGCGGCTCGACTACCGACCTCAACTCGTTTGACAACTACGACCTGGCCGCATGCATAGCGCGCTTTCCGCTGCCAGTGGTGACGGGCATCGGCCACGACCGCGATGTTACGGTGCTCGACTATGTGGCCGCAAAGCACCTGAAGACTCCCACGGCCGTGGCCGAGTTCATAGTGAGCTTCGGGCAGGGGCAGATTACCCGCCTCACCGAGTTGAGCAACGCCATTGCCACCGCCGTGCGCAAGGCCGTGGCCGCCAGCAGCGAGCATCTGGCCTACGTCAGCTCGATGGTTCCCGCCCTGGCCCGCCATGTGGCCGACAAGGCCGCCATGCAGCTCGAGCGCTATGCGAGCGCCATTCCGCAGTGCGTGAGCGGCCGCGTGCGCGGCGAGCAGAGCTTGCTTGAGGGCACGGCTGGGCGCATCAGGGCGGCTGTTGACAGCCGTATGACGCTGGAAAAGACCCACTTGGGCGCGCTCACCGACAAGGTGGAACTGTTGTCGCCGCGCAACACGCTCAACCGCGGCTACTCGCTGACCATGTGCAACGGCCGCATAATCACCGACGCTTCGCAGCTGCAGCCGGGCGACACCATCACATCGCACTTCAAGACGGGGCGCGTGCGCTCCACCGTGAAACAACAATAGCAACAATCAAGATTTCAACAAGAATAACAACTATGGACAACAACAATAAGCCCCTAACCTACAGCGCGGCTATGGCCGAGCTCGAAGAAATAGTGAAAAAGATGCAAAGCCCCGACTGCAGCATCGACAACTTGAGCACCTACACCGCACGTTCGCTCGAACTGCTGAAGGTGTGCAAAGCCAAGCTCACCGCCACCGACAGCGAGCTGCAAAAGATTCTTAAAGAACTTGACGAGAGCGCGGGCGCATAAGCGCGCCTACTTGATGTATCGGCCCACAAACTCCCTGACGCGCTTGATGTATTCGGCCGGATGGTCGCGAAAGGCGCGGGCATGGCGTGTGCCGCGGGCTATGTACAGTTCTTTGGGCTGCGGCTTGGCCGCATACAGCGGGTAGACCATGGACGAGGGCACAAAGTCGTCTTTGTCACCGTGAATCAGCAGCATTGGCAGCCTGCACTTGGCCACTTGCTTGATGGGCGACGCGTCGGCAAAGCTCCACCCGTAGCGCATGCGGTTGATGGCGCTGGCGGTGTAGAGCAGCGGGAATGCCGGCAGTCCGAACTGGTCGTGCAACTGGTGGGCAAACTCGTCCCACACGCTGGTGTAGCCGCAGTCTTCCACAAAGCACTTCACATAGGCGGGCAGCCGCTCGCCGCTGACACACATGGTGGTGGCCGCGCCCATCGAGATGCCGTGCACCACCATCTGCGTGTTGCCGCCCCACATGCGGTTGGCAATGTCCATCCAGCGCATCACGTCGAGGCGGTCGAGCCAACCCATGTTGATGTGGTCGCCCTCGCTGCGGCCGTGGCCGTAGAGGTCGGGCAGCAGCACGTTGAATCCCATCAGCCCGTTGTAGATGTAGGCGATGTGCAGCATCGATATGCTGCAGTCCTTGTAGCCGTGCACCAGCACGGCGGTGTGGCGCGTTGGCTTGGGCGCGGCTATGTATAGGGCGTGCATCCGCCGGCCGCCTATCAGGGCTGTGGTGTCGCGCAGGGCGTGGCTGTCGCGCAGGCCGGCCAGCCACGGCAGGGCCTCGCGCGGCGAGTGCTTCACCAGGTGTTTCACATATTGCTGCTGCGTCTTGCGCTCGGATGCAAGCGCGTAGTGCAGCAGATAGGCGCTGCCGCTCACCGCAGCGGCAGCGACTGCTGTGGCCGCCGTGGCCGCAACAGCTATTTTTCGGGCTGTGTGCTTCTGTTTTGCTGTCATAACGTTGTTGCTTAAATCGGTTGTTCAATTGTGTTTAATCATATTGCGGCTTGTGGCACATGAGCAGCACTGCGCTGCCGCTGGCCATAGTGGTGGCAAAGGCGTAGCGGTCGCCTCCGTCGGTCACACGCAGCCGCTTCTTCAGCTCTTCGGCGCTCATGCGCCAGTTGCGCACGGCCACGTTGAGCTTGCCGCCCGCCTTGGCCATGCGCTTGATTTCGCGTCCGCACAGCGGCACCACCTCATCGATCACAAATTCACGGCCCGGGAAGCCCTGGACGGCCTTGCGGGCCACATAAAGGTGCGAGCCGTGCGCCAGCTGGCTCACGCCATAGCGCGCGGCCACAGCGTCAAAAGCTCCTATCTTCATCACGCTGGCGTTGGGCTCGTAGAGCATCATGCCCGGCTCCACGGCAGCGGCCATATCCGCTTCATTGGCTGCGGAATGCACCGCTGGGCATGTGAATACCTGCTCTGAGCCATCGGCCAAGTAGTTGAGCGCGTGCAGTGCCACTGTGTCTGACGCAGCCCCAGCGGCAAGGTTGAGGTCAAACAGCAGCTCCTTGCACTCGCCGCGCACGCTCACCGCCCACACATCGGTCAGCTGCGGCCCGAGGTCGCGTATGCTCTGCGTCACATCAATCATGGGCGACGCCTTAATCAGGAGCCTTGGAGTCGCGGCGGCTATGCGAGGCAGCAGCTCGAGCACGTTGGGCAGGCAGTCGGCCAAGCCGTATAGACGGCGGTTGCACTCGCCGCGGCGCGCCGGATCGATAAAAGCGGCATCGTAGCGGCCGCACTTGCCGGCCAAGAACTTGGCGCAGTCGGCGTTTACCACCCGCACGTTGGGCGCAAGTCTGGCCATGTTCATGGCTCCGGCTGCGGCAATGGCGGGGTCAAGCTCGATGGCTGTGACGCTGCCCACGCGCCGCGACACATAGTATGCGTCCACGCCCAGGCCCATGGTCATGTCGAGCACGCTGCCAGCGCCGCTCAGCAGCGAGGCATGCAGCCGCGCCACCAGCTCGTGGGTGCACTGCTCGGCGCAGATGGGCTTGGGAAACACAAACTCTCGGTGGTCAAGCAGCTCCGGAATCTTGCCGCGGGTGCGGCGGCGGCACTCAATCTGCATCACGGCCAGCGCCTTGCTGAATGGCAGCCCCGGCTCGCTTTTGAGCATGAGCCGCGCGGTGTCGGCTCTGGAGTTGCGCTCCACATATGCCGCCATGGCCTCAAGCGCCTCGGGCGCCAGCGGCCACTGTTGGTCAGGAGAGTCAAAGTGCGTTGTTGTCATTGCTGTCGTTAGTGAATATAAGCAACGCAAGGATGCGCCGGCGCGCCAGTTGCGGCGCAGCCCCACACCCTTGCGTGCTGTTGTTGCTATGCTGTCAGCCGCCAGCGGCGGCTGAGGCTGTTTTTATTTCTGCTTGATGCTGTCGGTGTCCACCTTCAGATACAGCTCGTCGAGCTGCTTCTGGTCGATTTCGCTCGGAGCGTCGAGCATCACATCGCGGCCGCTGTTGTTCTTCGGGAATGCGATGCAGTCGCGAATGCTGTCGAGGCCGGCCATTATCGACACAAAGCGGTCGAGGCCGAAGGCCAGTCCAGCGTGTGGCGGCGCGCCATACTTGAACGCGTTGATCAGGAAGCCAAACTGTGCCATGGCGCGCTCGGGGGTGAAGCCGAGAATCTTAAACATCTTCTCCTGCAGCTTGCTGTCGTGGATGCGCAGGCTGCCGCCGCCCACCTCAATGCCGTTGCACACAAAGTCGTAGGCCTTGGCGCGCACCTGCTCGGGATGCTCGTCGAGCAGCGGAATGTCGTCGGGGTTGGGCATGGTGAAGGGGTGGTGCGTGGCCATGAGACGCTGCTCCTCATCGCTCCACTCAAACAGCGGGAAGTCGATGATCCACAGGCACTCAAACTTGTTCTTGTCGCGCAGGCCAAGGCGATCGCCCATTTCAAGGCGCAGTGTGCACAGCTGCACGCGGGTCTTGTTGGCGTTGTCGCCGCTCATTATCAGCACCAGATCGCCGTCGTTGGCACTCATCTTGACTTTGAGCTGCTGCAGCACCTCGGGAGAGTAGAACTTGTCGATGCTGCTCTTCACAGTGCCGTCGGCGTTATACTTCACATATATCAAGCCCTTGGCGCCCACTTGCGGACGCTTCACAAACTCGGTGAGCTGGTCAAGCTGCTTGCGCGAGTAGTTGGCACAACCAGGCACGCAAATGCCGCCGATGTAGTTGGCGTCGTTGAGCACGCCGAAGGTGCCGGTGCCCTTGAGCACGTCCATCACCTCCACAAACTCCATGCCGAAGCGCAGGTCAGGCTTGTCGCTGCCAAAGCGGCTCATGGCCTCTTTCCACGTCATCTGCTGCAGCTTGGCCGGCAGCTCCACGCCGCGCACCTCCTTAAACAGGTGGCGGGCCATGTCTTCGAATATCTCAATCACGTCCTCCTGGTCGACGAAGCTCATTTCGCAGTCGATCTGCGTGAACTCGGGCTGGCGGTCGGCGCGCAGGTCTTCGTCGCGGAAGCACTTGGCTATTTGGAAGTAGCGGTCGAAGCCGCTGATCATGAGCAGCTGTTTCAGTGTCTGCGGACTTTGCGGCAGGGCGTAGAATTGGCCGGGATTCATGCGCGAGGGCACCACAAAGTCGCGTGCGCCCTCGGGGGTTGAGCCGATGAGCACAGGGGTCTCAACCTCGATAAAGTTTTTGCTGTCCAGAAAGTTGCGCACCAATATGGTCATGCGGTGGCGCAGCTCCAGATTTTTGCGCACGCAGGGGCGGCGCAGGTCCAGATAACGGTACTTCATGCGAATGTCGTCGCCGCCGTCGGTGTTGTCCTCAATGGTGAATGGCGGAGTCGCGCTCTCGCTGAGCACGTTCAGCTCGCTCACGTTTATCTCTATGTCGCCGGTGTCGAGGTGGTCGTTTTTGCTTTGGCGCTCGCTCACAGTGCCCTTCACTTGAATGCAGTATTCGCGGCCCAGCTTGTTGGCGCGCGCGCATAGCGCCGCGTCGTCGGCCTCGTTGAACACCAGCTGCGTGATGCCGTAGCGGTCGCGCAGGTCAACAAACGTCATGCCGCCCATTTTGCGGGTGCGCTGCACCCATCCGGCCAGCGTCACCACTTCGCCGGCATTGGCCAGGCGAAGTTCTCCACATGTTTTAGTTCTGTACATTGCTATAATATCGATGTTGTTTCTTTCTGTAATTGTTCGGGGCAGCGATATGCGCTGCTGCTCCTATCAAAACGCAAATTTACATAAAATTCACGCACACACCACCCTCACTGCCGCAAAAAATGGCCCGACCGGCAAAAGTTTTTTGTCGCGCAGCGGCGACGATGCGGCACGGGTGCAGTGGTGGGCCATGGCCTACGTGCCGCCGCTGGCCTTCGACCACGACATGATATTGCGGCTGGCGCTGCATGGGCAAACGGGTGGCGGCGGGTGTGACTTTTTAGGCCATAACGGCCGTTTATGAGGCACTGAAAAAGTGGTGATTTTGGCGAGTGGATGGGTGGTGAATGCGCCAAACAATAATGTTTAAAATTTAAAGAAAGAATCTATAAAAAGCTGGCCTGTAGCTGTTTGCTGTAGGGACGCGGCATGCCGCGTCCGATGGGCGTAGCCCCTCTGCGCGAAAGCAAAACCACGCCAAATACACCTCCACAGACTGAAAATCATCTACATATAATTAGTTGATTAGTAGCTAATTGCGGTGGACGTGGCATGCTACGTCCCTACAGCATTCATCGCTGCTGGGTGCCCCCCGCCAACTCGCTGGGTTGCTGCTTTTTCGGTGCTCTCGGCATGCCGTGTCGCTACAGCGCTCGCCGCTGTGTGGAGCACCCGCCGGCTCGCTGGGATTGCTACTTTTCAGCCCTCTCCATAGAGGGCGGCGGCCTTGAGCAGCTGGCTGCGCATGTAGTGCGCTGCGTCGCGCGGACTGATCACCTTAATTCCCGGACCGTAGCTCATAAGCACAGAAAACAGCTCGAAGTTCACCACCACCTCAATCTGGAACACGCAGCTGCGGTCGGCAGGGTTGCGGCTCACCAGCTGCTGCGAGCTGTGCAGCGGCTTGGTGGCGATGTATTTGCTCTGCTCTGCGCTGGCCCAGAACACGATGCGGCGCGGCTTGGCGTGCAGGTCTTTGCTCACGCCTATCACGTTGTCGAAAAAGTGTTCGGGGTCGAAATCGGGATTTTCGCGAAACGGCACGTCGGCGGCCGGCTCGATGCCTACAATGCGGTCGAGGGCCAAATTGTAGAGCAGCATGCTGCCGGCCTTGGAGCCGAACAGAAACCAGCGGTTGCGGAACTCCTTAAGCAGGTAGGGATACAGAACGTAGGTCATGGGCCGGCGGGCGTTGAACGACTGGTAGCGTATGCGCAGCGTCTGGCGGTGGGCAATGTGGTTGTAGAGCGGGTTGAGCAGCCGAAGTCCCTTGAGGTGTGGCACACTGTCGAAGTGGATTATGGGCTTGCGGTGGCTTCGGGCAATTGCCAGCTTGTCCTGCAGGCGGCTCACCACGTCGGCCATCTCCGAAAACTGCCCGAAGCCCTCAAGCTGGCGCAGCATGTCCACGGCCTCTTGCATCACGTCGAAGTCGTTTTGCGACATGGGCATGTTCGTAATCGAGAAGTCGCTGTCGGCGTATCGGTAGTACTTGTGGTCGTACACCTCGATGGGCGCGTTGTAGCCCAGTTTGTCGGACCGCATCATCTGGATGTCGGCCTGCACGGTGCGCACCGACACCCCCTTGTCGATGCCTTCGGCGTCGCGTATGGCCTCCGAGCAGGCATCCACCAGGTCGGCGAGCGTCCAGCGGCGGAAGCGGTTGCGCAGGCAGTTGTCGATGGTCTTGTAGCGTATAAGCGCATTTTTATTGGCAGGCATAGTAGTAATGTTTTATTTGTTGCGGGGCAATGATAGTGCAAATCGAATGCAGAAAGTCAAGCTTGCTTGAACTTTTTGCTGAGGTGCCGCCTATCTTGCGCAAAGATAGTGAAAAGTGCGCAACCTATTTGCGCAGTGTGTGAAAAATGCACTTTTTTCATTGATTTTTAGCAGATTTTATTGCACTGCGCAAAAACGTTGCGCAGTGCCCGGCTTACTTTGCAACCACAACCAGGGAGCCGCCCGACCGACAAGTGCGCGGCGACATGGCAAAGTGCGTTAAGACTAAATTAATTGGAACATCAATGACAGTTAAACTCATCAACAACCGCCCCGTGAAGATTTGGGCCGACAGCGTTGAGGCATCGGCAATGAGCCAGATAGAGAACCTCACCACGCTGCCGTTTCTCTACCACCACCTGGCCATAATGCCCGACGTGCACGCCGGCAAGGGTATGCCCATAGGCGGCGTGCTGGCCTGCGACGGTGCGGTGGTGCCCAATGCCGTGGGCGTGGACATAGGCTGCGGCATGTGTGCAGTGAAGACGAATTGGAATGTAGGCGACCTTACGGCCGATGTGCTGCGCAAGCAAATAATGCGGGGCATACGCAAGCGCATTCCCCTTGGCATGGACCACCACAAGGAGCCGCAGGGCATCGAGCATCTGCCCACAGGGCACGACATCGACCGGATGACCATTGTGCGCCAGCGCCAGGAGTCGGTGCAGCGCGAGGTGGGCACACTGGGCGGCGGCAACCACTTCATTGAGCTGCAGAAGGACGGGCAGGGCAACTTGTGGATAATGATTCACTCTGGCTCGCGCAACCTGGGCGCCCGCGTGGGGGCGCACTACAACGCCATGGCCGCGGCCTTGAACAAGCGGTGGCGCTCTTCGGTGCCGCCCGAGCTGAACCTGGCGTTTCTGCCAGCCGACACCGAGGAGTTTGGAATGTATTGGCGCGAAATGGGATACTGCATCGACTTTGCCTTGTGCAACCGCCGCCTGATGATGCAGCGCATCGAGGAGGTGGTGGCCGACGCGCTGCCGGGCGTGGAATTCGAGCCGATGATCAACATCGCCCACAACTATGCCGCCGTCGAGACCCACTTTGGCAAGCGCGTGATAGTGCACCGCAAGGGGGCCACGCAGGCGCGCAAGGGAAAGTTGGGCATCATTCCCGGCTCGATGGGCTCGTCGTCGTATATTGTGGAGGGGCTGGGCAACCCCGAGTCGTTCTGCTCATGCTCGCACGGCGCCGGCCGGGCGCTGTCGCGCACCGCGGCCAAGCGCACGCTCAACATGGCCGAGGAGGTGGCACGCCTCAACTCACTGGGCATTGTGCACAGCATCAGAAGCCAGGACGACATGCAGGAGGCCACAGGCGCCTACAAGAACATCGACAGGGTGCTTGCAAACGAACACGACTTGGTGAATGTAAAGACCAAGTTGCTCCCGATAGCCGTGATTAAAGGCTGAAGCAATGAGGCCGCTAATCGCATCTGATATCCGAATCACACACCCGAGGGCACGGCAGGCCGCAAGCCAGCCGCCGCCCTCATTTTTTTTCATTAAAGCCACCACGCGGGCATGACCTCGCTGGCAACAAATCGGCAATTTTTTATGTGCCGATTATGGCATTAAAAAAAGCCGCTGGACATTTAAATGTTCAGCGGCTTTAATGTTGCGTGTGTCGGGGTACCTGGATTCGAACCAGGGACCTCCTGCTCCCAAAGCAGGCGCCCTAACCGGACTGAGCTACACCCCGAATTGCGCTTGAAGTTGCAGCTCTGCGGGCCATGCGGCTTCAATTGCAGTGCAAATTTAGGCATTTTCTGCGATATGGCAATGTGCCAGCCGACTTTTTTAAATTAAAACTGACCGATATTCCTAAAAAGGGGAGTGGACAAGTGATGTTTAGGACTGCTATCACTTTGGGCTCGAATGCATATCTTCGCACAGCTTCCCTTTGTGTCAATGCGGGCGTAAAGGATAGAAAGCCACATGCATAAAGCTTGATCTCGTCAAGTATTAATGGTTTTGGGCTTAAGTGCGCTTCTTAATCCAACGCCAGGCATACGGAATAAAAACGGCATCGGGGACTGCGGCCTGGTGGTCACAGTCCCCGATGCGGCGGGTGAGTGGCGGCTTGGCCGCGGCACTCTTTATTTCTTCTTGGTGGTTGTCTTTTTCTTTGTGGTGGTTTTCTTCTTTGAAGTTGTGGTGGTCTTCTTCTTCGAAGTGGTTGTGGTGGTTGTGGCCTTCTTGGGAAGGTATTGTGCATACTTCTTCTCAATCTCGGGGATAGCCTTCTTGATGGCGGCGATGCGCTTCTCATCGCTGGGGTGGGTGCTCATGAACTCAGGTACTTTTGTGGTCGACGCAGCGGCCATCTTCTGCCAGAAGGGCACTGCCACTTCGGGGTTGTAGCCGGCCATCATCATCAGCACCAGGCCCATGTAGTCGGCCTCGCTCTCGTGCTTGCGCGAGAAGGGCAGCACCACTGCATAGTTGGCGCCAAGGCCGTAGACCTGCTGCGCCACCTGCTGCACGGCCGCGCTCTTGCCCGATGTGGCCGCTCCCAGGGCCTGCGCGCCATATTGGGCCAGTATTTGCTGGCTCATGCGCTCGTTGCTGTGCTTGGCCACGGCGTGGGCCACTTCGTGGCCGAGCACCACGGCCAGTTCGTCGTCGCTGCTCACGAGCTTCATCAGTCCTTCATACACCACGATTTTGCCGCCGGGCATGCACCAGGCGTTCACTTCGTCGCTCTTCACCAGGTGGAACTCCCACGAGAAGTTTTTCACTTCGTCGGCGGCTCCGTTGGCCTTGAGGTAGGTCTCGGTGGCGGCGGCAATCTTCTTGCCCACGCGCTCCACCTGTGCGCTGGGCACCTGCTCGGTGGATATGGTGGCCGTCTTCATGAATGAGTTGTACTGGGCGAGGCTCGACTGGAGCACTTCGCTGTCGCTGACCAGGTTGAGCTGCTTGCGGCCGGTGATGGGCACCGAGCCGCAGCTGGTGAGCAGCATTGCCGCTGCGGCAATTGCTGCGAATAGCTGTTTCTTCATTTTTTGCTTGTTGATTTTTTTAATAATGTATCGTTTCGTTTTCTTAGGTGGGGAATCAGTGCGTGTCCACCTTGTGGGTGGGCGGCAGGGTGGCGTTGCGCTTGCCTACGGCTTCGGCCACTGTGCGGGCCAGCTGCATAAACGAGGCCCCCGACACGCTGTTTTGCAGCGTCACTGGCACGCCGTCGTCGCCGCCGCGGCATATTCCGGCCACCAGGGGTATCTGCCCCAGCAGCGGCACGCCAAGGCTTTCGGCCAGATGCTTGCCGCCGTCTTTGCCGAATATGAAGTACTTCTCGCCGGGGTGCGCGGCTGGGGTGAACCACGACATGTTTTCCACAATGCCCAGCACGGGCACGCCCACCTGCTCGCCCATGAACATGCTCACGCCTTTGCGGGCGTCGGCCAGCGCCACCTCTTGCGGCGTGGTCACCACTATGGCGCCGGTTATGGCCAGCGTCTGCACCAGGGTGAGGTGGATGTCGCTGGTGCCCGGCGGCATGTCGATGATGAAGTAGTCGAGGTCGCCCCACTCGGCTTCGCAAATCAGCTGCTTAAGCGCGTTGCTGGCCATGGCGCCTCGCCACAGCACGGCCTTGTCCTTGTCGACCACAAAGCCTATCGACAGCAGCTTCACGCCATACTTTTCGGCGGGAATGATGAGGTTTTTGCCGTCGACGGGGTGCACATACAGCTGCTCGTCTTCGATGCCAAACATTTTGGGCATCGAAGGGCCGAAGATGTCGGCGTCGAGCAGGCCCACCTTGTAGCCCAGCTGTGCCAGCGACACGGCCAGATTGCTGGCCACCGTCGACTTGCCCACGCCGCCCTTGCCGCTCGACACGCCTATGATGTTTTTCACGCCGGCAAGCGGCTGGTCGGCCTTGGCCGCCTTGGCTGCCTGCTGCGGTGTCTTGACCGCGATGTTGCCCTTGATGTCGATGTCGCTGCCCACGTGGGTGAGGATCGCCGCCTCGGCGGCGCGCACTATCGATTTGATGAACGGGTCGGTGGGCTTGCCGAACTTTATCGAGAAGCTCACCTTGCGGCCCTCGATGCGTATGTCGTCTTCCACCATGCCCATCTCCACGATGTTCTTGCCCGTGCCTGGGTAGCGCACGGTGGCCAGCGCGTCGGTGATGAGCTTGGGATATAATGCTGTTTCTGCCATAACTGTCTATGTGTGTCGTGTTTGTTACTCTTGTTGCGTGTCGCCGTCGTGGTTGGCGGCGAAGATTTGTGGCATCTGTATGAAGCCGCGGTTGTAGCTGCGGTAGGTGTCGTGCTCGATGTCGATGTCGGGCTCTTGCAGCTGGCCCTGCTGCGGCAGGTGGAACTTCAAGTATTTTATGGTGAGGCCGCGGTCCAGCCACTGGCGCTCGTAGTGCGTCTTGATTTCCAGAATGTCGTCGGCCATGCCGCTGCCATAGAGGTCGGCGGTGTCCACGTCGGCCTTGAGCCCGTTGAGCCTCACCAGCTCGCGGGTGTAGGTGTAGAGAAACGGGCTGTCGGTCTTTAGGTGTATGATGCCGTCGGGGGCCAGAATCTGGCGGTAGCTGGCCAGGAAACGCGTGCCGGTGAGGCGCTTGTTGGCGTTCTTCATCTGCGGGTCGGGGAAGGTGATCCATATCTCGGCCACCTCGCCCGGGGCGAAGAAGTGCGCTATCAGCTCGATGGAGGTGCGCAGGAATGCCACGTTGGCAATGTGCTCCTGCTCCACAGTTTTGGCTCCCGTCCACATGCGCGCGCCCTTAATGTCGACGCCTATGTAGTTCTTGTCGGGAAAGCGCTTGCCAAGCCCCACGGCATACTCGCCCTTGCCGCAGCCCAGCTCCAGCACTATGGGGTTGGTGTTGTGAAAGTAGTCGCTGCACCACTTGCCCTTAAGCGGGAAGCCCTGCTCGCGCAGCACGGCATACGGATACTGGAACACGCAGCCAAACGTGGCCATGTCGGCGAATTTCTTCAGTTTGTTTTTTCCCATTTATATCGTTGTTGTCATGTTAGCATTGCAATCAATTGTCAGCGCACCAGCTTGAAGGCCTTCTTGGCGCCGCCCTTGAGCGACACCTGCACCAGATAGACGCGGCCCGCATAGGCCTGCGTGTCGATTTCGGCGCGCTCGCCGGCCGGGGCCACGGTGCTCAGCACTATGCCCGACGGGGTGAACAGGCTCACCTGAGCCATTGGCTCTGACGAGGTCACCACCAGTGTGGCGCCGCTGAAGCGGGCCTTCACGCTGGCGGCCTGCGCCTCAACATCATCGATGCTGAGGGTGGGGTTGTCGATTATCTTGAACTCGCGCCACTGCGGGGCGGCCTTGTAGGCGGCCAGCGCGGCGGTGTTGACATACAGCGTCACCCTCTGCGGGTCGACTCCGGCCCACAGGCTGTCGCCGCTCTCGGGCACAGCCATGGGCTCGGCCAGCAGCTCGCGCAGGGCCGTCATGCCCGCCATAGCCTTGGTGCCGATTTTCTCAACGGTGCGCGGCACTATGAGGCGCGCCACACGGTTCCAGCCATACAGGGCATAGCTGCCCACCTCGGTGAGGCCGCGGTTGAGCACCGAGTCGGTGGCCACGGCGTTGCTGCCAGCCAGCACAAAGTCGCCTATGCGCACCACGCTCGACGGCAGCTGCAGCCGCTCGAGACTGGTGTTGTAGAAAAACGCGCCGTCGCCCACGGCCTCAACGCCCTCGGGCAGGTCAACGCTTTGCAGCGGCGTGCAGGCAAAGGCCCACTGACCAATCTCGGTGAGCCCCTTGCAGGCCTTGAAGTCAAACTCCTTGACGCCCGAGCCGGCAAACGCGCTCTGGCCGATGCCCGCCATGGCGCTTCCCTGGGCCACCGCTGGGGCGGTGAGGGCCGTGCAGCCGGCAAAGGCCTCGGCGCCTATCTGGCTCACCGCGCGGCCAAGGTCGACCGTGGCAAGGGCCGTGCAGCCCTTGAAGGCGCCATCGCCCACCGTGGCGCACTGCACCGTGGCACTTTGCAGCCCGGTGCAGCGGGCAAACGCGCCCTCGCCCATGCGCAGTCCGGCTGGCAGCACGACGGCAGTGAGAGCCGTGCAGCCGCTGTAGGCATAGCTGCCAATGGAGTCGACCGTGGCGGGCAGAGCCACTTGCTGCAGGCTGGTGCAGCCAGTGAAGGCCGCGTGGCCCACCGTGCGCAGCCCGGCAGGCAGAGCCACTTGCTGCAGGCCCATGCCAAAGAAGGCCGTGGGCGGAATGGCGTCGGCCTCATAGTCGGCCACAGTGCCAAACACGGGCTTCTCGGCATTGGAATAAGCCTCAACGCTCACGCCGCTCAAGTCGAGCGACGTGAGCGAGCGCAGCGAGTCGGCAATAAAGCGGAAGTCGCGCGCATCCATAGTGCCCTCTACCGTGAGCGAAGAGATGCTGTGGTCAGTAACTGCCGAGGCAAGGTTGCCCGAAGTGGAATTCACGTTAAGGCCCCACGACGCAAAGGCTGTCGTGCAAAGAGCCAGTAGCAATGTCAGATTTCGCATACCGTTTTTTCTATTTAACCTACAAAAATAAGAATAAAATCCGAAACCGCCGCCCTCACCGCCCCAAAATGTTGACTGCAACCGCCCAAGCCACTGCACAAAAGCAAAATCACACCAAAACACACCTCCATTGGCTGTAGCTGCTCGCGTATAACAGCCTGATAGTAATGGATTGCGGCATGCCACGTCCCCACAGCATTCATCGCTGTTTGGTGCGCTCGCAACTCGCTGGATTGCTACTTTTTCAGTGCTCTCCTAAGCCTTGGGCATTTCCAGTCATTAAATTATGACAAATGACGACATTTTTGGCGGGCCGTCTCATAGTCTTTGTTCTTGTTCGTTGTCAGCCCAAGATTTGGTGGGCATGCTCCTTCACCTTGATTTCCTTCGGACCGATGATGCGGGTTATGACGCCGTTCTCGTCGGCAATGAAAGTGGTGCGGAACACGCCTATGGTCACCCTGCCATACATTTTCTTCTCGCCATATACACCGAGTTCCGACACCAACGTCTTTTCTGTGTCGCAGATGAGAGGGAAAGGCAAGTTGTTCTTCTCGATGAATTTCTTGTGGCTCTTAGCATCCTGTGTGCTCACGCCTATCACGACATATCCCTCGGCGAGCAGTCGCTCGTAGTTGTCACGCAAGTTGCAAGCCTCGTTGGTGCATCCTGGCGTAGAGTCGCGAGGATAAATGTACAGCACCACCTTTTTGCCGCTCAACTCGGCAAGGGTCCACTCCTTACCATCCTGGTCAACACCAAGGACTTCAGGTAATTTCTGACCTGCTTCCATAATAGTAAATTGCTAATAGTTTATGATTTGTATATTTTTTTGAATGTCTTAGAATCTGTTCGGCCGTCACCATTTTTTGGGGTGACTAATCGATGAATGCCAGTGCGTCGGTCACCGCCTGGCTGAAGGCGGTGTCTTGCCCGGGCACGGTGATGAACAGGTGCACTGCGCCGCCGTATTCCACCCGGCGGGCACGGCTGCCCATCCGTTGGGCAAGCTCCGCGCCCTGGTCGCGCAAGATGTCACGCTCGGCAGCCACAATCAGCGTGCGCGGCAGCTGCTGCAGCTCGTGGCTGTTGCACAGCCCTGGGCTGACGGCGGTCGAGGCGGGCTCGGCTTTCTGCGTATAGGCGCGGTTGAACGCCTTCATCAGCTCGGCATCGAGCCCGTAGCCGCAGCCATAGCGGCTCCACGACTCCGAGCCGTCGGCCTTGGCCTTGGTCACAGGGTAGAACAGCAGCAGCGACTCCACCTTGCCGCGACACTGCTGCGACAGGGCCGTGGCAAGGGCAAGGTTGCCGCCCGAACTGTCGCCGCCCACGGTGATGCGGCTGGCGTCGATCATCAAGTCGCCGGCATGACGGGCAATGTGATTCAGGGCTGCCATGCAGTCGTTAAGTCCGTCGGGGAAAGGGTGCTCGGGCGCCAAGCGGTAGTCAAGGGCAAACACTCTGACGCGGCCCGAGGCGGCCATGGCGCCGCAAAATCGGCCGCAACTGTTGATGCTGCCAAACGTCCAGCCACCGCCGTGCAGATACAGCAGCGCGGGCAGCCGCCTGTGGGCGCAGCCGCGTGGCTCGTAGATGCGCATGTTGGCGGCAATCATCCTCGACTCCACATTGGCCGGGCACGGCGGCGGGGTGTTGCGCGAGTGGCGCACGGCGGTCAGAGCGGCAGCGTCGCCCGCCATGGCACTGAGCACTGCCTCGGTCTGACGGTGCTGCAGTCCTGCCGGCATAGCGGCCAGGAAGGCGTCGGCCTCAGCCCTCATCAGCCGCTCAGCGCCTGCAGCTGCGGCTTTGCTAAACGTGTCTTCTCGTTGTTCCATAAAAATGCTTGTTCTCACCGCACAAAGATAACCAAAGTCGGCGAAAACCGGCAGCCAAAAAAGAATAAAAAAGCGTGATGCCAGCCTGCCGTGCCCGCCGTGTAATCTTTCGGTGAAAACGCTTGCCGTTATCCGTTTTATTTGTAATTTTGCTCAAAAGGGTGTCGGTGGGGGGCGGAGAACATTGCGCAAGACAAAAACAATTAAATTTACAGGAACTACTATGAAGGTAAGAGACATAGCGAATGCCATCGAGGAGTTTGCTCCTTTGTGTTTGCAGGAAGACTACGACAACGCGGGCATCCAGGTGGGTGACCCCGACAGCGAAGTTGGGTCGGTGCTGCTTTGCACCGATGTCACCGAGGCTGTGGTCGACGAGGCTATAAGCCGCGGCGCGGGCATGGTGGTGTCGCACCACCCGCTCATATTCCGCGGGCTTAAGAAGATTGCGGGCCGCACTCCAGTGGAGCGCATGGTGGCCAAGGCCATAAAGCACGGCGTGGCCATCTACAGCGCGCACACCAACATCGACAATGCCCGCGGCGGAGTGAGCTTTAAAATGGCCGAGAAACTGGGCATGACCGGCGTTGAGGTGCTCGACAAGCAGCGCGGCACGCTGCGCAAGGTGGTGACGTATGTGCCCACAGCCCAGGCCGATGCCGTGGAGCAAGCCATGTGGCAGGCTGGGGCGGGCCGCCTGGGCGACTACGACTCGTGCAGCTACCGCCTGAGCGGCGAGGGCCGCTACCGCGCCCTTGGTGGGGCCAGCCCGTTTGCCGGCAAGGTGGGGGAGCACCACGTTGAGCCCGAGGTGCGCGTCGAGGTGATTGTGCATCAGTCGCGCTGCGCCGCGGTGATAGCGGCAATGCTTGCCGCCCACCCCTACGAGGAGCCGGCCTTCGACGTCATTGCCCTCGATAATGCCGACCGCTATAGCGGTTCGGGCGTGGTGGGCAACATCAGTCCCGAGCCGGCCATGCAGTTCCTTGGGCGGCTTAAGCGCACCTTTGGCGCTGCTGCGGTGCGCTACAGCGGCCACGCCGAGGGCCGCACCATATCGCGCGTGGCGCTGTGCGGCGGCGCAGGCTCGTTTCTGGTGGGCAGCGCCATGGCAGCCGGGGCCGATGTGCTGGTGACGGGCGACATGAAGTATCACGACTTTCAGGGCAACGAAGACCGCATAATTCTCGCCGACATAGGCCACTATGAGAGCGAGCAATACACAAAAGAGATTTTTTGTGACATTATTAAGAAAAAAAATCCTAACTTTGCAGTCTATTTCGCACAGAGCGAAGAAAATCAGATAAAATATTTGTAATAACAAGCTATGGCTACAAAACAAGAAAAAGAACTTACGGTAGAGGAACGCCTGAAACTGCTCTATCAGCTGCAGACCATTCTCTCTGAAATCGACCGCATCAAGACCCTGCGTGGCGAGCTGCCACTTGAGGTTCAGGACTTGGAAGATGAGATTGCCGGACTTGAGACACGCCTCACCAACTATGGCAACGAGGTCACCGAGCTCAAGAAAAGCATCGACGGCTACCATGCCGCCATCGACGAGGCGTCGAAGCTCATCGACAAGTACACTCACGACCAGGACAACGTGCGCAACAACCGTGAGTACGACTATCTGACCAAGGAAATTGAGTATCAGCAGCTCAACATCGACCTTGCCGACAAGCGCATTCGCGAGGCTTCGCAGAAAATCGAGAACGTGAACCGCGACATTGAGGAGGTGAAGACACAGCTTGAGGACAGCAACCACGTGCTGGGCGAGAAGAAGGGCGAACTCAACGACATTGTGAACGAAACCCGCCAGGACGAGGAGAAGCTGCGCGAAAAGGCCAAGAAGCTCGAAGGCAAAATCGACACACGCCTGCTCACCGCATTCAAGCGCATACGCAAAAACGCGCACAACGGCCTCGGCGTGGTCTACGTGCAGCGCTATTCGTGCGGCGGCTGCTTCAACCGCATTCCCGACCAGCGCCGCATGGAAATCAAGATGCACAAGAAAATCATCGTGTGCGAGTACTGCGGCCGCATCCTCATCGATCCCGAAATCGCCGGCCTCACCGACGTTGAAGCTAAAAACGTTGAGCCCACAAAGACCAAGGAGACGAAGTCGAAGGCCAAGAAGTAAGTTCTATAACAACACATATCACACGGCGCGCGCCATCGACGGCTCAGCCCTCAGTGGCTTGAGTGAACGAGGCACGCCGCCGGCAGACGCCTAACGGGCCGGCTGCGCAATCACCACCGATTGCCCGCCGGCCCGTATTTGCATCATCTAATATCCAGTGCTGTGTGGCGTAAACATCTGAATGTAAACCGATTTGGGTTTAATTGTGGTGCTCCATTGGGATTGGGGGCGGAATTTCAGCGATTTTGTGTAACTTTGCCGTTGTGAGAATAGCGATTAAAAATATGGTGTGCGACCGGTGCGTGGCCAGTGTGCGGACGCTGCTGGCTGAGTTCGGCTATGGCGATGCCCAGGTGGGCATGGGCTGGGCTGATGTGCCCGACGGGCTTGACGGCGGACGGCTCGATGCCATTGCCCGCGCCCTTGAGGCCGAGGGGTTTGAGTTGCTGCGCGGCAGCGAGGAGGCTCTGGTGGAGCGCATCAAGGCCGCGCTGATAGTGCTTGCGCGCCGCGCCGATGGGCAGCCGGTGAAGCTGTCGCAGCAGCTGCCTGAAGTGCTGGCGGTGGACTACAAGCAGGCCAGTGCGGCATTTAGCGCGCACGAGGGGCGCACCATCGAAAAGTTCTTCATTGCCCAGAAGGTGGAGTATGTAAAGGAGTTGCTTGAATACGGCCAGCTCACGGTGAGCGAGATTGCCTGGCGCACCGGCTATTCGAGCGTGGCCCACCTGTCGCGCCAGTTCAAGCAGGTGGCGGGCTGCACGCCCACGCAATACCAGGCCTCGCACGCCCAGCGGCGTCCGATTGACCAGATTTAATTCCCCCCCCCGATTTTTATGCAACAAATTCATGTGAATTGTGCAACGTCCGTGCGCCGCGCGAGCGGTAATTTTGCATTATGATTGACAAAAATCAAAAATTGGTGACCGCCACGATGCCAGTGGTGGGCATGATGTGTGCAGGCTGCTCGGCTGCCGTTGAGCAGTGTCTCAACGGACTTGACGGTGTGGACCGCGCCACAGTGAATCTGGCCGGACGCACGGTGTGTGTGTGCTACGACCCGGGCCGTGTGAGCAAGGCCGACATGAAGCGCGCAGTGGACGGCATGGGCTACCAGCTGATAGTGGACGACAAGATCGACACCGAGGCCATTGAGCGCAGCCGCTACCGCGCCATGCGGCGGCGCATGGCCGTGGCGTGGTGCATTGCCGCCGCAGTGATGGCCGTGAGCATGCTGTGGCCCGCCCGCATAGCGATGGCCGGCCGACTGCTGCAGCTGGCGCTGGCGGCGGTGTGCCTGGCCTACTGTGGCCGCGGCTTCTACTCGGCGGCATGGTCGCAGCTGCGCCACGGCGGTGCGGGCATGGACACTCTGGTGGCACTTAGCACAGGCATATCGATGCTGCTGAGTGTGTTTAACTCTTTTTGGGGCGATGCCTACTGGGGCTCGCACGGCATTGCGTGGCACACCTACTACGACGCAGTGACCATGATCATCACCTTTGTGCTCACTGGGCGAGTGCTTGAGGAGCGCGCCAAGGGCAGCACTGCCAGCGCCATACGCAGCCTCATGGAGCTTGCCCCTGCCACGGCGCGCTTGGTGGCGGCCGACGGAGCGGTGAGCACGGTGCCGCAGTCGGCCCTCGCCGAGGGCGACATCATTGAGGTGCTGGCGGGCGACAAGGTGCCCGTCGACGGCATGGTGGAGAGCGGCGAGGCCTACATCGACGAGAGCATGATAAGCGGCGAGCCCACCCCCGTGGCCAAGCGCAATGGCGACACCGTGCTGGCCGGCACGGTGTGCCGCAAGGGGTCGGTGCAATTCGAGGCCCGGCATGTGGGCAAGGGCACGGTGCTTGCGCAGATCATCGACATGGTGCAGCGCGCCCAGGCGTCGAAGGCCCCTGTGCAGCGCACTGTTGACCGCATCGCGCTGGTGTTTGTGCCCACTGTGCTGGCCATATCGGTGTTCACCTTTGCCATGTGGCTGCTGTTTGGCGGCATGCAGTGCATGCCGCAGGCGCTGCTGTCGGCAGTGTCGGTGCTGGTGATAGCCTGCCCCTGCGCCATGGGTCTTGCCACGCCCACCGCGCTGATGGTGGGCATGGGCAAGGCGGCGCAAAGCGGCATACTCATAAAGGATGCAGCCGCACTTGAGGCCTTGCAACGCGTGGATGCGCTCATCATCGACAAGACGGGCACGTTGACCATACCCAACCCCGACGTCGACTTCACCCAGCCTGCCGGCAGTTTGGCCCCCGAGGAGCGCGAGCAGCTGAAGCCTCACGCCGCCGAAGCCATGCAAATGCTGGCCAAAGCGGGCATCAAGGTGACGCTGATGAGCGGCGACAACGAGCAGGCCGTGGCCTACTGGGCCGACAAGGCCGGCATCGGCTGTCACCGCAGCGGCGTGCTGCCGCAGGACAAGGAAGACATGGTGCGCCGACTGCAGGCCGAGGGCCACACCGTGGCCATGGTGGGCGACGGCATCAACGACAGCCAGGCGCTGGCCGCGGCCAACGTGAGCATTGCCGTGGGCGGAGGCACCGATGTGGCAATAGACGCGGCTCAGGTGACGCTGATGGGCGACGACCTGCGCCGCATATCCCGAGCCGTGGCGCTGAGCCGCAGCACGGTGCGTGCCATCAGGCAAAACCTGTTTTGGGCGTTTGTCTACAACCTTGTGTGCATTCCCCTTGCGGCCGGAGTGCTTGCCCCGGAGGCCAGCATACAGATCACGCCCATGTGGGGCAGCGCGCTGATGGCCTTCAGCAGCGTGAGCGTGGTGCTCAACAGTCTGCGCCTGAAGTTTTCAAAAAACTATTAATCATAACTATATATATAACATTATGGCAACTACAGTAGTATTCACAGTGAAAGGAATGAAGTGCGCCCACTGCCAGGCAAGTGTGGAGGGTGCGGTGAAGGCCGTGGCCGGCGTCACTGCCGTGAGCGTGGATTTGGCCGCAGGCACGGCCACCGTGAGCGGCGACTTCGACCCCGCAGCCGTGACCGAGGCCGTTGCGGCCGCCGGATTCCGCGCCTCGGTGCAATAAAAATCGCATGGCGGCGGCATTGCGCTTTATGCGCAAATGTTGTAACTTTGCCGCCGCTATGGCACGTCGCAAAGGCTCAACCGGCCACACCCTGAGCAGCGTGTGGCGCATTGCAGTGACGGCAGCGTGGTGCATCATGGCCACCGCGCTGCTGGCGCTTGTGGTGCGCTATGCAGTGACGGGCAGCATAGGCCGCCGCAACGCCGCCGTGGCCGCCGCCTACCGCGACAGCCTTGAGCGCGTGGCAGTGCCGGCATCGGCCATGCGGCTGGAATACTGCGGCTTCACCGTATACTTCAACCGCCGCTGGCATTTGCCGTGGTGCGTGGTGTATGAGCTGGCGCGCAGCGAAACCGAAGGCAGCGAGCAGCGCTACGGCAGCTTCGAGACCGACTCGGCTGTGGCTGGCTGCGCCCGTCCGTGGGACTACACAGGCAGCGGCTATCAGCGCGGCCACATGGCTCCGGCGGCCGACTTCAAGTGGAGCGCGCGGGCCATGAGGGAGTCGTTTAAGATGACCAACGTGTGTCCGCAGGCAGGCCAGCTGAACAGCGGCGGCTGGAGCCGCCTCGAAGAGAAGGTGCGCGAATGGGCGCGGCGCGACAGCGCGCTTATTGTGGTCACAGGCCCGATAGTGGCCAAGGAACACCGCTGCATAGGCGGCGGTGTGGCAGTGCCCAGGGCATTCTTCAAGGTGGTGCTCGCCCCATACTCCACCCCGATGCGCGCCATCGGCTTCATCTACCCCAACGCTGCCGCCCCCGGACGGCTGCAGCGCTATGCGGTGAGCGTCGACAGTGTGGAGCGGGCCACGGGGCTCGACTTCTTCAGCAGCTTGCCGCCAGAGGTGGAGAGCGAGGTGGAGAGCACGTGCAACCTCAACCAATGGCTGCTGCCATAGCACACACACAACGAAACATAAAACGCATAACGCATATGAAAGCAATACTTAAAACACATCTGTGGGCAACAGCAGCGGCCTCATTGGTACTGACGCTGCTGGCGGCATGCACCCAGGCCGGAGGCTCAACAGCCAACCCCGGCGGCAGTGCCGACGCCCTGACCGAGGTGGTGACGCCCAAGGGCACGGCCAACCAGACGGTGAGGCACAAGGCCATCACCATATACTTCAACAGCCAATACCGCATTCCCAACTGCGTGGCCTATGAGCTGACCGCAGCGCAAGTGGCGCAATGCGACGCCCCGGGTGCCGAGAAACGCAAAAACTACGACTTTGCCGCCGACCCCGACGTGGCCTCCAGCCCCGAAAAAAGTGACTACACCCGCAGCGGATATGACCGCGGCCACATGGCTCCGGCCAACGACTTCAAGTGGGACCGCACGGCCATGACCGAGTGCTTCTATATGACCAACATGTGCCCGCAGGCTCATGAGCTTAACAACGGCGCATGGAAAAAGGTCGAGAACCTGGTGCACGGCTGGGCGCGCCAGTATGGCCGCGTGGTGGTGGTCACCGGACCGGTGATGAGCCGCGGCATGGAGCGCATAGGGCGCCGGGGCGACATCGCCGTGCCTGGCCGCTTCTTCAAAGTGGTGCTGGCCCCCGAGCAGGGCAAGGCAATAGCGTTTGTCTACGACAACGCCGAGGCCCGCAGCGGCCTGCGCCGCCATGTGACCACGGTGCGGCAGGTGGAGCAGCTCACAGGGCTTGACTTCTTCAGCAGCCTGCCCGACAACGAGGAAAACAAAGTGGAGACACACACCAACGCCAGCGAATGGCTTAATGACTAACATTTTTTTTTGAGCAACATGCAGCACAACCACACATACACAACCAGCGGTGCAACCGCCGCCGACACCATTTGCGCCATCAGCACCCCCCACGGTACTGGCGGCATAGCCGTGGTGCGCGTCAGCGGGCCGCAGGCCACCGCCATAGTGGCGCGGCGGTGGCGCGGAGCCGACATCGATGCCATGCGCAGCCACACTGCACACCTGGGCACATTCACCGACAGCAACGGCAGCCCGCTCGATCAAGTGGTGCTCACGCTGTTTCGCGCCCCGCACTCCTACAGCGGCGAAGACGTGATAGAACTCTCGTGCCACGGCTCGGTGTGGATCCAGCGCCAGCTGGTGCTTAGCCTCATCGACGCCGGCTGCCGCGCCGCCACGGGCGGCGAGTTCACCCAGCGCGCCTTTGCCAACGGCCGACTCGACCTGTCGCAGGCCGAAGCCGTGGCCGACCTCATAGCCGCCCAGTCGCGCGCGGCCCACCGCGTGGCCATCAACCAGATGCGCGGCGCCTTCAGCCGCCAGCTGAGCCAGCTGCGCGGCCAGCTGCTGCAATTCGTGTCGCTCATCGAGCTCGAACTCGACTTCAGCGAAGAAGACGTCACCTTTGCCGACCGCAGCCGCCTGCTCGGCCTGGCGCAGAGCATACAGGACGTGATTGGCCGCCTCACCGCCTCCTACAGTTCGGGAAACGTGATTAAAAACGGACTGCCAGTGGCCATCGTGGGCCAGACCAACGCCGGCAAGTCGACACTGCTCAACCTGCTGCTGCACGACGACCGCGCGCTGGTGAGCGACATCCAGGGCACCACACGCGACGTGATAGAAGACACCGTGGACATAGGCGGCACACTGTTCCGCTTCATCGACACCGCCGGCATACGCCAGGCCCACGACGCCATCGAGAAGATGGGCATTGAGCGCACCTTCCAGAAGCTCGACCAGGCGCAAGTGGTGCTGTGGGTGATCGACGGCACGCAGCCGGCCTCGCAGCTCGAGGAGTTCAGCCGCCAGATAATGCCACACACCGCAGGCAAAACCCTGATAGCCGTGGTCAACAAAGCCGACCTCGGCCCCTCGGCACAAGTGCAGGGGGCGCTGACGCGCCTGCTGCCCGAAGGCGCGCAGCAAGTGAGCATATCGGCGCGCGACGGCATCAACACCGA
Organism: uncultured Muribaculaceae bacterium; assembly: GCA_934661195.1. Classification (GTDB taxonomy): domain Bacteria; phylum Bacteroidota; class Bacteroidia; order Bacteroidales; family Muribaculaceae; genus Sodaliphilus. Next base: position 98,102 of record CAKUJD010000008.1, read on the forward strand.
TGCCCTGACCCGAATGCTGACCCAGGCCGCAGCCCTGCCCGACGTGGCCGACGACAACGCCGTGATTGTGACCAACGCGCGCCACTACGAGGCGCTGACCCGCGCCGGCGCCGCCCTCGGCCGCGCAGTCGACGGCCTCAACCAAGGCCTCAGCGGCGACCTCGTGAGCCAGGACATACGCGAGTGCATGCACTACCTGGGCGAGATCACCGGCGAGATCACCACCGACGACGTCCTAGGCGAAATCTTCTCCCACTTCTGCATCGGCAAATGATTGCCGATTACAAACACTCAACAAATCTCACATTCTATAGTTAAAGCGCTCACTCCGAGCGCTTTTCTTGTTTGCGGTCACTCTCGATATAAGTCGATAGTGACCGTTTTTGCGTCTATTTTCGTACCGTTCTCGTACCGCGAGGGAAAAGCGAAGCTCTGAGCGTGGGCAAGGTGATGGAGGAATTTCACAACGGTGCGCTATCATTCACGATAGTTCCCTTATCAAAATGCCTGACATGGAGGAGTAACAACAGGTTTAACCAAACAAATTGAGAAAATGACCGCAAGTAAAATCGAAATTCACAAAGTATGTGAGTATTGTGGGAAGACGTTTGTCGCATGGAAATCTACGACACGCTTTTGTAGTAAGACGTGCAATTCAAGAGCCTACAAGCAATTGAGGCGAGAGCAACGAGTTGCCGCCATAGAAAAGGGAACAAACATCCGACCTATTCAGAAAATCAAAGACAAAACAATTTTGTCGCCCAAGGAAGCGGCAGTCCTATTGGGATTGTCTACTCGTAATGTCTATTACCTTATTGATAAAGGTTTGCTAAAAGCCTCTCACCTTAGCACTCGCATCACTCTCATCAAAAGAAATGATATTGAAGTGATGCTTGATGCCAACCTCGAAAAACGGAAAAGACAATCAATCCATCCAATCACCGAGTTCTACACGACCGCTGAAATCCTTGATAAGTATGGCATCAGCGAGTCTGGCTTGTATAAGATAGCCAAGAACGAGAACTTTCCGAAAGTGTTTCAGCGTGGAAAGTCTTATTGGAGTAAGAAGCATGTAGACGCTTACTTTTCCAAGAAAGCCGTGGACGCAAGCATCACGGAGTGGTATTCTGTGGCAGAAATGAAAAAGAAGTTCCACATGACCACCACTGCTGTCTATACCTTTGTTTCAAACTTCAAGATACCCAAGAAGCGGATAAAGAAGGAAGTGTTCTACTCCAAGCTCCATGTGGATATTTCCAAGGGAATAGCCGAACCTGACGCGCCACAATACTACACCATAAAGGAGGCGATGGCAAAGTTTCATGTCACCCGTGACCAACTTTATCATTATTCCAAGACCTACAACATTCCCAAGGTACAAGAAGGTAAGTATGTGAAATTGTCCAAGAAAGAGTTGGACGAATTGTTCACACCTCCTGTTATCGAGCGGTAAGGTTATGGTTATATCTTACTTGTCTGCGGTTATCTCACGAATAACCCGACACTGCAAGAATAGCCACCTTACTTTGCACGCACATTCAATCACAAAACATCAAAACATAAATATTATTATGCCACACTATCACACATGCACCACGGTGTCTCTACTCCGACGCCCCATCACCAACGGACGCTTGTCCTTGTACCTTGACTTCTATCCTGCCATCCGCAATCCCGAAACAATGAAGATGACACGCAGGGAGTATTTGGGTATATACATCTTTGCCAAACCAAAGAATGATGCCGAACGGGAGTTCAACCGTTCAATGATTGAGCGAGCCGAGGCCATACGCTGTATGAGAGTCACCTCGCTCATCAACGAGAAGTTTGACTTCCTTGACCATGAGAAGATGAAGAGCGACTTCCTTGCCTACTATAAGAAGAAATGTAAAGGACAGGACCAGAAATGGGATATCGTGTACAAGCATTTCTGCAACTTCGTGCAAGGCCATTGCACTTGTGGAGAGGTGACGGTAGACCTCTGCAAGAATTTCCGTGAATACTTGCTCGGTGCAAACCAGCTCCGACTCACACATCTTAAAATCAGCAAGAACTCGGCAGCTGGTTATTATTCCACATTCCGTGGTTTCCTCAACATTGCCTATCGTGAAAAAATGATTAAGGAGAATGTGAACGATTTCTTGGAGAAGATTGATACAGACGATGTGCGTAAGGAATTCTTAACCTCTGCAGAACTGAAGCAACTGGCGGCCACTCCGTGCGACATTCCAGTGTTGAAACGAGCCTCGCTGTTCTCATGCCTTACAGGACTGCGCATCAGCGACATTCTCAATCTCACATGGGATGACATCCAGTTGGCTCCCGACCTGGGCTATTGTGTCCGCATCCGGATACAAAAGATGGACACTGAAACAATGCTCCCCATCAGCGATGAAGCCTTACAACTCTGTGGCGAGCATACCGATGGAAAAGTGTTTCGTGGACTCACCCGAAGCATGGTGAATTATCCACTCCACAAATGGATAGCTGCAGCTGGTATCAAAAAGCATATCTCATTCCATTGCTTCCGCCATACTTACGCCACGTTGCAGATTGCCTCAGGCACAGACATTTACACGGTCAGCAAGATGCTCGTTCACAAGAATGTAACCACCACACAAATCTATGCAGACCTTGTGAATGACAAGAAACGTGAGACGGTCGGCAGGATTACATTGAAGTAAGATGTTCTGAATATTTTGGAAGTCCACGCTTTATAGTTGATGACGAAAAGGCTTGGACTTTATTTATTGGTTCTATTCACCCTTCTGGATAGAACCAATTTTGCTTTTTGCCCTTCAAAGAGGTTGTTATCTGATAGTTCTTTCTATTCTATGCTTGCATGCACAATAACTTTGTATTAACAAAGCTCACAAAATCATATCATTTATGAACATTACAAAGATAGTAGTAGCCAACATTTACTCGATGATGACGCTGTTCGTTTGCGCCGTCTCCTATATCTATGTCGTTAATGGATTGAAGTGCCACGTGGTGTTGGGAATATGTTCCATTGGTATTGAGGGTATCATCTCTCATTCTGTTTATGTTGCTCTATTGTCTGTGTGTAAGAAAAGAAAGATAAGGTGTAAGCCGATAATCAGAAAGTCCGCTATTTCAGAAGATACCAGCAAAAGGTCTAAACCTGTGAAGGCTGAAGATTGCAATGATTTGCCCGTACAAGAATTCAAGACAAAGGAAGCTACTCGACAAATGGCTGTCACTCAATGCAAGGAATACATCGAAAAGGTCATTGCGCAATATTTCCCCGAAGATATCACGCCCCAGCTATTGCGTCTGGTTGAAGAGTACGCCAATGGCATTATTAGATGCTCACCTATTATGATTGGTATCAACGACACGAAAGGACTTCGCCCTATTGACTTCTACCACTTGATTTGGAATCTGTGGACTCGATTGAACTCCTTAGACCGAAGGGCATCATGCCGTTTTATCAAGAACGCTTTTCCAAAGATTCTTGAAAACACCAACGAGGAGACTATCTATCGCAAGATGAACGACGCTTACGCAAAATGCACCATAGAGAACATTCCTAAAGACAAGCCTCTGGTAACATGAGGATTGAGTTACGGTTATAGCTCACCAACTAGCGGTTATCTATGAAATAACCATCTGGAAGAAGAATAACCACAGAACTTTGCAGCACGAAACATCAAAATCCAAAAGGTATGGACAACATCACATTCGAGGCAATGCCTCAGGCTATTTCTGAACTGATTCAGAAAGTTGACACGCTGCAAAGTACAGTAGCAGCGTTGCAGAAACATTGTAACAAACCACAAGAAGAACCGATGATTGGCATTAATGAAGCGTGCAAGATTCTCGGCCGGGCCAAGTCCACGGTCTATGCGCTCACGCAAGCACACAAGATACCATTCTATCAGCCAGGAAAGATGCTCCAATTCAAACGCTCGGAGTTGATGGCGTGGATGGAAAGTGCCAAGCAAGGTTCTTCTTCCCAGACAAAAGAAAGTATTGTCGAGCAGATGCGCAGCACTGTAAGACACAAGCCGAAATCTAATTGGGGAATGTAAACATGGAGTATATCAAGTTGATTAACCGCTATTGGGAAACCAATCGTAGCATGCAGTTTACCATGGCAGAGACAACGCTTTACTTTTATCTGCTCAATGAAGCGAACCGCAACTATTGGCAGATGCCTGTTGCTTGTGCCACAGCTATCATTTGTGCATCTACTGGCATGACAAAAGCCACGCTCATTCGTGCTCGCAACGGACTGAAGAAGAAAGGACTTATCGGCTTTACGGAGGGTGTTCAACATTCTCGTGCACCGACCTATCATATCCGCACATTTGAAACCGATGACGAAACTGCTGGCAGAACTGCTCATAATACTGATGCTGAAACCACTCATGCAACCATTATTAAAGACAATAACATAAACAAAGAAATCTCTAATCACCACGCACGCATAAGCACTAACGATTTGGAAAGGATTTTAGTCGATGATGTGGAATGGCAGAAGAACATTATCAGTCAACTGAACAATCATCAAATATCTGAGCCAACACACATCATTCCATACATCCGCAAGTTCTTTTCCTACCTTCGTATCTGCAAGGTTACGGAGAAGGAAGAGTCAGACTGCCGCAGTCATTTCTTCAACAAGATGAAAAAAGAATATCTCAAAACAAATAACATCAATTTTAACAAGCAAAATTATGAAAGTAAACGAAGTATTGAAGTCGCAGCTACTTCACCGCAAGCCTATGAAGGCTCGTTTTAAGTTGCCAATGAACAGCGAAACGGCAGCTCGATATCTTACAGCAGCCATCTCGGCAGAAGTGGAATATCGCAACCGCACATTTCGGTATAGCGATGAGTTGCATAAACAAATTGCAAGTGTTGCCAACTGGCTTTGTGGCATGTCCGGAAAGAACAGTCTCTTGCTTGCAGGCGGTTGTGGCAATGGCAAGACCACATTTGTCTATGCCATGCAGAACCTC
>CAKUJD010000009.1 GCA_934661195.1 uncultured Muribaculaceae bacterium
CAGCAGCGCCCCTACGCACCGCGCCAGCAGCGCCCCTACGGCCAGGGCGGCTACGGCCAGCAGCGCGGCGGCTACCAGCAGCGCGGCGGCTATGGCCAGCAGCGTGGCGGCTATCAGCAGCGCGGCGGCTACGGCCAGCAGCGCCCCTACGGCGGCAAGCCACACCAGCCCAAGCGCCAGCAGCCCGTGCAGCGCCCCACCACCATGCGCTTCACTCCGCGCCCCAAACCCGTGGAATACGAAGAGCCCATGGTTGACCCCAACAGCGAAATCCGCCTCAACAAGTTTATGGCCAACGCCGGCATCTGCTCGCGCCGTGAGGCCGACGAACTCATCCAGAAGGGCCTCATCAAGGTCAACGGCAACCCCGTGACCGAGCTCGGCGTGAAAATCACCCCCAAGGACATTGTGGAATACAACGACAATGTGGTGAGCGCCGAAAAGAAGTGCTACATCCTGCTCAACAAGCCCAAAGACTGCGTCACCACCAGCGACGACCCCAACGGCCGCAAAACGGTGATGGACCTCGTGAAGGGCGCATGCCAGGAGCGCATCTACCCCGTAGGCCGCCTCGACCGCAACACCACAGGCGTGCTGCTGCTCACCAACGACGGCGACCTCGCCTCTAAGCTCACCCACCCCAAGTATGTGAAGAAAAAAATGTATCAGGTGTGGACCGACAAGCCCATCAGCGAAGACGACATGCAGCACATCGCCGACGGCGTTGAGCTCGACGACGGCCCCATCCACGCCGACGCCGTGAGCTACGTCTCGCCCACCGACCGCAAGCAGGCCGGCATCGAAATCCACTCGGGCCGCAACCGCGTGGTGCGCCGCATCTTTGAGTCGCTAGGCTACCACGTGGTGAAGCTCGACCGCGTTTACTTCGCGGGCCTCACCAAGAAGGACCTGCCCCGCGGCCGCTGGCGCTACCTCACCCAGGAGGAGGTCAACTTCCTCAAGCAGGGCTCGTTTGAGTAATCTCTATTTTAACTAAAGAAACAATCAAAAAAAAAGCAACATAATGGCATTAAAAAGAACTAAGATTGTCGATGTCTTCGACCCCCAACTCGTCGACGAGAAGGTGTGCGTCAAGGGCTGGGTGCGCACGCGCCGCGGCAACAAGCACGTGCAGTTTGTGGCACTCAACGACGGCTCGACAATTAAAAATCTGCAAATTGTCATCGACCTCGCCAAATTCACCGACGAGCAGCTGAAGCCCATCACCACAGGCTCGAGCCTGCATGTGGAGGGCACCCTGGTGGCCTCGCAAGGCAAGGGCCAGAGCGTGGAGGTGCAGGCCGACACCATCGAGGTGTATGGCACCGCCGACCCCGAGCAGTACCCACTGCAAAAGAAGGGACACACACTTGAGTTCCTGCGCGAGAAGGCGCACCTGCGCATGCGCACCAACACCTTCGGAGCCGTGATGCGCATCCGCCACAACCTGGCCTTCGCCATCCACAACTTCTTCAACAGCCGCGGCTTCTTCTACCTCAACACGCCCCTCATCACCGAGAGCGACTGCGAGGGCGCCGGCGAGATGTTTCAGGTGACCACACTCAACCTCAACGACCTGCCACGCACCGACGACGGCCGCGTCGACTACTCGCAAGACTTCTTCGGCAAGCCCACAAGCCTCACCGTGAGTGGACAGCTCGAGGGCGAACTCGGCGCAACCGCCCTGGGCGCCATCTACACCTTCGGCCCCACATTCCGCGCCGAAAACAGCAACACGCCCCGCCACCTGGCCGAGTTCTGGATGGTGGAGCCCGAAGTGGCCTTCAACGACATCAACGACAATATGGACCTCGCCGAGGACTTCATAAAATACTGCGTGCAGTATGCCCTCGACCACTGCAAGGACGACATCGAGTTCCTCAACAAAATGTACGACAACTCGCTCATCGAGCGCCTTCACAGCGTGCTCAAAGAGCACTTCGTGCGCCTCACCTACACCGAGGGCATCAAAATCCTTGAGGAGAGCGGCAAGAAGTTTGAGTTCCCCGTGCACTGGGGCATCGACCTCCAGAGCGAGCACGAGCGCTTCCTCGTGGAGGAGCACTTCAAGCGCCCCGTCATCCTCACCGACTACCCCAAGGAGATCAAGGCCTTCTATATGAAGCAGAACCCCGACGGCAAGACGGTGCGCGGCATGGATGTGCTCTTCCCCCAGATTGGCGAAATCATAGGCGGCTCGGAGCGCGAGGCCGACTACGACAAGCTGATGCAGGCCATCAAGGAGCGCAACATCCCCATGAAGGACATGTGGTGGTACCTCGACACCCGCCGCTTCGGCACCGTTCCCCACAGCGGCTTCGGCCTCGGCTTTGAGCGCCTGGTGCTGTTTGTGACCGGCATGGCCAACATCCGCGACGTCATTCCGTTCCCCCGCACGCCCAACAACGCAGAATTCTAACATTCTCATTCAAATATACCTTCAAAGCTCCGGATTGCCCCCACCGCGGCGGCAACCCGGAGCTTTGTTTTTCCCATAAAGTTTAAGAATTACAGTTTAAAGGTTAAAGATGAGGGATTAAAGGCAGTAACCGAAAATCTGTGCAAATCCGTGCAAATCCGTGGAAACCCATAAAAATATGTCTTTATGTCTTTCTGTCGAAAAAACTGCCCCTATGTGTCTTTATGTCTTTATCGTCCAAATGCATATTGCGCACAGAAAAAATCTGTGCAAATCTGTGTAAATCTGTGGGAGCCCCAAAACCACAATCTGTGGAAGCCCCATAAACGCAATCTGTGGGGTAGTGGCGCGTGCTTGTTTAACGAAATTACACTGACTGTGGCTGTAAATTGTAATCGGACTGTGCCGCAAGGCATTACTAATCAAAACCATAGTGCCCCACCAAAAAAGGTGAAATGTCGCACGTTTTAGCAAATTTAACATATAGCACCTTATTTTTAGCTTTGGTTTTGCATCTGTTTCAATTTAATGCTGTATATTTGTGCAGTTTTTTAAGAATTACCATAAAAATACGTAGTGACTCTTAAAAGCTATGCTTAAATCACAATGAATTTCATGATATGAAAACGCCAATGAAGTTCTGCATATTATCGATGCTTATGGTCTGTGCCTCGGCGCTGACGCTATCGTCGCAACCTCTGCCACGCGACGGCCGGCTGGCCGCCTCGGCCGACTCTGCGGCAAAGGCATCTGTCGCCAATGCGGAGCGCCCCGACCGCAGCGTCTTCATCAAGACCAACCCCGTGGGGTGGGGCCTGCTGATAGGCAACGCTGGCGTTGAGTGCGACCTCAACCATAACCTCTCTGCCGAATTCTGGATCTACTATTCGGCCCTCAACTATTTCAGCCGCACCACCAAATTTCGCACCCTGGCATTCACACCCATGCTCAAGTGGTGGCCGGGCACCACTGGCGGACGCTGGTGGGCCGACGTGCATCTGGGCCTTGCCTTCTTCAACTACGCCAAGGGAGGCCAGTGGCGCTATCAGGACCACACCGGCAGCCACCCCGCGCTGGGCGGCGGCATAGGAGTGGGCATGCGCCTGCCTCTGGGCCACAGCGGCCGGTGGTGGCTTGAGCCCTCGGTGGGCGCCGGCGTCTACAGCCTTAACTACGACCGCTTTGTCAATGGCCGCAACGGCCGGCTCGAGTCCACCCGCACCAAGGTGTTTTTCGGCCTCGACCGCGTGTCGCTGGCTGTGAGTTACAAATTTAATGCTGTACGCAAATGACACGGAGGATGATTATGAAACGCATTTTGCTCACAGTGTGCATGGGCCTCATGGCTGCCATGTGCCTGGTGTCGTGTGATGTGCACGAATTCCCCGAGGAGGGGGGCGGCCAGGGCGAGCGCGAGACGTTTGTGCTCAGCCTCGACTACACCGACGCCCTCAAGTGGGGCTTCCATAAGGAAATTGACTACAGCGGCAATGAGACCCGCGTTCCCGCCGCCGAAGTGCCCGAGCCGCAAAGCGTGGACGTGCGCTATGTGGTGCAGGCCTACCGCGTGCAGCCCGACGGCACCACCGCCCAGCTGCCCGACACCGTGGTCACCGAGACCAAGAGCGACACTGCCCACCTCAACCACTCAATGGCACTGAGGCTTGAAAAAGGCGCCTACAAATTCCTGGTGTGGACCGACTATGTGGCCCACGGCTCAACTGCCGACCTCTACTACAAAACCGGCAACTTCAAGGAAATTACCTATAGCGACCCCGAAGACTACACCGGCAACACCGACTTGCGCCAAGCCTTCCGCGGTGAGCGCGACGCCGTGGTCAAGGGCCCCGACACCGTAAAGGTGACTATGGAGCGGCCAATGGCCAAGTTCAAGTTCATCAGCACCGACCTGCAGGAGTTCCTGGCCATGGTGGTGCTGCGACGCGCCGGCAAGGGCGCAGCGCCCTCCAAGTCGGAGCTCGACCTTGCCGTGAGCAAGATCAATGTGGCCGACTTCAAGATCCGCTTCCGCTATGCGGGCTTCATGCCGTGCGCCTTCAATGTGTGGACCAACCGCCCCGTCGACTCTTGGACGGGCATCGACTTCTTCAGCCGAATGCGCGCCATCACGGTCAACGAAACCGAGCTGGGCTACGACCTGGTGCTGGTCAACGGACACGAGTCGAGTGTGGCTGTGTGCCTCGAGGTGTATGACCGCGACGGCACGCTGCTCAGCAGCACCGATCCCATCAACGTGCCACTGGTGCGCAACAAGCTCACCGTGGTGCGCGGACACTTCCTCACCTCAAAGGCTTCCGGCGGCATCGGCATTGTCACCAAGTTCGATGGTGAGTACGACTACGAGGTGTAGAGTTGTAGCCATAATGCGCAAAATTTTGCGTGCGAGGCTGATGCTTGACCATGCAGCGCCGCAACCAAACTTAGGAAAAAAAGTTTAATTTATTTAAAGTAACGTAATATTAATCACTAAATTAACTAACCAAACTAAGATGAAAACAAAGATTTTCTCTATGATGGCACTGGCAGCAATGCTGCTGGGCACATCGTGCTCCAACGACGAGCTCAACGAGCCCGCCAACGGTCAGCCGATGACCGCTAATTTCAGTGTTGAACTTCCCACGGGCATCAGCGCCCGCAAGGTGGCCAATGGCGCCAAGAAGGCGTTTGCCGACGGCAAGACAGCCACAAAGCTCAAATACATGGTGTTTGACAACGAGGGCAAGCTCATTGAAGGCCTCGGCGGCGAGAAGGACATCAACCTCACTGCCACAGTGCAGATGCAGCTCACCACAGGCAAGGAATATAAGATTGTGTTCTGGGCAGCCAACGCCAATGCCCCCTACACCCTCGACGACAACGGCGTAGTCACCGTTGACTACACAAAGATCAAGGCCAACGACGAGAGCCTCGACGCCTTCTACCGCTGCTACGACTACAAGGCCGGCGCCGACGTGGAGAACCCCATCAAGCTCTACCGCCCGTTCGCACAGCTCAACGTGGGCACCAACGACATGGATGCTGCCGCAAAGACTGGCTTCAACAAGACCGCTGCTCAGACCGAGGTTAAGGTTTCGGGCATCGCCAACAAGCTCGACCTGCTCACTGGCGCAGTGAGCGGCGACGCTGAAGTCACCTACCAGCTCAACGCCATCCCACAGGGCGAGACATTCCCCAAGGCAGGCTACGACTACCTGTCGATGGACTATCTGCTGGTGGGCAAGGAAGCTAAGAGCAACGTCGACGTTAAGTGGCAAATCACCGACGGCGCCAACACCGTCAACCGCACCTTTGCCAACGTCCCCGTTCAGGGCAACTACCGCACCAACATCTACGGCGCCCTGCTGACCTCGACCACCGACTTCAACGTGCAAATCGAGCCCGCCTTCCAGACTCCCGACTATGAGTATAAGGTTGCCACTAACTATACAGATCTTAAGAAAATCCTCACCGATGCAGATGCCGAAAACATCTATGTGAAGGTAAATGGCAAAATCTACGTTCCCGATGAGTTCTTCACTCTGGGCGGTGCCAACACAGCCAATGTGGTTATCGAGGGTAACGACGACGCCTCTGAGCTGCAGTTCACCAACAGCTATTTGGCTGCCATCGCAATGAAGAACCTCAAAGGCCTGCTTACACTTAAGAACCTTAAGGTCAGCTCTACCCGACCCGCTGGCACATGGAATGTATACGACATCACATTCTGGCAGACCAGTGTGGAGATGGAGAACGTGCATTTCAGCCACGCCGTGGCTCTCACTCCGTTCAATAATGGCGGCTTTAAGACCTATAATCCCGACTACAAGGTGACTATGAAAAACTGCACCATCACCGATCCCAGAACCGATGACTGCTACGCTCTGTGGATTCAGGCTGGCGCAGGCAACGTAACTCTCGATGGCTGCACCATCAGCGGCAACCGTGCCATCAAGGTGGCCGACCAGTATGTGACTGAGGATGACGGGAAGCCCGTAGAGGTTTATCCCACTATCCTCAACTGCAACAACTGCAAGTTCGTTTCGAGTAAGAAGGCTGCCGTGTATTCAAGCACTATTGGTGGCGGCACATTCACCTTCACCGGCACCAACGACATCACCGGCGTTAAGGCCGACACCAAAAACCATGTGTGGATCGATCCCGGCTACGCAAGCACTGCCAGCAAGATCAAAGTGGTTGGTGCAACTTTTGAAACCAGAAGTGAGTAATCCACGACATAAAAACTTTTTCTTAACACATTATTAACTTTAATGAAAACTAAATTATTTTCTATGATGGCACTGGCAGCAATGCTGCTGGGCACATCGTGCTCCAACGACGAGCTCAACGAGCCCGCCAACGGTCAGCCGATGACCGCTAATTTCAGTGTTGAACTTCCCACGGGCATCAGCGCCCGCAAGGTGGCCAATGGCGCCAAGAAGGCGTTTGCCGACGGCAAGACAGCCACAAAGCTCAAATACATGGTGTTTGACAACGAGGGCAAGCTCATTGAAGGCCTCGGCGGCGAGAAGGACATCAACCTCACTGCCACAGTGCAGATGCAGCTCACCACAGGCAAGGAATATAAGATTGTGTTCTGGGCAGCCAACGCCAATGCCCCCTACACCCTCGACGACAACGGCGTAGTCACCGTTGACTACACAAAGATCAAGGCCAACGACGAGAGCCTCGACGCCTTCTACCGCTGCTACGACTACAAGGCCGGCGCCGACGTGGAGAACCCCATCAAGCTCTACCGCCCGTTCGCACAGCTCAACGTGGGCACCAACGACTCTACCGCCGCAGCCAAGACTGGCTTCAACTTTGCAGCAGCCAAGACTGAGGTTACTGTGAGCGGCATCGCCAACAAGCTCAACCTGCTCGACGGCAGCGTGAGCGGTGACGCCGAAGTGACCTATGCAGCCAACGCAATCCCCGCATACACCGAGAAGTTCCCCAAGGCAGGCTACAAATATCTGTCGATGGACTACCTGCTGGTGGGCAAGGAAGAGAAGAGCAACGTTGACGTTAAGTGGCAAATCACCGACGGTGCCAACACCGTCAACCGCACCTTTGCCAACGTCCCCGTTCAAGGCAACTACCGCACCAACATCTACGGCGCGCTGCTGACCACCACCACCGACTTCAACGTCCAAATCGAGCCCGCCTTCAATGAGCCCGCTTACGAATATGAGGTGAAGGATGCCAGTGAGTTGGTAGCAGCTGTTAAGGCTGAGGGTGATGCCAACATCACACTCACAGCTAATGTGGCAGGAGTGAAAGGTCTTGATATTCCCGCAGGCAAGAAGGTCACTATGGATCTTGGTGGCTACACACTCACCGTTGACGGTTACCTCGATGCTTATGGTGACCTTGCCATCAGTAACGGCAATATTAAGTCGCCCAGGACAGATGGAGCACCTCTGTATGTTGACGCCAATGGCAAGCTCACAATGAATAATGTGAACCTCGATGTGCCTAAGGCTAACGGCATTCTCCTGTGGCGAGCTAACAACGCCACGGTTACCCTCACCAAGTGCAAAATCAACGTACAAGACTTTGGTGTGACAACCAATGCCACTCAACCTGCTTTCACTGGCGCTGTGCTGACCATTGACGGCTGCGAGATCAATGCCGCCACTGGCATCATGTTCAACGTGCCCAGCACCATCAACGTGAAGAACTCTAAGGTCACCGGCTGGTGGCAGGCAATGATGCTGCGCGGTGGCACAGCCAACGTGGAAGGCAGCCACCTCATCCTGGCCTTCAACGAAGAGCTCGCCAAGAAACTCGACTACGTCAAGAGCGCCGAGGAGGCCGCCTATATGTACGTTGATGGCAATTGGAAGAGCGGCAACGCAGTTCCTGTTGCAGCCCTCACCCTCGGCACCAACAATGGCGATGCCTATCAGTATCCCACCGTGCTCAACATGAGCAACACCGAGGTGGTGGGCAAATCGCCGTTCCGCGCTGTGTTCCAAAGCAATTCAGGCGTGAAGAACACCGTGACCTACAACGACAAGGGTGGCAACACCATCACAGGCGAATGGCTGAAATGGACAAAGACAAAATAGCCCAACCGGCCTAACCGCCGCATAACTCCACAAGGGGGCCGCACCACACAGGTGCGACCCCCTTTTTAATGTCCTTCCCTACATATGTTTATCATTATGTTAACCTACACAAAATCAGCGAATTACTGTAGGGACGCGGCATGCCGCGTCCAACGGGCGTAGCCCCCACCGCAAACCAGTCCACGAAAGCAAAATCACATCAAATACGCCTCTATCGGCTGTAATTATTTATGTTTAATTAATTGATTTGCAATTGTTTGCTGTAGGGTGTACTTGCCAACTCGCTGGATTGTTACTTGAGGCATTTGTCGCAAAAATAGTCGACGTCATTATCCCGTTAGGGATAATGACGTCTATATCTTTTGCCGCAAATGCAACAAATAAAATTGCTTTTTCAGTGCTTTCGGCATGCCGCATCCAACGGGCGTAGCCCCCACCGCAAACCGGTCCACAAAAGCCAAATCACACCAAATAACCTACATTTACTGTAATTATTTATGTGTAGTTAATTGATTTGTAGTGAATTGAGGCGGACGTGGCGTGCCACGTCCCTACATCTGTTTGGCGCATTTCCATCCGCAAACTAAATTTCTGTCGAAAATCCCCACCACCGCCCCGTGTGTCTTTATGCCGACAAAAGCTCAGAGCAATACAAACTGGATGTGCAACTGCATTTTTAAGGGTGTGCGGTGGGCAGCGGCCTTGAAATTGGCCTAAAATGTTGGCGTTGCGAAAAATAATGATTAAATTTGTCAGATTATTACAAGTACAAAAAAATAGATAATGGTAACACCTACAAAAAAAACCATCGTCCTGGGTGACGGACGCGAAATCACCCTTGAAACAGGTAAGCTTGCCAAGCAAGCCGATGGAGCTGTGGAGCTGCGCATGAACAACACCATGCTTCTTGCGACAGTGGTCTCGGCCCGTGAGGCCGAGGATGGGGCCGACTTCATGCCCCTGCAAGTTGAGTATAAGGAGAAGTATTCTGCATTTGGCCGCTATCCCGGCGGTTTCACCAAGCGCGAAGGACGCGCTTCGGACTACGAGGTGCTCACATGCCGCCTTGTTGACCGCGTGCTGCGCCCCCTGTTCCCGTCGAACTATCACGCCAACACGTTTGTGAACATCATCATGTTCTCGAGCGACGGCGTGGATCAGCCCGACGCCCTTGCCGGCCTGGCCGCTTCGGCCGCCATCGCCGTTTCCGACGTGCCCTTTGAGGAGCCCATCGCCGAAGTGCGTGTGGCCCGCATCGACGGCCAGTTCGTTATCGACCCCACATTCGAGCAGACTAAGAATGCCGATATGGAATTAATGGTAGGTGCTACATACGACAATATAATGATGGTCGAAGGCGAAATGGACGAAGTGAGCGAGGACGACCTGATTGCAGCCCTCAAGGCCGCACACGAGGCCATTAAGCCCATGTGCCTTGCACAGAAGGAACTGGCCGAGCAGCTGGGCGTGACCAAGCGCGAATATTGCCACGAGGTGAACGACGAGGAAATCCGCGAGCGCGTGCGCAAGGAGTGCTACGACAAGTGCTATGCCGTGGCCAAGGCCGGCAACGCCGACAAGCAGTGGCGCAACGACAGCTTCCAGAAGGCTTTCGACGACTTCATGGAGACCATCCCCGAGGAGGAGCGCGAAGAGAAGACGCCAATGGTGGCCCGCTACTTCCACGATGTGCAGCGCGATGCCGTGCGCCGCTGCATCCTCGACGAGGGCATTCGCATGGACGGCCGCAAACTTGATGAGATACGCCCCATTTGGTGCGAGACCGACTATCTGCCAGGCCCCCACGGATCGGCAGTGTTCACCCGCGGCGAGACTCAGGCTCTGGCCACCGTTACACTGGGCACCAAACTCGACGAGAAACTCATCGATGATGTGCTCAACCGCAGCAACGAGCGCTTCCTGCTGCACTACAACTTCCCCGCATTTTCAACGGGTGAGGCCCGTCCGCAGCGCGGCATCAGCCGCCGCGAGATAGGCCACGGCAATCTGGCCCACCGCGCCCTCAAGCGCATGCTGCCCGACGACCTGCCCTACACGGTGCGCATAGTGAGCGACATTCTGGAGAGCAACGGCTCGTCGTCGATGGCCACCGTGTGCGCCGGCTGCCTGGCTCTGCTCGATGCTGGCGTGAAGATGAAGAAGCCAGTGGCCGGCATCGCAATGGGCCTCATCACCGACGAGGGCAACGTGAAGCACGCCGTGCTCAGCGACATACTTGGCGATGAGGACCACCTTGGCGACATGGACTTCAAGGTGACTGGCACCGTGGATGGCATCACCGCCACTCAGATGGATATCAAGTGCGACGGCCTGCCATATGAAATCCTTGAGCAGGCTCTGCGCCAGGCCAAGGAAGGACGCCTGCATATCCTCAAGATAATCAACGAGACCATCCCCGCTCCGCGCGAGGACTACAAGCCCCACGTGCCCCGCATAGTGGCCATGACAGTCGACAAGGAATTCATCGGTGCCATCATAGGCAAGGGTGGCGAGGTGATTCAAGGCATTCAGGAGACCACTGGCGCCACCGTCACCATCGACGAAATCGACGGCAAGGGAGAAATCGAAATCAGTGCTGCCAACAAGGAGTGCATCGATGCTGCCGTGGCCCGCATCAAGGAAATCATCGCCGTGCCCGAGCTCGACAAGGTGTACACCGGCAAGGTGCGCAGCATTCTGGAGTTTGGCGCATTTGTTGAGTTCATGCCCGGCCGCGACGGCCTGCTGCACATCAGCGAAATCAGCTGGGACCGCCTCGAAAGCATGGAGGCCAGCGGCCTGCACGAGGGCGATGAAGTGACAGTGAAGCTCATCGAAATCGACAAGAAGACGGGCAAGTTCCGCCTCTCGATGCGAGCTCTGCAAGAGAAGCCCGAAGGCTATGAGGAGCGCCGTCCCGAGCGCCGTCCGCGCCGTGAGGGCGGCGATCGCGGTCCCCGTCGCGAAGGCGGTCCGCGCGGTCCGCGCCGCGAGGGTGGCGACCGTGGCCCGCGCCGCGAAGGCCGCGGCCCGCGTCAGCCCCGCCACGACGAAGAGTAACCAAAGCCCCCATCGGCAATGAAATAAATCCATATAGAGCGAGCGTCACCAAGTGGCGCTCGCTCTTCGTATATGCCCCACCCAAAAAACAGTGAAAATCTGTGAGATCTGTGGGAGATCCCGATGGCTGCCACAATCGGCTACACCTGTCTGACGCGGCATGCCGAGAGCACTGAAAAATTTTATCCCTAAGCGGGATAAGGTTTAAAGTTGAGTGTTAAAGTTTAAATAAATAACAGTTAAAAATCTGACGTACAGCTGTTTACTGTAGGGACGCGGCATGCCGCGTCCAACGGGCGCAGCCCCATTCAGCACGAAGGCAAAATTACATCAAATACACCTCCATTAGCTGTAATTATTCATACATAATCAATTGATTTGCAGTGGATTGCGTCGGACGTGGCATGCCACGTCCCTACAGCATTCATCGCTGCTGGGTCACCCGTCAACTCGCTGGATTGCCACTTTTTCAGCGCTCTCGGCATGCTGTATCCACACATATCACTGATTATCAAATAATTATTGCTTAATAAAATTCAACCAATCTGCGGGCAAAAAAATATGTCTTTATGTCTTTCTGTCGAAAATCTGCACCGCCTCCATGTGTCTTTATGTCGATAAAAATCCGTGTGCATCTGTGTGAAAAAAACGACGCCCCCATGCATCGGTGTCGGTGCCTGGGGGCGTTGTGCGTTTGTGGGTTGCGGAGCGCGTTAGCGCTTAATGAGCTTGCCGGTGGTCACGGTGCCGTCGGTGAGGGTGGTGACCACTATGTTGAATCCGGCCATGGGCGTCAGGCTCTGGCGGCCTGTGGCGTCGATGTAGCGCACACTGGCCACGCCCGCTGCGGGCTTCAGAACTTCGTAGAGCCCTGTAGGGGTGCTGGCGTCGAAGGTGACGCTGAAGCGGTCTTCGGCCACGTAGAATTTCGACTGGTTGGCTGTGCCCTGGCAGTAGAGCCGCACGATGTAGTTCACCGTCTTGCTGGCAGTGGCGCTCAGCGGATTGTCGATGAAGAGGTCGCTCACGTCGAGGTCGCCGCCATCGATGTAGAACTTGTAGTTGCCCGTGACGTTGGGGTTCGAATCGTCGTCATACATGCCCTCGGTGAGCATGGTCTCGGTGCCGTCGTCGTCGATGCGCCACACGCGGTAGTTGTATTCGCCCATCGAATCCTTGTCAAATATGCCATTGGCCTTAAATGCACAGGCAAAGCCCATCTTCCAGCTTGTGGCGTCGTAGGCAAACGGCTTGGTTGACATGGTGGTGGGGTTCTCCACCTTCACGCTGAGCGGAGTGGCCAGCTTCTGGTCGGCTCCATAGGTGTTGGTGCCCACAGTGCCGTCGGCCAGGGTGCATTCGGTGTTGATTACGGGGTAGAACGTGTTGGCGCCCACGGTGGCGTCGCGCAGGTCGTCGGTGGCTGTCAGCCAGCCAGCACCGAGGCCGTTGGCCACAGCCTGGTCGGGACGTTGGCTGCCCTCGCTGCGTGTGAGTATTGAGTAGGTGCCGTTGTCGGCGCGCTGCAGTTCGGCAAACGCGGTGTTGCCGCGATACAGGGTGTAGCTGCGCACGTCAGTCGAGTTGGCGGCAGCCACCGTCATGTGCATGCCGTCGGGCAGTGCCAGGGTGTGCTCAGTGTCGCCGTCGACCTGGGCCTTGGTGTAGGGCTTCATGCCCACCGTGAACTCGGTCTTGGGCACGGTGATGCGGGCCACGTTGCTGTAAATTTCCTTCACGCCCTCGCTGCCGGCGGCCTTCACGGGCATAAACGTCAGCACGTAGTCATAGTGGCCGGCTTGGGCATTGGCAGCCGTCGAGGCGGTGAAGTGGTCGGTCACCTCAAGGCTGTTGAAGTCGATGTCGCCATTGGCGCTTGCTGCGGTGAATTTGCCATAGGCGGGGCTCACGGCCTCGGCCTGGTTTTTCATCTCCATCTTGTAGTTGAAGTTGTAGGCGTTGCCGTTGGAGGCAATCGACTGGATGGTGATGGTGGCAATCTCGGTCTTCTCGCTGCCGTCCTTGTCGTTGTCGAAGCGGTAGAGGTGGAACTCGGTGCCCTCCTTCAGGAAGTCGCCCGTCACGTGCGTGTAGGCGTTGTTGTCCATCACTATGTGGTTGGTGTATTCGTTCACCTGGCTCTGCGGGTCATATTTGCTTCGGCTTGTGGCCTTGATGTCGAGCGCGAGGCGCTCGTAGGGGTCGTAGCCGGGAATCATCACGCTGGCCCGGTTGCTTTCCACCGGGTTGAAGCCGCTTATGCCGCTTGGGCGGCCGGTGACTATGTAGGTCAGCGTCTGTCCGCTTTCGGTTTGGGGCACAAGGTATGAATATGTGTAGCTGTTAGTCGGCTCGGGGTTGAGCGGCATGCTGTCGATCACGCCGTTCACCACGCGGTAGATGTAGAAGTCTTGCTTCACGCGGGTGTCCGACAGGGTGTCGATGTTCGACGTCCAGTCGAGCGTCACATTGAACATTCGGTCGCTCTCCTGGCCATAGCGCTCGGCCTTGGCGCTGAGCTTGATGTCATACACCTGGAAGCGGGGAATGTAGGTGGGGTTGTACATGGTCCACACCTGGCCGTTAGTGGTGTCGCGTCCGCTCCACGGGGCCAGTCGGTAGTCGGGAATGAAGACCATCAGGTTCGACATGGTCTCGGCACCTGCAGTGCCGCTGGCGCTGGCCATGGTGGGGTAGTGGCCCAGGTGTGGCACCGAGCCGCAGTCGTGCTTCACCGTGTAGGAGTGGCCCGATTTAAGCTGCTGATAGAAGTCGGCGACTGGATCGTTGTTGACTCCGGTGGAAGGGGAGTACTGCTCAAACATGCGGTCAAACGGCTCGCCGTTGAGCACCGGGCGGTTCGAGCCCTTGCCCATCAGAAAGAAGCGGTTGTAGGTGCCGCTCACGTTATACACCACGCCCGGCTTGTAGCTCGTGTTGCCGGCCGAGTAGCCCTGGCCGTTGCGCTCGATGCGGAATGCGTTGTAGAGCAGACGCACCGACTTGATGCAGTGGTAGATGCAGGCAATGGTTGAGTTGTCGTGGTAGCGTGTGGCGCCATCGGTGTCAAACTTGTCCTTCACCTCCACCAGCAGCGTGGTCTGCTCATCGACCTTCGGCGTGGGAATGTTATAGTTCACATCAATTGCGTTTTTGTTGCCGTTGGTGTTCCAGTGCGCCCAAGCCTTGTTTGAGTAATATACCACATTGCTCACGGTGTCGGCCTTGTCGCCATCCACGGGCGACACCTTGATTTTGCCTGGAATGTCGGGGTCGGTGTAGACTTTTGCTATCATGGCATATATTTGGCGCGGATCGGTGGCCACATCGGTCAGACGCGCCGTGCAGGTCTCTCCTGCATCGTTAACCCAGTTGTAGGTGAATTTCGAGAAGTAGACCGAGTCGCCCAGCAGCTTCACAGGGGCGAGCACGGTAGTCGATTCGGCGGCGGTGGCGGTGGCTGGCAGCAGCAGACCCGCCAAGGCCGCAAAATGGAGTAATAACCGTTTCATTAATTACAATAGTTTTGCTTTATTATTGATATATGTTTTTGCCTTTTACTTAACCAATCTGCCTTAATAGTGTGTCCCGTTTTTAACATAACTATCTGCCTAAGTGTGATTGCGAGTGCAAAATTACAACAATTTTCAACAACTGCGCACAACTATATTCGCTATTTTTCAGCCACTTAATAAAAATGTTCAACGCCAGGCGGTCTCGGCGCCACCCGCGCACTCGCATTTGGCGCCCTCATATTGGACCCGTGCACGTGAAAAGTGTTGTATTTCATTGATACTCACGAAATACAACACTTTTATTTTACCAAACTACTACATTTGCCACGACAAAAAAATCAACAACCAATTAATCACAAAAAAACTGATTTATGAAACACTCTCTACTGTTGCCTGCCCTGACCATAGGACTGTGCTGCGCGGCGGCAACGCCTTTGGCTTCGGCACTGCAGGGCAAGGCCGGCCCTAAACGGGCAAACCCCGTTAACCTCACTACCTATGCCGTGAACTCAAGCAACGGCCGCTTCACGGCGTCGCGCCAGCTGCCGGCCACCATCAAGGTGACTTATTACAGTGAGATCCCGAAGGACGACGGCACGGTGGCCCGCGACACCATGGAGCACAATGTGTGCAAAGTGGGCTACACCGCAGGCGGCCTTATGAACAGCATCACGCGCCAGGCGTGGCTGGGCGGGGGCTTGTGGCTGCGCGACACCACGCTGATGGCATTTAACGACTACAACTTGCCGGTCAGCCTCGAAACGCGCTCGCTGCTGAAAACTGACCCCGACGGCCCTGCCACTCCGAGCCTCGCCACGCTCACCTACAGCTATGCCGACGGCCAGCGCTACACTGGATTCCACTACCAGAAGCGCACGTTCGAGCCCGACACCACCTACAGCGAGTTTCAGCGCAACTGCATCACCTACACTCCCGCCTCGGGCGGCCAAGGCGAGAGTGTGACGCTGAGCGAGGCCGATGACTATGGCACGCTGCTTAGAACTTTCACCACACTCGACACCAACGACCAGGGCGCGCCCACATCGGTGGCCTACACCCAGTGCCGCCGCGGCGACACGGTGGCGGTGCTCACCATTGGCGACATCAAGTGGGGCAAGGCGGCCAACGTCAACAGGCTGCACGAGCTTGACATGAATGCCTTCAACTCACCGCTCACTATCGACGACGTGCCTCTGTCGCTGCTCACCGACTATTGGAAAAACGGTGAAAACGACCTGCAGGGCTTCACTATGAGCAGCGGCGAATTCATTGGCAAGGTGGACACCTACACCAAGGCCGACACGCTGTGTGTGCTCATCGACGACAACGACGAGCACGACAGCATCGAGGTAAGGCTGCTGCGCGACGACGCCAGTGGCGACCTGACGATAAGCGACAACGACGGCTACAGCTATCGCGTCCAAGCCTATCCCGCCGACTTCCCCGACTTTATGACGCAGTTCCTCACCGATGTGCCCGGCAACGACAGCCACATGATCAACCTGCTGCTGCCGTCGGTGATGGGCGGCCGCGTATACTCCTCCAATCTGCCGTTCACCATTGAGTATGACAACGCCGGCCGGCTGGCGCGCATACTGTATTCCATGGGCACTATCGACGTCCAGTCGGCATCGCAGTCGGCCATGTCGATGTATGTGGCGGTGGAGTGCAGCGACTATGCTCCCTACACCAGCGTGGCGCAGATAGCCGATGCAACCCGATGGCAGGCCGTGGCCGGCAGCGGCAGCATAGCCGTGAGCGGCGCCGGCGGCCAGCAGGTGAGCGTGTTTGCCCTCAGTGGCCGGCTGATGTATAACGCCCGTGTGGCCGATGCAGCCACCATTAGCGTGCCCGCCGGCGCCTATGTGGTGAAGGTAGGCCCGCAAGCCCGCAAAGTCATAGTAAGGTAGCCCACCCACCGCAGTAAACAATAAATGACGAACGCCACACAGAAGTGTGCGGCGTTCGTCATTTATTTGCGCATGTGCTGTTTACTTCTTCTTGGCCGTAGCGGCCTTGCGGCGGGCGGCAATGGCGTCATACTCGGGGTTGCCATGCTTGATGAGGTCGCTGTAGCGCTTGTGGTCGTTGAGCACGGCAAGGGCTGCCTGGAGGTCACGGTTGCGGTGGTTCACTATGATGGTGTAGGCCGACGGGTCGGCATACACGTCGCGGGCAATCAGGCCCTTGATGATGCTGCGCAGCACCTCGCGGCTGGTGGCATACTGCTTGGCGTCAAACTTCACGCTGTCGGCAGTGCCCATGTCGATGAACTTCTGCATCTCGACGTCGGTCACCTCAAAGCCGCGGTCGAAGTCGGCCACTGTGGCAAAGCGGCGCTGCAGCTCCTTGCGGTGCTTGTCCACATAGCCCAGGCAATACTGGTTCACGATGCCCTTGGCCACCATATCGCGGTAGTAGTTGCTGTATTCGCTGGTGTCGATGGGCACATACACGTCGGGCATTATACCTCCGCCGCCATATATGGTGCGGTGGTTGCGCAGGGTGGTGTAGCGCAGCGAGTCGTTGAACTGAATGCTGTCGATGTTGTAGTATTCGCCGTCTTTCATGCGGCGCACTATGTCTTCGTCGTAGTCGCGGCGGTTGCCCTTGGTGTAGGGCTTCTGTATGCAGCGGCCCGAGGGGGTGTGGTAGCGCGCAATGGTGAGGCGCATCATCGAGCCGTCGGCAAAGCGGAAGGGGCGCTGCACCAGGCCCTTGGCAAAGGTGCGGCGGCCCACCACCACGGCGCGGTCCCAGTCTTGCATGGCACCGGTGAAAATTTCGGCGGCCGAGGCCGAATACTGGTTCACCATCACCACCATGGGCAGGCTGCGGTAGCGGCCGTTGCCCTGGGCGCGGGCCTCGCTGCGGGGCACGTTGCTGCCCTCGGTGTACACAATCATGCTGCCGTCGTCAAGGAACTCGTTGCTCATCTCAATGGCGGCCTGCAAATATCCGCCTCCGTTGTCCGAGAGGTCGAGCACCAGCTGGCGCATGCCTTGCGCCTCAAGCGCCTTCAGGGCCTCCATCATCTCGTCGTAGGTCTTGGCGCCGAAGCGTGAAATGCGCACGTAGCCCGTGGTGTCGTTGAGCATGTATTTGGCATCGACGCTGTAGAGCGGAATCTTGTCGCGGGTGATGCGGAATGTGATGGGCTTGCTGGCGCCTGCGCGCTTCACTTGCACCGTCACCTTGGTGCCCTTTTTGCCGCGCAGGCGCTTCATGATGTCGGTGTTCTTCATCTTCACGCCGGCAATGGTGGTGTCGTTCACGCTCACTATGCGGTCGCCGGCCAGGATGCCCACGCGCTCCGACGGGCCGCCGGCAATGGTCTGGATCACATACAGCGTGTCCTTTTGCATGTTAAACTGAATGCCGATGCCGCTGAACTCGCCCTGCAGCGGCTCCTCCATCTCCTTGGTCTCTTTCGCACCGGTGTAGGTGGAGTGGGGGTCGAGCTTGCTGAGCATGCCGGTGATGGCGTCCTCCACCAGTTTGTTCTGGTCCACGCTGTCGACGTAGCAGCTGCTTATGGCATACTCTGCGTTGATGAGTTTTTGCAGCGCCTCGGGCAGGCGCTGCGCGCTGGCTGCCATCATGCCAATCACGGCCAGCGCAACTATTATCCTTAATTTTCCCATGTGTGTATGCTTGTTTTGTGCTGTGAAAAAAAATCATTGTTATTTGCGCCCCGCGCCGGTCCACTCGGGCGGCACCAGGCTGCGGTCGAGCCCCTTGGGCAGGTAGCGCTCCACGCTTTGGCCATACTTCACCAGCTCGCGCACCAGGCTCGAGCTGATGTGGCTGCACTCGGGCAGGGTGTAGAGCAGCACCGTCTCCAGCCCCGACAGCTCGCGGTTGACCTCGGCCATGGTCTTCTCGCTCTCGAAGTCGGCCACGGTGCGCACGCCGCGCAGCAGGTAGCGCGCTCCGCACTGCCGCGCCGCATCGGCCGTGAGGCCGGTGTAGGTGATGACCCGCACCTTAGGCTCGTGGCTGAAGGTGCTCTCTATCCACTGCCGGCGCAGCTCCATCGGGGTGAGCGTGTGCTTGCCGAAGTTGACGCCTATGGCCACCACTATTTCGTCGAACATCGGCAAGGCGCGCTCCACCACCGACTCATGGCCGCGGGTGAAGGGGTCGAACGAGCCCGTAAACATGGCTATGCGCCTGCCCTTGCCGCCGCCGTCAGTGCACTGTGATGTCTTCATCGTCTTCAATAATCAAGTTGTCCATAATGAACTCCTGGCGCTCCATGGTGTTTTTGCCCATGTAGAAGGCCAGCAGCTCTTTCACCGAGTCCTCTTTGCGCAGCTGCACGCGGTCGAGGCGCATGTCGGGGCCTATGAAGTCGGCGAACTCATCTGGCGAAATCTCGCCGAGGCCTTTGAATCGGGTGATCTCGGCATTGTCGCCCAGCTTGTTGATGGCGTTCACGCGCTCCTCGTCGCTGTAGCAGTAATACGTCTCCACAGTCTGCTTCTTGGCCTCCTTGCCGGCGGCGCGGCTCTTGCGCTTTGCCTCCTTCTTGTTGCGCACTCGAAACAGCGGCGTCTGCAATATGTAGAGGTGCCCCGTCTTTATCAGCTCGGGGTGGAACTGCAGGAAGTAGGTGAGCAGCAGCAGGCGTATGTGCATGCCGTCGACATCGGCATCGGTGGCCACAATCACCTTGTTGTAGCGCAGCTTGTCGATGCCGTCGTCGATGTTGAGTGCGGCCTGCAGCAGCCCGAACTCCTCGTTTTTGTACACCTTCACCGGCTCGAGGCCGTAGGTGTTGAGCGGCTTGCCTCGCAGCGAGAACACGGCCTGCGTCTCCACATCGCGTATCTTCGTTATCGAGCCGCTGGCCGAGAGGCCCTCGGTGATGAACAGCGACGTCTCTTCGCGGCGGTCGTTGTCCTTGGGTGCGCGGGTGTCGCTCAGGTGCACGCGGCAGTCGCGCAGCTTGCTGTTGTTGAGCGCGGTCTTCTTGGCGCGCTCGCGCATCTGCTTGGTGACGCCCACTATTGCCTTGCGCTCCTGCTCGCTGCTCTGAATCTTTTTCAGCAGAATCTCGGCCGTGGCCGAGTCCTTGTGCAGGTAGTCGTCAAGCTCCTTCTTTATGAATGCGTTCACAAACTTGTAGATGGTGGGGCCGTTTTTCCACATCTCGGTGCTGCCCAGCCTAATCTTGGTCTGCGACTCAAATGTGGGCTCCTCCACCTTGATGCTTATGGCCGCCACAATGCCGTTGCGTATGTCGGAATACTCAAAGTTTTTGCCGTAAAACTCCTTGATGGTGCGCGGCACCGCCTCGCGGAACGCGCTCTGGTGGGTGCCGCCCTGCGTGGTGTGCTGGCCGTTGACAAACGAGTAGAACTCCTCGCCCACCTGGGCCGCGTGGGTAATCACCACCTCTATGTCGTCGCCCTTGAAGTGCATGAGCGGATACAGCGGCTCGCTGGTCATGTTCTCCTTCACCAGGTCGCTGAGGCCGTTGCGCGAGTGATACTTCTGCCCGTTGAGCACAAGTGTGAGCCCTGTGTTGAGGTAGCTGTAGTTGCGCACCATGGCCTCCACCACATCGTCGCGGTAGGCGTAGTTCTTGAATATGGTGGAGTCGGGCGTGAAGCGCACCAGTGTGCCGTTCTCCTCGCCCTCGTCGGCGGCCACTATGCCGCTTTCCTCGGCCACTATGCCCTCGTGATAAAGCACCCACGAGCACTGGCCGTCGCGCACCGAGCGAATGTAGAACTCGCTCGACAGGGCGTTCACCGCCTTGATGCCCACGCCGTTTAGGCCCACCGATCGCTTGTAGTTTTCGGTGTCGTATTTTGCTCCGGTGTTCATTTTCGACGATGCGTCCTTCACCTGGTTCAGCGGGATTCCGCGCCCATAGTCGCGCACTGTCACAGTGCCGTCGGCCACGTCGATGGTGATCAGGGGTTTGGCATAGCCAGTGTTAAACTCATCAATGGAGTTGTCCACCACCTCCTTCACCAGCACATATATGCCGTCGTCGCTTTGTGAGCCGTCGCCCAGCTTGCCAATATACATGCCCGGGCGCCGGCGTATGTGCTCGCGCGGCGTCAGGGTCACAAGCTTGTCATATCCGCCGTTGTCGGTAGGCTGGCGGTTGCCGTCGAAGTGTTCCTGTTCTTCTGCCATGTTTTGCGTTTGGGTTTTGTGTTCAGGCCATTGCGGTCTGCATCAACCTACAAAGATAGTGCAAATCGGGCGCAATGGCAAAAAAACGCCCCCTCCGAGAATCATAAAAAACGCAAAAACGCCGCTTTGGACGGCTGTATAGGCGGGTTTTGGAATAATGTGATTGTGTGATCCCTAAGAGCCGCTACCATCTGCCGTGGAGGCTGCTGCCTGAAACAGTACTTGCTCCGCCAGATGTTCATATAGGCATCTGACGGAATCATCATTCTTGTTTTAGAAGCCATTCAATGGCGGAATATATGCGGATACTTTTGTTTTCAACTACAACGTCACGTGTCGATGTCATTGCTATCAGCGTCAGTTTGTCGCAATGCAATGCTGCTGATGCATTGACCAGCGCACTCGTTTCGCGTTTAAAGGTTTTGCCGTTGTCAATATCGTATGCCACCTGTATGAGTTCTATGGCTTTATCTTGATTGCATACCACAAAATCCACTTCTTTTGAACGAGACGATGCCTTAAAGTAGTATACATCCAAGAAATCGTTGCTGCATCTGCGCAATAGTTCTATATACACCACATTCTCTAAACGCCAACCAGTGTTTTCAGGTGCAAAAGAATTTTCACGATTGTTTTGCAGCCCCGAATCAACAATATAGGCTTTTACATTTCTTATTCTCTCCTTGCTTTTGAAAGAATGCTTGGTGAGCAATTGTATCAGAAATGCTTGGCGCAAGTAGTCTACATATTTTTTTGTTGTCGTATCTGACAGCCCGAGCAATTCTGCCAATTTATCGTATTTAACCTCTTGGCACACGTTGTTTATTAAATGATTGGCTATTTTTCGCAATGCATCTACATTACGAATATTAAATCGGCGTTGTATGTCTTTACTGACAATAGCCTCAATAAGACTCTGCACATATCCCCGTTTGTTACGAATATTCTGCATCTCCGGGAAGCCACCATTTGATATGTAGTCCATGAAAGCACGCTTCCTTTCAGCGTCAGCCTTTGTCGTGATGGAGTTCGTATCTATCTTATGAAAATTGCAATATTCATGAAACGAAAACGGAAACAGATGTATTTCGTTATAGCGCCCGGTCAGATGTGTCGCAAGTTCACCGCTTAACAATTTGGCATTGCTTCCCGTCACTACTATATGCAAGTTGGTGCGAAGAAGCCTATTTACAAACAAATGCCAGCCTTCCACATCTTGTACTTCATCAAGAAAAATGTATTGTATATCGGTGCCATATGCTTGGTATATGCATGAAAGCACTGTGTTTAGGTCTTCGGTCTGTAATTTAGCCAAACGGTCATCGTCAAAATTAGCATAGCCGTACTTAACGCCATGCTCCAATAAAACCTTATGACAAAGCGTTGATTTCCCACTTCGCCTTACTCCTATCACAACCTGTGCAAGAGTACTGTTAAATTCAAACAGCCTCTCTTCATACCTATTGACCCATTGCTGTGGATTATACCCCTGCACATATTCTTTTTGCTCGGTCAGAACTTGTAATATAACTTTTTCTTCTACCATCACCGTCTTTTTTGCAAAGATATGATATATTTCTAAATATTAGGCGTATAGCAGAATGAAACTTTGCTAAAATGCATATTTTGGTACTTCAAACTTCGCTAAAATGCAAAAAATAGCAGCTTAAACTTCGCTAAAATGCATTTGCCGTTAATTCCGTTAATTAAATATTTAGGGGTTTTGGGGGCCTGCGATTACTAAAGGTGGGTTTATGGCGTGTGGAAAGGATAAATTCACTACTTTTGCATAAATCAGGCGGCGCCTCAGCTGGACTCCTGGGTGAGTTTGGCGGCGGGTGATGGAAAAAGAATTATTAAATAGATGCACAACGAACTGATGGAGTTTGGGTTGAGGGAACGAATTGGCCACCTGCTGCGGGCCATGAACAGCGGCATATATGAGAAGGAAAGCGAAATCGCGCTTGCCCTGTGGGCCGCGCTGGCCGGCGAGAGCATAATTCTGCTCGGACCTCCGGGCGTGGCCAAGTCGATGGTGGCCCGGCGGCTTAAGTGGGCCTTCAGCGGCGCGCGGTCGTTTGAATACCTCATGTCGCGCTTCTCCACGCCCGACGAGATTTTCGGCCCCGTGAGCATAAGCCGCCTCAAGGCCGATGACGACTATGTGCGAGCCACCGAGGGCTATCTGCCCACGGCCGATGTGGTGTTTCTCGACGAGATATGGAAGGCAGGGCCGGCGATTCAGAACACGCTGCTCACGGCCATCAACGAGCACCTGTTCCGCAACGGGCGGCAGGAGCTGCGCCTGCCCATGAAACTGCTGGTGGCGGCCAGCAACGAACTGCCCGCGCAGGGCGAGGGCCTGGAGGCGCTGTGGGACCGCTTCATAGTGCGCCTTGAGTGCCGCAACATTGTGAGCGACGACAACTTCGACAAGATGATAACGGCCACCGGCGCCGACAGCGAGCCGCCGGCCGGCGAGTTGGCCCAGTGGCAAATCACCCAGGACGACTACGACCGGTGGAGCAGGGCTATCGACGGGGTGGCCTTCACCCGCCCAGTGCTCAGCATTCTGCACCAGGTGAAGCGTGCGCTGCGCTCGGTGCCCGTGGAGGGCTGCCAGGAGACACGCGACGTGTATGTGAGCGACCGCCGCTGGAAAAAGGTGGCGCGGCTCATGCGCGCGTCGGCCATGATGCACGGCCGCACCGAGGTGACCGAGGCCGATGTGCTGCCGCTGCAGCACTGCCTGTGGCAGGAGCCTGACGAGCGCGTCGGCATCCGCGACGCCGTGCTGCGCATACTGTTTGCCCCGCTCACCCGCCGGCTCGAAGAGATAAAGCAAGCCGTTAAGGCCGATGTGCGCGCCAGCCGCTCGGCCGCGGCCATGAAGCGCGTGAAGCGCACTCCTGCCGACGCCAACAAGAAGCTGTACAATGAGTTCTACTACCGCATTGAGCGCTACAACGACGGCAAAGCCTACATCGTGGCCCACGACTACCAGAATTTGCCGAGCATTGAGGCCAGCGGCAAGCAGCAGGGCATAGCCTACAGCGACAAGCGCAATCCGCACATCGTGGTGGTGCGCGCCTACAACGGGCGCACCGCCGTGCCGCCAGGGGCCAATCCCGTGACGCTTGCGCGCAGGGCCAACGAACTGCTCATCGACGGCAACCTGTTTCCCATCGAACTCAACGCCGACGGTGCCGCCGAAACCCGGCCGCAGGCAACTGCCGCCAGTGGGCGCGACTTCTTTGCCGAGGTTGAGGCGCTCAACGCCAGCCTGGCGCAGTTGTCGTCCCAACTGGCCGGCAGCATGCTGCTTAGCGACGACGACCGGGCCTGCATAAAGCAGATGCAGGGCGAACTGGCCAAAGACATCTCATTCACACGCATCGACATTGCCAAACTTGATGAATGACCTCGAACACTCGGCCGATTACTGGAACTGGCACCTGCACGGCCACGGCACCATGGATGTGCGCCAATACCTGAAGATGATTGAAATCTTTGTGGACACGGGCGAGGTGGCCGGCCGCGGCGTGGTGTGGCCCGAAGACGAGCCATGGACTGAATACACCGATCCCCTGGTGCGCTATCTCACTCGCCTCATGGCCGACCCGCAGATCAAGGCCAGCGTGCTGGGCAGCCGCTTGTGTGGCAAGATTTTCTACGCCACCGCGGGGCGGTTTGTGGTGGCGGCCAAGCACGAGGGCGAGTTTTTCGCCCAGCGGCAGTGGACCGAGCGCAACCGCGTGCAGCAGGTGCTGCAGTGGAACGCCAGTCAGCGCGGCAACGCCGAGGCGTGGCAGCGCCTGATTGCGCAAATTGGCAGCGACCACCCCGATGGGGAGTTCGACTCTGAATTCTACCGCACCATGTTTGCCCGCGGCATGGCCACCGACGACACCATGTGGGCCAAAATGGCCGACGACTGGACACAGGCCATCGACCGCCGCCGCGACCAGGCCGTGGAGCAGTATGTGCGCGACCACGGCGGCGCGCATGAGGCGACTCTGGCGGGCATGCTCAGAAGCGCCGCCAGCCACGCGGCCGGCAGCGGCATCGACGACAACCGGGCTGTGCAGGCGTGGCAGGAGATGAACGGCCGCTGGAGCGAGAGCGAATTTCAGCGCCGCATGACGGTGGTGAAGCTGCAAGACCGCTATCCGCAGCTCGAGCAGATGGTGAACATCATGGGCCGCGTGCCCAACAGCGGCGGGGCCGGCCGCCTGAGCGCCGCCTCGGGGCGCAGCATGAAGATTGCCCATTCGGCGGGCAGCGACATCGATGGCATAACCACTGGCAGCGACCTCAACTCGCTGCTGCCCATCGAAATGGCGCAGTGCGTCGACGACGACACCGAAAACGCCTTCCTCTACCGCTATGTGCGCCGGCAGCTGCAAGTGTTCCGCTACAAGTCAAATGTGGCCAGCCCCTCGCGCCGGCTCAGCCCCGAGCATGCCTCGCGCAAGGGTCCCATGATAGTGTGCATCGACACCTCGGCCAGCATGCACGGCGTGCCGCAGCGCATCATCAAGTGCCTGCTGGGCATCGTCGAGGATGTGGCCGAGCGGCAGCGGCGCGACTGCTTCCTCATCGACTTCTCGGTGAGCGTGCGGGCCATCGACCTGATGCTGCGCCGCAAGCGCCGGCAATATGAGTCGATAGGCCTCGCCCCGCAGGAATACGCCTTTGAAAAAGGCCATCTGCCATTCATAGGCGGCGGCACCGACGCCCGCGGCATGATGGAGCTCACCTTCAGGCTGCTGGGCGCTGAGGGCGGCAGCTATGTCAACGCCGATGTGCTGTGGGTGTCCGACTTTTTGATTGACTTCCCCGCCGAGCCGCTGCTGCGCCAAATGCGCCAGGCGCGCCAGAGCGGCACCCGCTTCTACGCCTTGCGCATAGTGCCCGAAGGCACCGCACCCAGCCACTGGGCAGCCCACTTCAACCGTATGAGTGATGTGGCCTACCGCCTGATACGCCGCTTCTGACGCCGCCGTTTTTTGCTCATTTTGCGGCCGCGGCGTTGGCCGTTGGCGAAATTTGCGTTATCTTCGCATTGTGTTAGTGCAAATCACACAAAAAACTATACGAAGAAATTTCAAAACTTTCACACAACAATGAAGAATCGCATACTACTAATGCTCGCGTTTGTGGCTCTGCTGTGCTCGTGCGGCAAGGCCAAGTTCACCGTCGATGGCAACGTGCAGGGCGCAACCGACACCACCAAGCTCGTGCTTGAGTATTCAAGCAATGGCAACTGGTTTGTGGTCGACACCCTCACCACCAGCTCCAGCGGCGACTTCAGCGTCAGCGACGACGCTCCCGAGTTCCCCAACATCTACCGCCTGCGCCACAACTCGCAGTCCATCTACTTCCCCATCGACAGCATCGACCACATCACCATCAAGACCAAGCTGAAGGAGTTTGACACCGACTACACCCTCAGCGGCAGCGACCACGCTGTGGAGGTGATGAATGTCGACAAAGCCGCGCTGCAGTTTGCCGGCGGCAAAGGCACCGCAGCCGAGCTGCAGGCCTGGAAGCGCAAGCTCAGCGAGCAAATTCTGCAAGACCCCAGCGGCATTGTGGCCTACTACATCATCAACAAATACATCGACGAGCGCCCGCTCTTCGACCCGCTCAACGACAGCGACCTGAAGATTATTGGTGCCGTGGCCAACGCGTTTAACACGTTCAAGCCCAACGACCCGCGCACGCAATACCTCGTGACCGTGCTGCTCGACGGGCAGAAGCGCCGCCGCCAGGCTGTGGCCGGTGTCGCCGACACCATCGTGGCCCAGGAGGCCAACATCATCGAAATCAACCTGCAAGACAAAAACGGCGTCAGCCAGTCGCTCACCCATGTGGCCTCGGGCGGCAAGGTGGTGCTGCTCAACTACACCATGTATGGCGCCGAGTTCTCGCCAGCGTTCAACAAGATTCTCAACGACATCTACACCCGCTACCGCGCCAAGGGTCTGGAAATATACCAGATTGGCCTTGACGCCAACGAGGTGGACTGGCGCATGGCTGCCAAACGCCTGCCGTGGATCACGGTCTACGACCCCATGGGGGTGCAGTCGCCCAACGTCACGGCCTACAATGTGAGCGGCATCCCCACAGTGTTCATCATTGGCCGCAACGGCGAGGTGGTGGAGCGCGTCACCGACATGTCGCAGCTCGAATCGCAAGTGGCCAAGCACATATAATAGCGCCGCAAGGCATCACAGCGCGAGGGGGCGGCAACCGAATCTCAGGTTGCCGCCCCCTCGCTGCGTCTCTTCTGTATGGTTATCGCTTGGCGTCGAGCAGACGCTGCCAAAAGTCGAGGTAGCGCTGCGCCACCACGGCGGCCGCATTGTGCTTCAGCACAAATTCGCGGCTGCGGCGGCTCAGCTCGGGCAGCATGGCGCGGTTGCGCACCAGCCACTCAAGGCGCGCGTCGATGTCGCCCTCGCGCGTGGGGTCAACGTTCACTATCGGGTGGTTGTCGCGCTCGCCTATCAGCTGGTAGTATTCCGGCTCGCCCCCCGACACGGCCACAAGGCCCTGCGCCATGGCAATGAGGGCGTTGGTGGCAGGCGTGTAGGAATACAGCTGGTCGAGAATCACGTGCGAGGCACGCATGCGGCTCACATATTCGGCATATGGCAGGCTCTCCACCACCTCCATTTGGCACTCGCGCGGATAGCGGTCATGCACCCGCTTCAGGGCCGCCAGCAGGCGGTCGGTTCCCTTAATCACGTTGCGGTCGCGCTGAATGCCTATGAAGAAGCGCACCTGCTGCGGTGCCGTGCTTGCCGAGCCCGACGCGGTGAGCGACGCGGTGTCGATGGGGATGCCGGCGTAGGCCAGCCGCTCGGGCGGCAGCACCGGGCGGTAGGCGGCCCAGTACTCATACAGGCAGGCCACGGCGCCGTCGATGCAGCCAGTCACGCGGTCGCTGTAGCGGCGCATCACCGGCAGCTTCCAGTTGTCCTGATGCTGCGCTATGTATTCCGACGACTGCACGTAGGGCGACGGCTCGCTGCCAATGCGGTAGTCGCTGTAGCGGAATGTGTGGCCGTCGTGGCAGGCCGTGTAGTACACATAGTCGGTGCCCAGGGCCGAGAGCACCACCAGACGGTTGTGCCTGCGCAGGTAGCCCAACACCCATTGCAGCCGCTCGGGCCTGAGCTTGAAGAAGATGGGACTTGCCAGCTCCACCACGTCATAGCCGCGCCATTGCGGCAGCAGCCTCAGCAGGCGCGTCACATACTGCACCGCGCCCCAGCGTCCCGGCCGCCGCGTGAGGTTGATGTCGCGGCCGGTGTTCATCCAGCGCGAGCCGTCGCTCACCACCACGGCGGTGTGGCCCATCAGCTTCAGCTGCGAGGCCAGACAGTTGTGCATGTTGCTTGCGTCGCCTGCAAAAAGAATCTTCATTGCTTTCTATTGTATCGTGATTTTTTTTGACGTTGCCTTTGTGCCCTATTGCAACGCCAAAGTTAGCCATTTCCACCCACATACCCAAGCCGGCATTTGCCCAATACGCATTTTAGCGCTACCTTTACAGCAATGAATGCAGAATGCCCACATAGCCTGTCGGTGATAATACCCGTGCGCAACCGCGCCTCGGTGGTGGGGCGCACGCTGCAGTCGGTGGCTGCGCAGACTGTGCCTCCCCACGAGTTGATACTGGTCGACAACGGCTCGACCGACGGCACCGCCGCCGTGCTGCGCAGCTTTGCCCAGAGCCATCCCGAGCTGCACGTCACAGTCGCCGCCGAGCCGCAGCCCGGAGCATGCGCCGCCCGCAACCGCGGTCTGGCCATGGCCCGAGGCGAGTGGGTGGCGTTCTTCGACAGCGACGACGTGATGCACCCCACATTGCTCCAGAGCTACCAGCAATGCATCTGCCGCCACGGCGGCAGCGTCGACCTGGTGATGGCGCAGGGCCGCATAATCGGCACCGACGGACGCCTGCTGAGGCGCATGCCCCTCTTTGCCGCCGACTGCCTGGCGCAGCACTTGCTGCACGGAATGCTGTCCACACAGTGCTACGCCGCCCGTCGCAGCCTCGTCGAGGCCGCAGGCGGCTGGGACGCCACACTGCCACGCTGGCAGGACTACGAACTGGGCGTGCGCCTGCTGCTTGCCCGCCCCCGCGTGGCCGTGGCAGGCCGCCAGGTGCTGGTCGACGTCATGCGCAGCGGCGAGGAGTCGATAACCGGCACCAGTTTCAGCCGCCACCATGCCCAGCTCGAGCGCGCCCTCGACGTGGTTGAGGCCGACATAGCCCGCAGCGCCCGTCCCGACAGCCGCAGGCTGCAGCGCCTGGTCGACTTCCGCCGGCTCACCCTGGCCGCCCACTACCAGCGCGAAGGCCAGCCGCAGCTTGCCCGCCCGCTGCTCCGCCGCGCCCTTGCCGGCATCACCCCGTCGCCACTGCTGCGCGCCGCCCTGCTGTGGCTTTACCGCCGCATAGCCGCCGGCCGCCGCGGTTCGGCCCGCCTCGCCCGCCACCTCCTCCACTAATTTTTCCCGGCTCAGAAGCATCACACACGCACAACAATAGAGACAAAAAAGGCCCATAAAAATTGTCTTTATTGTCTCTATTGTCGTATGCAAACTGCCCAAAAACTCGCCTACAAGAGTGCCTTCACAAGTAGGTGTCGGTTTGGTTGGACTATTGGCTGCAGTGTTCTGAGGCTTTCACGAAGGCCCATTTGCGGGTGTCGAAGAGGCCGCGGTCGGTGAGCTTTATGTCGGGTATCACTGGCAGGCACATGAAAGCCATGGTGATGAATGGCGCGTGCATTGTGCAGCCGGCCTTGCCTATGGTGTCGCGCAGGCGCGAGCTGCGGTAGGCAATCTCGTGTCCGCCAAGCGGCGAAATCAGCCCGGCAATGGGCAGGGCTATGTCTGAGACTTCGTTGCCGGCCAGGGCCACCAGTCCGCCCTTCATCTCCACCACACGGTTGATGGCCTTCACAATGTATTCGTCTTTCGACCCTATAGCCACAATGTTGTGGCAGTCGTGGGCTATCGATCCGGCCATTGCGCCGTTACGTATGTTAAAGCCGCGAATGAGCCCCGTCACAGGACGCGCGCCTTTGTCATACCGGTTGTAGACCACAATCTTTTGCACTTCGCCCCACGCATAACGGCTGTCGATGAGCGGATTTCCGGTCACCAGCACCTCTTCGCTCTTGGTGAGCAGGCTTCCGTCGAAGGCGTGGATAATGCGCACTTTGTCGCCGCTCGTGATTGGCAGATAGATGTCGGCGGCGGTGATGGGCTTTGCAGCAAAGTTGTTGGGATAGTTGTCCAGTATGGCCAACTGGTTGTTCACCGACTTCATCTGCGACCTTATGGTGCTCAAAAACGAGTTGCAGTTATACACCTCCTTGCCCTTTACCACTGTGAGCAGCACACGGAAGTTGGGCGAGAGGTTGTCGATGGCAATGAAGTTGGCGGCGTCGCCCTTATGCAGCAGTCCCCACTGCAGATGATAGTGGCGCTGTGGGGTGACGCACACGGCATGCAGAATGTCCCACAAGTCATAGCCGTCGCCCAGAGCCCGGGCCACGATGCGGTTGATGTGGCCGCGAATCAGGTCATCGGGATGGCAGTCGTCGGTGCAAAACATCACCCGGTCGGGAAACTCTCTGAGCAGCGGTATGAGCGCCTCATAGTTTTTCGCCGCCGAACCCTCGCGTATCTGCACCGTCATACCGGCTTCGATGCACGCCCTGGCTTCATCCAGTGTGACGCATTCGTGGTCGGTCGATATGCCGGCCTCGGCATATCGCCTGCGCTCCTTGCCAAACAGTCCGGGCGCATGCCCGTCAACGGGCTTCCCGTGGCGCTTGGCCGACTCTATTTTTGCCATCACCTCCTTGTCGCCGGCAAGCACCCCGGGGAAGTTCATCATTTCGGCCAGATAGCCTATGTCGTCGCGGGCCAGCAGCTCGTCGACGTCGCGGCTGCCAAGCGTGGCGCCGCTCGTCTCAATGTCGGCGCCACACGACGGCACGCACGACGGGGCGCCAAAGCAAAAGTTGAAGCGGATGTTCTTGCCGCTTTCAATCATAAACTCTATGCCCTCTTTGCCAAGCACGTTGCCAATCTCGTGAGGGTCGGCCACAACGCCTATGGTGCCTTGTTCCACAGCCACGCGTGCAAATTCAGCCGGCACCATCATGCTGCTTTCAATATGCACGTGGCTGTCGATGAATCCGGGCAGGAAATATGGAGCGTTGGCCTCCACGTCGTCACATGGGGTGATGCTGCCGATCACCCCGTTTTCCACTGTCAGCTCGCCGTCAAACGCGCGGCGCGCTGTGACGTCTAAAATATGACCTTTGTATTTCATTTGCTTCTTCTTCTCTGTCATGCCCACCTCGGCATGCCTCTTATCCTGTAACAAAAATACAACAAAAATCCGAAAACAAGCAGCCACCTAAATGCAATAGAATGAATATGCGTGCAAAAAAGGCTGGATAAGTGGGCGGCAATGCCGCGCCCGCTTATCCAGCCTTTATGACTTTTGGCAATGGCTTTCTCCTATGGAAGGCCCAAAGCCCTTATTTTATTTGTCGCTTTCGAACTGCTCGTTGATTTTGCCTGCAATTGCTGCCATTTCATCGGCCGGCAGGCTGAGCTTTTCCTTAAAGAAGTTCATGTCGCTCTCCTTGTTGATGGGCACCAGGTGGATGTGGGCGTGGGGCACTTCGAGGCCCATCACGGCCACGCCTATGCGCTGGCACGGCAGCACCTGCTTCATGGCCTTGGCCACGCGGCGGGCAAACTGCCACAGTCCGGCATACTCCTCGCTGTCGAGGTCGAAGATGTAGTTCACCTCATGCTTGGGAATCACGAGCGTGTGGCCCTTGGCCACGGGGCTGATGTCGAGAAACGCATAGTAGTTCTCGTCTTCGGCCACCTTGTAGCTGGGAATCTCGCCAGCCACTATCTTGCTGAAAATTGATGCCATAGTGCTATGTT
This sequence comes from uncultured Muribaculaceae bacterium, assembly GCA_934661195.1. Classification (GTDB taxonomy): domain Bacteria; phylum Bacteroidota; class Bacteroidia; order Bacteroidales; family Muribaculaceae; genus Sodaliphilus. The sequence goes on from CAKUJD010000009.1 coordinate 32,217, forward strand.
AGATGCCTATTTCGATTATTTCAAATTGCATTTTGCCCGCGGGGGCCTGGACTTCTACCACATCGCCCACTTTGTGACCAATTAGGCCCTTGGCAATGGGCGTGGTGATCGAGATTTTGCCGGCGCGCAGATTGGCCTCGGTCTCACTCACTATGGTGTATGTCATTTTAGCGTTGTTCTTCAAATTCTTGATAGTAACCTTGTTGAGCAGCTGCACCTCTTCGGTCTGCAGCTTGCTTTGGTCGATGATGCGTGCGGTGGCGACAAGGTTTTTCAGCTCTGCGATTTTGGCCTCGAGCATACCCTGGCGCTCCTTGGCGGCGTCGTATTCGGCGTTTTCCGACAGGTCGCCCTTTTCGCGAGCCTCGGCTATGGCGCGCACCACATCGGGGCGCTCCACATTCTCAAGGTGTGCGAGTTCCTTCATCTTGGCGTCATAGCCTTCCTGAGTCATATAGCTTATAGCCATGGTAAAAATTTGTATTTAGTAATTAGTAAAAAACAAAAGAATCTCATTGTTTGCTTATGAGATCCCTCGTCGTTGATTATATTTTTTATTACGCTGCAAAGATAGCCACTATTTTCGTCTTGGCCAAAAATAAGGTGATTTTTTACCTTTATTAATCATATTATCAGCAGGCTAACGCCGCCACACGCGCCTCACTACGGCCAGCCCTACGGCCACCGCCGCTGTGGCCACCGCACCGGCCGCCACCCAGTGGCCGCCGCCCACGGCCCACAGTGCGGCCAGCGCCACGCCCAGCGCCCACACCGCCGCCCAGGCGCATTGGCGCGCTAGCCGCAGGCGGTAGCGGCCAAAGTACACCACGGCCACAATGGCGGTGTAGACCACATACCAGGCTGCAAACGACATTCCCAGCCCGTCAAGGCCCCAATGTGTGTAGAACACCACGTTCAGCACCAGCCCCATGGCGGCGCTCAGTGTCTCGGTGACGAGGAAAGTGCGGCCGTCGCCTTTGGCCAGAATCACAAACGACATACACCACGACAGCGCCCTGAACACAGTGCCCACCAGGCACCACGACACCATGCCCAGCACGGCCACAAACTCGCCCGAGTAGAGCAGCTTCACCACTGGCTGGCGCAGGGCCATGAGCAGCGCCACCACAGGCGCCATCACCACCATGCACAGCACCAGCTCCTGGCCCACCATGGCGCGCAGGCGCAGGCGGCTGCCGGCCACGCGCGCCAGCCGCGGGTAGTATTCCATGCCCAGTGCCGTAAGCACCAGGCCGGTATATTTGTTCACCAGCGTGTAGCCTGCCTGATAAAGGCCTACCTCGCCGGTGCCGCCCGCGTGGTTGAGCCACGAGCTGAAGGCATAGGAGGCGGCTATCGACACAAAGCTGCCAGCCGTCATGTAGGCGCCCAGCTTCACGAAGCCAAGTCCCATGCGTGCCGCCTCGCCTGCGGGCACGCGGGCAGGCGGCCAAGTGCGGTCACGCAGCACCCACGCGGCGGCCGCGCAGCAGGCTGCATAGGCTATGATCGAGGGCAGAATGCTGCGCTCGCGCAGCCAGTAGAACAGCGGCACGCTGATGAGCAGGCCGCCCAGTGTGCCCCACAGTGTGACGCTGGCCAGGCGGCGCAGGCGCGCCGTGCCCTGCAGCACGGCATACTCGCCGTTGGTGAGCGCCATCAGCAGCACGGCCGCCGCAAGGGCCACAAAGCCCCACAGATGGCTCTCGTCGCCAAACGACAGACGGCTCAGCGCCGGCGCAAGGGCTGCGGTGACAAGGGCTCCGCCCAAGCCCAGCCACACCGACCACCGCCTCACCACGGCAATAACGCGCGCCACATGGCCGCGGTCGCCGCAGTCGAGGGCCTGCGACACGTCGCGCACGCTGCTCGAGCGCACGCCCAGATTGGTGGCGGTGTTCAGCATCTCCAGGGCCTGGTTGAACAGTCCGAACAGCCCCATGCCCACGGGGCCTATCCACAGCGCCACCAGCTTGGTGCGCACTATCGAGCACAGTATGCCCGCCACCTGCACGCCGCCAAACAGCCCCATTGCCTTAATGGCCATCTTCGATATGCCGCCTTTTGCCATATGATGTGTGTGTTGCGCTATAGGTCGAGTGTGAAGGTGTTGTAGGCCACGCCGCGGCCTCCGAGCCGCGCTTTTTGCTGCACCAGCCCGGTGTTGAGCAGCCGCCCGTGGTCTTCGTTCGATATGCCGAAGTCAAGGTAGCGCCGCCCCATGGCGGTGGCGTCGGCCGCCACGCGGGCAAACACTGCCGTGAGGGCGTGCACTCGGCGGCCCTCGTCGCTCGACGCAATATACTGGCTGTGGGCCACAGGTCCGTCGGCAAACATCACCGTGCCGGCCACCACCGTGCCGTCAAGGGTGGCGGTGTACAGCTTTATGTGGTCGGGAAAACGGCTGCGCAGCAGCTCGATCTCGGCCAGCGTGTGCACTGGCTTGGTGCTGTGGCGCTGCTCGAGCACACTGCTCAGCAGCTGCCAAAACTCGGGGTAGGCCGCATCGGCCTGCTCCACCTTGAGGCCTGCCCGCTGCGCCGCTTTGAGGCCGCTTTTGTTGCCGCGGTCGTAGGGGATGGGGTTGACGAGGTCGATAGCGGTGGAGATGTTGCACTCGGCAAGGCGCGCGCCGTGCCGCCACAGGGCGTAGATGTCGTCGTCGGCAGGGTAGCGGTGGTAGATGTATGGGATTGGCTTGTACACCAGGCGGCTGACGCCGTTGTCCTTAAGAAAACCGATGGCTGCGGTTGTGATTTCCATCATCACTGTGGCGTCGAAGTGGCGGAAGGGCACTATCCAGCTGCCGTAGGTCAGCCCCTGGTGGCTCAGCACGGTGTCGCCCGCGCGGTTGGCCGGCAGCAGTCCGGCCAGCCGGCCCTGCGGTGTGCGCGCCACCAGCGAGAAGTCGCTGAAGCGGTCGCTGTGGTAGTCCATGTAGCCGCGCTGCAGCAGGAATGTGGCGTTGCGCGACTGGCGCGCAAAGTCGTCCCACTCCTGATGCATGCCGGGCTGGTATAGGCTGATTTCAATCATCTGCTTGTGCTTGGTGTGAATTCTACTTGCTGCCCAGCATGTTCAGCAGCTGGCGGCTGTCAACCCGCGTGTATCCGCTGGGCACCTTGGTGTCGATTTTCACGCTCTCGTTCCACGTCATGCCGCCGTAGTCGATGTATAGCTCAAACGGCTGCCCCTTAACCTTGGTGGCTGCGCTCACGCTGCCGGCCACGCTGCCAGCGGGGGTGGATGTGTTCACGTCGGCATACTTCACGCTGTAGGTGGCCGCCTTCGAGCCCGACGGCTTCACGTTGGCCGCCGTCAGCTTGTTGTTGGTGTCGAAGGTGAAACTGTAGGTGAACCCGGCATACTGCTTGCGCGGCTCCATCACCATCGAACCGTCAACGCGGGTCATCTTCACCTTGTCCACAAGCCGCTTAGCAAACGAGCCTTCGCCCAGCACAAACGGGCGCCCCAGGAATATGTCTTGCAGCGTGCTCACGTCCACGGGCACGCCGTTGGTGAGAAGCGACGCGTTGGCGGCAATGTAGCGCTTGTGCAGCTTGTCGACCACTATCACCGAGTCGCCCACCACCACCAGGCGGCCCATCTCAATGCCCAGCAGCGGCCGCAGCGATATGTAGATGCTCTTGCCGCGCTCCATGCGCATTTGCATCTTCGACGAGAAACTCTTGGCTCCGCCTATGCCTATGGTGCCGCCGGCGCTCAGGGTGTTCCAGTCGGCCGTGGCCTTGGCTATGGCGTTGAGCCGCTCGGTCGTGTTTGGCTCATTGGCGGCTGGGGTCTGCCGTGTGGCTATGCCCACAGTGTCTACGGCGGCGCGCTGCGAGCCGCAGGCTGCCAGCGCCACCCCCATTGTGGCCGCAAGGGCCAGTGCAAGTGTCTTCTTAATCATATTTGTGTGTTGCTTTATTGTTTCGTTGATGCTTTGGCCTTGTGCGCCGGCGCCGCATACTGGCCGCTCTCGGCCTTTTGGCGCAGTGTGGCGCTGGCCCCCTTGCCGCTGGCCTCAAGGGCTTTCTTCCACTGTTCGGCGGCCTCGGCGCGCTTGTCGCTGAACCACAGTATGTCGCCATAGTGCTCAAGCACGTCGGCGCTGCCAGTGTCGTCGTTGTCGATGGCGCTCTTTATGTAGAATAGGGCCATCTGGTAGTCGCCCTTCTTGAAGAATATCCAGGCGTAGGTGTCGAGGAAAGTGGTGTTGTCGGGGTTGGCGTTCACCGCCTTGCCTGCCATGCTCTCGGCCTTGTCGAGGGCCGAGTCGCACTCGGCCAGGAAGTAGGCGTAGTTGTTGAGAATGCTCGAGTTGCCGGGAAACACCTGCAGCGCCTTCTCGTAGGCGGCAAATGCCTTGGCCGTGTCGCCCAACTCGAAATACACGTCGCCCTTGCCCCCTATCAGGTCGCTGCGCAGCTGCGCCTGTGTGGAGTCAACGCGGCTCAGCGCGCGGTCGTAGGTCTGCAGCGCCTTGCCATACTGCTTCATCTGGAAGTAGGCCGGAGCTATGTATTTATACAGGTTGATGCTGTCGGGGTTGTACTCAAGCGCGCGCTGGGCGGCCTTGATGGCTGCGGGGTAGTTCTCGCCCATCATGTCCACTATCATCAGCTTGCGCCAGCCGCGGGCGTCGGTGGGGTCGATGTCGAGCATGTAGCCCAGTTGCTCGGCTGCGCCCTTGTAGTCGTTGCGCGCCACCAAATACTCGCTGTATAGGTCGTGCACCGCGCCCTCGTGTGGGTGCTGGCGCAGCAGCACCTTAAACAGCCTCTCGACCCTGCCCGTGGAGTCGCGGCTTTGCAGCAGCGAGCCCGTGTAGGTGGCCAGCACGCCCACCTTGTCGTCGATGTCGAGGTTTGGGGCGGTGAGCGCCCGGTACACCTCTTTGTCGTAGTTGGCCGAGTCGCCCATCATGTTGTAGTATTGGGCCTTGGTGAGATATATCATGCCATTGTCGGGGTCGTAGCGCTGGGCCAGGTCGATATAGTGCAGCGCACTGTCGGTCATGCCAAACTGTTGCATCATCTTGCTCATGGCCATGTTGTAGGTGGCGTTGTGCGGAGCCGATGCCAGCAGTGCGCGCGTCTCGGCCAGCGCGCCGGCCGTGTCGTTTAGCGCCGAGTAGGCGGCAATCTTCTTGGCCGACAGCTCCATGCTCTTGCCCTGGTGGCGCTCAATGGAGTCGTAGGTGGCAATGGCCTCGCGGTAGTTGTTCAGGCGCGAGTAGCACTCAGCCAGGCGAATCTGCGCCTCGGCGTCGGTGGGGTTGAGCTGCGTGAGCCGCTTTATCACGCGCAGAGCCTCGTCTTTGCGGCCCATGGCCATGCTGGCGTCGCTGTAGAACGACGCCTCGTAGTAGTCCGTCGGCACTGCGTCCACGTGGGCCCGCATCAGCTCAAGGCCGCGTTCGGCCTTGTCGCGGGTGGGGTTGTCCATCGTCACCAGGCAGTAGCCCAGATAGTAGCCTATGGCCGTGTTGCCGGGGTCGATGCTGTGGGCATAGTTCACAAGGTCGAAGAATGCCGCGCTGTGGCCCAGCGACTTCTGGTTTTGCGCCTCCACAAACACGTATTCGGCCTTGCGCTGGTTGGCCACGGCCACGCTGCTGCCGCTTTTGCCGCCTGCCAGCACGGGCACGGCAGCCATCAGGGCGGCAAATGCCACAATTATGTGTCTCGAAATATGCTTCATTGCTGTTGGTGTTGCTGTTGCTGTGTGTGAGCCAAGCCCTTACTTCACGCCGGTGTGGCCAAATCCGCCCTCGCCGCGCTCGGTGGCGCCAAGTTTGCTGGCGGCCACCCACTGCACCACCTCGTGGCGTGCCACCACCATTTGGCAAATGCGCTCGCCGTTTTCAATGGTTTGCGGCTTGCTGTCGAGGTTCACCATTATCACACCTATCTCGCCGCGGTAGTCGGCGTCTATGGTGCCAGGGGTGTTGAGCAGCGTGAGCCCGCGCTTCAGTGCCAGTCCGCTGCGCGGCCTTATCTGGCACTCATAGCCCTGGGGCAGCTCAATGCTCACTCCTGTTGGAATCAGGCGTCGCTCAAGCGGTTGCAGTGTCACAGGCTCGTCGAGCCATGCGCGCAGGTCCATGCCGGCGCTTTGCTCAGTGCCGTAGGAGGGCAGCTGGTTGGTGCTGCGGTTCACTATTTTCACTTTTATCTGTTGCATGTCAGTAGTCGTTACATATATGGCGTTAATATCAACTTGCAAAGTTAGCTAAAAGGCAGCTAAGCCGCTGAATTATTTTATTTAATAATTAATAATTCCCTGGGCCACCACAAATCAAAACCGCAATAACGATAAACAACGACAATAGAGGCAAAGGCCGACAAAAATCGAAGCCCCCCATCAAATTGTCTCCCATTGTCTCTATTGTCGTTTTAAGTTGATGCGGAATACGCACAAGCATCATTGCCGTTTATAAAAGGGGTGGGGATAAAAGAAGCCGGGGCTGCCCTCGTGGGCAACCCCGGCTTGCTTATGCGGGAGCGTGCTGCGGATGCAAGCACGCGTTAGTTATGTGCTGCGGATTGATGCAGTTTAGCGAATCACCTTCACAGTCTCCTTAGCGCCGTTGGCGTAGGCGATGCGCACCAGGTAGAGGCCGTGGGCCATGCCGTTGAGGCTCACGCTGCCGTTGGCAGCCACTTTGGCGTTGGCCACCAGGGCGCCGTTGAGGCTGTAGATGTTCACTGTGGCGTCGGCGGGAACAATCACGTCGGCACCCTTAACCACTGCCTGCTGGCTTGCAACCACTGCGTCGACGCCTGTTGTGGGATCGGGAACGAATGTTGCGGCAACCACGCCATAGGCCTCAACGCCTTCAACGGCAAACTTCACTGTTGCGTCCTTGCCGTCGGCAGCCACATACTTGATGCCGCTGTGGTGCAGCGGGTTCTGCTCATCGAGGGCAACGCTGCCGAGCACCGACTTGTCGTCGCCAGTGGTGGCGATGTAGGCCCAATACACGTTCTTGTCATCGCCCGAGATTTGGGTTACGCCTGTAATCTCGTCGTCCGCGCCTTCGAGCAGCACGGGAGAGTCGTCGATAAGGGTTGCGGCTGTGATCTCAACCTCGGCATTGGCTGCGTCGGCAGCTGCGATGTCGGCCAGGGCAATGCGGTACACGCCGGGCTTGTACTGGTCGGGCTTAATGCTCTTCTGCAGATAGAAGTAGAGGTAGCCGTGAGTCTCGTCGAGGTAGAAAGTGGTGATCTGGTTGTCGGCCAGAATCACCTTGAAGTTCTGTGTCTTGCCGGCGCCGCCGTCGGGATAGATGTCGGCAGTGGTGAAGCGGAATATGCCAAGGCCGTTAAACTTCTTGCCCATCCAGTATACGTTCTTGCTGTCTTTTGCAAAGCCTGCGCCAATTGCGCCCCAGCTCAGCTTGTCGCCGTAGTAGGGCAGCCACTGGTTTTGCAGGAAGAAGGGCTGTGCGCCATAGAGGCCCACAGTGTCGGCGCTCATCTCGTGGATGCCCACGTTGCGGTCGGCAATGTAGATCTTGTTGTCGCTCGGGATGATGGTCATCGAGAACGGATCCTGGAATGCCTCATAGCCCACGTTGTTGAGCACTGTCACGCGGTAGAAGATGTCTCCGGTGCGGTTCACATAGAACACCTCGCCGTCGCCCATGCCTGCTGTGGGGCTCTGGTAGCGGAACTCCTTGCCTGCCACGCCCACATAGATGCGGTTCTTGTAGCTGGCCAGGTTGAATGCGTGGTCGCCGGTGGCAAACTTGGTGTCAACAATCTGACCCTGCTCGTCCTTGTAGAGCAGCTTGCCGTCCTTGGTGGCGAAGTAGAGGCCGGTGGGGCAGCCCAGAGTGGCGCCCTTGCCCGAAATGGTGTTGTCGGCCACAATGTTCAGGTATTGCCATTGGCCGGCAGCCTTGTAGGTGTCAACTGCGTTGGCGGCAACTTTGCACTCCACATCCTTCTGCTCGGGAGTGAACACGCCGGCAGCCAGCACGGGCACGCTCACGTTGAGCACGCGCAGGCTCTTGATGGTGCTGGGCACCGATCCGGGCTCCATGTAGTTGGTGCTGCCGGGAATCTCCATCGATGCCAGCTTGGGGCAGTTGGCAAAGGCGTCCTTCATCATGTTGGTTGTAGTGGCCGAGAGGGTCACGCTGCTCAGTTCGGCGCAGCCGTTGCAAAGGCCCTGGGGCACTTCGTTGCGGCCGTCCTCAATCACGAGCTTGGCCAGCTTAGAGCCGCTGAACAGGTTAGAGCCGACTGTCACACCGTTTTTCAGTGTGAACTCTGTGATGTCGGCATTCTGGAATGCGTTGTTGCTGAGGTGCTTGAGCGCGCTCAGCTTCACAGCCTTATATGGTGAGTAGGCAAGTCCGTAGGGGTCAACGGTCTCAATTGCGTCGTCGCTGAGCTCGGTGGGCATGGCTCCTGCGTGGTGTGCAACCACCAGCAGGCGCTTGCCGTCGGCTGTGGTCAGCACGCCCTTATCCACCTTGAATGCGGCATTGCCGTCGGCCACGTTGATGCCTGCCAGAGTGGTGATGGGTGCGAATGCGCCCTCGCCGATGGTGGTCACCGATGCGGGCAGCGACACGCTTGTAATCTTGGTGCCGGCAAATGCGTTGGTGCCGATGCTCTGCACTGCGGCGGGCACGGTGAGTGCGCCGCTCAGGCCGCTGTTGTTGAACGCGCCGGCCTGGATCGAGGTCACAGAGGCGGGCAGCTCAATCGACTTCAGTGCCTTGCAGTCGCTGAACGAGTAGTCGGCGATTGTGGCGGTGGCGTTGCCCAGCGTCACGCTCTGCAGAGCTGTGCAGCTGGCAAACGCACTCGACGGGATTACGGTCACGCCGTTGGGCAGCACTATCGACTTCAGGGCCTTGCAGCCCTTGAAGGCCTGGCTGGCAAGGGCTGTCACCTTGTTGCCCTCGGCAAACTCCACCGTTTCAAGCAGCGGGCAGCCCGAGAACATCTCGCTGAGCAGCGTGGTGGCCTCGCCGCCAAACACCACTTTCTTCAGCGACTTGGCGCCGCGGAACGGGTTTTGGTTGCTGGCCACGTCCTTCATAGTCAGGTCGCGCTCAATCACCAGCTCCTCAATTGGGGGATACCAGCTTGTGGAGTCGCCGCCAAAGAGGCCGTTGGTCACGCGCAGAGCGCTTGTGCCAGCCTTGATGGTGAACTTCTTCAGGCTCGAGCACTGGCTGAACGTCTCGCTTATTTGCGGAGTGGTCACTCCACCGGGAATGAAAGCCTCGGTTATCTTCTTGCAGCCCTTGAAGGCGCCATTGCCAAGCGCCGTAGCCTCTTCGGGCACAGGATAGTTGGTCAGCTCGGCGCAGTCAATGAATGCGTTGCGGCCAATGTTGACGCAAGTCTTTGGCAGAGTCACCTTGGTCACAGTGGTTGCCTTGAAAGCGTTGGCCGCCACACCCACCACAGTGTAGGTGATGCCTTTTTCCTCAAACGTTTCGGGAATTACAATCTCTCCGGTGTAGGCGCCAGTTGCGCTGGTGCTCTTTGCCACCGACACGTTGGTCTTGGGTGTGCCCGTGGTGTAGGCCACATTGTTGTGAATCACGGTTGCCGCGCTGGCCAGAGGCACCGCCAGAAGGCAGGTCAGGCCCAGAGCGAAACCGCGCAAACATGCGAAATAGGTATTTTTCTTCATGTTCATAGTTTTTTATTAAATTGTTATTATAAAAATGGTTTTTAATCCTTGTCTATGCCTTGATAATCGTGTGCGGAGCGGCGCCAGCCGGCCCAACATTGGCCTCCCAGCACTGCATACCACGCTACAAATTTAGCGTTTTTTCCTCACCAACCCAATTTTTACCCCCACTTTTTTCCATACTCCATTAAAGAATAAGCAAAGAATAAGCGCATGATGAAAAAAACAATGCCACGAATTGTTTCTACTGTCGTTAGAATAATAAAAAGAATGGGCGCGGCACTGTGCTGGGGTGCCGCGTCCATGCGTTGGCGCAATGGCGCCAAAAATTATGTTCTCGCCTGCTCAGCTGCGCGTGGCGCTGAACGAGAGGCGCTTGAATGAGAAGATGGGCACCACGGCGCCCACTACCATGCAGGCTATCACAAAGGTGCATATCAACCCGTTGTAGATCAGCAGACTGCTGTAGTGCGAAATCACAGCCTCGTCGTTGGTGCTCACGCACAGCACCAGCGCCTGCACGGTGTGGTAGGCGTAGATGCCGGGAATCATGGGCAGCAGCGACGGGAAAGCAAACGTCTCGGGCGGGCACTTCACCTTCGGGGCTATGAATATGGCCAGCAGGCCTATCACCACGGCGGCCACAAAACTGGCCAGCACAATGTGCCAGCCCAGCACGTTCATCAGCAGGTAGCGCGTGGAGTGGCCCACGGCGGCTATCAGGGCGCAGAATTTGAATGCGTTCAGTGGCGGGTTGCTTACGCTCGCAAAGCCTATGGCGGCGAGCGCTGCGAAAAATGCGTCTTGAAGCAAGTTGAGTATCAGTGTCATGCGAGTGTCGTTAGAGTCTTGTAAAGTTAGAATATGCTCAAATTCATCAGCAGAATGCCGCCAGTGAGTCCCAGCGACAGGCACACCGTGAGCACCGACGCCATCATGAAGCGGCTGAAGGCTGTCAGATAGTGGCCGTCGAGCAGATCGCTCACCGAGTTGATGTAGTGCACGCCGGGCACCAGATAGAGCACGCTGGTGCCCAGCGCAAGGTCGGGCGTGCCGCCCAAGTGGAATATATAGGCCGAAGCGCCTATCACCGATGAGATGAACGAGCAGGCTATGAACATAAGGCGCGCGTCGACGCCCGCAGTGAGCAGGGCCACCTTCAGGTAGTAGCCCACCCAGGTGGCCAGCGCCACTATGCCCATCGATGTGAAGTCGCCGCCAAACAGGCGGCAGAATGAGGCGTTGGCTATCGACACCAGCACCATCACCACCCATGTGGGTATGCGCTTCTCCGACGTGATTTGCTGAAACCGCTCAATGGCGCCGTCGAGGCCGGTCTTGCCCTCATACACGTCCCAGCTCAGCTTGCTCAGGTTGGTGTTGGCGGCGAAGCTCAGGGGCACCTTCATTTGCGAACGCGACTCGTGGTAGGAGTGCTCGTGGCCGGAGTCCCACACGGTGATCACGCAGTGGGTGGCCAGCATCAGCATGTCCACCTGCACGCCGAATTTCTCGGCCATGCGGTTCACGTTTTTGCTTATGCGCGTGCAGTTGGCTCCGCACCCCAGCAGATAGGTGGCGTAGTCGCCAAAGAATATGCAGATGCGTTTCAGCATGTCGTGGCTGTGTTCCATTTGATTGCAGTCTAAATTACCTGTGCGATTGTGCATCAATTCACACTCATTATAATTATCTTTGCAAAGTTACAGATTTTTTCCGACCTGCTAAAACACTTTTTAAGAAATGAGAATGAATTGGGACTCTTTGATATGCGACACGCGCCTCGGCCTGGAGGATTATGGCAGCGAAGGCCGCCGCGGCGGGGTGCGCAGCGAGTTTGAGCGCGACTTCGACCGCCTGGTGTTTTCATCACCATTCCGCCGGCTGCAAAACAAGACTCAGGTGTTCCCGCTGCCGGGCAGCATATTTGTGCACAACCGCCTCACCCACAGCCTTGAGGTGTCGTGCGTGGGCCGCTCGCTGGCCAACGAGATTGTGCAGCGCCTCATGGCGCGCCACAACGGCTGCAGCGGCAAACTGATGCGGCTGGGCGAGATTGTGGCCGCCGCCTGCCTGGCCCACGATCTGGGCAATCCGCCGTTTGGCCACTCGGGCGAGCGCACCATATGCGCCTTTTTCAGCGAGGGGCCAGGATTGGATCTCAAAAGCAGGCTCACGCCCGAGCAGTGGGACGACTTGACGCGCTTTGAGGGCAATGCCAACAGTTTCCGCACCCTCGTGCACCAGTTCCGCGGCCGCCGCCCCGGTGGCTTTGCCATGACCTACTCCACGCTGGCCTCCATAGTCAAATACCCCTACTCGTCGTCGCAGGCCGGCGGCAACGGCAAGTTTGGCTTCTTCACCACCGAGAGCCGCACCTTCGAGCGCATCGCCTCGCGCCTGGGGCTCGTCAAGCTTGGCCCGCTGCGCTACTGCCGCCACCCGCTGGTGTATATGGTGGAGGCGGCCGACGACATCTGCTACCAGGTGATGGACATCGAAGACGCCCACAAACTTAAAATTCTGGGTACGGCCGAGACCATCGACCTGCTGACCTCATTTTTCAGCAGCGACGACCGCCGCCACCAGCGCAGCGTGATGGAGGGCGTGGCCGACCCCAACGAGAAGGTGGCCTATCTGCGCTCGTGCATAGTGGGCTTGTTGGTGAGGGAGTGCGCCGAGGCCTTTATGGCACACGAGGACGAAATAATGGAGGGCCGCTTCGAGGGCTCGCTCATTGGCCACATCAGCCCGCAGGCCGCCGATGGCTACAGCCGCTGCAGCCGCACGGCCTATTCGCGCATCTACTGCGCCAACTATGTGGTCGACGTCGACTTGGCGGGCAACCGCATCATCAGCCTGCTGCTCAACAAGCTCACTGATGCTGTGCTGCACCCCGAGCGCAACTACTCGCGCCTGCTGCTCAGCAAATTCCCATCGCAATACGATGTGGCCGCGCCCACGGTGTTCGAAAAGGTGCAGGCCGTGCTCGACCACATCAGCGCCATGACCGATGTGTATGCCCTCAACCTCTACCGCCAGCTCGACGGCATCAGTCTGCCCACCGTGTAACGGTGGCACAGGCAAAAAAATAGCGCGGCAAAGGCTTCGTCGCCACTTCCTCGGCATTTGGCATGAGGGCTGGGCTGACGAAGCCTTTGCTGCGCATAGGCGTGCGGCCATTGAGGCTGCATGCCGGGCATCGGGTGGATTTCTTCTTATTTGTTCACCTTCTCGGCCAGCTCGGCACCGGCTTTGAACTTAGCCACCTTCTTAGCGGCGATAGTCACCTTCTCCTTTGTGCGGGGGTTGATGCCTTCGCGAGCGGGACGCTCGTTCACGCTGAATGTGCCGAAGCCCACCAGAGCCACTTTGTCGCCCTCAACCAGGGCATTGCTTATGGCGTTGATAGTGGCCTCGAGGGCAGCTTTTGCTTCTGCCTTTGTCAGCTTGGCTTCGCTGGCAATAGCGTTGACTAATTCTGTCTTGTTCATAATGATTTGCTTTTTAATTGAATAATAAAAGTTTCTTAGGCGTTAAATATCGCAAATATATAGCATTGATTTTTTTCGGCAAAGAATATTCCTAAAAAAAAACAATTTTTGCCGCATTTTGCCGTAATAGCCGCCGCATAGTGGCGTTATGCCCCCTTTTTTCACTACTTTTGCACCAAGGCTGGCGCCGTGTCTCCGTGTGAGGGCTGCCGTGGCGTGCCGGCCCGATGAAAACAAGTAACGAAACAATAAAATTCTCAAGAAAACAATCATCTCAGAGTTATGACATCTAACCGCGGTTCTTTTTTAAGCAATATGCCTCCGGTCACTAAAAACCTGCTGTGCATCAACGTGCTCGTGTGGCTCGCCACAATGCTGCTGGGCACTGGCAGCATAGGCTTGGGCATCATCGACATTCCGCGCTACCTGGGGCTGCACTTCTGGCTCGCCCCGCAGTTCAACCCAGCGCAGCTCGTCACCTATATGTTTTTGCACGACAGCTCAAGTCTGCAAGGCGGCATCACCCACCTGTTTTTCAACATGTTCTCGCTGTGGATGTTCGGCTCGCTGCTCGAGCGGGTGCTTGGCTCCAAGCGCTATCTGTTCTACTACCTGTCGTGCGGCGTTGGAGCCGGTCTGGTGCAGGAGTTGTGGTGGCAGCTGTCATGGTCCGATATGCTGGCCGAGATTCTGGCCATGCAGGGAGTGCCTTCTTCTCAGGTGGGCAGCATAGTGTCGGCCTGGCAGCATAGCGGTGAAATCAGCCAGTTTTTCAATCAGCTGGTCACCGTCGGAGCCTCAGGCGCCGTGTTTGGCATTCTGCTGGCTTTTGGCATGCTTTTCCCGAATTTGCCCATGTACATCATTCCATTCCCGTTCCCCATCAAGGCCAAGTGGATGGTGCTGGGCTACGGCCTTGTGGAACTGGCCTTCGGCGTTACAGGTGCTGTGGCCGGTGTGGCCCATTTCGCCCATTTGGGAGGAATGCTGTTCGGATTCATCATGATAATGGTGTGGAAGCGCAAAGGCACGATAGGAGGGGGCAATGGCATTTACTGACGGATTGCTGGCCCGTTTCCGCTCGGGCTCGATGCTCATCAAGATAATATACGTCAACGTGGCGGTGTTTGTGCTGCTGCGCCTGGCGGTGATTGCCGCCGCGCTGCTCGGCATCGACTCGCAGGCGGTGCTGCAGGCGGTGGAGGTGCCGTCGCAGGCTGCAGTGCTGCTGCGCCGCCCGTGGACGCTGATAGCCTACATGGTGTCGCACTACGGTGTGCTGCACCTGCTCTTCAACATGCTGTGGCTCTACTGGCTGGGGCAGATGTTTCTCGACTACTTCACGGCCAAGCAGCTCACGGGGCTGTATGTGCTGGGCGGCCTTGGCGGCGCTCTGCTCTATGTGGCCGCAGGCAGCCTGCTGCCCGTCATGCGCCAGCAGCCGGGCATGCTCATTGGCGCCTCGGCGGCGGTGCTGGCCGTGGTGGTGGCTGTGGCTGTGGCCGCGCCCAACCGCGCTGTGTGCCTGTTCCTCATAGGCGATGTGCCGCTTAAGTGGGTGGCAGCTGCCACATTGCTCCTCGACCTGCTGAGCATGGAGGTGGGCAACGCCGGCGGCCACATAGCCCACCTGGGCGGTGCCGCCGTGGGCCTTGCCTACGGCCTGGCCATGCGCAGCGGCCACGACATCACTGCCTGGCTCAACTCTGCCATCGATGCCGTGTGCACCCTGCTCAAGCCCCGCAAAAGCACCCGCAAGGGCGTGGGCTCACCAGTGGGCGGACGCAGCTACCGCAAGGCGGCCTCGCAGCCACAAAACGGCCCAACCGAGGCCGAGATCGACGCCGTGCTCGACAAAATCAAGCGGTCGGGCTACAGCGCCCTCACCGATGCCGAGCGCGACACGCTGTTTCGCGCCTCATCGAAACGCAATTGAATGGTGTTTTAACATAAAGCATGATTTTGAGCAGCAAAAGCAACAGTCACAGCCGCAAGGCAATCAATGGCATGGTGGCCCTTTGGCAAGTGGCCGCCTGGATGCTCACCGCAGCACTGGCCGCGGCCATGGTGGCGGGAGCCTATGGCGGTTGCCTCGACCCGCGCCGCCACTCGGCTCTGTGGTCGCTCTGCACGCTGGCCTTTCCGCTGGTGCTGGCCGCAGTGCTTGTGGCTGTTGCCGCATGGGCGCTTCTGCGCCGCTGGGGCAGGGTGGCTGTGCTTGCGGTGGCCGTGGTGGTGTCGTGGCCTATGGTGCGGGTCACAGCTCCCGTCAATTTGGCTTCGCGCGGCGACGCTGACTCCACCCGCAGCTTCAGGCTGCTCACCTTCAATGTGATGAACCACGGCACCTACGACGGCACGCAAAAGGAGCGCAACCCCAGCATGGACTACATTCTTAGCCAGGACGCCGACCTCGTGCTGCTGCAAGAGGCCGCCGTGGTCGACAGCAACTTCCTCGACCTGCCCTCGATAAAGATGATGAAACCCGAGCTGCTGCGCCGCTATCCCTACCGTTCACGCGGCTATCACGACCAGGTGCTGCTGTCGAAATATCCCTTCAAAGCGGTCGATAACGCCACCATAGGCCGCGGCGTGATTGAGCCCGACGAGCAGGCCACACTCTACCGCTTCTATGCCAAGGTCTACGATGTGCAGATGCCCCATGGGCAGCAGTTGAGGCTGGTGAACGTGCACTTGCAGTCGATAGGGCTCACCAGCGACGACAAGGACCTCTATATGCGGCTCACGCGCCTCGACGAGGGCATGGGCTCGCGCCGTGAGATGCGCGCCGTGAAGCATTCGCTCATCGACAAGCTGAGCTTTGCGTTCCGCCGCCGCGCAGCTGCTGCTTGGAATCTGCGACGCGTGCTCGACGCCAGTCCCGGCAACGTGATCTTGGCCGGCGACTTCAACGACACTCCCGGCTCGTATGCCTACCGCACCATACGCGGCGGCGACATGGCCGACGCCTGGGCCGACTGCGCCCTCGGGCCCACCTACACCTTCCACGCCAACCGCCTCTACTTCCACATCGACCAGGTGCTGTATCGCGGCAGCCTCAAGGCGGTGTCGATTAAGCGCGACCGCGCTGGCGACAGCGACCACTACCCGCTTGTGGCTGAATTCGAGTGGGCGCCGCCCGGACGGTGAATCAACGACAACAGACAACACACAATACTCACAGATAAAGTTTTTTATATATGAGAAAGTTATTTTTATCAACCGCCGCCGCATGCTGCCTCGCTCTGGTGGCAAGCGGCGCTAACAAGAAGAACGTGAAGCATCAAAATCCGTTCATGGCGACATATGCCACGCAATATGGCATCCCGCCATTCGACAAAATCACCATCGCCGACTATTTGCCCGCCCTCAAGGCCGGCATCGAGCAGCACAACGAGGAAATCAGCGCAATAGTGGCGCAGCGCTCGCGCGCCGACTTCGACAACACCGTGCTGGCTCTCGACAACAGTGGCGAGCTGTTCAACAAGGTGGCATACGTCTACTATGCCCTGTGCGAGAGCGACAACACGCCTGAAATGCAGAAACTCTCGGAACAGATTGCCCCCATGCTCACCGCGCACAACGATGAGATTTACATGAACGAGGGGCTGTTTCAGCGCATCAAGGCCGTGCACGACAATGCCCAGAAGCTGGGTCTCACCAAGGTGCAGCTGCGCCTCACCGACAAGTACTACAAGCGCTTCGTGCGCAATGGAGCCCTGCTCACCGAGGCCCAGAAGGACACCCTCAAGGACATCAACAAGCGCCAGGCCGCGCTCGAACTCTCGTTTACCAACAACGTTATGCACGAGATCGCCAACAACGTGATCCTGGTCGACGACAAGGCGCGCCTCAGCGGCCTCTCGCAGCAGACCATCGACGATGCAGCCGCCCTTGCCGCCAAGCGCGGCGAGCAGGGCAAGTGGGCCTTCACCGCCAGCGGCGCCACACGCCTGGCTGTGCTCACCAGCGCCGACGACCGCGCCCTGCGCCAGCAGATGTATGAGACCTACACCAACACCGCCAGCCGCGGCAATGAGTGGGACAACAGCAAAAACATCAACGAAATCATCCAACTGCGCCAGCAAAAGGCCCGCCTGCTGGGCTTCGAGACTTTTGCCGACTACGCACTCGACCCCGTGATGGCCAAGACCGTGGGCAACGCCGAGAAACTGCTCTACCAAATCTTCAACCCTGCAGTGGCCAAGGTGAAGGAAGAGGTGGCCGACATGCAGGCCTATGCCGACGCCCACGGCGGCAACTTCAAGATTGCACCTTGGGACTATTACTACTATGCCGAGAAGGTGAAGAAGGAGAAGTTTAACTTCAGCGAAGATGAGGTGCGCCCCTACTTTGAGCTCAACAGTGTGATTAAGAATGGCGTGTTCTACTGCGCCAACAAGCTCTACGGCCTCACATTCACCGAACTTAAGAAAGCCCCGAAATACAATCCCGAGGTCACCGTGTATGACGTGAAGGACGCCAACGGCAAGCACTTGGCCGTGTTCATGACCGACTACTTCCCCCGCGCCACCAAGGCCCAGGGCGCATGGATGAGCGAGCTCAACTCGGAGTATAACTACGAGGGCAAGAGCGAGCGCCCCATTGTGTACAACGTGGCCAGCTTCACTCCCGCCACCAAGAGCATGCCGTCGCTGCTCACAATCGACGAGGTGCAGACGGCCTTCCACGAGTTTGGCCACGCCCTGCAGGGCATGCTCACGCAGGCGCCGTTCCGCGGCCTTGCCGGCACCAATGTCGACCGCGACATTGTGGAGATGCATTCGCAAATCAACGAGCACTGGGCACTGCTGCCCGAGGTGCTGAAGAACTATGCCCGCCACTACAAGACGGGCGAAGTGATTCCGCAGAGCCTGGTCGACAAGGTGATCGAGACTTCTAAGTTCAACCAGGGCTTCATGATGACCGAGCTCGTGGGCGCCGCCCTGCTCGACATAGAGTGGCACAAGCTTAACTGGTGCACCGGCATCGATGTGCGCGGCTTCGAGCGCTCGGTGGCCCGCCGCATAGGCATGCCAGCCGAGGTGCAGTTCCGCTATCGCAGCCCCTACTTCAAGCACATCTTCGACAACGACCAGTACAGCTGCGGCTACTACACCTACCTGTGGTCGCAGGTGCTTGAGGCCGATGCCTGGGAGGTGTTCAAGAAGATGGGCCCCATGAATCCCGAGGCCGCCGCCCGCTACCGCAAGATATTCCTTGAGGCCGGCGACACCGAGGATGCCATGACGCAGTTCAAGGCCTTCACCGGCACCGACCCCGATGCCACGCCCCTGCTGCGCAACCACGGCCTCGTTGAGTAATCACGGCTGAAAGCAAAACGCACTGCGGCCCGGCTTGACACGTTTGTCAGGCCGGGCCGCTTGCTTATGCGCTTCAGGAGTGTGCGCCTATCGTTTCATCTGCTTGGCTTGCTTCAGCTTGCTCAGCAGGCTGGGAGCAGCATTGAACTCGTTGGGCTGGAATGCCACGCACGGGAAGCCGGTGATAGAGCCGTCGGTGTCGAACTGCGCCATCACCTTCTTGTCGGCGCGGATGTAGGTGGGCAGAATGCTCACCTTTTCGTTATACGCGTATCCATTGGCTGTGAGCCAGTCTTTGATGTAGGGCGAGCGCAGCGTCTTCGACTCGTCGGCAATCACCAGCGCTGCCGCATACTTGCCGCCGTCGTCCATCAGCAGAATTTGCGGAAAGTCCTGCGAGTTGGTGGTCACTATCAGACCCAGCAAGCCGCCAAAGCCGTCGTCGGTGGTGCCGGTGAAGTAGCTCTGCTTCTTGTATTGCTCCACAGCTTCGTTTAGTGTCATGGTGCCGAAGTCGGTGAGGGGTGCGGGGAAGTCTACCGTCTCGGGCGGCACCTGGCCGCTGAGGTCGTTGTAGGCATAGTGTATGCTGGGCATGAACGACGACGTTGCGCCTTCGGGCTTGTCCATGGCCACATAGGCCACGCATTTCATCAGGTAGTTGTAGTAGATCTGCGAGCCGTCGCTGGCGTCCTTCATCGAGGTGTATTTGAAGCCGGTGCGGTTCAGACATGAGTCAACCTCGGCTGTGGTGGGGCGGTTCTCAAGGGTGTAATACACAGCCGCCTCTTCGAGCTTGCTCTTGGTGGCCACGTCAAACCAGTAGCGCACGCTGGCGTGCTTACTCCCGTTTTTGGCCTTGAACACATACACGCCGTTGTCGATCTTCGATGCGGTTGAGTCGAGCGTGTTGCCGCAATACTGCTCCATCAGCTCCACCAGCTCCACGGGTGCGTAGTGGCCCAGATAGGGCACTGCCAGTCCGGCCTGTGCTGCGTCGCTGAGGTCGTTGAGCCGGCCCCACGAGAAGGTGTCGTTGGTAGGGCCGGGCAGCATGTAGAATGTGCTGCCGCTCTCTTCCAGGGCCACATGGGCGTTGTCGTTGCTCTGGTTATACACCTTTATGCCATTTTGCTCGCTCTCGGCCACAAATCCGTCGGCTGCAAGACGCTTGGTCAGGGCTTCGAACTCATATTCGCCAGCATATGTGCCTTTGGCGTAGCGGTAGGTTTTTGTCTCCGGGTCGAAGCAGTAGGTGTAGCTCACCTGTGCGTTCTTAATGTTCTTCACCGCGCGCAGGTGAATGCTGTCGGTCTTCACCACCTGGAAGCCGCGGGCCGTTTCGCTTGCGCTCACCTCATCGATGGTTTTGCCGAAGTCGGTGTCTGGCAGCGCCCACTCGCTGGGGTTCACCACAGGCTCGTCGTTTTTGTCGTTGCACGATGTGGCGGCAGGCAGCATCACTGCGGCCACAGCCAGTGCTGATAGCAATTTAGTCTTGTTCATAATCAAAATCATTATAGTTTTTAATAGTGACACTTGAATTTTTTTCAAAGTGCAAATATAGCGCATTTCAGTTGGTTGTGGCAATAGTTGCGGCAATTGTATAAGCTTTTTTTGCAATGTAACGTTACAAATGTCCTACCTTTGCGTGTTTTTAAGTGAAAGCAATGGACAACGAAGCGATGACATCCACATTCAGCCGCCTGCGCCAGCGCCTGCTGGGCATGGCGCAGCGCATCACTGGCAACGGCGACGATGCTGCCGATGCCGTGCAGGACGCATTCGCGCGGTTGTGGATGCGCCGCTCGCAGCTGCCTGGCGAGGCGGCCGAGGGAACCGCTGTGGTGGCCGTGCGCAATGCCAGCATCGATGCGGTGCGCCGCCGCAACAGCCGCCACAGTGTGCCTCTCGACACCGCCGCAGGCACTGCCGCTTGCGAGTCTGCGCCGTGGGCCGAGCGTGCCGAGGCTTATTGCCAAGTGCGCGCCATAATCGACACGCGGCTCACCGAGTCGCAGAGGCGGGTGCTGGTGATGCGCGATTTCGAGGGCCGCGGCTTCGACGAAATTGCCGAGACGCTGGGCATAAGTCCAGACAGCGCGCGCATGCAGCTGAGCCGCGCGCGCAAGGCGGTGCGCGAGTGCTACCGCCAGCGCAAATTGGATGACTGACATTAAAATAAGGCATATAATGATGACAACAACCGATATTAATCAACCCCAGAGCATAGTGGTCGACGGCCAACCGATTACACGCGCCTACCTGGCCGCGCTCATCAGCTCATACTTTGAGTGCACTGCCACTGATGCCGACGAGAGGCTGCTGCGCCATGCACTGGCGCAATGCCCATGGATGGGCAGCGACGTCGACGAGGCCCGGGTGGCAATGGGCTTTGCCAGCGTGGGCATGGAGCTTGAGCGGCGTGCCCGCAATGCCCGCCGCCGCCATGTGGCGCGGCGCGCTGCCGCCGCCGCGGTGGTGGCCGTCGCCGTGGTGGCAGGAGCGCTGGTGCATGTGGGGATCGGCTCTAAGTCCGATGAATGCATAGCCTACGTCGATGGCCGCAAGGTGACCAACCAGGAGCAGGTGATGCAGATGGTGCGCGGCAATCTCAACGCGGTGGGTGAGGCGCATTCCGACATGGACCAGAGTGTGATGATGCAGCTGGCCAGCGTGGGCCGCGCCGTGGGCGACTGAGTCTTTAAAGTTTAAGGCTTAAAGTTCAGGGTTGATTGGCATGCTTTTTTTGAAGAATTTAATTAACACAAACACGTGATTATGAAACGCATTATAACTACTACAGCAATCGTGGTGCTCGTGGCTGTGGCTGCGCTGGCGCAAAGCGCGTCGCTCAACGTGAGCCAGGCGTTTGCCCGCTATGGCAAGGCGCACGGCTGCACCGAAATCATGGTGACGGGCAAGAAGGCGCGCAGCATCGGGCTCGACCGCTACCACAGCCTTGAGGCTCCTGCGGCCTATGCCGCCGCCATAGCGGCAATGGTCACCCGCGACGGTGCCACTGCTGCCGACCGCGAAACGGAATACCGCGGCGGACAGCTCTACTTCGGCTTCTACAAGCTGCGCCGCGCGGCCGGCGCCAACCGCTATGTGTTCTACCTCAACCAGGCGCTGGCGCGCACCCGCAAGGCCGACCGCGTGACGCTGATCTACATGGAAGGGCCTGCCACCAAAGAGCAGGTGCGCAAACTAATCAGTCAATAACAATAAAAACGTATAACGATATGAAGAATTCTCTACTTGTGCTTGCCGCAATGGCAATGGCACCGCTGGCTGCGATGGCAGCCCCGTCGACCACCGACACTGTGAAGGTGGTGAAAAATCCGGGCAACGTGATAATCACCGAAGACTCAACCGGAATGAAGCTCACCATTGAAGGCAGCGACGGCAACCCGCAATACCGCTATGTGTATCGCAGCGACCGCAACGACGGCGTGCGTGAGCACACCACTCAGGCCGAGGGCGACTTTGCCCTGCGCCTGCCGTTCACTAAGACCGACACCGTGAAGCGCGGACGCGTGCACTGGGACATGTTCTTTGGCGGCCTGTATGTCGGCTGGGGCCACGCCATAGCCCGCGGCGACAATGCCGCCGGCGACCTCGACCGCGCGCTTGGCCATCAGAGCGAAATAGGCCTGTTAAACCTGATAGGCGTGGAGATGCGCACCCGTTGCGGCTTTGGCATGTCGCTGGGCTTCGGCTTTGAAACCCGCCACTACAATCTGCACAATGGCACCAGCTTTGTGAAAGGTGACGACGGCTATCTGCAAATCACCGACAAAGGCGAGGCTTGGAGCAAAGCCAAGTCGAGCCTCACCGTCACTTCGCTCCAGTTCCCGCTGCTGCTGCGCCAGCGCGTCTACCGCCAGCTTAAGGTGATGGCCGGCGGCGTGATGGACCTCAACCTTTGGGCCACTGCCAAAAACTGCTACACGATGGGCGATGTCGACCACGATGAGACGATTAAGAAAATCCACCAGCGCCGTGTCACCTTCGACGCCATAGCCGGCATCGGCGTGGGCGACTTCGGCGTGTATTTCCGCTACCGCCCGCAAAATGTGCTTAAGGACGGCTGCGGCCCTCAGTTCCGCAACTGGTCGGTGGGCATAATGCTCGCATTCTAAAGTTGGCGCTAATGCCATAATTTAAATAAAAACGTGAATCCCCGGTGAGCTTTCTGCCTCACCGGGGATTTTTTTCGATTGCCTGCAGTGTGCGCTAAAGCCTGAGGCCGTCGAGCATTATGATGTAGGTGTCGATGGCCTCGCGAATTTCGTCCAGCTCGATATATTCATCGGCGGTGTGCGAGCGGGCCGAGTCGCCCGGCCCCATCTTCAGCGACGGGAACGGCATAAGGGCCTGGTCGCTCAGCGTGGGCGACCCGAATGGCACTTTGCCCAGCATCACGGCGCGCTGCACCAGCGGGTGGCCGGTGTCGATGCCGCTGGGGTTGAGGCGGGTGGAGTGTGGCGTGAGCTCGCACTGCGGCACGGCCTGGCGTATCAGCTCAAGTGTCTGCACGTTGGTGTAGGCGTCGGTGGTGCGCACGTCCACCAGCATGGTGCAAAGGTCGGGAATCACGTTGTGCTGGTGCCCGGCCTCGATCTTGGTCACCGTTATCTTCACCGGGCCGAGCATGGCCGACTCCTTGGGCAACCTGAGCGTGCGCAGGGTGCCAATCACATCCATGGCCTTGTAGATGGCGTTCACACCCTCGTTGCGTGCCGCGTGGCCGGCCACTCCGCGCACCACACCGTCGAGCACCATCAGCCCCTTTTCGGCCACAGCGGGCTGCATGCCCGTGGGCTCGCCCACCAGGGCCACGCTGATGGCGGGCAGCATGGGCAGCACGCTCTCAATGCCTCCCTTGCCGCTCACCTCCTCTTCGGCCGATGCCAGGAAAATCATGTTGTAGTGTTGCTCGCGCTCGCTCAGTTGGCGGAATGCCGTGAGCAGGCTCACCACGCTGGCTCCGTCGTCGTTGGTGCCGAGGCCATACATGCGGCCGCCCTCCATGGTGGGGCTGAATGGCTGGTGCTGCCAGCCGTCGGCCACGCGCACGGTGTCGATGTGCGCGTTGAGCAGCACGGTGGGCTTTTGCGGGTCGAAGCCGGGGGCTATGCTCCACAGGTTGCATCCGTGGCGCTTAACGTCGAGTCCAAACCGCCGCATGGCGCGCTCCACCACGTCGGCCACGCCGGCCTCCTGGCGGCTCAGCGACGGCACAGCCACCATTTCGCGCAGCAGGTCTAAGGCGTCGTAATATATCTCGTCAATATCCATATGTGTATCGTCTTTTTTTTTGAATGATTATTTCTCAAGCAGAATGCCCGTCAGCATCACGCTGGGTATGTTGCCGTCAAGTTCAATGCTTTCCACCATCAGCGCTGCCCCGGGGCCGTAGAGCATCAGGTGCCGGCTGGGATCGTCGTTGGGCATACCGGCCACTTTGGCCACGCTGTTGAGCCGCGTGCTCAGCTCCACAGTGTTGCCGTTGCGCCCCTTCAGACTCACCCTCAATACGCCCTGGTCTTGCAACTCGCGCGCGTCAAGCTTAATCCAGCCTTGGCTGCCGTCAATCATGGTGGCATAGCGGTAGCCCTGTGGCAGGCTGGCTGCTGCGCTGCTGAGCATGTCGGTGGCCGAGAGGCTGCTCACGTTGGTCGTGGGGTATGTGGCCATGGGCAGGCATTTTTCGGCCAGCCGCCCAAGCGCCACATCGGCTTCGGCCAGCGGATTGGTGGCATTGCCTCCGTAGATGTTATAAAGGTATGCCATGCGGCTGTCGAGCAGTGTGGCCTGTGCCTCTGGCATTGAGTGCAGTAGCTGGTCGTAGCTTTGGCGGTTAAGCGGCGTGCGCAGGTGCGCTTGTGCTATTGCCTCCTGCACTTGCCGCTGCAAGGTGATGCGGGTGACGTTGGCTATGCTTTGCGGCCCGATTGACGTTAGCACCAGCAGGGCGGCAAACGAGGCAGGAATCCACCAAATGCGCCGCCGGCTAATCAGCAGCCCTATGCACACGGCATACAGCCACACGTTGAGCACCACCAGATACAGGCGGAATATGGTCACGCCATAGTCGCCAAGGCGCCGTGCGGCACCCACCGTCATGAGCAGCAGCAGCGGCATCACCACGGCCGGCAGCCACCGTGCGGCAAGTGAAGCCACCCGGCTGCACTTGCCCGCCACCAGAGTGGGGTAGAGCACCACCTCCACCAGCAGCATCAGCGCCGCCAGTGCCGTCACCAGATAGCTCACCCAGCCGTCGGGCAGCTGCCACTGCACCATTATTTTCACAGCGTAGGCATAAAGGGTGAGCAGATACACCCCCGTCACGGGCAGCAGCATAAAGTTCACTATGCCGCGGCCCACTCCGGTCAGCTCCACGGCCATGCGGTTGTGCTTATCCTCGCCTGCCGGCACCATCTGCAGCATCAGCAGCGGGCTCACCAGCAGGTAGCACACCGCCGAGGTGTCGGCATATATGTTTGAATTCAGGTCGCAGCCAAACAGCACCTCATAGGCCTTGAGCAGTAGGCACACTGCTCCGGCCAGCGCCAGTCCTATGACCCACGACACGGCCACAGCTGTGAGCATGCGCAGCGTGAAGTTCCACATGGCCACGTCGTTGCGCTCGCGCCAAAACGGCACCAGCACCACGCTCAGCCCCACGGCCACGTTGGCTGCTATGGCCGCGCCGGCCTTCATGGCGCTCATCGGGCCAAACGAGGTGTAGCACGCCCCTGCCAGCCACACCATGTGGGCCAGCAGCATTACGGCCGCGTTTGCCAGCCGGTGGCCGCCGCGCTCTTCGCTCCACAGCCGCAGGCTCACCGACAGCATCAGCGCCGTGGCTGGGTAGTAGGTGGTGAAAAAGCGCATGTCGCTGCTCATGCTGCTGTAGCAGTGGTTGATGACTATGACTGCCACGGTGAGAACCGCGGCAAAAGCCACACTCTCGGGAAAGCGCCGCAGCGCTCCGCCTATGCGCCGCAGGTCGATGATGCTTGCAATGTTCATGTCTTTATATGTGTTGGTGGTGTGATTATAACTATTGCAAATATAGTCAACAAATCATTATGCCGACATAAAAAGCAGCTGGAAAAATTATTTACGGTTAAAATGTGTAAACTTGTTGAGTCTTAATAGAATTGTTGTTAATGAAAAATGCGATTTGCGACACCTGTTGTGACTAATGCACCGAAAATTAAGTAATTTTGCAAGTGAAAAATATCACACTTCATAACTAATCATGACTCAGAAATTCATAGAACTGGTCCCGTCGATGGCCCGCAAATATGGCAGCCGCGAGGCATTGAGGTTTCGCGACTATGCCACACAGGAGTGGACATCCATGTCGTGGGTTGAGATGGACAATGCCATCAGGCGCGAGGCCGTGTCGCTATACAAGGCCGGAGTTGAGGAGCAGGGCCGCGTGTGCATATTCTCGCAAAATTGTCCCGAGATCATAATCACGCACTTCGCCGCGTTCAGCAACCGCGCCGTGCCCGTGCCCATCTACGCCACCAGCAGCAAGGACGAGGCTGCCTACATCGTCAACGATGCAGGCGCCACAGTGCTGTTCACGGGCGACCAGAACCAATATGCCATAGCCAGGCAGCTGCTTGGCCAGTGCCCCACACTGAAGCACATAGTCACTCTCGACCCCAGCGTGGAGCGCGATGCCGACGACACCGACACAATGTCGTGGGCCGAGTTCCTGGCCCTGGGCGACAATCCCACCCAGGCCGAGACCGACGCCGTTGAGGCGCGCCGCAAGGCTTTCGATCCGGGCGACCTGATGTACCTCATCTACACCTCGGGCACCACTGGCGTGCCCAAAGGCGTGATGCTCACCCACCACAACTTTATGTCGGCCATGGACGGCCACCTCGAGCGCATCCACCTCAACGATGAAACCGACCTGTCGCTCAGCTTCCTGCCTTTCAGCCACGTGTTTGAGCTCGGCTGGACCATGGTGTGCCTGTGCAGCGGCGTGCGTGTGGCCATCAACCTCAACCCCAAGGAAATCCAGAAGGCCGTGCGCGAGGTGCAGCCCACCTGCATGTGCAGCGTGCCTCGATTTTGGGAAAAGGTGTACACTGCCATCAACGACAATGTGTCGAAGGCCAAGCCGGTGGTGAAGATGCTGTTTAAGCACGCCGTGGCCGTGGGCCGCACGCGCAACGTGAAGTATGTGCGCACTGGCCGCAAACCGCCGCTGCTGGTCGAGAAGCAATACCAGTATTTCGAGAAGAAGGTGTTCAGCCGCCTGCGCCGCGCCATTGGCGTGGAGCATGGCCGCTTCTTCCCCACCGCCGGAGCCATGCTCAGCGACAACATCACCGAGTTCCTTCACGCCATAGGCATCAACATAGTCATAGGCTACGGCCTCAGCGAGACCAACGCCACCGTCAGCTTCTATCCCGCCGTGGGCTGGGAGCTGGGCACCATAGGCTCCACCCTGCCGGGCGTGATGGTGAAGATAGGCGATGCTGGCGAGATACTGGTCAAAGGCCCCACCGTGATGAAGGGCTACTTCCACAAGCCCGAGGAGACGGCCAAGGCCATCGATGCCGACGGCTGGTTTCACACGGGCGACTGCGGCCACATCACCGACACCGGCCAGCTGGTGATGACTGAGCGCCTCAAAGACCTCTACAAGACCAGCAACGGCAAGTACATCGCCCCGCAGGTGCTCGAGACGGCGCTCGCCCAGGACATCTTCGTTGAGCAGGTCACCGTGATTGGCGACGGCCGCAAATATGTGTCGGCGCTCATCGTGCCCAATTTCGATGAACTTAAGGCCTATGCCGCCAAAAAGAAGATTGCCTACAAGAGCATTGAAGACCTGGTGAACAACGCCGACATCCACAAAATGCTCGATGCCCGCATACAAGGCTATCAGAAGGACATGGCCAGCTATGAGCAGATTAAGCGCTTCGTGCTGCTGCCGCGCCCATTCACCATGGAGAGCGGCGAGCTCACCAACACGCTTAAAATCCGCCGTGCCGTGGTCAACAAGCGCTACTCCAAACTCATCGACGCCATGTATGCTGCCGACTTCCGCAAAAAAGGCGGCGACAGCAAGGACGGCAACAAATAATTCACAATTCATTTTATTAACCCCATTTAATCATTAAAGACTCGAATGATTACGCAAGAACAGCTAAAAGAGATACAAGAGCGCAAGGATGCGCTGAGGAGGTATCTTTGACGTCGACAACAAGAAAATAGAAGTCGAAGAAGAGGAACTGCGCACTCATGTGCCCGACTTCTGGCAAGACCAGAAAGCGGCCGAAGCGCAGATGAAGAAAATCAAGATGCTGCACTACTGGATCGACAGTTGCAGTGAGGTGGAGGCCGCCGTCGACGAGGTGGCCATCGGCTTTGACTTTGTCAAGGAGGGCGTGCTCACCGAAGATGAGCTCGACGCGCTCTATGCCGATGCCCTCAAGAAAATCGAGAAGCTGGAGCTGCGCAATATGCTCCGCCGCGACGAGGACAAGATGGATGCCATCCTCAAAATCAACTCCGGCGCCGGCGGCACCGAGAGCCAGGACTGGGCATCGATGCTAATGCGCATGTATTTGCGCTGGTGCGAGCGCCACGGCTACAAGACGGCCATCGAGCACATGGTCGACGGCGACGAGGCCGGCATCAAGAGCGTCACCATAAGCGTGGAGGGCGCATTTGCCTACGGCTACCTCAAGAGTGAGAACGGTGTGCACCGCCTGGTGCGCGTGTCGCCCTACAATGCCCAGGGCAAGCGCATGACCTCGTTTGCCTCGGTGTTTGTCACACCGCTCGTCGACGACACCATCGAAATCAACCTCGACCCCGCCCGCATCTCGTGGGACACCTTCCGCAGCGGCGGCGCAGGCGGCCAGAATGTGAACAAGGTGGAGAGCGGCGTGCGCGTGCGCTACCAGTACAAAGACCCATACACTGGCGAGGAAGAGGAGATCCTGGTGGAGAACACCGAGACGCGCGACCAGCCTAAAAACCGCGAGAACGCTCTGCGCAACCTCAAGTCAATTCTCTACAACAAGGAGCTGCAGCACCGCCAGGAAGAGCAGCGCAAGGTGGAGGACTCGAAGAAGAAAATCGAGTGGGGGTCGCAGATTCGCAGCTATGTGATGGACGACCGCCGCGTGAAGGACCACCGCACGGGCTACCAGACGAGCGACGTGGGCGGCGTGATGGACGGCGACATCGACGGCTTCATCAAGGCCTACCTCATGGAGTTTGGCAAAGAAGAATAACAGTTTTTTCATGGCCGGATGCCGCTTGAAGTGGCACCTGGCCATGATTGTTTTTTAAATGTGACAGCAATATGGAACAAAAGCAGGATTTGCTCATCGTGAAGGTGGGCGG
Source organism: uncultured Muribaculaceae bacterium (assembly GCA_934661195.1). Classification (GTDB taxonomy): domain Bacteria; phylum Bacteroidota; class Bacteroidia; order Bacteroidales; family Muribaculaceae; genus Sodaliphilus. The sequence goes on from CAKUJD010000009.1 coordinate 61,102, forward strand.
CAAAATTGTGGAAAACCCCGCTGCACTCATGCGGCTCATCACCGATGTGGCCGCCATCAGGCAGCCCAAGGTGCTGGTGCACGGCGGCGGTGTGATGGCCACTAAAATGGCCGAGCGCCTGGGAATAAAGACCACCATGGTCGAGGGCCGGCGAGTGACCGACGACGACATGCTCGATGTGGTCACCATGGTGTATGGCGGCCTGGTCAACAAGCGCCTCGTGGCGCTGCTCCAGTGGCACAAGCAGAACGCCATAGGCCTCACAGGTGCCGACATGAACATCATGCTCAGCGTCAAGCGTCCCGTGCGCAAGGTGGACTACGGCTGGGTGGGCGATGTGAAGAAGGCCAACGGAAAGGCCCTGGCGCAGCTCATCAGTTCGGGCGTGATGCCTGTGATAGCCCCCCTCACCCACGACGGCATGGGCCACATGCTCAACACCAATGCCGACACCATGGCGGCGGCCACCGCCACCGCCCTGTCGCGCTACTACAATGTGACCCTTGTCTACTGCTTTGAGAAAGACGGCGTGCTCATGAATCCTGACGACGACGACAGCGTGATACCCGTGCTGCGCATGTCGCAATACGACCAGCTGAAGTCGCTCGGCATAATCAAAGACGGCATGATTCCCAAACTCGACAACGCCTTTGCCACCCTCGACAATGGCGTGCGCGAGGTGGTGATAACCAACGCCGCCAACCTAAGCGACTTCACCAAAGGCACCCATATCCAGCTCTAATTCCTAAGGCGTTCCGTACGCAATCGCCTAAAAATAAGAGCAATATTTGTAAGGACGCGACATGCCGAGAGCACAGAAAAAATCGCAATTCAAGCGAGTTGGCATGTAAAAAGGCGCCAAACAGCGACGGAAACTGTAGGGACGTGGCATGCCACGTCCAACGCAAATAGCTGCAAATCAATTGATTGCACATAAATAAACACAGTCGGTGAAGGCGTATTTGATATGATTTTGCTTTCGTGCTGGGGGGAGGCTACGCCCGTCGGACGCGGCATGCCGCATCCCTACAGTAAGTACCTGTAAGTCATACCTTTAACTGTTGTCTGTTTAGACTTTAACCCTCAACTTTAAACCTTATCCCGCTTAGGAATAAAATTTTTCAGTGCTTTCGGTATGCCGGGAGCACTGAAAAATTATAACGTTTGCGTTGTTTGCCACAAAATTGTAGATGGCATTATTCCGAGGGATAAAATAGGTGTAGGCAGGTATGCAGCGCGGGCGTAGCGATAGCGAAGTCCGCGCGAAATGCCTGCATCATTGCCGCCTACACAAATGCATTCCAGAGGAATGCGACAGCAGCCTGATTCTGCTGATATGCTGATTGTTGCGCTGAGAAACGTGACGAGGTGCAGTAGTGGCATTCCGCTGGAATGCCATGGGTGGGTGTGCCGCGTAGCAGGCATTTCGCGTCGGCTGCGCCTCCGCTGCATACCTGCCTACACATATCCAATCCCTCTGGGATTGCCACTTCTTCGGCGCTCTCGGTAGTTCCAACCACGAAAAAAACGCCGTTTTGCTTGCTGTCTCGGTCCTTAATATGTTAAATCTAAAAAAAACATAGTGAAAAATGCGGATTTGTTTGCAATTAAAATTATTTTACATGTATTTGCGCCAGTATAGCATCAAACTAATAATTAAACAATGAGATCATTTTGCTAACCTAAAATAAACCAACATGAGAAATATGTTATTGATAGGCGTCCTATGCATGGCGTTGTGCTCTTGCTCGGATGTAGTTATGACAGAAAGAATAGGGCAAACGTCCACAAGTGGACCGTCATTTTCTTTCGACTCTATCACCTCTCCAGCCAACTGGATTCAATATCAGTCGCTGGAAGAGATGCTGGATGCGTGTCAAATTCCTGAAGAAGTGTTGAAAACAATGCCTACCGATGAGTTGGTCGCTACGTGTGCCAGCCCGTGGCGTGTATGAAATGTCGGTACGATACTATAATAAATTTAACGAATTTATGGGCTCTTTCTCGTATGAGCCATTAGTGACATTATAATATTGTTTAACTGTAAAAATGGATAATGAAATGAGAACATATAGATTATTGCTGATAGCGGTGGTGGCATGCTGCGCAATGGCGTTTGTTTCGTGCGGCAGCGATGAGCCGTCGGGAGGCGTTGATGATGGCAAAATTACCCGCGTGCAGGATGGCGACGGTAAGGCATTCTTGGAAAACGGCAAGCTCGTTGACGCCAACTTAAAGTATACCCGAGAACTGCGCGACAGTGCTTTTTCGCACTACGATTGGACATTCAATTACATGATATGTTATGACAACAAACGTATATCGCAGAAAATTGACGAGTCGGACAATCAACCATACAGATTGTGGCCAACAAACATATATGCAGACAGCACTCTGGTATTGCATACGTTGCAAATGTATAAATATAGGTATGAGATTGAAGGACGAAAGTTGATTGCGACCCTTATTGAATACCCATGGCAAAGTTTTAAAGATACCCCCCGCACATTAAAGATTGTTGCCATAGACTTGTATTCTAAGGAGAAAACGGGAAGAATTATAATAGACCAAAAATGTGTTTCTGCCATAAAAGGCTTCTCGTTGGCCTCAACCTATGAAAGGATAGTGTTCAGCGGCAAAAGGGTGAAGTGACTATGCTATTGCCCACGCATATTGTTTAACTGTAAAAATGGACAATGAAATGAGAACATATAGATTGCTTCTGATAGCGGTGGTGGCATGCTGCGCAATGGCGTTTGTTTCGTGCGGCGATGATGAACCTTCGGGAGGCGGAGATGATGGTGAAATCACCCGCGTGCAAGATGGCGACGGTAAGGCTTTCTTGGAGAGTGGCAAACTCGTTGACGTCAACCTGAAATACACCCGTGAACTGTGCGATAGCGCTTTCTCGCACTACGATTGGACAGCCGAATACGCAATATGCTATGACAACAAACGCATATCAGGCAAAATTAAAGACGTAGCAGACTATACTTTCCCCGACAGCATTGGCTCCGATTTCACCATGAAGTTTAACGGGTGGATTGGAAGTTATAAATATAGTTATGAAATAGAGGGGCGAAAATTGCTTGCCAAAATGATAAGTATGTGGTATTATGATTTTATAGATTTTACCACTCACACTATTAAGGTGGTGGCCATCGACATCAATGGCGATAAAGGAAGGATTATAGTAGATGAGAAACACGATATAGAAGGCTTTTCGACGGCTTCTTCCTATGTGAGGGTGGTGCTCAGTGGCAAAAAAGTGAAGTGATATGAGAACATTGCTGGGACTAATACTGCTTGTGTTGTGCCAGGCTCATATGGCTGCTGCCGATGCGGCTTCTGCCGCTGCCGACAGCAGCCGTCTGGTCCGTGGCGTGACTCTTAATAATGTGGTGGTGTATGGCAGCCGCAGCAATTTCGGCGTGGCTTCGTCGCAAATGAGCGCCGTGTCGCTTGGCCAGAAGCAAATAATGTCGGTGCCAGTGTTTTTCAGCGAGCCCGATGTGCTGAAGGCCATACAGCGTTTTCCCGGGGTGCAGTCGGGCAGCGACGGCACTGCGGGCCTGTTTGTGCGCGGCGGCGACTACGACCAGAACTACATCACCATCGACGGCTCGGCCATCTACAATGCCGAGCACATGCGCGGATTTGTGAGCGCCATCAACCCCGATATGGTGCAGAACATCAACTTCTATCGCGGCGCGTTTCCGGCCAGGTATGGCTCGCGGCTGTCGAGCGTGGTCGACATCGGCATTAAGGACGGCGACTTCAACCGCTACCACGGCCTGCTGAGTGTGGGCATATTGTCGAGCCGCATCCAGGCCGAGGGCCCGATATGGAAGGGGCACACCTCGTTTAACGTGGCGGGACGCATGTCGTATTTCAGCAAGCTGGCCCGGCCCATACTTAAGAAGTTCTACGACAACCCCGACGCCATGCAGCCATATTCCAATATGGAATACTACGACATTACCGCCAAACTCGTGCACCGCTTCAGCGAGGCTAACCGACTCTCGGCGGTGGTGTACTATGGCAGGGACGTCGACAACGAGTCGCCATCCGAGAGCCGCAAGGTGAAAGACACCGTTGGCGACCAGGACGTGTTTGACGACGAGCAGAGCCGAACCGAGGAAAACCGCAGCGAAACCACCAAGAGCAACTGGAACAACCTGCTTGCCAGCCTCTACTTCACGTCGTTTGTCACTCCGCGGCACCGCCTTAATGTGAACCTCAGCTACAGCCAGTATATGTACAACCTCACCAGTTCGGTGCACTACCTCAACCGCATTGACGATGTGTACAGGCTGTACTACCTCAACAGCATGAGCAGCAGCATATCCAACCATTCGGGTGTGCAGGATTTGGCCCTCACGGCCGACGCCGTGCTCAACGCCGGCCGGCGGCATGTGGTGCGCTATGGCGCTAAGTTGTCGAAGCAGTGGCTGAAGCCCACCACCCATGTGGTGAAGGACAACTTTGAGCAGCAATTCAAGGGCGGCCTGAACTGGAATGTGGATCTTCCCGGCCCTATCAGCGACTACTACAACACGCAGCACAGCAGCCTCGACTACGAGAGCGGCACCAGCATGTGGGTCAACGGCCTTTCGGCCTATGCCGAAGACGACTACACCGTAGCGCGCTGGCTGAAACTGAACTACGGCTTTAGGCTAAGCTCATATTTCGTTGACCAAAAGACCTATCTCGCGCTTGAGCCGCGCGCCTCGGTTCGCTTCAAGCTGGCCGAGCCGCTGGCCCTTAAGCTGTCGTATGCCAGGATGTCGCAAGGCATTCATCGCCTCACCACCAACAGCCTGGTGATGCCCAGCGACATCTGGGTGCCGGTCACCAAAGATGTGCCGCTCATGACCAGCAATATCTATGGCGCGGGGCTCAACTACAGCTGGCACGGCTTCGACGTGGCCGTTGAGGGCTACTACAAGACGCTCGACAATGTGCTTGAATACCGCGACGGCGCCACCTATTTCGTGGCTAACCGCAACTGGCGTGACATTGTGGCCATTGGCGACGGACGCAGCTATGGCGTGGAACTGCTGGTGGAGCGCAAGGTGGGTGCCACCACAGGGTGGGTGAGCTACACATGGTCGAAGTCGCTGCGCTCGTTCAACCGCCCCGGCGAGGAGCTGAACGGCGGGCGCGACTTCTATGCCTCGGCCGACCACCGCAACAATGTGTCGGTGAACCTCAACCACAGCTTCAGGCTGTCGCACCGGCTTAGCCTCGACCTCAGCGCCGCGTGGTCCTATCAGACGGGCCGCCGCGGCTCGGTGCCCTATGTGGTGGTCTACAGCCCGCGCCTTCAAGAGGAAATCAACGGCCAGCCGCGCTACATGTATGGCTACTTTATGCATGGCATAGGGCCGTATGTGTTGCCTGGCTATACCGATCTGTTTGCTTACGACTTCAGCGGCGAGGAAGTGCCGGCCAACCCCTACCAGACTTATCGCGACATCAACGACTTCAAACTGCCCGACACCCACCACCTCGACCTGAACGCGTCGCTCAAAATCCTTAGCCGCTATGGTGAGAGCTCGATAGGCCTGGGCATATATAACGTTTACAACCACTACAACGTGAGCAATGTGTATGTGGGCTACCACAATGGCAAAATGGTGCTTAAGGGCGTGTGTCCGTTCCCGTTTATGCCTTCGGTGAGTTTAACGCATAAATTTTAGCTACAGATATCACAATGAAACAAAGAATATTATCGGCCGTGCTGGCAATTGTGGCCCTGATGGCCCTCGGCAGCTGCGAAAAGATCATAGACTTCGACCACGACACTCCGAGCCGCATCACCATAAGCGCGCTTGTGGCGCCCGGCCAGAAGTTCAGCGCATGCATAGCGCGCTCGTTCACTGTGGCCAGCAATCCCACGGTGACGAGCACCAAAAAGCCTGGCGACGACCTGGATTTTTATGAGAAATACGACACCATGTATCACGATCTGGTGGTGATTAAGGACGCCACGGCGGTGCTCACGGTGAACGGCACCGACCGCTACACCCTGCAGTATAACGACAGCACCCCATACTACTACACGTGCGACTATGTGCCCCGTGTGGGCGACGAGTTGGTGCTCAACGTGAGCGCGCCGGGCTTCGACGACGCCTCGGCCTCGACCCGCGTCGAGAGGCCACAGCAGGTGGAGGTGGTGGGCACGCAGGTGTATTACAGCGAGGCAGGCTACGAACCCGGTGTCCCAGCCTCCGACCAGCAGTGGGCCTGCGGCCTCGACTCGGTGATGGAGATAACCCCTGCGCATCCACGACCCTGCCGGCGAGCGCAACTACTACCGCCTGCGGGTGCTGGGCGTTGCCGACGACTCCCTCGCGATTCTGCCCGGCATCTCTATTCCGGTGTATGTGACCAACGATACCTACACTTCCAGCGATGTAATATTTGCCAACAGTCTGATCACCAAGCCATACGGCCAGTGGCCTGCGGGGCAGAGCAGCGTGTTCGACGACCACCTATTCGACGGCAAGGACTACACCTTTAAGGTGCATTCGCGCAAGCAGAAGGGGGAAAACCCCAGGGTGTATGTCGAGCTCGAAACCATAAGTCCCGACTTCTACTACTATTGGCGCTCCTACGAGGTGATACGCGTCAATGCCGACGAGTCATACCTCACCCCCACGGCCCTCTACAGCAACGTGCAGGGCGGCTGGGGCGTGATGATGTCGCTCAGCTACGACCGTCACACCATTAGCTACTGACGGCGCTGTTTGGTGGCGGCTGTGATTAAACCAAATGGCGCTTGGCGAGTCAAAAGTGCCGACAAAAAGGTGGCAAAAATATTCCGTTTCTCCACTGCATGGGGCTGATTGCGTTTTATTGCCTATTTTTGTCGGCACTTTTTATTAGGCGTAACATTATTTTATATCACAGCAATTATGAAAGCATTATTACACAGCTTCACCGCCATTGCGCTCGCCGTGCCTGCCATGGCCGGAGCCCAGACAGCCGCGGTGAGCATAACCCCCGAGTTCAAGGCTGCGGTGCAGCAATACGACATAGTGCAGAACTACAGCGACGGTATGGCGGCCGTGTGCCGCGGCGGCAACTGGGGCTACATCGACGCCCAGGGCCGCGAGGTGGTGCCGTGCCAGTTCAGCCGCGTGTTTGACCTCGACAACGAGCGCACCGACTACGGGTTTTTCCGCGACAACGGCTACATACGCAACTACCACGAGGGCATGGTGGCCGTGGCCAAGGAAACGTCGGGCGCCAAAACCAACTACGACCGCCAGCTAAAATGGGGCTTCATGGACCGCACAGGCCGCCTGGTGGTGGACTACATCTACGACAACGTGTATGACTTCAGCGAGGGCCTGGCCTACGTGATGAGCGAGGACTTCACGGGATTTATCGATAAGGCCGGCCAGCGCGTAATCAACACCACGGGCAAGTATCAGCCGGCCAACGACGGCCAGGGCTGCGCCTTCAGCAGCGGCCGCGCCTGCATGATGCTGGCCAGTGACGACGGCGATGTGAAGTATGGCTTCATCAACCGCCAGGGTGGGGTGGCAATACCCTTTGTGTATGCCGATGCCCACGGCTTCAGCGAGGGTGTGGCGGCAGTGGCCGTTGAAGACACTCTGCTGCAGGACAACAGCGAGGCCACCTATCCCTTCCGCTACCAGTTTGTCGACACCACTGGCGCGGTGGTCCTGAATCTGCGATTCGGCACCAAGCCAGGCGACTTCAGCGACAGCCTTGCCTCGGTCACCGTCGACGGCCTCAGCTACGGCTTCATCAACCACAGCGGCGAGCAGGTGATAGCCTCAAAATATTTCACCGCCGATGTGGACATGACCAAAAATATGATCCCCTTCAGCGAGGGCTACTCACTGCTGGGCATCGAGCAGCCGCTGCCCTCGGTGGCCGACGGCAAAAAAAAGAAGAAAGATGCCGACGACGCCGACCAGCAGCCACCCGTGTCGTCGTTCAAGCTCATTGCCCGCGATGGCACTCTGGGCCAGGCGGTGGTGAGCGGCCCCGTGAGCCAGGGCTACGCCCTCTATTGCGACCCCAACGGCAAGTATGGATTTGTTAAGCCCGACGGGTCGGTGGCAATTCCGTGCCGCTACGACTACGCCGCCCCGTGCGCCGGCGGCGAGGTGCTGCCCGACTCCTACCACTTCACGCCCGAGGGGGTGGCGGCCGTGCGCTTTGGCGGCAAGTGGGGCTACGTCGACCTCCAGGGTCACGACACCTTTGGCAACTGAATTAAAGTGTGACATAACATAAAAACGGCAGTCCCCTTGAGGCTCTCAGAGTGGCTTCAAGGGGACTGCTGCTGTTATCTGATGCGCTCGTGCAGCCGCTACTTGCGGTGGGTGAGCAGGTATTGGCCTATTTGCACGGCGTTGAGTGCCGCGCCTTTCTTAATCTGGTCGCCCACCACCCAAAAGGCGAGGCCGTAGTCGCTGCTGGTGTCCTCGCGTATGCGGCCCACAAACACCGGGTCGCGCCGCGTGCAGTCGAGTGGCATGGGATATTCGGCGCGGGCAGGGTTGTCGACCACCACCACGCCAGGGGCTTTCTCGAGCGCGGCGCGCGCCTCAGCCGGGCTTATGTGGCGCTCGGTCTCGATCCACACTGCCTCGCTGTGGGCGCGCACCACAGGCACGCGCACGCAGGTGGCGCTCACGCGGATGTCGCTGTGCAGTATTTTTCGCGTCTCGTGATACATCTTCATCTCCTCGCGAGTGTAGTCGTTGTCCTGAAACACATCGATTTGCGGAATCACGTTGTAGGCCAGCTGGTGTGGAAAGTGCTCAACCGTGGGCGACGTCTTGCCCGTGGCTATCTCGCTGAATTGCAGCGCCAGCTCGTCCATTGCTGCCAGACCCGCGCCGCTTGCCGCCTGATAGGTGGCCACCTGCACATTCTTTATGTGCGAGAGGTTGTCGAGCGGTTTCAGCGCCACCACCATGAGTATGGTGGTGCAGTTGGGGTTGGCAATGATGTGCTTGGGCGCGTTGAGGGCATCTTCGCCGTTCACCTCGGGCACCACCAGAGGCACGTCGGGGTCGAGGCGGAACGCGCTCGAGTTGTCGATCATCGTTGTGCCGAATTTTGTGATGGTGGGCGCGAACTCGCGCGCCGTGTCGGCTCCGGCCGACACAAACGCCACGTCTATGCCCTTGAAATCGTCGTTGTGCTGCAGCAGTTGCACCACATGGTCTACTCCGCGGAATGTGAATATGCGCCCCGCGCTGCGCTTTGAGCCAAACAGCACGAGTTCCGACACAGGAAAGTTCTGCTCGTCGAGCACCCTCATGAATTCCTGTCCAACCGCGCCGCTGGCGCCAACTATTGCTACTTTCATCCTATATGCGTATATATATAAAATATGTTGTTAGTCGTGTGAGTTACTTATATTTGCGCTCGGCTATGGCGTGCACCGCGGTGAGTATGCCCCGCTCGGTGTCGTCGAGGGCTATGCCGCGGCGCGCCATCACGCGTTCGGCAATCGGGAGGAATGCCTTGAGTGGCACATCCTTGAAGCCGCCTGCGTTGCCTCCCTCCTGAAACGACGCCACAAACGGCCTCGGAAACCCCGATCCGTGAATGTTTACCCCCACGCCCAGCACCGTGGCGGTGTTGAGCATGCTGTTGACGCCCGTCTTGCAGTGGTCGCCCATTATTGGGCCGCAGAATTGCAGCCCGGTGCGCTCAAACCGCTGCGTGGCGTAGTTCCACAGCTTTATCTCGCTGTAGTCGTTCTTCAGGTTGCTGGCCGTGGTGCCGCCGCCTATGTTGCACCATTCGCCCACCACGGCATCGCCCAGATACCCGTCGTGGGCCTTGTTGCTGTAGCCGGTGAACACGCAGTTCTCCACCTCGCCGCCTATTTTGCACTGCGGGCCCAGGGTGGTGGCGCCATACACCTTTGCGCCTATGCGCACCTTCGAGCCCTCGCCGGCGGCAAAGGGACCGCGCACACAGGCCCCCTCCATCACCTCCGCATTGCGGTCCAGATAGATGCAGCCCGTGCGCGAGTTCAGCGTTGCGCCGTCGGCTGTGGCGCCCTCCTCAAGGAATATGCGCGCCGGGTCGCCAATCACGGTGCATGTGGGCGGCAGCGGAGCCGACTTGCGGCCGCTGGTGAGGCGGGCGAAGTCGCTCTCCATCACCTGGCCGTTGAGTGTGAATATGTCGTAGGGGCGCTTGATGGAAAGCGGGGCCTCGCCAAGTTCCACCACACGGCTGTAGCGACGCGAGTCGAAGTCGGCCGCCGACCCGTTGAAGGCCACCAGCTCGCCGCCCGCCGTCAGCGCCTCGCCGCTGCTGAGAGCAAGGGCCTTGGCCGCCATCTGCTGGGTGGGGATTATGTGCCCGGCCACCATCAGGTTGCTCTCAAGCGCGTTGAGCGGAAACTTGGACTTGAGGTAGGGCACAGTGAGGTGCGAATAGCGTGCGTCGGCCGTGCCCAGCATGTGCCGCCACTTCTCGGCTATGGTGGTTATGCCCACGCGCAGCTCGGCCACAGGCCGTGTGAACGTGAGTGGCAGCAGTGCCTTGCGCACCTCGTTGTCGTCAAAAAAAATGATGTTGCGCATTGTAAGAATACTGTTTTTCTTAATAGTGCCGCCTCGGCAATGCGGGGCAAGCGCATTGCAAAGTTACTTAAAAATCAGTTTTTTTCCTATCTTTGTATAACTAAGATAAGCCGCAAGGGCATTCAGTGTCGCATTCCGGCCATAGAGCAGGGGAGTGGCGAGGCGCTTGCGTGTGCGCATGTGCATACATTAATATTATATAATATACTATATAAATAGTAGCAGTTATGGAATTTATCAAGCAGCCCATTGAGGGCGTGTGGGTGGTGAAGCCAAAACGCTTTGGCGACGCCCGTGGTTATTTTTGCGAAACGTTTAAACAAAGCGAGTTTGAGCAGCACATAGGACCAGTGCGCTTCATTCAAGACAATGAGTCGGTGTCGAGCCGCGGAGTGCTGCGCGGCTTGCACTTCCAGAAGGGTGAGTTCAGTCAGGCCAAGCTGGTGCGCGTGTCACGCGGAGCGGTGCTCGACGTGGCCGTTGACCTGCGCCTTGGCAGTTCCACCTACGGCCGGCACGTGGCCGTGGAACTGACGGCCGACAACGGTCTGCAGCTGTTCATTCCGCGCGGCTTTGCCCACGGTTTTGTGGTGTTGAGCGACATGGCCCAGTTCCAGTATAAGGTCGACAACGTTTATGCCCCGCAGAGCGAGGCCACGCTGCGCTTCGACGACCCCGCCCTTGGCATCGACTGGCGGGTTGACCCCTCAGAAATGCTTCTGAGCGAGAAAGATATGCGAGGAGTGGGGTTAAAAGATATTAAACCATTTAATTTTGGTTAAATTAGTCGTGGCGCCAGTCAGACTTCGGCCGGAGCTAAATGCCTCTAACTGACAGGCCTAATGCGCGCACGCGCGCGCGTATGTAATTTGCGTGCGCAAAAGAAAAGTTATAAAACATTTGGTAGTTAGCCAATTAGTGCGTAACTTTGCAACGCTTTTGAGCCTGAATGCTCAATGACTTGCGCTAAGCCTTTGGTTTAGCAGAAGTTATGTGTGCGTGAAGGCATGAAGTGTAAGAATTGAATTTTATTTGATATTTAATAATTTAACAACAAAGTAAAACAGAACTAAGATGCCTACAATTCAGCAATTAGTAAGAAAAGGCCGTACAACTTTGGAGTATACCAGCAAGTCGCCTGCTTTGGACGCATGTCCTCAGCGCCGCGGCGTGTGCGTGCGTGTTTACACCACCACGCCCAAGAAGCCTAACTCGGCAATGCGCAAAGTTGCACGTGTGAGATTGACAAACGGCAAAGAGGTTAACTCTTACATTCCGGGAGAAGGCCACAACCTGCAAGAGCACTCAATCGTGATGGTGCGCGGCGGTCGTGTGAAAGACCTTCCTGGTGTGCGCTACCACATCGTGCGTGGCACACTCGACACCGCCGGCGTGGCTGGCCGCACTCAGCGCCGCTCAAAGTATGGCGCAAAGCGTCCTAAAGCTGGCAAAAAATAATCCAAGCACAATACGGCTGAATTACTAAAACAACAAAATCAAATTTTTAAACTTAGTTTTTGGTTTTATTGGATTGAATTTTTTCATGGTTGAGTAAATGGTCGAAGCGTCGGCCGTTGAAGAAGAAAAGAAGCAACAACCAAGCGGACTAAAACTATTATCCTTTTTTAAAAGAAATGAGAAAAGCAAAGCCAAAGAAAAGGATCATCCTTCCCGATCCTAAATTCGGTGACGTGCGAGTTTCTAAATTCGTTAACCACCTGATGTATGATGGTAAGAAGAACACCTCATACCGAATTTTCTACACCGCTCTTGAAGTGGTGGGCAAAAAACTGGCAAAAGAAGAAAAGACTCCTCTCGAAATCTGGAAGAGCGCCCTTGAGAAGGTCACTCCCCAAGTAGAGGTTAAGTCGCGTCGCGTGGGCGGTGCCACCTTCCAGGTGCCTACCGAAATCCGTCCCGACCGCAAAGAGTCGATATCAATGAAGAACCTCATCATCTTCGCCCGCAAGCGCGGCGGCAAGACCATGGCCGAGAAGCTTGCAGCAGAAATCATCGACGCATATAACGAACAGGGTGGCGCATACAAGCGCAAGGAGGACATGCACCGCATGGCCGAGGCTAACCGCGCATTTGCACACTTCAGATTTTAATTGCATATAGGGAAATAAAGAGATGAAGACAGACGAACAACTGAAATTAACGCGTAACATAGGCATCATGGCTCACATCGATGCCGGCAAGACCACCACTTCTGAGCGCATCCTCTTCTACACTGGTCTGACCCACAAAATCGGTGAGGTGCACGACGGCGCCGCCACCATGGACTGGATGGAGCAGGAGCAGGAGCGTGGCATCACTATCACATCGGCTGCAACCACAGCATTCTGGAAGTACAACGATAAGAAGTACAAGATCAACCTGATCGACACTCCGGGACACGTTGACTTCACTGTGGAGGTGGAGCGCTCGCTCCGCGTGCTCGATGGCGCTGTGGCCACTTTCTGCGCTGTGGGCGGCGTTGAGCCCCAGAGCGAGACAGTGTGGCGCCAGGCCGACAAATACAATGTACCCCGCATCGCTTATGTGAACAAGATGGACCGTTCGGGCGCCAACTTCCTGGAGGTGGCCCGCCAGATTCACGGCGTTCTGGGCGCAAATCCCTGCCCCATTCAGCTGCCCATCGGCGCTGAGGAGAGCTTCAAGGGTCTCGTTGACCTGATCACAATGAAGGCTCTCTACTGGCACGATGAGACCATGGGCGCTGAATATGAGATCGACGACATCCCCGCCGAGATGCAGGAAGAGTGCCAGACTTACCGCGACAAAATGCTTGAGAGCATCGCTGAGTTTGACGACGACCTGATGACAAAATATTTCGACGACCCTTCGACCATCACCATCGACGAGATTAAGCGCGCTCTGCGCGCCGCCACTCTGAAGATGGAGATTGTGCCCATGCTGTGCGGCTCGTCGTTCAAGAATAAAGGTGTGCAGCCCCTGCTCGACGCAGTGTGCGCCTACCTGCCCAGCCCCGAGGACACACCCGAAATCGTGGGCAAGTCATACGACGACCCCGACAAGGAGGAGTCGCGCCGTCCCATCTTCGAGGATCCCATGTGCGCCCTCGTGTTCAAGATCGCTACCGACCCCTATGTGGGCCGTCTGGTGTTCTTCCGCGTTTACTCGGGCAAGATCGACGCCGGCAGCTACGTGTTCAACTCTCGCTCGGGCAAGAAGGAGCGCATCTCGCGTCTGTTCCAGATGCACAGCAACCGTCAGAACCCGATGGAGACCATCGGCTGCGGCGACATCGGCGCAGGCGTGGGCTTCAAGGATGTGCGCACCGGCGACACTCTGTGCGACGAGGCACACCCCATCGTGCTCGAGGCTATGGACTTCCCCGATCCTGTGATTGGCGTTGCCGTAGAGCCTAAGACTCAGAAAGACCTCGACCGTCTTGACGTGGGCCTGCAGAAGCTGGCCGAAGAAGACCCCACATTCCAGGTGGAGAGCAACGAGGAGACTGGCCAAACCATTATCCGCGGTATGGGTGAGCTTCACCTCGACATCATCATCGACCGTCTGCGCCGCGAGTTCAAGGTTGAGTGCAACCAGGGCCGTCCGCAAGTTACCTACAAAGAGGCTATCACCAAGCCCATCGAGCTCCGCGAGGTGTTCAAGAAGCAGACCGGTGGCCGCGGTAAGTTCGCCGACATCATCTGCCGCGTAGAGCCCGTTGAGGAAGGCTATGAGGGCAACCTCGAGTTCATCGACGAGGTTAAGGGCGGTGACATCCCCAAGGAGTTCATCCCCTCAATCCAGAAGGGCTTCCAGATGGCAATGAAGAACGGCGTGCTCGCCGGCTATCCCGTGGAGCAGCTCAAGGTTACAGTGCTCGACGGCTCGTTCCACCCCGTTGACTCCGATCAGCTCTCATTCGAGCTGTGCGCACAGCAGGCATTCCGCAAGGCTTGCGAGCAGGCCGGCCCCGTGCTCATGGAGCCCATCATGAAGGTGGAGGTCGTAACCCCCGAGGAGAGCATGGGCGACGTGATCGGTGACCTCAACAAGCGCCGCGGCCAGGTAGAGGGCATGGAGACAAGCCGCAGCGGCGCCCGCATCATCAAGGCCACCGCACCGCTTGCCGAGATGTTCGGCTACGTGACCGCACTGCGCACCATCACTTCGGGCCGCGCTACAAGCACAATGTCGTTCTCACACTATGCTGAGGTGAGCAAGTCGATTGCCGAGAAGGTGCTCAGCGAGTGCAAGGGACGCGTAGATTTACTGAAATAATATATTTATATATAAACAAATATGAGCCAAAAAATCAGAATCAAATTAAAATCTTACGATCACAACTTGGTTGACAAGTCAGCTGAGAAGATTGTCAGAACTGTGAAGGCAACAGGCGCAGTGGTCAGCGGACCCATACCCCTGCCCACCCACAAGCGCATCTTCACCGTTAACCGTTCGACTTTCGTCAACAAAAAGTCGCGCGAGCAATTCCAGCTTTCATCATTCAAGCGCCTCATCGACATCTACAGCTCCACAAGCAAGACCGTCGACGCGCTGATGAAACTCGAGCTCCCCAGCGGTGTGGAGGTGGAAATCAAGGTATAGTACCGCCCCGCAAGCACAAACCAACACAGTTGACAGAATTAATCAAACAAGTGATTTAAAGAATTATTTAAAACAAAAGAGAAATGCCAGGATTATTAGGAAAGAAAATCGGAATGACATCCGTTTTCAGTGCCGACGGCAAAAACGTGCCGTGCACTGTTATCGAAGTAGGTCCTTGTGTAGTTACTCAAGTCAAGACTCTTGAAAATGACGGCTACGAGGCACTGCAGCTCGGCTTCCAGGAGAAGACCGAGAAGCACACCACCAAGCCCGAGGCCGGACACTTCAAGAAGGCTGGAGTGAAGCCGCAAAGACACTTGGCCGAGTTCAAGGATTTTGATGGTGAGTACAAGCTGGGTGACGTGATCACCGTGGATTTGTTCAGCGACACCGCATTTGTTGACGTTATCGGCACTTCAAAAGGTAAAGGCTTCCAGGGCGTGGTTAAGCGCCACGGCTTCGGCGGCGTGGGCCAGGCCACTCACGGCCAGGACGACCGCTTCCGCGCACCCGGTTCTATCGGCGCCTGCTCTTACCCCGCAAAGGTGTTCAAGGGCATGCGCATGGCAGGCCAGATGGGCAACGAGCGCGTAACTGTGCAAAACTTACAGATAGTTAAAGTCATGCCTGAGAACAACCTTCTCGTAGTGAAGGGTTCTGTGCCAGGCTGCAAAGGTTCAATCTTATCAATCGTGAAATAATGGAACTCGCAGTATATAATGTAAAAGGTGAAGACACCGGAAAGAAGGTTACTCTCAACGACGAGGTTTTTGCTCTCGCCGAACCCAACGAGCACGCCGTCTATCTGGCTGTTAAGCAGTTTCTGGCCAACCAGCGCCAGGGTACTCACAAAGCTAAAGAGAGAAGTGAAGTTTCAGGCTCAACCAAGAAGCTTGGCCGCCAGAAGGGCGGCGGCGGCGCCCGCCACGGCGACATCAACTCGCCCCTGATGGTGGGCGGCGGCCGCGTGTTCGGTCCCCGTCCCCGCAACTACGGCTTCAAGCTCAACAAGAAGGTGAAGGCTCTCGCCCGCCGCTCTGCACTCACGTTCAAGGCTCAGAACAACCAGATCGTGGTGGTCGAAGACCTTCAGTTTGAGGCTCCGAAAACCAAAGAATTCGTAAACTTTGCTAAGAATCTTAAATTAGCTGATTCTAAGGTCCTTTTGGTTTTAGAAAGTCAGAATAAAAACGTATTTTTGTCGGCTCGCAACGTCGAGAACGCAAAAGTGATCACCGCACGCGACCTGAACACATACGCTGTGCTCAACAACAAGGCCCTGGTGCTCACCGAAAGCTCAGTTGCAGTGCTTAACCAGTTTTAATTAAAGGAGAGATATTGACAATGGCAAATATTAAGATCACACCTATCGTCACTGAGAAGGCCAACGCCATCAGCGAGAAGACCAACCGTTTTTCATTCAAGGTATCTCCCGAAGCCAACAAATTCCAGATCAAAGACGCTATCGAAAAGCTCTATGAGGTGAAGGTGGTTTCAGTAAGCACTATGAACTACGACGGCAAGAAGAAGCAGCGCTACACCAAGGCCGGACTGATCCGCGGCAAGCAGGCCGCCTTCAAGAAAGCAGTGGTCACTGTCGCTGAGGGACAAACTATTGATTTTTATAGCAATATTTAATAAACGAAATGGCAGTAAGAAAATTTAAGCCCACAACACCGGGGCAGAGACACAAAGTTATTGGTGTATTTGATAACATCACTGCACGTACACCAGAAAAATCTCTTACAGTCGGCAAGCGCGTCACTGGCGGACGCAACAACGAGGGTCACCGCACCATGCGCTACCTCGGCGGCGGCCACAAGCGCAAATTCCGCTTCATCGACTTCAAGAGAAACAAAGACGGTGTGCCAGCTCGTGTAAAGTCGATCGAGTACGATCCTAACCGTTCGGCCCGCATCGCCCTGCTTTACTACGCAGATGGCTATAAAGCTTACATAATTGCACCCAACGGCCTGCAAGTTGGCTCTACAGTTGAAAGCGGTGAGAACGTGGCCCCCGAAGTGGGAAACGCGCTTCCACTCAGTAACATTCCTGTTGGTACTTTAATTCACAACATCGAATTGCGACCCGGCCAGGGTGCGGCTATCGCACGCAGCGCCGGCACTTTCGCTCAATTGACTTCACGTGAGGGCACCTACGCCATCATCAAACTGCCTTCAGGCGAAACCCGCAAAATCCTCGCAGCATGCAAGGCCACTGTGGGTGTGGTTGGCAACAGCGACCACGCTCTGGAGCAGTCGGGCAAGGCCGGCCGCTCGCGCTGGCTCGGACGCCGTCCGCACAACCGCGGTGTGGTTATGAACCCGGTTGACCACCCCATGGGTGGTGGTGAAGGCCGTCAGTCTGGTGGCCATCCGCGCTCTCGCACCGGCCTTTACGCTAAGGGCTTGAAGACACGTGCACCCAAGAAGTTGTCTTCGAAGTATATAATTGAAAGAAGAAAGAAGTAATTTGATTAAAGATTAAACTATGAGTCGTTCATTAAAAAAAGGCCCTTACATTAGTGTTAAGCTCGAAAAGAAGGTTGACGCCATGAACGAGAGCGGCAAGAAGAACGTGATCAAAACCTGGTCGCGCGCCTCGATGATCGCCCCCGAATTCGTGGGCCACACCTTTGCAGTGCACAATGGTAATAAGTTCATTCCCGTCTACGTTACCGAAAACATGGTAGGTCACAAGCTGGGCGAGTTCGCCCCCACACGCACCTTCCGTGGCCACAGCGGCAACAACAAGAAGTAAGGCCCGGGATAAATTCAACTGACACAAAAAGAATTAAAATACAACATGGGAAAAAGAAAAAGAGAAACAGCCAGCAATTATAAGGAGGCACGCCGCGAGCAAAGCTTTGCCAAGCTCAAGAATGTTCCCAGCTCACCGCGCAAAATGCGCCTGGTGGCCGACATGGTGCGCGGCCAGGAGGCTTTCAAGGCCCTCGGACTCCTGCACTTCTCAAATAAGCAAGCTGCCAGCGACATAGAGAAGCTCCTCAAGAGCGCCATCTCTAACTGGGAGCAGAAGAACGGCCGCAAGGCTGAGACCGGAGAACTCTGCATCAAGACAATCCACGTTGACTGCGCGCCTATGCTCAAGCGCCTCCGTCCGGCCCCCCAGGGCCGCGGCTACCGCATCCGCAAGCGCTCCAACCACATCACATTGTTCCTCGACACAATTAAAACTAACGACAAAAAAGACGCATAACAGATATGGGACAGAAAGTAAATCCAATTAGCAATCGTTTAGGCATCATCCGCGGCTGGGACTCAAACTGGTTCGGTGGTGATAATTATGGAGATACTCTGCTCGAGGACAGCAAAATCCGCAAGTATCTCAACGTGCGTCTGGCAAAGTCAAGCGTGTCGCGCATCGTAATTGAGAGAACCCTCAAGATTCTCACAATCACTATCTGCACTTCGCGCCCCGGCCTCATCATCGGCAAGGGCGGCGAAGAGGTTGACAAAATCAAGGGTGAGCTCAAAAACCTCACCAACAAGGACGTTCAGGTGAACATCTACGAGGTGAAGCGCCCCGAACTCGACGCCGAGATCGTGGCCAACAACATCGCCCGCCAGATCGAGGGCAAAATCGCCTACCGCCGCGCCGTGAAGATGGCCGTGGCCTCGACCATGCGCCTCGGCGCAGAGGGCATCAAGGTGCTCGTCAGCGGCCGCCTCAACGGCGCCGAGATGGCACGCAGCGAGATGTTCAAGGAAGGCCGCACACCGCTGCACACACTGCGCGCCGACATCGACTACGCACTCGTGCCCGCACTCACCAAGGTGGGCCTGATCGGCGTCAAGGTTTGGATCTGCCGCGGCGAAGTCTACGGCAAGAAGGACCTGGCACCCAACTACACCAGCCAGCAGGGCGAGCGTCGCGAAGGCGGCCGCGGCCGCGGTTTCCGCAACAGAAAGAACAACCGCTAATCACAATCACGTAGGATTATAACAATTTAAGAGAAAATGTTACAACAACCAAAAAGATTAAGATATAGAAGACCTTCCGACGGTCATCCGCGCCAGTACTCTAAGCGCGGCAACCAGCTCGCCTTCGGCTCGTTCGGCATCAAGGCTCTCGAATCAAAGTGGATCACAGCCCACCAGATCGAAGCCGCCCGTGTGGCCGTGACACGCTACATGCAGCGCGAGGGTAACATCTGGATTCGCATCTTCCCCGACAAGCCCTACACCCGCAAGCCTGCCGATGTGCGTATGGGTAAAGGTAAAGGTGACGTCGCAGGATATGTGGCTCCCGTGCATCCCGGACGCATCCTCATCGAGGTTGACGGCGTGAGCTTCGACATCGCAAAAGAGGCACTGCGCCTGGCAGCACAAAAGCTCCCCATCCCAGTTAAGTTTGTGGTTCGCCCCGACTACGATCCCTCTCAGAATGTGTAACCTAAGCATTATTTAGACTCGATTATGAAGAAAGCAGAATACAAAGAAATGTCTGACAAGGAGCTGCAAGAGCGCCTTCAGACTGCCGAGAAGGAATACCAGCAGGAGCGCATCCAGCACAGCATTTCGCCTCTCGACAACCCCGCAAAGATTACACTCGACCGCCGCGAGATCGCACGCCTCAAAACCGAGATCCGCGCACGCGAACTTAAAATTAACAAATAATCCCAACAACTGAAATGGAGAAGAGAAACTTAAGAAAAGAGAGAATTGGGGTTGTTTCCAGCAACAAGGGTGACAAGACCATCACTGTGACCATCAAGTGGAAGGAGAAACACCCAATTTACGGTAAGTTTGTCAACAAGACAAAGAAGTACCACGCTCACGACGAGAACAACGAGTGCAACATCGGCGACACCGTGCGCCTGATGGAGACCCGCCCCCTGAGCAAGACCAAGAGATGGAGATTAGTTGAAATCATCGAAAAAGCGAAGTAATTAACAGTTATGATACAGACAGAAAGCAGATTATCAGTTGCCGACAACAGCGGCGCGCGCGAGGTGCTCTGCATCCGCGTGCTCGGTGGCACTGGCCGCCGCTACGCTTCGGTTGGCGACCAGATCGTGGTCACCGTCAAGAACGCTATCCCTTCGAGCGACATGAAGAAGGGCACCGTTTCGCGTGCGGTCGTTGTTAGAACCAAAAAGGAAATCCGCCGCCAGGACGGCTCTTACATCAGGTTTGACGACAACGCTTGCGTGTTGTTGACCAATGCAGGTGAGTTACGCGGCACGCGTATCTTCGGCCCCGTAGCCCGCGAGCTGCGCGCCACCAACATGAAGATCGTGTCGCTTGCACCCGAAGTTCTTTAATCAAAATTACCAAAGGTTATTAAGCAATATGGCTAAATTATCAATAAAGAAAGGCGATACAGTCTACGTGCTCGCCGGCGACGACAAGGGCAAGACAGGCCGCGTGCTCAGCGTGCAGGCCAAGACAGGCCGCGTGGTCGTAGAGGGCATCAACATCGTTACAAAGAGCACCAAGCCCAGCGCGCAGCACCCCCAGGGCGGCTTCGTGAAAATGGAGGCTCCCATTCACATCTCTAACGTCAACCTCGTCGACCCCAAGAGCGGCAAGGACCCCAAGCCCACACGCGTAGGCTTCAAGAAGGATGAGAATGGCAAGACAATTCGTTACGCTAAAAAATCAAAAGAGGAGATTAAATAATGAGTACAACTCTTAAGAAACAATACGACGAGGTGATCGCGCCTGCTCTGATGAAGCAGTTCAACTACACCTCGACTATGCAGATTCCGCGTCTCACTAAGATCGTCCTCAACGAGGGCCTCGGCGACGCCACACAGGACAAGAAAATCATCGAGACCGCAATCAACGAGCTCACAGCCATCACCGGCCAGAAGGCCGTGCCCACAGTGTCGAAGAAGGATATCTCCAACTTCAAGCTGCGCAAGAAGATGCCCATCGGCGCGCGCGTAACCCTGCGCCGCGACCGCATGTATGAGTTTATGGAGCGCTTCATCCGCATCGCTCTGCCCCGCATCCGCGACTTCAAGGGCATCGGCGGCAAGCTCGACGGCCGCGGCAACTACACCGTGGGCATCACCGAGCAGATCATCTTCCCCGAAATCAACATCGACTCGGTGAACAAGATGACCGGTATGAACATCACTTTCGTGACCACCGCCCAGACCGACGAGGAGGGCTACGCACTGCTCAAGCTCTTCGGCCTGCCTTTCAACAACGCTAAATAATTAAAACAACACAATTAGTTATGGCAAAAGAATCAATGAAAGCGCGCGAGGCTAAGCGCCAGAAGCTGGTGGCAAAGTACGCCGCCAAGCGCGCAGCGCTCAAGGCCGCCGGCGACTACACCGCCCTCCAGGCCCTTCCCCTCAACGCTTCACCCGTGCGTCTGCACAACCGCTGCAAGATGTCTGGCCGCCCCAAGGGCTACATGCGCCAGTTCGGCATCAGCCGCATCGACTTCCGTGAGATGGCCTCTGCAGGCCTCATCCCCGGTGTGAAGAAGGCAAGCTGGTAAACGCGCACACCACAAAGCAACAATTCATTTTAGTATTAAATATTGTTCGGACACACGAAACAAACAAATCATCAATCAGCCCGAATCAATTTAAAACAAAAAATCAATGACTGATCCAATTGCAGATTATTTGACCAGATTGAGGAATGCGATCAAGGCACAGCACCGTGTCGTTGAAATCCCTTCTTCAAAACTGAAGAAAGAGATCACCAAGATTCTCTTCGAGCAGGGTTACATCCTTAACTACAAGTTCATCGATGACACCCAGTGCCCCTCAGGCACAATCAAAATCGCGCTCAAGTACGACAACGTCGACAAAGTGAACGCAATCAAGTGCCTCAAGCGAGTTTCGCGCCCCGGCCTGCGCCAGTACACTGGCTACAAAGACATGCCCCGCGTGCTCAACGGTTTAGGTATCGCCATCATCTCCACCTCGCGTGGCGTGATGACCAACAAGCAGGCATGCGACCTGAAGGTTGGCGGCGAAGTTTTATGTTACGTTTATTAATGATTAAAGGAGGTAAAAGATTATGTCAAGAATAGGAAAATTGCCAATTGAGTTACCTGCCGGCGTAACAGTGGACGTCAAGGACAACATAGTGACTGTGAAGGGCCCCAAAGGCGAGCTCAAGCAGGAAGTTAAATCAGATAAGGTTGCAGTTGCCGTAGAAGGCAGCCAGGTGAAGGTGACACGCGCCAACGACGATCGCCCCACCCGCGCGCAGCACGGCCTCTACCGCGCCCTCATACACAACATGGTGGTGGGCGTGAGCGAGGGCTTCAAGAAGGAAATGGAGATTGTGGGTGTCGGCTACCGCGCCACCAGCAAGGGCCAGGTGCTCGAGCTCGCGCTCGGCTACTCGCACGCCATCTACCTCAAGATGCCCCCCGAGGTTAAGGTCAACGCCGTATCGGAGCGCAACAAGAACCCCCTCATCACCCTGGAGTCGGCCGACAAGCAGCTCCTTGGCCAGATTTGCGCCAAGATCCGCACATTCCGCAAGCCAGAACCTTACAAGGGCAAGGGTATTAAGTTCGTAGGCGAAATCATCCGCCGCAAGTCTGGTAAAACGGCAGCAGCCAAATAACATTCACTAACTATGGTATCAAAGAATCAGAGAAGAAATAAAATCAAAGCACGCATCCGCGGCAAAATCAGCGGCACTGCCCAGCGCCCGCGCCTGTGCGTGTTCCGCAGCAACAAGCAGATCTATGCTCAGCTAATCGACGACGTTGCTGGCAATACCCTCGTTTCAGCTTCTTCCAAGGGAATCACTGAGGGAACAAAGAGTGAAATCGCTGCCAAGGTGGGCGAGAACGTGGCCAAGAAGGCCCTCGACGCCGGCATCGAGACAGTAGTGTTTGACCGTAACGGTTTCCTTTTCCACGGCCGTGTGAAGTCGCTCGCCGACGGCGCACGCAAGGGTGGTCTTAAATTTTAAAGAATCATGGCAAAGAAGAACAATAGAGTTAAAACAACAAGCGATATTGAATTGAAGGATCGCCTCGTGGCCATCAACCGCACCACAAAGGTGACCAAGGGTGGCCGCACTTTCACCTTCGCTGCCATCGTGGTAGTTGGTGACGGCAACGGCATCATCGGCTACGGCCTGGGCAAGGCCAACGAGGTTACCACCGCAATAGCCAAAGGCGTTGAGATGGCTAAGAAAAACCTCATCAAGGTGCCCGTGCACAAGGGCACAATCCCCCACGAGCAGGTGGCCAAGTTCGGCGGCTCGCGCGTGTTCATGAAGCCCGCCACTCCCGGTACCGGAGTCAAGGCCGGTGGTGCAATGCGCGCCGTGCTCGAGAGCGTGGGCATCACTGACGTGATCTGTAAGTCGAAGGGCTCAAGCAACCCCCACAACCTCGTGAAGGCCACTATCGCCGCCCTCGACGAGATGCGCAGCCCGCTCACAATTGCCCAGTATCGCGGCATTAGCCTCGACAAGGTGTTTAACGGTTAATTTTAAAATTTGACACACACAAAATGGCTAAAATCAAGATAAAGCAAGTGGTGAGCAGAATCAATCGTCCTGCACGCCAGAAGAGAACCCTCGACGCTCTGGGTCTCCACAAATTAAATCATGAGGTAGTGAAGGAGGCAACTCCCGAAGTCCTTGGTATGGTAAACGTGGTTCGTCATCTTGTAGAAGTAACGAACGCTTAAAATAATAATTTTAAACTGTTATGGATTTAAGTAATTTACAACCAGCATTAGGTTCCAATAAGAAAAAACGTCGCATCGGACGTGGTCCGGGTTCTGGTAAAGGCGGAACTTCTACACGAGGCAGCAAGGGCGCAAAGTCGCGCTCGGGCTACAAGAACAAGGTGGGCTTCGAAGGCGGTCAGATGCCTCTGCAGCGCCGCGTGCCCAAGTTCGGCTTCAAGAACATCAACCGCGTTGAGTACAAGGCCATCAACATCGAGGTGATCGACAACCTGGCCAAGACGGCCAACCTCGACAAGGTGACCGTGGCCGACCTGCGCCAGGCTGGTCTGGTGCGCAAAAACCAGCTTGTGAAGGTGCTCGCAGTGGGCACACTCAGCAAGAAGGTCGACGTGGAGGCCAACGCCTTCTCGAAGAAAGCCGAGGAGGCCATCACAGCCGCCGGTGGTACAATCGCTAAAGTGTAAAGCCTAATGAGACTTATTCAGACTTTAAAGAATATCTGGAAGATTGAGGACCTGCGCAAGCGCATCACCATCACATTCCTTTTCATACTCGTGTATCGATTCGGATGCTATGTGGTGCTGCCGGGCATCAATCCCGACGACCTCGACGCACTGCGCAACTTCACCAACAGTGGACTGATGCAGCTGCTCGACATGTTCTCGGGAGGTGCATTCTCTCAGGCTTCCATTTTCGCCCTGGGCATCATGCCCTACATCACCGCGTCTATCGTGATCCAACTGCTGGGCATGGTCATGCCCCAGTTCCAGAAGATGCAGCGTGAGGGCGAAAGCGGCCGCATGAAGCTCAACCAATACACGCGCTACCTTACAGTGCTCATTCTGCTGGTGCAGGCTCCCGCCTACCTCGTCAACCTGCAGTACCAGGTTAACTCGGCCGGCGGCAACGCCCACTTCGGCTTCATGTCGATGCTGTTCCTTACCATAGTGCTCACCGCCGGCGCCATGTTCATCATGTGGCTCGGCGAGAAGATCACCGACAAGGGCATCGGCAACGGCATCTCAATGATCATTCTGGTGGGCATCATCGCCCGCTTCCCCGGCGCTCTCGTGCAAGAGTTCACCGGACGCCTCACCGCCTCGCAGGGCGGTCTGGTGATGT
This sequence comes from uncultured Muribaculaceae bacterium, assembly GCA_934661195.1. Taxonomy (GTDB): domain Bacteria; phylum Bacteroidota; class Bacteroidia; order Bacteroidales; family Muribaculaceae; genus Sodaliphilus. The sequence goes on from CAKUJD010000009.1 coordinate 86,056, forward strand.
TCCTTATCGAAATCATCATCCTCTTCGCAGTCACCGCAGGCGCAGTGATGCTGGTGCAGGGCACACGCAAGGTGCCCGTGCAGTATGCCAAGCGCATCGTGGGCAACCGCCAGTATGGCGGCGCCCGCCAGTACATCCCCCTCAAGGTGAACGCTGCCAACGTGATGCCCATCATCTTCGCCCAGGCGCTGATGTTCATCCCCATCACACTGGCCGGCTTCGGCGCCAAGCAGGACGCCCCCGGCTTCATCGGCAGCCTGGCCCGCACATTCGGCGACATGAACGGACTGTGGTATAACGTGGTGTACTTCCTCATGATTGTGGCGTTCACCTACTTCTACACAGCCATCACCGTGCGCCCCACCCAGATGGCCGAAGAGATGAAGAAGAACAGCGGCTTCATCCCCGGCATCAAGCCCGGCAAGAAGACCGCCGACTACATCGATTCGATAATGTCGCGCATCACGCTGCCCGGCTCCATATTCCTGGGCATCGTGGCAATCCTCCCGGCGTTCGCCCGCTACTTCGGCGTCAACCAGAGCTTCGCCCAGTTCTTCGGCGGCACTTCGCTGCTGATCATCGTGGGCGTGGTGCTCGACACGCTGCAGCAGATCGAGACACACCTCACCATGCACCACTACGACGGCCTGATGAAGAGTGGCAAGATCAAAGGACGCACCGGACTTAACGGTTAAACTGACTGACTAAACTAAGGAGAATTTAAAAAGCTATAATGATTTATCTGAAGACAGATGAAGAAATAGAGCTTCTCCGTGAAGCTGATCTCGTGGTGGCCCGCACACTTGGCGAAATGGCCAAGTGGGTGGCCCCGGGGATCACTACACGGCGTCTCGATCAAATTGCTGAAGAGTACATCCGCTCGCAAGGCTGCGTGCCCGGCTTCCTCGGCCTCTACGGCTTCCCCGCCACTCTGTGCATCTCGGTCAACGAGACGGTGGTGCACGGCATCCCCTCGAACTATGCCCTCGAAGACGGCGACATAGTGTCGATCGACTGCGGCGCGGTGACCAAGGCAGGCTTCAACGGCGACTCATGCTACACCTTCTGCGTGGGCAACGTGAGCGACGACGTGAAGCGTCTGCTCAAAACCACCAAGGAAAGCCTCTATGAGGGCATCAAGAAAGCAGTGCCCGGCAACCGCATCGGCGACATCGGCCACACGGTGCAGGACTACTGCGAGAAGCGCGGCTACAGCGTGGTGCGCGAAATGTGCGGCCACGGAGTGGGACGCAAGCTCCACGAAGACCCCGACGTGCCCAACTACGGCCGCCGCGGCACCGGAGCCCTCATCAAAGACGGCATGTGCATAGCCATCGAGCCCATGATCAACATGGGCAGCAAGAACATAGTGATTGAGCGCGACGGCTGGACGACCCGCACCAAGGACCGCAAGCCATCGGCACACTTCGAGCACTCGATAGCCATACACCACGGCAAGCCCGACATCCTGTCATCGTTCAAATACATCCAGGAGGTGCTTGGCGACCGGTTCATCTGATGAGCCAAGGCAATTTAATCAAAACAAAAACAATTCAAAACTAACGTTTATGTCAAAACAAACCGCAATAGAGCAAGACGGCACAATCATAGAGGCACTGTCCAACGCCATGTTCCGCGTGGAGCTTGAGAACGGCCATCAAATCACCGCCCACATCAGCGGCAAGATGCGCATGCACTACATCAAGATCCTGCCCGGCGACAAGGTGAAGGTGGAAATGTCGCCCTACGATTTGTCAAAAGGAAGAATTGCTTTTCGATACAAATAATCAAAGAACTAAAAGAATATGAAAGTCAGAGCTTCAATCAAAAAGCGCACCCCCGAGTGCAAAATCGTGCGCCGCAAGGGTCGTTTATACGTGATAAACAAGAAAAATCCTAAGTTTAAGCAACGTCAAGGATAATTTTTATTAATTTTGCAGAAAAAATTAGATTTTATATATGGCAGTTAGAATTGTCGGAGTAGATTTACCCCAAAACAAACGAGGCGCAATTGCACTCACCTATATCTACGGTATAGGCCGCAGCGCAGCCGCCACCATTCTTTCTAAGGCCGGTGTTGACCTCGACACCAAGGTTAAAGACTGGACCGATGCCGAAGCAGCCAAAGTGCGTGAGGTCATCGGCGAGAACTACAAGGTCGAGGGCGACCTGCGTAGCGAAGTGCAAATGAACATCAAGCGCCTCATGGACATCGGTTGCTACCGTGGCATCCGCCACCGCAACGGCCTGCCCGTGCGCGGCCAGAGCACCAAGAACAACGCCCGCACCCGCAAGGGCCGCAAGAAAACAGTCGCAAACAAGAAGAAAGCTACTAAATAACGATATTAAAGTATGGCAAAAAAGACAGTCGCAGCTAAGAAGAGAGTTGTTAAGGTTGACGGAATGGGTCAGCTCCACGTACATTCTTCTTTCAACAACATCATTGTGTGCCTCACCAATGGCGAGGGACAGGTTATTTCATGGTCGTCGGCCGGCAAAATGGGTTTCCGCGGTTCTAAAAAGAACACACCCTATGCCGCACAGATGGCTGCCGAGGATTGCGCCAAAGTCGCTTACGACCTTGGCCTGCGCAAGGTGAAAGCCTACGTCAAGGGTCCCGGCAACGGCCGTGAGAGCGCAATCCGCACCATCCACGGTGCCGGCATCGCCGTAACCGAGATCATCGACGTCACTCCGCTGCCCCACAACGGATGCCGTCCCCCCAAGAGAAGAAGAGTGTAACCACACACCGCACGCTGCACACTGCCCAGCCCCCGCACGCCGGGAGCCGGACAAGCGGCAGCAGCTTCATTCTCTATATCAAAAAAACGGTTTTTCCGCACCCAAAGCGAAAAAATCATTTTTCAATCAAAACACTTTTTCGCGAATCTCTGTCAGTGAATAGATTGCATTTTTCAACAACCTCTCTGCAATCGCGGCTGCACTGAAGCGATTCAGCACACACAACTTTAATTATTAAAAACAAAAGATGGCTAGATATACAGGTCCAAAATCAAAAATTGCCCGCAAACTGGGCGAACCTATCTTCGGTGAAGACAAAGTTCTCGCTAAGAAGAACTACGCACCGGGCCAGCACGGCGCCAACAAGAGACGCAAACTCTCAGAGTACGGCACTCAGCTTCGCGAAAAACAAAAGGCTAAGTACACCTACGGCGTGCTCGAGCGCCAGTTCCGCAACCTCTTCAAGAAGGCATCTTCTATCAAGGGCGTAAAGGGCGAAGTGCTCCTGCAGCTCCTTGAGAAGCGCCTCGACAACGTGGTCTACCGCCTGGGCATCGCGCCCACACGCGCAGCCGCACGCCAGCTCGTGCTGCACCGCCACATCACCGTCAACGGCAAAGTGGTCAACATCCCCTCTTACTCAGTAACACCCGGCGAGCTTGTGGCAGTTCGCGAGAAGTCGAAGTCGCTCGAAGTGATCCAAGACTCGCTCGCAGGCTTCAACCACAGCAAGTATCCATGGATTGAGTGGGACGAGAGCCTCAAGGGCGGCAAGATGATAAACCTGCCCCAGCGTGATGAGATTCCTGAAAACATCAAGGAACAGTTAATCGTCGAGTTATATTCTAAACAGTAAATTTAACGTCCATGGCTATTTTAGCATTTCAGAAACCAGATAAAGTTTTAATGTTGGAGTCCGATAACACCTTCGGCAAGTTCGAGTTCCGTCCACTGGAGCCCGGCTACGGTGTCACAATCGGCAACGCTCTGCGACGCATCCTCCTGTCGTCTCTCGAGGGCTATGCGATTTGCAATATCCGCATCGACGGTGTGAAGCACGAGTTTGCCACCATTCCAGGCGTTAAGGAAGACGTGACCAACGTCATCCTCAACCTCAAAAAGGTGCGCCTGAAGCGTGTGACCGACGAAACCGAATCTGAAAAGGCTTCTATCAAGGTTTCGGGCCAGGATGTGTTTAAGGCTGGCGACATCAGCAAGGCGCTCAGCGGATTCGAAGTGCTCAACCCCGAGCTCGTCATCTGCCACCTTGACCCCGATGCCAGCTTCCAGCTGGATATCACCATCAACAAGGGACGCGGCTATGTCCCCGCAGATGAGAACCGCAACGAGAACGACCCCATCGACGTTATCGCCATCGACTCCATCTACACTCCCATTGTGAATGTGAAGTATGCAGTTGAAAACTACCGCGTAGAACAAAAGACTGACTACGAGAAACTTGTTCTTGAAATTACCACCGACGGCTCTATACTTCCAAAGGACGCCCTTAAAGACGCCGCCAGAATCCTCATCCAGCACTTCGCACTGTTCAGCGACGACAAAATCGCCGTTGACGAGAGCGAGGGCAAGGGCAACGAGGAGTTTGACGAAGAAGTGCTCCACATGCGCCAGCAGCTCAAGACCAAACTCGTGGACATGGACCTCTCGGTCCGCGCCCTCAACTGCCTCAAGTCGGCAGAAGTCGAGACGCTTGGCGACCTCGTAAAGTTCAACAAGACCGACCTGCTCAAGTTCCGCAACTTCGGCAAAAAGTCGCTCTCAGAGCTTGAGGAGCTCCTCACCAGTCTCGGACTGCACTTTGGCATGGATATTTCAAAGTATAAACTAGATAAAGAGTAATTAAACGATGAGACATAATAAAAAATTCAACCACTTAAGCCGCAAGAAGGCACACCGCGACGCTCTCTTGTCAAACATGACCACATCGCTGATTCTCCACAAGAGAATCTTCACCACTCTGGCCAAGGCTAAGGCTCTGCGCGTCTATGCCGAGCCGCTTATCAACCGCGCCAAGAAGGACGACACCGCATCGCGCCGCCTCGTGTTCAGCCACCTGCAGAGCAAAGAGGCCGTGACCGAGCTCTTCCAGAACATCTCTAAGAAGATTGCCGACCGTCCCGGTGGCTACACCCGCATCCTCAAGCTTGGCAACCGCCTCGGCGACAACGCCAAGACTTGCTTCATCGAGCTGGTTGACTACAACGAGGCTATGCTCGCTGCCAAGGAAGAGGGCAAGAAGAAGACTACCCGCCGCAGCCGCCGCTCAGGCGCCAAGAAGGCCGAGGCAGCTCCCGCAGCAGCCGAGGCTCCAGCAGCCGAAGAGGCTAAGGCTGAGTAAGCCACTTCACAACTAAAACAACAGCCGTGCCCCCTTGCAGAGAGAGGAGGCATTTCACTGATAGCCAAATGCGGCACCGCACTAATTCACACAGTGCGGTGCCGCTTTGCTTTTTCCTAAAGTTTACAGCCGTAAAGATTACAGCTTAAAGTTGCCGGCTCAGCGCGACACCTTGGCATAAACACAAATAATCGACAAAAAAGACATAAAGACATATAATAGACGATAAAGACATAAAGACATATAATCAAAGACAAAAAAACATTGGAGATTTAATGTTTAAAACAAGTCTTTATCGTCTAAAAAAAAACGCCGGTTGCTGTGTGCCTTTGTCGTCTTAAGAAATCCGCCAACCAATGGTGTGTCTCACTGTCGAAAGAAAATCTGTGAAAATCTGTGAGATCTGTGGGAGATGATATCTTTAGCCAAAAAACATAAACTCTCAACTTTCAACCTTGTCAGAGCCATGCAGATTGGCCTAAATGAATGTGGCGCTACGGTCGGGCGATTTTGTGGCAACGTCGTCGACTTAAGCCTTCGGCCCGCGGGCGCTATGCAAAAGGGTAGCGGCACTGAATCTTTTTGGATTACATTGTTGTGAATATTTAGCCACGGTGTTGCCATTTATTGGAAAAAAGTGTAACTTTGGACGTAATTAACAAACACTTTAAACAACAACTCAAATGAGGAAAACTTACTCTAAACTTTTTGTGGCTGCTCTCATGGCAGCAAGTACGTTCATCGGCATGCAGGCCCAAGAGACTGTGGTGCTGCAAGAAAACTTCGACAAACTCGAGACTGCCATGAATGGCAGTGTGCACAAGTATGGCAAGAACCCCTGGACAGGCGCAGATGCCGAGGGCGTTAGCTATCAGCCAAATTACAACAGCATAATCAACGACGGTAACGTTGACGACCTCAACGGCTGGGCATCGCGCACCACCTACCTGTATGCCTGCCAGGGCTACGTGCGCATTTCTAAGACCGGTTACGGCGGCGACCTGCTGTCGCCCAAGTTCGCTTCGCTCACTGCTCCAACAGACGTCAAACTCTCGTGGCAGGGCATTGGCTACACCTCCAACCAGACACTCGACGCAGATGGCAAATATCTGAAGGGCCTAGTGCACGACTATCAGTACTACTGCGTGGCACTGCTCGGCCCCGGCCAGTTTGATGGTGTGACCAAGACCAAGCAGGTGGCCTACAAGGACGCCGGCGGCAACGACATAACCCTCAACGCCGCAGTCATCGAAATCCCCACCAGCGCGTTCATCACCATGGACACCACAGCCGCATGGGGCTTCGAGGGCACTAAAAACGAACTCATAATCAAGGGTGCCACTGCCGAGACTCAGGTGGCTTTCATGTCGGTTATCCCCAGTTTTGGAACTAAGAGCACCGACTACACCTCGGCCGACATGCCTGCCGCAACCGATGCCGAGCACGGCGTTAACATCAAGGTTAACCGCGTGATCCTCGACAACATCAAGGTGACCACCCTGACTTCAACAGTGATCGAGACCATTGCCAGCAGCAAGGAAGTGAAACCCCGCAAGGTCATCGAAAACGGACAGGTCTACATCCTCGTTGGCGACAAAAAGTATAACGTGATGGGCGTGGAAGTGAAGTAAACCGCCTTTCCGCACACTCGCGCCAGCCAGCGCGCAACCATTGCTCCCACGGCATCAGCCCGCGGGAGCTTTTTTTGTGCCCGCACGGCGGCGCCGATTGCGGCAAATGCCTTTCCTTTACATGAAAAAAACTATGATTTACGGATACATTCGCGTCAGCTGCGACAAGCAGACTGTGGAAAACCAGCGTTTCGAGATAGCACGCTTCTGCCGCGTCCGCGGGCTTGACGTGGACGGCTGGATTGAGGAGACCATAAGCGGCACGCGCGCCTACACTAAGCGCGAGCTTGGCAAACTGCTCAACAGGGTGGGGCGCGGCGACCTCATCATCTGCGCCGAACTGTCGCGCCTTGGGCGCAACCTGTTTATGATCATGGAGATTCTGAACCTGTGCATGGCGCGCGAGTGCCGCGTGTGGACCATCAAGGACAACTACCGCCTGGGCGACGACATCCAGAGCAAGGTGCTGGCCTTCGCCTTCGCCCTTTCGGCCGAGATCGAGCGCAACCTCATCAGCCAGCGCACACGCGAGGCCTTGGCGCGGCGCAAGGCCGAGGGAGTGGCGCTGGGCCGTCCGCGCGGCCGCCGCAGCGCCCCGCACAAATACAAGCTTCATGCCCACCGCGCCCTCATTGCCAGCTGCCTGGCCCGGCGCCAGTCGCGAAGCGCCATAGCGCGCCAGTGCGGCGTGAGCCGCGGCACCCTGGCGCGCTACCTCGCCGCCTGCCCTCTGAATCCACAAATTGATTAAGACACAAAGACATGCTTTAGGGCAAAAGAAAAATCTGTGCAAATCCGTGCTAATCTGTGGGAGCCCACAAAAACAGCCAACCGTGCCGAAGACATTATCTCCCACAGATTTCACAGATTATCACCGATTTATTTTTCCTGATTTTCCTTCACACCACCCCAATCTAATCCGCCTACCAATGCGCCTCACATGGTCTGACAAATCCTCCCTTTTTGTTGGGCACTTTTCCAGATATTATGCATGCGCAAAATTAGCAAAATTTTGAGAATTGTGCCGCAAAACCACCACAAAAACCACAAAAACACTTCCAAACCGCCATCACCACCAGTGCCCAACAAAAAGGGACGAATAAAAGTGCCTTTTTGTTGGGCCAACTATAACATGGCAAAGAGAAAAACATATAAATTTATCGACCTATTTGCCGGCATAGGCGGCTTTCATCAAGCAATGCACTCTGTCGGCATGAAGTGCGTGTTTGCAAGTGAGTGGGACAAAAATGCACGTATCTCGTATGAGGCTAACTATAAGGATATTGCTCCGAATTTGTTTGAAAACGGCAGTAAATTGTTCAATGAAGATATAACGCAGCAAGATCCTGCTGAAATTCCTGCATTTGATGTTTGTTGTGGGGGATTTCCGTGTCAGCCTTTTTCTATAGCAGGACTTAGACGGGGCTTTGAGGACACGAGAGGAACGCTATTCTTCAATATAGCTAACATAGTGAAGCAGAAAATCAGTACAGGAAATCCGCCCAAAGTGCTGTTTCTTGAAAATGTGAAGGGTTTGAAAACGCACATGAAAGGGGAAACGCTGAAGACGATACTTGCTACATTGGATGAATTAGGGTATGCATACAGCTACGATGTGTTAAATGCCAAATATTTCGGACTTCCACAAAATAGAGAGCGTTTGTTCATAATTGCTTGGTACAAGGATTTGATAAAAGTAGATTCATTCAAATTCCCATATGGAATAGACTCAAGGGGACATACAATATATGACAAAACTAAGGATTTGGCTAATAGGGTAGTAAAAACAAAGCTGTCGGACATATTCGAACCGGCAGACTCGATTGATGCGTACTATACAATAAGCGACAGAATGTGGGAAGGCCACAAGAAGAGAAAAGAGCGGAACAAGGCCAATGGAAAGGGGTTTGGTTATAGCCTTTTTAATTCTGAAAGCGTTTATTGTAGTACTATTTCTGCGCGTTATTGGAAAGATGGAAGCGAAATATTAATTGATCAGTCGGATAAGGGACTGAATCCACGCCGCCTTACGCCTGTGGAGGCTGGCCGACTACAAGGTTATAGAATCGTAGGTAAAGGCTGGCAAAATCCGATTAGTGCCGATAATGCCAATAACAGTAGCGACCAAGAGTATAAGATAGTTGTTTCAAGAAAAGAAGCCTATCATCAATTTGGCAATAGTGTGGCTTTGCCTGTGATTAAAAGGCTGGCCGAAGAAATAGTGACTCAATTATTAAGCAAATGCTAATGGAAAAATTACGGAACTTAGAGCAGATTTTTGATCTTGCTGCTGAAAACTTTAGTAAATATGAGGGCAATGACTTTGTTTTGCCATCAGTATTTAAGGAACGTGTAAAAGAAATTAATGGAAATGCAATTACCTATAATGATTATTCCGCAATTATCCAGACGAAAGGGTTTCAGCGAGGCCTGTTAAATGTTTTTTTGCCCAACCAGTGGTTCTATATAGCCTCATATTTTACAGATTTATATAACGAGTTGATGTTGTATAAGAAATTTGCCATTAATGTTGCTACTAAGGAACGTTTGAAAATCCTGAATAATGGTTCCCTTAACAGACAAGAAGAGCAATTATTGCAGTCTCTTGATTTAGATGAAACGTCAAAGTCTTATTTGAATATGTTCATCACTGATTATGGGTGGTGGCATGGTGCGAAAACCATAGACAGGGGTGACTTTTACATTTCTCCAATTTTATCTTGCGCTTGTTTGGTGAATGCATCTCAGTCTTATGTCGCTGATTTGTGCGTTTTCCTTGCCGATAAGCAAGATATGGCAAAGGTGATTATTGATGTATACAATGCTTCATCTAAAAAAGGTCTTGGTACTAAGTCCGTTGACGATTTGCCGTTGCAGCAGATTTTCTTTGGGGCGCCGGGCACGGGCAAGTCGTATAGCATCAACTGCAACGCCTGCATCACCGACGGCAACTCGATCCGCACCACGTTTCACCCCGACTGCGACTACTCCACGTTTGTGGGCTGCTACAAGCCTACGGTGGATGAAGCGAGCGGCGACATCACCTACCGCTTCACTCCGCAGGCGTTCACCGAGGCCTACGTGAGGGCGTGGAGCAAACTCGACGAGCCGTTTTTCCTGATTATTGAGGAGATTAACCGCGGCAACTGCGCCCAAATTTTCGGTGATGTGTTTCAGCTGCTCGACCGCGACGACCGCGGCTATTCGGCCTACCGCATTACGCCCGACCGCGACTTGCAGCACTATTTAAGCGAAAGTCTGGCCGATGCCGACATCAGCGATGCCGGCATAAAGGCGGGTGAGAAAATGCAGCTGCCGCCCAATCTGCACATCTGGGCCACGATGAACACCAGCGACCAAAGCCTGTTTCCCATCGACTCGGCCTTTAAGCGCCGCTGGGACTGGCGCTATGTGCCCATCGACTGCACCGACCGCGGCCACTACATTGACTGCGGCGGCGGTCGCCGCTATGTGTGGGCCAGCTTTGTGCGCCAGGCCAACGAGCGCATCGAGGCCGTGACGCAGAGCGAAGACAAGAAGCTGGGCTACTGGTTTGCCGCGCGCAAGGGGCATGAGGCCATCAGCGCCGACCGCTTTGTGTCGAAGGTGGTGTTCTATTTGTGGAACGACGTGTTCCGTGACTGCGCCGGCGAGGCTGGCAGCATGTTCACCGGCAACTGCGACTGCTTTCACCGCTTTTTCACAGCCGGCGGCGAGGTCAGCGCTGATTTGGTGGCCGAGTTTCTCGATGGCCTCGGCGTGGAGCAGCGCCAGCCCGACGCCGGGCAGCAAACCGACTCTGAGCAATGAAAATCATCATCGAGGGCTACCCGTATGATGAGCAGGCTGTGGCCGAGGTGCTCAGCGGCTTTGAGCCTTCCACCCTCGACGGCAAGACCACTGTCAGCCACGTGGGCTACTGCTACAGCCGCCGTCTGGGCGACTGCATATTTTTCCTGCCCAAGGTGGTGATCGACAGCGACCGCGGCTGCGTGTTGTGGCACAAGGGACTGAAGCCCGAAGACATCATCGACTTCGGCGAAGCCCTGCGCCAGCACCGCGTGAGCCGTGCCGACTACACCTTTCTGTCGGGCTTTGCGGTGTGGATCTACCGCGCCATCAAGGAGTTTGGCCGCCTGCACCCCGGCAGCGGCACGCTGCTGCGCCGCTCGTTTTCGCGGCTCGACGGCTCGCGTGGCACGGCTGGCGGCACTCTGCTCGATGTGGTGCTGTCGCTGGTCGGGTTTGGCCGCGACCACCGCGACTTTTTCATTACAGCCATCAAGGCCGCCCGCAGCGGCATGCGCAAAATCGACTGGCGTACGACGGTGGCGCGCACCCCGGCCGTGATGAGCCGCGGCGGCGTGCCCGTGTATCCGCGCCCCGCCGTGCGCCGGCGCCAGATTGACTTCGACGAGGAGCTGCTGGTGATCTATGCCTCAATCCTTGCCCACATTGCCCGGCAATACGGCTTTAGGCCGGCCGAAGCCGTATGTTGCTACGCTCCCATGCCAGCCGCCCGCTTCCGCCGCTATTTGGACGGATACGGACGCCGGCGGCTGCGGCAAATCAAGTACCGCTATTTCTCCGACACGGCCCTCGAACTGTGGCGGCTGTGCTACGCCTTTTTCGGTGAGGAGGAGCGCGTGCGCTCGTCGCGGCAAGACAGCGACTATCTGCTGGTGCGCAACTTCAACGTGGTGTTTGAGGCCATAATCGACGAGCTGATAGGCGACGACAAGGGCGGCATCGACCCCGACCTCAAAGACCAGCCCGATGGCAAGGTGGTGGATCACATCTACCGCTACCCGTCGCTTGTGGGTGGCGGCGACATCTACTACATTGGCGACAGCAAGTATTATAAGATAGGCGGCACGCTTGGCGCCAACTCGGTGTATAAGCAATACACCTATGCCAAAAATGTGATTCAGCTCAACATCAACTGGTATTTCGACCGCCTCAGCGGAGCCGCCCGCCACCCCAAGGTGAGGTATCGCGACTCGCTCACCGAGGGCTACAACATCACGCCCAACTTCTTTATCAGCGCCCGCGTCTCGCCAGGCTCGCCGTCGTATGCCCAGCCGTGCCTCACTCGCCGCTCCGACCATAGCGGCCGCGTGCCGTGCTGCCAGTTCAGCAACCGCCTCTTCGACCGCGACACGCTGTGGCTGCAGCACTACGACGTCAACTTCCTCTATGTCGTTGCCCTCTATGCCCGCTCCAACCATGCCGAGAAGCAGCGCTTCAAGCAGCAGGCCCGCAGCGAGTTCAGGCAAGGCATGCTGCAAATGCTGTGCAGCGGCGCCGACGGTTACGACTTCTTCATAGCCGTCCCGCGCCAGGGCCTGACGCTTGAGCAGGCCGTGACGGCCAACTTCCGCGCCATCATAGGCAAGGTGTTCCGTCCCGACGACGACCTCAACGCCGTGGTGCTGGCCCTGAGGCGCGGCGACGCCAGCGAAAACGCAGCCGTGCTCAGCCAGATGCGGGCCTGCTTCATCGTGTGTGGCGGCTACCGCCTTGGCGATGACGTCCGCGAGTTTCTGCGCAGCCGCCCCCAGGCCATCCAGCCCTACTCCCCCACACTCCCTGCCGCAGCCAAGGCCGCCTCGCCCCACATCACCTACAGCCAGCCCGGTGATGCCATCCCGCATTCCGCCACCAAAAAGCCAGCCATAAAGCTCTACAAGCGCGCCACCCGAAAAAATAAGCCTTAAGACGAAAAAAAACAAAAAGAGCCAGAAATATGTCCTTTAAAAAATATGTCTTTATGTCTTTATCGTCTAAAATATAGCCAGCCTCTGTGTGCCTTTATGTCTTTCTGTCGAAAACCGAAGACATCCCCCATGTGCCTTTGTGTCGAAAATCGAAGAGCAATCTGTGGGAGTCGAAGCCATTTTGCACTATCTTTGTAGTCGAATACTATTAATAAAAGCTATATGACTATCACCACCAAAACCCGTTTGCGCCGCCTGGCAGCCGTTGCGGTGCTGGCCGGCGGCACCCTTGCGGCCAGTGCGGCAGGCTGGATACGCATCAATCAGCTTGGCTATCTGCCAAAGGCCACCAAGGTGGCCGTGCTCATGAGCACCGACACCGCAGCCGTGAGCAGTTTCGAACTCGTCGACGCCTTCACTGGCCAAGTGGCCTACACCTCCACCAGCGTGCGGCCCATGGGTGCCCTGGGCGGCATGAAGGCCACCTACCGCCTCAACTTCAGTGACTTCAACCGCCAAGGCACATATTATGTGAGGGTGGGGCAGAGCAAGTCGCCCGTGTTCCCCGTCAACGGCCGCGTGTATAAGGGCGCGGCCGACTTCACGCTGCGCTACATGCGCCAGCAGCGTTGCGGCTGGAACCCCTACATTCAGGACAGCTGCCACCAGCTTGACGCCCGCATTGTGTATCACCCCACCAAGCAGGGCCAGCACATCGACGTTCGCGGCGGCTGGCACGATGCCGCCGACCTGCTGCAATACACCACCACATCGGCCAACGCCATCTATCAGATGATGTTTGCCTACTCGCAAAACCCCTCGGCGTTTGCCGACCACTATCAGGCCAACGGCATGCCGGGCAGCAACGGCATCCCCGACATTGTGGACGAAATCTACTGGGGCCTGCAGTGGCTCGACCGCATGAACCCCGAGAAGGGCGAGCTCTACAACCAGATTGCCGACGACCGCGACCATGCCGGCATGAAGCTCCCCAACCACGAGATCTCCGACTATGGCTGGGGCGCAGGCAAGGACCGTCCCGTGTATTTCGTCGATGGCAAGCCGCAGCAGCGCGGCAAGTATATGAACGCTACCATGGGCGCGGCCAGCACCGCCGGCAAGTTTGCCAGCGACTTTGCCTTCGGGGCCGAGGTGCTGAAGCCCTTCTACCCGCAGTTTGCCGCCCGCATCGCCGCCAAGGCCGCCGACGCCTATCAGGTGGGCCTCGACAAGCCGGGCAATGCGCAGACGGTGTCGGTGCTGTCGCCCTACATCTATGAGGAAGACAACTGGGTTGACGACATGGAGCTGGGCGCGCTCGAACTGTTTCGCATGACGGGCGACCGCCGCTATTTCGACCAAGCTGTGAACTATGGCCGCCGCGAACCCGTCACCCCGTGGATGGGGGCCGATAGCGCGCGCCACTATCAGTGGTATCCGTTTATGAACATGGGTCACGTGCGCCTGGCCTCCGTCACTGGCGACGCCCGGCTGCGGGCCGAGTTTGTGCGCAACATCCGCGCCGGCATCGAGCGCGTGTATGAGCGCGGCCGCAATCACCCCTTCTTGTGGGGGGTGCCTGGCGTGTGGTGCTCCAACAATCTGACCACGGCCATGCTCACGCAGTGCATCCTCTACCGCCAGCTCACGGGCGACCGCACGTTTGAGGAGATGGAGGGCTCGCTGCGCGACTGGCTGCTGGGCTGCAACCCGTGGGGCGTGAGCATGGTGGTGGGGCTGCCCGAAGGCGGCGTGTATCCGCGCCAGCCGCATTCGGGCTATGTGTTTCAGAACATGGGCAGCACTCCGGGCGGCCTGGTCGACGGCCCGGTGTATGCCTCCATCTTCAACAGCCTCAAGGGCGTGAACCTTGTCAGCGGACTGCGCGTGTCCGAGGCCTGCAACTACTTCGAATTCCAGCCCGGCGACGTGGTGTATCACGACAACATGGCCGACTACAGCACCAACGAGCCCACCATGGACGGCACGGCCTCGCTCACCTTCCCATTCTCGGCCTACGATGCCGAGGGGCTGCGGCAGACGGGCGTCGAACAGACGCTCGGCATCGGCCAGCACTGACGCCACACCGATAAGAGCGAAAGCCACCCCGCTTACGATGCAGGGTGGCTTTCGCTCCTTATATATAATAATGTGTATGGTAGGCTGTGCTATTGCTCCCTTATCCTGAACACGCGTATGCCCAGGTTGCTGCGGTTGCGCCGCAGCATCTCCATCATGTCGTCGGTCTCAAGCTGCACCTTTTTGCCCACACTCGACGCGTCCAGCAGATACAGCCGCCCGCCATTCTTCTCAATCACGCCCATATGGGTCACGTCAAGACCGTCAATCTTTGTCACCAGAGCCACAAAGTCGCCGCTCCTCAGCTGGTCAATCAACTTCTTGTTGTGCAGCGACTCCTTTTTGATGTAGGCGAAGCGGTGGTTGCGGTAGCCAATCTCTAGGTTGCGCATCTTTTCATACGTTGCGCTGTCGGCCAGGGCAGGGTAGGCGCTGCGGTGCGTGGTCATGAAGTCGAGTGTCTTAATCATATATCTTGCCCCGTCAAGGTCGCCGGTCACCTCAGTCAGATTGCCGCGGCTGGTGTTTTCCACCGCCCATTCACTAATATAGTGCAGCCGCGAGGTGTATCCGTTCATCTCACCGCCGCGGTAGCGTATGCTCTCCAGGTTGGCGGCGTAGTCGCGCCACGAATACCGCCCCGTCATGGTAGTCCGCGTCAGCGCATACAGCGTTTCCACAAAAGTGGTGCAGTCCAGCTCGTCGATGTCAATAGTCAGCATCTCGGGCGTGCCTTCAAGCGTTTGCGCCACATACGGGCGTCCCATCAGCTCGTGGGCATAGAGGCACACAAGCTCGTTGGGCGACTTCAACCCGCTTTCCACACCTTTTTTTAAAAGCTGGTTTATTTCAGTGGTGTCGTTGGCGCAGTGGAAGCGCATCTGTTGCTGCGTTACGGCAGCAGCGCTGCCGCCGCCCATCATCATGCCGCCTGCGGCCAAAATCAGTGAGTAGATAAATTTCCTCATATAATATAATTTTTATTTCCGACCACAAAAATACGTAAATCCCCCCGATTTTCCTAATCATGCCCACATTCCCCGCCAATAAGTCCATTGTGTCAAAAAATCCCGAAAACATGCTTTACAGCATAAAAAATCGCCTCCCGTGAAAAAATCTCGTTTCTGCCGATTCGTAACCTGAACGGGCGCTCGGACAGGAAACAGTAGCCAAAAC
>CAKUJD010000010.1 GCA_934661195.1 uncultured Muribaculaceae bacterium
CAAAAATGTGTAATTTTATATACTGAAAACTGATTTTATAGAAACATCAATATGTCAATCAAAACACTTATCCCTTTTATGGGACTGATTATAACGCTGTTATCATCGGGTTGCGGCAACATTGCCAAGAAGGCTTTGCATCCACAGGACACGGTGGGCATCGCCTCTACGCAAGTCACCGACAACTCATCGTTTAAGAAAAGCAATGGCGAACAGTGCAAAGTCAGCATCAACGCCAACATTGCCTATCCCAAGGCATATAAGGACTCGGCCGACACGCGCAAACTGCAGCAGCTATTCACGACGGTGCTGCTCGACGTGCCTGGCGACTCGGTGGGCCTGCAAGACGCCATGCACGAATATGCCGCAGCCTATCTCGACCAGAATGCCCCCACGGCCGACGACGATGACGTGCCGAGCGGCGAGACGGAAGGCGGTGACGACTACGACGCTGTGAGCGTGGTGAGCTACAACGCCACGATCAATATCACCCCGATATTCAATAAAGACGGCATTCTCACATTCTGCAAAGAAGAAATAATAAAGAAGAACAATAGGGTGACGCTGAAGACGCACCACTACTACAACATCGACCTCGAGGCCATGGCGCAGATTGCCGTGAACCGAATTTTCAAGAGTTCATCGCTCAACGACGTGTGCCAGCTTATGAAGGACAAACTCATGAGCCAAAACAACGTGAAGAGCGAGGACGAGCTCAATGATTTGGGCTACTACAACCTGCCAAACCTGTCGGTGACTAACAATTTCTTCTTCACCGACAAGGGCATCACCTGGAGCTTTGAACCCAACGAGCTGGCCATAAACGCCATCGGAGAGCCGCAAATCAGCCTCGACTTCAGCTCGCTGAAGCCATATTTCCTCGAAAACTCCATAATCAACAACTTGTAGGCACGCACATGGCAATCGAGCACATCATAAAGTATTTTCCACACCTCACCAATGAGCAGAAGCGGCAATTTGCCATTCTTGAGGCAGAATACCCGCAGTGGAACGAGAAAATCAATGTGATTTCGCGCAAGGACATCGACAACCTTGAGGTGAACCACATCCTGCATTCACTCGCGATAGCTAAATTCACCGATTTTGCCGAAGGCACAAGAATTCTTGATTTCGGCACCGGAGGCGGATTTCCGGCAATTCCGCTTGCCGTGCTGCTGCCTGGCTGCAAGTTTCATTTGGTGGATCGCATAGCCAAAAAGCTCAGGGTGGCCCAGGCGGTGGCCCAAGCGGCAGGATTGCGCAACATCACCATTCAGCACGGCGACATAAAGGAGGTGAAGGGTAAATTCGACTTTGTGGTGAGCCGCGCAGTGATGGAAATGGGCAAGATGGTGCCACTGCTCAAGCGTCTTGTTGACAGCGACAATGGCAAAAACGCGCTTCCAAACGGGCTGATATGCCTCAAAGGCGGCGATTTGACCGATGAATTGGCACCATTTGCCAGCAGCGTGGTGGTCGACGAATTGAACCTGCACTTCGACGAGCCTTTTTTTGAAACCAAAAAGATAGTGTACCTGCCACTATAATCATTCAAAACTCATTATGCATATCGTAAAATTCACCGTAAACCCATTCGGGGAGAACACCTATATATTAAGAAGCAGCACTTCGAATAAAGCCATAGTAGTTGACCCTGGCATGATGACTGCGCCAGAGCGCGAGGCCGTGGACGGATACATCACCCAAAACGGGCTTGAGCCGCAATGCATTCTTGTGACGCACATGCACGTCGACCATGTGGCCTCGGCAGCATGGCTCGCCGGCAAATATGGCCTGAGGATAAAGGCCAGCAAAGCCGATGCCTCGCTTGCAGCATCACTGCCCAGCCAGGCGGCACGGTTTGGCTTAAAGATTGAGGTGAATCCAATAGATGACTACGATACAATTGGCGATGGCGACAGCCTTAGCCTCGATGGCGAAGCAATAAATGTGCTGGCTTCGCCAGGCCATTCGCCAGGCGGATTGGCATACTACCTGCCGCAAAGCGGAGTGGTGCTGGTGGGCGACAGCCTGTTTCTTGGCAGCATAGGCCGCACCGACCTGCCAGGGGGCTCACACGGGCAACTGGTGGAGAGCATCAAGGCCAAAATCCTGTCACTGCCCGGCGACACAGTGGTTTTGCCCGGCCACGGGCCGCAGACCTGCGTCACCGATGAGAAGGCTCACAACCCATATTTGTGACACA
This sequence comes from uncultured Muribaculaceae bacterium, assembly GCA_934661195.1. Classification (GTDB taxonomy): domain Bacteria; phylum Bacteroidota; class Bacteroidia; order Bacteroidales; family Muribaculaceae; genus Sodaliphilus. Next base: position 2,207 of record CAKUJD010000010.1, read on the forward strand.
TCTCGGCAACCAATGACGGACATTGTGATAACAAAAAGGCGAAACATGCACACAAATTGTGCCATATATTCACTTTTAAGGCCGCATTGGGTGTGATTTTCAGACTGAATTACTTGTTGGCTTGCACGTAATTTACTATATTTGTAAGGTGGTTAGTGGAAAAACATGCCACTGGGCCAAAAACACCTTTGCGCTAAGCCACATGCCACATACTATTGACACAACTGATTAATAACACATACATTAAAGATATGACTGAGCCATACAAGAAGCAACTAACGGAAGAACTGAAGAAGTACTTTGGCTTCGACAACTTCAAGGGCAACCAGGAGCAGATTATGGAAAATCTGATGAAGGGCAACGACACCTTTGTGCTTATGCCCACTGGAGGCGGAAAGTCGCTGTGCTATCAGCTGCCTGCGCTTCTCATGGATGGCACTGCCATTGTGGTGTCGCCGCTCATTGCGCTCATGAAAAACCAAGTGGACGCAATGCGCAACTATAGCGATGAAGACGGAGTGGCGCATTTCTTGAACTCGTCGCTCAACCGCCAGGCCATCGAGCATGTGAAAGCCGATGTGATGTCAGGGCGCACCAAGCTGCTGTATGTGGCTCCGGAAACGCTCACCAAGGCCGAAAACATTGATTTTCTCAAGTCGGTGAAAATTTCATTCTATGCCATCGACGAGGCTCACTGCATATCGGAGTGGGGGCATGACTTCCGCCCAGAGTACCGCCGCATCAGGCCTCTAATCAACGACATTGGCCGGCGCCCGATAATAGCTCTCACTGCCACTGCCACCACCAAGGTTCAGCACGACATACAAAAGAACTTGGGCATAAACAATGCCAATGTGTTCAAATCGTCGTTCAACCGCCCAAACCTCTACTATGAGGTGCGCCCGAAGACCAACGAGGTGGACCGCGACATAATAAAATTCATCAAGTCGATGCCCGGCAAGTCGGGCATAATATACTGCCTGAGCCGCAAAAAGGTTGAAGAGCTGGCCGAAACGCTGCGTGTCAACGACATCAAAGCCCTTGCCTACCATGCTGGTATGGACGCCGCCACACGCGCAGCCAATCAGGACGCCTTTTTGCTAGAGAAAGTGGATGTGATAGTTGCAACCATAGCCTTTGGCATGGGCATCGACAAGCCCGACGTGAGGTTTGTGATTCACTACGACATCCCCAAGAGCCTCGAAGGGTATTACCAGGAAACCGGACGCGCCGGACGTGACGGCGGCGAGGGACATTGCATCACATTCTACTCCAAAAAAGACCTGCAAAAGCTGCAAAAGTTCATGCAGGGCAAGCCCATGGCCGAGCAGGAAATCGGCAAACAGCTGCTCCAGGAGACAGCCGCCTATGCAGAGTCGTCGGTGTGCCGCCGTAAGACCCTGCTGCACTACTTTGGCGAGGCATACGACAGTGACAACTGCGGCAACTGTGACAACTGCCTGCACCCGCGCAAAAAAGTCGACGCCACCGAGCAACTCACCTCGGTCATCGAGGCCATAATCGCATTAAAGGAAAAATTCCGATCGGAATATGTGGTGAGCGTGCTCTTGGGCAAACTCAACCCCGAGATCAAATCATATCGTCACGATAAAATCGAAGAATTTGGATGCGAGCAGCATTCCGACGCCAAATTCCTTAATGCAGTCATCAATCAGGCAATAATTGCCGGATTAATCGAGCGCGACATTGAGAACTATGGGCTGCTGAAACTCACCGATGCCGGACGGCAGTTTCCCGAGAGTCACACAAAGTTCTACATAGTGGAAGACCGCGACTTTTCAGAAGTCGATGATTCGGAATTATGCGATGAATCGGCCTATACCATCGACCCTGAGTTGTTTGGAATACTTAAAGACCTTCGTAAAAAGGTAGCCGCCAAAAACGATTTGCCGCCATACGTAATATTCCAAACGCCTTCGCTCGAGGCAATGGCCACCAACTACCCAATCACTCTCGATGAGCTGAAACTGATTCCAGGAGTGGGAGAAGGCAAAGCCCGACGCTATGGCAAAGAATTTGTGGAGGTGATAAAGAAGCACGTGGAGGAAAACGACATTGAGCGGCCCATGGACTTGCGCATAAAGACGGTGCCCAACAAGAGTAAAATCAAAATAGAACTGATTCAGGGCATCGACCGCAAAATAGACCTCGTGGAGCTTGCCCGATCGAAAGGACTTGAATTCAAGGATTTGCTCGACGAACTTGAGGCTATAGTGTATTCTGGCACCAAAATAAACATCAATTACTACATTGATGAGGTGATGGACGAAGACCACCGCGATGAGATATTCGACTACTTCACCGAAAGCGAAACCGACCGCATCTCGGTGGCGCTTGAAGAGCTCGGGCCCGATTTCACCGAAGAGGAATTGAGACTTGTGCGCATTCAGTTCCTAAGCGAAATGGGCAACTGACTTTATGACGCACGCACAACAAGCAAAAAAGCATTGAATTAATTGATATGAGACTACAGTTTATACTTTCCATCGCCGCCTTATGCGCAGCCACAAGCCTGACGGCCTTTGCCGCCGGCCCCACCGACGAGGCCAAGCAGCTGATGCAGCAAGGCAACTACACACAGGCACTGGAACTGCTGCAGGGACAGCATGCCAAAAACAAGGCAAATGTGCAGATAAACCTGCTGATGGCAGAGTGCCTTGAGCAGACTGGGCACTTGGCTCAGGCTCGCAAGCACCTTGACTTGGCCCAGCAAAAAGGCAGCAAAGAGGCTCTGATGGAAATGGCGCGGATGTGCTACATGACCTACGACTTCGGCGAAGCCAAGGCAATGATGAGCAAATATGAGACAGCGGTAAGAAACAAACCGCTGACCGAAGAGCAATCGAAGCTGCGTGCCAAAATCAATATGGCCGATGAAATGGCATCACACGTTGAAAAAATTGTGGTGGTCGACAGCATTGTGGTCGACAAAGACGCCTTTTTCAAGGCCTACCGCATCTCGCGCCAGGCAGGCACGCTTGCATCAACCGACACCATGCCGGAAGACATGCGTCCGGCCACACCCACCGAGGTGTATATGCCAGAAAGCGGTGAAAGCATGATGTGGTCGCAAGTCGACTCCGACGGCACAATGCGGCTCATGAAAAGCGACAAACTGCTCGACGGCTCATGGGACAAGCCGGTGCAACTCGACGATATGCTCAACGACGGCGGTGACGCCTGCTACCCGTTTGTCACGTCCGACGGCCAGAGCCTGTATTATGCCAGCAATGGCACTGGTTCGATTGGCGGCTACGACATATTTGTGACGCGCAAAGATCCCGACACGGGCAACTACCTGAAGCCGCAAAACGTGGGCATGCCATATAACTCGCCATATGACGACTATTTGCTTGTGATTGACGACAACACTGGCGTGGGATGGTGGGCAACCGACCGCAACCACATTCCAGGCAAAGTGACCATATACGTGTATCTGCCAAACTCGGTGCGCGAGAATTATAACCCCGACAGTACAGACATCGCCTCGATGGCTGCGATAAGACACATTCGCAGCACTTGGGCCAATGGACAGGACTATGCCGATGTTTTGGCCCGAATCAAGTCGATCGACCGAAACGCTGGCGGCACAGCAGCCACATTCAATTTCAGCGTGGCCAAGGGCGTCACCTACACATCACTCAGCGATGCCAAGACCACCGAAGGACGCAGCTATCTGGAGCAGTGTCTGGCAGAGCAAGGCAAGCAGCGCGAGGCCATGACAAAACTGAAGGCTTTGCGCGCACGCTATGCGAGCGCCGATGAGGCCGAGCGCAAATCAATGTCGCCAGTAATGACCCAACTCGAGGCCACAGTGCGCAAGTCGTATGAAACCATTGAATACTACGCCAACCAGGCACGCAAGGCCGAGCAAAGGAGGTGACAGAAAGTATGGTTGACTTCAGGAGAATAGCTGCCGAAAGCACGCTATACACATTCCACGCCCACACACAGTTTTGCGACGGGCGCGACACTATGGAGGCCATTGTAGCCGCAGCCGTGGCACACGGCTTCACCCACATCGGCTTCAGCCCTCATTCGCCCATACCCTTTGCATCACCATGCAACATGAGCAAAGCCAGTGTGCCGCTGTATCTTGATGAAATTTGCCGGCTCAAAGCCAAGTTTGCCGGCCAGATAGAGATATTCCAGTCGATGGAGATCGATTTTACAGAAGTCAGCGGCCCTGCCGACGACTACTATCAGCAATTGCCGCTTGACTACCGCATTGGGTCGGTGCACTTTATCCCATCGTTCGACAACCCACAAGAGCAAATCGACATCGACGGCCATCCCGATGAATTCGTGAGCAAGATGCACCATTACTTCCACGACGACATCGAGGCGGTGGTGCGGTCATTCTACGCCCAATCATTGAAAATGGTGGAGCGGGGCGGATTTGACATAATTGGCCATTTCGACAAAATAGGCTTCAATGCCTCCTGCTTCAAGCCCGGCATCGACCAAGAGCCATGGTACGACAAACTGGTGCATGAACTGTTTGAGGCCATAGCCGACCACCACCTCATCGTGGAGGTCAACACAAAATCGTGGGAGCCATACGGACGTTTTTTCCCGGCAAGCCGATATTTCGGCATGCTCAAGCACAGCGGACTCACGGTGGTGTTTAACAGCGACGCACACTTTGCCGGCAAGGTGAACGACGGTCGTGTGGAAGCCATGCGCCAATATGCCATTGCAAAATAAGCACAGCCGCAATTTTCCCCAGCATAAAGGCATAAAAAATCAAGAGTAGCCTCTGCTTGACAAGTGCATTGACTACTCTTGATTTTTTGCACCTACAATCACGCTATAAACGCGTTGTAAGAAGCACAGATATAAAGCGACTAATTGCTTCGCATAATCACTTGTTCACCTGGAACTTGTTCCATCCGTCCTTGAGGTTGGCCACCACCTGCTCGGCAGCGGCGATACCGGCTTTGATGTTGGCCTCGGCCGTCTGCGCACCCATCTTCTTTGGCGTGAACAGCACACGGTTGCCATACTTCTCCTGCAACTCAGCAGCAATGTCGGGCTTCACATCGGCCACGTATTTGAAGTCTGGACGGGTTTCAAGAGCCTCGCGCAGGCTGTCCTCATCTATAACCTCCTTGCGGGCGGCGTTGACAAGCACGGCATTCTTGGGCATAAGGTCGATAAGTGCCTTGTTGACCGACTTAATGGTGTCCTTAGTCGCCGGAATGTGAAGACTCACAAACTGGTTTTCCTTATACAACTCCTCTATGGAGTGGATGGGAGTAACGCCTTCGGCAAGCATGGCCTCGTCTTTGACAAAGGGGTCGAATGCGCTCACCTTCATACCAAAGCCCTTGGCTATGCGGGCCACATTGCGGCCCACCTGACCAAATGCGTGGATGCCCAGCGTCTTGTCCTTAAGTTCAGAGCCCGAAGTGCCGTCGAAGCGGTTGCGCAGCAGGTACACCAGCATGCCAAACACCAGTTCGGCCACGGCGTTGCTGTTTTGGCCAGGTGTATTCATCACACACACGCCATGAGCAGTAGCCTCGGCCAGGTCAATGTTGTCATATCCGGCACCGGCACGCACCACCACCTTGAGTTCCTTGGCGGCGTCGAGCACCTCTTTGTCCACCTTGTCGCTGCGCACAATCAGTCCTGCGCAATCGGCAACGGCCTTAATCATGTCGTCCTTTGTGCCTTTTTCCACCAGCACCAGTTCGTGTCCGGCGGCTTTCACCACCTCGCGGATGCCGTCGACAGCGGCAGGGGCGAATGGCTTTTGGGTTGCAACTAATATTTTCATATCGATGTGTTGTCTCCTTAATTAATAAATAATTGTGCTATTCCCTTTTGCGAGCATTAATCAGTGCTTGTTTTCAAACTCCTTCATGGCCTCAACAAGCACCTTAACGCTTTCAAGCGGCAGCGCATTGTAGAGCGATGCGCGGAAGCCGCCCACACTGCGGTGGCCCTTGATGCCTACGATGCCCTTTGTGCCGGCAAAGTCGATGAAGTCTTTCTCGAGCTCTTTGTATTCGGGCTTCATCACAAAGCACACGTTCATTATCGAGCGGTCTTCCGGATGAACTGTGCCAACGAACATCTTGCTTGAGTCGATGGCATCGTAGAGGTAGGCTGCCTTTTCCTTGTCGAGGCGCTCAAGTTCCTTAACGCCGCCCAGCTGCTTATACCATTTGAGGGTTTGCAGCGCGGCATAGATAGGCATCACTGGAGGAGTGTTGAACATCGAGCCCTTGTCGACGTGCGTCTTGTAGTTGAGCATTGTGGGAATGGGGCGCTCCACCTTGCCCAGGGCGTCAACCTTAACAATGACAAAGGTGACACCGGCAGGAGCAATATTCTTTTGTGCGCCACCATATATAAGGTCGTATTTCGACACATCAACGGGACGCGAGAAAATGTCGCTCGACATGTCGGCAACCAGTGGCACGGGAGAGTCGAGGTCTTTGCGGATCTCTGTGCCATAGATGGTGTTGTTGGTGGTTATGTGGAAGTAGTCGGCATCGGCGGGCACAGTGTAGTCCTTAGGGACATACACATAGTTGTCGGCCTTTGAAGAAGCCACTACATCAACCTCGCCAAACAGTTTGGCCTCCTTAATGGCCTTGTTGGCCCAAGTGCCAGTGTCAAGGTAGGCTGCCTTGGCCTTGAGCAGATTGTATGGCACCATGCAGAACTGTGTGCTTGCGCCGCCACCAAGGAAGAGTACCTCATAGCCGGCGGGGATGTCGAGCAGTTCCTTGAACAAAGCCTGAGCCTCGTCCATGACAGCAGTAAACTCTTTGCTGCGGTGTGAAATCTCGAGAAGAGAGAGACCAGTGCCGGCAAAGTTGCGGATTGCATCAATAGTGTTGTCAATCGTATACTGGCTAAGTATCGACGGACCAGCATAAAAATTGTGCTTCTTCATAATTATGCGTTGTTATTCAGTTAAACAATTAAGTTCATATATTGCAAATGTAAGTGAATTTTCGTAATCACACAATTTATTAAAGAAAAAAAGCGCCAATCACCAGCCACCTCCTCACGTGACCAAATGCCGTTGTTTTACACCGTTTTCAATGTGTAAGCAAAGAGTATTTGCGCTATTACTGGCATCAGACCAGCAAACAGGCCTGAATGATAGCAATTTGCAAGTCAATAAGATTTCGCATGAATGACATTTTGCTAAAAAAAGTGCGTTCGAGTGAAAAAAAATCGGAAATTTTGCGCCAAGAACTATGTGTAATCAGATTTTTTGCTTTATATTTGTCACGTCAAAACATCAGTAATGACATATAGACATAATTATATATAAACCGCTTTAAAAATTCGCATCTATCATGAACGTAGAAAAGATTTTAAACGATTTGCAGGTTAAGCACCCAGGTGAAAACGAATATCTGCAAGCAGTCCGCGAGGTTCTTTTAACCGTAAAGGACGAGTATGACAAGCATCCCGAATTTGAGAATGCTAAAATCATCGAGAGAATGGTTGAGCCCGACCGCATCTACACATTCCGTGTAACATGGGTTGACGACAACGGCGAGGTGCAGACCAATCTTGGCTACCGCGTTCAATTCAATAACGCCATCGGCCCGTACAAGGGCGGTGTGCGCTTCCACGCTTCAGTGAACCTTTCAATCCTTAAGTTCCTCGGCTTTGAGCAGACGTTCAAGAATGCCCTCACCACACTGCCTATGGGCGGTGCCAAGGGCGGCTCTGACTTCAGCCCCAAGGGCAAGAGCGACGCCGAGATAATGCGTTTCTGCCAAGCATTCATGCTTGAGCTGTGGCGCAACGTGGGTCCCGACAAGGACATTCCCGCAGGCGACATCGGCGTTGGCGGCCGTGAAGTGGGCTACATGTTTGGCATGTACAAGAAGCTCACCCACGAGCACACAGGCACCTTCACCGGCAAGGGCCTTGAGTTTGGCGGCTCGCGCATTCGTCCCGAGGCCACAGGCTTCGGCGCATGCTACTTCGTGCAGAAGATGCTCCACCGCCTTGGCACCGACTTCAAGGGCAAGACAGTGGCCGTGTCGGGCTTCGGCAATGTGGCTTGGGGTACAGTGACCAAAGCCACCGAGCTTGGCGCAAAGGTTGTCACCATCAGTGGTCCTGACGGCTACATCTACGACCCCGACGGCATCAACACCCAAGAGAAAATCGACTACATGCTTGAACTCCGCGCCAGCGGCAACGACGTGTGCGCTCCCTACGCCCAGAAATTCCCCAACGCCAAGTTCTTTGCAGGCAAGCGCCCATGGGAACAGAAAGTGGACATCGCTATGCCATGTGCCACTCAGAACGAGGTGAGCAAGGAAGACGCCGAGACTCTCGCTGCCAACAAAGTGCTGCTGGTGGCCGAAGTGTCGAACATGGGCTGCACAGCCGAGGCTATCGACGTGTTCCTGGCCAACAAGATGGTGTACGCCCCGGGCAAGGCAGTGAATGCAGGTGGTGTGGCAACTTCTGGCCTTGAAATGACCCAGAACGCCCAGCACATCTACTGGACAGCCGAAGAAGTAGACCAAAAGCTTCACCACATCATGGCCGAGATCCACGAGCAGTGCGTGAAGTATGGCCAAGAGGCCGACGGCTACATGAACTACATGAAGGGCGCCAACATTGCCGGCTTCATGAAGGTGGCCCACGCAATGATGGGACAGGGCATCATCTAACCCAAACCGCAACGAGCATATTATAAACCCGTATAACCAACCAAGGCCGAAACGTGGCAACCACCGCGCTTCGGCCTTGATTTTTTCAAAACATTCAATTATGCCGACAAAAAAAGAGCGAGGTTCTTAAGAACCTCGCTCTTTGTAGTGAAACAGGGACTCGAACCCTGGTCTCCACCGTGAGAGGGTGGCGTGCTAGACCACTACACTATATCACCATTTTTAGTTTTGCACTCGTTATTTCCCGATTGCATTGCAAAGGTACGACAAATTTCTGGACCTGCAAACTTTTCGCAAAGTTTTTTATCAAAAAAGTCACTTTTCTCACTTTTTCGGCCACAAATCGCTCATTTGGACTGCAACAAGCCACTTTAAATTCAAGTCAATAAAAAAATCTGCGATGTCCGTGCAGTCTTTTGCAGTTATGTAGCACAATATATATATTGTAATTTTGTAATATGGACTTCACAGAACTTGTTGAAAAGGCCAAAAGCGGCGATTCGAGGGCATTCGGGTCGCTATATGAGGCATGTCTGCCCACAGTGAAACGAATCTGCGCAAAATTGATTGACGACAATGATGCAATCGACGACATCGCGCAAGACGCATTTGTGGTTGCTTTTGTGCAGATCAACAAACTTAACGACAACGACAAGTTCCCACAATGGGTGGCTGGCATAGCCTCAAGACTTACGTTCAAGCATCTTGAGCGCCTACGCCACCTGCAATCGATAGCCCCAGCTGAGCTGAAAACAGAATTTGAATACGGCGACAGCGGCGAACCACCGCTGTCGCTTAGCGAATTGGAGCAAATCATATCGCAACTGCCCGATGGATACCGGAAAGTGTTCACCCTGTCGATAGTTGAGGGACGGTCACACAAGGAAATAGCCGCATTGCTCGGCATTGAACCGCATAGCTCTTCCTCGCAGCTGCTGCGGGCGAAGCGGATGCTCAGAAAAATGCTTTCGGCACGCATGGCGCAAGTCGGTGCCCTCGTTTTGATGGTTGCACTCACGCTGCTAAAGTGGATGCTCAACAAAGAGCCAAACAGCGACCACGGCAACACCCCAATCATCAGCAAGGACAAAGTGGGGGAGAGCAGCCGCAGCAATCCCAACAGGCAAAGCATCAAAAGTCCGGCACCCAATGCCAAGGCGCCACTGCACATTCCAGCTCCCACATATTCCAATACTATAGTGGCAGCCGACACTTGTCAAGGCACCGTCCGCGACTCTGTGGGCGCAGGCAAGACGGACGACATCTATATGGCCAATGTGCCCGACACCGATTCGGTCGGTTCAGTGCCAGCCGACACGTCGCAGATTTCCATGCCCGACATTAATGTGAACGTAGCCGAAACTGCAAAAGTAAAGCACAGTGGCAAGTGGCAACTGCTTGCCGCCAGTTCGGTGGGGCCAGGCACTTTCGAAGGGGCATACAAAACACAGATTGCCAACGACACACCACCAGCGGCTGACGTCACGTCAGGTGTGGTCGACAACTTCAAGACATGGGAGCAGATGCATAGCTACCTGATGAGCATTAAGCATAGTGGCATGGGGCAAGACAGCATTGCCCTTATTGAAATCTCAGCCCAAAATAATGGACAGATAATTGAACGCGAACGCCACTCACGGCCCATAACCATTTCGCTGGCGGCGGCAAAATCGCTTGACCGCCACTGGCGGCTGGAGACAGGGCTGCAATACACGCTGCTGAAGTCGGACTTCACGCTTGGCGCCAACGACTACCACATTGCCCGGCGGCAAAGCGTGCATTATGTGGGCCTGCCACTGCGCATATCGTATGACTGGCTTCCGAGCCAGACGTGGTGGGGCATCTACACTTCGGCGGGAGCGGTGCTTAATGTGCCAGTTTATGGCCAACAAGCCCGACGCTACGTCACCGCAGGCAAAGTGGCATACCGCAATTCGAGCCACTTCACACCGCCATTCCAATGGGCCGTGGGCGCAAGCGTTGGCATTCAATACCGTTTTATGCCCAAGTGGAGCGTGTATGCCGAGCCCACATTCAACTGGTATATTCCAAATGGCAGCAACACCCACACCTACTGGACCAAGCACCCGTTCATGTTCACTATGCCACTGGGAATAAGATACACTTGGTAGCATGACCCATGCAGTCTTTCGGTCTTTTCACTAACTAACACTTAGTAAATCCACAAAAAAAGACTGAAAAAAAGACATGTACAACATTTATGACTACATACACAACGGGTGTGTGTATTTGAACAACATGGCTCGGCCACGGCACAAGGTGCTTAGTTCGCTCATGCTCTATTCCACCACCATATGCCAGAGCAAGTGCAAGCACTGCTCCATATGGAAGAAACCGCACGAAAGTCTATCGCTCGTCGACATTAAGCGAATCATGGGCAGCAAGTGCGTGTCGACAAACACGGTGGTGGGACTCGAGGGCGGAGAGTTTGTGCTGCACCCCGAGGCCGATGCCATTATGGACTGGTTTGACAGCAACCACCCCAACTACACCCTGCTGTCGAATTGCCTGGCGGCTAACAAGGTGATAGGCATGGTGCGGCGGCACAAGCCAAAACACCTGTATGTGTCGCTTGACGGCGGCAAGGAGACTTACAAGAGGATGCGCGGAGTGAACGGATACGACAAGGTGATTGAGGTGGTGGAGGCGCTCAAGGACGAAGTGCCCACTTCGCTCATGTTCTGCCTGTCGCCGTGGAACAGCTTCGACGACATGGAGTTTGTGATAGGCGTGGCTAAGAAATATGGAATCGACGTGCGCATAGGCATATATGGCACAATGGCATTTTTCGACACCACAAGCGACCTTTTGGCCGCCGACATGGCCAATTTCATTGAGCAAATTCCGCAGAACATCCACGACACCGACGAAAACTACGACTTTGTGGCCCTGTATGACGAGTGGCGCAACGGTAACTTAAAGCTGCGATGCCAAAGCATAATGAGCGAACTGGTGATTCACTCCAACGGCAATGTGCCGCTTTGCCAAAACCTGGATGTGGTGCTTGGCAACATTCACAAGCAGTCGCTGGACGAGATTTTCAACTCACGGAAGTCGTGCGACACGCAGTGCCACTATTCGAAGAACTGCAACGGGTGCTGGATTAACTTCCACCGCAAATACGACATCATACTGCTGCGCAACTTCGAGCGGGTGCTGCCCAAGCGCATAATAGAGCTGGCCTATGGCAAATACCAGTGGTCGGCAAACAAGAGCGAAACTTACCGACAATATTTTAAACGGATAGGCAAACAATGATCAACCATATTATAGGCCGATACAAACAGCTGCGCAGCATGCGCCAGCTGCAAGAGGTGTGCACTGGCGGCTACGCCTTTGTGGGCATAGGCAGCCACAGCGTGGACAACCTGTATCCTGTGCTCGACTATCTGGGCGTGCAACTCAAGCACATTTGCTGCAGGTCGGAAGGCAAATTACGGCTAATTGAGAAAAAGCGACACACGCACGCCACCACTTCGCTTAGCGACATTTTGAACGATGATGAGGTGGCCGGCGTGCTGGTGGCTGCCGGGCCAAAGGCGAACTTCAGCATATCTAAGGATGTGATAGCGAGTGGCAAATCGCTGTTTGTGGAAAAGCCCCCATGCCTCACCCTTGACGAGCTTAACGAACTTATAGCGCTGAAGGCCAGGCAACCGCATACGATGGCGGCAGTGGGTCTGCAAAAACGCTACGCTCCAGCCACGCAAATGCTCAAACGGCGGCTGCGCAAGGCGCAGCAAGTGAGCTATAACTTAAAATACCTGACCGGACTATATCCTGAGGGCGACGCCCTGACCGACCTGTTCATTCACCCGCTCGACTTGGTGTGCCACCTGTTTGGTAATGCCACTGTGCGCAACATTGAGTGTGTGGGCAACGCCGCCAATGGATTGACACTGATGGTGGTGCTGAAACACGGAGCAGCAACCGGAATGCTTGAGCTGTCAACTGCCTACAGCTGGGCCACAGCCTGCGAGCAGTTGACAGTAAACACCCACAACGGCATATATGAAATGAGCCAGATGGAATGTCTTGACTTCTGCCCTAAAAGCGGATCGCTGTGTGGAGTGCCACTTGAAAAAGTGCTGCCAAGGCGGCAAACGACCATTAGCCTGCTTGCACGCAACAACTTTTCACCCGTCCAGGCAAACAACCAAATATACACGCAAGGATTCTATGCAGAAATAAAGGCATTCACCGATGCAGTGGAAGGCCATAAGAATGGCATTTGCTCTTCACTGGAGTCACTTGTGCCCACCTATGAACTTTTGGAGGCCGTCAGGCGGCAAATGGAGTAGGAGAGAGTGGGGGGATAAAAGTGCCTCCTCTATGCGTCTTTTTCGCTCAACTCAAGCCAGCGAAGCTCCTTCTCGTCGATTAAGTCTTTCAACTCGGTGTAGCGGCGCGACTTCTCCTCTATGCCTTCGATTTGTTCGCCCGAGGCGAATAGGGCGTCGAGCCGCTGCCTTTCGGCATTAAGCTGCTCAAGTTCGGCCGTTAGCTGCTCAAACTCACGTTTTTCTTTGAACGACAGTTTATTGGCACTGCTGCGCGCCACGGCGTGATGCTTCTTGGCATCGGTCGGCACTGTGCCGGCCTTGGCTGCCAATGCGTCTTGCTTGTCGTGAGCCTCCTTCCAGGCTCGGTATTCGCTGTAATTGCCCGGGAAGTCTTTGATGACTCCCTGGCCCTGGAACACAAAAGTGTGGTCCACGGTGCGGTCCATGAAAAAGCGGTCATGGCTCACCACTATCACGCAGCCGTTGAATTTGCTCAGGTAGTCCTCGAGCACCTCAAGCGTGGGTATGTCGAGGTCGTTGGTTGGCTCATCGAGAATAAGGAAGTTGGGTTTGTGAATCAGCACCGAGGCTAAATATAGGCGCCGTTTCTCGCCGCCACTCAGTTTGGCAATAAGCTTCTGCTGGTCGCTGGGGCTGAACAGAAACAGCTGCAAAAATTGCGATGCCGAGTAGTGTGTCTTCTCATCAAAGTAGATATGCTCGGCAATGTCGCGTATGGCATCGATCACCTTTTTGCCCTCATCAAACTTCATGCCTTCTTGGCTGTAGTAGCCGAATTTCACAGTCTCGCCGATTTCAAACTCACCGCTGTCGGGCTGCACCTGGCTAAGCAGCAACTTGATGAACGTGGACTTGCCCACGCCGTTGTCGCCCACAATGCCCAGTTTCTCGTAGCGGGCAAAGGTGTAGTTGAAGTCGTTGAGAATTATCCTGTCGCCCCAGCGCTTGCACACGTGGTGGGCTGTGAATATCTTGTTGCCAATGTAGGCCGAGCGCACGTTAAGCTCCACATTGTGGTCATCGGCGTGTCCCTGGGCACGGTCGCGCAGGTCATAGAAAGCGTCAATGCGGTATTGGGCCTTGTGGGCGCGGGCCTGCGGCTGACGCCGCATCCAGTCGAGCTCGGTGCGCAGCAGATTGCGCGCGCGGGCCACCTCGGCGTTTTGCGCCTCGATGCGTTCGGCCCGCTTCTCCAGATAGTAGTTGTAGTTGCCATTGTAGCTGTATGCGCTCTGCTGGTCGATTTCAATTATGCGCGAGCATATCTTGTCGAGGAAATAGCGGTCGTGCGTCACCATAAGCAGGGTGGTACGGCTGCGCGTAAGGTAGCCTTCAAGCCACTCAATCATGTCGATATCGAGGTGGTTGGTGGGCTCATCCAGAATCAGCATTTGCGGTTCACTTAGCAATATCTTAGCGAGGGCCACGCGCTTAAGCTGTCCGCCGCTAAGCTTGTCGATGGGTTGCTCAAGGTCGGTGATCTTTAGTTGGCCCAGCACCTGCTTGAAGCGGTCTTCATAGTCCCAGGCCGCAGCGTTGTCCATCTCCTGAATAGCCGCGGTTATGGCATCGGCATTGCCACTGGCCAGAGCATGCTCGTAGTGGCGTATGGCCAGCGATTGCTTGTCGGCACCCTCAAGGCAAGTGTCGATCACCGTGGCCGAAGAGCAGAACGACGGCATCTGCCGCAAATAGCCCACGCTGATGCCGTTGCGAAAAATCACACTGCCGCTGTCGTAGCCCTCGTCGCCGGCTATAATGTTAAGCAATGTGGATTTGCCGGTGCCGTTTTTGGCTATAAGGCCCACTTTGTCGCCTTCATCGAGGCCAAAGGTGATGCCACTGAAAAGCACGTCGGCCCCAAATGATTTGGTGAGATTCTCAACTTGCAGATAACTATTGCCCATTATTTTTTTGATGTTTTTTGGAGATATGTTGAATTTCCGTTTTTGCCATGCAAAGTTACAATAAATATCCCAAACCATGGCCAGCACATGCCTCAAGTCGGCCCCCGAAGGCAGCCTCAATTAAATTCATACACAAAACCGCCGCATTCATACAAGATCCAAAGAAATGCTTTGTCGCGCCGCATTTGTTGCCCAAATTTGCAGTCGTAAAACATAAAAATTATAATCAGGAATGAAAAGGTTAATATTATTAGTGCTCGTTAGCTTGTTTATGGTTGGCAACATTGCTTTTGCATCAACGAAAAATAATGACTTAAAAGAAGGCGACATCGTTTTTCAAATATCTAAATCAAAACAGTCTCCTTTTATACAATTAGCCACATGGTCGCCATGGAGTCATTGTGGCATAATAGTGATTAAAAAGAATAAGCCTTATGTGCTGGAGGCCTCAAATGTTGTAAAGCTTACCGATTTTTCAACATGGGTGAAAAGAGGCCGAGGAAGTGTATACCGCAAGAGAAGGGTTTTGAAGCATTGTCCTAAAATATCGTATAAAAAGTATTTAGGCCAGCCCTATGATCTGTCTTTTAAATTTAACAATGGGAAAATGTATTGCTCAGAATTGGTATACATTATCTACAAAGAACAATTGGGCATTAAACTCTGCGAACCCCAAAAAGTGTCTTCCTATCACATATTTGGATTAAGCAAACTCCTTAAAAAGCGACATATCGATCCTAATCAATTGGTGGTTGCCCCAAGCGATTTAATCTAATGCCTTGGAAATAATAAACAACGGAGGCTGTGATCGCATTGTGCGATACAGCCTCCGTTTGTATTCATTTTTAAAGTCTATTGGTTCTTCAGTGCCTCAATTATGCGCTCGCATGCCTTGCCGTCGCCGTAGGGGTTAATGGTCTCCGACATTTTGCGGTAGAGTTCAGCATTGTTGAGCAGTTCTGACACGTTGCTCACTATGGCGCCAGCGTCGGTTCCAACGAGCTTCACCGTGCCAGCGTCAACAGCTTCGGGTCGCTCGGTGGTGTTGCGCATCACCAGCACCGGCTTGCCAAGCGACGGGGCTTCCTCCTGCACACCGCCACTGTCGGTGAGCAGCAGCATCGAGTGCTTCATTGCGTAGATAAACGGAAGGTAGTCGAGCGGCGGAATTAGGTGCACATTGTCGAGTTCCGACAGCAGACCATATACGGGCTTCTGCACGTTGGGGTTGAGGTGCACAGGATACACTATGTCGATGTCGGGGTATTTCTCCGACAATTCCTTAATGGCTTTGCATATGTGCAGGAAGCCGTCGCCAAAATTCTCGCGGCGGTGACCGGTAACCAAAATATATTTGCGCCGTCCCACCTCATAGCCCTTGCCGGCCAGCTCTTGCCTGATGTGTTCTTCCACGCCAGGTTTGGTCTTGATGATGTCAACGGCCATAAGCAGGGCATCGATCACTGTGTTGCCGGTGACGTATATCTTATTGCCGTCTATAGCCTCTTGCAGCAGGTTTTGGCGCGACCGCTCGGTGGGGGCGAAGTAGTAGTCGCAAATGCGGTCGGTGACCTGGCGGTTCATCTCCTCGGGCCATGGCGACAGCATATTATAGGTGCGCAAGCCTGCCTCCACGTGGCCAATGGGTATTTGCTGATAGAATGCGGCTATCGAGGCCGCCATCGAGGTGGTGGTGTCGCCGTGCACAAGCACCACATCAGGCTTGAAGTCCCTGAGCACATCGCGCAGGCCCAGCAGCACCTTAGTGGTGATGTCGTAGAGGTCTTGGTTGGGTGCCATTATGTTGAGGTCGTAATCGGGCTTTATGTCAAACACCTCAAGCACCTGGTCAAGCATCTGGCGGTGCTGCGCCGTGACGCACACTTTGGTGTCAAACTCATCGGCCTGCGCTTGCAGTTTCTTCACGAGCGGGGCCATCTTAATGGCTTCGGGGCGTGTGCCAAACACGAGGAGAATCTTTTTCATAATTATATTGCGTAGTTTGTTATTTTGTCATCATTATGTTTTGCGTAGTGCGGCGGGCCGCACAAGTGAACTCCGATGTAAAATTAATTATAAATTCACTTGTGTGCAAGAATTAGCACAAAGATTGGCAGCAAAGATCACGCAAAAGCTGCGCCACTCCACTGCGGGCGGCGTTGTCGCCTGCCATTTTGCATGAATGCAGTGGCAAGCCGATTTTACACAAAAAAAGACCATAAGCGAAAAATAAAAGAAAGATTTTTAGTAATTTTGTGCAACTATTGTTTATTTGAAATGGCATACATACTAAATATAGAGACTTCAACCGAAGTTTGCTCGGTGGCACTGACTCACGACGGCGAGGTGCTTGACCATCATGAGAATTATGACGGCAAGACCCACGCCACACTGCTAAGCGCATACATTCAAGATGAATTGAAGTATGTGCGCACACGCGAAATCAAACTCGATGCCGTGGCAGTGAGCATTGGCCCCGGGTCGTACACCGGGCTGCGCATAGGCCTATCGGAGGCTAAGGGGCTTGCCTTTGGCCTTGGTGTGCCCTTGATAGGGGTGAACACGCTTAAGCTTCTCACCACATCGGCCATGTTCAAGGAGTTTTTTGATGATGATGAGCTGTTTGTGCCAATGATCGACGCCCGCCGCATGGAGGTGTATACCGCTGTCTACAATTCAGCCCTCGACGACATTGTGCCGCCACAGCCCAAAATAATCGATGCCGACTCGTTTGCCGACCTCCTCAACGAGCACAAACTTGTGTTTTTTGGCAACGGATCGGACAAGGTGGCCGAAGTCATCAAGCACCCCAATGCCATATTCCTGCCGGGCGTAAAGCCAGTGGCCCTCGACATGATGGTGCTGTCGGAAATGGCGTTCCGCAAAAAGGAGTTCATCGATGTGGCATATTCCACGCCACTATATCTGAAGGAATTCCAAGCCACAAAGCCCAAGCACAAGGTGCTTTAAACCAACTTAATTGAACAATAAACTTATGCTAAAATACAATTCACAGCTAAAAAAACTTGCGCTGCCTGAGTATGGCCGCAACATCCAGCAGATGGTGGACTACTGCTGCACCATTGAGGACCGTGATGAGCGCAACAGATGCGCCTACACCATTATCCAAACGATGGGCAACCTGTTTCCACAGCTGCGCGACGAGGCCGACTACAAGCACAAGCTTTGGGACCACTTGGCTATAATGAGCAACTTCAAGCTCGACATCGACTACCCTTACGAGGTGGTTAAGGAGGAGAACCTTGAGACGAAGCCCGAGCCAATCCCATATCACCTTGAGAACATTAAGTATCGTCATTACGGCAAAATCATCGAAAAAATGATTGATCGCGCATGCCAGTATCCCGACGGAGAAGAAAAAGACGCACTGGTGATGCTCATTGCCAACCATATGAAGAAGCTGATATTCCAAATCAGCAAAGAGGATGTGGACGATGCAAAGATTTTCAAGGACCTGGCACACTACTCACATGGCCAGATAAGGCTCGACCCGGCCACGCACTCGCTGCACGAGTTCAAAGAAGCACCAGCGGCCCAGCCAGCAGGCAAGAAGAAAAAGAAAAAATAAGTAGCACACCCGTTGTTATGATCACACGCAGTCAAATAGTGGAAATGGGGCACTACAATAAGCCTCACGGTGTGGGTGGCGAGCTGTCGGCAACGATGGATTGCGACATCGACGTGATAAAAGGCTTTTCGTGCCTTATATCGGAGATTGAAGGCATTTTCGTGCCATTTTTCGTTGAGTCGCTACGGCCCAAATCGGCCGAGACTGTGCTGCTGAAAATCGACGGCATCAACAACGAGACTGATGCCGCGCTGCTTGTCAACAAGTCGATTTACGTGAAGAAGGAAGAGTATGAGCAGCTCAGCGACGAGTATGACGACGACGCAATGCCACTCGACTTCTTCATAGGCTACACAGTGACCGACAATGGCAGCGAGCTTGGCACAATAGCCGACGTTGACGAAGAGACCGACAACTGCCTGTTTGTGGTTAGGCTTAATGATGGCGGCGAGGTGATGATTCCGGCCAGCGACGACCTAATCAACGACATCGACACCGACAAGAGGGTGATAGACATGAGTCTGCCGCAAGGACTTGTAGATGTGCAGACTGTTAATTAACACATAATTACCATAATTATGGACGAAGAAAAAGAATTTGATGAAATAGATGCATTGCAGTTCATTAGAAGCAATGTCGACAAGCAAGTGAGCGACAAATATGATGACGACGACCTGCTGATTGTTATGGACATCATGTTTGAATTCGACGAGAAGTGTGGCGACAGCGACATCGACAACTACGACGAAGAGGTGATCAAGTATGTTATCACCCAGTTGCACAAAGACCCCGAGAACAGGGTGGAGGATGCCGATGTGCCACAAATCGTCACCGCCGAACTCGACTATGAGGACTCGCTTGCGATATAGACCAGCACACTCACACATCCACAACGCATAGCAATATGAATAAACTCATACATAAAATAGCCTCAGGGATAACCGCATTGGCCGCTGTTGTGGCCATGACAGCGCCAATGGCAAGTGCCGCCGAGGTTGAGATCTATGATCTCTCGCTCGATGACAACCTTGAAACACCAGAAATCAAAAACAGCAAGGTGTCGCAAAAAGTTCAAGACTACCAATATGAGGTGGCCGTTCAGCTGAAAAAAGCGAACTACGACGTGGAACTGATGCGCGACAACGAGGTGATAGTCATCACAATTCCTGCTGGGCAACTGTTTAACCCCAACGACACTGTGGTGAACTCGCTTGGCAAGGTGTCGCTGAAGCCGCTCACGCGCTATCTGCGCAACCCCGGCTTCTACAAGATGCTGCTTGTGATGCACACCGACAACACAGGGTCGGACAAATATACCCTTAACCTCTCACGCAGCCGCGTGAACGCCGTGTTCGACTGGTTTGAGGCCAACGCCAGTGTCGACTTCCTTGTGCCATATGCACTTGGAGCCACCGACCCGGCAGTTGACAACAACTCGATGGAAAACCGCAAGCGCAACCGACGCTTGGAGGTGTTCCTGGTGCCCGACAAGGTGATGATTAATCAGGCCAAAAAAGGCCGCATCGACATAAATTACATAGGAAAATAATTAACAAAAGAATATATAGAACAATGGCAAAAGAGCTGAAAAATTTAACCAAGAGAGCCGACAACTACTCTCAATGGTATAATGAGCTTGTAGTGAAAGCAGACTTGGCCGAGCAGTCGGCCGTGCGTGGCTGCATGGTGATAAAGCCCTATGGCTACGCAATTTGGGAAAAAATGCAGCGTCAACTCGACGATATGTTTAAAGAGACAGGCGTGCAAAACGCCTACTTTCCTCTGCTGATTCCCAAGTCGTTCTTAAGCAAGGAGGCCGACCACGTGGAAGGCTTCGCAAAAGAATGCGCTGTGGTGACTCACTACCGCCTTAAAAACGACCCCAACGGTAAAGGTGTGGTGGTTGACCCCGACGCTAAACTTGAAGAAGAGCTGATTATTCGCCCCACGAGCGAAACAATCATATGGAACACCTACCGCAACTGGATTAATTCCTATCGCGATCTGCCTCTGCTCATCAACCAGTGGGCCAACGTGTTCCGCTGGGAAATGCGCACGCGCCTATTTCTGCGCACCGCAGAATTCCTGTGGCAAGAGGGCCACACGGCCCACGCCACAAGCGAGGAGGCACAGGCCAAGGCCATAGAGATGTGCCACGTGTATGCCAAGTTTGCCCGCGAATATATGGCCGTGCCCGTGATTGAAGGCGTGAAGTCGGCCAACGAGCGCTTTGCCGGCGCCGTTGAGACCTACACCATCGAGGCAATGATGCAAGACGGCAAGGCTCTGCAATCGGGCACATCGCACTTCCTTGGCCAGAATTTCGCCAAGGCATTCGACGTTAAGTTTATCAATAAAGAC
Source organism: uncultured Muribaculaceae bacterium (assembly GCA_934661195.1). Taxonomy (GTDB): domain Bacteria; phylum Bacteroidota; class Bacteroidia; order Bacteroidales; family Muribaculaceae; genus Sodaliphilus. The sequence goes on from CAKUJD010000010.1 coordinate 23,073, forward strand.
AACAAGCTCGACTACGTTTGGGCCACATCGTGGGGTGTGTCGACTCGCCTGATGGGCGCGCTCATCATGACCCACAGCGACGACAACGGCCTTGTGCTGCCTCCAAAGTTGGCACCGATTCAGGTGGTGATAGTGCCTGTGTATCGCAGTGCCGAGCAGCTTAAAGAAATCGATGAGCACGTGGCTCCTATCGTCAACAAACTCAAGGCAATGGGCATATCGGTGAAATATGACAACGCCGACAACAAGCGCCCTGGCTTCAAGTTTGCCGACTACGAACTCAAGGGTGTGCCCGTGCGCCTTGTGATTGGTGCACGCGACATCGAGAACGGTACCGTAGAGGTTATGCGCCGCGACACACTTGAGAAGTCGAATGCGCAGCTCCAGGGCATAGAGGAGCACGTGAAGGCTCTGCTCGACGAAATCCAGGCCAACATCTACAAGAAGGCTCTTGACTTCCGCGACAAGATGACCTACAAGATTGACAACTACGATGACTTCAAGGCGCAGCTCGACAAGGGCGGATTCATCCTTGCCCCCTGGGACGGCACCACCGAAACAGAATTACGCATCAAGGAGGAGACCAAGGCCACCATTCGCTGCATTCCGCTCGACAGTGAGGACGAAGAGGGAGTGGATATGCTCACCGGCAAGCCCTCGGCGCGCCGCGTGATATTTGCAAGAAATTATTAATAGCATAGTTTTAGCAAACGGGCTGCGACCGCAGGAGTTGTGGCCCGTTTGACGTTTCTATACACAGGCTGAATGGCTGACTCAAACTTAAAGCAAAAAACCGCCAAAGGCTTGCTGTGGGGCGGCATGAGCAATGTGATGCAACAGCTGCTCAATGCTGTGTTCGGCATAGTCATAGCTAGGTTGCTGAGCGAAAGCGACTACGGCATGATAGGCATGCTCACAGTGTTCATTCTTGTAGCCAACTCACTGCAGGAGTGCGGCTTCACCAACGCATTGGCCAACCGTCCAAACTTTGAGCACCGCGACTACAATGCGGTGTTCTGGTTCAGCACCATGATGGGACTTGGAATGTATGCGCTGCTGTTTGTATGCTCGCCCCTTGTGGCGCAGTTCTATGGCGAGCCCGAGCTGAAGCCGTTGCTGCGCTACCTGTCGCTGTCGTTTGTGTTCTCAAGCACAGCCACGGCCCACAACGCCTACATGTTTAAGCGACTCATGGTGAAGGGAAAGTCGATTGCCCAAATCACTGCGCTGGTGGTGTCGGGCACACTTGGCATGGTCATGGCATACAAGGGCATGGCCTACTGGGGGCTTGCCACTCAAACGGTGGTCTACACATTCACCTATGCGCTGATGATGTGGATTTTCTCGCCTTGGCGGCCAACTTTCAACTTTGACTTCGGTCCTATAAGGCAGATGATAGGTTTCAGCAGCAAAATGCTCATAACCAACATATTCATGCAGCTAAACAACAACATATTCTCGGTGCTGTTGGGCAAACTATACACCCGTTGCGAGGTTGGACTGTATTCGCAGGCCAACAAGTGGGAGAGCATGGTGCACAACTCCATCACCAGCATGATCACCGGCGTGGCGCAGCCCGTGTTGCGCTCGGTAGAGGGCGATGACGAGCGGCAGCGCGAGGTGTTTCGCAAGCTGCTGCGCTTCACTGCATTTGTGTCATTTCCTGCTATGTTTGGTCTGGCGCTGATTGCCAAGGAGTTTATTGTGGTCACCGTCACCGAGCGGTGGCTGGGATGCGTGCGCATGCTGCAGTTGCTGTGCCTGTGGGGCGCGTTTCAGCCAATCACCATGCTGTATGCCAACATGGTGATAAGCAAAGGCCGGTCGAATGTGTACATGTATAACTACGTGGCCATTGGCATAGTGCAGCTCACAGTGCTACTGTTGGTGCACAGCCTTGGCATCCAAGCCATGATAGTGGCCTTTGTGGCCGTGAATGTGCTGTGGCTGCTTGTGTGGCACTCGTTTGTGCACCGCTACATCGGACTCCGATTGTGGCACACGCTGGCCGACATCACGCCATTTGCAGCCATTGCGGCTGTCACCATGACTGTCACCTATGCCTCAACACTTTGGATAGCCGACATGCGCCTGCTGCTGGCAGCGCGAGTGGTGATTGCCGCAGTGATATATGTGGCTATTTTAAAAATTACACACGCGGCCATACTGAAAGAGTGCGTGGCCTACCTAACTAAAAAGAAGAAGCAACAATGAAAGTGTTATATACGTTTGGCGGAATGCCGCATTACCTGAACGCACTACTCAACAAGGTGGTGTCGAAAGGCGCCGAAGTCACTGTGGTGATGCCCGACAAGGGCAATGCCACCATTGGCAAGGGAGTGAAAATGGTGGACGGAGGCAGCTACAAGCGGGTGCATTCGCATGAGAGCAAAATGTGGTATGGCAAAATGGGATTTCCCTGCTTGCCCGAGATTGTTTGGGCCGAAAAGCCCGACATTGTGGTAATGGGCTGGCCCTACTTTTTGCAAGTGGCGCTGCAGCCATCGCTGCGCAAGGCTCTGAACGGGTGCAACACCAAACTGCTGATACGTGAAATTCCGTTTCAAACGCCTCCATATGGCGGCATAAAGGCTTACTTTAAGGCCAACCCAATGATTGACGAGAACATGAATGTGCTCAGTCACGGCACAGCATTTGCCATCAAACAATGGGTGATAGCGAAAATAAGGCGCTGCTGCTACAGTTACGCCTCGGGGGCGCTAAACTATTCCACAGCCGCTTACGACATTCTGCCATCGTATGGCCTTAGCCGCGACCAAATACACGTGACCTACAACTGCACCGACACCGAAGCGCTGACGCAGCAGCGCAGCGCAGTGCTTGCCGCCGATCCGATATTGCCTCTGTCGTCCCACAGGATTCTTCACATTGGACGCTTGGTGAAGTGGAAACGCGTTGACCTGCTTATTGATGCTGTGGCAATAGTTGCCAAGCATATTCCCGATGTTGAACTCGTAGTGGTGGGCAATGGCCCCGAGAGCGACAGCCTCAAGGCTCAGGCGCAAAGGCTTGGGGTGGGGCACAACTGCAACTTTGTGGGTGCCGTGTACGACCCCAAGACGCTTGGCGCATACATGCACGAGTCGAGCGTTTATGTGCTTGCCGGAATGGGTGGGCTGTCGATCAACGACGCCATGACCTACTCTATGCCCGTGATTTGCTCGGTGTGCGACAGCACCGAGCGCGACCTTGTGACCGATGGCGTGAACGGATTCTTCTTCAAAGAGGGTGACGCCGCCGACCTCGCAGCCAAAATCAAAAGGCTGCTGGAGTCGCCTGAGCTGTGCCGCACTATGGGCGAAGAGTCGTTTAAGGTGATTCGCGACAGAATTAACATCGACACTGTGAGCGACCGATATATGGATGTGTACAAAAATTTGATGCACTGATATTTGCGTATATTGCAAAAAGGCCGTAACTTGCATGTGCCAACTTTAAAACTCGTATCGCTTATGACACAGTTAAATCAAATTTACCGCTGCACCATGTGCGGCAACATTGTGGAAGTGCTTAATCCCGCGGGCGGACAACTTGTGTGCTGCGGCAAACCCATGCTGCTGCTTGAACCGAACACTACCGACGCAGCTGGCGAAAAGCATGTGCCTATAATTGAAAAAACAGCCGATGGCTATCGCGTAACCGTGGGCAGCGTTGAGCATCCCATGCTTGAGGCCCACTACATCCAATGGATTGAGCTGATTGGAGCTGGCCAAGTGCTACGCCAAGAGCTTAAGCCTGGCGACAGGCCTGTGGCAACGTTCCCTCTTATCGATGGACCCGTATCGGCCCGCGAGTTTTGCAACTTGCACGGACTTTGGAGCTCGGCTGAATTAGAGTAACGGTTCACGCTGCAATGGATATATGCAACAATAACAATGCATTACGCTGATGGCCGACAAACTCACTCCCGAGCAGCGCCACACGTGCATGGCACATATCCGCGCAGTCGACACAAAACCCGAAATGCTCGTGCGCAAATACTTGTTTGCGCACGGGTTTCGTTATAGGCTGCATGTGAAGACCCTGCCCGGCAAGCCCGACATTGTGCTGAAGAAATACCGCACCGTGATTATGGTGAACGGATGCTTCTGGCACGGACACGAGGGTTGCAGCCACTACAGGCTGCCAAAGACCAATACCGCCTTTTGGCGCGAAAAAATTGAGCGCAACCGCCACCGCGACGCCAAAGAGGCCGTGGTGCTGCGCTTGCTGGGGTGGCACGTGATTCGCATTTGGGAGTGCGAACTCACGCCCAAGCGCCGCAATGCCACACTGCTCAACCTTGAAATCACACTCAACCACCTGCTAATTAAGTACTATGCGCCGGCCGACGACGAGAATTCAACGGCACAAGCCGCCGAGCCGCATGTGGGCTACAACGGGCGCAAGCGGTGAAGTCTCACTCGTGGTGGTATGGCTCGTGATTAATGATGGTCATTGCCCGATAGAGCTGCTCGGTGAAGATGAGCCTTATCATTTCGTGCGGGAACGTCATCTTCGACAGCGACAGCAACTCGTTGGCGCGGCCATACACATCCTGGCTGAACCCGTAGGGGCCGCCCACCACCAGCACCATGCGCCTCGCGCCCGAAGCCATGCGCTTCTCAATGTGTTTCGAAAACTGCACCGACGTGAACTCCTTGCCGTGCTCATCGAGCAGCACCACATAGTCGCCCTTGTCGAGCATGGCAAGTATGCTTTTGCCCTCAGCCGCCTTTTGCTGCTGCTCGCTGAGGTTGCGGGTGTTTTTCACATCGTCGATATACTCAATTGAAAACGGGATGTAGTGCGAGAGCCTTGACGCGTATTCGTCAATGCCCTGCCTAAGATATCCGTTGGTGGTCTTGCCCACCACTGCCAAAACTATCTTCATTTGCTTTTTTAATATTTTGCTACTGGTTTGCGCTTGCACAGGTCGTTGAAGCGGCAATAGTTGCACGAAGAGGACTTCTCGGGGCACTGCATGAACTGCTGCTCTGGACTTTGCAGCAACGCAATGCGGTTGCCCAGCGCCTCCTTAAATTCTCCCAGCATGTTGCCCTTACCATCATCGCACAGGCTGCTTAGCGAAACCTGTCCTTGCGGATGGTTGGTGATGTCGCCGCGCTTGGGCTTAAATGCCACTCCGGCCACGCTCATGTCGCGCAGCTTGTAGATCACCGGTTCCACGTCATCGCCCGGATGCTCCTGACGCCACGCAATGCTGTAGAGCAGCAGCTGCAAAATGGCATGCGGGCGCTTGCTGCCAGCCTTGTTGTCAAACAGCTCATCGACGCTGCTAAACTCGGTGGTGTCGCCGCCCGTCTTATAGTCAACTATTCTCACCGGGCCACCGTCGCCAATGCGGTCGATGCGGTCGGCGCGGTAGTAGAAATTAAACTTTGTGCCATTCATATCGAGCTTAAGGCGGCTTGGCACCTCGCACTCAAGCACTGTGAAGTGGTCGGCCTCCGACTGCTTCAGCAGCTCAATGTCGTGGTTAAGGGCGTTTTCAATGAGTTGCGATATTGTGACCTTCAATATTTTTGCATCGCCCGTGAGTGGAGCATTTGAGCCCTCGTTGTGCAGATAGGTCTTCATTATGTTGCGGTAGACAACACCGTCGAGCTTGGTCTTCTTGAAGTCGGCTATCATTTCCGCAGTTACTTTATAGGGCTTTACTGGGTGCTCTGGCTCGTCGGTGCCGTTAACGCTGCTAGGATAGTATAGCTCTTGCAGCGAATCGTGAACAATTGTGCCAAGCGTGCTGGCATCCATAAAGTCGCCGCCGGGGGTGTTGTCGTCGAGTCCCTGAATGTGGTGCAGGTAGAACTTAAGCGGGCAGTCCACATACTGGTTGATGGAGCTTGCCGACAAGTAGGCGGCTGCGTCGCCACTGGCCGAATAGGCAGCAATCTTTGCAAGGCATGCTTCGTCCTTGCCCACCTTCAGAGTGTAGTCCTCGGCCGGAGTCAGCTGGCAGTTGACCACCTTGTGGACAATGGGCTGGCAATATACCTTTTCAATCTGGGCTATATAGCGCGACGGCTCACCAGATCCCATGGCCTGCGCGCTTGAGTCATAGAGCAAATACACCCTGCGCGCCCGCGCCAACAGGCGGTAGAAGTAGTAGCTCGACATCGACTCCTGATGCTCAACCGAAGCCATGCCAAAGTGATGGCGCAGGCTGTTGGCAATAAACGTCTTTGCCGCATGGCGGCGTGGGAACACACGCTCGTTGACCGATAGTATTATCAGGTTGTCGAAGTCGAGACAGCGGGTCTCGAGCATACCCATTATCTGCAGTCCGTGCAGTGGCTCGCCCTCAAACGGAATCGTGTGACTGCCAGCCAAGCGGTCGGTGAGATAAAACACCGTGGACTCGCACATGGGCACTCCATAGCGGCCAATGCAGTCCTTCACCTGCTGAAGCACCAACTTGTATTGTGCAATAAATGCGCTTTGCAGCGGCACGCACTTGTCACCGTCACTGTCGTCATCGCTGTCGGTGACTTTAGCGCCAATTATGGCGGCGTTAAGCTTGTCAACAAACGCCATCAGGTGGTCGATGTGGCTCTTAACGCCTTCCACACCGGTATTTAGGCTTATTGTGCTGAACAGAGGCTTCAAGTTTGGCATTCCGTCAAATGTGGCCTCGGGCACGCGGAAATCATTGCTGTTGTCCACCGCCTCGCTCACAGCTATGACCTCAGGGCCAAAAGCTGCCTTCACAATGGGGTGCGACAGCACATTGCGCACATCGTCGCGGTAAAACGTCCAGCCAGCTGGGCCCTTAGATGCCTGCTTGTGCATCTTGGCCACAGTGTGCATCAGCGACACCACATCGGCGTTGCGCAGCGGGTAGCCCAATGTCACATTCACGCTCTTCACCTTGCTGCTTATCGAGTTCACAAGCGGCGTAAACAGGTTTTCATCGGGCAGCACAATGGCTGTGTTGATGGCGTTGCCGGGGTCAGTCAACTTGCCATCCACAAGACGGTCTACAATGCTGAACGCATATTTGGCCTGACCAAAGTTCGACGGCACTGCCACCGTTTCGATTTGCGGCCAGTCGGCCACCACATCGGCCGTGAAGTCGGCCGGCTCCGAGAAGTCTTTTATATATCTCGAAATGAACCGCGTGGCCAAGTTGCTGCCATTGCCCATTGCAGGCCACGAGTGATCCCAGAAGAAGTCGGCAAGGCCCTGCTTCTTTAGGCTGCTGAACATCAGCAGTTCGCAGTTGCTGAGCACGTTGAAGCCCACAAACACATATCGGTCATACGGCAGCGGATTGCTTCCGGCGGCCAGCCTCAGCGCGGCGTCGCGGTAGGTCTTGCCAGTGTAGCTCAGCTGCTGGCTGGCCAGCAGCGCATTAAACCGCTCATACAGTGGCAGCAGCTGCTGCCACAAGCGCAGGTAGTTGCGCTTCACCTCACCGTCGTTGCCGGCGGGGTCGGCCTCATATTGCCGCCAAAACGAGTCGTCGTTGCCCCATTGGTCGGGAATGTTGATATATTGCCTCAGCTCATCCTTAAGCTCCTGTGGCAGGAAGTCGGTGGAAATTTCCTTATATTCCTTGATGTTGGTGAAAATCTCCTTTGGATTCACCAGATACATGTCCACATCGTTGAAGTCGCTCAATATCACGCTTCCCCAATACACAAACTTGTCGAAAGGGTAGTCCTCATTGCCGCTGAGCTGCGTGTAGGCCTTGTGCAGCAAAAACAGCGCCTCCACCGAGTTGGGCGCCACCTCCTCGGCCTCCTCGGCCACAAAGTCGCTGATGGTAGTCAGATGCGGCTGCATCACCGGGACCGCTGCACCGGCCTGTGCCTCATCAAGGTATTTTGCAAAAAACTGACTGCTGCGTCTGTTGGGAAACACAAAGCAGTAGTCGGCCAGGCCGCTTTTGCCACCATAGTAGCTTGCCACCTGCTGCAGAAAGGGTGTGTGATTTCGTTCCATCTTTTTCTCGTCAAAATGCTTTACGTATTAGTATTCAGCCGCCACCAACATCGACAGCGGCAGCAACCACAAAACAAATATAAGCCAAAATCACTTAACCAGCAAGTCCACATGCACTCAAGGCCATATTCCATTTTAACTTTGGCCTTGATTGTAGGCGAAAAATGGGGCAATAAAAAAGGGGCTGCGTAAAATAGCCGCAGTCCCCTTGTGTTTGCTTTACATGGTGCCGCCGTTAGTTCAATTTCAGTTTCTTGGCCACATCGCTTGCCGCCTTGTTGACGGCGTCGTTGGCTTTCTTCTGAGCGTTTTCAATTTTTTCGTTAGCCTTCTTTTTGGCCTCATTTTCGGCTGCGTTCACTGCCTCGGCGGTCTTCGTCTTGGCTGCGTTAACGTCGCTCTCCACCTTGCGCTTGGTTGCGCTCTTGGCGCTGTCAACGAGCTGCTTACCGGCTTTCTCGGCTTTCTCGGCCACTTCGCTTGGCAGTGCCACGGCCTTCTTTGCTATTTCGGTGAACGATGGATAGATCACATTAATGGCCTTAGCGTTTTTGTCGATGGCCTTCTGCACTTTTTCCACATACTGCTTCACGGCGTCGCTGTTGCCAGCATAGCTGCTGATGGTGGCCTGGCTCTTTTTGAGCAGGGCGGTGATGCCGGCGGTGTCCTTGGCAGCCACAAGTTCATCGAGCTGCGACTGGAAATCTTCGGCCGAAATGGTGTCGGCCACTGCTGCCTTGGCAGCAGTAGAATCGGTGGCGGCAGAGTCGGCCTCGCTGCCAGCCTTGTCGGCATTGCCGCACGACACCAATGCGATAGATGCCGTGGCGGCTAAAAGAAGAATAATCTTTTTCATAATCTCTGTTTCTTTTTTGAATTTTGGTTTTACTTATATCGGGTGCGAATTTATCATAAAGAGGCTTCGCTGGCAAACTTTTTTGCAACATTTAAAGCGAATTTAGGCAATTGTATAGCTAACGGCACGATTTTCCGCACATTTGGCATTATATTTGCTATGTTGTAGTTCAATATAACACTATAAATTGACAATTATGATCTATCTTATTTTTATTGCGATAGCCATTGCGAGTTTTGCTGTGCAAAATTCGCTTAAAAGAAAGTTTGAACGCTACTCCAAGATTCCCATCGGCCATGGCATGAGCGGCCGCGATGTTGCGGCCAAGATGCTTTATGACAACGGCATAGGCGATGTGGCGGTGAAGAGCACAAGCGGCATGCTGTCGGACTACTTCAACCCGCAGGACAAGACTGTGAACTTGAGCGACGGAGTGTATGGCGTCAACAGCGTGGCGGCCGCTGCAGTCGCTGCCCACGAGTGTGGGCACGCCGTGCAGCACGCTGTGGGCTATGGGCCGCTGCGACTGCGGTCGGCGCTGGTGCCCATGGTGACGTTTGCCTCGCAGTGGGTGTCGTGGATTTTGCTGGCCGGCATACTGCTGATACAGACCATGCCCGCCATTATGGGCGTGGGCATAGCGCTGTTTGCCCTGACCACGCTGTTCAGTTTTGTGACGCTGCCCGTGGAGATTGATGCAAGCAGGCGCGCCATTGCGTGGCTCGACCGCTCGGGCCTGACTCAGGGGCAGACCACCGAGTATGCCCGCGACGCCCTGCGCGCCGCAGCCTACACCTATGTGGTGGCTGCTCTTGGCTCGCTGGCAACGCTCATCTACTATCTGCTGGTGTTTGTCAACCGGCGTGACTAATGTGCTGCGGTTGCGCATTTTTTTTGTAACTTTGCAGTTGCGATAACACTAATCAGGCCGCAACCTTGCCGCTTGAACGGCAGGCGGGCGACTACACATTATAAAAAACATTAAGACAGAAATGGCACAAAAACCTTCGATTCCCAAAGGAACGAGAGACTTTTCGCCCATTGAGATGGCGAAGAGGAATTATATTTTCAACACTATTAAAGATGTGTTTCTGCTCTACGGATTCCAGCAGATTGAGACCCCCGCGATGGAAAACCTGTCGACACTGATGGGCAAATATGGCGATGAGGGCGACAAACTGCTGTTTAAGATTCTGAACAGCGGTGACTATCTGGCCAAGACTCCCGACGACCTTCTGGCGTCGAAGGACTATATTCACCTGATACCCAAAATCAGTGAAAAGGGATTGCGGTATGACCTCACAGTGCCGTTTGCGCGCTATGTGGTGCAGCACCGCAGCGACATCCAGTTCCCGTTCAAGCGCTACCAAATTCAGCCCGTGTGGCGTGCCGACCGCCCGCAAAAGGGCCGCTACCGCGAATTCTACCAGTGCGATGCCGACATTGTGGGCAGCGACTCGCTGTTTAACGAAATCGAACTGCTGTCGATGATCGATGAGGTGTTCAGGCGTTTCGGCGTAGGCATCACCATAAAGCTCAACAACCGCAAGGTGCTGAGCGGAATAGCCGAGGTGATAGGCGCACCCGACAAAATTGTGGACATCACTGTGGCAATCGACAAGATTGACAAAATAGGCATCGACAATGTGAATGCCGAGCTGCGCGAGAAGGGGCTGGATGAAGAGGCCGTGGCCACTCTGCAGCCGCTGCTCACGCTGGCGGGCACCAACGCCGAGAAGCTGGCCACGCTCAAGGCCCTGCTGGCCAAGAGCGAGGTGGGCAACAAGGGCATCGAAGAAATTGAGTATGTGCTGAGCCATGTGGAGAGCCTCAACCTGAAGTCGACCGTTGAACTCGACGTGTCGCTGGCCCGCGGCCTCAACTACTACACCGGCACCATTCTTGAGGTGAAGGCCAACGATGTGGTGATGGGCAGCATCACGGGCGGCGGACGCTATGACAACCTCACGGGCGTGTTTGGCATGCCAGGCACCTCGGGCGTGGGTATCAGCTTTGGCGCCGACCGCATATTTGACGTGCTCAACACGCTCAACCTCTATCCGGCCGACACGCTGGCGTCGACCAAGGTGCTGTTCATCAACTTCGGCGAGAAGGAGGCCAGCAAATCGCTGGACTACATTATGCAGCTGCGCGCGGCTGGGATCTCGGCCGAATTGTTCCCCGACGCCACCAAGATGAAGAAGCAAATGAACTACGCCAACGTGAAGCAAGTGCCATTTGTGGCCATGGTGGGCGACAACGAGCTTGCTACCGACACCATAGCCCTTAAAGACATGGCCACTGGCGAGCAGCAAAGCCTCACCCTTGCGCAAGTGGTAGAGAAGCTCAAATAATTCAGCCACCTTCCAATAGGCGAGAAAAAATAAGCGGCGCTGCAAATCGAAACTTGCAGCACCGCTTTTATTCATTATGTGGTTTTCTTAAATCACTTCAAGCCGATTTTCTTGGCGATTGCGTCGGGCACGGCTGCCTTGTTCACATATATGTCCATAGTTTTTGCAAGGAAGTAGGCCTCGCTCACATAGAAGAAACCGTGATACAGTTGGTTGGTGTCCCAACTGTTTTGCACCTTGTAGTATTTGTTGCCCTTCTGGTCAACGGCCTTGCCGACGATCACCATGCCGTGGTCGTCGGTGGTCTCCTTGTTGTCAAACATCTCTTGGCGCGACTCCTGAGTCACCTTCTGCTCCTCAACCGGGCCTTTGATTTCCCACTTTTCGGCTTCGCGGTCTTTGTCGCTAAGCTGCTCCCAGCGGTCGTGGTCAGAGCCTTTGAGGTCTTTCTCGTCCTTACCCTTAGGCAGCACGGCGTAACCCTTGCGAAACTTGAAGCCCACCTCGCTCACGTCGGCTGCCCATTCCACGGGATAGCCCTTGTCGATGGCATTGTCTACAATCGCCTTCATTTCTTCCATTTTCACATTCATATAGTCGCCCCACAGCCAGTTGTCGGCCACCTCAAGCTTAAACGGCTTGTAGTAGGGGTGATGGGTGAACGAAGTCACACCGATGTAGTCGTTGAGATTAATGGGCAGCGACTCAGCATAGCTTTTCGGAGTGTAAGTTTTGCCCTGCCACTCAAACGTTTCGGGCAGTTTGCCAAGGTAGGCATTAAGAATTCCCTTAAAGCCCTCAATCCATGCAGGCGACAGTTTTTTCTGCTGGTTTTTGCTAATCACCTTTAAGTACGACGACAGAGCATCGTCAAGCTCGTAGAAGTTAAACTTCTCAGCTCCGTAGGTTAGTCCCGAATACACCTCGTCGGGCACCATGCCGTAGTTTTCCCACACATAGGGCACGTCGAGCGCGCTGCCACCCTGGGCAAAGTTGATTTTGCCATCCATGCGGATGTATTTAATGGCCTTGTCGAGGTAGCAATGATACACCACAAACGCCTGGCTGAGGTTGATCTCCTTGCCCGTTTTGCGTAGGATTTCATCCTCAAAAAAAGTGTTGGTAGAGTAGCACCAGCAAGTGCCTGACTTGTACTGGTCCTCAACTTTGGTTGACTTTATCACCTTGGTGTCGGTGAACTTGAAGCCGGTGCTGTCGGGTATGATTACCTTAGGCTCATCGGCCATGGCATTAAAAGATACGCCTAATGCCAAAAGGCTGTAAAGAACTGCTTTCATATTAATAATTTTAGTTATTCATTGCGCTTATACAAATAAATTATTACCAGATAGTTATGACTTGGCCGCAAAATTGGTGCATTGCTGTTGCACTTTTAGGTGGCGTTTCACGCGCTCGGCGTTCCACCCGCGGGCATAGAAGCGGCCGTGCCCCAAGAGCAGCCAGGAGGGGCTCACGCCGAAGTCGCGGGCCAGCAGCTCGAGCCACGACAGCTGAAACATGTCGCGCCAGGGCTCGCGCCGCTGGGTGGCAAAATTCCACTTGTTGAACCCGTAGATGCGGGCAAACGCACTCACACCGCGGATGGCTCCGTCGGCCACAAGGAGGTCGAGGGCGCGGTAAAAGCGGAGGACGATTTGCTGACTTTGTTCGTTTTGCATACCCAGGTCATTGATCGTTTTTATGGCTCGCAGCCAAAATATCGATGAGCTTTTTGTTTTGCTACATCATCCTTTATTATCATATAAAATTTAATGCTGCCGTGCTGCGACAGCAAAGTGAATACAAATATAATTAAAAACACCGATATGAGCACTATTAAAAATTCCATATCCGTGTTCAATCCGAATTTTAAGGGCTTCTAACAAGTTCAAAACCGCCACAGGATCACTTCGGGCTTGTGGAAGGGCAAAGGCGTGACGGGACTCTCGATCAGCATCAGCGCTGAAGGCCTCATCAACTACGACGAGACCGAGGAAAGCTACAAGCTGCTTATGGCGGCCTGGAAACTCGGCAAACCCGTCACCGTGAAATGCATGGAGCGCGAGAACTCCGAGAAACCCTACCTTGAGGGCAGCTTCGTGATTGCTTCGCTTGAGCGCACCGACCCTGCGCAGGACGATGTGACCTACAGCATCTCGCTTGAGAACGACGGCGAGCCAACCACGCTCGACGACACTGCGATAACCGTTAATCCAGGAGCATAATGGCAGAGGTTAAGGTAATAATCAACGGAACATCGTACCCGTGCCGACAAATCATGGGAGCGATGCTCCGTTTCAATCGAGAGACAGGCAAGGAGGTGACCGAGCTGAAGTCAGACAGCATAACAGACCTCGTGACATATCTGTGGTGCTGCGTGGCATCGGCGTGCAAGCACGACGGCATTAACTTCGGCATGACGCTTATGGACTTCGCCGACTGCATCAGCGACGAGGACATGGCCCAGTGGGCATCTACTGTGTTCACAACAGAGGAAAACAAAGACAAGGGCGAAAAAAAAAGCCGGTAGGCATTGAAGAATGCCTCGGCTATGCTTTAGGGTGTGTTGGATTGTCTTTCAATGATTTCTGCCATCTAACACCGGCAGAGTTCGAGGCCGTTTGCAAAGCATTTGGCGATAGACTTGAAGCGTCTGAGCAAAGTGAGTGGGAGCGAGTGCGGACATTGGCGTGTGTGACTATTCAGCCGCACGTCAAAAAGCGCCTAACCCCAAGGCAACTAATGCCGCTCCCATGGGATGCCAAGCAACGGTCTGAAGCACCACAGATGAGCCACGAGGAAAGAGTGAAAAAAGCCCGTGAGGCATTGAAGCGGTTCGGTCAGAAAAATAAATCACCAAAAAGACCGCCAAAACCGCTATAACTGACATCCCAAGATGGGGGCGTTTCAAATCCCTCTTTCTGTGCCTCTACCACTTCCTCTCCCCAAAGAAGAACAGAAGCAAAGGCATGTATTATAATCCACGGGATCAGCAGCCACGGTGAAGTAAATATTAGCACTGGGATAACAATCCAAGAACTTCGCCTAATGTAATGGCAATTCCGCCAACAGTGTCTTAATCGCTTATTTACGAGTATGCGTTTGTCTGTGCCGGGCCAATAAAACTTTTGCACCTCTTCCGGTTGTTTTTTCTTTTCCATGTCTTTCATATATGCTGGAATTCTTAGTTTGCAACAAAGATAGTAATTATTTATAAAATTCGGACGCAAAATAATGGCAAAAGATGTAAAGTTTAACATAAAACTCACAGTTGACGGCAAACCTCAAGTCGTTCAGGCTGTCACATCCACCAAAGACTTGCAAGCGGCAGTAAAAGAGGCAAAGGATGAAACTATGAGGTTCTCCTCCACTCTTATACGTCTGAATCAGACAGTGCAGGTGTTTGACAACGTCTCTGCGTCACTGTCTGGATTGCAAAGTGCAATGAAAGAACTGTCTGCCGGAGCGGCTGCGGCCGAGATTGCCAACACCAAGCTTGCCACGGTTATGCAACAGCGTATGGGTGCCAGTGACCAGGATGTGGCATCTATTAAGCAAGTGATTTCAGCACAGAAAGAACTTGGTGTAATCGGCGGCACTGTACAGGTTGCGGGGGCACAGCAAGTGGCCACCTTTCTGCAAGAAAAGGACTCGCTCAGTGTCCTCATTCCTGCGATGAATGACTTGCTTGCGCAGCAGAAGGGCCTTAACGCCACACAAGAGGATGCCGTGAGTGTGGCCAATTTGATGGGTAAAGTAATGACCGGGCAGACTTCAGCCCTTAAACGTGTCGGCATCACCTTCAACGATGCGCAGGAGCAAATCCTGAAGTATGGCACGGAGAGTGAAAAGGCTGCTACGCTGGCGCAAGTCATAACGGACAATGTGGGGCACATGAACGCGGAACTCGCGAAAACTGATGCAGGCAAACCACGCGGCCGCTCTCAAGGCGTTCAAGGCCCGCAAGACGGCGGGCATGAACCTGAGCCAGCGAGTGTGGAACCTTACGCGCCAATACAAGAGCGAGCTCGAGATGGCGCTCGATTGCGGCATCCGCGACGGCTTGTCGGCCCAGGAGATGGCCCGGCAGCTGAAGCAGTACCTGAATTATCCCGACAAGCTATTCAGGCGGGTGAGGGACGAGCACGGGGTGCTCCAGCTGAGCAAGGCGGCCGCGGCGTTCCACCCAGGGCGCGGTGTGTACCGCAGCAGCCACAAGAATGCGCTGCGCCTGGCCGGCACCGAGACCAACATTGCCTACCGCACGGCCGACCACGAGCGCGTCCAGGCCCTCGATTTCGTCCTCGGCATAAAAATCGTGCTGAGCAACAACCACACCATCCGCAACAGCAAGGGTCAGCGGGTGCCGCTGACCGACATTTGCGACGAGCTGGTGGGAAACTACCCCAAGGGCTTCAAGTTCACCGGCTGGCACCCGAACTGCCGCTGCCACACCGAGACAATCCTCCTGAGCGGCGCGGACTTCGAGGACTTCATCAAGGCCAAGCGCGAGGGGCGGGCCTACGACATCACCAAGGCCAAGGGCTACGTGTCCGAGCCGCCCGCGGCATTCAAGGCCTGGGTGAAGGGCAACGCGGGCCGCATCGCAGCCGCGGCCAAGGCAGGCACCACACCCTACTTCATCAAGGACAACCAAAAGACCGTGGACGCGCTGCTCAGTCAGCCAAAGGCAGCACCAGCCGCCAAGGAACCGACCGAGCTCGACGTGCTGGCCCAGAGGCTCGGCATCGAGGCGGGCGAGCCGATGACGCACGACAAGGCCAACCACATGAAGCCGAACCCCCACTTTAATGAGGGCGGGCAATATCGCATCAACTGCCAAAGCGCGGTTGTGACATACGAGCTGCGCCGCCGCGGCCTGGATATTGAGGCGTTCGGAAACACGGGTTCGGGCAGCTGCACGCCGTGCTGGCTGTCATACAATACACGCGCCGCATGGCTTACGGACGACGGCAAGCTCCCCGAATGGATTTATTGCAAAAGCGAATACAAACGCTTTGTCGTGGACAAGCGGCAGCGGACGCGATATATCTATCAAAGCGCAAAAGAGGTATGGCAGGACTTTGCGGACAAGACGCAAGCTCCAGGGCGCTATCACGTCAGCTGGGGCTGGAAAAATGAGAATAAGGGCCACATCATAACGATGGAGGTCGCCAAGGACGGCAGCAGGAGCTTTTATGACCCGCAATCGGGCCTTAACGCAAAAACAATCGACGCATGGTTCAAAGATGGTCGCAAATGCCTGGTGGACTTAGACAATGGCATTCGGGGCTACCGCGTTGACGATTTGCACCCGAATGCCGAGATTGTAAAGGGTGTTGTGAAGAAGGCGGGATCGAAGGCAAAGACGCCAAAGATCAGCGCCGAGGCAAAGGACGCATTCCTCAAGTCCCAAAACGGAAAGAACTGGACGCAGGCGGGAGCGGCGGAAGATGTGAAATGGCATGAATCGTATAAGAGTAAGGATGGCAAGGGCAAAGTCCTTACCGACCCTAAACGAATTGAAGAATCAAAAGCCAGCAAAGCCGAGACACAGAAATTCGAGAAGGAAATGCGAATGTGTAAAGTGATTGCAGACAACGGGCATGATGTTAAGTATTTGCCCGACGAAGGCAGGCCAAAGGGCGAGACATACGACATCACCATCGACGGCATAAAAGCAGATTTGAAATGCATAACCGGCGGGGCTTCCAATATTGGAAGATACGCCAAAAAGGCATTAACGAAACAAGGCGGTGAAGCCGTTGTGTTTGAAATCCCGAGCAAGGCCCCTGAATATTACAAAGCATTGGCAAATGCGCACAACAAATATGAGGGAAAAATATTTTTTTACATAAAGGATGAGGGAATATTGAAGGAAATAAGATAAAAATGGGGGCGCTCATAAACGCCCCCGGGTGGTACACGGCCCATAAAGGGTCCTGTCCCTAACCATTTATCCGAATGGCTAATGCAAAAGTAGTATATTCTTTTGATATATCAACAACGGATATAAAAAAAGGCATTAATTTTGCTTTTCAACATTCAAAAAAACGAAACGATTATGCGAAAAATCAGAGAAATCATCGTCCACTGCTCGGCCACGCCCGAGGGCAAGGACTTCACCACAGCCGACATCGACCGCTGGCACAAGGCCCGCGGTTTCCGTTGCATCGGCTACCACTATGTGATTTATAGGGACGGCAGCGTCCACCGCGGCCGCCCGGAGGCCGAAATCGGCGCGCATTGCACCGGGCACAACGCGGCGAGCATCGGTGTTTGCTACATAGGCGGCTGCGCAGCCGATGGCAGGACACCGAAGGACACCAGGACGGCGGCCCAGAAGGCCGCGCTGCTGAAACTCCTCACCGACCTCAAGCGCCGCTACCCCGCGGCAACGATCCACGGGCACCGCGACTTCGCGGCAAAGGCCTGCCCAAGCTTTGACGCCACAACCGAGTATCGCGGCATAAAGGCATGAAGAAGACAATGATTGTCGCGGCCGTAATCGCCGCGGCCTGGGCCGGCTGGTGGCTTGCCGAGCGACGGGCAGCCATTCAGGGCGAAACCAGCGTGCGCGTTGACACCATCACACGCACCGACACGATTATCGCCCGCGCACCCGCAGCGCACGGCAGCACGCTGGTGAGATACATCACCGTGCGGGTGCCCGTGGCGTGCACAGACACCGCCACAGGCGGCTGCGCGGCCGCAAGCAAGGACACCACCGAGGTGGCGCTGCCGATAACGCAGCAGCATTACACCGACGACAGCACCTACACGGCATGGGTGAGCGGCTATCAGCCGCGGCTCGATAGCATACGCACCTACAGGCGCACGGCCACCATCACACGCAACATCGTGCGCCAGGCACCGCGCAGCCGCTGGGGCCTCGGCGTGCAAGCCGGCTACGGCCTGACCCTGCACGGGTTCCAGCCGTACCTCGGCCTGGGCATAAATTATCGAATCGGAAAATAAAAAAGAGGAACATGAAGCAGAAATATTTGCAAGAAGCGAAAATGATGGCCCGGAATTTGGGCTACCACGACGCGGTGCGCCGCGGCACATGGAACGGCTACGAAGTAGTCGAGCCGGTATTCACCGACAACGAAATGCACATCATCGGCCTGCCGCAATACATCCTTTACAAGGACGGCAAGCTGAAATGGACCGAAGGCATGGAGGGGCTCAAGATTATGAGTGCGCTGATGGATTGATTTAGCGGCCGTTGCAATATTCGATATGCAGCAGCATGGTCTTATGGAATGCCCCGAGGGCTTCCTCAAGCGTAGCCCCAGAGGCCGACAGGTCAAACAACGGGCAGTAAGCGATGAACACACCAGGGCGCTCATCGAACACGAGCACCCTGACGTGCGATAAGTTCAGAGTCATAGTAACACTTTTTTCCATACGCGGCCTTTTGCCGCAAAGATACCCATTTGCGGGCAAACAAGCAAAGTCCCTAAGCCGTTAACCGATTTGCACAACCATGTAGCAATGTAAAAGTTATGAAAATTATGTATTTGCATTGCAAATCGAAAAATTATCTGTATATTTGCCGAAAACAAACGTTTGCACAAAATGAGATACCGACAACTAATCATCGACACGCTCAAAGCCAATTTCAAGGGGGTGAGCGACAAGATCATCGGCAGACTTGCCGACAAGCTGGCCGCAAAGGCCGCGACCGAGGAAGATGCGAAAGCAGCCGCCGAGGCGGTGACATTCCAGCAGCTGCTGGACAGCTACGGCGACAGCCGCGCCACCGAGGCCAGCCTTACCGCGGTCAAGAACTATGAAAGCAAGTACGGCCTCAAGGACGGGGTCTCAACGGCCAATGAGGGGGACGGCAAAGAGGACCCCGCCAACACCAGCAAGAAGGAGAAGCAGCCCAAGGGAGCGGACGACATGCCCGCATGGGCGCAGGCCCTCATCGACAGCAACAAGAAGCTGAGCGAGGACCTCGCGAACATGAAGCGCGGCAAGGTGACCCAAAAACTTTTTACCAGACAGCTATAATAAAAAATGAGCCGCGGCAATGAAGCCACGGCCCAAGATGCTATAAAACAAAATAAAACATTTTGTCGGCACAAAGATAGCACGAAGAACCGACAGCAGCAAATCATTTAACGCTTTTCGAGGTCATGAGCAGACCACGATATCGAAATAAAGCAAGAGTTTCATTGTTGCGCATTGCTGTCACATTGTAGGTGCTGCAAAAGGCATCACCTGCGGGTGAAAAATGTGCGCGTCTAAAAATCTCCGTAAGGCATTGGCGGCAAGTTGGAGCAGCATAAATAAGGGGGGGGGGCTGCTTCGACGGGCAATTCTTTAATATGGGTGTTATTCCGCTTTTTGACTGCAAAATCAGACAGAGCCGAGGTGCAGCCTGATTTTATGGAAAAAGAAAAGAAGAATGAACCATCTGACGCTACCCGAGCAACCCCTAACGCCAATGAAGGGGGCAGGGCTGTCGCCCCCGGTGGTTGATTCTTCTTGTAACAGTAACGAGCCTTGCCTCAACGCTTAATCAGGATGGTGACCCTGATGGCCATGTCAAACAGCACTATCTTGCCATTGGCATTGGCCTTTATGTCGTCGGCCGCATTCTGAAACAACTTTAGCAGCGGCTCGGCATTGGCCGCGTTGATGTATGGGGCAAACTTGCTGCTAAACGCCTGCTCCTCGCGAGTGAGATAGTTAAGTCCCGGCACATGCAGATTGTAGATGAAGTTTTCGCGCACCATGCGCGATGCGTAGTCCAGAAAGCGGCGCGACTTCTCGCGCTTCATGTCGGCAATGCCCTCGCTCCAAGCCTTAAGCGACTTAAGGTCGCGCATGTAGGCCATGCGCATCAGCGCCACAAACTCCTCGTGAAACAGCTTGCTCTCGCTGCCGCGCTGCATGTTTTGCTCGGCCAGAATCACATTGCCGTCGGCTGGAGCAGCCACAGCAAGTGCCTCTTGCATGTCGACCCCGTAGTGGGCCGAGATGTAACGGGCAATGTCGTCGGTCGACGGCTTGTGAAGCTCGATGCGCTGCGTGCGCGAGTATATGGTGGGCAATATGCCCTTGGCATTGTCGCTCACAAGAATAAACAGACTGTCGGGCGACGGCTCTTCGATGATTTTCAGCAACTTGTTGGCACAGTCCTCCTTCATTTTTTCTGGCAGCCACATGATTAGCACCTTATATTCCGACGAGTAGGGTGCCATGCTCATCTTGTGTATGATGCTGTTGCTTTCGGCCACAAAAATTTGCGGCTGGGCGTTGTCGTTTTTTATCAGCGACAGCCAGTGCTCATAGTTTTCAACCGGGCCGTCGCTTAAGAACTGTTTCCACTCCTCAATAAAGGTGTCGCACACCGTGGTGTCGCCCTTCTTGATGTAGGGAAATGAAAAATAGGTGTCGGCGTGGTTCATGGTTTGGTGTTGCAAGCATTGCGGGCACACTCCACACGAGTCGCCATCGGCAGTGTGATGGGCGCAATGGATATATTGCGCCGTGGCAAGTGCAAGCGCCAGTTTGGGCACGCCAGGGTCGCCATGCAACAGCAGGGCGTGCGGCATGCGATGCTCATCCACCAGCCGGCGGATTTGGTCCACAGCCTTTTTATTGCCTATTACGTCACTAAACTTCATCGATAGGTTGTTTCCTTTTTTTGCAAAGTTAGCGTAAAAATTCAGACTCTGGACTAAAAATGCAGGCCATCTTTCGGCGGGATTTGCTTTGTAGGCCGTTTCTTGCTAAATTTGCTAAGCCGTAAAAAAAGGCCCAGAGCAACATAACTTACTTATATGGAAAATATCGAAGCAAGAATAAAGGCGTTGAGAGACGACCTCAACAGGCACAACTACAACTACTATGTGCTGAACCAGCCCACCATATCCGACCAGGAATTTGACGCCGAAATGCGCGAACTGCAAGACTTGGAAAAGGCCAATCCGCAATTTTTCGACCCTTATTCGCCCACACAGCGCGTAGGCAGCGACTTGAGCCAAGGCTTCAAGCAGGTGACGCACGAGCGCCCCATGCAGTCGCTGGCCAACAGCTACAGCATCGGGGAGGTGCAAGACTTCCTGCGCCGCGCCAAGGATGGCCTTGGGGGTGAGCCGGTGCAGATAGTGGGTGAAATGAAGTATGACGGCACATCGATTTCGGTGACATATGAGCACGGGCGGCTGGTGCGTGCCGTGACACGCGGCGATGGCGTGCACGGCGATGATGTGACGGCAAATGTGATAACCATCAAGAGCGTGCCGCTGCAGCTGCAACCGGGCGACTGGCCCGACAAATTTGAGGTGCGGGGCGAAATTTTGCTGCCTTGGAAAAACTTTGAGAGGCTCAACCGCGAGCGACAGTACAACGAGGAGCCGCTGTTTGCCAACCCGCGCAACGCCGCCGCCGGCACGCTGAAGATGCAGAACAGCGCCGAAGTGGCCCGGCGCGGCCTTGACGCATACTTCTACTTCCTGCTTGGCGACAACCTGCCATATGACACCCACTATGAGCGCATGGAGGCTGTGAAGCGCTGGGGATTCAAGACGGCACAGATGACCATTCTGCCATCGATCGATGCGGTTAAGGACTTCATCAACCACTGGGACACTGAGCGCAAAAAGTTGCCCGTGGCCACCGATGGGCTGGTGTTTAAGCTTAACTCTACACGACAGTGGCTAAATCTCGGCTCCACAGCCAAATCGCCACGCTGGGCCATAGCCTATAAGTTTGCCCCCGAGCGTGAATGCACCAAGTTGCGCTTCGTGTCGTTTGAGGTGGGACGCACAGGTGTTATTACCCCTGTGGCCAATCTCGACCCCGTGCTGCTGTCGGGCACTGTGGTTAAGCGGGCGTCGCTGCACAACGAAGACATAATACGCTCGCTAGACATTCACGACGGCGATATGGTGTATGTGGAAAAGGGCGGAGAGATAATACCTAAAATAGTGGGCGTTGATGTGAAGCAGCGCGTGGCGGGCAGCAAGCCTATTGAGTTTGTGAGCCACTGCCCCGTGTGCGGCACTGCACTGAAGCGCATCGAGGGCGAGGCGGCATGGGTGTGCCCCAACAAATACCAGTGCCCGCCGCAAATCACAGGACGCATCGAGCATTTTGTGGGCCGCCATGCCATGAACATCGACGGCATTGGCGAGGAGGTGGCCGTGCAGCTGCACGAAAGCGGCCTTGTGCACAATGTGGCCGACCTCTACGACCTGACACTCGAGAGTCTAACCGCTCTCGACCGCTTCCAGCAAAAGTCGGCGTCGCGCATTCTGCGCGGCCTTGAAGCGTCGCGCAAGGTGCCGTTTGCACGCGTGATTTTTGCGCTGTCGATTTCATATGTGGGCGAAACCACCGCCAAGGTGCTGGCCCGCAGCGTGCACAGCATCGACCGCCTCATGGCCATGCCGGCGCATGAACTGGCGGCCATTCCCGAGATTGGGCCAAAAATTGCCGAGAGCATAGTGGAATTCTTCTCGGTGGAGTCGAACCGCGAGATAGTGGAGCGGCTGCGCAAGGCCGGCCTGCAAATGGCTGTGGCCGAAGAGGAGCTAGCAGGCCGCACCAATAAGCTTGAGGGCAAAAAGATAGTGATTAGCGGTGTGTTCAGCAAACACTCACGCGATGAATACAAGGCTATGATTGAGCAAAACGGAGGCAAAAACGTTGGATCAATATCTGGAGCAACGAGTTTTGTGTTTGCAGGCGAAAACATGGGGCCTGCCAAACTTGAGAAAGCCCGCAAACTTGGCATCCCCATAATCAACGAAGACGACTTCCTTAAAATGATAGAGTAGGGCGTACACGCGCTCACACAGCACGGTGCCCCGCCAGCACACTGGCTCACACTTGTAGCCAGAATGCAGGCGGGGCGCCGATGATTTTATGCGTTACTATTGCTTGATGCGCTCGGCGTCTTTCACGCCCTTAAGGTTCTTGATTTTCTTTATCAAGTCATCAAGCACCGAAAGGCTGCTTACGCCCACCACCAGATAGCCCTGAAACAGGCCGTCGTTGGAGTTTATGGTGATGTTGCGCAGCACGGTGTCGCCCTCCTTGTTGATGAGCGAGGTGATGTTGGCCACAATGCCAATATCGTCCTGGCCAATCACGCGCAGCGTGGCGGCAAACTGCTTGCCAAGCTTGCCCGACCACTGCGAGCGAATTATGCGGTAGGGATATTTGGTGCGCAGATGGCGCAGGTTGCCGCAGTCGGCGCGATGCACCTTTATGGCACCGTCGCTCGAGATGAAGCCCACAATTTTGTCGCCGTATATGGGGTTGCAGCACTTCGACAGCTTGTAGTTGATGCCTCGCACATCGTTGCCAATCACCAGTATGTCGTCGTTGTCGGCATCGTCGGCTGTTGGGGTTTGCAGCACAAAGTTCTCGGCCGTCTCGTGGGTGGTGCCTGTGCCTGTAGAGGCCTCAATGAGCTTGGCGCACAAGTCAAGATATTGGTCAACGATGTCGTTCACCTCCAGCTTGCCCTCGCTCAAAGCCACATAGAAGTCGGTGGCCACCTTATAGCCCATTTTGTTGAGCAGCTTGGCCATTTTGCCCTCGTCCACGTCAATCTTACGGTTTTTAAACCGGCGCTGCAGCATCTCTTTGGCAATTTCAGCCTTCTTCACTCGGGCCTCATTCACGGCCTGCTTAATCTTGTTGCGCGCCTTCGAAGTGACCACAAAGTTAAGCCAGTCGAGGCGCGGCGTTTGCGTCGACGAGGTTAAAATCTCCACGGTGTCGCCGCTCTTCAGCTTGTAGTTAAGTTTCTGGTTGCGGCCGTCCACCTTGCCGCCAATGCAGGTGCTGCCCACCTTAGAGTGGATATGGAAAGCAAAATCGAGAATAGTGGAACCCATGGGCAACTTAAACAGGTCGCCCTTTGGGGTGAACACGAAGACCTCCTTTTCATACAGGTTCATGTTGATGCCGCGAATCAGCTCCATTGGGCCCTTACTGCCGGCCTCCAGCACCTCTCGCACGCTGTTCATCCACACATCCAGGTCGCCCTCGCTCTTCAGGCCCTTGTATTTCCAGTGGGCAGCAAGGCCCTTTTCGGCAATCTCGTCCATGCGCTTGGTGCGAATCTGCACCTCCACCCACTTGTCGTTGTTGCCTTTCACGGTGATGTGCAGCGACTCATATCCGTTGCTTTTGGGAATTGATATCCAGTCCTTAAGGCGCGAGATGTTGGCCGTGTAGATGTCGGTAACCACCGAATAGGCCACCCAGCAATCTTTTTTTTCATCCTTTTGCTGCGCGCTGTCGATGATGATGCGTATGGCAAACAGGTCGTACATGCCGTTAAGGTCCACATCCTTTTTCTTCATCTTGTTCCAGATGGAGTTGATCGACTTGGTGCGTCCCTTTATTTCATACTTCAGCCCACTGCCGTCGAGCGCGGCCTTGATGGGCTTGATGAAGTCTTCCACATACTTGTCGCGCTGCTCCTTGGTCTCGTTGAGCTTATGAGCAATTTGCGTGTACACCTTACGATTAAGATACTTAAGCGATAAGTCTTCAAGTTCTGATTTAATCTTATACAATCCCAACCGGTGGGCCAGCGGGGCATACAGGTAGCGCGACTCGGCCGAGATGTCTTTCACAAATTTTTCATCGGGGTGGTGGTTGATGCACCGCATCAGCGCCAATCGGTCCACAATCATGATTATGATTACGCGTATGTCTTTGGCAAACGTGAGCAGCAGTTTGTGAAAGTTGTCGTCGGCCAGGGCGGCCTGCTTGCGGTAGAGCTGCGACACGTTGTTCAGCCCGTTGACCAGTTTGGCGGTGTCGTCGCCAAACTCGCTTGCAATCTCATCTTCAGTCACACAATTCGACTTGCACAGGTTGTAAAGCAATATGGCAATGGTCATATTGCGGTCGGGCGCCACACTCTCGGCCAGCAGCAAAGTTGTCTTAAGGCTGCGTGTGACTGGGTTGATGCCATACTTGTCGCGACGGTAGAGGCCGCTTTCCACGCCCGCACGAATTATGCGGTGCACAGCATTAACATCGGCCACACTTACCGATTCGCCTACAAGTTTCAGCAAATTCCTTGTGAGCGACACCACTTGTGCCTTCTCGTCTTGATTGAAATATGTTGAGTTCATGTTTTTTTTACAGCTTATTAATCCGAAATCCTATTCAAAATTAATTTTTTATTGGTAACTTTACAAGAAAATAAAGTTATAAGATTATAACAGCACTTTCAAAACCAATTAATGTTCACATAAAAAAGACTACATATCGCATGATGAACGCTGATGACAAAAAATTTATAGAGAAGAAAGGAATAAGCGAGGATGCCATCGAGCAGCAGCTGAGCCGCTTTAAAGAGGGTTTCCCATTCCTTAGAATTGAGTCGGTGGCCGTGATTGGCAACGGCATTGCACGTTTCGATGACGCCGAAGTGGCCAGAAACATCAAGACTTGGAAAAAGTTTCAGGCTGGTGGCGGACGCATCGAGAAGTTTGTGCCGGCATCGGGCGCTGCAAGCCGAATGTTCAAAAACATTTTTGCCTTCGTCAACTCAGGCCGCACCCAGCCTGAAACCGACTTTGAAAAGCAGTATTTCGACAACATCGACAAGTTTGCCTTCTACGGCTTGCTCGACAAGGCTTGCCAGAAGCTGCATGGCACGCACGTGCGCCAGCTGATGGCCGACGGCAGGTATGTCGACGTGGCCAAAGCCATGCTCGGGGCCGACGGCCTTGACTACGGTTCGCTACCCAAGGGTCTGCTGAAGTTTCACCGCGTTACGGGCGGAGCGGCCCACACCCCGGTTGAGGAGCATCTTGAAGAGGGCGCGCAGTATGCCGCCGACTGCGACGGCACAGTCAACATCCAGTTCACGGTGTCGCCAGAGCACCGCAGCCAGTTTGAGGCACTGCTCGCCTGCCGCGTTCCACTGTTCGAGAAAATTTGGGGAGTGAAGTACAAAGTGTCGCTGTCGGAGCAAAAATCATCGACCGACACCATAGCCGTAAACCTCGACAACACACCATATCGCGACTCCGAGGGACACTTGCTGTTCCGCCCAGCAGGACACGGCGCTCTCATTGAGAACCTGAACGAACTCGATGCCGACGTGGTGTTCATTAAAAACATCGACAATGTGGTGCCACTCAAGTTCAGAGCCGACACGGTGCGCTACAAGAAGGTGATAGGCGGCTACCTGATTCACATTCAGCAGAAGATTGCCGCCTATATGACAGAATTGGAGCAGGGCGCATGCAGCGCCGAAAGACTTGCCTCAATGCTCCGCTTCCTTGAAAAGGTGCTGTCGACGCACAACGCGGCCACGGCTGGCATGACTGCCGAACAACTGGCAGAATACCTGAAGGGCAAGTTTAACCGCCCCATCAGGGTGTGCGGTGTAGTGAAAAACGAGGGCGAACCCGGCGGAGGCCCGTATCTGGCCTACAATGCTGACGGATCGTATTCGCCACAAATACTCGAAGCCGCACAAATCAATCAGGCCGACCCGCAGGCCGTGGCGCTCATGGCCAGCGGCACACACTTCAACCCCGTTGACTTGGTGTGCTACCTGAAAGATGTGCATGGCAACAAATTTGAACTGAAGGATTACGTTGACTACAGCACTGGGCTGATTTCCAGCAAGTCGGTTGGTGGAGTTGAGATAAAGGCCCTTGAGCTGCCCGGATTGTGGAACGGCTCGATGAGCGATTGGAACACGGCTTTTGTTGAGGTGCCAATCGACACATTCAACCCAGTGAAGACGGTGAACGACCTGCTGCGCAAGCAGCATCAAGGATAACGGTGTTACTATACAAATGAAAAGATGAAGAGAATAAAACTACTATTGGCATCGGCCACGCTTTTGCTAGCCGCAGCGCTGCTTCCGGCCAAAGCCGTAGCCAATGACGCCGGCACGGTGCAAGTAATTGGCCAGATGCAATACAAGCAGATGGTGAGCGACTTCGACTCAACCGCTTGGAACTTTAAGGGCCAGCGGCCGGCACTCGTCGACTTCAATGCAGTGTGGTGCGGTCCATGCAAGCGCCTGGCACCGCTGCTCGAGAAGTTGGCACAGAAATACAAAGGCAAGGTGGACTTCTACAGCGTGGATGTGGACAAAAACAAGCAGCTGGCACGCACCTACGGCATCCAGTCGGTGCCAATGATGCTGCTGATTCCAGTAAGCGGGCAGCCTACCTCCATCACAGGTCTCGTTCCCATTGAAAAAATCGACGAGGCCATAGGCAGTGTGCTGCTTGGCAGTGACGAGGCGGGCAAGCACTAAGCCGCCTGAAGTTTGCAAATAAATTCGTAACTTTGCACGCCCGAAAAATAAAGGGCTATGAAAAGTATAAACAACAAAATCACTATCTACGCGAATGAAAACGAGAGATGAATTGATTGACGAGCTGATTGACTTGGCTTTTGCCGAAGACATAGGCGACGGCGATGCCACCACACTGTGCTGCATCCCAGCCGACGAAATGGGGCGCTCACGCCTCATTGTGAAAGAGGAGGGCATCCTGGCAGGCGTGGCTATGGCCAAGCGCGTGTTTCAGAAGTTTGACCCCGAGCTGAAGATGACCACCTACATAGCCGATGGCTCGCACGTGAAGCCGGGCGACATTGCATTTGTGGTGGAAGGCCGCGTGCAGTCGCTGCTGCAAACCGAGCGTCTGATGCTGAACATAATGCAGCGCATGAGTGGCATTGCCACCACCACCCACAAATACCAGAAAGAGCTTGAGGGGCTTAAAACCAAGGTGCTCGACACCCGCAAGACCACTCCTGGAATGCGCATTATGGAAAAGGATGCCGTGGCTCTGGGCGGAGGCTGCAACCACCGCATAGGCCTGTTCGACATGATTCTGCTCAAGGACAATCATATCGACTTTGCCGGCGGCATTAAGAATGCCATCACCAAAGCTCACGAGTGGTGCAAGGCCAACAACAAGGATCTTAAGATAGAAATTGAGGTGCGCAACCTCGATGAACTGCGCCAAGTGCTGGAGCAGGGCGGAGTGGACCGCATCATGCTCGACAACTTCACCCCCGAACTCACCAAGCAGGCAGTGCAACTCATTGGCGGACGCTGCGAGGTGGAGTCGTCGGGCGGCATCACGTTCAGCACGCTGCGCGCCTATGGCGAGTGCGGTGTTGACTTCATCTCGGTGGGTGCGCTCACACACTCGGTGAAGTCGCTCGACATGAGTTTCAAGGCTTTTTAACGGCCAGCATATCATCTACGGTAAAGCCAACAAAGTTGTCAATCACTTTGTTGGCTTTGCTGTTTATGGCCTCGCGCGAATTGGTGGTGGCCAGGCCTATCACAGTGGCTCCGGCAGCGAGTCCTGCCGTTAGGCCGTTGAGCGAGTCTTCAAACACATAGCAGTCGGCCGGGTCGCAGCCGATGAGCTTCGCGCCCAGCAAAAAACACTCGGGATGGGGCTTGGCGCGGTTCACCATGTCGCCCGTAACTATCTGGGCAAAGTGGTCCTTGAAGTCGGGCTTTTGCTCATACAGCGCCTCCATTTTGCGGCAGTCGCTGCTGGTCACCACACAGCACTCTATGCCGCGGTCGTTGAGGCTCTGCACAAATTCCATCGCGCCATCGAAATATTCGTAACGCATGTGCTGCTGAAAGCCGTCGAGCATGGCCGTGACATCAGCCCGCATCTGCTCGGTGGGGTAGTAGGTGTGCAAAATTGCATGCAGGTTCGACCCCTTTATCACCTGCGAGAAGTTAGGAATATGTGTGGGATATTTGCGCTCCACAGCGTCCCAGAATTCAGTGTATGTACCTTCGGAGTCGAGCAGCACACCGTCGAGGTCAAACAGGACTCCAGTTTTTGAATTTGCCATTGCTTATAGTGTGATATTAAAACTGCAAATTTAGCCCATTCTCGGCGAAATTGTGTAATTTTGCAACCACAAAATCACAGAACACTCACGACTTACTCATGATAAAAGAACTACAACTGCGTGTGGATCCACGCACAGCCAGCAGCGACGAGTCAATTTCGCAAAAAGTGGCATCGGAGCTGAAACTGCGCAAGGGCAGCCTTAAGGGCGTGCGCATAATAAGGCGGTCGATCGATGCCCGCCAGCGCAACGTGATGGTCAACCTCAAGGTGCGCGCCTACATCAACGAGCCCCTGGGCTCTGAGCACCTTGTGCCGCCCATTGCCTACAAGCCGGTGGCCGGCAGCACAAAGGTGGCCATTGTGGTGGGCGCCGGCCCTGGAGGACTATTTGCCGCTCTGCGGCTCATAGAACTTGGAGTGAAGCCTATAGTGCTTGAGCGCGGCAAGAATGTGGTAGACCGCCGCGTGGATGTGGCGCGCATCTCGCGCGAGGGCATAGTCGACCCCGACTCCAACTACTGTTTTGGCGAGGGTGGGGCAGGTGCCTACAGCGATGGCAAACTGTACACCCGCAGCAAGAAGCGCGGCTCGGTGCAGCGCATTTTAGGCATATTCCACCAGCACGGTGCTAAGGAAGATATTCTGATTGACGCCCATCCACACATCGGTTCCGACAAGCTGCCGCACATAATTGAAAACATGCGGCACACCATAGAAAACTGTGGCGGTGAGGTGCATTTCGGATGCCGCGTGACTGGGCTGAAAATTGCCGACGGGGCAGTGACGGGAGTTGACTGTGCCGACGGGCGCGAGTTTGCCGGGCCGGTGATTTTGGCCACCGGGCATTCGGCCCGCGACGTGTATGAGATGCTCAATGCCAAGGGAATTAGCCTTGAGGCCAAGGGCATTGCGGTGGGCGTGCGCCTTGAGCACCCGCAACACATCATCGATGAGATTCAGTATCATAATCCCGGTGGCCGCGGCGAATATCTGCCTGCTGCCGAATACAGTTTTGTCACTCAGGTCGATGGCCGTGGTGTGTACTCGTTCTGCATGTGTCCGGGCGGCATTGTGGTGCCAGCCGCCAGCTCCCCAGGCCAACTTGTGGTGAACGGAATGTCGCCGTCAAACCGCGGCACCTATTGGTCTAACTCCGGAATGGTGGTTGAGGTTCGTCCCAACGACATACCTGCTGATTATGAACGGTTTGGCGAGCTTAAAGTCATGCGGTTTCAGGAGGCGCTCGAGCGCAAGTGCTTCGAGCAGGCAGGCAACAGTCAGGTGGCCGGCGCGCAGCGCATGAAAGACTTTGTTGAGGGCAAACCGTCGCGGCTGATTCCGCCATCATCGTTTGCACCAGGATTGCAGCCGTCGCGTCTCGACCAGTGGCTGCCGCCATTCATTGGCGACAGGCTGCGCAAAGGCTTCAAGGTGTTTGGCCGTCAGGCTCGCGGATTTCTGTGCAACGACGCCATAGTGATTGGCGTGGAGACGCGCACATCATCGCCTGTAAGAATTCCGCGCGACCGTGAGAGCTACGCGCATGTGCAACTGCAAGGATTGTATCCATGCGGCGAAGGCGCAGGTTATGCCGGCGGCATAGTGTCGTCGGCCATCGACGGCGAGCGCTGCGCCGAAGCGCTCGCGGCACACTTGCAATAGCCACAAGCATTAATCTAAAATTGTCGTATAATTGATAGCAACAAAAAAGCTCGGCAGAAGACTTTTCCAGCCGAGCCTAATCATATTCTTGCATCAGCATAAAAATCATAATTGGCATTATGTTAAATAGGTATATGACAAATACAATCACAGCTACCCACTACTGCCTGGCAGTTTCATGTGCACAATTAAAATGTAAGCTAAGTACTTAATCCGTGTAACTGAGTTAATATTTTGTTTATTCCTTGGTACTCTTTCCAGAATCCAATAGAGCCTGCTCATTTTTAAGCCACTGTTTCCTAATATTACCGCTATTACGGTCCAAAATAAAAATCTGGAAGTCAGCACAAACCCTTCTTCATTTTCCTTCATAAGTACTTATTATTTTGTTGAAACGTCATAAACGGGCCATCCTTTGGTAAGAAATTACCATCTTGTTGAGTACCACAACATTAATAACATTCCCATTAGTATCAGACCGGGAATATATTTTGCAGTCTCTTTTAGATTTTCTTTAAATTCCGATTCATTTTCGTCAAAGTCATAGTCTGGATCATATGGTTTGGAGTGTCTCATATACTCCGCAAGTTCTTCATCTGTTGGCTCTTTACCATTATATGACCGCTTATATAAATCACGGAACACGTTTATGTACTTGACGAGGCCTACTTCAAAGTCTTCTTGAAGTTCAATGAATGTAGTTGATCGATCATCAGTGTCATCGCGCCGTGGTGCACATTGCCTTATCACCCCTTCTGGAGGAAAGACATCTGAATACTTCATATAAAATGGCTTATAGTATTTCACATATTTTTCTTCATGTTTGGCCCATACCCAGAATTTAATGACGGCAATAATTATAAGGAGTCCTATAAAGGCCCCAAATATTACTATTGCAGTTGAGGTCGATATATTATTATTTGCCCAAACGACAAATGACCATCTAAAGAATCGCATCTTATTGCTTGATTATAAATATGTAATGGATCTGATGTTCGCCCTACTCTACTTTAACTTGATTATGCTTTTTGTGCCAGATGAATAGTATTATTGCATTGACTATGATGAGTGGCAGCGAAAATAGCAGCGTGGCAAGTATATGGCCGAGATATGTTGGCTCTTGTCATGCCTCACAGGCCTCTTGGGATGAGTCAGACATAAGCCATAACAAGCTGCCGAAATGCAGAATTAATATAAGCCAAATGGCCACATTAATTGGTAAGATTAACTTTAGCTTCATCGAATAATAGCGATTTTGGGTTATCTGTGATCATTAACGTGTTTTTTGCCTTCGTTATTGCTAGCAAAACAACTTTTTCAATCAATATAGTACAGCAAGGCTGTCGGAGCACCTTTGGAACTGACGAAGTAGAGCAGAGTCCAGTTTCTGAAACATGGGGTCGTTCTTTGCCTCTTCACGGCAGTGAGCCTCAAACGTGGCCGAATCCACATAATGCCTGTTACCTAATGAATCCTCAATTACATAACGGTATTCACTGAGCACAGAATCAGCTTGAGGGTTGTTTCCCTCAACTTCGCTCACGGCATTTTCTTCATTGCAGCTTACGCACACAGCCATAAGCGCCATCAGGACATAAACTAAATTCTTCATTTTTTATCTGTTTTAATTGCCAAACCTTTGTTCGTTTTACATTAGTACCCGGAGTGGGACTTGAACCCACACAGCCGCTATGGCTAACTGTTTTTGAAACTATCGTGTCTACCGATTCCTCCATCCGAGCTTATATAACTTGTTCGTTTTCTGTTGCAAATGTCTGCAACAAATGCGACTCTGTCAAGCATTTTGCGGACTTCTGTATGAACTATGCTTCTGGCTGTATGAATTTCACCGGTGCACCGATTCTGGAGCATTTTGATGCTCTTTTGGCAGTTTGGCAGTGAATAATTTCGCCCAACCGACATTATGGCGTAACTTTGCACACTTGACACCGTGGCATGCTGTTTGCTGCGGCATTGATATTAACCGCGGCACGGTTTGAGCCGTGGAGGTTCTACTGACAAAACATAAGGATTAAGAATACAATGATAGACTTGTTTGAGAATTTAAGCAATGATGACAGCGCTTCGCCGCAAGTGATTCCAATCTTCACCGAGATGAACGACGATGAAGACAACGGCAAAGCGTCGGAGCGCAAAACTTTGAGCGACATTCCCATCCTCACCCTGCGCAACATGGTGATGTTTCCGGGCATGGCCATGCCAGTGGCCGTGGGCCGGCCAAAGACGCTGGCGCTGATTAAAGAGGCTCAGCGCAAAAAGCTGCCAGTGGCCGTGGTGTGCCAAATCGACAGCACTGTTGAAGATCCTGAGTTTAACGACCTATACAGGGTGGGCACCATTGCCAACATCATAAAGATCATTGAACTGCCCGACACCACCAACGTGCTTCTACAGGGCCGCAACAGTTTTGTGCTGAATGGCATCACAGCCAAGACGCCATATCTGCGCGGCTCGGTGACCACCGTGAGGCAGACGATGCCCAAGGCCGACGACCGCGAGTTTGCCGCCCTGCTGAGCTCGATCAAAGACATAACCCACCACATGCTCGAAAACCTTGGCGACAATGCCAAGGAGCTGGCGCTGGCCATAAAGAACATCGACAGTCCGATATACTTGATGAACTTCCTGGCGTCGAACATCCCGTTTGACCCGCAGCAGAAGCAGGCCATGCTTGAGGAGTTTGACGTGAAGAAGCGCGCCTACATGCTGTATGCCTACATAAGCAAGGAGGCCCAGCTCATCGACCTGAAGGCCGACATACAGTCGCGCACCCAGCAGGAGATGTCACAGCAGCAGCGCGAGCACTTCTTGCAGCAGCAGATACGCACCATTCAGGAGGAGCTTGGCAACGGCGACGACGATTTCGCCGAACTCGACAAGCGCGCCGAAAAAAAGAACTGGAGCGAATATGCCGAAAAGCAGTATCAGAAAGAGGTGAAGAAGCTTGAGCGGCTCAACCCGCAGTCGCCCGACTATGCGGTGCAGTATGCCTACCTCGACACATTCCTGAGCCTGCCGTGGAACGACTGCACCAAGGATTCGTTTAACCTGAAGCGCGTTGAGTCGAAACTTAACCGCGACCACTACGGGCTGAAGGATGTGAAGGACCGCATACTCGAGCACCTGTCGGTGCTGAAGTTGCGCGGCGACCTCAAGTCGCCCATCATATGCCTTTACGGCCCTCCAGGCGTGGGCAAGACATCGCTGGGCAAGTCGATTGCCGATGCCCTGCACCGCAAATACGCACGCATATCGCTGGGCGGTCTCCACGACGAGGCCGAAATCCGTGGCCACAGGCGCACTTACATTGGCGCTATGCCAGGCCGCATCATAGAGGCTCTAGCCAAATGCGGCAGCAGCAACCCCGTGATGGTGCTTGACGAAATCGACAAGGTTGGCCAGGACTTCAAGGGCGATCCGTCGTCGGCTCTGCTCGAGGTGCTCGACCCCGAGCAAAACAGCCACTTCCACGACAACTACCTCGACTGCGACTACGACCTGTCGAAGATTCTGTTCATTGCCACGGCCAACTCGCTGGCTGGCATATCACGCCCCCTGCTCGACCGCATGGAGGTGATAGAAATCACGGGCTACATTCCCGAGGAAAAGGTGGAAATTGCCCGCAAGCACCTGGTGCCCAAACTGCTCGAGGAGAACGGCTTTGAGCCAAAGGAAGTGACGTTTGGCAAGCAGGTGATTAACACAATTGTGGAGAACTATACCCGCGAAAGCGGCGTGCGCGAACTGGAGAAGAAAATCTCAAAGGTGCTGCGCAAAGTGGCTCGCGCCAAAGCATCGGGCAACGACTACCCCACCACAATTACCGAAACCAACATTAAGGAATATCTTGGCGCGCCGGAGTATAGCCGCGACCGCTATGAGGGCAACGACTTTGCCGGCGTGGTCACCGGGCTGGCCTGGACATCGGTGGGCGGAGAGATTCTGTTTATCGAGTCGGTGCTCACAAAGGCCGGCAAGGGCGGCGAGAAGCTCACCCTCACTGGCAACCTTGGCGATGTGATGAAGGAGTCGGCTGTAATAGCCCTGCAATACATCAAGTCGCACTGCTCGCTGTTTGGCATCGACTATGAGCTGTTTGACAAATACAACGTGCACGTACACGTGCCCGAGGGCGCAATTCCCAAAGACGGCCCATCGGCTGGCGTGACTATGGTCACGTCGCTCGTGTCGTCGTTCACCCAGCGCAAGGTGAGGGAGCACTTGGCCATGACGGGCGAAATCACACTGCGCGGCAAGGTACTGCCCGTGGGCGGCATCAAAGAGAAAATGCTGGCGGCAAAGCGCGCCGGCATCACCGACGTGATTTTGTGCCGCGAAAACAAGAAGGACATCGATGAAATCGACGAGATGTATCTAAAAGGCCTCACATTCCACTTTGTGGACACAATTAAAGAGGTGATTGACTACGCCCTGCTGCCCGAAAAGGTGAAAGACGCCATTGAGTTGTAAA
The DNA here is from genome assembly GCA_934661195.1 of uncultured Muribaculaceae bacterium. Taxonomy (GTDB): domain Bacteria; phylum Bacteroidota; class Bacteroidia; order Bacteroidales; family Muribaculaceae; genus Sodaliphilus. Next base: position 58,257 of record CAKUJD010000010.1, read on the forward strand.
AAAGTTCTCAGGCAACATATATATGCCCGGCAAAGGCGCAAGTGGACTAAAACTTGCGCCTTTGCTTTTATTTTTGTAAGTTTGCGTTGGTAAATATACGTACATTAAACGAAGATAAAATGAATTGTTCAGTTAGCAACTATTATACAGGTGATTCCGAGGGTATTTGCATATATCCTCAACCAGGCGACGAGTCGTTTGCCTCAGCAAGGCTTATGATGATGTGCGACAGCGAAGAGATGCTAAACTCGCTCGTAGAGCGACTATATCCATATGTGAGCGGCGACAAGCAGATTACCGCCACTGCATTCAACGAAGCCCTCGATGAGGCCTTGCATGCCGACGGCAACCGCAAGTCGTGCCAATTGGCGCTGCTGGCCTTCCACAAAGGCGGCTGCCTTGCAGCTCAGATGGGCAACAGCCGCATTATGCAAGTGAGGTGCGATGCCGAAGAGGCCCCGTCGGTAGAATATGACTCCCGCGACCAAGTGCTCGACATCTACAGTTCGAAAGCCAAGATAGAGTTGATCAACGACCTGAAGGCAGGCGACAGGTTTGCAATGTTTGCCGCCGAAAAACTGACACCAAGCAAAGCAGCACGCATAATGAGCAGCCCGACTGGTGGCGACGAGCCTCAACGGCTGGCCAAACTAAGCCAAATGCAGGCCGAAGCCGGCAGCAGCAATTTCGTGGTGATGTGCCACATCGATGAAGTGAGCGGCGTCAATCCGCTGGCCAACATCAAGGACTTGAACCCAAAGTGGTTCATATTAGCCCTGGTGCTGCTTGTGGCCATTGCCATAGGCGCAATATTTTCGCTGAACGGAGGCCTATTCGCCTCCAGCGACCAAGCAGCGGTAACCGACTCCACCCAAATGGATTCGCTGCAGAACTCCCAAGACTCAATAGTGCCAACCAACGCCAATGTTGACTCATCGGCCCCGCTGCGCGCCGACACGCTCAAGTCGTTCAAAGAAAAAGCCATTGTGCCACAAGACACAATGAGCATAAAGGAAGTGCACAGCACCGCCACCGACGAGACTGAGCAACACGAGCACAAAACCAGCGAGCCAAACTCAGAGCCTGCTCCCGCCGAGCCGGCGACCTCCGAGCCTGTCACAGGCGAGTGACAACAAAAAAAGAGTCCAAAGCATACATCAACTGTTTTTGCGGTAGCTGGATATGGCCAGCAAATTGATGACGAGTGCAGCCACAGTCAGGGCCACAACGTGGTGGGCTATGCTGTGAAAATCGCCTCCGCGCACAAACACCGTGCGTATGGCATCGATGAAATAGTGCATAGGGTTGACATAGGTAGTGACATAGGCCCATTGCGGCATCGACCGTACAGGCGTGAACAGCCCGCTTAGCAGCATTAGGCACGCCACAGTGAACCACATCACAAACACCGCCTGCTGCATGGTGTCGTTGCAGTTCGACACAAGTATGCCAAACCCGCTGAAAAACAGTGCCAGCAGCATTGCCAGCATATAGACCAGCACCAAATTGCCAGCCGATGTGATGCCATATAGCACCCAGGCTATCACAAGGCACACCGACATCACCTCCAGAGCTATGATCCAATAGGGAATGAGTTTGCCCAAAATGAATGTAAATTTGCCCACAGGAGTCACATTAATGGCCTCGATTGTGCCCTTCTCCTTTTCACTCACGATATTGAGCGCCGGCAAAAAGCCGCACATCAGCATAACCAGTATGTCAACAAGCGACGGGATCATAAACAGTTTGTAATTCAAGTGCTTGTTATATAAGTATAACGACGAACCTTGGATTGTAGCTCAGCCACGTCCTGATCAAGATTCATTGCCGCTATGCTCGACATATAGGCATTGCCCATGCTGCCCTTGGTGCCGTTGACGGCATTGGCTGCAATCAGCACTTGCGGAGTCTTGCCCAAGACGATATCTTTTTCATAGCCATGCGGAATCTCCACTATCAGGTCGGCCTTGAAGTCGTCGACATCGGCCAGGGCATCGCCATAGCAGTCCTTCATGCCAAGGAACTTGAAGTAGCGGGAGGCGGCTATGCGGTTAACAAAACGTCCCGACATGGTGCTGTGGTCATTGTCCACCACCTCAACGGCTATGTTTGTCACCTCCATGTTCATCACCCACGGCATCACGCACATTATCGTTACGGGAAACTCTCTATGATAAGGTCGGGCCACTTTGGCCAGAATGTGGGACACGGACTGATAACGGCCATCACCAATGCCTATTGCGATGTGTTTGCAGACCAGCAGATGGTGAACTGGGCCAACAGCGTAGCCAAAAACACCTTCGACCGCTTCATACGCCTTGTCAACCAAAATTGCACCCAGCAGCGGCGAATCGGGTTCCACGCCCGAAAGCTTTGCCTCATCGAACGCTACCTTGGCACTCTAATACGTCAGGTAAGCGGAATCACTGCCAAGGAGTGGATCGACCGCGCCACCATAACGGCTGCGAAAGTGATGCTTAGGCATAGCGATGTGCCAATCACGACTCTTGCCGAAAAGCTGAATTTTGCCAACCCAAGTTTTTTCTGCAAATATTTTAAGCGGCTCACAGGCATCACGCCGCAAGCCTACCGCAACATTCAGTGAAACGATTCTAAAATTATGCAAATGTTATAGCTTTGTGGTGAAAAGTGAGTATATTTGCAGTCGACAAAGGGGTGCCATTGTGTGATGGCTGAGATCATACCCTGTGACCTGATGCGGACAATGCCGCCGTAGGGATTGTTAAGAGTATTTTTTCACATTATCGAGGCTACACCAAGAAACCATCGCCCCACTCCACACACACCGCTTTGTCATAATAGTTGGGCTGCGCACGCGCGCAGCGGTTATTTTTTGATCAACTTATGGCACAATACGCTACCACACTCTCTATTGCAGGCTCCGACAGCAGCGGAGGCGCAGGCATCCAGGCCGACCTGAAGACATTTTCGGCCCTGGGCACCTATGGAATGACCGCAATCACAGCCGTCACGGCGCAAAACACCACTGGAGTCAGCAGCATTATGCCTGTCACCCCACAAGTGGTGGCCGGCCAAATCGATGCTGTGTTCAGCGACATCAGCCCCTACGCGGTGAAGATAGGCATGCTCATGAATTCGCAAATCATCATGGCCGTTGCAGATTGCTTGCAGCGCTGGAAACCGCGGCACATAGTGCTCGACCCAGTAATGATAGCCACATCGGGCAGCCGTCTGATCGATGATGAGGCCATCGCCACGCTCATTTCAAAGCTGCTGCCCATTGCCACAGTGGTCACGCCCAACAGGCCCGAGGCCGAGTGCATTGCCGGCGGGGGCATAAACATTTGCGATGCTGCCAGCGCAAAGGCAGCGGCCCAAGCCATATTGGCTCTCGGCGCAAAGGCAGTGCTAATCAAAGGCGGCCACATCGACGCACGCAACGGGCAAATGACCGACTACCTATTTAGCAAAGGCTGTGATGAGCCCGAGGTGTTTACCGCCAAGAGGGTTGACACGCGCAACACTCACGGCACGGGCTGCACCCTGTCGTCGGCCATTGCGGCCGAACTGGCCAAGGGGCACACGCTCTCCGAGGCCGTCGGGCTTGCCAAGCAATACCTTAGCAAAGCTATCGAAGCAGGAGCAAACGTAAGCGTGGGGCATGGGCACGGACCTGTGAACCATCTGTTTGACCCCATTCCATTAAATGCAAACTATAAATAAAAATTTCACAAAATAAGCGATATGAAAGTTACAGTTAACGACAAGACAATTGAAGTGGCCGACGGCTGCACAGTGAAGGACGTGATCGAAGCCATTCCGCAAATGCCCAAAGCGGGGTTTGCTGTGGCTGTTGACAGCGATGTGGTGCCCCAAAGCGAGTGGAACACGCACAAAGTGAACGACGGTGCGCAAATCACCGTGATTAAAGCATTCTACGGCGGCTGATGCGGCTGATTGCAATCACGCCTGAATATCCGTTTGATGGCGAGGCAAAAGCCATTGAACGCATAATCGAGGCAGGATTCTTCCGCGTACACCTGCGCATGCCGCAAGCCACCGATGCGGAAGCCATAAGCGTGATGCAGAATATTAGGCCCGAGCTATACAGCCGCATCACGCTGGCCTCACACTACGAGGCGCTGGCCGGCAAGTTTGCCTTTGGTGGCGTTCATATTAAGGCCGGCATGGACTTCAACTCGCCACAATGGCGTGGAATGAGCAAATCGCGGTCGTATCACCGCGGCGACTCTTTTGACGACATTGAGCGTTACGACTACGCATTTCTGTCGCCAGTGCAAGACAGCATCTCAAAGCAAGGCTACCAGGCAGCCTTCACCCGCTGCGAACTGAGGTGCATCCTTGCCAGCGAGCGTTTGCGCAGCCGCCTGGTGGCACTTGGCGGCGTCACGGCCGGCAGCATTCATTGGCTTTGCGATGTGGGGTTCACTGGTGCTGCTTTTTTGGGCTATCTGAAAGCCGACACCGATGAGTTGGGCGAGCGGCTGAACGACATTAAACAATCACTTTAATAATGCAATCATAAAATGCTACAATTCATAACTAACGCACAGTCGTACGACGGCATTGTCCAGCAAGTGCGGCAAGTGCTTGACGGCGGCTGCAAATGGATACAGCTGCGCATGAAGGGCGCTGACCGCCAAAGCATAGAGGAGACCGCCAGAGTGCTAAAGCCCATGTGCAAAGAGCATGAGGCGATACTCGTGGTCGACGATGAGGTGCAAATAGCCAAAGACCTTGAACTTGACGGCGTGCATCTGGGCAAGCACGACATGGACCCTCTTGAGGCTCGCGAGCTGCTGGGTTCCGAGCCGATAATCGGGGCCACGGCCAACACATTCGACGACATAAAGCGGCTGCCGCGCGTGGCCATCGACTACATCGGCCTCGGCCCATACCGCTACACCACCACAAAGCAAAACCTCAGCCCCGTGATTGGAATCGACGGCTACAAGAAAATAATGGAGCAGTATGCCATGACCGACATCGAGCACCCTATTGTGGCCATTGGCGGAATCACCATCGACGACATCGAGCCGATAATGGCAACGGGAGTGCATGGAGTGGCTGTGTCGGGCTCCATAATCAGGGCCAGCGACCCCACTGCGGCCACCTGCCAGATGCTGCAGTTGCTTGAACGCATCACAGCCAGCCGCAAACTCAATTTTTAAGACTACTTACAAAACCACTATATTTATATGAACAACGACATTCTGAAAATCGGAAACCGCGAGTTCTGCTCGCGCCTGTTTGTTGGCACAGGCAAATTCTCGTCAAGCCAACTGATGCTCGACGCCATCGTGGCGTCCGACACCGAAATGGTGACCGTGGCTATGAAGCGCATCAACATGAGCGATGAGGCACACGACGAAATGCTGACGCACATCAACCGCGACAAGGTGCAGTTCCTGCCCAACACATCAGGCACACGCAATGCCAAAGAGGCCATACTGGCCGCCAAACTGAGCCGCGAGGTGTTTGGCACCAACTTCATCAAACTCGAAATCCACCCCAATCCAAAGTATCTGCTCCCCGACCCCATCGAAACGCTGAAGGCCACCGAAGAGCTGGCCAAACTCGGCTTTATTGTGTTGCCATACATCCAGGCCGACCCCGTGCTGTGCAAGCGTCTTGAAGATGCCGGCACAGCTGCCGTGATGCCATTGGGAGCACCCATCGGCACCAACAAGGGGCTCACCACCCGCGACATGATAAAGATAATCATCGACGAGTCGAATGTGCCCGTAGTGGTCGATGCTGGAATCGGCGCGCCATCGCACGCCGCCGAAGCCATGGAGATGGGCGCCGACGCAGTGCTTGTCAACACCGCCATTGCAGTTGCCGGCAACCCTGTGGACATGGCCCACGCCTTCAGCCTGGCCGTAAAGGCTGGACGCCAGGCCTACCTGTCGGGCCTTGGCTCAGTGAGCAACTATGCACAGGCCACCAGCCCGCTCACGGCATTCCTCAACGAAGAGAAATAACACACCAACCATCCACCCTATCACTATTAAGCAAATATGGAAATCAACTCATTCAACATAAGTTCCTATCCATCGTCGGAGAAAATCTACAAGGCAGGCACGCTGTTTCCCATAAAGGTGGGAATGCGAAAAATCAACCTCACCCCCACTGTGAGCTACGATGCCAGCAACAAAAAAGTGTTCACGCCCAATGCTCCCGTGGTGGTGTATGACACCAGCGGCCCCTACACCGACCCGGCCATAAAGACTGACATAAATGCCGGCCTGCCACGCCTGCGCGAGCAGTGGGTGCTTGACCGCGGTGATGTGGAGCAGCTCGACGGCATCACGTCGGAGTACGGCCGCATGCGCCTCAACGACAAGTCGCTCGACAGTGTGCGATTCAAAAACGTTAAAAAGCCATACGTGGCCAAAGACGGCCGGCGCATCACCCAGATGGCCTACGCCAAGGCAGGCAAAATCACAGCCGAGATGGAATATGTGGCCCTGCGCGAAAACATGAACAACGCCGAACTGGGCATCGACAGCCGCATCACCCCCGAGTTTGTGCGCCAGGAGGTGGCAGCCGGCCGGGCCATAATTCCAGCCAACATCAACCACCCCGAGGCCGAACCTATGATCATAGGCCGCAACTTTTTGGTGAAACTTAACACCAACATCGGCAATTCGGCTCTCGGCTCGTCGATTGAAGAAGAGGTGAAAAAGGCCGTGTGGAGCTGCTACTGGGGCGGCGACACGCTAATGGACCTCTCAACGGGCAAAAACATCCATGAGACGCGCGAATGGATCATCCGCAACTGCCCTGTGCCCATGGGCACCGTGCCCATCTACCAGGCACTGGAAAAGGTGAACGGCAAGGTGCGCGACCTCACTTGGGAAATCTACCGCGACACGCTAATCGAGCAGTGCGAGCAAGGCGTGGACTACTTCACGATCCACGCAGGAGTCAAGCGTGAGCACGCCAAGCTGCTGGGCAACCGCCTCACCGGCTGCGTGAGCCGCGGCGGCAGCATCATGACGGAGTGGTGCGTGATGCACAATCAGGAGAGTTTCCTCTATGAGCACTTCGACGAGATTTGCGACATCCTGGCTCGCTACGACGTGGCCATATCGCTTGGCGACGGCATGCGTCCAGGCAGCATCCACGACGCCAACGACCGCGCACAGTTCCTTGAACTTGACGTGCTGGGCGAGCTCACCGAGCGCGCCTGGGCTCACGATGTGCAAGTGATAATCGAAGGCCCTGGCCATGTGCCAATGGACAAGATCAAGGAGAATATGGACCGCGAGCTCGACAAGTGCCACGAGGCACCATTCTACACCCTTGGCCCGCTCACTATGGACATCGCTCCCGGCTACGACCACATCACATCGGCCATAGGCGCTGCCCAAATCGCATGGCTCGGCACTGCCATGATATGCTACGTGACTCCCAAAGAGCATCTGGCCCTGCCCAACCTTGAAGACGTGCGCGAGGGCGTGATAACCTACAAAATTGCCGCCCACGCCGCCGACCTGGCCAAGCACCACCCAGGCGCGCAGGTGCGCGACGACGCCATGGGCAAGGCACGCTACCAGTTCCGCTGGAAAGACCAGTTCAACCTGTCGCTCGACCCTGCCCGCGCCCGCGAATACTACATTGCCAGCCACGACGTGGACGACAAATACTGCACCATGTGCGGCCCCAACTTCTGCGCAATGCGCATATCGCAGTCGGTGGCCCGCGAAATGTGCAAAGACGAGTAAACCAATCACAGTCAACGAAAAAATGTTTTCAGAAGAATTAGCTAAAATTTCGTGGGACGACACCACACGCCAAATCGACTCGATGACGGCCAAAGACGTGGAGAGGGCCTTGAGCAAAGACCACCTCGACGTGAAAGACTTCATGGCACTGATATCGCCGGCAGCCGAGCCCTACATCGAGACAATGGCACAAATGTCGCAGCGCATCACGCAAGAGCGCTTTGGCAAAACAATAAAGATGTACATTCCGCTATACCTGAGTAACGAGTGCACCAACTATTGCGTGTATTGCGGATTTCAATACAAGAACCACATAAAGCGCATCACGCTCACCGAGGAACAGATAAGGCAGGAGTGCGAAGCCATAAGAAAGCTCGGCCCGTTTGAAAACGTGCTGCTGCTCACTGGCGAATATCCGGCAGTTGCCGGCGTCGACTACATTGAAAAGGCGCTTAAAATTTGCCGGCCATACTTCAACAACCTGTCGATGGAGGTGATGCCGCTTAAAATGCGCGACTACAAGCGGCTGGTCGACAACGCCGGCCTCAACGGCGTGACTTGTTTCCAGGAGACCTATCACAAAGCCGACTACAACATCTATCATCCGCACGGCATGAAGTCGATATTCGACTGGCGTGTCAACGGCTACGACCGCATGGGCCAGGCGGGTGTATACAAAATTGGCATGGGCGTGCTCATCGGTCTCGACAAGCACTGGAAGACCGACATCACCATGCTTGCCTACCACCTGCGCTACTTGCAAAAGAAGTACTGGAGGTCGTGCTTCTCGGTCAACTTCCCGCGCATGCGCCCCGCCGCCGGCGGCTACCAGCCCAACGTGGTGATGAGCCAGAGGGAACTTGCACAGCTCACGTTTGCCTTCCGCATATTCGACCACGATGTGGACATCTCCTACTCCACCCGCGAGGAGCCGCGCTTCCGCGAAAACATGATGAAGCTGGGAGTGACATCGATGAGCGCAGGCAGCAAGACCGACCCGGGAGGCTATAGCAAAGACGGTGCCACCGAGCAGTTCCACGTGAGCGACGAGCGGTCGCCCAAGGAGGTTACCAACGACATTCGCAGCATGGGATACGAGCCCGTGTGGAAAGACTGGGACAAGGTGTTTGACTAAGCACTCCCACACCAATCGCAATCAATATTTGGCGGTTTGCTCTGACGTCAAGAGCTAACCGCCATTTTATTTATATTGCACAACAAACTGCGACACAACACATTATGCTCACAACGCACAAAAAGCCCGCCAAAAAGTTTGCAAAGTTCAAAAAAATGCCCTAACTTTGCACTCGCAAAACGGAAATGGCGGGATAGCTCAGTCGGTTAGAGCGTCGGATTCATAACCCGGAGGTCCTGAGTTCAATTCTCAGTCCCGCTACTCGTTCAAGAGGTGCAAGTCACAAAACTTGCACCTTTTTTTGTACCATGACAAACAAAAATTAGCCGACAAATTTATAAAGCATATAAAAAAGCAGGCTGTAAACAAACATGAAAGACAGGGAAGTAATATGCAATTCGGTTTACATCGATAATGACAACTGCTTGTTGAGCGCAACAAAAAAAATGGCGTCAAACTGCTTATACCGGGCGAACCGGAATGGCTATGGGCACTATGTCCCAAGCAGTTCAACACCAGCAGCAAAGATAGATAAAAATAATGGCATCGACAACTGCCCCCAAAAAATGCCACACAAGGCATTACCAAATGTGGCAATAGAAAAGCCATCGGCGGACGAAATTACCGCCATCAGTCCTGCTCAAAAAAATGAAGCAGCCGGCAGGTTCAATTCTTCCGCTCTTGACGGCTATGTAAAAGTACTTAGAACCACACAAAAGTCAATTGGGTGAGAAAAGTTCGGTAGCCAAGAACTGACCGACGAGGACTACACGGCTCCCACGCGGTCGGTGCAACTGCCAGAACTCCCTCAGAAGGTGGCCGAAACGCTTGGAACTGGTGGTAAACCAGTGACAATAAAGAAGAATATCTTTGAGCGAAATTTAATTCGCCATGGTGACTTAACTCCGGACGACAGTCGCAAAATCTTATCTTCTCTTCAGCATTATATAACCCTGTTTTATATGGACAGAACCAAAAATTTAAAAGACCATATAACTGGGTGGTAGTAAACACAACGGACGGAGATGGGCCTAACCGATTGGTGCAGCTTGAAATACCCCCCCCCAACAAAGAAAATGTTGAAATTGTCCACTGGCATTATATTGATGTGGATGGTCTAAACAGAATAAAAAGCAAGCCGCTAATGAGGACTGGCAGCTCCTCATATAGCCTTCCGTCAAGGAAGAGGCTGGTGCCCTTTCCAGCCCTATCAGTGGCTTGTCTGAGGGCAAAGGTAGCATAACTGGAACAAAATTGCAAGAGGGCTCGTCTGAGGAGAAGCAGCCTATTGAGATGGGGCCGGGTGCGCTTGGGAGCATTCCGAAGAACGAGAAGGGCGAGCCGGTTTACGAGCAGGCCGAGCCAGCGACCGCTTGGCAGGCCATCTTGGAGCAGACCGAGGACGATGCCGACATGGCGGCCGGCGTGGTAGACAGCATGATTGCCGACAAGGAGGCCGCTGTGAAGAAGGCGGAGAAGGCCAAGCCGAAGCACGCCGACACTGTGGCGGGCAAGATTGCCGCCGAGAAGGAGCGCAAGGCAGCCATAGAGCGCGCCAAGGCAGAGCTTGAGGCGTGGAAGAAGATTGCCGCCGCCAAGGACGGACACGCCAACGCCGCCAAGGCTCAGAAGGCCGAGGAGGCGAAGAAGGCCGAGGAGGAGCGGCACGCAGCCGCTGTGGCCCAGGCGGAGCAGGACAAGGCCGAGCAGCAGCGCAAAGAGGAGGAGCAGCAGGCCGTGGGCACGCATGCGGTGAGCCCCAAAATCAAACAAAAATGGGACGAGGCGAACAAGATTGATGGCAACGCCAACGTTATTACACTGCCTGACGGCTCACAGCTGCGCGGCCACTACGTGCTGACAGAGGCTGGCGCTGCCACAGCGAGCCACGATGCAGAGAACGGCTTCGAGCCCACCGAGGGTTTCCCCGTGGACGAGAACGGCCAGAGTGTGAACGACCGCGACTACAGCCGCGACAAGGACGCGCAGCGCATGGTGGGTGAAATGGCCGACAACTACGACAGCCGCGCGGTGCAGTCGCCCGTGGTTGTGAGCCAAGACGGCGTGGTGCTTTCGGGCAACAACCGCACGATGTCGGGCGACATAGCCGCCAAGCAGGGCACTGACAAGGCGTATGTGGACCACTTGAAGGAGTTCGGCAAGATGTACGGCTTCACGCCCGAGCAGATTGAGGCGATGAAGCACCCGCGCGTGGTGTTTGTGCCCGACGAGCCGCTGCCCTACGACGCAGCCACATTCGCGCGCTTCAACGCCGAGACGCAGAAGCGGCAGAGCAAGCCCGAGGCTGCGGTGAAACTTGGCAAGACGGTGCCCGATGAGGTGTTCAGTGGCATAGCCACCACCATAGGCGGCTACGACAAGTTGTCGGACTTCTACGCCGACAGCAAGGCGGTGAACGAGGTGCTGAAGCGGCTGCTTGACGCTGGGGTGATTAACGAGATGCAGCTGCCCGAACTGCGCACCGGCAATGCGCTTTCGGCCGCTGGCAAGGAGTTGATAGAGAACATGCTCATCGGCAAGGCGTTCCAAAGCGCGCCCGACGCGGTGCGTCAGTTGATAGCCGAGCCGAACGTGAAGCAGGCCGTGGTGATGGCGCTGAGCGAGATTGCGCACAACCGCACGCTGGAGAAAAGCGGCTACGGCCTGGGGCAAGAGCTTGCCGCGGCCATTGACCTTGTGTACCGCGCACGCAGGTCGAACCCCGACATGTACAAGAACGGAGTGCCGGTGTCGCCATTCGGCAGGCAACTGGGCTTGTTTGACGAGCAGGGCGACAAGGCCGTGACCGACGGGGCGGTGCTGCTGCTTGCCGACCTGCTGAGCAGCGGCAAGACAAGCGACCTGCGCAAGGTGCTGGCGGCATACAACGCCGAGGCCACCGAAAGCGCAAGCGGCCAAGCCGACATCTTCAGCGGCAAGGTGGCGTCGAAAGAGGAGATATTAAAAACAGTAACAGAACATTTCAGAAATGCAACAAGAGGAGAACAAAAGAAGCTCGTCGACGCAGCCGTCGGCAAGCGAAAGCAAACAGCCGCAGAACTTGGCGGACGAGGCAAAGAAGGTGAACAAACTGAGAATGCTGATGAACGCGGTGAAGAAAGTGGAAGCAGAAAACCAGCAGGAGGAGAACGACCGAATAGCGGAGGAACTTCAGAACGCCAAGGTGATTTGGCGGAGACCTACGGAATAACGCTTTCTGATAAAACAGATGAGAACGGACTCCATTACATACAAACCTCTGGTGGCGGTTTGTCATTTGGCGAAGTGGATGATGCGTCCGGACTAACAGCGGCCCCGATTTACCTTAGCGAGGGTATGATTACAAATCCTAAGACCAATGACGGCTATGGATTTATACATATTGACAAGAAACACGGAGACGAGATAAGGAAAGCCGGTTTCAAGTCAACCATGGAGTTTATAAAAACCGTAGCCAAGAACTATGAAGTAATAAGGGAAGGCAACCTTAGAGATGGGCGACAAACGTACAGACTGCTATTGACCGACAATCATAACAATACGCTAATGATTGAGTTGGCAAGCGATGGAACCCATTGGGATATAAATACCGGAGGTGTATTCAAGTTAACATATGGTAAAGGGAAAAAGGAGGTGTATAACCGCCATACTACGGCTAAGCAGTCTGCCGAAACTGCTGAAACATCGCAGGGCGTTGAACAGAGCGGCACACAAGCGTCCTCCCGCATGAGCGTTTCTACATCTCCTGAAAGCAAAGATAGCGCAAGCGGGGCAAATGAGCAAGAGGGCGGCGGAAATTCTGCCGTTGCGGTGAAGGAAAAGCCGGAGGAGAAGCCGAAAAGGTCTGATGAACAGGGCGGCATAGAGAAGCCGTTGACGCCCACGTCAAAAGGCGGACGGCGGAGACGCGGAGGTTTTAAAGGTTCGAATTCCGCATCTAAAAGCTCAGAGGAACTGTTTGCAGATGAGAGGCGTGGAAAGTATAGTGGCTTTTACAAGGAGGTGCTTGACTCTTCAAATACCATCCAAGAGGCTGTGCAGAAGTTCGTGGGCAGGCTTCGTGAGTTGGCAGCTGCCCACAAGGATTGGTCGAGCCGCAAGTATAAGAGCAACAGCGGAGTTGTTGCCGCTGGCTCTAAATATGGAGAGCTGGAAGCGGGCGACCCGATGCGCATTGATGCGGTTAACGAAAAACGCAGGAAGAATACCCTGCGCGGTATCGAAAAGGAAGCAAAAGACATTGAGGGTTATATCCATACTTTATTGGAGCGTTGTGGTATTTCTAAGGAAGACAGCGGCCAGTATTTTTCGGAAAAGGATAGTTTTGAAAGCATCCTCAGAGAGAGGGAGAAGCCGGAAGAGGGCGCGGGCGGCAAGGCGGAGGAGAAGCCTGAAAAGGCCGAGAAGCCGAAGGAGACCGGCAAACCGGCAGAACCCGTAGCCCCCAAAGAGCCGACAAGCCCGTCGGCCGCGGCAGAGCAGACGAAGCCTGCCGAGAGGAAGATTGAGGACGTGGGCGAGCACATTGCCGGCGCGCGCAAGGACGCGCTGGCCGAGCTGTCGCAGAGTGTGGCCGACGTGACGCTGGAGAGCCTGATGGAGCTGCCGCTGTCGAAGGCGTTCAAGCGGCCCGACCTGAAGAAGGCCGTGAAGGAGGGCGCCCTGCGCGAGGAGGACGCGCGCTTTGCCGAGGCGGTGATGGCCGCGTCCATGTCGGCCGCGAAGCCGAAACTGAAGGAGGGCTACGGGCGCGAAAAGAGCGAGGCGGCTGTGCGGGCGTGGGCCAAGAATGTCAAGGGGGGCATGGACGCGCTGGCCACGCTGTTCTCGCTTGACGAGAAGGGACGCGATGAGTTCATGGCCGCTGCGCGCTCGGTCAAGGCGTACAGCGATGAGGCCGTGGAGGCGCGCAAGAGGCAGCTGGAGCAGTGGAACCCCGGCCAGAAGTTCAACGGCACGTGCTATCCGCTTAACCCCATAGATGTGATGGAGCGCGTGATGGAGCGGCTGGGCTACGAGCCTGGGGCAAAGGTGACGCTGCCTGTAGTGGAGGCCGTACCCGCCAGCGGCTATGACTTCTATGTGCTGAAGACGCGCAACGGCAAGCCGTACTACCCCGGCAGGCAGCTCACCTCAATCGACGATGTGGTGGACGAGATTGTGTATGCGGCCAAGGTGGAGAACGCGGACCCCGACACCGACCACCCCGCGGGCAAGTTCTCGGTGAAGGGTGTGGGCGAGGTGCTGACGGGCACACCGGCAAATGGACCGTGATAACTCAGCGCAGCCTCACTGCGGCGGTTGAGCAGCACACGTTCGACTCCAAGGAGGAGGCCGAGGCGTTTGCGGAGAAGTACAAGGCGGGCGGCAAGAACCGCGTCGCCTCAGAGCCGTATGAGCAGATGCGCACTGCGGGCTACAGCCAATACGAGATAGTGTACCGGCACGACAGCCCCACCAAGGGGACGGGTGTGTACATGCCCACGGGCAAGGTGTACGGCTCTCTTGAGGAGGCGCGCGCAGCCATTGACGGGGAGCACGATGAACTGAACGACATTGTGAACGCCAAGCTGGCCGAAGGCAAGAAAAAAGGCGAGGGCAAGAAGAAGGACTATGTGAAGATAGTGTCGTACACCGAGGACGGGCGGACGTGGAAGTACGGCGTTGTGCTGGCGGACAAATATGCGCCCAAGATGACCGCACGCGACTCCATGCCGTTCTACCTTGGCGACGGCTTCGGCACGCTGAAGGAGGCGCAGGCATTTGTGGATGAGCACCGCGAGGAGTGGGACGCCAAAATAGCGGACATAGAAAAGGCGCGCCGCAACTTCGCGTATTTCAACGGCACGGGCGAGCGCACCGGCCAGGACTGGCGCAAGGGTGCTGATGTGAGCGCCGAGCAGCTGATGGAGCAGTTCGGCTTCCGCGGCGTGCAGTTTGGCAACTGGACCAACCAGCGCGACCGGCAGGCTGCGGTGAACGGCGCCTTTGACGCGCTTATGGACTTGGCACAGATATTGGGAGTGTCGCCGCGCGCGCTGAGCCTGAACGGAGAGCTGGGCCTTGCGTTCGGCTCGCGCGGTGGCGGCAGCGCGAAGGCCCACTACGAGCCGGGCGAGGTGGTGATTAACCTCACCAAGACACAGGGGGCGGGCTCGCTGGCCCACGAGTGGTGGCATGCGCTGGACAACTACTTCGCGCGCCACGGCAACGTGAAGGGCGGCATGGTGACCGAGTCGAAGGGCATAGCCATGCGCGACGAGCTGCGGGAGGCGTTCAACGCCCTCATCGACAGCGTGGCGGGCAGCGGCTACGACGCCCGCTCGCGCCAGCGCGGCGCCAGCTATTGGGGCCGGCCCGCGGAGGAGACCGCGAGGCTGTTTGCCGCATGGGTGAATGACGAGCTGCAGAAGCGCGGCTTGTCGAGTCCGTTCCTTTCTGACACCGACCCCGGTGCTGCCGAGCGGTATGCCGAAATGATGTATCGCTTATACAAGGCGATGTATGAGAGCCGCAAGGCGGAGACCGGCGGCAAGGCGATGACTTTTGAGGAGTTCAAGAAGACACCGCTGGCTCTGAGCGGGTTTGTGTTTCCCGGCACGGAGGAGCTTGCGGCATTCGGCGGGCATCTGCGAAACATCTTCAACACAGTTCAGGAGAAGGTGGACGAGGAGACCGGCAAGACGCTGCTGTATCACCGCGGCCCTGTGGTGGCCGAGCCCAACGAGGCCGAGCAGGCTCTGCTGGAGGTGGTCAACGAGGCGGTGAAGGGCAGCGGCATTGAGGTGGTGACCGATGTGGACGAGGTCCAGAAGGTGCTGGACGCTGCCAACGGAAAAGATGTGCGGACGGAGGCGCGCCACAGAAGCGAGGAGTCGGAGGAGCGCAACAAGATGTGGCGCCTCATAGACCGCGCAACGGCCATGTTTACAGGCAAAACAGAGAAGGAGGCGCGTGAGGCCCGCCGCAAGGAGATGCAAAAAATCACTGCTGAGAGGAAAGAAATGTACGACAGGGTTTTGTCGGGAAACTTCGATGAAGTAACTTTGCGGCAGATAGACAACTACATCGATAATTTCTCACCCTACAACAATGAATGGAGACCAATTTCTAAACGACTTCCACAGAAGGCACTACGAGGCTTGCGAAAAGGAGAACGCGCGAGTGCGGTCGATGTACTTTTCAGCAGAATATCTGAGAGCGCAGTCCCAAAGAATGAACGAGCTGGTGCAGAAGGAAAGAGAAGAATTGAGGAGAAAAAGAAAGAACTCCTCAAAAAGTGGGCAATAGCCACCGGCAACTGGCACACAAGTGTGTCGGACTTTGATGTTGACGAGACCCCTATAGGTAAAGGGAAAGACAGCGTTGTATACCAGTCCAAAGACGGAAAGCACGTAATCAAAGTGTCGAAAGGCAAGGACGGCCTTAAGAAGTTCCGCCCCGACATTGATGCTGTAACGCTGTTCAACTACATATTCCCTGAAAGTAGATACGAGATTCTGGGCTATGGCGAGGTTGACGGCAAGTTCGTGAAGTTCCTCAAGCAGCCAGTAGTGGACTTCACCGGCAGCAAACCGCTGTCGGCGGAGGAGCGTGTCGCCTATATGGCCGACATGGGCTTCAAGCCCGTCAACAAGGAGAAGACCGCCTTCAGCAACGGCTCCATTGTGGTTGCCGACCTGCAGGGCAACAACATCGTCAGAGACAAGTCGGGCAACATCCGCGTGATTGACGCTGACGTGAAGCTGCACACCAGGGACTTTGGCGGGCAGTACAGCTATCCGCCCGTTGAGGCCGACACCGCCCTGCCTCAAGCCAACAACGGCGGCAAGGAGGTGCCGCGGTTTTTCCGCACGCCCGGCGGAGAGGCCTTTGGCTTCACGGTGGGCGGCAAGATTTACGTGGACCCGCGCATAGCCACTGCCGACACGCCGATACACGAGTACGCCCACCTGTGGGGCGACATGATGCGCCGCGTCAACCCCAAGGCGTGGGGCGACATCGTTCGCCTGATGAAGGGCAAGGGCGGCCTTTGGGACTGGGTGAAGGAAAAGTATCCCGAACTGGAGACCGACGACCAGATAGCCGACGAGGTGCTGGCGCAGTTCTCGGGCAAGCGCGGAGCCGAACGCCTGCGCAAGGAGATGCGCAAGGCGGCTGAGGGCAGCGGCGGCATCACGAAGAAGGCCGCGGCCATAAGTGCGCTTCAGCGTGTGAAGGAGGCCATAGGCAGATTTTGGCGCGGTGTGGCCGAGCTGCTGCACATACGCTTCACCACGGCCGAGGAGGTGGCCGACCGCGTGATGGCCGACCTGCTGCACGGCGTGGACCCGCGCAAAGTGATGGACGGAGGCAAAAGCCTGCGCCCGGAAACGCGCATAAGCATTGTGGAGACATCGCCTGAACACGGATTCAAGAACTACACCGAGGCAAAAACGTGGGCCAAGGAGCACATTGCGCGCACCTACAGCAGTGAGGAAACCGGCGGCAAGGGGACCATACGCATCAGCAATGCAGCCGTTGGAAAGTATCTGTCGCAGAGTGCCGTTGACAAGAGCGACAGCAAAGACGTGCATCTGGCCGTGCTTAAGGTGCTGCCCGAGGTGCTGCGCGAGAGCGTGGACGCCGAGCAGCATGCCGACCACCTTAAGGGTGAAGACGGCGTGCGCTCAGCCGAGAACGGCATCAACCCCGATGTGACCATACACAGGTTGTATGGCGCGGTAACCATAGGGGGAAAGTTGTATAGGGTAAAGGTGACGCTGAAAGAGGATATGTCAAGAAGTGGTGACCCGAAGAAAGCGTACAGCTATGAGGCAACAAAAATAGAGTTGTTAGCTGGACAACATGGGAAAGACCCGGAAACCGAACGTTTCCCCCGCAATTCTAACAACTCTATAACTGCCGCAAATTTACTGCATGGAGTTGAGAAATCCTACGGCGGAGGCAAGTTTTTTGAGGATTATTGGAAGCCGCGCTACTCGCTGCGCCACCCGTTCGGCGGCAACAGTGGCTATGTGGGCTATTCGATGAGCAAGCGCGCGGCTCAGGCGCGTGAGGACGGACGCTACCCGAAGACCGACTTCCGGAAGGAGTACAGCGTGACGCCGAAGACGTTTGACGCGCTTGTGGACGCTGGCATAATTGACGGCAGCGAGTGGCACCACACCAGCATGTACGGCAACAAGACTCACTTCTATGGATGGGGGCCGATGTATGACGCCGTGTATGCCGCCAACAAGAAGGAGGTGGACAAGATGGCGAGAACGCTCAGGCTGCAGATGTCAGACAGCGAATTTTTGGATTTCACGATTAATGATAATCCTTTCCACGACCGCCCCACTTCGGAGGAGTACCAGAAGAAGATGCGCGATATAGACCGCCAAATATATAGTGAGGCTGATGGTATAAATCTGGCGTATGACGGTCCCCGCAGTCCTGAGGCCGAGCGGAAGAGAATGCAAGAGCTTGATGCTTTGTGGGAAAAGAGTAACAGACTCAAAGATATAGTGCGCAGCCAATACCCCGAGGACGCAGCGATAGAGGCCGAAAGCGTTAAACGTACTGATTGGGAAGCCGAGCAGGCCAAAAAGCGCGAGGAGGAAAAGAAGGCTTTGAAGCAAAAGTTCAAAGACTACTTTGACATGAAGCGCGACGAGCTCATGTACGATGAGTTGGAAAAGGCGGGCATACTCACTATGGGCGCAGACGGCCCGCATTGGAGTAAACCTGAATATGCAGAGATATTCAACCATTATAAAGACGCGGCCATTGACACCATCACAGAGGCCATGGCTGAAAGGCTGAAGAACCCCTACGACGAGGACTATGCCAATGGCGTTTCTGAATATCGGAAAGACCTGCGAAATGTCAGAGATGACCGGTGGGAGGAAGGAATGGCTTTGGACGCAAAGTATAGGGACAAGGAGTTCCGAAAGCAACACCCTGACCGCTACGAGCGAAACAAAATACTTGAAGAGGAAAAAGAGCGGCTCAGAGAGAAGTATGACGCTCTTGAGGAAGATGTGCTCAAGCGTCACCCGGAGGAGTTGGAACGTAGGCAGAAAGCATTTGAGTGGCCATCTTATGAGGAGGCGCAGCGAAAAGCCAGAGAGGAGCTGCTTGCCGAACGCTTGCAACAGTTCTTTGAGGAAGACACCGCAGACCCGGACGAGGGGAAGAGGTTCCGTCTGCTGGACGATGACGACCCGCAGGCGCAGAAGCTGGAGTCGCTGCCCGAGGGCGAGCTGGTGCCGGTGTACCGCAACGTGCAGGTGTTTGACGACGACTCGCTGGGTTCGCCCATGGCGTTCAGCGATGCGGTGACGGGCGAGCGCAGACGGCTGGAGGGCGGCAAGTGGAACTACTCCGAGCCGCGCGAGGTGAAGCTCACGCCCGAGCAGCAGAGGCAGCTTGACGAGCTGAACCGCAACGGCTACTTGACGGTGAACGGCAAGAAGACCACGGAGCTGCCGATTAGCAAGAGTCTGAAGTTTGTGAAGCCGAAGAACGGCGACGCCACGCTTCAGTACCACCTGAAGAAGAGTCCGGAGGACAGCGGCCTGTGGGCGGCCTACAACCCCTACGACCACGCGGTTGAGACTCCGCTGAACACGCAGTTTGCCGAGGCCTACAAGCGTCCCAACCTTGTGGTGGTGCGCAGCCTTGTGCCCAAGTCGGAGCTTGAGGGCCACTACAAGGCCCCCTATGCGAAGGACTCGACGGGGGCGCACAAGTGGAACAACGGGCGCACGCTGTACTTGTCGCGCTACAGCAAGATTGACAAGGTGCTCACGCGCGAGGAGGAGGCCAAGCTCATTGACGAGTATTGGAAGAAGAACCCCGGCAAGCGTGAGGCGCTGGCGTCGCACCGCGACTACAGGCGGTTTGTGCCCGAGGTGCGCAAGGCGCTGGAGAAGATGGGCTACCGCTTTGAACTTGACGGCAAGGAGCTGACGCCCGAGGAGGCGCAGGAGCTGGACCGCCAGCAGGTGAACGCCGAGCCCGCAATCCCCGGCGAGGAGGGCCGCGTGCCGCGTGTAGGTCCTGAGGACATAGCGCGCATCAACGCCAAGATGAGCGGCAAGTGGGTGGGTGAGCCCAAGGAGACGATGGTGCAGTCGATGGTGCGCCGCGTGAAGGAGCTGGCTGCGAAGCTTGGCGTGAAGGTGCGCATCGTCACCAGCGCCGATGAGCTGCCGAAGACGCGGGGCAGCCGCCAGCGCAGGATGAAGGGCATGTATGACACCCGGACGGGCGAGGTGACGATAGTGATTGGCAACCACGAGAACCTTGCCGACGTGGAGAACACGGTGCTTCACGAGGTGGTGGGGCATAGGGGCTTCCGCATTCTGTTTAAGACCAAGGAGGCATTTGACCACGCCATGGACGAGCTGTACCGCGTGTCAAGCGAGAAAATCAGGAAGTGGATAGACGACAAGGCGCGCAAGCTGTATGACGAAGAGGTGGACCGCATAATGGCGCGCAAGAAGAAGGAGCGCCGTGCCAGGGGCGAGGACCCGAGCGAACACCACTTGGAGGACATGACGGCTGCCGCCATCGAGGCGAGCAGGAAGAAGGACCAGTTCCGCCGCGAGGCCACCGAGGAATACGGCGCCCACCTTGCGGGCCGCATCGGCGAGAAGGGCTTCGAGAAGCTGAGCGCGGAGGAGCAGACATACTGGGGCAGGCTGAAGTCGATGCTCCAGAAGGCGCTGCAGCGATTGGCCGAGGGGCTGAACATCACCGGCAAGCACGAGTGGACCGACAAGGACTGGGCCTACGTGCTGCACGAGGCGTACAAGCGCGAGAAGAACGGCGGCAAGCCGAGCATCTTTGACGAGGCCGACACCATAGCGATGCGCATGCGCACCGGCTTCGGCGAGGGCAAAGAGGAACGCAAGATGACCACACTGTCAGGGGAAGAGGCCAAGCGGGTGCTTAATGAGATTTTCAGTGAGAAGTCACAGACGGCCAAGCCAGAGAAGATTTCGTCTCTTGCAAGGTTCAGGGAGATATTCAATAAGCCGATACGTACGTTCTTGGGTGAAGTTATAAAGGTCAAGGATGCCGTGTGGGGTAAGATACTCCGCGAAAAACGACAGAACATTTCCGGTGCAATACTGCCCACTCTGCAAAATGCGGATTTCGCCATCCGTGATACGGACGGAAGCATACTGTATGTGAAGCGGTTCTTGGACAGCACAGGAGAAAAAACCTATAATGTGGCGGTTGTGAATAAACACGGCGAACTGGAGGACTACATCAGTTCCGTTCACATAAAGAATAACAACAACCTATTGAACAAAATAGAAAAAGGTGCCGAACTGCTAATACCGGAAAACCGGAATGGCTATGGGCACGAAGTCCCAAGCAGTTCAACACCCGATGCAAAGATAGACATAGAAAACGAAAGCGGCAACACTTTCGGCTTGAATAAGGACAAAAAATCTTCTGACGAGAACCCGGACGAGGGCATGATGTTCCGTGACGGAGACGATGACGACATTGGCGATGTGGACTTGGGCCTTGGCGACGCTGTGGACAAGATGCGCGAGGCGGCAGTGGAGAGCAACGCCAACAACCTGCACACCAAGCGTGAGGCGATGAAGGCCATAGGCGGCAACCTGAGCAAGCTGCGCCAGGCAATGGCGCGGCATTGCATTAAAAAGGTGGCAAAAATTGCAGCATAACCTAAGTAAATTAAAAGGCACTGCCGAAATGATTCGGCAGTGCCTTGCGGAAAGACAGGGATTCGAACCCTGGAAACCCAAAGGGTTTAACGGTTTTCGAGACCGCCCCGATCGACCACTCCGGCATCTTTCCAGTCGAGTTGCAGACCACATGTTTCGCAGTTGCGAGTGCAAAATTACACATTTTTGCCAATTGTGCCAAATGAATCGCAATATTTTTTCCAATTATTTTTTCGCCATGACAAAGCGAATGTTTTTATATGAAATTTGATTGATTATTTAATGAAAATGATTAACTTTGCAGCAAATTTGAAGATATGACACGATTTTATGCATACTACTTTTTCTTTTACTTTTATTTCAAGCAAATAAAGGCGGGAACGTTGTAGACACATAAAGTTGATTGCGATTTTTTGAATAAGTGGTTAAAACAATACTTAGTCCCGCCAAGCATGCTTGACGGGACTTTTGTTTGCAAGCACTATAGCAAACACAGACTAAAATGGACAGAAAACTGAGAATAGCAATACAGGGCGTGGCCGGATGCTTTCACGACGCGGCTGCTCGGGAATACTTTGCCGGGCAAGACGTGGACACGGTGGAGTGCGACACGTTTCACGACATGTTTGACGCGCTGCGCGGCGACGCCTCGATGCTGGGCATCGTGGCCATTGAGAACACCATAGCCGGCAGCCTGCTGCAAAACAACGAGCTATTGCGCCAAAGCGACCTCACCATTGTGGGCGAGCACAAAAAATATATTTCACACTGCATCGCAGCCCTACCGGGACAAAGCGAAACCGACATTCACGAGGTGAACTCCCACCCCATGGCTCTGCGCCAGTGCGAACAGTGGCTGAGGCGCCACCCTTGGATGAAAGTGGTGGAGACCAACGACACCGCCGGCAGCGCCAAGATGATTGCCGAGCAGGGGCTGAAGGGCCATGCCGCCGTGTGCGGACGCTTTGCTGCCGAACTCTACGGGCTGAATGTGCTGGAAGACGACATACAGACCAACAAGCGCAATTTCACCCGCTTTCTTGTGGTGGCCGACCCCACTTGCGCAAGCGAGGTGAAGGCCGGCACAAAGGCCGACAAGGCCAGCGTGGCGTTCACCCTACCCCACTCCCGCGGCAGCCTGTCGGCCGTGCTCACCATTTTCTCGTTCTACGGAATGAACCTCACTAAAATACAGTCGATGCCCATCATAGGACGCGAGTGGGAATACCGCTTCTATGTGGATTTGACTTTCGACGACTACACACGCTATATGCAAAGCGTGAGCGCAGTGCGGCCGCTGATGAACGAATTTAAAATACTTGGCGAATATGCAGCATTCAAAGACTAAAACAATTGTCCCTGCACACCGCATTGCCGATGTCAAGGAATACTACTTCTCACGCAAACTAAAAGAAATAGCGCGGCTCAATGCCGCCGGAGCCGACATAATTTCACTTGGTGTGGGCGGCCCCGACCGTCCGCCACACAGCGAAGTCACCAATACCCTGTGCGCCGAGGCCGGCCAGCCCGGCGCCAACGGATACCAGCCCTACACGGGCATTGCCGAACTGCGCAACGCATTTGCACAGTGGTATGACAGATGGTATGGCGTTAAGCTTGACCCCGACCGCGAGATCCTGCCTCTAATAGGCTCAAAAGAGGGCATTCTGCACACCACGCTGGCCTTTGTCAATCCTGGCGACGGCGTGCTGGTGCCCAATCCCGGCTACCCCACCTACACATCGGTGAGCCGGCTGGCCGAGGCTCATGTGTACAACTACGACCTTACCGAAGAAAATGGCTGGGAACCCAACTTCGACGCCCTCGAGCAACTTCCGCTCGACAAAATAAAACTGATGTGGGTCAACTATCCCAACATGCCCACGGGCAAGGTGGCCACTATGGAGCTGTTTGGGCGGCTTGTGGCCTTTGGGCGCAAGCACGGCATTGTGGTTGTAAACGACAATCCCTACAGCTTCATACTCAACGACCATCCACTGAGCATACTCAACGTTGACGGCGCTCGGGACACGGCCATCGAGATGAACTCACTCAGCAAGTCGCACAACATGCCCGGCTGGCGCATTGGAATGCTTGCAGCCAACCCCACGTTTGCCAGCTGGATTCTGCGCGTCAAGTCGAACGTCGACTCCGGGCAGTTCAAGCCGATGATGCTGGCAGCAGCGCGTGCGCTGCATTGCGGCCCCGAGTGGTACAAAGAGCTCAACAGCGAGTATGCGCAACGCCGCCAAGTGGCCGAACAGATAATGGAGGCCCTTGGCTGCCACTGCGACAAGCAGCAGCGTGGACTGTTTCTGTGGGGGCGCATCCCCGACAGCGAGTCAGGCAGCGAGCCGTTTGCCGACCGTGTACTCGACGTGGCACGCGTATTCATAGTGCCAGGCACAGTGTTTGGCACACAGGGCAGCCGCTATGTGCGCCTGTCGCTATGCGCCACCCAGGCCAAACTGGCTGAAGCCCTCGAGAGAATTAAGCAAACACTTTAACACCAGAATAACAATAACATAACAAACGACAACATATATGGACAACAAAAGTATATTTCCCGACCTACAGCCGCTCACATTCAGCGGCATCGACAACAAACGCCCCCTGGTGATAGCTGGCCCGTGCAGCGCCGAAACCGAAGAGCAGGTGCTTGAAACGGCCCGCCAGCTGCACCACAACGGAGTGGGCATATTCCGCGCCGGCATTTGGAAGCCGCGCACCAAGCCGGGAGGCTTCGAGGGCGTGGGCATACGCGGCCTGCTGTGGCTGCATCAGGTGAAGAAGGAAACCGGAATGCTCACCGCCACCGAGGTGGCCACGCGCGAGCACGTGACGGCGGCCCTTGACGCTGGCGTGGATGTGCTGTGGATAGGCGCACGCACGTCGGCCAACCCCTTTGCAATGCAAGAAATTGCCGACTCGCTGAAGGGACACAGCGAGGCCACCGTGCTGGTGAAAAACCCCGTCAACCCCGACATTGAACTGTGGATAGGCGCACTGCAGCGCATCTACAATGCCGGCATCAGGCGCCTTGGCGCAATTCACCGCGGCTTCAGCACCTATGGCAAGCACCTGTACCGCAACGTGCCTCAGTGGCACATTCCCATTGAGCTGCACCGCCGCATTCCCAACCTGCCCATTGTGTGCGACCCCTCGCACATAGGCGGCAAGCGCGAGCTGATTGCACCCATATCACAGCAAGCCATGGACATGGGCTTCGACGGCCTAATCGTGGAGTCGCACTGCGCACCCGACAATGCGCTGAGCGATGCGGCGCAGCAAGTTACGCCCGACACATTAAACTTGATATTAAACACTTTGGTAATACGCGATATGAATCAAACCACCGAAAACCTCAACCTGCTGCGCCAGCAAATTGACCAGTGCGACAACGAGCTGATTGAAGTGCTCGGCAAGCGCATGCGCATTGCACGCGAAATTGGCCAGTATAAAAAAGAGCACAGTATGCAAGTGGTGCAGACGGGCCGATACGGTGATGTGATGAGCACACGCATCAGTCAAGCCGAAGAACTGGGCATGAACGGGGAGTTTATGAAAACTGTGATGGAGGCCATTCATGGCGAATCGGTGCGCCAGCAGATTGAAATCGTAAATGGTAAGGAGGAAGCAAAATGAGAATTCTGATTTTAGGCGCAGGCAAGATGGGCTCGTTCTTCTGCGACGTGCTCAGTTTCGACCACCAGGTGGCCATCTACGACGTCGACCGGCAAAAACTGCGATTCACATTCAATGCCATGCGCTTCACCAGCATGGCCGAGATCGAAGAGTTTGCCCCCGAACTGGTAATTAACGCCGCCACAGTGAAATACACCCTCGACGCATTCAGCGCAGTGTTGCCCCACTTGCCGGCAGGCTGCATAGTGTCCGACATAGCGTCGGTGAAAACCGGCCTGCCCGAGTTCTATGCGCAATGCGGGCACCCGTTTGTCAGCACCCACCCCATGTTTGGCCCCACGTTTGCCTCGCTGAGCAATCTGAGCAACGAAAACGCCATAATCATCAGTGAGGGCGACCACCTGGGCAAGGTGTTTTTCAAAGACCTGTATAGCAGCCTGCACCTCAACATCAAGGAGTACACCTTCAGCGAGCACGACGAGACCATAGCATTCTCGCTGTCGATTCCCTTCGCCAGCTCGCTTGCCTTTGCCAGCGTGATGAAGCACCAAGACGCTCCAGGCACCACATTTAAGCGGCACCTGGCCATAGCGCACGGACTGATGTCGGAAGACGACTACCTGCTGCAGGAAATCCTGTTCAACCCACACACCACGGGCCAGCTCGACCGCATAATGGGCCAATTGTCGCGCCTTAAGGACATCATAGCCCGCAAAGACAGCGAAGCCATGAAGGCCTACCTCGATGAGGTGAGGGGCAACCTGAAATAGCTGTACGCTCAGGCGTTAAGCGCCTTGCGCAGCAGCGCCTCAACCTCGGGTTTGAATATGCCCGCCTCATGCGCCTTTTCATCGCCAATGTAGAATGTAGGCACATAGTAATAGTCGTATTTGTCGGCCACTTCGGGCTGCTCCGACTCCTCAATGGCCGTGATGGACACCTGAGCAAGCTCGGGATGCTCGGCGGTGAGTTCGCTGATATATCGGAATGCCTTTTTGCAATAGGGACAGTCCTTAAGATAGAAAAGGGTAATCGGTTTCATAATGCCTGTATTTTTAGCTTCGCCGCAATTTTTGCGGCAGGCAAATATACGGCAAAAATCGCTGTAATAGGCACCGCCAGCGGGCAAATTGCATCAAAACGGCTTGAAAACTCACGGGTTGTGGGCCTGGCGTTTGGCCAAGTGGGGAAAAAAGCGTAACTTTGCATGCTTTTATTAACTCCCGTGTGATGGGAAATTAAGGCAAAACTAAACTTAATTTTGAGTAACACAATTAATTAAAAGAAATGAAGACATTTAAACTGAACGCAACGCCGAGAACCGACCTTGGCAAGAAAGCATCTAAGGCCCTCCGCGCCGAGAACAAAATTCCGTGTGTAATCTATGGCGGCAAGCACGTAGAGCTCACCGACGGCAAGTATGAAGGCCCCCTCGCTCCCGGCGAGAAGGTGGTGCCCGTGGGCAGCAAAGGCAAAGCCCTGATCACTACCGACTTCACTGTGGGCTTCGACGACATCCGCAAGCTCATCTACACTCCCGACGTGTACACTGTGGAGCTCACTCTCAACGACAAGGTTAAGCACGTGGTTCTGAAGGACATTCAGTGGCATCCCGTGAACGACAGCATTCTGCACCTCGACTTCCTCGAAGTACACGAGGACAAGCCCGTGGTGGTGGAAGTGCCTGTTAAGATCGAGGGTCACGCAGCAGGTGTGAAAGCCGGTGGTAAGCTCTACCTCAATATGAAGAAGGTGAAAGTGAAAGGCATCTACACCAACATTCCCGAGCGCGTGGTGGTTAACGTTGACGACGTTAAGATTGGCCACGTGATCAAGGTTGGCGACCTCAAGTTTGACAACTACGAGCTGGCCAGCGCCAAAGACCTCGTGATTGCAGGCGTTCGCGCTACACGCGCTGCCGCTGCTGCTGCCGCCGCTACCGATGAGGCTGCAGAGTAATCGCAGAAACTTAACGGATGAAGTACTTAATTGTAGGCTTGGGCAACATTGGTGATGAATACCAGGGGACCCGCCACAACATAGGATTCAGCATATTGGATGCCTTTGCACAGGCGTCCAATATTGTTTTTAGCACCCAGCGATATGGCGATGTGGCCACCATGCGGCTCAAAAACAAGCAGCTGGTGCTGCTGAAGCCATCCACCTATATGAACCTGAGCGGTGAGGCCGTGCGCTACTGGAAGCAAAAGGAGAATATTGAACTCGAAAACATTCTGGTAGTGGTCGACGACCTGGCACTGCCTTTCGGTGCCATACGCCTGCGCGGTAAGGGCGCTGACGGCGGCCACAACGGACTGAAAAACATTGCCGCCTGCCTGCAGACGCCCAACTTTGCGCGCCTGCGGTTTGGCATAGGCAACGATTTTCCGCGCGGAGCACAGATCGATTACGTGCTTGGCCACCCGTCGGCCCAAGAGCAGGCCATGCTGCCCGAGCGCGCAGCGGTGGCTATCGACGCCATCAAGGCATTTTGTCTGTCGGGCTTGACTTTTGCAATGACCAACTACAACAACAAGTGAGCACTCACTGAAAGGAGAAAAATCATCATTATGCCAAAGGAAGTGAGAATTGACAAGTGGCTATGGGCCACACGCGTGTTTAAGACTCGATCGATTTCTACCGACGAGTGCAAAAAGGGACGCGTGACAATGGGCGGAGTGAATGTGAAGCCTTCGCACCTGATTAAGGTGGGCGACAAGGTGAGCGTGAAGAAACCGCCAGTGACCTACACATTTGAGGTGCTGGGACTGATAGAAAACAGGGTTGGCGCAAAACTTGTGCCCAACTACCTGAAGAATGTCACCCCACCCGACCAGTACAAGCTGCTGGAAATGGTGAAAATAGGTGGCTTCGTCGACCGTCAGAAAGGCCTTGGCCGCCCCACCAAAAAGGAGGGACGCGAACTCAGCGAGTTCACCTCCGAGGCATTCTTTGGCTTCGATGACGACGACATTGACAGCGACAACTCGCTATGGACCGAAGAAGACGAAAAACGCCTGTCGGACTCGATGTCGAAAAAGGGCAAATAGGCATACTCTTATCATACAAGCAGGACTCAAGCCGCCTGAAAGGCAACCGGAGCTCTGCTTGTTTTATTTTATTAACGTGCAGTCGCCGTGAAATAAAGCATTTTTTCGCTATTTTTGAATTTTATGACTGACACATCAATGCATACAATGACAAGCAACAACTCAAGTTCCGCCATATGGCCGCCAGAATGGGCCTCGCAAGACGCCGTGCTGCTGTCGTGGCCGCACGAAGCCACCGACTGGGCCTATATGCTCGACGAGGTGAAACGATGCTTCATCGAGATAGCCAAGGCCATCACGGCCGACGAGCGACTGCTGGTGGCAGCGCCAACTCCTACAGAAGTTGAACAGGAGCTGGCCAATGCCGGCATCAACTTGGATAAGGTGTCCATATATGGAATTCCAACCAACGACACTTGGGCGCGCGACTTTGGCCCCATTACCGTGATGCGCAATGGCAACCCGGTGCTTCTCGACTTCAAGTTCAACGCCTGGGGACTAAAGTTTGCAGCCGACAAGGACAACCTTATCAACAGCCGCCTTGAACTTAGCGAAGCCTTTGCCTGCACACTGGAGAACCACAACGGATTTGTGCTCGAAGGGGGCTCGGTGGAGAGCGACGGCCAAGGTGTGGTGATGACCACGTCGAGCTGCCTGATGTCGAAAAACCGCAATGGCGACCTCGACAAGCAAGGCATAGAGCAACGGCTGCGCACACTGCTTGGCGCAAAAAAAGTGCTGTGGCTCGACCACGGCAATCTGGTGGGCGATGACACCGACGGGCACATCGACACCATTGCGCGCTTCGCCCCCGATGACATAATTCTGTATGCCGGCTGCGACGACTCCACCGACGAGCAGCACGCCGACCTTGCGGCAATGGAAGAGCAGCTGCGCACGTTCACCACAGTCCACGGCAAGCCGTATAACCTGATTAAGCTGCCCGCCCCACGCCCCATATATGACGAAGACGGACTTAGACTGCCGGCCACTTATGCCAACTTCCTTATCACCAACAGTTCGGTGCTTGTACCCATATACGGACAAACTGCCACCGATGAATTGGCATTGAAAATAATACGGGTGGCATTCCCACACAAGCGCATTGTGGGAATCGACTGTAATGCACTTATAAAACAACACGGCTCGCTGCACTGTGTCACCATGCAGCTGCCGCAAGGCACAGTTAAAACGCTATGAAAATAGGACTTATACAACAACACAACACTGGCGATGTGGCTGACAACCGACGTCGCCTTATCGACAAAGTGAAATCGCTCGCCATCGAAGGCAGCAAACTGGTGGTACTTCAAGAGTTGCACGACTCACTATACTTCTGTCAAGAGGAGAATGTTGACAACTTCGACATTGCCGTCAGCATTCCAGGCGAAGCCACCGACCTGTATGCGCAGGTGGCCAAAGAATGCAATGTGGTGCTCGTGACCTCACTGTTTGAACGCCGTGCCGCCGGGTTGTATCACAACACGGCGGTGGTGTTTGAAAGCAACGGCAGCATCGCTGGAAAATACCGCAAAATGCACATTCCCGACGACCCCGCCTATTACGAAAAGTTCTACTTTGCTCCTGGCGATTTGGGGTTTGAGCCCATCAACACCTCGGTGGGCCGTCTTGGCGTGCTGGTGTGCTGGGACCAGTGGTATCCGGAGGCCGCACGACTAATGGCTCTGCGCGGAGCCGAAATTCTCATCTACCCCACTGCAATAGGCTATGAGAGCAGCGACAGTGCCGATGAGCAGCAACGGCAGCGCGAAGCCTGGACCACGGTGCAACGCGGCCATGCCGTGGCTAATGGCCTGCCAGTAGTTGCCGTCAACCGTGTGGGGGTTGAGTCCGACCCGTCGGGCCGCACAGGCGGCATACAGTTCTGGGGAAGCAGCTTTGTGGCAGGGCCTCAGGGCGAATTGCTCTACCGCGCCTCGGCCGACCAAGAAGAGACAGCAGTAGTCGATGTGGACATGAAGCGCTGCGAGCAGGTGCGCCGCTGGTGGCCATTCTTGCGCGACCGCCGCATCGACATGTATGGCAGCATACTCAAGCGCTACGACCGCTAAACCCACACATTGTGCAAGTACACAATAAAAAGCCCCGCTGGCCACAATGGCCAACGGGGCTTTTTATTGTATTTTATTATAATCGGGTGATTATTGTTCTACACTGATTTTACATCATGCCTGCACCCATACCGGGAGCGGCAGCGGGAGCAGGATTTTCTTCCTTCTTCTCAGCAATCACACACTCGGTGGTGAGGAACATTCCAGCTATTGATGCAGCGTTTTCGAGAGCCACACGAGCCACCTTGGCAGGATCGATCACACCAGCCTCAAGCAGGTTCTCGTATTTGTCGAGACGGGCGTTGTAGCCAAAGTCACCTTCGCCGTCCTTAACCTTTTGCACAACCACTGCACCCTCAAGGCCTGCGTTGTGAACGATTTGGCGCAGAGGCTCTTCGATGGCGCGCTTGATGATGTGGATACCAGTCGTTTCATCAGCATTGTCGCCCTCAAGGTTTTCAAGAGCCTTCACGCAGCGGATGTAGGCCACACCGCCACCAGGCACGATGCCCTCGGCCACTGCGGCACGTGTTGCGCTCAATGCATCATCCACGCGATCCTTCTTCTCTTTCATCTCAACCTCCGACGGAGCGCCGATGTAGAGGACTGCCACACCGCCTGCCAGTTTGGCCAGACGCTCCTGCAGTTTCTCTTTGTCGTATTGCGACTTGGTAGTCTCAATCTGAGCACGAATCTGAGCCACACGCTCGGCGATGTTTTCTTTGGCACCTGCACCATTCACAATGGTGGTGTTCTCCTTGTTCACAGTCACCTTGTCGGCGCTGCCAAGCATATCCATAGTGGCGCTTTCGAGTTTGATACCCTTGTCTTCCGAAATCACAAGACCGCCAGTGAGGATAGCGATATCCTCGAGCATCTCTTTGCGGCGATCGCCAAAGCCAGGAGCCTTCACTGCGCAAACCTTGAGCGAACCCCTCAAGCGGTTAACCACGAGAGTTGCAAGAGCCTCGCTGTCGACGTCCTCGGCAATGATGAGGAGCGGACGGCCACTCTGAGCTGTTTTCTCAAGAATTGGAAGCATGTCCTTAAGCACCGAAATCTTCTTGTCGTAGATGAGGATGAACGGGTGCTCCATTTCGCACTCCATCTTCTCGGTGTTGGTTGTAAAGTAGGGAGAG
Organism: uncultured Muribaculaceae bacterium; assembly: GCA_934661195.1. Lineage (GTDB taxonomy): Bacteria > Bacteroidota > Bacteroidia > Bacteroidales > Muribaculaceae > Sodaliphilus. The sequence goes on from CAKUJD010000010.1 coordinate 89,723, forward strand.
ATGTAGCCGCGGTCGAACTGCATACCTTCCACCACCTCCACGTGTGTGTCGGTGCCCTTGGCCTCTTCCACTGTGATCACGCCGTCTTTCTTCACTTTCTTCATTGCCTCTGCAATGAGTTCGCCAATCTTAGAGTCGTTGTTGGCCGAAATGCGGGCCACATTCTCAATCTTGTTGAAGTCATCGCCCACTTCCTGAGCCATGCCCTTGATGCCTTCCACCACTTTGGCCACGGCCTTATCGATGCCGCGCTTCAAGTCCATGGGATTGGCACCTGCAGCCACATTCTTCAAACCCTCGTTGATGATGGCCTGAGCAAGCACTGTGGCAGTGGTTGTGCCATCGCCGGCGTCATCGCCTGTCTTCTGCGCAACCTCTTTCACAATCTGTGCGCCAATGTTCTGGAATTCGTCCTCGAGCTCCACCTCGCGGGCCACGCTCACACCATCCTTGGTGATGTGGGGTGCACCGAATTTCTTGTCCAGAATCACGTTGCGGCCTTTAGGGCCAAGTGTCACCTTTACGGCGTTGCTCAGCTGGTCAACGCCTTTCTTCAGCTCTTCGCGAGCCTTGATATCGAATTTAATTTCTTTTGCCATAATTATTGTCTCCTGTACTTAAACTTTTCTTATAAACCAATATTACTCCTCTACAATTGCCAAAATGTCAGACTGACGCATCATAAGCAATTTCTTGCCGTCAACTTCAATCTCTGTGCCGGCATACTTGCCATAAAGGACTGTGTCGCCAGGTTTAACGACCATTTCCTCGTCTTTTGTGCCGTGGCCGGCTGCTCTCACTGTGCCCTTCAGCGGTTTCTCTTTTGCACTGTCAGGAATAATGATGCCACCTGCGGTGACCTCTTCGGCTTTTGCCGGTTCAATAAGAACTCTGTCAGATAATGGTTTGATAGTCATAATAGTTTATATTTTTAAATTAAAATCAATAATTATCATGGCTCTTGTGAGAGCCTTTCACTTAATCATATCAGCACACTTCGTGCCAAAGCGCCCATGTCATGACACAATAGCCATTTTGTCATTTTCCAGTTGCCGCTGAAGTGACAAAAACGCAATCCGCCGCCAAACGGTGTGTGGTTTGGCAGCGGATTGCAGTTTTATCTTGGCAGTCTGGCCTATCAGCGGCAATATTGCATTTTTGTCACTCGAGTGGTACCGTCGGCCATTTTGCGCGCCACCAGATTAATGCCGGGGTGCGGTGTGCTGCTGGCCACGCCTGTCACATTATAATATGTGGTGCTGACCACTGCACAACTGCTCCTCACCGCCTCCACGCCTGTGGGAATGGTGTTGGAGTTAAGATTCAGGGGGCACACCACAAACTTATCCGATGTTCCGAGGCTTGTGTCGGTGTCAAAGAGGCGGCTTGCCGAAACAGCGGCATCAGCGGCTGCGGTCTTGCTCACAATTATGGCATCAAACTCATATGCTCCGCCCACGGTCAGGTTTGGCTCTGTGCTCTCTTCGTTAAATCGCCACGACACATCAAATCCACCGGCAAAGCCAAGACGGTTCACGCTGTCACCCACCTTCTTAGGCGCGTAAAACTTGCCGTTACCGGCATACACGGCATACACGATTTTGGCATATTCGCATGGCTTTGGGGGCATAAAGAAATATGTGGCATTGTCAGCACCTGTTTGCAGCGGCTCTCCCATGATGTTTGTAGGGCAATACACATTGGGGATGAAACTTTCTGTGCCATTTTCCAACTCTATACTTTCGGCGACGAACTCATGCGCAGCCGCTGCCTGCAGCTGGCCGGTGATCGACTTGATGCACTGGCCGTCGGCAATCGGCCTGTCAGTCTTCACCAGCAGCCAGTTGCTTTGGTCATACCCCGACTGCTGACGCCCGTCGATGTCATATGACCGGCCCGAAGGGGTGACCGCATCAGTTGCACAACCGTTATCGTCCTTAACAAGCGCATATGTGGCTTGCGTCTCATTATCTGTGAGCCACTTGACGCCCACCAGATTTTTGCCCGTGATTTTATACGAGCCAGTCACTCCGCCCTTGAGCATATCCTGCAAATACGCCTCCTTTACGTCAGACTTTTGCTCGTACTCAATGGTCAACTCTTTTATATAAATATCTTTAATGTCTTTGACAGAGTTGTCGGTGCTTTTACAGTTATAGGTAAATGTAACCTCATTAAGCCCAATACCATTGGGTGCATTCCATTTATATTTATATGTTAGAACTTCTTCATAATCTGTGTTCGAATCATTTGCATATAATTTATTGATATATCCGTTTTCAAATAGGATTGTAACGCTGCTTATAATCAGGCTATCACAGCTGATTTTAAGGTAGCTTCCTTTTGACAAAATCAGGTATTTCGCATATTTAGCACTTGGATTCGAAGCTCCTTTAATGTTCATCTTATCTATAGTGAACACAAAATCATTTGCTTTTTTAATAGTCGTGGGCTTACCTATTACCATATTTTGTAATAGTGACGAATTTACTACTATAGTTTTTGCCTTAGCAGGCCCTAGAGCCATTATCAGCAACAGCAATATAGTTTGAAGTCGTTTCATATCATTGTTTAGCTTATATTTGGTTATGTTGGTTTTTATTGTAGTTTTACAGTTGTTGGTGATAGCAGCACTTTGTGCTCGCGGTAGAGCTGGCCCAAGGCTTTCTTGTAGTCCTTCTTGCTGCACTGAAAGGCATTGCGAATTTCCTCGGGCGTTGACTTGTCGGTAATCGAAATTGAACCGCCGTGGGCCTTGATATAGTCAAGCACCTCTGTTGAAAGGTCGTCAACACGCATTCGCTCAATCTTTTCAAGCGTCACGTCTATCTTGCCATCGGGACGCACCTGCTTAATGTAGCCCACACAGCGCTCACCCACGTTCACGTCTTTATAGGTTTCATTTTTATAGATCATTCCCCAATGCAAGTCGTTGACTATCACCTTATATCCAAGCTCAGTGCGCTGCACCACCAGCAAGTCAACCTTTTGGCGGTGGTAGTAATGCGGCATGCGGTTGTCCAAAAACTTGTCAAGCTTTGCCGAGGCCACAATGCGGTTGGTGGCGTTGTCGAGGTAAACATACACAATGTAGCTGCGACCGGCCTTCATGTCAACGCGCTGCTCGCGAAATGGCACCAGCAGATCCTTGGCACTCAGCCCCCATTCAAGAAACGCTCCAACGCTGTTCACAGCCTTAACGCGCATCAAAGCAAAATCACCAACCACTGCCAGCGGCTTCTCGGTGGTGGCAACGGGGCGGTTTTCCGAATCGTTATATACAAACACCTCAATCTCGTCGCCCTCCTGCTCCCGGCCGGTAAGGTAGCGCTTGGGCAGCAGCACCTCACGGCCATCGCCATCACCCAAGTAGCAGCCAAAATCCACAAACCGGTTAACCCGCAATGTATTATATTTGCCAATCTCAATCATCTGTTTAATAGTTTTTTTGCACATTAATCGTTTATTACAGCGGCTCTCCACACCCCAGCACAAGCACTATGCCGATGCGCAGTTTCGCTTATTCAAAGGTAAACATTATAGCAATCGCAGCCAAACTAATCATGGCATAATTACCTATAGCACCGAAAAATAATCGTCATAGTGCCAATTCGCAGCTCTTTTTTGCTGCTATATTTCGGCATTATGCCGATTGCTGGTGCAAAAAGTATTATATTTGCCATTAGAAGAAAAACAATGCGGCCTATGCAATTGCCATTTAAAATAACTGATGCAAAGCAGATGATTATCTTCATCGGCATTCAAGCCAGCGGCAAGACAACATTCTACAACAGTGCGTTGGCTTGCCACGGACTGGCACATGTCAATCTAGACACGCTACATAGACGCCATAAAGAGGCAATTACCATAAGAACGTGCTTTGACAATATGAAGTCGTTTGTGGTTGACAACACCAACCCGCAAATTCTTGACCGGCAAAGATATATACCGATGGCCAAGTCACACGGATATGAAATTATTGGAATCTTCTTTCAAAGCCGAGTGAAGGATTGCGTTGATAGGAACGAACAGCGTGGCCGTCGCGTGCCACTGCGTGCCATACTCAGCACGTCAAACAAACTGCAAATGCCTTCCTACAACGAGGGCTTTGACCTGCTGTTTTTTGCAAGAATCACCGATAATGGTTTTAAAATCACTGAATGGAAGGAATAAGCTATGGATTTTGACACACTTGACCAACGAATGAGAGACTTCGAGCGTTCGCTCGACCGCTGCATGCCCAATTGCACCTACATAGTGGCACGTCTTGATGGGCACGGGTTCACAAGGCTCACGAAGAAAGAATGGAATCTTGCGAAGCCATTTGATGTGCGTTTCAAAGACTGCATGACTGCAACGCTCAGCCTCTTGATGGATTGTGGCTTCAGAATAATCTACGGCTACAGCCAAAGCGATGAAATCTCGCTACTTTTTCATTTGAACGATGTCACATTTGGACGCAAGGAGCGAAAATTGCTGTCGATACTTGCCGCAGAGGCATCTGTAGCGTTTTCGAAGAATGCGGAGCGACATGCCATATTTGACTGTCGCCTCGTAGCGTTGCCCAGCGAACAGTATGTAATTGACTATTTCCGATGGCGGCAAGAAGACGCTGGCCGAAACTCACTCAACAGCTACTGCTACTGGCAGTTACGTGCCGACGGCTTCTCACCAAGTGATGCGCAGCAACAGATAAGCGGAGTCACCAACGCACAAAAAATCGAATTGCTCCTAAATCATAGCATCAACTACGATAAATTGCCTTCTTGGCAGACGCGTGGCATAGGCATATACTATACAGATGTTCCAAAAGAAGGCTTCAATCCAGTCACAGGACAAGCCACAAAGTGCCTTCGACGTGTGCTTCATCTCGAAGAAGAACTCCCAACTGGCGCTGCCTATTCCAAACTCTTGTCTCAGATATTGAGCAAAAACGCCCCCGAAGTAAGACAATAAAAAACGCTCGTTGCCGTGGCATTGTTGCAACGCCGTTTCGAAAATGGAATTGTCCCATTAGGGATAGCACTAAAAAAAGTAACTTATTTGGGACATTTGCAGCAAAATTATAGACGGTTTTGATTCCGTTATGGATAATGAGCGCTTGAAGCAGTGGCGATTACACGCTTATTTTTCAGCCAATTACTATAGGGGCGCGGCATGCCGAGAGCACTGAAAAAGTATCAATCCCGGAGGGATTGGATATGTGTAGGCAGGTATGCAGCGGAGGCGCAGCCGACGCGAAATGCCTGCCTACACATATTTTATCCCTAACGGGATAATGCCGCCTGCTGTTTTATGGAAAACGACACAAGCGCCATACTTTTTCTGTGCTTTCGGCATGCCGCGTCCGATGGCAATCAATGGTTATCA
>CAKUJD010000011.1 GCA_934661195.1 uncultured Muribaculaceae bacterium
GCAAAATCACATCAAATACGCCTCCATTAGCTGTAATTATTTGCATATAATGCACGAGTTGCAATAAATTGCGTCGGACGTGGCATGCCACGTCCCTACAGCATTCATCGCTGTTTGGTGTGCTTACAACTCGCAGGATTGCACTTTTCCTGTGGGTTTATTTGAAAAAGCAATCGTTGTGCCAATTGATGATGTTAGAATCGATGTATCGCATTATTTCATCAAAAGCCTGCCTGTTGCGAATGATTGCATCATGGTAGCGCGATTGCCACACGGGTGCGTTTTGCATGGATGTGTGTCTACTGGCTTCATGCACCCTCTTGGTGACGGCTGACTTGAACGACCCAACCACGGTAGCCAATTTGCTGTTGTGGTGAAAATCAGTGCAAGCTTCGCCATGGTTTGAGTTTTTAAGGCAGCCTTTAGTTGTGTCGTCGTCAGCAGCAGTTGTTGACTGAATGAATAGCACCAAGTGAACATGGTTTGGCATAATCACGGAGTTCCAAACCTCTACCATTTTGTTGTGCAAAGGTATATCTGTTATGCAGCTGCTCACAATTTCGCCTATGGGCGACAGATTAATTTCCGCGTTTTTGATATTTCCGAAGATATACTCTTTTTCGTGGGAGCATATAGTGATGAAAAAAGCACCATCTTGATAGTGATGCCAATTGGCTCTAAACAGGTGACGGTCGCCCATTTGCGTGTTAGTTTTTTTGCAAAAATAAGAAAATTCGGATTATTAGAGCTAAATATATGTCAGTAAAAAGGACTGTGATGTGATTTTTGCGATGCGTGCAGCATGCTAAGTGTTGTATTGATGCAGCTACAGCTTGAAAGTGCTATATTATGCTAAATCGCACAAAATTAGCGAATTACTGTAGGGACGCGGCATGCCGCGTCCGGCGGGCGTAGCCCCCACCGCAAACCAGTCCACGAAGGCAAAATCACATCAAATACGCCTCCATTGGCTGTAATTATTTGCATATAATGCACGATTTGCAATAAATTGCGTCGGACGTGGCATGCCACGTCCCTACAGCATTCATCGCTTTTCCACACCCACACCCGTGCACCCGCGCTGGGTGGGGATAATGCAAAGCAAGGCCACCCGGCTGCCCGGGTGGCCTTGCTAAATTGGGGGAAATGCGGTGGCGCTTAGCGCACTATCACTTTGCGGCAGGTGCCGTCGCTGTAGCGGACGATGCTAATCTCGCCCTTGAGCGGCGCTGCTATGCGGCGGCCGTCGATGGTGTACACGTCGGTTATCACCGCCTCGGCCTTGGGCATGGTGGCGTTGGTCACGCCAGTGGCCACGCCGTCGTAGCTCACCACTGGCGCTATGGCCATCGACACGGGGTCGTCGGTGTTCTCATACCACTTGTAGGTGCCGAGGCCGTTGCCCTTTTCGTCCTGGTCTTCCACCAGCTGCCACGTGGTGGTCTTCTGGCCCACGGGGCGGCGCAGGCAGAATATGGCTATGTCGTCGCTGGTGTAGGGCGACGTCTCCATCGAGCCGTTGGGGAACGGGCCCACGGTGATGAAGAACGGCGTGCCCTTGGCCAGCTTCACCGTCTTGTCGAGTTTGAGCGTGGTGGCCAGGTAGTCGTCGTCGCTATACTTCAGGTCGCCTGCCTTAACTGTGGCCGATGCCAGCACTTCGCCCGGCTCGCGGTTGTCGGCCACGGCGTTGACGGTCACCTTAATTTCATCGCTGGGGTTGATGCTGGTCACCGACGCGAAGTAGATGTTGAGGCTGTCGATGGTGGCGTCGGCCAGCGGAGCCTGGTAGCGCTCGGCATATTTGTCGATGCCCAGCCAGTTGCTGCCCGCATAGTTGCCATAGTAGCCCAGTGCAATCTTTTGCAGGTTGGAGTTCGCCTCGCTGCTGATGTTCCACACATATTGCGCTCCGCCGGCCTGAATGGCATATTGCAGAATGTCGTTGCTCTGTCCGGCGGCGTTTTTGGCTGTGAGGCCCACGCTCACGGTGCCCTTTTTTACGAATGTGACGGTGGGGTTCTGCTCGGTGCTCTTTTCGATGTCGGTGTTCTGGAACACCCAGTTCCACGCCGTGGGGTTGCCCGTGGAGAGGTCGCGGAACTTGACGGGTACGTTGAGGGGCACAAACACGCCCACAAACGGCGACTCATATCCCTCCTCGGGCAGGCCTATGAGCGCTGTGGGGGCCTTCTGGGCCACCACCACCATGGCCTTGCGCGTCTTGGTGGCCGTCTCTTGGCCGCGGGTGGCGGTCAGGGTTACGTCGTAGGTGCCTGCGGCGTCATACTTCACCGCCAGGCTTTGGACCGTGCTGCTTTCGGGCGCGCCGCCCTGGAACTCCCATTTGAGCGATTCGGGGTCGCCCTTCGAGGTGCTGGTGAACACTATGCTGTCGCCCTCGAATATGCGTATGGTCTCGGCTGCAGTGGGGTCGGTCTGCGCAATGCGGAAGCCGTCGATGGCAAGGTCTTCGCCGCCGAAGGGATACATGAACTGGAATTTCACCTTCTTGCCGGCATAGGCCGCGAGGTCGAAGCCAAACTTGTTCCAGTTGGGGCCGGTGTAGGCGTTGTCTTGCGCCCAGTTGAAGGCGTTGAGCAGCGTTGTGCTCTGGCCCGTTGCCTGGTCGATCACGTTGAATGTCCACTTGCCGTAGATGAGGTAGGGGGCTTGGAAGTAGGCGTAGAATTCCACCTTGCTACCGTCGCCTATGGTCAGCACGGGACTTTCGAGCGCCGATGTGCCGTTGCCGTCGTTGTAGCCTATGCTAATCGACTTCACGTCGCTGGCGTCGATTTTGCCAAAGTTCTTGTTGGCCAGCTTCCATCCGCTGCCCACAGTCCAGTCGGCCATGCCGCTGGCCGAGTCAAAGCCCTGGGCACACACCGTCTTCAGCGCCTTGTCGGTGGTGAAGTCGGCCTTCAGCTGCTCTCTTATCACAAACTTGGCCTCCACCACATCGCTGTTCACGTTGTAGCCGCGCGTCATCACATACAGCGTGCACGACTTGTCGATGGTGACGGTGGCTTCCTTGCCGTCGACCACCACCGACTGGGTGGTGTCGCTCTCTTCAAACTCCTCGGCGCTCTTCACGCTGGTGGAGTACCATATGGTCACGGCGTCCTCGTCGTCGGTGCTTATCTTCACCTGCGTGGGCTCGGTGAATGTGCCGCCGTTGGGCGTCACCACGGGCGTCTTTAGCGGCGTGCGGGCCACCACGGTCACCTTCATGGTGGCCGTGCCGGGCAGGTAGTCGGCATTGCCGGCAAACGCAGCGGTGATGGTCACCGTCTGGGTCTCTTTCACATACGACGAATACAGAATGCCGTCTTTGTCGACCGAGCACACGTCCCATGCCGACGACTTGTAGGTGATGGGCGAGAGCTTGTTGGGATTGAGCAGGTCGGCATATCCGTCGTCGCCCGAGTTGATTGCCACGCTGTCTTTGTAGAACTTCAGCTGCGGGTCTTTGCGAATCACATATTTGGCCTCGGCCACATCGCTGTAGGTGTCGCCGTCCTTGGCCACGGCCTTGAGGGTGGCGGTGGCTGCCACGGCCACCGGGCCGGAATACTGCTGGCGCGTGCCGCCCTCGATGCGCGGGTTGCTGCCGTCGGTGGTGTAGTATATGTCGCCCTTGGCGGCGCTGATGGTCACCGACTGCGGCGCGTCATATGTGCCTGCCGCCGGGCTGAACACCGGTGCGGCCACGGCCGACGCCTCCTGCTCATACACCACCTCGAGTTTTTTCACATACAGCGGGCCGCGCTGGTCGCTGGTCTGCTTCAGGTCGATTTGCAGCTTGCCCTCCTGCGGCGCGGCGCCGCCGGCTGTGGTAAACTCATACTCGGCCACGGCGCCCGTGAGGCTTGCCGTGGTGCTGCCTGCGCACTGGTAGGTCTGGCCGTTGACGCTCACCGCCACCGTGCCGGCATAGGTGTCCTTTTGCACGCGCGCCGATATGCGCACCGTCTTCACCTTGCCCACAAAGCCGGTGGTCCACAGGGTGGCGCTGGTGGGCGCCTCGCCCGCGCTGCCAATGTACTGGCCGTTGGTCTTGGTGTAGGCATAGCGGTGTGTGCCCACTGCCGAGGCGTTCCACTCCACACCGTTCATGGTGGCGGTGTACACGTCTTTCTCCACTGCACCGCTGCCGAAGTTGTAGAATCCCTCCGAGGTCTTGTCGGTGGCGCTCTTGGGCCAGTCGAACGACCACGTCAGCTCGGCCGCCCTTGCCAACTGTGGCAAGACGGCGAGCAGTGCTGCAAGCACGAAAAGTAGTCTTTTTTTCATACTTTGTTCTCCGTTGTTTTAAAAGTTAGTAAAATATATATGTTGCGAAAGTTGTCGTCTGTCGGTTGTCGTCGTGTGCGTCGCGTCATGGCAAGGAGTGTGTGCGCGGCAAGGCTGGGTGGGGCGGTTTGGCGGCCGCCGCACTTGCCGTGGAGGAATGGAGCGTGGCCCTACTCCTCCCAGCCGAAGTTGCTCACCCCGGCTCCTGCCTCAAAGTGATATTTTGCTATGCCAAGGTCTACCTTGGTGTAGAATCCGCGGCCGGCCTCGGCCCTCACCGTGCGCCCGTCGGGCAGCAGCGTGAAGGTGAACTTCTGCTGGTTGAGCGCCGTGGGGGCCAGCAGCGCCGACGCCACTCCGCGCTCAAACCACTCGGGCGCCGTTGCCGCCCTGCTTAGGTTGCGGCTCACCTGCGCCTCCCTTTTGCAGCGGTGCTGCACGCCCTGGGTGGCGCCGTGGCCCAGAGCCACCAGGCACACCAGCTTCTCGCCTTCGCCCACGGTGTAGGCGCCGTCAACCCGTTTGAATGTCAGTCCCACCCAGCATGTGTTGAGCCCCAGCGTCTGCGCCAGCAGCACCAGCCGCTCGCCAAAGTATCCCACGCGCTCGTCCAGGCTGTCGCCCTTTGGGCCGACCATGGCGATGTAGTTGGCCACGCCGCTAAACTTGCCGTAGCGTGCCAAAAAACTCCTGAAAGCCTTCGGCTCGTTGCACACCAGCTGCAGGTGCAGGTGGCCCTTGGCATTGCAGTCGGCAATGCTGCTGTGCAATATGCTCTTCTCCTCGTCGCTTAGCGGCTGGGCCGTGTAGGCCCTCACCGAGTGGCGCAGCTTTATAGCCTCGTTGATGTCCATAGCGTGTAGGGTGTTAATGTTGATGATGCGCTAAATTAATAAAAAATAGTAGATTTGGCAACAAATTTCAAAAAACTGATGCCTCACAGCTAATGAAGACAACGATTATAGCCCGTGAAATGAAATTTTATTGTATTTTTGTAAGTAATATACACCGTCTCTGCTTGGGCAGAGGCCGTGGTTTAATTAATATAACCCGATAATTCAATTTGTGGATGAAGACGAGACTTTCGTTAATGGCTCTGATGGCTGCCGCCTCGATAGGCGTGTGTGCCGCTGCCGGCAATGCGCCCTGGCGTGCCACCGTTGACCGCTGCGTGGCTCAGGGCGAATTTAAAAAGGCTGAGAAAATCATGAACTCCCTGCCGCGCGGCGAGCGCAAGGCCGCCGCTGTGCAAATCGACTCGATAAAGCAGATAATGCAGCGCATACGCATGGACTTCACCCTCGACCCTGCCGACGGCGTGAAGCAGATTCGCGAGCGCATGCCACAGGTCACCGACGAGCAGATCGAAGCCTGGAAGGGCCAGCGCAAACTCGAGGTGATGAACATCGACGGCAAGGAGTGCTGGTTTCGCAAGGCTGTGCGCAACCTGTGGCTCATGGCCGACGAGCTGGCCGAACAGCACCAGCAGGACAAGGAAGAGGCGTTTGAGCAATACCGCGGCTACTATGCCCGCGCCATGAGCCACCCCAGCGACAATGCAGGCGTGCGCGACTGGCACCACGCCCGCGTCACGTTCACACTCGACGTCAATGCCGACGCCGTGCCGGCAGGCGAGACGCTGCGCGTGTGGATGCCCTTCCCCTATGCCAACATGCGCCAGCGCAACATCAAGCTCGAGTCATCGAACCACGATGTCACCTACAGCGAGGGCAGCAAGCACCACACCGTGTACATGGAAGCCAAGGCCGAGAAGGGCAAGCCCACCCACTTTGAATACACCTTCAGCTACGACGTGGGCGAACGCCACATTGCCAAGCAAGACCTGCTGGCCATGGTCAAGCCCTACGACACGAGCAAGGACGACTATAGGCTGTACACTGGCAGCGAGGGCCGCCACGTGGTCATCACCGACTCGCTGCGCAGCCTGGCCCGAAGCATCGTGGGCAGCGAAACCAACCCCGTGCTGCAGGCCAACATGATATACTGCTGGATAAGCCGCCAGTTCCCCTGGGCAGGCGCCCGCGAATACAGCACCATTGCCAACATTCCCGAGTATGTGCTGCTCAACCACCACGGCGACTGCGGCCAGGTGGCGCTGCTCTACATCACCCTGACGCGCGCCCTGGGCATCCCCTCGCGCTGGGAAAGCGGCTACATGCTGCACCCGGGCGCGCTCAACTTCCACGACTGGGCCGAGACCTACTACGAGGGCGTGGGCTGGGTGCCCGTCGACCCGTCGTTTGGCCGCGATGTGGTGGGCACCAGCATGGAAGACTACTATGCAAGCGGCCTCGACGTGTACCGCATGGCCAGCAACGAGGCAGTGGGGCAGCCGTTGTCGCCCGCCAAGAAATATATCCGCAGCGAGACGGTCGACTTCCAGGCCGGCGAGGTGGAGTGGCGCGGAGGCAACCTCTATTACGACAAGTGGCACTCGCACTTCAGCCTCGACTCCATGGAGCCCATTGGCCTGGTGAAATAATCCAATCAACTCAACTACGACAACATTAATAAAACGAAATGAAGAAGATAGCAAACGCACTGCTTGCCGGCGCCATGGCTCTGGCAGCATGGCAGCCACTGGCGGCGCAAAGCGTGGCCGAGGTGCTGCAAAACCTTAAGAAGGAAATAGCCCCCGACAAGCGCACCGCCGTGTGGGACGTGAACACTATCGACCAGAACGGCGTGCCCACCATTTGGGGCACAGTGGGCACTCAAGAGCAAAAAGACGCTGTGACGCAGGCTCTGGCCAAGGCCGGGGTGGGGCAGTGCAGCAATCAGCTGATAGTGCTCGAAAACTCGCTGCCGGCCGACCACCGCTGGGCACTGGTGAAGCTCTCGATAGCCACGCTGCGCACCAGCGGAGCTCACTCGGCCGAAATGGCCACCCAGGCCATAATGGGCACTCCTGTGAAGGTGATTGCCGCCGATGGCGACTGGTATCGCGTGCAGACGCCCGACAGCTACATCGCCTATGTGCCCGGCAACTCGCTCACCTTTGTCACTCCCAACAAGCTGCAGCAGTGGAAGTCAGCGCGCCGGTGCATCGTCACCGTCTACGACTCCCGCCTGGTGACCGAGCCCAAGGGCGACCAGACCGTCACCGACCTCGTGCTGGGCAACGTGCTTGAATACAAGGGCGAAAAAGGCAAGTGGGTGCTGCTGGCCACCCCCGACGGCCGACAGGGCTATGTGGAGAAGAGCTGTGTGGCCGACTTTGCCGCTTGGAGCAAGCAAGACTTCAGCGTGGAGCAAATCGAGAAGACCGCCTTCCGCATGATGGGCTCGAGTTATCTGTGGGGCGGCACGTCCACCAAGGTCACCGACTGCTCGGGCCTTAGCAAGGTGAGCTATTTCAGCAACGCCATAATCCTGCAGCGCGACGCCTCGCAGCAGGCCCTCACCGGCCTCAAAATCAAGGGCAGCGACTGGCAGCAGTGCCAGCCGGGCGACCTGCTGTTCTTCGGCAACAGTGCCACCGGCCGCGTGACACACGTGGGCATCTATCTGCACGACGGCAAATACATTCACTGCTCAGGCCAGGTGAAGGTGAACAGCCTCGTTGAGGGCGCCGACGACTACCTATATCCAGCCCTGTCGGCCAGCCGTGTCAACGGCCAGGTGGGCACCGCCGGCATCACCGCTGTGCGCAACCACCCGTGGTATTTCCAAAAGTAAGCAACAGTGCATTAAGCAAAACCATCACAACAAATCACTAACATATAATATGGACAGAAGAAAATTCTTAGTGGGAGCAGGGCTCGGCCTCATTGCCGCCTCATCCCCGATATCAATCTCGGCACTCGGCTCGGCCACTCGCAAAAAGGGCAAGAGCGGCCGCCTCAACCTGTCGTTCGCACCCTATGAGCTGAAGCTGCGCCACGCCTTCAACCTCGCGCGCTACAGCCGCACCACCACCCCCGATGTGCAGGTGCAAATCGAGTACGACGGCATAGTGGGCTATGGCGAGGCTTCGATGCCTCCCTACCTGGGCGAGAGCGTGGAGAGCGTCACCAAATTCCTCTCGAGCCTCGACCTGAGCCAGTTCAGCGACCCCTTCCGCCTTGAGGACATTCTGCACTATGTGGACGGCGTTGCGCCCAACAACCGCGCCGCAAAGGCCAGCATCGACATAGCCTTGCACGACCTGCTGGGCAAAATCATGGGGCAGCCGTGGTACAAAATCTGGGGCCTCGACCCGGCCAAGGCGCCCAACACCAGCTTCACCATAGGCATCGACAAGGAGGATGTGGTGCGCCAAAAGGTGCGCGAAGCCGCCCCCTACAAGGTGCTTAAAGTGAAAATGGGCCTCGACAACGACAAGGAGACCGTGGAGGTGATTCGCAGCATGACCGACGTGCCCCTGTGCGTCGACGCCAACCAAGGCTGGAAGAACAAGGAGGAGGCTCTGGAAATGTGCTACTGGCTCAAGGAGCGCGGATGCCTGTTTGTGGAGCAACCATTCGACAAGACGTGGATCGACGAGACCGCATGGCTGCGCGAGCGCTCGCCGCTGCCCCTCATCGCCGACGAGGCCTTCCAGCGCCTGCCCGACATTGTGCGCTTCAAGGGCGTGTACGACGGCATCAACATCAAGCTCATGAAGAGCACCGGTCTGCACGAGGCCTACGAGATGGTGGTGCTGGCACGCGCACTGGGCATGAAGGTGATGGTGGGCTGCATGACCGAGACTTCATGCGCCGTGACCGCCGCCGCCAATCTTGCCCCGCTCGTCGACTTCGCCGACCTCGACGGCAACCTGCTCATTGCCAACGACCGCTTCAAGGGCATGACCGTGGAAAATGGCAAGGTCACCCTGCACGACATTCCCGGCATTGGCGTGAAGCCGCTGTTCAAGTAGCCGCTGCCGCGCCACGCATAACTAAAAAAACGCATTGCGCAGACGTCAGCCCTGTGGCGGCGCGTGACCGAAACACGCTGCTGCGGGTGGCGTCTGCTATTTTTTTCGTTAAACCAGATCAATAGCATTCTTTTCTACCGATGAACCGACCTTACCTTGGCCTTTGGGCTCTGCTGGCGGTGGCGCTTGCCATAGTGGCCACGCTGTCGTTTTGCCCCAAAGTGGCGGCCGACCTTCACCTGAAGACCGCCGAGTTTTCCGAGACGCTGTTTGCCGCGCCCCAGCCGCTCCACCCCGCCGCCAAGGCGCAGGGCCGCAAGGCCGCTGCAGGCACTGGCTACCGCCGCCCGGCCGCCCTGAAGACCGACACCGCCTCCAAGACCATCCTATTCATTGGCGACTCCATGCTCGAGGGCCTCAGCCCGCGTCTGGCCGCCTACGCCAAGCGCAACGGCCACACGCTGGTGAGCGTCATCTGGTACAGCTCGTCGACCGAGGTGTGGGGCAGCACCACCAAGATCAAGGAATACATCGCCCGGTTTCACCCCGACTATGTGATGGTGTGCCTCGGCGCCAACGAGCTGTTTGTGCCCGACATTGCCAAGCGCCGCCAGCGCTACCTCAACGCCATGCTAAGCCAAATCGGCCGGCTGCCATACATCTGGATTGGCCCGCCCAACTGGAAGCCCGACACCGGCATCAACCAGATGCTGCAGTCCACCCTTGCTCCTGGCAGCTTCTTCCTTAGCAACGGCCAGCACTTCGACCGCGCCGCCGACGGCGCCCACCCCACGCGCCAGTCGGCCGCACAGTGGATGGACCGCGTGTGCCACTGGATAGTGGCCAAGTCGGCCCATCCCATCAGGCTCGCGCCGCCCGCCCAGCAGTCAGCCCACTGCCGCACGCTGGTGCTTCAGCCAGTGCGGTAGCACCGGCTAATCTCACTAACCCAACGAAATTTATTGACGCATGGACACCCAACCGCTCTCATTCACCTTCTCCACCCTGCTGCACAACGTGTGCGGCCAGCTAAGCTACGACCCCGGCCACCAGCTGATGTTTTCCAGCGGGCTGTTTTGGGTGCTGTTTGTGCTGCTGATGCCCGTTTACGCCATGCTGCGCTCGCGCCGCAGGCAGCAAATGCTGTTTGTGGTGGCCTTCAGCCTGTTTTTCTACTACAAGAGCAGCGGCTGGTGCTTCCTGCTGATGGTGTTCACCTCGCTGGCCGACTGGCACCTGGCGCGGCTCATAGCCTCCAGCGCATGCAGGCGCCGGCGCCGGCGCCTGCTGGCATGTTCGCTGGCATGCTCGCTTGGCATGCTCGCCTTTTTCAAATACACCAACTTCGCCCTGTGCAACATCGACGCCCTGTTGGGCCGCAACTTCCATCCGCTCGACATAGTTCTGCCCGTGGGCATCTCGTTCTACACCTTCCGCTCCATAAGCTATGTGGTCGATGTGTACAAAGGCCGCCTCACCCCCGAGCGAAGCTACCTTAACTACGTGTTCTTCCTTTCGTTCTTCCCTGCGCTGGTGGCCGGCCCCATAGTGCGTGCCACCCACTTCATGCCCCAGCTGCACAAGCCGCGCCCCGTCACCGCCCAAATGGTGTATGGCGGCCTGTGGCTGATAATGCTCGGACTTGTGAAAAAGTGCGTCATGGCCGACTATCTGGCCCAGTACACTAATTTGGTGTTCAACTCCCCCGCCACCTACGGCGGCATAGAGTCGCTCATGGCCATGCTGGGCTACACCGCGCAAATCTACTGCGACTTTTCGGGCTACAGCGACATGGCCATAGGCCTCGGCTTCATAATGGGCTTCGACCTTGGCCAGAACTTTGACTTCCCCTACCGTTCGCTCAGCGTCACCGAGTTCTGGCGGCGCTGGCATATGTCGCTGTCATTTTGGCTGCGCGACTACATCTACATCCCCCTGGGAGGCAACCGCTGCGGACGCTTGCGCCAGTATGCCAACCTCATGGCCACCATGCTGCTCGGCGGCTTGTGGCACGGAGCCGCGTGGCAGTTTGTGGCCTGGGGCGCGGGCCACGGTGCAGCTCTGTGTCTGCACAAGGCCGCACGCCCGTGGCTGGAGCGCGTCAGGGTCAACAGCTATGTGTGGCAGGCGCTGTCGTGGCTGGCCACCTTCACCTTCGTGGCCGTGATGTGGGTGTTTTTCCGAGCCTCCACCTTTTCCGACGCCTGGACCGTGCTGGCCAACATCGTCAACAAGATGGACTTCCGCCACCTGTGGCCCTTCATCATGGCGCGCCACACGTGGTTCTTGATGCTTGCCGCGGTGGCCGTGCTCCATGCCGTGCCGCGCGCCCTGCTGCAAGCCGCGCGCGACTCCTTCATCGGGTCGCTGTGGATAGCCAAGCTCATCATCTTCCTATCCGTGGTGCAGCTCGTCATCGAGTTCTCCACCGCCGAGGTCGCCCCCTTCATCTACTTCCAGTTCTAAAAAAAGGATGTTTTTTAATCTCCCACAGATTTACACAGATTATCACAGATTTATTTCATAAAGTAATTTCTTTCAACACAAAAGACACGTTTCACGCAATTAATTGATAGCTGATTCTTTGGTCGGGATGCGGCATGCTGTGCCCCATGTAACATTGCCCCATTCATCGCATATCTTTATGCCTTTCTGCCTAAAAGACATAAATCTGTGTAAATCTGTGTAATCTGTGGGACATAAACCCCACCGCCACCCAATCTGCGGGCCTGTGGGCTCAGCTGTAGGCACTGCGCGTCCTGTGCCTTTTGCGGAATTGGAGTGGCGTCTCTCCCGTTTGGCGTTTGAAGAACTTGATGAAGTGTGGCTCATCTGCAAACCCCAGCTTAAACGCAATCTCCTTGATGCTGCGTGAAGTGTATAATAATTCCCTTGTGGCTTCGATTGATATTTGCCTGTGCAGATATTTAATCGGGGAGCAATGCACCTTTTCCTCTGTGGCTGCCGCCAGGGCCCTTGTTGACACTCCAATCATGCCGGCATAGTCCGAAACAGCGTGCATGCCTTTGTGGTGTTGCGCCACAAGCCTTTGAAACTGTGCGAAAACGCTATCGCAACTGCTGTTTGCTAACTCTTGCGCTGCATTCGCTTTGATAATTTCCCTGCATACGCAAATCAGCAACTCATACAGTAGGAAATCCTTCAGCTCATTGTGCGCAAATCCTGACGTCCCATTTGCTTCCATATCCAGTTTGCGGAAAGCGTCGTTCATAAGCCGCACCCCATTTGCTTCGGTAATATGTATCATCGACACAGAATTGAGAACGTTGAAGATTTGTGCAGACAACTGCTCAAGTCCATTGAATGAAAGTTGGCAACTTACTGACAAATTCCAACCATCTGACTCCCAGTTCTTCAGTGGATTGGCAACCTGTCCTGGCTTGATGACGAATAAGGTGTTATTCTCACATCTAAATAATTTGTCATCTAAAAAAACATCACCGCTCCCCTGTGTAACCCAAAATAAGGAATAATAGTTATGCTTGTGTGGATCACATTGAAAGTCGTTGTATTTTTCTTTAAACGCGCTAAGGTTTATTATACTAAAGAACTGTGCTGGATGGTCATTGTCGTTACTTGGTAAATCATAGGTTGGAATGTCTGAATTTTTGGTTCTCATCAAATGAAGTCTATGCAAAAGTGAAAAAATAATACCAAACTACGCATTGCATAAATGTACAATGTTTCAACACAAATGTATAATTTTTTATCCAATGCCACAATATAATTTTGCACCTACAGACAAATATATGCCTAAATTGTTAAATAGTTAATTCTAATTAACATTATGAAAGCAAAAAAGGTCCTTTTGGCTGCTGCTGTGCTTGCAGCTCCGCAGTATTTATCCGCTCAAATGGTGCTTAACCAGCGTGGCCAAACGCAGTTTGGCCCTTACATCGATGCAGATGCTGATAAAGTGCCTGTGTCTCTGCGTGATACCATTACCTCTATTTCTGTTTTTGGCAACGGTTCCAGTGGCATTAACGGACGCATCTCATTTGGCGACCACGCCACTCTCGGCGCCATGAACGTGTTTGTCGGTGAGGTGCAGGGCGACGACACCGACCAATTGTGGCTTCATGGCAAAAAGGGTGTGTATTACACATCCGGGCCTCACGCAAACGACACCATTTACTATTATGACGTGAACAAGGACGCTGCATTTCAGTTTAATTGCGATGTGAAGACGAAGGGCTTATTTATAGCCAGCGATAGCCGCTTTAAGGAAAACGTGAATCCGTTGACCAATGCGCTTGAAACCATTGACGCCATGTCGGCAGTAACATATAATTTGAAATCCCCATATACAACGGTGGGCGCCAGAAAGTCGGCATCCCGACAAGTTGGAGGCACAACCAAAGAGCAGCAAGACAAGGAGTTCTTCGACCGTTTCTATTCCGACCAAAAGAATGCGGCGGCTACGATGCGTTATGGCTTTTTGGCACAAGATGTGGAAGCGGTTTGTCCTGAACTTGTACATACCGACAAGTCTGGCTATAAGTATGTTGACTACATAGGTCTTGTGCCAATTTTGGTGGGAGCTGTAAAGGAACTGAAAAGCGAACTTGCCGCCGCTCAGTCGGCGCAAAAAGCTCCACAAGTGTCGAATGCCCCTGTGGCCACTTCGGCCGACGGAATTGATACGGAACTTGTGAAGCCGACGCTTTACCAAAACGCTCCAAATCCGTTTGACACCGAAACGGTGATTCGCTACTCGTTGCCAAAAAGTGTGTCGAAAGCAATGATTTACATTTTTGATATGCAAGGAAAGCAGGTGCGCAGCCTTGCTGCCGATGGCCGCGGCGAGGCGTCGGTGACCGTTAATGCTTCCGACCTCAGCGCCGGAATGTATATCTACACGCTCGTCGCCGATGGCAAAGAGGTGTCGAGCCGCCGCATGATATTAACAAAATAAAAAGTGGTAGTCAATGAACAAAGCAAAATTACTTTACGTCATCGCCTTGATTGCCGTCGTTATGCTGCCTATGCCACAAGCAAAGGCTGGCGTGCTGCGCGACACGCTTAGTCAAGGCACACGCCAAGTGCTGTCGTCCTCGATTAAAACCGATAGCGAGGTGTTTAGCCAGTATCAGGTGAAGATGAGCAATCAGCGATGTGGCATAACGGGTAAAATCGGGGGGGGCCAGGCATGCCGTGCCGCTACATCACTTTTTCCGTGCCTTACAAGTCCGATAATTTCAGGGTGAAGGCCAAGGTGGAAAAGTCTTTTGAAAAGAAAATGACTCGGCGCATTTTCCCTGTGCAAAAGCCAATTTCCACAGCAGAGACCAATGACGCTGGCTTCACGATGCCCGACAGCGCTGTGTATGGGAAAGATGCATTTTGCCTCGACACCATAGCCAAAGTCATTGGCGAGGGATATATGCACGGCGACAACCATTTTGTGACGGTTGAGGTCGCTGTCGCAAACTACAATCCCAAGACCTGCGTGCTTAACCTGTTCACGTCGGTGGCTGTGGAACTTGAATACGATGAGGCTGGCAGCAGCATGGCGCTGACTCCAATTAGCCGCAACAACCAGACTCTTGCTGTGGCTGAACGAGAGCAGGTGAAATTATCGGTTGTAAATGCGAGTCAGGTAGACGGCTTTGCGTCTCACGACATAGAGTCCCGTTCCGCCGTCAGCCCAGATGGCAACATTGGGTTCATTGGTGATTCCCTTCTGCAAACGTTGCCCATCGACTCATTGCAGCAGTATGACAGAAAGTATGCAGAGCTTGCGAGCAGCAATGAATTTGAATACAACATCATCACAAGTGAGTCGCTGCTGCCGGCGTTTAAGAAGATAATAGCCCTTAAGCGTCAGCGTGGATATTATGCCGGAGCCGTGACCATAGAGCGCATGCTTGCGCAAAGTGCGTTTAAAGGCGGCGACAAAATGGGGCAAAGCGTCATTGCCGACAGTGCAGGTTGTGTGCGTGAATACTTGAAGTATGCTTTTCGCCGTGGAACAAAATATGTGCTTCTTGGCGGGAATGCCCCATATTGCCCTTTCCGCTATGGGTATAGCGATAGCTACAGAAAAGACTATAAGCCGCTGCCAAGCGATTCCGTTGGCTGCGATGAATTTATCGGACATAAAGTGCCATCTGATTTGTATTTCAATAATCTGACCACAAACTGGAATGTTGATGGCGATGAGTTTTATGGCGAGTATGGCGTTGCTAAGTTCGACTATTCTCCTCAGCTATATGTAGGCCGACTGCTGGCCAAAAGTCAAGAAGAGGTTAACAACTATAGCGACAAACTGATGAAATACGAATTACTGCCCGACTCAAATGCCGATTATTCAGGCTATGGGAAAATGCTTGGTTCGCAGTGCTCTATTGATTATAGGTATAACGACAACACATACACTAATATACTGATTAAAAATCTAGCCAACTGGGGCATATTCAACGAACGCAAGCTTATGTCGCAAGAAGGTGCTGATAATCCCACAGGTGGTGATATTATAAGCGAAGCCAGTGCAGGCAAATATGGCATGCTGAGTTTTAATGTGCATGGCACGCCTATGACGTTCTCTGTCACCAACCTAAGACCCATAGGAAATGTAGTACTGGCAGAAAAAGGCAAATATCCCTATAAAAGGGATTGGTATTCAATTGCTGATGGAGACAATGGATTGGATTGCTTAAAAAACAAAGATAATCCTTGCGTTCTGTATTCAATAGCGGCACCACCATGCCTTACGACATTTTTCAGCAGTTCCATTACAGTCCTTTTAAGTTTAATGCGGGAATGAATTTGGGTGAATCATTCACTTTGGGCAAAAATTATGGTGGTGTGGCTTTCTTGGGCAACACCCGTTCCGGATATTTCAGGAGCTCAAATTCCCTGGAATTGTCATTTTACAGACAGATTCATAATGGATGCTACAATGTTGGCATTTGTGAATCATTGTCAAAATATAACACACTGAATCCATCTGATTACTGCGATGCGCATATTGGTCTTGCCCACAACCTGCTTGGAGACCCAGAACTTGAACTTAGAACGGCTGCGCCAGAGTCGTTCAGTGGCATCACCATTACGCGCACCGACAACTCTATCACCGTAAGTGGCGTGGGTGTTGATGGGGCAACTGTTGCATATTGCGGTAATTACATGCAGGGCAGAGCCGTTGCTGCATCTGGCAGCGTCACATTCAATGATGTTTCGCCAAACAGCTCCATTATGGTGTATAGGCACGACTACAAGCCCTACATTGCTCCTCTTGTGATTCAAAACGGCAACATATATAATTCGCAATATGTGTTTGCATCTTCATTCACTGCTGGGCGCGATGTAGACCCCACACGCACACAAGGCAATGTCACGTTTAAGAAAGGGGCCGTCTATGAGGTGGAGGCCACGGGAGATGTAACCATTGGCAATGGCGTTGTGATTGAGGAAGGAGCGACACTTAAGATAACAACGCCAGGCAATGTGCGGCTTAGTGGCGTAGAGGTGCTGAGTGGCGGTATGTTGATTTTGCAGGCCAATCATGTGCTGATTCCGCAAAATTTTTCTGCTAAAATGGGCGGGAATGTTAAAATTGAGAAATTTAATGTCCAATTATGATTTTGTTGGGCTACAAAGGACTATATTTGTATAACTTAATAATTAAAACTGAAAGCAAATGAAAATCAGGAGTTTACTCATTGCGCTGCAGCAATGACTGCTGGCAGTGTTGCGGCCCAAAGCAGCAGCTATGTACCGCTGGTGCGCGAAGGCGCAACGTGGAAATACCGTGCCGACCAAGCGACTATGCAATATCAATATATCGTTAGAGAGGCATTTATCGGCGACACCGTGATTGATGGAGTCACATACAAAAAATTGTATGCCACCCCCTACGAAACCATTGATGTGGCCGTGGAGAAGCCGGTGGCCTTTATGCGTCAGGATGGCCGACAGGTGTATGGTCTGTATGCCAACGAATCCAGAGGCCAGATGGGCTACGTGAAGGATATGCCTAACGGTGAGAAGATGTTTTATGACTTTGCCAACCCTGCAAATCTGGGATATCAAGTCGACAGCACTTGCTACACCTCCATTGCCGGCCACGAATGCCTCACATTTGCGGTCAGGTTGTCGGATCCCGCACGACTTATCGAGGGGTACGGAATTGACGGCGATTGCGCTGGTGATCTCAGCATTCCAGGTACTCATATTGCAACGGGTGGCTTTGAGCGTTACTTCAGCCTCAGCTCGGTTGAGGAGAACGGCAAGGAGGTGCTGCGCGGCGACTGCCCAGACAACGGAATCAACATAAGCTACGGGTACGGCGTAAGTTACAAAAAGCGTCAGTCGGCGCCAACAGCCTTGCAGTCTTCAGCGAGGAGTCTTTTAGCGGCAGTCAAGTGAAGATAGCTTCAAGCCTCAAGCTCGAAAACCATCCGTTTGCCGTAACCGAAATTGCCAACGACGGATTTGCCGGCAAGTCTGCCGTCAACTATCTCGAGATCCCCGCCTCGGTGACGCGCGTGGGTGCGCGCGCCTTTAGCGGCACCAGCCTCGCCACCATCTACAACCGCAGCGCAGTGCCCCAAACGGTGGGCGAGGGCGCATTTGCAGGCGTGGATAAGGGCGCATGCCACCTCTACGTGCCGCAGGGCAGCGTGGAAGCCTACAAGGCCGCTCCTGAGTGGAAGGACTTCATCATCAACCCCGAGTACACAGGCGTTGACCAGAACGTGGCCGCCAAGGCAGTGGCCGCAGTGGACTACATCAGCCCCTCGGGCGTGAAGAGCGCACAGCCGCAGCCGGGCGTCAACATCGTGGTCACCACCTACACCGACGGCAGCCGCGCCGTGAGCAAGCAGCTGCACTAACCTGCATCGTTGCCGAATCAACAGTTGGTTAATAGATTTTAAGAGTTTAGCGACAATAGCGACAATGGAACGCGTTCCATTGTCGCTATTGTCGTCTAAGGGAGTCGAAAGCGGCGCAATGTGTTAATGTGTGTGATAATGCCGCCATTTTAGGCGGCAATGGTCGTGGGCAATGCCGAAAAATGCCTACCTTTGCACTAAGTAGTGCCTTTAAAATGCAAGGCGCTGCATATTAAGTGAAAACAAACAGCTTAGATGATAAAGTCGATAATTGACAGCAAAACCATCGACCGCCTGGCCCAAATGCTGCGCGGAGTGAAAAATGTGGTCGTCACATGCCACCTGTCGCCCGACGGCGACGCCATGGGCTCGTCGATGGGCCTGTGCCGCCTGCTGCGCAACATGGGCAAGAACGCCACAGTCATCACCCCCGACCAGTATCCGCGCTCGCTGCAGTTTATGGAGGGCACGCGCGACGTGGTGGTGTATTCGCGCAACATGGCGCATGCGCGCCTGCTCATGTCGCGGGCCGAGCTGGTGTTTTGCCTCGACTTCAACGTGCTGCAGCGCATCGACCAGCTGGGCCGAGAGCTGGAGCGCGTCAGGGCACCCAAGGTGCTCATCGACCACCACCTCGACCCCGACACCACATTCGACCTGCGCATTTCGTTTCCCGAGGCGTCGTCGACATGTGAACTCGTGTTCCGCACCGTGATGCAGCTGGGGCTGCTGCGCTACATGGACCGCACCGTGGCCGAGAACCTCTACACGGGTCTGATGACCGACACCGGCAACTTCACCTACAGCTGCAACGACCCCGAGATATTCGAGATAGTGGCCATGCTCATGCAGAAGGACATCGACCGCGCTGCGCTCTATAAGCAGGCCATGAACACCTTCAGTGCCGACTGCCTGCGCCTGCAGGGCTTTGCCCTGTCGCAGAAAATGGAGGTGGTTCCGCAAAAGCGGGCCGCCATCATTGCCCTGACGGCGGCCGAACTGCAGCAGTTCAACTATGTGAAGGGCGACACCGAGGGCCTGGTCAACAAGCCGCTGGCCATTCCAGGTGTGTGCTGGAGCGTGCTGCTGCGCGAGGATGCCGACAAGGTGAAGGTGTCGATGCGCAGCGAGGGCGACTTTGCCGTCAACACCCTGTGCCACGACTACTTTGGCGGCGGAGGGCACAAAAACGCCGCCGGCGGCGAAACCAAGGACGGCCTCGACAAGGCGCTGCAGACGGTGTATGACATACTCGACTCGCTGCCCGACGCCAACGGCGAAAGCGAGCCCTGAAATCAGTGAAACAAAAAAACAGAAATACAACACAACACGCAGACAGCAATATGAAATCAAAACTCATTCTCATAATCGCGGCGGCAGTGGCCGCGCTCTCAGCAATCACTTCGTGCAGCAGCGGCGAAAGCTATGCCGACCAGCTCAACGACGAGCGCCACGCCACCAACCACTTCCTGGCCAACTACCGCGTGGAGGATAAAATCCCCGACGACACCGTGTTTGAAACCGGCAAGGACGCACCGTTCTACAAACTCGACGAGGACGGCAACGTGTATATGCAGGTCATCCGCTACACCAAGCACAGTGCCGACAGCGCCAAGACGTCGCAAAACATCTACTTCCGCTACACGCGCTACAATCTGCTCTACCTCTACAACGAGGGCGACTGGAGCGGATCGGGCAACGCCGACGACATGAGCCAGGAGCCCGCCTACTTCCAGTATAACAACTACTCGATGCCGCAGTCGTCGGAATGGGGCTATGGCGTGCAGATGCCGCTGTGGTATCTGGGCGTCGACAGCGAGGTGAACATTGTGGTGAAGTCGCAATACGGCAAAAGCAGCGAAATCTCATATGTGGTGCCGTTCATGTACCACATCCGCTACTTCCGCAGCCGCGTTTAGCGCACCACACAGCCCCCTCCGGGCTGGCTGAAATCGCCAATACGAACTAACATCTAACAATACAATTAACTATGTCACTAATCAAATCAATTTCAGGCATCCGCGGAACCATCGGCGGCCCTGCCGGCGATGGCCTCACACCTCTCGACATTGTGAAGTTCACGAGTGCCTACGCAACATTCATCCGCCGCAACACCAAGCAGACCAGCAACGTGATAGTGGTTGGCCGCGACGCGCGCCTCTCGGGCACCATGGTGCTCGATGTGGTGGTGGGCACACTCATAGGCATGGGCTTTGAGGTGGTGAACATCGGCATGGCCACAACCCCAACTACCGAACTCGCTGTGGTGTGGGAGAAAGCCTGCGGCGGCATCATCATCACAGCCTCGCACAACCCCAAGCAGTGGAATGCGCTTAAGTTGCTCAACGAGCGCGGCGAGTTTCTCACCGACGCCGAGGGCAAAGAGGTGCTGCGCCTGGCCGAGGCCGAAGACTTCGACTATGCCGAAGTCGACAATCTGGGCTACGAAAGCAAAAACGACACATATCTGCGCCGGCACATCGATGCTGTGCTCAACCTCAAACTCGTCGATGTTGAGGCCATCAAGAAGGCCAACTTCACCGTGGCTGTCGATGCCGTCAACTCAATCGGCGGCGTGGCCATTCCCCGCCTGCTCGAGAAGCTGGGCGTGAAAAATGTGGTGAAGCTCTTCTGCGAGCCCACTGGCAACTTCGGCCACACTCCCGAACCCATCCCGCAAAACCTCACCGCCATTGCCGACTACATGAAGCAGGGCAAGGCCGATGTGGGCTTTGTGGTCGATCCCGACGTTGACCGCCTTGCCATAATCATGGAAAATGGCGAGTTCTTCGTTGAGGAATACACGCTGGTGGCTGTGGCCGACTATGTGCTGTCGCAAACTCCCGGCGCCACTGTGAGCAACCTCTCGTCGTCGCGCGCGCTGCGCGATGTCACCGAGAAGCACGGCTGCAGCTACACAGCTGCCGCCGTGGGCGAGGTGAACGTGACCACTGAGATGCGCCGCACCGGTGCCGTGATTGGCGGCGAGGGCAACGGCGGAGTCATCTATCCCGAACTGCACTATGGCCGCGACGCTCTGGTGGGCGTGGCCCTCTTCCTCACTCTGCTGGCCAAGAGCGGCATGAAGGTGAGCGAGCTCAAAAAGACCTATCCGCAGTATGCCATTGCCAAGACCAAGCTCGAGCTGAAGCCCGGCATGGATGTCGACAAGATTCTCAATGCCGTCAAGGAGCACTATGCAGGCGAGAAGCTCACCACCATCGACGGCGTGAAGATCGACTTCGCCGACGGCTGGGCACATCTGCGCAAGAGCAACACCGAGCCCATCATTCGCATCTACAGCGAGGCCCACACCATGCAGGAGGCCGAGCAACTGGGCGAAAACGTGCGCAAAATCGTTGAAAGCCTCTGCTAATCAAGCAGCCGCATCATAAAAATATAGAGTCACACAGGCTGCCGCCCCGCAAAAAAAGTGGACGGCAGCCTGCGTGCGTTTTTAATGTGCGGCGCCGCCAAACCAATCCAATTTGATATGAACAACTCCTACAGCCATTTGCGAATAATCCACCTTGTGTCAAACAAAGCCTGGGGCGGGGGCGAGCGCTACGCCCTCGACCTGATGCGCGCTCTTGCGGCCCACGGCCACGAGGTGACCGCCGCCGTGCGCGCCGGCAGCGCGGCCATTGAGCCAATCAGGCAGGCCGGCATAGCAGTGATGGCAATGCCGCTGCGTGGCATGGCCGACGCCGTGAGTGCATGGCGTCTTGCCACCCTCATTGGCCGCACCCCCTGTGTGGTGCATGTGCACAACTTCAAGGACGTGGCCACTGCGGCCCTGGCCCGCACGCTGGCCCGCAACCGCCGCACCGCCATAGTGGTTACGCGCCACCTTGCGCGCCCCGGCAAGACCGATGCGCTGCACTCGATGCTTTACCGCGCCGCCGATGCTGTGGTGTTTGTGTCGCAGTTTGCCCTCAATGCCTTCATGGCTGCTTCGCCGAGGGTCGATGGCGGCAAGCTCACCGTGATCCACAACAGCATATTGCCGCCCACCGCGCCAGCGCAGCTTGTGCCCGACTTGCGCGCGCAGTTGCGCCTGGGCCCGGGCCAGCGGCTGATGATGTTTCATGGTCGCCTGTCGCCCGAAAAAGGCGTTGAGGTGCTTGTCGACGCCCTTGCCTCAATCGGCGCTGGCAATTGGCACTTGGCTGTGGCTGGCACTGGCAGCAAACACTACGAGGCCGCTCTGCGCGCCATGGTGGCGCAGAGCGGCCTCTCGGATAGTGTTACGTTTTTGGGATTCAGAAGCGACGTGATGCCACTCATTGCCCAGTGCGACTTTGGCGTGCTGCCATCGGTGTGCCCCGAGGCGTTTGGGCTGGCCAACCTTGAATACATGATGTGCGGCAAGCCTCACATAGCCACCAGCAGCGGGGCGCAGCCCGAGTTTGTGCGCGATGGCGTCGACGGCCTCGTGGTGGAGCCTGGCAACGCCAAAGCCCTTGCCGCCGCTGTGTCGCGCCTGCTGTCGCGCCCCGAGCTGTGCTGCCAGATGGGTGCCGCCGCCGCGGCCCACTATGCCGACAGCCTCACCTACGACCGCTTCTATGCGGCCATGCTGGCCACCTATGGCCGTGCCCTCAGCTCAAGGCTATAGCCACCACGTGCGCATGGCCCTGCCGGGCTTGTCGGTGCGCCAGTTGTAGGTGAGGTCGTCAATGGTGATGCGCTTGGTTTTTGCAGCGTCGGTCTGCGCGTGGCTGCGTGCGGCGTTTATGAACTGGCGCAGCACGTCGCACTTCAAAACCTTCATGTTGATGCCGTTGACCTCTTGGAGGTTGGCCGACAAGAAATTCACCAGATTTGCAAGAGCCCCATAGCGTTTGCTCTGCGGTTTCAGCGCAATGCTTTCCTCGCCAGTGGTGATGTCATACGTTTCCTCATACCAGTCATCAGTTGGAATGAACGCCAGGGCATAGTAGGCGTCGCATTGCATCTTCTTGTCGCCGTTAAGCTTGCACTCGTTGAGGTATTTCATGGCTTGCGCGGCATAGTCGAGCTCGCCCGTGTGTGCCGTGTCGCCCATGTGCTTGATGTAGTGGGTCAGATACCAGCAGTCGCCATACACCGATGCCTGGTAGTAGGCCACGGCCAGACTGTAGGCCTTGTCGGTCTTTTCGGCAGTGTTGCCGGCGGCATTGTATGCCTTGATCGTCTGCTCCATGTACTGGCAGAATTGCAGCTTCTGGTTCGATGTGATGCGGGTGCGGGTGTCCACAGGGCCGTCGTCGCTCCAGTCGCGCACTTTCACCCTCTCATACCACGCTGGGGTGGTGAAACTGCGCTTTGAGGCGTAGAGCGCTATGTTTTGTCCCGACAAGAACTCGAGCGACACCTGCTTGAGCCACTGCTGCGCCATGTCAAACTTGCCCACAGCAATCAGCTTGGTGCCAATCACGTCGCAGAAGTAGTCCTTTGAGCGGTACACGTGGCTCTGCTCATAGGCGTGCAGGCGGTCACTGGGCTGGCTGGTGATATAGCGGTAATATGATATTAGTGTGCCTGGGTTTTGGCGCAGCACGTAGTCGCCTTCGTCATAGTTGTTGTCGACATCAGTGCCGCCATAGTATTGTGTTATGGCCTCCATTGCCATTGCCTCAGAGGGCCTTTTGGCCTCGATAAACATTGGCGACAGGCCCTTGATGAGCACTTGGTCGCGCACGTCGGTGTAGTGGTTGCGCTTGCGCATGTAGTCGCTGCTGTATGCGGTCTCCTCCTTTATTTTGGTGTCGAGCCACTCGAGCTCGCCGGCCACATAGTTGCGGTATTCGCTGGTGGGCTTGCTGCTGGCGGTGGAAATCATCAGTTTCAGCGCGCGGGTGTTGTCGTGCATGCGCTGCGTGCCCTCCATGGTCATGGCCTTGCCGATGTGCTCAGCGGCAGCCTGGTAGTCGCCCAGCAGGTATTCGATCCACGCGGCGGCCGAGGCCCACATGGCGGGAGTCTTGCTCTCGCCGCGGCTCACCACGCCATTGGCCATGGTCACGAACCGCCGCGCCTCCAGGGCCAGGGCCTTGGCCTCTTTGCGGCTCATGCCGTCGCCATATTCGTCGTCTTCGCTTTCGGGCTTGGCCAGCGCGTCGGCAGCGTCCTGCACGCGGTTGGCGAAACTCTGAATAAGGAATTGCAGCAGCGGCGCGTTGTGATCGGCGCGGTAGATATACTGGATCCCGGCTAGGTTCTGGTAGTTGTCCATCACGGCGCGCACGCTGGCATAGTCGCCCTGCTCCATGTAGATGTTGCAGGCCTGCAGCGTGCGGCCCGAGCGCAGCAGCGCGTTGGCATATATGTTGCGCATAGCGTCGCGCCACATGCCGGCAGGCAGCTTCTGCCCCACGGTGGTCCAGTAGGTGATGTTGCGCTGGTTGGCGCCCAGCAGCATGTTGCAGCGCATCACCAGCAGCGCGTATTGCTGGTTCAGTCGCTTGCCCTTGTAGGCCACCGCCGCTGCGCGCACCTGCGTCAGCTTGCGGGTGCGCGCAGCCTGGCTTGTCTTGTTGTACTCCCACGACTCCTGCGTCACCTCGCGGCTCACGTCAAGGTATTTGTTGAGCCACGACGTGTAGGTGAGCATCTCCTGGTCGCCCAACTCGCGCGCACGCATCCTCACGGTGTCGCCGTAGGCAATGTAGCCATAGGGCTCGGCCTCTTTGCGGCCCATGTAGTCGGCCCAGTAGCGCGCAATCTGCCCGTAGTAGGCCGGCCGCTGGAACTCATAGATGCCCGTGGGCTGCGACGAGAATTGCTCGTAGGGGATGATGCTGTACATGTAGTAGCTGCTTGGTCCATCCCAAATGCAGGCGTGTGCGGCCACCCACATCACGGCCAGCAGGCTAATTGCTAAAAATCTCTTCATAGTCGTTAGTGTTGAAGTGTTTGTATGATGGTGAACTGATGTCATAGATTATGATTTCGCTGTTCACGCTGGCCTTCTCGCGGCCCACGGCGCGCTTCACGGCCATGACGTCGGCCAGCGTGGGCTGGCGCACGGCAATGCTGTCGGTGGGCAGAATGGGGTACTCGTCCTTGCGGTGCACTATGCCCACAAACTCGCCCTCGCGAAATAGCACGTCGAGCCTGAAGGTGGGGTAGGCCGCCGCCAGCGGCAGCTTGTAGCCGCCCAGCCGCTTCAGGTAGGGGCGCACATCGGCGATGTCGAGTATGGGCTTGCTGCACTCAAAATTGCGCACGTCGCCCGTGTTATACAGCATCAGCACTCCGCGGTCGGCAGGCGGCGGTGTTTGCGACAGCTGGTGCAGCCTTATGGTCACCGATGTGCCCATGCGGTGCTTGCGGGCTTCGCTGCGCACCGCGCGCATAAATGCGAAAAACGCCTGCTGCGTCGAGGCCGTCCAGTCGCAGTCAATCTGCATCTCATCCACACCGTCCACGCCGTTCTGCTCGCTTATCTGCGCCACGCGCCTCACCACCTTGCCTGCCAGGCCGGCCACGTCGCCGCCCAGGCAGTTGGGCATCACAAACACGGTGGGCACCACCTCCACTCCGCGCGGCGGCTGCTGTGCAAAGCGCACTGTGGCGTTGGGCTGAGGCTCTCCGTCCTTGTCAACCACGTCGAAGTAGCGCACATACAGCCGCTTCACCCCATGGCGGCTCATGAACTGCCGCTGCCCGTCGTCGAGCTTGAATGTGGTGCTCCAGTAGTAGGCCGAGTGCATGCCGGGCCCGCTTTGCCTGCTGCAGCAGGCCAGCAGGCCGGCAGCCATGGCTGTGATGACTATGATGAGTGTGATGGCTGTCTTTTTCATCTCAATATTAATGGTGCGTCAATACTGTTTTCCAAAATTACGCTAAAAAGTGCAAACCATGTGCAGGTGGCACAAAAAAAGCAACAAAAAAAGCAACCCCGGCCAATTGGCTGGGGTTGCTGAACTCATCCGCTAATTCTGTGGCGGATTGTTATCCTATCGGTGCGCCGATTTATTTCTCAGTGATGATGTTGCAAATCGATACGCGGTTCCAGTCAGGCTCGCTGAACATGCTGCCCACGCCCTGACCTTCGGCCT
Source organism: uncultured Muribaculaceae bacterium (assembly GCA_934661195.1). Classification (GTDB taxonomy): domain Bacteria; phylum Bacteroidota; class Bacteroidia; order Bacteroidales; family Muribaculaceae; genus Sodaliphilus. Next base: position 26,082 of record CAKUJD010000011.1, read on the forward strand.
GGATGCGGCTCGAAGAAATCTTGTAGTTCTTCACAAGCAGGTCCTTAACGGCGTTGGCGCGTGCAAGAGCCAGACGCTCGTTGATTTCCTTGCTGCCTTCGGGTGAAGCGTAGCCCTTGATGGTCACCTTGGCACCCTTGTGGTTCTTGAGGAATGTGGCCACACGCTCAACGTTGGGCATCTGGGCGCGAGAAACCACCGACTTGCCCTGGTCGAAGAACACGTTGGTCTCAAGGCTCTCACCGTTCTTCTCCACGGTCACCACCTTGTTCTTGAGCTGCTTGCAGGCGTCGAGGTCGCGCTGCAGCTGTGCCTCGCGTGCCTTAGCGGCGTCGAGGTCGGCCTGGCTCTGGCTCAGCTGGCCGCGCAGGTCGTTAACCTTGGCGTTCACAGCGTCGATGTCGCGCTGAGTGTACTGCTTGGGGCAGATGGTCATGTAGTGAGTGCCGTTGCTGTTGCCGAAGTGGTAGGTGAGGCCTGCCTCGAGTTCAACGGCTGCCTGGTTGGCGTTGAAGGCAGTTGTGCCCTGCGAGTAGCCCTTGCCCATGTTCCAAACTACGGCAGGCTTCAGAGCCACTGTCCATGCCTTGCTCTCGCCCAGGTTGAAGTTGATGTTCAGGCCAGCCTTGGTGTACCAAGAGTTTTGGTCCTTGCGCTCATACTTCTGGCCGTCGATCACGTATTCGCCGGTCTTGTAGCCGTGCCACCAGCCTGCGCCAAGCACTGCCTCTACCTCCAGAGCGCGGGGTGCGCCCTTGTAGCCGCAGAACCAGTTGCTGAAGTTGATGGTGTTGAACAGGCCCACCAGTTGGTGGTCAACGATGTTGGCGCTGTGATCGGCCCACACGTTGGCGGGTGCCTTTGTCCAGCTCGAGGTGTTGAACGACCATTCGCCTTCAACGCCCACGCCCAATACCGAAGTCACCTGCTTGCGCAGCTCAAGACCTGCCACGCCGCGCATATTCTGCCAGAATGAGTAGTGCTGGAACGGAGCCACGCCACCACCCTTCAGGGTAATTGACCAGTTGTCGGAAAATTTGCTGCCTTCCACAGTGACCTGTGCCTGAGCAGCCACGCAGCCACACATGAGGGCTGCTGCCAAAATAATCTTTTTCATACCTAAAATATGTTTTTTATAAAACTATAATTAATTGTCTATTCTGCATTACACTCTTGGTGCAACAATACTCGTTTTTCTTATTCGGGGTGCAAAATTAATAATTTTCGACTTTTTTTCAAAGTTCAAAACCGTCGGTTTGGCCGATTTATCGGTAAACCAGGCGTTTTTTACCCCCAAATCACCCATTTGACCACACTGATAACCAATGGTTTAATCGCGTTAGTTCCAATAGGTAAAAAGGAACACTTATCACGACTTTGCGACCAATGGAAATAAAAAACAGAGGCGGCAGTCTGCACCACGCGTGTGCAGTTTGCCGCCCCGGTGAATGGCTTATGTTAACTTAATGTATAAGAAGTTGTTATTCCTTTTTGTCTTCGCCGCTGATGGCGTTCAGGAAGTAGGCTTGCGACTTTATGAAGTTGCGTGCCTGCAGCACCATAGTCTTGGTTTCGCCCAGCAGGTTGAGGAACAGCGCCGAGGCGCGGGTGCTGGCATTGGGGTCGTCTTGCAGACGGCGTATCTGGCGCTTGATGGTGTCGGCAATGATGTCAAACAGCTCATCGCGCATCACCATCACCTCGTCGAGGTGCGAGAAGTCCTTTTCGCGCAGCATGGTGTCAATCTTGGTGAATATGTCGTCCACCTTGTCATTCACCACCTTCAGGTCCTTTATCTGCTCGCCCGTGAGGCCGCGGTGGTTGTTGTTGATGTGGTCGTAGGCCGGCTTGGTGCAGTGCAGCAGCGCCTTGGTAACCTCGCACAAGTAGTCCACCACCTGCACATAGAAGTGCGCCGTCTCTATCTTCTGCTGCTCAAGCTGGCGCAGCACCGGCATGATGCCGTATTTGCGCTCATTGGCGGCGTCATACATCTGCCGTGCTTCGGCCACTGTCTCCTGCAGCTCTTTGCGGTTTTCGGTGAACAGGGCCACCAGCATGTGGTTGTACACCCTCGACACATTCTCCATGGTGCTCACTGCCGACTGCGTGCAGTTGATGAGCACGTCCTCGGGCTTGTCGGTGACCTTTATCAGGGGCTTTGACTCGTTGTCGCTCTTCTTCTTGCCGCCCACAATGCGGTTGGTCAGCGCGTAGGCGCAGGCCAGCACTATCACGGCCAGTGCCCACCAGTGGCCCCACATGAGCAGCGACGCCAGCACAAACGACACGCAGAAGGCTATCAGTGCTGTTATGAACCAGCCCATTATCACCACCATCACGCCGCTGATGCGGTACACGGCGCTGTCGCGGCCCCATGCGCGGTCGGCCAGCGACGAGCCCATGGCCACCATAAACACCACGTAGGTGGTGGACAGCGGCAACTTAAACGAGGTGCCGATGCAGATGAGGATGGCAGCCGACGCCAGATTGACCACGGCGCGGATCTTGTCGTAGTTGCTCTCGCCGCGCTCCTCGGGAGGCAGCGGAATGAAGCGGCGGTTGATGGCGTCGATCCAGCTGTTGGGCAGAATGCGCTTGTAGCTGTTGTTGAGGCTCACCGAGGCGCGCACCAGCATGCGCGAGAAGGGGGTGGAGTTGAAGCGCTCGTCCTCGTCGTGCTGCGAGGCCAGCGTCAGCTCGGTCTGCGACACGCGCCAGGCGTCTTTCGAGAAAAACAGCGTCACGGCCATTATCACGCCGGCAGCCAGCAAAAACCATGTGTTGGCCGCCTTCGGGTCGGCCAGGCCGCCCATCATCATGCCCATGTCGCCGCTCTCCATTGCCAGGCGGTAGCTGTCAAAGCCCGCCAGAGGCACACCGATGAAGTTCACAAGGTCGTTGCCGGCAAAGGCCAGTGCCAGGGCAAAGGTGCCGCTCAATATGGTTATCTTCAGTATGCTCACCTTCATCAGCTGCAGCACCCACAGCAGGGCCGAGGCGGCAATCCACGCCACCAGCAGCACCGTCATTATGTTGTTTTTCACAAACGCGTCGAAGTCGTCGGTGAGCAGGCCCGAGCTCTTCAGTCCCTTGAACAGGGCAAAGTAGATGATGCCCACAATGGCTATGCCGCACCACAGCGCGCCATAGCGCTTAAGCTGCTTGGCATAGCGGAAGGTGAATATCAGGCGCGAGAAGTACATCACCACCGAGCCCACAATGAACGACAGCACCACCGACACCAGTATGGCCGAAATCATGCCCAGTGCCTTGCCGCCGTTCACAAACTGGTCGAAGTTGGCCAGCGTCAGGCCCGAGTCGGCATACACCTTGAAGGCTGTCACGGCGCAGGCCGAGCCCAGCAGCTCGAATATCATGCTCACCGTGGTGGATGTGGGCAGGCCCAGCTTGTTGAAGCCGTTGAGCAGCACCACGTCGGTGAGCATCACGCCCGCATACAGATACATAATGTCGGTGAAGGTGAACATCTCGGGGTGGAACACACCCGTGCGGGCCACCTCCATCATGCCGTGCGAGGTGAGCACGCCCACCAGTATGCCGCAGGCGGCCACGGTGAGAATTACGTTAAACGACGCCACTTTCGAGCCAAGCGATGAGTTGAGGAAGTTGATGGCGTCGTTCGACACACCCACCACCAGATCGACCACCGCCAGCAGGGCGAGAATCACTAAGATGACCGTGAAAATAGGATCCATAGCTTTTTCTTTTTTAGGAATTTGTTAGTTTCTGTTATTATAATTCGTTTATCTATATATTTCTTTATTTGTGCAGCGTGAAGGTTAACTCCAGGCCGCCGCGGCTGGCGTTGCGCACGCTAATGGCGCCGTGGTGGAAGAGCACAGCGTTTTTCACAATGGCCAGGCCCAGGCCAGTGCCGCCCATGGCGCGCGAGCGGCCCTTGTCCACGCGGTAGAACCGCTCAAACAGGCGCGGCAGGTGCTCCTCGGGCACGCCTATGCCATTGTCGGCAAAGGTGAACTTGTAGCAGTCGGCCGTTTGCCCGGCCAGCGTCACCGTCACATCGCGGCCGCCGCTGTAGTTAAACGCGTTCACAAACAGGTTGCGGAATATCGACTCCACCAGCGACGCGTTGCCCCTGATGTGCACCTCGCCGGGCACGTCGATGTGTATGCGCATCTGCCGCTCGGGCGGATACACCTTCATGTCGGCTGCCACGCGCTCTATTATCTCCTTCACATCCACGTCGTCGAGCCCTATGCGGTCGGGAGCGTCGCTGATGCGCGTAATGGTCGAGAGGTCGCTCAGCAGCGAGCACAGCCGCTTCACGTTGGCATAGGCGGTGTCGGTGAGCTCCTGGCGCATTTGCGGGGTCAGGGCCTCGCCGTTGGTCTCTATGGTTTCGAGGCAGGCCTGAATCACATGCACAGGGGTCTTGAACTCGTGGCTGATGTTGTTGGTCAGCTCATGCTTTATGCGGTTCTTCTCTCGCTGCTCGAATATGGCCTTGCGCAGGCTCTTGTCGCGCTCTTGCGCCGTCTCCTTCATTATCTTGTAGAGGTTCACGATGTGGCTGCTGATGTCGCCCAGCTCGTCGTCGGGGAAGCTGCGCGTGTCATAGCCGCTGATGTCGCCAAACTCGGCCTCGTTGGCAAAGTCGCGCAGGTTTTTAATGCTGCGGCTTATGCTGCGGGCCGCCATCCACGCTATTATGGTCATGATTATGGCGATGGCCACTATCAGGTAGTTGTCGGCCGAGTCCACGCGCAGCATCTCCAGCAGCGAGTGGGTGTAGGGCAGCGCGCTGCGCACCACCACGCCGTGGCCCCAGGTGGCCGAATAGAAGTATTCGCGCGAGTCGGTCGACGACAGGCGCCGCGTGGTGTAGCCGTGGCCGTGCGCCATGGCCTCGCGGAACTCCTTGCGGTTGCTGTGGTTGGCCATCACGCTGTCGGCGTTGGTGTCGAATGTCACCCGGCCGCTGTAGTCAATCACCGAAATGCGCAGCGAGTCGCGCGCCGGTGCCAGCGTGCGCACCAGCCCGGGCGTCAGCTTGCCGCCGTCGGACAGGTGTTCTATCACGCGGGCGTTCACCATTTGCAGGCGGCTGTCGAGGCTCATCACCTTGTATTCGCTCTCGCGCGTGTATTGCAGCATGAAAAACGCCAGTGTCAGTGTCCAGGTGAAGAACACTATCATCAAAAACAGGCGCGTCTGCACATTAATGATTCGTCGTGAAGCCATATCCGTATCCAAGTTTTGTCTCTATATGACGGCCATAGTGGCCAAGTTTTTTGCGCAGGCGGTTGATGTTCACATCAATCGTGCGGTCAATCACATACACGTCGTCGGCCCACACGGCTGTCAGTATCTCGGCCCGCGAGAATATGCGGTCGGGGCTGCCCATCAGGAAGGCCAGCAGGTCGAACTCCTTGCGCGTGAGCTGCACCTGCTCGCCGTCGGTGACGCATGTGCGCTGCTTCAGGCTCAGCTCAAGCCCCTCAAACTTAAGTGTCTCGGCCGCGGCCAAGGCGCCGGTGCGGTTGAGCACGCTCTTCACGCGGGCCAGCAGCTCCTTCATCGAGAAGGGCTTCTTGATGTAGTCGTCAGCGCCCGAGGCAAAGCCCTGCAGCAGGTCGTCCTCGCCGCTCTTGGCCGTGCAGAAAATGATGGGCACCTGCTTCTGCCCCTCGGTGGCGCGCATGTGCTGCGCCAGTTCAAATCCGCTCATGCCGCCCATCATCACATCGAGCAGCACCAGGTTGTAGGAGCCTAGCTTCAGCTTCAGCGCGTCTTCGGCCGAGAGGGCCGTGTCCACCTGATAGCCGGCCATCTCAAGGTTCATCTTCAGAACCAGGCAAATCGACTCTTCGTCGTCGACCACCAGAATTTTTGGAGTCAGTGTCATAACAATTGATTTGGGTTAAAACCGTTGTTTCTGTTCTACGCTGCAAAACTATTGCATTTTTCCCCAACCATTATAACAATGCCGTAACATTTGTAACACGTGTTACATTTTATACAAAAATAGTGCAAATCGAGCGCAGAGCGCCGAAACGAGCTTGCTCGATTTCGGCCTATGCCGAGATGCTGCCTATTTTATACAAAAAAACACGCGCCGAGGCAGAGAAGCCTCGGCGCGCAATGCCTTGTGTGGGTGGGGTCAGTCCTGCGGGTTGGCGTCGTCTACCGCGTCGTAGGTCTGATACAGAAAGTCGTTGTAGGGGAAGCGCTTGGTGTGCACAGCCTTGGCCTTCTCATAGATGAGCCGCTTCAGCTCCTCGATGTTCTCGCGCTTCTTGGCCGAGATGAACACGCAGTTGTGTCCAAGGCGCGCCATCCACGTCTGGCGCAGCTCCTCGAGCGGAATGTTTTCGCGCTGGCGCGGAGTGAGGTCGTCCTCGTCCTTCTCCACATAGGTGAACTGGTCGATTTTGTTGAACACCACTATCACCTCCTTGTCGCCTGCGCCGCACACCTCCTGCAAGGTGCGGTTCACCACCTCAATCTGCTCCTCAAACTGCGGGTGGCTTATGTCCACCACGTGGATCAGAATGTCGCTGTCGCGCACCTCGTCGAGCGTGGTCTTGAACGACTCCACAAGATGGGTGGGCAGCTTGCGTATGAAGCCCACGGTGTCGGTCAGCAGGAAGGGCAGATTCTCAATCACCACCTTGCGCACCGTGGTGTCGAGCGTGGCAAACAGCTTGTTTTCAGCAAACACGTCGCTCTTGCTCAGCAGGTTCATCAGCGTCGACTTGCCCACGTTGGTGTAGCCCACCAGAGCCACGCGCGTGAGCTTGCCGCGGTTCTTGCGCTGAATCGTCTTCTGCTTGTCCCAGTTGGCCAGCTTCTGCTTGAGCAGCGCAATCTTGGTCTTCACAATGCGGCGGTCGGTCTCTATCTGCTCCTCGCCCGGGCCGCGCATGCCAATGCCGCCCCGCTGGCGCTCAAGGTGGGTCCACATGCCCGTCAGGCGCGGCAGCAGATACTGGTATTGTGCCAGTTCCACCTGCATCTTGGCGTTGGCCGTCTGGGCCCGCTTGGCAAAGATGTCCAGAATCAGGCTGGTGCGGTCCAACACCTTCACCCGGGTGGCTTTTTCTATAAAACTCACCTGCTTGGGGGTGAGGTCGTCGTCAAATATCACCAGGCTTATGTCGTTGTCCTCCACATAGGCCGCTATCTCCTCCAGCTTGCCCTTGCCCACAAACGAGGTGCTGTTGGGGGCCTGGCACTTCTGCACAAACTGCTTCACCGTCACCGCGCCCGCGGTGTCGGCCAGAAAAGCCAGTTCGTCCAGATATTCCTTGGCGCGGGCCTCGTTCTGCTCCGGAGTCACGAGGCCCACCAGCACGGCGCGCTCCTCGGTGGCCATGCTTATGGTTTGTTTCTTGTCGTCGAGTAATCCCATTTTCTGCAATAATATGATTTAAAGTTTAGAGTGTGTGGCGCGTCACTGTGCGGCCACGCCCAGACGGCGCTTCACGTCGGCCGTCAGGTCGACTGCGTCGGGGCCCTGATACACCACTGGTGTCACCGACACGTCGAGCACATAGGTGTAGCCGCCCTCGCTGCCCGCTGCGGCCACCGCTGCGCGAATCTTTTCGTAGATGGGCGCCTCCAGGCTCTCGCGCCGCTTGCCGAGGTCGGCCTTGGCATCGGCCACAAACTGCTTGATGCGGTCGTCGTTCTGCTGGATTTCCTGCATGCGCCTCTCCTTGATGGTGGCTGGCGTGTCGCCGTCGGCCGAAATGGCCTGGAAGTCGGCATACTTCTGGTTAAACTCCGCCTCCAGCCGCTTGTATTCGGCCTGATATTTTCCGCTGGCCGTCTGCAGTGCGGCATCGGCCGCCGCCGTCTCGGGCATGGCCTTGAACACCTCCTGCACATTCACGGTGGCAATCCGCATTTGCGCCGCAGCGCACACCGGCAGCAGCAGCGCGGCTGCCATGGCCGCAATAAATCGTTGAGTCATATAAAGTCCGTTTTTATTGTCCTAAAAGCATGAAATTCACCAGTCCATTGCCGCCCAAGCGGGCTGAGATCCCTATAAAAGGATCTCGCCAAACACGCCTCCGTCCGCCGCAGCGGGCTGAAAGCCCAATGTGTCCGTAGCCGTGGCCAGCGCCCTGAAAAGGCAAAAGCCCTAAATCCATAGCACCCGAATGGCAACAAACCGAATATCAATATGCAAAGATAGTGCAAATCACACAAAATCGTAACGTCTGCCTGCTGCTGAAACAAAAAAAGAGAAATCCGCGCGTTGCCGCACGAATTTCTCTGTTGCTCTCGGGTGAGATATGGGACTCGAACCCACGACCTTCGGAACCACAATCCGACATTCTAACCAGCTGAACTAATCTCACCATCTGGTTTTAACGACTGCAAAGGTAGAACAAATTTTCCACCTCTGCAAGTGCCGCCATAAAAAACGCCTATATTTTTTTCATTATTTGCTGTTTTTCCGTCTTGCGGTGCTCGCACTTGTGCTGCTTTTCGGGGCGCTTGGAGGCGGGAAGATGTCGGCTGCAGGTGCCGGCCAATGGGCATCCGGCGCATTCCACGCGGCCCTGGCGCACGCGGCGGCGTGTGCGCCACAGGGCGCGCAGGGCCGCCCACACGGCGGCGGCCACCACTGCGGCCACGGCTATCCATTGTGCTGTGAGGCTCATGGCTTGAGGTTTAGGGCCGCCATCACGCGGCGGAACTCGAGTTCGAAGTTGGGTGTCAGCACCCCTTTGCCCATTGCATCGAGAATCTCGGCCACCGTCCAAAAGCGCCCGTCGTCGATTTCCACAGGGTCGTAGTCGAAGCTGGCGCGGCTGCTCACGGTGTAGTAGGCGTTCACCAGCTCGCTTTCCACTGCACTGTCGAACACATAGTTGAACAAATGCACCGGCTCGAAGTCGGTTAGTCCTATCTCCTCGCGCACTTCGCGCCGCAAGGCCTGCTCAATGGTCTCGCCGTAGTCCACGTGGCCGCCCACCGAGGTGTCCCAGCGGCTGGGCTGGATGCGCTTAGTGTGCGAGCGCTTTTGCAGATACACTTCGCCGTCGGGGCTGAACACGTGCAAGTGCACCACTGGGTGCAGCAGGCGGCTGCCCGAGTGGCACTCGGCGCGCGTGGCTTTGCCCACCACGCGGCCTTCGGGGTCTACTATGGGGAAAATTTCGCTGTCCATCTTTTTTTCTACTGTTTCTTGTCCTTTTTGAAGTTCTTTTCAACAAGTGCGCGCAGCTTGGCTGGCGTCAGGGTGGGGGCGTACTGGTCAAACGGCAGCAGCATGCGGCAGCCCGAGGCATACTCGCTGCAGCCGTAGGCCGTGCGGCCCTTCACCAGATGGCCTTTGCCGCACACTGGGCACGGTATCTCCTCTATCGACTTGATGCGCGGGCGGCGCGGCTTTTTTGCCGCCGCCACTCCGCCGGCCGGCTTCTTGGGCTTGTCGTCCTCCACCACAATGTTGGTGCCGCTGTGGTCGCGCAGCACGGTCAGCACTATTTCGCTCACCATTTGCTTCAACTCGTCGATGAACTGCTGCGCCGAGAACTCGCCGCGCTCAATTTTGCGCAGTTTGTTCTCCCACAACCCTGTGAGCTTGGCACTCTTCAGCAGCGGGTCTTTTATGGTGTCGATTAGCTGCATTCCGGCTGGGGTGGGCACCAGGCTTTTTCGCTCCTTGCGTATGTAGTGGCGCTTAAACAGCGTCTCGATGATGGCCGCGCGCGTCGACGGGCGCCCGATGCCGTTCTCCTTCATGGCGTCGCGCAGTGCCTCGTCGTCAACCAGCTTGCCGGCTGTCTCCATGGCGCGCAGCAGCGTGCCTTCGGTGTAGAGCTTGGGCGGCTGGGTGGCCTTCTTGGCCAGCGACGGCTTGTGCGGGCCGCTCTCGCCCTTCACCATGGGCGGCAGCACGCCGCTTGCCTCGTCGCCGTCTTTGGCGTCTTTCGCTCCGGCATACACGGCGCGCCAGCCCTCGTTCTCTATTTGCTTGCCCGTGGCCTTGAACTCGTGGCCGTTGATGTCGGCCATCACTGTGGTGGCCAGAAATTGGCAGTCGGGGTAGAAGGCGGCAATGAAGCGCTTGGCCACCAGGTCGTACACCAGCTTCTCGTCGCGCGACAGTGCGGCGCGCACTGGGTCGACGTTAGTGGGAATGATGGCGTGGTGGTCGGTGACCTTTGAGTTGTCGAACACCTTTTTGCTCTTCGGAATTTTGCCGGCCAGCACAGGCGCGGCCAGTGGCGCGTAGGGCGACATGGCCTTGAGTATGCCAGGCACCTTGGGGTAGATGTCGTCGCTCAGATAGGTGGTGTCGACGCGCGGATAGGTGGTCACCTTTTTCTCATAGAGGCTTTGTATGAGTTTCAGCGTCACGTCGGCCGAAAACGAGAATTTCTTGTTGCACTCCACCTGCAGGCTGGTGAGGTCGAACAGGCGCGGCGGCGCCTCGCGCCCTTTCTTGGCCGTGATCGATGTCACGGTGAGGGGCGCGGCCTTGATGCTTTCGAGCACTGCCTGAGCATCGGCCTCGGCAGGATAGCGCCCCTTGGTGGAGCTGAATGTGGCGCCGCGGTAAAGGGTCTTTATCTCCCAGTAGTCTTGCGGCACAAAGTTGTCGATTTCGCGCTGGCGGGCCACTATCAGGGCCAGGGTGGGGGTCTGCACGCGGCCTATCGACAGCACGTTGCGCGACTGCGCGTATTGCAGCGTGTAGAGCCTTGTGGCGTTCATGCCCAGCATCCAGTCGCCTATGGCGCGCGACAGGCCGGCGAAATACAGGTTGTTGAAGTCGTTGCCGGGCTTCAGCTGCCCGAAGCCCTCGCGTATGCTCTCGTCGGTGAGCGACGAAATCCACAGCCGCCTCACGGGCACCCGGCACTCGGCCTTCTGGTACACCCACCGCTGTATCAGCTCGCCCTCCTGGCCGGCATCGCCGCAGTTAATCACCTCGTCGGCGCCAGCAATCAGGCTTTTTATCACGCCAAACTGGCGCTTGTATCCGTCGTTGTCGATCAGCTTGATGCCAAAGCGCTGCGGCACCATGGGCAGCGCGCCCAGGCTCCAGCGGCGCCACAGGTCGGTGTAGTCGGCCGGCTCTTTTAGCTCGCACAGGTGGCCGAAGGTCCACGTCACCTGGTAGCCGTTGCCCTCATAATAGCCGTCGTGGCGGTCGGTGGCGCCGAGAATGGCGGCAATGTCGCGCGCCACGCTCGGTTTCTCGGTGACGCACACTTTCATCGCTCGTCCTCCTCTCCCAGCCTCATGCGTTTGGCCTCGTCCCACAGAACGTCCATCTCGGCCAGGGTCAGCTCGTTCACGTGGCGGCCCTGGCTGCGGGCCGCCGACTCAATGTGGTTGAAGCGGGCGGTGAACTTGCGGTTGGTGCGCTCAAGGGCGTTGTCGGGGCGCACGCCGTAGAGGCGCGCGGCGTTGACCACCGAAAACAGCAGGTCGCCAAACTCCTTCTCGCGGTCGGCCTCGTGGCCGTCGGCCAGCTCGCGCTCCACCTCGCCGGCCTCTTCGCGCACCTTGGCCCACACGTCTTCCTTGCACTCCCAGTCAAAACCCACGCTGGCGGCCTTCTCCTGAATGCGCTCTGCCTTGATGAGCGACGGCAGCGAGCGTGGCACTCCGCCCAGCACGGTCTTGTTGCCGCCCTTTTCGCGCAGCTTTATCTCCTCCCACGTCTCGCCGCCCTCGGCCGCGCTGGCCGCGCCGGCATAGATGTGGGGGTGGCGGAACACGAGCTTCTCGCGCGCGGCGTTGCACACGTCGGCGAAGCCAAACTGTCCTTTCTCTTCGGCAATGCAGGCATACAGCAGCACGTGCATCAGCACGTCGCCCAGCTCCTTTTTAATGGCTTCGGGGTCGCCGCCCATCAGGGCGTCGGCCAGTTCCATGACCTCCTCGATGGTGTTTGGCCGCAGGCTTTCGTAGGTTTGCACCGAGTCCCACGGGCATCGTTTGCGCAGTGTGCGCACCACCTCCATCAGGCCGTCAAGCGCCTTGAGGGCGCTACTGTTGCTGCTTGCTGCCATTCGATTTATAGTTGTTTAGTCCCTTGTTCAGGAAGTCGATGAATTTGTCCACGTTTTCGTCATACACCGCCGGGCCCGACATCAGCTGCCCCTGGGCGTCGAGCACCACATAGTAGGGCTGCGAGTTGGCCCCGAACTTCGACCGCTGCAAGTAGCTCCACAAGTCGCCGTAGGTGTCGAGCTCCACTTGGCGGCCGTTTTCCTCCACATACACTGGCTGCGGCATGGCCTTTTTGTCGTCCACCATCAGCTTGATGGTCACGAAGTCGCGCGCAATGGCACTTTTCACCTGGTCTTTGTCGAGCACCGCACCGTCCATCTTGCGGCAGTTCACGCAGCCGTAGCCCGAGAAGTCGATCAGCGCAGGCTTGCCGGCGCGGGCTGCGGCACGCATGCCCTGGTCGTAGTCGCTGTATTGGGCCTGCTCCTCACCATAGAGGTTGAAGTCCTGGGTGCCGAGCGGCGGCACAAACGCGCTGGTGGCGCGCAGCGGAGCTCCCCACAGTCCTGGCACCAGATAGGCGGTGAAGGCCAGCGACGCCAGCGCCAGCATGAAGCGTGTCACGCCCACGCCGCTCTGGCGCGGCTCGCCGTCGCTCTTGAAGCGGAACACGCCCAGCAGATACAGCCCCAGCAGGCCGAATATGGCTATCCACAGCGCCAGAAACACCTCGCGGTCGAGCAGATGCCAGCCGTAGGCAAGGTCGGCCACCGAGAGGAATTTGAGCGACAGTGCCAGCTCGATGAAGCCCAGCACCACTTTGACTGTGTTGAGCCAGCCGCCCGACTTGGGCAGCCGCTTGAGCACTGATGGAAACATGGCAAAGAAGCTGAACGGAATGGCCAGCGCCAGCGCAAATGCGCCCATGCCCACGGCCGGGCCCGCCATGCTGCCCATGGTGGCCGCCTCCACCAGCAGAGTGCCTATAATGGGGCCCGTGCACGAGAACGACACTATCACCAGCGTGAATGCCATGAAGAATATGCTCAGCAGGCCGGTGGTGCGCTCGGTGGCGCTGTCGAGCTTGTTGCTCCACGACGACGGCAGCGTGATTTCAAACGCGCCGAAAAACGACACCGCAAACACCACCAGCAGCAGGAAAAACACCACATTGCACACCGCGTTGGTGGCAATGGCGTTGAGCTCGCTCGCGCCATATGCGGCAGTTACCGCCAGTCCCAGAGCAAGATAGATCACTATTATCGACACGCCATATATGGCCGCGTTGCGCACGCTCTTGGCGCGCCCGCCGCTCTTCTTCAGGAAAAAGCTCACCGTCATGGGTATGATGGGCCACACACACGGCGTGAGCAGCGCCAGCAGGCCGCCGCCAAAGCAAGCCGCGAATATATACCACAGCGAGGCCGAAGCCGCTGCAGTTTCACCGCCGCCATCGCCAGCCGCCGCCTTCACCGGCGCCCACAACTGGTCTTGACTCACACTGTCGGCCGCCGGCGCTGCCGTGGCATCCGGCTCAGTGGCACTGGTGGTGTCGGCCGCGGTCTCTGTCTGGCCCGATGCTGCGGCAGCGCCGCTGAAACTGAACGGCTCTTTTGCCGGCGACGAGCACTGCGTGTCGTTGCAGCTCATATAGCCCACATTGCCCCTTATCGAGTAGTTGGCGGCAGTCACCGTGAACCGCTGCGTCAGCGTCACGCTGCCAGTCCACCAGCTCATGTCCACGCCAAAGTTAGGGTCGTGGTGGCGCTGCGCCTTGCGGTCGGGCTTCAGCCCGCCGTCCAGCTTCACCCCCTTCAGCTCCTTCCAGTCTACGCTGGTGGGCACGGGCCCGTCGGTCACAGCCTCGGTTGAATACATGTGCCAGCCATCATCTATAGTGGCCGTGAACGAAATCACGCCGTGGAAGTCGTCGGTCATCCTAATGGCCGACTTCCACTTCACCGGATTCACAATTTGGGCCACTGCACCCACTGCGCACAGCAGGCATGCGGCCGTTATCATAAAGAGTCGCTTCATCATATTCATATCATATTAGATGTGCAAAATTAGTGCAAACCGAGCGCAATGCCAAAAAAATGAGCCCGCTCAATTTTTTCGCATTGCCGAGGTGCCGCCTGATTTATGAAAAATTAGTGCAAACCGAGCGCAACGCCAAAAAAATGAGCCCTCTCAATTTTTTGCATTGCCGAGGTGCCGCCTGATTTATGAAAAATTGGTGCAACCTGAGCGCAATCTGAGCGCAATGTTAAAAAACAAAACCTCTACTTTTTCTTTTGCAATTAACGAAATTTGAACTATTTTTGCAAAACAACAATATAACCCGATGAAAACAATATCCATAAGCCTGACAGCGCTATTCTCCCTTGCGCTGTGCGCGGCGGCCCATTCACCGCGGCAACTTCGCTACAGCTACTGCTTGAATAATCCGCTTCGCTACCGTGATGAGGATGGTGAGTTCTTCTTAGGACTGGTGGTAGGCTTCTTCCGCGGCATATTCACATGGCAAAACCCCTTTAAAACGGCATGGCGCACAGCCGTCAACGAGACAAAGATACAACTTGGCCTGCTAAAAAGCGACTGGAGCCACGGCTTTTTCAAGGGCTTAAAGCAACTTGTATCGCGCTTTACGTGGGAATCGTTGCAAACGATGGTTGGTATGACTTATTCGATGGTAAAAAACTGGATGGTTGACACGGAAGTCAGATACTTTGGTGGGGCGACATTTGTGATAAATTTCACAGGGAAAGGACCCAACTATTTCAAAGGTGTGACAATTGGAAGCTTTATAAATATTGATGATGGGCATAGTGAATCAACAGCCCCAGTGCTTTCCAGTGGAAAATTTGAACCTAAAAATAGTGAAGGATATGTGCATGAATATGGGCATTACATCCAAAGTCAGGGGCATGGACCACTATACTTGAATTTATTCGGAATTCCCAGTTTGATTGATTGTGCAGTAAATAAGCTAAATCACAGAAGCACTTGGACTGAAAAAGATGCCACAACCCGAGGTATGGCATATTTTGAGAAGGAGGATATGCTCTATTATCCGTATTATTCGATGATGTTGGCTCGGCACTTAAGGTTAACAAAATTTATTGATAGGAGAAGATGAGAAGAATCGTATTTGTTGCGGCGATGCTGGTTGTGTTTTCACTGCTGCAGTCGTGTGAGGAGTGGTGGATTGTGGGTCTGCACAACTGCAGCGGTGATAATGTGTACTGCATTGTAACGGAATATCCCGACACTGTTATCGGTCAAAAGTATGCAAGGCTTATTGAAGCGGGTCAAAGCACAGAAATCTACTACGACGCTGACGAGCGTGAGCGGCACAATGTGAAAAATCTGTGCTATGTATACACGTTTGTGAGTGTCGACAGTGTGGTGAAAAAAGGTTGGCATATGGTGGCCTTGGATCGTGATTTCATTTGCCGCTATGAGGTGTATGGCCGTGCTTTTGATAGGCTTGGCAACAATGCATTGACCTTCCCTCCCACGCAAAAGATGCTTGATGCCGGTGTGCGCGTGCAGTATCCCAAAGACTACGTTCGGCGCCCAGCGGCTGCTGCCAATGCCGGCTTGAAATAACAGAAAGTATTAAACAAAAAATAAGAGAAAATGCAGAGGGGAAAATTTGGTTTTGTGATGTCGCTGTTCGTCATCGTCTTGCTGATGACGTCTTGTGAATGTTGGTGGTTTGCCTTTATTTACAATAACAGCACTATTGATGTGTATTGTGTCGCCAGAAACTATGCCGACACAACGCTTTCTAAAGAAGACGCTTTCCTGATAGAGGCGGGAAAGAGTTCAGGGGTGATGTATGGTGCAACCATCTTTGAGCCGAGTTATGAAAAAAAGAGATGTTATCTGTATACGTTTGTGAGTGCCGACAGCGTAGCCAAGAAAGGTTGGGAAAAGGTATCGGAGGAGCAAGACTTCATTTGTCGTTATGAGGTGTATGGCCGTGTGTTTGATAAACTTGGCAACACAGACTTGTCATACCCTCCAACGCAAAAGATGCTTGATGCCGGTGTGCGCGTGCTGTATCCAGAAGATTACGGCCGGCACAGATAGCCCTGTTGTGAATGGCTTTTAGAACTTAGAAAAGAATAAGAGAATAATGCTAACCGAGATGCGCCAGCGGTTTGCCAATGGCAATGACGTGTTGGAGCTCCTTTGTCTGGGCGTGGCGCCTCGGAGCAAACTTAATTATAGTTGGATGACTATGAGCCTATGTAGCGGCAAGTGCCGTGGTGGACCGAGAAAAAAGAAAGGTTTCGCATTCGTATGAATGCGAAACCTTGTTGGTGGAGGTCACTAGCGGATTCGAACCGCTGTGCCCGGTTTTGCAGACCGGTGACTAAACCACTCATCCAAGCGACCATCAGTTGCGTTTTGCGTTGGCAAAGTTAACGCTTGTTTTTGACCTGTGCAACTTTTGCCGCATGTTTTTGCCATATTTTTTGTTTCGCTCGGAAAATTAAAAACGACAACAGAGACAATATGCTACAACATGCATGCCGAAAATGGTTATTGACAGCAAGTCGGGAGGAAATAAAACGACAATAGAGACAATTTAGGACAAATCAGAGTCGACTTTTATCAATAAAAGTCTCCCCGGACGTTGTCTCCCATTGTCTCTATTGTCGTCTAAAACCCATGCGGTGGTTGTGTGGATGTGAAAAAGCCGGGGTCGGCACTCGTGCCGCTCCGGCTTTTTGCAGATATAATTGTTATTAATTAATGGGGACGTAGTGAATGTGTGTGCGGTCACATCTTGTCGGTGCCCTCCACCAGCTGGCCCATGGCATACACGCTGCGCAGGTTCAGCTCGTCGTCGAGCAGCAGCAGGTCGGCGTCTTTGCCGCGCTGCAGCGAGCCCTTGCGGTCGTAGATGCCCATGATGCGGGCCGGAGTCTCCGAAGCCATGCGGCAGGCGTCGTTCAGCGGAATGCCGGCAATATTCACGGCGGTGCGGATCAGGCGGTCCATGGTGGCGATGCTGCCGGCCAGTGCCGAGCGGTCGCTAAGCTTGCACACGCCGTCTTCAATAATCACACGCGGGTCGAAGGCCTCCTTGCTGTCGCTGGCGGTCACGGCCAGGGCGTCGGTGATGAGTGCGGTGCGCTCCACGCCCTTGGTGCGGTAGATGAGTTGCAGGATAGGGGCGGGCACGTGGATGCCGTCGGTTATCATCTCCACCGTCATGCGCTCCATCAGATACACGCTCTCCACCGTGCCGGCGTGCTTAAACTCGCGCACGTTGTGGAAGCCTGGCATGGCGTTGTAGAAGTGTGTGGCGTGGCTGTAGCCGGCCTCGTAGGCGGCCTTCACGTCGTCGTAGGTGGCTGCCGTGTGGCCAATGGCTGCCAGCACTCCCTTGCTCACTATGTAGCGGCCCATCTCAATGGCGCCGGGCAGCTCGGGGGCCACGTCCCAGCGGCGCAGGCAGCTGTAGTCTTCCACTATGTGCTTGTATTCCTTGGGGTCGGGGTTGCGGATGATTTCGGGCATCTGCGCGCCGGCCTTCTTGGGATTGAAGTATGGGCCTTCGAGGTGCAGGCCCATTATGGGGCTGCCCGGCTCCTTCATCAGCTCGTCGCAAGTGGCGCAGGCGTCCTCAATCATCTTCAGCGTCGACGACGACAGGGTGGGGAAGATGGCTGTGGTGCCGTGCTTCATGTGGGCCTGGGCGGCCACCTTGAAGGCCTCGGCCGTGCCCTCCATAAAGTCGCGTCCGCCGCCGCCGTGGCAGTGCAGCTCAATGCCGCCGGGCACCACGTGCATGCCGCGGGCGTCAACGGTTTTCTCGGCCTTGGGCTCGATGTTGCTGCCTTTGCGTATCTCCACTATGCGGCCGCCGTCCATCAGCACGCTGCCTCCGCATATCCATCCTTCAGGTGTAAGGATGTGACCATTGTAAATTTGAGTCAACATAGGGTGTTATCGTTGTTTTGTGATTAGTTTTCTTATAGTTGTTTTCTGCACAGGCAAAGGTAGTGGGTTTTGTGTTACATTGTCATGCAATGTAACGTGTTTTTTGAATTATTGACACTTTTTCAGTTATGCGGCGCTTGCCTCCACCAGAGCTGATGAAACAATCGGCGCGGCAATGCCTTTATTGCTAAAAGCATTGCCGCGCCGGCTGCGTGCGCCCTTGGGGGCGGCGCGCATAGTTCCTTGGAGGGTTATTTCTTGCTTACTTTGTTGTAGCGCTTGTTTAGGCCCTCAACCACCTCGTTGGTCACGTCAAACTTGGGGTCGGCATAGAGTGTGGCCGACTTCAGCAGCACCATGTCGAAGCCCTTCTCCTTGGCATACACCTTAAGGTAGTTGCTGATGGAGTCTTGCAGCTGGCGGCTGTTTTGGGCATATTCGCTCTGAATGCTCTGCTGCATTTTGCCCAGATAGGTCTGGGCGTCGCTCTGCATCTTCTGCAGCTTGGCCTGGTCGCTGTTGAAGCTCTCCTGGGTGAGGTATTGGTTGTTCTTGTATTTCTGCTGCATTGTGCTGCCAAACTTGTTGATTTCGGTGCTGCGCTGCTGCTGGGCGGCGTCGAGCTGGTTCTGGCGGCGGAGCATGCTCTCGTTGAGGTCCTTGGCCAGGTTATATTTTTCCATAATGGTGTCGCCGTCAACGTAGCGGATGGTCATAGCCTGCTCGGTGGCTCCCTGAGGCAGGCTCTGCTTGGCAGGTTCTTGCTTCTTCTCGTTGCACGAGCCGAGCGTCAGCGCGGCTGCAAGGGCAAAAACTGTGAGATGTTTGTAGTTCATATCTGTGTATGTAAAGTGTATTGTGTTATTAATCAATCGTTAGTCAGCTGTCGTAGAACTCGCTGTCGCGCGGGCAACTGATGCCGCGGCTGCGCATGCTGGGGTTGCCGTGGATGTGCGTGTTGGGAAACCGGCCGCCCTTCACAAAGAATATCTTCACGCCGAGCAGCACCACGGCCACGCCCACCAGCACCACGGCAAGGCCTGCCACGAGCAGTATGTTGAGCGATATAGTCATTAGCTTTTCACAAATTTCTATGCAAATATATGAAACCTTTGCGAGTTTTCCGCCTATTTCAAATTATTTTCGTAACTTAGCGAGTGAAATGTTAATTATTTAACATTAGTTTAATCCAAACAACGCTAACTAACGTTTAACGTTCTAAATATATTAGAAATTATGACAATTAAAGACTTGAAACCGGCTTTGGTCTGGAACATCTTCGACCAGATTACAAAGGTGCCGCGTCCCTCTAAGAAGGAAGGCAAAATGCGTGAGTTCCTCGTTGACTTCGCCAAGAAGCACAACCTCGAGTGCAAGACCGACGAAATAGGCAATGTGGCCATCTTCCGTCCCGCAGCCCCTGGCTACGAGAACGCCAAGAAGGTGGTGCTGCAAGGCCACATGGACATGGTGTGCGAGAAAAACAAGGACGCCAAGCACGACTTCGACAAAGATCCCATCGAGACCATCGTTGAAGGCGACTGGGTGCGCGCCAACGGCACCACTCTGGGCGCCGACGACGGCATCGGCGTGGCCGGCGCGCTGGCTGCGCTCATCGACCCCGACCTCAAGGTGGGCCCCCTGCAGGGCTTCTTCACCGTCGACGAGGAGACCGGCCTCACTGGCGCAAGCAACGTGGGCGAGGGCATGCTCAGCGGCGACTACCTGCTCAACCTCGACAGTGAGGACGATGGTGTGATCACCATGGGCTGCGCCGGTGGCATCGACACTGTGGCCACCTACACCTACAAGCCCGTGGCTGCTCCCGCCGGTTATGTGTTCTTTAAGGTCGACATGTCGAAACTGCAGGGCGGACACTCGGGCAGCGACATCAACGCCGGACGCGCCTGCGCCACCAAGCTCATCGTGCGCCTGCTGTGGGACATCAAGCAGACACACGACCTGGCACTGGCCAAGATCGACGCCGGCAACCTGCGCAACGCCATCGCCTATGAGGCTCACGCAGTGTTTGGCATCAAGGCCGAGGACAAAGAGGCCGTTTCGGTGCTCTTCAATACCTTTGTGGCCGATGTCAAGAACGAATACAAACTCGTGGAACCCGACATGGAAATCAAAATCGAGAGCGTCGACACCCCCGCCGAAGTCATCGACAAGGAGTCGGCCTACGCCCTCATCAACTCGGTGTATGTGGCCCCCCACGGAGTGCTCTCGATGAGCCTCGACATCGACGACCTGGTGGAGACTTCTACCAACCTCGCCAGCATCAAGATGAAGGAAGGCAACAAGGTGGTGGTCACCACCTCGCAGCGCAGCGCAGTGGAAAGCCGCAAATACGATGCCGCACACCGCGTGGAGCAGGCCTTCAAGCTTGGCGGCGCCGAGGTCACCCACACTCAGGGCTATCAGGGCTGGGAGCCAAACCTCGACAACAAGATTCTTAAGACTGCCGTCGACGCTTGGGAACGCCTCTATGGCGTCAAGCCAGTGGTCAACGCCATCCACGCCGGCCTGGAGTGCGGCCTCTTCCTCAAGGTGTGCCCGCACATGGACATGATCTCGTTTGGCCCCACACTGCAAGGCGTGCACTCGCCCAAGGAGCGCTGCCACATCCCCGCTGTGCAGAAGTTCTGGGACTTCATCGTGGAAATCCTTAAGACTGTTGCCAACGAGAAGTAACAGCACCATAATAAGCAAGCCAACATCGTGCCCGCCCCGGCAATTGGGGCACGGCTGATATCCATAGGGTTGGGGCCAAACAAGTGCGCCGCATCGCGTCGGCCGCGCTTGCTTGGCCTCACCTTTTTTATTAAAATGCCACACATTATGAAATATTTCAGAGAATTGCAACGCATCTTGCCCGCCGGCCTCGCGCTGGTGGCAATAGCAGCCTTTGCCGGCAGCCAGCAGCCAGCCGACACCGCCAATGTTGAAAACGCCGCCACCAAGCGCCTCGAGGCCAGCCACCACGACCTCACCGAAGACGACTTCCCCGACTCGGCGGCCGACCGCTATTCGCGCCTCACCGAGCTCGACTACCGCAAGGTGGCCGACGAGCTTGGCGTGGAGGTGGCCGCCATCAAGGCCCTGGCCAAGATCGAGGCAGGCAACGCCGGCTTTGTGGCCCCTGGCAAGCCAATCATCAACTTCGACCTCACTGTGTTTCGCCAGATGCTGCGCCGCAGCGGCATCTCGCTGGCCGAGGCGCGCCGCAAGGCCCCGGTGGCCTTCGCCGGAGTCAATGTGCGCCGCTACGGCTCGTATGGCGCGGCCCAGCATGCCCGCCTTCGCTCGGCCTCGGCCGTGAGCCGCGAGGTGGCCTATAAGTCAACGTTCTGGGGCATGTTCCAGATAGGCGGCTTCAACTACCGCCAGTGCGATTGCTCGTCGGTGTTTGAGTTCGCCAAGCTAATGAGCCAGAGTGAGGCCATGCAGCTCGAGCTGTTTGCCCGCTTCATCCGCGCCAACAATCTTGTGCGCTACGTGCGCGCCCGCAACTGGTATGCCTTTGCCAAGGCCTACAACGGAGGCCGCGTGGTCAAGGGCTACGCCGCCCGCATGGCCCGCGAATACGCCCGCTTCAAGCGCTGACGCTTTGCTGCATTTATGCCCTTATTCCGCTTCCGCGCATCCTCCTTCAGTCTGCTAAGGCCGGTTGTGCGTGGGGGGGGTGCTGTGCGCGCACAAAAAAAGAAAGCCCTGCTCTCACGAGTAGGACTCACATAATACTTATGAATAGAATCTGTATAGAAAAGTGCTATTAATATATGTGCTGCAAAGTTCGTGAAAAATTATGGCTTTACACAATTATTCTGGACTTAAAATTGGTTGTTTTTTCTATAAAAACAGTCGTGAATGCCTCGCGGCTGCCGATGCGGGAAAAATGTTGCGGTGAAATTGGTAACTTTTTCGGTGAAATTATTTGTGCCCGCTTGGCTGCAAGAAGCTAATTTTGCACCAGTGAAACTGAAATCAGTCAGCAACAGCAAAAACAACACATACACACAACAGTCAATATCTAATTATGGCAAAAGAAGATTATCCCTATCTTAGCAAGGTGTCGTCGCCAGCCGATGTCAAGGCCATGGACGCCGACCAGCTCCGCGGCCTTGTGTCCGACATACGCAAGGCCCTGCTGCTTAAACTCAGCCGCCACGGCGGCCACGTGGGTCCCAACCTGGGCATGGTGGAGGCCACCATTGCCCTGCACCGCGTGTTTAATTCGCCAGCCGACAAGCTGGTGTGGGACGTGTCGCACCAAAGCTACACCCACAAGATGCTCACCGGCCGCGCCGAGGCGTTTATGAGCCCCGAGCACTACGACGACGTCACCGGCTACACCTGCCCGTGGGAAAACGAGCACGACTTGTTTGAAATAGGCCACACCTCCACTTCGGTAGCCCTTGCCACCGGTTTGGCCAAGGCCCGCGACCTGGCCGGCGGCCACTACAACGTGATTGCCATCATCGGCGACGGCTCGCTCAGCGGAGGCGAGGCATACGAGGGCCTCAACATGGCTGCCGAGCTCGGCACCAACTTCATCGTTGTGGTCAACGACAACGAGATGTCGATTGCCGAAAACCACGGCGGATACATCAACAACCTCAACCTGCTGCGCGCCACTCAGGGCAAGGCCGAGTGCAACATGTTCAAGGCCATGGGCTTCGACTATCTGTATGTGGAGCAGGGCAACGACATCGCCGCCCTCACTGCCGCATTCCAGCAAGTGAAGGACACCCCAAAGCCCACCGTGGTACACATCCACACCCTCAAGGGCAAAGGCTACGAGCCAGCCGAGCAGCGCAAGGAGGAGTTTCACTGGCACATGCCGTGGAATCTGGCCACAGGCCGCAGCGACGACGATGACAGTGGCGAAAACTACAGCGACATCACAGCGCGCTTCCTGCTTGGCGCCATGAAGCGCGATCCTAAGCTGGTGGCCATTTCGGCCGCCGTGCCCACCATGATGGGCTTCACGCCCGAGCGCCGCGCCGAGGCCGGCAAGCAATATGTGGACGTGGGCATCGCCGAGGCCGAAGCCGTGGCAATGTCGTCGGGCCTGGCCAAGGCCGGCGCCCATCCGGTGTTCTGCACCGCCTCGTCGTTCTTCCAGCGCACCTACGACCAGCTGTCGCAGGACGTGTGCATCAACCGCTGCCCAGCCACATTCATCGTGGCCGCTGGCACGGTGCTGGGCATGAACGATGTCACCCACCTGGGCTTCTTCGACATTCCGCTCATCAGCAACATCCCGAATATGGTCTACCTTGCCCCCACCACCGTGGAGGAATACCTGGCCATGCTGCAGTGGAGCATCAGCCAAAGCCAGGACCCCGTGGCCATAAAGCTGCCCGGAGGCCCTGTGCGCCACTCGCAGGACAAAGTGCAGGCCGACTACAGCCGGCTCAACCAGTATGAGGCCACACGCCGCGGCTCGCGCGTGGCTCTGCTTGGCCTGGGCACATTCCACCACCTCGCCAACGAGGTGGCCGACGCCCTCAAGCAGCAGCTCGGCGTTGAGGCCACGGTGGTCAACCCTCGCTACATCACCGGCCTCGACACAGCCATGCTCGATTCGCTCAAGGCCGACCACCAGGTGGTGGTCACCATCGAAGACGGCCAGCTCGACGGCGGCTTTGGCGAGAAGATAGCCCGCTACTACGGCCCCACAGCCGTGCGCGTGCTCAACTACGGCCTCAAGAAGGAGTTCGTCGACCGCTACGACTACGCCGCCATACTAAGCGACAACCGCCTCACCGCACCGCAGATCACAGCCGACGTGGCCTCGCTCCTCGCCAAGTAGCCAAAATAGTCAGTAATCACAATCATACTTACGCCCGCAGGGCCGGCCTCTCAACCAGCAGAGTCCGGCCCTGCCTCGTGTTTCGCGTTAATAAACTGATATTATGCTATAAAGAGTTAAAAGGAGGGGTGGGGCGGCGCCTTTTTTGCTATTTTTGCAGCCGTGCGCGCTGCGGCAAGTGCCGCGTGGCGCGCCTACTTGTTTGCAAGAGAATGAAGAAGAATATGACTGACGCAAAACGTGCAATATCGTCGCTGGCTCTGGCCGTGGCCACGATAGTGGCGGCCCTCGCGCCGCAGCTGGCCTGGGCCAGGGTGCGCGCCTTTCGCGGCGCAGTGCCCGACAGCTACAACTTTTGGCTCTACGAGCCTGAATATGCCGACAGCGCCTCGGCCCACTCAGGCTCGCGCTATGACTACAGCAACCGCCTGCCGCTGCTGCTGTTTCTGCACGGCCAGAGCCTGTGCGGCAACGACCTGAACCGCGTGCGCCGCTACGGCTCGATAGCCGCCGTGGAGATGGGGCGCGTGATCGACGCCTACGTGGTGGCCCCGCAGTGCAACACCGCCGGCTGGCGCCCCGAGCGCCTCAAGCGCATAGTCGACTGGGCCATCGCCAACTACAATGTCGACCCCGACCGCGTGTGCGTGATGGGCATGAGCCTTGGCGGATACGGCACCATTGACTACTGCAGCGCCTATCCCGACTCGGTGGCGGCCGCCATGGCCCTGTGTGGCGGCGGCACTGCCAAAGACTTCAGCGGTCTCAACCGCGTGCCGCTGTGGATAATCCACGGCACAGCCGACCGCGCCGTGCCAGTGGCACAGTCGCGCCGGGTGGTGGAGGCCATGAAGGCCGCAGGGCCCACACCGCTGCTGCGCTACGACGAGTGGCCCGGAGTGAACCACGGCCAGCTGGCGCGGCTGCTGTATATGCAGGAAACCTACGACTGGCTGCTGTCGCACTCGCGGGCCGACTCGCCACGCACCGTCAACCGCTGGGTCGACATCTTGCCCGAGTTCATGCGCGAGGCCTACTCCGACATGGACAAGGCCTCGGCCAGCGCCAACCGCGTGCAGCCGGCAGGCCGCAGCAATCCGCGCAAGACCGCCGCAGCAGCCACGGGCAAAAAACGCTCGCGCAAGCGCCGCTGACGCTTGCAGATGCGTGCCAAACTATGTTAAATCGGACTCGGTTTTCATTAAATCGAGCACCGACAGTGGCAAATCGGCGGCAAATATCGCCTTTTTTTGCTAACTTTGCACCGACATATAATGTACACTGCACCATGGATGTAAATAAAGTATTATTCGTATCTCAAGAAATTTCTCCCTATCTTCCTGAAACTCCTATGGCCGTAATAGGACGCGACTTGCCTCAGAGCATACAGGAAAAAGGCTTGGAAGTGCGCACTTTCATGCCCAAATACGGCTTTATCAACGAGCGCCGCAACCAGCTGCATGAAGTGATTCGCCTGAGCGGACTCAACTTGATAATCGATGATACCGACCACCCGCTCATAATCAAAGTGGCCACTTTGCAGCCTGCGCGCATGCAAGTGTATTTCATCTTCAACGAAGACTATTTCACCCACAATATAACCAAAGAACTTGAGACCGTCACCTCGCCCGAGGACAACGACGAGCGCTCGATGTTCTTTGTGCGCGGCGTGCTCGAAACGGTGAAGAAGCTGCGCTGGAATCCCGACGTGATTCACTGCACGGGCTGGATCACAGCGCTGCTGCCGCTCTACATCAAGCACTACTACAACGACGACCCCGCCTTCAGCGAGTGCAAGGTGGTGTATTCGCTCTTCAACGACGACTTCGCCACTCCGCTCGACAAACGCATGACCGAGAAGTTGAAACTCGACGGATTCACCGACGACGATCTGGCTCCGCTCACCGGCGCCAACGATTACGTTGAGCTCACCCGTCTCGCCCTCAAGCACAGCGACGGCGTGGTGCAATGCAGCAAGGAGGTCAACCCCAAGGTGCTCGAGGCCGTAAAGGAGTCGGGCCTGCCGTTCCTGCCCTATGTCGAGGCCGACGAGCGCGCGCAGGCGTGCATCGACTTCTACAAGTCGCTTTAAAACGGCATTTTTTCAATGTAAAAGCAGATATATTTTCATCACACTACACACAACTCAGTTAAGCAATGAAGAAAACCCTCTATGTGCTTATGGCGCTGTGCATGCTCTTCGGAGCCTACTCGTGCAGCGACGAAAACATAGGCTCTTCGATAACCGACTCCACGAGCCACGTGATCATGGACTCGTCGTTCACAATGACGGGCTCGTCGGTGCGCAATCCCAGCCTGCAGGCGCGCTCCAGCGCGCAGCTGCTGGGCATCATCAATTCGCCCGGCTACGGCACCCTCACAAGCGATGTGGTGAGCGAGTTCATGCCCGCCGCCAACATCGACACCACCGGCACCAAGCTCGACTGGATTGACTCCTGCCGCCTGGTGATGCGCATCGCCGCCGATGGCTTCACCGGCGACTCGCTGGTGCCCATGCGCATGAATGTGTACAGGCTCAACCGCCAGCTGCCCAGTCCCATCTACAGCGATTTCAACCCCGAGGGCTATTACAGCAAGAGCGACCTGCTGGGCTCCACCAGCTATTCGGCCAACTCGCTGCAGCTGCCCTCCGACTCGGCCTATGCCAACACCTACCGCGAGGTGTATGTGCCAATGCCCGTGAGTCTGGCCAAGGATATCTTCAACCTCTACGTCACCGACAAGAGCGTGTTCAACACGCCCAGCAAGTTTGCCCAGCACTTCCCGGGCATCTACATTGCCAACAGCTATGGCAAGGGCCGTGTGATGAACTTCTACGACACCGAGCTTGAGGTGTTCTACCGCAAGCACCAGCTGCGCGCCGACACCACCGACACCATTGTCACCGCCACGCAGTCGTATCTGGGCGTGACCCCCGAGGTGCAGATCAACAACAATGTGAGCCTCACCATCGACCAGAGCGTGAAGAGCATGGTCGACGCCGGCGAGGCCATAGTAATGGGCCCTGCAGGCTATGAAGTGCGCGTAAAGTTCCCCATTCAGGAAATCATCGACTCCTACCGCAAAAACGTTGGCACCGACCTGGCTGTAATCAACTCGCTGTCGCTGTCGCTGCCAGTCGAGCTGGTTAAGAACAAATACGACATAGCACCGCCCAGCTATCTGCTCATGGTCAAGGAGGGCCACAAGCAGGAGTTCTTCGACGGCGACAGCCTCACCAACAGCAAGGACTCGTTCTATGCCTCCTACAACGCCAGCACCAAGAGCTATGAGTTCACCGGCATGCGCGACTATGTGCTCAATATCATCAACAACAAGGGCGGCCATGCCGCCGACGATGATGTGAACCTCGTTATCACCCCGGTCGATGTCACCACCTACACCCAGTCGTCGAGCTACTACTATGGCTACGGCTCGAGCAGCGGCAAAACGGTGGTCACCAAGATAGCCCCGGCCATCAGCTACCCCTCAATTGCAAAATTATTGCTCAATAAAGCAAAAATTAAGATAACATATAGCAAACAATCGCTATAATAGTTGTATCTTTGCACCCGCAAAGCAAGGTGGTAGGAGTGCCTCAGTTCGGCACACACCGCCTTGCCACAACGGCACCAGCCACAATAGCTCAGTTGGTAGAGCATTTCATTCGTAACGAAAAGGTCGTGGGTTCGAGTCCCACTCGTGGCTCAAAGTTTTTTTACAGGCTGCTTAACGCACACCATTCATCAGTTGGGTGACGTTAGTGGCCTGTAAATGTTTTTTCAGGCAATGTCACATTAAATTGTAAGCGCAATGGAAATCACAGTCAACGACTTCATGCTCATGCAGCCCAACTATCCAAGGGTCACCGATTCCGACAAATACTATCTGCAGCTGGCCATGCGCCTGGCCGCCCTGTGCGACGGCAAGCGCCTGCTGGCACTGCAGCCCGAGCCCGTGCGCCGCCGCGTGGTGCTTGCCGTGATGGGCTATTACCAAGATGTGGTGGCCGACTCCGGCCTGTGGCGCTCGTTCACCATGATGCACGAGCACATGTATGGCACCCCGCTGCCGTTCTATGGCCGCAGCGACGACTATGTGGACTATGAACTTAACGTCGACGACCTGCGCTTCGTCATCTGGTACACCATCGAGGGCCTTACGTTCGACAACGGCCGTCTTTCGCCACTCGACCGCGAGGTGGAGCGCGCCGCCCGCGAGTTTTTCAAAGTGCTCGATGAGTGCTACGAAGAGGCGCCCAACCCCGTGGAATACAATATTGTCACAGGCATCGACACTGGATCGGATAGCGATGCCTCCAGCGTGTATGAGCTTAGCCGCTGGCTGTTTTTCAAGAGCTTCCTCATGCCGCCCGCAGCCAAGGTGGCCCTGGCGCAAAACCGCGCCGAGGCCCGACGCCTCGTAAAGGAGGCCCGACGCGACATTGAGGGCAAGCTCACCGACCTCGACGACCGCACCATGCTCACCTATCCCACAGGCCCGCTTTCGCTCACCATAGGGCAGTGGGTGAAGCTCATCGCCTCGGGCGAGCTTCCCAGTCTTGACTCCGACGCGGCACTGCCGCCCGATGCCGAGCCCCACAAGCACTACCGCCGGTTCACCGAAGCCACGGGCGGCAGCGAGATAGCCTTTTTTGCCGACTACGATGCGCTCAACTCCTTCCTCACCGATCAGATGGGGTGGGGCGACGGCAACGGCGGCGACGTGTTTCCGCAGCTGCGCGGACATTCACACTTTGTGATGCTTGCCCACCGCGCCAAGGGCGTGCTCATCGCCCCCGACGTGGCCCAATACATTTGCCATCCGGCCAACGACCTCTACGACCGCGCCCAGGCGAGGACCGCCGCCCACACCCTAATCACCGACTACGGCCGCTGCCCGGCCGACCTGGTGCGATACGCCTTTGGCCATGGGCTGGTGCCCGACGCCGCACTGCCGGCCGACCCCACCGGCCGCCTGCTGCTCGACAACTGGGACTTCATGGCCCGCCTCTACCAGCAGGGCCTCTACACCCACAGCGGCGATTAAACCTTGCCCGGGTTGCGTGGTCTAAACGACATCTTAACCAAAACCAACGCAACTATGAACGTAAAAGAGCAACTCAGGAAATCAGACATCACACTGGCCTCTGCCATCGTGGCCGTGGCCATCATAGTGCTGGGCGCGTGCCTGAAGAGCGGCATCGACTACTATGCCGACCGCGACCATCTGGTCACTGTCAAAGGTCTCTCGGAAGTTGAGGTGAAGGCCGACAAGGTCACCTGGCCCATAGTCACCAAGGTGGTGGGCAACGACCTGCAGCAGCTCTACACCCAAATCAACTCCAACACCGCCGCGGTGCGCGGCTTCCTTAAGCGCAACGGCATCACCGACGCCGAAATCAGCGTCAACGCACCCGTCACCAACGACCGCACCGCCAACGACTACAGCAGCAGCGACGTCACCGAGCGCTACAACATATCCTCGGTGATCACCGTCACCAGCTCGAAGGTCGACAAGGTGCGCTCCATCATGGCGCGCCAGGGCGAACTGCTGGCACAGGGCGTGGCCGTGGTGAGCGGAGGCTACGACGGCGCGCAGCAGGTCACCTACGAATACACGCGCTTCCGCGCCACCAAACCCAAAATGATGGACGAGGCCATCGAGAATGCCCGCTCCACAGCCAACCAGTTTGCCCAAAAGGCAGGCACCAGCCTCGGCGACATCGTCAAGGCCGACCAGGGGCAGTTTTCCATCGAAGACCGCGACGCCAACACCCCCTACGTGAAGCGCCTGCGCGTGGTCACCACCATCACCTACCGCCTCAAGTAGAATATGGAGTTTAAAGTTAAAAGGAATAATCGCTAAAAGTCTGCTTTACAGATGCTTATTGTAGGGACGCGGCATGCCGCGTCCGACTGGCGTAGCCCCACTCAGCACGAAAGTAAAATCACATCAAACACGCCCCTGTGACTGCAATTATTTACGCATAATCGACTGATTTGCAATAATTCGCATCAGGCGCTACGGCATTCGGGGAGCAATGCCTACAATAATCCATTGTAATTGTCTCTATTGCCGCCCGTCCACACCCCACTCACAAAACAAGCGAAGCCGAACGGCCACAGGGCCGCTCGGCTTCGCGTTATAAGTATGCTATCTAATGTTTTTACACCAGACCGCGGCCGTGGCAGTTCTTGTACTTCTTGCCGCTGCCGCAGGGGCACGGGTCGTTGCGGCCCACCTTGGGGCCTACGTGCACCGGCTGAGTGGGGCGCGGACGGCTTGCGCCGGCACTTGCGCGGCGCTGCGAATCCTCGGCCTCGGCCATGGCGTCCTCGCCGCGGTTTTCGTTCATTTGCTGCTGCTCCTGTTTGCGGCGGCGCTCAGCGTTGGGATCTTCGCCCTGCTGCAGGTTGCCCGGATCTTCGGCCTCAACGGGAATCTGGCCGCGCATCAATATCGACACGGTCTTGTTGTTCATCGTGCCCACCATCTGCTTAAACAGGTTGTAGCTCTCCAGCTTGTAGATCACCAGCGGGTCTTTCTGCTCGTAGCTTGCGTTCTGCACCGACTGGCGCAGCTGGTCGAGGTCGCGCAGGTTTTCTTTCCAGCACTCGTCGATGGTGAGCAGCAGCACAGCCTTCTGCCATGCCTTGGCAATCGACTTGCACTGGCTCTCGTAGGCCTCCTTCACGTCGACCACGATGCCAAACACGCGTCGGCCGTCGGTGATGGGCACGCGCACCACGCCCATAGGCTCGGGGTAGCCTGCGTTTTTCTGCTCTTCCACGATGTGGCTAATCACCGGATAGGACACCTCGGCCAGGCGCGACGACTTGCGGTTGAACGCGTCGAGCACTGCCTTGTAGAGCTTCTCCACAAGGTCTTTGCGGTCGGCGCGGCGGTATTCGTCTTCGTCAAACGGCGGCTCGATTGCGTAGTTTTGCAGCACTTGCATCTTGAAGTCGTCGAACTGGTCGGCGCCAAACTTCTCGATGCAGTCTTCCACGCTGTCGTAGAGGGCGTTGATTATGTCGGTGCCGATGCGCTCGCCCTGCAAGGCGTGGCGGCGGCGGGTGTATATCACTTTGCGCTGGGCGTTCATCACGTCGTCGTATTCCAACGTGTGCTTGCGAATGCCGAAGTTGTTTTCCTCCACGCGCTTCTGGGCGTTTTCGATGGCCTTGGTCACCATGCCCGACTCAATGCGCTCGCCGTCGTGCAGGCCCATGCGGTCGAGCATCTTAATGGTGCGCTCGCCTGCGAAGAGGCGCATCACTTTGTCCTCAAACGACACGTAGAACACCGACGAACCCGGGTCGCCCTGACGGCCGGCGCGGCCGCGCAGCTGGCGGTCGACGCGGCGCGATTCGTGGCGCTCGGTGCCGATGATGGCGAGGCCGCCGGCGGCTTTCACCTCGGGGGTGAGCTTGATGTCGGTGCCGCGGCCGGCCATGTTGGTGGCGATGGTCACCACACCCTTGCCCTCAACCGAGCGGCCTGCGTGGGCCACAATCTCGGCCTCGCGCTGGTGCAGCTTGGCATTGAGCACGTTGTGCGGAATGTGGCGCAGGCGCAGCATGCGGCTCAGCCGCTCCGACACCTCCACCGAGGTGGTGCCCACCAGCACCGGGCGGCCCTGGTTGCGCATCTCCTCTATCTCCTCAATCACGGCGTTGAATTTCTCTTTCTGGGTCTTATACACGCGGTCGGGCATGTCCACGCGCTGCACTGGCTTGTTGGTGGGGATGGTCACAACGTCGAGCTTGTAGATCTCCCAGAACTCGCCTGCCTCGGTGATGGCCGTACCGGTCATACCGGCCAGCTTGTGATACATGCGGAAGAAGTTTTGCAGTGTGATGGTGGCAAACGTCTGCGTGGCTGCCTCCACCTTCACGCCCTCCTTGGCCTCGATGGCCTGGTGCAGGCCGTCGCTGTAGCGGCGTCCTTCCATCACGCGGCCCGTCTGCTCGTCCACAATCTTCACCTTGCCGTCTTCGGTCACGATGTACTCGTCATCGCGGTTGAAGAGGGTGTAGGCCTTGAGCAGCTGCGTCACTGTGTGCACGCGCTCGGCCTTCACCGAGTAGTTTTGCAGCAGCGCGTCTTTCTTGGCCATCTTCTCCTCGTCGGTCAGCGGCTCGTTGGTCACCTCCGACAGCTCGGTGGCGATGTCGGGCAGCACGAAGAACTTGGGGTCGTCGGTGCCTTGTGTGAGCACGTCGATGCCCTTGTCGGTGAGCTCCACGGTGTTGTTCTGCTCGTCGATGATGAAGTAGAGCGGATCGGTCACGGTGGGCATCTCGCGGCTGTTGTCCTGCATATAGTAGGCCTCAGTCTTGAGCATGAGCGGCTTTATGCCGTCTTGCGACAGGAACTTGATGAGGGGGTTGTATTTTGGCAGACCCTTGAAGGCGCGGTACAGCAGCAGCGAGCCTTGCTTCACATCGTCGTCGTTGTCGCTGGCCATCAGGCGCTTGGCATCGGCCAGCAGGCTGGTCACGAGGCGGCGCTGCGCCTCATACACGCGCTCCACATTGGGCTTGTAGTCGTTAAACATCTGGTCTTCGCCCTTGGCCACAGGGCCCGATATGATGAGCGGGGTGCGGGCGTCGTCGATAAGCACTGAGTCCACCTCGTCGACAATGGCGAAGTTGTGCTCGCGCTGCACGCAGTCTTCGGGGCGCATGGCCATGTTGTCGCGCAGGTAGTCGAAGCCAAACTCGGCGTTGGTGCCGAAGGTGATGTCGCAGTTGTAGGCCTGGCGGCGCTCATCGCTGTTGGGCTGCGTCTTGTCGATGCAGGCCACGCTCAGGCCGTGGAACATATACAGCGGGCCCATCCACTCAGAGTCGCGCTTGGCCAGATAGTCGTTCACGGTGACCATGTGCACGCCGTTGCCTGCCAAGGCGTTGAGGAACACCGGCAGCGTTGCCACCAGGGTCTTGCCCTCGCCGGTGGCCATCTCGGCAATTTTGCCCTGGTGCAGCACTATGCCGCCTATCAGCTGCACGTCGTAGTGCACCATGTCCCAGGTCACCTCGTTGCCGCCGGCCATCCAGTGGTTCTGGTATATGGCCTTGTCGCCGTCGATGTGCACAAAGTCGCGCCCCTCGGCTGCCAGCTGGCGGTCGAAGTCGGTGGCGGTCACCTCGATGGTCTCGTTTTGCGCAAAGCGGCGCGCGGTGTCCTTTACGATGGCAAACACCTCGGGCAGCACCTCGTTGAGTTTGGCCTCGGTGCGGTCGAGGATGTCCTTTTTAAGAGTGTCGATCTTGTCCCACAGCGGCTCGCGCTCGTCGTAGTCGAGTTTTTCGATTTGCTGCTTGATGTCGGCAATCTCGTCGCGCATGGGCTGCACCTCGTCGGCCAGTGCCTTGCGTATGGCTGCCGAGCGGGCGCGCAGTTCGTCGTTGCTAAGTTTCTCAATCTCGGGGTATATGGCCTTGATTTGATTAACTATAGGCATCAACTTCTTCATGTCGCGGTCGCTCTTGCTGCCGAAAATTGATTTCAGAATGTTGTTGAATCCCATATATTGTGAATGTTTTTTTGTTGTCTGTGTCAGATGAAAAAATATCGGGTTGCAGCCGTTGCCGGCCGGCCGTGGCTGTCACGGCGCGCCGGGGCTCTGCTACAAGCCACAAAGATAGTAAAAATGTTTTGATTTTGAAGAATTTGGGGCTCACTAATGCAGTGCGAGCGGGCTCAGGGCGGCCGCATTGGGCGAGCGTATGCGCAGCAGGCGCGCCACGGTGGGCGCCAGCAGTGCCGCGTCGATGGTGCTGCCCGTGCGCTGGGCACGCACTTGCGGTGCCAATATCATTATCGGGGCGCAGGCGGCAGTGGCCCGCATATGCTTCACAGTGTGCGTCTTGCCCTGTGTCTCCACCACGTCCCATCCTGGGGCTATCTCCACCGTCACGTCGCCTGCCAGCTGTGGCACTGTGGCGCGGTTGATGGCTTTCATGTCATCGCCCGAGGGGTTGTTGAGGATTTCGTCGAGTGTGTAGGCGGCTGTGATGCCGCTCATTTGGCGCAGGAATGCGCTGGCCTCGGCCCGCATGGCGGCCAGATTGGCGTTGCGCTCCTTTATGAGCCGGCGGTTGAGGTAGAAGCTGCCGTGGTGGTAGCCCTGCACCCAGTTGCCGTTGCCGTGCACCGCCATCAAGTACATGTTGAGCAGTGATGTGGCGCGGTCGGGGTGGAACTCGCCGGTGGGGATCTTGAATTTCGGGTCTACGGCGTGGCCGGTGTCGAAGTGGCCCGTCGAGGCCACAAACACCACTGCGCGGCCGCGGCCCACTGCAGCGTCGATGGCCGCGAGCAGGCGCGCTATCTGGCGGTCGAGTCTCAGATAGGTGTCGGCCAGCTCAAACCGGCCGTCACCGCCCTTGGCCCACTGCACGGGCGCGGCGCTCAGACCCACGTTTATCATGTCGAGCTGCCCGCGGCGGCCCAGCTTCAGGCTGTTGAGGCAGTCGATGGCCACGCTGGCCACTTCCTCATTGGCCAGGGCCGACTGCTTGAATCGCTTGACGCGGTCGGCCTGCTGGCCGCCGAATGTGTAGCGGAATGAGTAGTAGCGGCTGGCCTCGGGCACGCTGGTGTATTGCCCCGCCGGCAGCAGCGGCTGCCACTGCATGGTGTCGAGCCGGGCAGCCAGCGGACGGCCATAGTTGCGGCTTTGCACGCATTGCGGCACCTCGGGGTAGTAGGTGGTTGATGCCCAGTTGCCGGTGGCGTCGTTAATCCAGCAGGCGCCGTTGGCGGCGTGCCCGGCAAGTGCTATGGCCATTTGCGCGTCGGGGGCTATGGCATACACGCTGCCCAGCCCGTTGTTGTTGATGCGCACCTCGTCGGCCAGTGTGGATGCCTGCAGCGCGGAGGCCGAATATTTGTCGGTGGTGAAGTTGCCTATGTAGTGGCTGTCGGCGAATATGTCGCGAGCCACCAGCTTGTCGGGGTCAAATGTCTGGCTCCATGCCACACCGTTGATGCGCGGATAGGCGCCGGTCATCAGCAGTGCCGTGCCCGAGGTGGCGTCCACCTGCGGGCAGTTGAAGGCTGCGTTGTCAAACACCGCCCCCTCGCGCAGCAGGCGGTTGAAGCCGTCGGCCGACATTTGCGACTGCAGCAGTTCGATGTAGTCGCTGCGCAGCTGGTCGATGACGATGCCCACCACCAGCTGCGGCTGGCTGCCCTTGACTTGCGACAGGGCCGACAGCGCCACCATCGACGCCACTATCGAGGTGGCGAGGCGGTTTATTCGTTGTCGGCGGTCGTTGCGCATTGTGGATCAGGGGTTTATTGTTTTGTTTTATTGTTTGCAATGTTGATTGCCAGCAGCGTGGCCGGCCTTGCGGCCAGGGCCGCCAGCAGCGGTATGAAGGCAGCGTTGGGCACTTGCACGCCAGTCGCGAAGCACACGGCTGCGGCTGCCATGGCCGCCAGCATGGCAATGCACAGGGCCGGCATAAGTTTGCCTCCTTTGCGCCACACTGCCACGGCTGCCACCAGATAGAAGGGGTGCAGCCACACGGCGTTCACGTTGGGCGATGTGGCCTCGTGGGTCGAGACGAATGTCAGAAACCACACCAGGCACCCGGCTGCGCCTGCCGCCGTCCACAGCAGGGTGTCGAGCCACCGCGATGGCTTGCGCCGCCGCCAGTCGGCCCAGCTCACTGCTGCCACAGCCAGCAGCAGTGCGATGGCTGCCGACATGGGCGTTAGCGGCCATGGGGTGGGGGGCAGGGCCAGACCGTCGTCGCTGCCTGGGTTTATTACTCTGGTGTCGGCCACCAGCGGCACGCGCCGGCCGTCGCGCTCAATGGTGGCGCGGCTGGCGGCCTGCATCAGCACCAAGGGCACAAACATCTGCTGCCGTGCGGTGATGGCGGTGTCGAGCCCGCATCCCAGGGCCAGGTCGATGCCCAGCTGCTCCCACGGGTAGTTGCGGTTGTAGTGGCGCATCATCTGGCGGTAGGTGACGCTCTGTTGCAGCCTGGGCCACTGCACTCCGCCGCACACGGCCTCGATGATGTCGCGCGGACGGGTGGCGCAGTTGTCGCTCACATACTTGTAGCGGTAGGTGGCCATGTCGGGCATTATGTTGCGCATCAGGCGGTCGCGCATGTCGCGAGCCTGCCGCTGGGTGAGGTTGAGCCGCTGCTCCACAGCTTTGCGCCCCGGGGTGAATGGCATGCTGCCGCGCGGCACGGCCACGCACATATAGTCGGTCTTGCCTGTGGCGAAGCGCAGAGCAAAGTTGGGCGCGCTGAAGTCGAATGTGCCGTAATTAAACAGCAGGTCGCTGCCGCCCTCGGTGGCCACGCGCAGCTCGGTGTGGCCAAACAGCTCGTAGATTTCACTGCCGGGGTAGTAGGTGATGAGGCTCACCGTCACGCTGTCGGCCACGCCCTCGCCGCCCACGTTGAATTCGGGCAGCTGCTGGGCGTGCGCGCCTGCTGCCGCCATCGCAATCATAATGGCTGCGAGGGCGGTGGCGAGTCTGCTTATGTGGCGCATGCTGAGTCTCATTTCTTAGCGTAAATGACAATAATCGTGCCAATTTGCAATGCCAGCGAGGGCGGCGGCACAATTGTCACCACAAATATAGTCATTTTTTTTCAAAGTGAGTGGTTTCGCGGCCTCAGGCGTGGGCCGAAGCGGCCAAAACGGCCTCGGCTGCGGCTTTTAGCGATGGTTGGGCAGTGCCGTTGAGGCTGATTTCGCGCAGCGAGTGCACCGCAAGCGTCAGCGTGGCGGTTGCGGCCACGGCTATGCCGCTGCGCAGCAGCGCGCAGCTCACACACCGGCGCAGCAGCGTGTCGGCGCATTCAAGGCGCACGGCTGCCACGGTGGGCAGTGTGGCCTCGAAGTCGCATGTGTCGGTGCTGAAGGTAATCTCGGGGTCGGCAAACATGTGCTGCATGGCTCCGCCCGTCACCACCTCCTCGGTGCGCCCGCAGGCCATGCTGCGGTCGTCGGCTATCACCCACAGCGCGTCGGCCAGCAGCAGCGACTGGGCCACATCGTGGCTCGACAGCAGCACCGCCTTGCCCTGGCTGCGCGCCAGCGTGTGCAGCAGGCGCATCACTCTGATGCGGCTGGCCACATCGAGGAATGCCGTGGGCTCGTCGAGCACAATTATGGGTGTCTCTTGGGCAATGGCGCGGGCAATCATGGCCTTCTGCCGCTCGCCGTCGCTGAGCTGCGCCATGTGGCTTTGCGCCTTGTGCTCCATGCCCACGCTGGCAATGGCGTGTGCCACCGCCTCGCGGTCGTGTCCCGACAGCCGTCCCAGAAACCCTGTGTGCGGCTGCCTGCCAAGTTCCACCAGCTCGGTCACGGTGAGTCCGCCGGCTGCGATGCGCTCGGTCGACACCAGTCCCACCAGGCGCGACATCTCGCGGCTGCTCATGGCGGCGGTGTCGCGCCCGCCTATGGCCACGGTGCCCTCGATGGGCCGCTCGGCTCCCGTGAGGGCGCGCAGCAGTGTCGACTTGCCCGCGCCGTTGCGGCCCAGCAGGGCGGTCACCGTGCCGCGCTCAAGCGTCAGGTTTAGTCCGCTCATTATCGCCACCGCCTTCTTTCCTTGGCGGTAGCCCACGGCAAGGTCTCGGGCGCTTAGTGCTGGATTCTGTGTGGTGTGCATAATTCGGTGTGGGGGTTAGTTGAAGTAGTGGATGCGTCGGCGGTTGACTATGATGTAGATTATCACCGGCACGCCTATTATGGGGGTTATTGCGTTCACCGGCAGCACCCCGTGGCTGCCGCATGTGCCGCTGATGAGGGCGCACAGCAGGGCCACGTCGGCCCCGGCCAGCATGGTGGCGGGCAGCAGGCGGCCGTGGCTGCTGGTGCCGGTGGCAAGGCGCGCCATGTGTGGCACCACCATGCCAATGAAGCCTATGGGGCCGCAATAGGCGGTGACCACGGCAGTGAGCGCGCCGGCTATGAGCAGCAGCAGGTTGCGCGTGCGGCGGGTGTCCACGCCCAGGTTTTGCGCATAGCGCGTGCCCAGCAGCATGGCGTTCAGCGGCTTCACCATGAGCGCGCTTGCCGCCAGTGCCGCAGCAATGCAGCCTCCGAACACGGGCAGCTGGTCCAATCCCACGCTGGCAAAGTTGCCAAACCCCCACGCTACATAGCTCTGCAGACCCTCGCTCGAAGCCTCGGCGCTGAGCAGCGATATTATGCTCGAGGCCAGGTAGCTCACCATGATGCCCACTATCAGCAGCATGGTGGAGCTGCGCACTATGCCGGCCATGGCCAGCAGCACGGTCAGCACCAGCATGGCGCCCGCCATGGCGGCAAGCATGGTGGCAATGTAGCCGCCGGCGCCGGTGCCCAGCATTGCGCCCACGCTGCCGCCCGTGGCCAGCATCACCACGGCCACGCCCAGCCCCGCGCCGGCCGACACGCCCAGCACGCTGGGGTCGGCCAGCGGATTGTTGAAGGTGGTCTGCAGCAGCAGTCCCGCCACGGCCAGCGCCGCTCCGGCCAGCGCCGCAGTGGCCGCCATCGGCAGCCGCGACTGCAGCACTATCACGTCCCAGGCGTCGTTGCCGCTCGTGCCGCCGCTCAGAATTGTGGCCACCGAGCCTGCGTCGATGTCCACGGAGCCCCACACCAGGCACGCCGCCCACAGCAGCACCAGCAGTGCTGCCAGGGCGGCTGTGACCAGGGCGGGCCTCATGTTGCGATGCGTCGTGGACATGGTTGCGCCTTTATTGAGCCAGGGGCTTGAAGTAGCCCGCGTCGCTGGTTATGCCCAGATTGGGGTGGAATATCGATGCAAGGTCGCGCAGCAGGCGGTCGGGGTGGAAGGGAAACTCCTGGTAGAAGCGGTTGTTGCCCGTGTCGCACACCAGCACCTTGTGCTCCTTAAAGGCCTTGAAGTTGGCGTTGAGCGCATACTGCTTCTTCAGGTCGGCATACGTGTGGATGTCAAACGCCTTTATCAGCCAGTAGTCGGCGTTCTGCGCCTTGGCCAGCACCTGCCCGAAGTCGAGCGACAGCGAGCCCGCGCTCTTGTCGCCGGCCCAGGGATAGCTGGCTCCGGCGTCGGCCAGTATGCGCGCCATGTAGCTCTGCCCGCCGGGCACATACCACACACCCGACGTCACCGTCTCGGTCAGCACCGAGGGCCGCGGCTCGTTGGCTGCGGCCACCGTCTGGCGGCACTTCTCGTAGGCTGCCTCCACGCTGCTGAATATGCTGTCGGCCTCGCGCCTGCGTCCAGTGAGCTCGCCAAGCAGCTTAATCCACTCGGCGCGGCCCAGCGGAGTGGCCTCCATGTAGTCGGCGCATTCTATGAGCGGGATGTCGGTCTTGGCAATGTGGCCGTAGTTGGCGTCTTGGAACGGCGACAGCAATATCGCCCCCGGCTTCAGCTCCATCACGCGCTCCACGCTGGGCGTTGTGCTTGGGCCGCAGTCGGCTATGCTGCCGCTCTTGAGCCCCTTCAGCACGTCGGGGTCGGTGAAATATTGCGCGTCGGTCACGCCCTTCACCGCTCCGAAGGCGCCAAGGTCTTTCAGTGCGCTTGTGTGCACTTCCGAATACACCAGCGCGCACTTCACCGGAGTGCGCACCACGGTGCCCTGGGGCAGGTTGCCCGGCAGTTTCCAGCCGCTGGGCACCAGCACGTAGCGGTGCAGCAGTTCGCCGGGCTTCCACGGGTTTTCAACCTCCACCACGGTGTAGCCATCGGCGTGGCTAATCTTCAGCAACTTTGCGTGGGTAATGGTGGTGTCGGGGGTGCCGTCGTCGGCGGTGAGTCTTGCACCGCGGCCGGTGCAGGCGGCCATTGCGGCCACCAGCAGCACAGTGAGTGCTATGTTAATAAGTTTGCGCATATTGTAAAGTCGTTTTTTGTCGTCTTATGAATGGTGCCGGGAAAAAACACAGCGCAAAAGTAGTCATATTTCCCGTAAAAGCCCTCACCCGCGTGCCACAAAAAAAGCACCGCCGCCGCAAACTCTTTTGCGCCCTGCACAATATATAGTGTTGATGGTGAGGTGCGAGACAAAAAAATCGTGGCGGGGTAGGGCCCTGCCACGATTGGGGTGAAGGTTTGATTCAATGTGTGTGTTGCGGTTGGAAGTGCGCTGCCCCCGACGGGCGTCAGCGCTTGGCCGTGATGCGCTTCAGCCAGCTGGCAATGGCGGCGTCGCTGCTGGCCACGGCGTGGCCGCGCAGTTCCAGCCCCTCGGCAATGTCGCTCTTGGGGCAGCACTTGGCAATGTCGCTAAGGCTCTCGCCCCAGCCGCTGCCCTCGTTGGTGCTGAAGGGCACCACCGTCTTGCCGCTTAGGTCGCACTGCTCAAGGAATGTGAACACTGGCATGGGGAATGTGCCCCACCATATTGGGTAGCCCACATACACGGTGTCGTATTCGGCCATATTGGCCGGCACCTTGGTGCTGATGGCGGGCCGCTGGCCGCGGTCGTGCTCCGCCTTGGCCACATCGCAGCACTCGTCGTAGTCGTGCGGATATGGCTTCACGGCCTCGATGCGCAGCAGGTCGCCGCCCACAATGGCCTGGATTTTGCGCGCCATCTGCATGGTGTTGCCCTCCTTCATGTCGACGAATCCGCCGGGCATGTAGGTCATGCCGCTGTGCGAGAAATACACTATCAGGTTTTTGCTGGCCTTGGCGTCGCCCTGATTCCCGTTTTGGCTGCCGGCGGCAGCCTTGCCATTACAACTAATCATAGTGAAAACTGCAATTAATACTGTGAATAATTTCTTAACCATATACAATGAATGAATTTGGTCCTACATTTGTTTCCGGTTGCAAAGTTAGCCACGGCCGCGGCTACAGGCCATACACAAATCACCGATTAATTTACCATTTTTCCGCAATTGTGAAAAATAAAAAAAGCCGGTTGGGAGGCGTCTCCTAATCGGCTTGAATGTTTGTGGGTGGGTGCTGAGGGATTCGAACCCCCGACCCTCTGCTTGTAAGGCAGATGCTCTGAACCAGCTGAGCTAAGCACCCATAGTGCGATTGCTGAATTGCGGTGCAAAGGTACGCCTTTTTTTTGACTATGCAAATTATTTGGCCCAAAAACTCGCAAAAAATGCCGTTGTGATGTAACTTTGCACTATGCAAAATGGCTTTGCCACTGCCGCAGCCAGCCGCAACGGCGGGTGTCGAGGCAGCCGTAAGG
This sequence comes from uncultured Muribaculaceae bacterium, assembly GCA_934661195.1. GTDB lineage: Bacteria > Bacteroidota > Bacteroidia > Bacteroidales > Muribaculaceae > Sodaliphilus. Next base: position 67,014 of record CAKUJD010000011.1, read on the forward strand.
CGTAACCCATATAACTTAAAAAAAGTGACAGAAGAAATGAATTTCAGCCCATTGACAGCCGTCTCGCCCATCGACGGCCGCTATCACAGCAAGACGGCACAGCTTGCGCAGTATTTCTCAGAATACGCCCTCATTCGCTACCGCGTGAATGTGGAGGTGGAGTATTTCATCGCCCTATGCGAAATTCCGCTGCCCCAGCTCAAGGGGGTTGACAGCAGCAAGTTTGGCCAGCTGCGCGACGTCTACCGCAACTTCACCGAGGCCGACGCGCAGCGCGTGAAAGACATCGAGGCAGTGACCAACCACGACGTGAAGGCCGTGGAATACTTCCTTAAGGAGCGCTTCGACGCGCTGGGCCTGGAGGCTTACAAGGAATTCATTCACTTCGGCCTCACATCGCAGGACATCAACAACACCTCGGTGCCCATGGCCGTCAAGGCCGCCCTGCACGAGGCCTTTCTGCCCATGCTGCAGCAGGTGGTGGACTGGCTCAACACCCACGCCGAGGAGTGGAAAGACATCCCCATGCTGGCCAAAACCCACGGCCAGCCCGCCTCGCCCACGCGTCTGGGTAAGGAAATCAAGGTGTTTGCCTACCGCCTCGAGCGGCAAATCGAGCAGCTCAAGGCAGTGCCCGTGAGCGGCAAGTTTGGCGGCGCCACCGGCAACTTCAACGCACACCTCATAGCCTTCCCGCACATCGACTGGCGCGACTTCGCCAACCGCTTCCTCACCCAGCGTCTGGGCATTGAGCGCGAGCAGTGGACCACGCAAATCTCCAACTACGACAACCTGGCCGCCCTGCTCGAGGCCATGCAGCGCATAGGCACCATCATCATCGATCTCGACCGCGACATGTGGATGTACATCTCCATGAACTACTTCAAGCAGAAAATCAAGGCCGGCGAGGTGGGCTCGAGCGCAATGCCCCACAAGGTGAACCCCATCGACTTTGAAAACAGCGAGGGCAACATGGGCTTTGCCAACGCCGCCATCACCTTTCTGGCCCAGAAGCTGCCAGTGTCGCGCCTGCAGCGCGACCTCACCGACTCCACCGTGCTGCGCAACGTGGGCGTGCCTTTCGGACACATGATGATAGCCATGGCCAGCACCCTCAAGGGCCTGAACAAGCTCATCCTGCACCGCGAGTCGATCGACGCCGACCTCGACAACATGTGGAGCGTGGTGGCCGAAGCCATGCAGACCATTCTGCGCCGCGAGGGCTACCCCAAGCCCTACGAGACGCTGAAGGCACTCACGCGCACCAACGAGCGCGTCGATGAAAAGCGCATCGAAGACTTTGTGGACACCCTCAACGTGAGCGCCGAGGTGAAGGCCGAACTCAAAGCCATCACACCGCACTCCTACACAGGCTATTAAGCCACTGCAGCCACACGCATCACAGCCGAGGCGGCCCGCCCCGCAAAGCGCACCCAAGCGCCGCGGAAGGGCCGCCTCGGCCGCTTTTGCACGCACACATATTTAAAAAATATAAAAGAACGGTCTTCCGCTATTTGCTTTTGCGGCAAAAAACGCTACCTTTGCAAGGTGAAGCCTCGTAGGCAGTGTGCTGCCCTCACCGCTTCAGGCAGGAGTATTCAGAAAACAAGTGTAAACATAATAGGGCCGAGATGGCCATTCATTCAAAAAAGAACTACTAACAAAATTAACGTATCACAGTTATGGATGAGAATTTAGAAAAAAAACCGAAAAGACCACGCATCGGTGATGCAAAGCCCGCTATCGAGGACAATGAATCGCCCCGATACGACAAAGTTGACTTCAGTCATGATGCACAACAGGGAGATCAGGCAACTTCGCAGGCCGACTACAATCAAGGCGGCTATCAGCAGCGCCCCTACGCACCGCGCCAGCAGCGCCCCTACGGCCAGGGCGGCTACGGCCAGCAGCGCGGCGGCTACCAGCAGCGCGGCGGCTATGGCCAGCAGCGCCCCTACCAGCAGCGCGGCGGCTACAACAACCAGCGCGGCGGCTACGGCCAGCAGCGTCCCTACAACAACCGTTACAACCAGCCCGACCAGCAGGCCGAGCCGGGAGCCGAGGGCATGATGCCCGAAGCACCGCAACAGCAGCGCCCCTACGCACCGCGCCAGCAGCGCCCCTACGGCCAGGGCGGCTACGGCCAGCAGCGCGGCGGCTACCA
>CAKUJD010000012.1 GCA_934661195.1 uncultured Muribaculaceae bacterium
AGAGAAGCAAACTGATTGCTATGACTGATTAGTGTTGCCGCCCCATTGCTCAGAAATGAATGCGTGGCGGCAACTTTTTAAGATACACTTCACTAAATAATACAAAAACATTAACCAAAAGAAATGAAAGAAGACGTTTACAGTTCACTTGGTGGACAACGCTCAAAGTTCATGTCGTGGCAGATTCGCACTATCCTCGTCACTATGGTGGGGTACGCGCTTTTCTACTTCGTGCGCAAGAACTTTTCGCTGGCCATGCCTGGCCTGACGGCAGAGTATGGTATCTCTAACAAGAGCTTCGGCTGGATTCTGTTTGCCGGCTCGCTTGTGTATGGATTCTCACGCTTCATCAACGGCTACCTCGTTGACCGCGTGAAGGGCCGCATTGTGATGGCCGTGGGCCTGCTGCTGTGCGCGCTGTCGAACTTCGCGTTCGGCTTCGGCGCCAACCTTAGCGCGCTCATCACCGGCCAGCAGAACGGCCCCGACATGGTGAACATGCTCATTATGGTGATGGGTGTGACCATCATCCTCAACCAGTATTTCCAGGGCATGGGTTATCCTCCGTGCGCCCGCATCCTGCCTCACTGGATTCACCCCAGCGAGCTGGCCACAAAGATGAGCATCTGGAACTGCTCGCACTCGGTGGGCGCATCGCTGGCCGTGGTGCTGTGCGGCTACCTGATGGGCACCATGGGCACCGACATGAGCAACAACCCCGACGTGGTGGCCCGCATCACAGCCAACCTTGGCGGCGACGCCATGGCGGCCCAGCAGGCCGTGCAGTATGCAGCCCACATCGGCGCTTGGAAGCTCTGCTTCTATGTGCCCGCCTGCCTGGCAGTGTGCGGTGCCATCATGATTTTCCTCACACTGCGCGACGAGCCTAAGGAAGTGGGCCTGCCCGACCTGCCCGGCACCAACCTTGGCGGCCTCAAGGCTGCCGAGAAGAGTGCCAAGGCCCGCAAGAAGTTTGAGAAGGTGATGGTGTGGCGCAACCGCTGGGTGTGGACATTCTGCATCGCCAACCTGTTTGTGTATGTGGTGCGCATGGGCGTGCTCGACTGGGGCCCGAAGTTCCTCACCGAGAGCCGCGGCCTCAACATCAAGGACGCTGCCTGGACGGTTGCCGCATTTGAGATTGCCGGCATCGTGGGCACACTGGTGGCAGGCTGGCTCACCGACAAGCTCTTCAAGGGCAAAGGCCACCGCATGTGCGTGGTGTGCATGCTGGGCGCAGCAGTGTTCATGACCATATTCCGCTTCCTGCCCAACTCGGCCAGCCTCGGCCTGACAGCCGCCGTGCTGGTGGGCGCAGGCTTCTTCATCTATGGTCCGCAGGCCCTGATCGGCATCGAGCTGGGCAACCAGGCCACCAAGGAGGCTTCGGCGCGCGCCAACGGCATCGCCGGCATTCTGGGCTATCTGGGCTCGGGCCTCTCGGGCATCCTGGTGGGCTATGTGGCCGACAGCTATGGCTGGACACACGTGTTTGAGACCATCATTGTGGTGGCCGTGATCGGCATGTTTGTGCTCATTTCGATGTGGAACGCTCCGCGCGACGGCTACGAGCGCAGCCAGCAGATCAACTACGACGAAGACTAAGCATCAATCCTAATCTCACGCCCCGGGCCGCTTGCCAGCCCGGGCTTCACGAGACCTAAAAAACGAAGGGCGTGGGGAAATTTCAGGAGCGCCCCACCGCAGTGGCGGGAGCCGCCGCACGGAATTTTCCCACGTCCTTGTTTTTATATATGTATTCATACCACTCTAAAATCAAACAAAGCTATGCAATTTGACAAATACATGAGCCCCATGAGCGAAGAGAAGCTGATGGAGGCTTGCGCCCGCATCAAGCATGTGGCGCTCGACATGGACGGCACCATCTACATGGGCTCCACCCTGTTTCCCTACACCAAAAAGTTTCTTGCCGACCTCACGGCCAACGGCATCACCTACTCATTTCTCACCAACAACCCCACCAAGAGCCACAAGGACTATATGGCCAAACTCGAAAAGCTGGGCATTGAGTGCACCGACGAGCAGATGTACACCTCATCGATAGCCACCATCGACTACATAAAGCAGCACTATCCGCAGGCCAAGCGCCTCTTCACCCTGGGCACGCCCAGCATGCAGGAGGAATTCCGCAAGGCAGGCTTCGAACTGTGTGCCGACGACCCCAACGACCGTCCCGACGTGCTGGTGGTGGCATTCGACACCACACTGGTGTATTCGCGCCTGTGCCGCGCCACATGGTGGGCGTCGAAGGCCGACATCCCCTACATTGCCACCAACCCCGACTGGGTGTGCCCCACCGACCAGGAGGTGATACTGGTGGACTGCGGCTCGATATGCAAGGCCATTGAAGGCGCGTCGAAGCGCGTGCCCGACGTGGTGATAGGCAAGCCCAACCCCAACATGCTATACTGCATCCGCGACAAGCGCGGCCTCAAGAGCGAGGAGCTGGCCATGGTGGGCGACCGCATCTACACCGACGTGAAGACGGCGCAGAACGCCGGTTCGCTGGGCGTGCTGGTGCTTTCGGGCGAAACCACACTCGAAACCGCCGTGGCAAGCAATCCGCAGCCCGACATCACCGCCCTCAACATCGAGGAGTTTGGCCGCCTGCTGCTGAAGTCGCGCGGCAAATAACGCCTGTTGAGAGCATTTCAACGCATTGGCAGCACGGCTGTGCTAAAGCATATTAACCGGGCAGCGCCGCTTTTCGCCTATCCATTTTAACAAAAAAGTATAAAACGGACGAAAATTGGCTTTAAATGCTCATAAATGTAAAAAAAAGTTGGAAAAATTTGGCCATATGCGGAATTTGCTCTATTTTTACGCTATGAAAGTTTTAGAGAGCTAAAACCAAATTAACTGCAACTGATAAATTATATTTTATATCCCTAATTAATTACATTTGTTTATGAAACGATTTTTATCTGTAATGATTGGTTGCGCTGCGCTGGCTTGCCCGGCATTCGCAGCTGAAGTGAGCGCCCCCGAGGCTGCTCCCGAGGCATCTGCTGAGGCAGCTGCCGCTCCCCAAGAGTCGACTTGGCAGAAGGTGCTTGCACACATGCCCAAGATTTCTGGTTACCTGCAGACAGGCTGGAACTTCACCAGCAACAAGAACAGCTCTTCTTCTTCGTTCCAGGCTAAGCGTCTCCGCTTAATCATGGACGGCAACGTGAGCGAGAAGGTTGACTTCCGCCTGCAAATCGAGGCCTTCAACGGCATCGCCGGCTCAACCAACGGCAACGGCCAGAAGAACATCCAGGTGATGGACGCATTCGCAACTTGGAAGATTGCTCCCGAGTTCAAGATCCGCGCCGGTCAATTCTACACTCCAATGGGCTATGAGAACTACGACATCTCGCCCGCAACTCTGGAGACTGTGGACTTCTCTAACATCGTTTACCGCATTGCCTGCCGCAACCCCTACGAATACAACTTTGTGGACTACGGCCGCGACCTGGGCGTTATGCTCATCGGTGACATCGGCGACAGCGGCGAAGGCTACCGCTACTTCCACTACGACTTTGCTGTGACCAACGGCTCGATTCCCTGCAAGGACGACCGCAACAACAGCAAGGACATTATTGCCAGCGTGACAATCCGTCCGTTCAAGAACTTCAACGTTAAGGCCACCTACAACTGGGGTGAGTATTCATCGCAGGCTCTGGCTGGCGGCAATGGCGTTGGCGAAGGCAAATACAACCCGATGCACCGCTTCGTGGCAGGCGCATGGTATAACGACCCCAACGGTCTTGACCTGCGCGCTGAATACGGCTTCGCAAAGTCGAGCAAGAACGGCAACGACGTGGTTAAAGAGCAGGGCGCATATGTGTTCGCCGGCTACCACGCAGGCAAGTTCCTTCCCCTCGTTCGCTGGGACATGTATAAGGACGATATGAACAAGCTGACTGCCGGTGCCAACTACAACCGCGTGCTCGTGGGCTGCACCTACCAGCTGTTCAAGAACGTGAAGATCCAGCTCAACTATGGCCACTTCTTCTACAACAGCGACGTTGAGAAGGCCGTTGGCTACAAGGGCAGCGAGCAGGTTCAACTCATGGGCCTCTTCAAGTTCTAATTTTAAAAACAAATCCAAACCGACAAGATTGCTAATTAAGTTCTCAAACTTAACTTACAATATTATTAACAACCAACTAATTAAACAAAGACAAGCGTTATGAAAAAGTTAATGTTTATTTTGGCTGCCGCTTGCTTAGCAGGCACAGTTGCAAACGCTCAGCACCTGGGCACAGAGTATCGTCTGAAGAAAGTGGTAGAGGTTCCTGGCCGTCAGGGCATCGCCGCTGACAAGAACTTCTTCTATGTGAGCGACACTCGTGGTCTGTACAAGTTCGACCACAACTGGAATCTGGTTGCTAAGCGCGTTCAGACTAAGTCTGACCCCCTGTTCCCGCATCCCGAGCAGGCCAACCACTTTGGCGACATCGACGTATACGATGGCAAGATCTACACCGGCAACGAGAAGTTTGAGTTCGGCCGTGGCCAGAACATCGCCGTCAGCGTGTATGACGCCAACACTCTGAAATGGATCAAGGATATTCCATGGTGCGCAGAATCAGGCCAAGTAGAGGTGTCTGGTCTTGCAGTTGACCGTGAGAAGAACCTCATCTGGATGAGTGACTGGGTGGACAGCCGCTATGTATATGCTTACAGCCTGGAGACTGGCAAGTACTACACCAAGATGCAGTGCCGTCCTACTCCTTACTGGTGCCAGGGTATTTACATTGCCGATGGCAAGATGCTCTTCTCTGCTGACGACGGTGAGTCGGCTTACGGCATTGCAGACTGCATCTACATTGCCGACGTGAGCAATGTTCCCTACACTGGTCTGAAAGATGGTACTGAGGTCGTTAAGGAGACTCCGTTCTCTGTGAAGCTCGAAAACGGCAAGCCCGTTATGCGCACTGGCAAGATTGCCGCTGGCGCAATCGCTGGCAAGCTGTCGCTCTTCCGTGAGATGACTGACTTCCGCCGCGCTGGTGAGATCGAAGGTCTGACCGTAGATCCCAACACCGACGACCTGCTCGTGCTCAACAACCGTGGTACTCAGATTTGCCTTGGCATGTCGCTCGCTCCGTTCAGCGAAGAGGGTTACACTAAGGAGATCCACGAGGTTTACGTTTACGAGAAAGTTAAATAATCATCTTGTGTGTAATGCTTCGTAGAAAGTCGAGCATACAACAATAGGATTATTATATAAATTTTAATGGGGTGTGTCCTGCACGTGAGTGTAGGACACATTTTTTTTGCCACGGCCGCCTGCGGTGATTTTGCTTCAGTTTTCGTATCTTTGTGGCATAGAAGCTGTACACAACCGCTATACACACAGCAATTGATGAGGAGATTAGCCATATTAGTCCTGCTGCTGCTCGCCGCCACAGCGCGGTGCGCGGCGGTCGACGTGCATGCCCAGCTCACCAGCATAGGGAGGCAGTGCGCAGCATGCGGCATAAAGGGCAGCAGGCAGGCTGCACCGGTCGACTCGCTGCTGCGCATGCAGCCGAGCAAGGTGAGCCGAGAGGCTATGCTGAAAGCAGTGTATGACGTGATGGCAAGCCTGAACCGCAGCCAGCAATACAGCCAGTGCGTGAGGCTTGGGTCGGCTGTGGTGCCTCAGCTAAGCGAAGGCAACGGCAGCAAGGAGGAGCTGCAATACTACATCTACATGCTCGACGAGCTTGGGGCGGCATGCAGCAGCACGGGATTGCTGTCGGAGCTGTGCGACACCTACAACCGCGCCCTGAGCATAGCCAAAACACACGGCATGAAGGCAGAGGAGGCTGTGCTGCTCAACAATCTGGGCACAATGTATTCGGGCCAGGGCGACCATGGCAAGGCCGAAAGCTGCCTGCGCCAAGCCATTAAGATAAACGAGGCCGCCGGCAACCGCGAGAGGCTGATGGTGAACTACAACAACCTGTCGGGCGACATGGTGGCACGCGGCAGCCTCGACAAGGGTCTTGAACTGGCCTATCTGGCCCTGCACCAGCTCGACGGACTGAGCCAGCCCGACCTTGAGATGCTGATGAGGCGCAACATAGCCAGCATCTACCGAAAGCAGGGTCAGCCTCAGATGGCCCTTGAGATGACCAGCAAAATAGCCGACTACCAGCAGCGGCACGGCCAGCTGATGTATCTGAGCGACACCTACCGCCTGATGGGCGCAATATATGCCGACATGGGGCAGGCAGGCCAGGCACGCAGCTACTACGAGAAGGCGCTGGCAGTAAACGGCGGCGCCGCCACAGTGGAGCAGCGCATCGTGCTGCTGGGGGCCCTGGCCGACATCTGCGCCGCGCAGCACGACTACACGGCAGCCTACACCGCCATGAAGCAGCGCTCGGCCCTGCACGACTCGGTGGCTTCAGCCGAAAACGCCAGCCGCACACGCGTGATCGAGAACCTATATGCCAGCGAGCAGTCGCTGCTGCAACGCATCGACACGCTGCGCACATGGCGCGCCGCCCTGCTGTGGGCGCTGGCACTGGCCGTTGTGTCCGCCGCTGCCGCCATCTACTTCATCATCAGGACAACACGCATGCGAATGCGCAAGAAGTTTTCCATTATGCAGCAGGCGACCAACAGCGACGGCCAGCTGATGCGCCAGCTGCGCGAGCAGCACGCGGCCGAAGTGGCACAACTCAATCAGCGCATCGCTCAGCTCGAAGACGAGGCGCGCCACACTGCCGCCGCCGGGATGACACGCAGCATCGCCGCCATGCACAACGGCGAATACATCAGCGAACTCAACAGCCAACTGAAGGCGGCTTTGCTGAAGTTAAACCCCAAAAACACCGAGGCCCGCACCGCGGTGCGCAGCGTGCTTGCACTCATCGCAAGCTATGAAAGCGGTTATTCGGCCGAAGAGTTCCGCGAGATATTCGACAAGGTGTATCCGTCGTTTTTCGACAATCTGTTTGAACGCGTGGGTGAACTCACGCCAAAGGAAATGCGCCTGTGCGCGCTCATCCGCCTTGGGCTGTCGACCAAGAGCATTGCCGACATCACATTCCGCGAAGTGCGCAGCGTGGAGTCGGCACGCAACCGCCTGCGCAAGAAATTCGGCCTGAAGCAGCAAGACAGCCTTGTTACATTTTTGCATCAATTCTAGCCACATAACAAACTAATCGAAGCTTATAAACAACATTTAATTTAAATCTATCATCGGTTTCTAAATTTTTATTTTACTTTTGTTGCTGTCGAAGCGGAGCTATTAAGTGCTGCATTTCAAGCATATACACTGTGGTGCAGTGGTAATTGTCGGTGCAGCGTGAAAGGCACGCAGTAGTTATTGCATGGCTCAAAGCCAACCAGTTGACACAATATTGCCTAATTTTGCAGCAAAAAGACACAATCCATAATTTCATTGAAACATGAGAAAGGAACTTTTACTCACCACTATGCTCGCAGCCGCGGCGGCGTGGCCGGCAGCGTCGGCGCAGACGCTGAGCGCCACATTTGAGGCCGACAGCGTGACGGCCGGTGGCTGGACCGAAGTCCATGCCGCAGCGGGCAAGGGACTGTGGACGCAGACCCAGTATGCCACCGACACACAGTTCAAAAGCGGCCAAATCACCGTAAACAAACTTGGCGGCGCCAAATGCGCCGCGTCAAAAACCGGCGGCCTTATGGCCATGGGCAAAGTGCCGCCCAGCAACTGGCTGATTTCACCGCCCGTGACCATAGGCAATGGCGACGCGCTCAACTTTATGATGGCTGTGGCCGCAGGCTACAACACCAGCAATGTGACAAGCGACGCGCAGCGCATCAGGCTCGACGTGCTGGTGTCGACCACCACGGCCGACACCACTGCATTCACCGACACGCTGATGTGCGAAATTCCACGCGCCTACACCGACTGGCACTGGCGCAGCCTTGACCTGAGCAAATATGCCGGCAAGACAGTGCGCATAGCCTTCCACGACCACGGGTCGCCCATAAGCAACTTTGTGTCGCAAATGCTGTATCTCGACAATGTGACCATTGCCGCCGGGGCAAAAACCGACATGAGCGCCAGCCGCATTGGCGCATTCACAAGCGGCACGCTGAGGCAGCAGCCAGTGAGCGTGCGCGTGAGCAACTACGGCGCCGCGGTGAGCAGCTTCAAGGTGGGCTATGACATCGACGGGGCCAACACTGTAACGGAGACCATAAGCCACCCACTGGCAGCTGGCGACACCCTGCTGCACACATTTGCACAGCAGGCCGTGTTTGACGCAGGCAGCCACACCGTGCGCACATGGGTGGCAGCCAGCGGCGACGCCTATGCAGCCAACGACACCACAAGCGCCACCGTAGAAATCGTTGAGAACTCCGCCCTGCCCTACTCTGCCTCCGAAGCCAACCTGCAGCAGGCACTGGCCTCATCGTACAGCTACCGCTCCACAGGCTGGACCTATATGGACCGATACAAGGCATGGGTCTACACACCTGCCAAAAAGGCTTCGGTGCTCTACACCACCAAGGGTGTGAGTCTGAAAAAAGGCAAAGTTAAAGTGAAGATGCTGTGCGCCTCCACCGACGACAATGCCAGCGTCAACATCTATCTGACGCAGACCAAGGGCAAATTCGAGACTCAGGCGGGGGCGCGATCGCTCACCAAGACGCTCGATCCCGAGTATCAAAACTTCACATTCGATGTGCCGGCCGACGGCGACTACATAATAGGCCTCTCCGCAGCCACCGCAGGGCAAGTGACGGTATCGCAAATCACCTACTGCGAACCGTATGAAGACGTGCAGTGTCTTGACATCACCGCGCCATCGGCTGCCGTCCTTGCCTCTGCCGCCAACCCGGTAGCCATGAAGGTGCGCAACGACGGGCAGAAGGTGCAGACAGCCGTAAAGGTTGCCTACCAGATTGACGGCGGCACAGCCGTCGAAGAGCAGATAGCCAGCCTGCAGCCCAACCAAGAGGTGGAATACACCTTCAGCAAGCAGGCCGACCTTAGCACGGCCGGCACACATACGCTCCGTGCTTGGGTCAGCACAGCCGACGACGGCGACCGCAGCAACGACAGCATAGCCAAGGCCGTGTATGCGTATGCGCCCCACTCGTTCCCCTACCGCACCAGCTTTGAGGCCGCAGCCGACTCGCTGGAGTGGAGCAGTGTGAACGTTGACGCCGACGCCGCCTACTGGGGAGTGGAGAGCACCCCGGGATATGCCATCGACGGACAGCGCACGCTCTACCTCAACTACGCCCCAGGCGTGAAGCACAACGACTATGCCGTGTCGCCAGCCATTGCCCTCAGCGGTGGCCAAAAGGGCCGAGTGTCGTTCTACTACGGCCTCAGCACCACCTACGGCACCAGCAAGATGCAGATTCTGCTCACCAAAGACCCCACTCTCGAAGGGCTGCTGACCGATGCCAAAGTGCTCAGCACCATCAGCGTCAGCGGCAAGGGCTACAGCTATGCCAACGCCTACTTCGACATTCCCGACACCGAGGGCGGCAACTACTACTTCGCCATACTGGTGACCGAGGGCAGCGACCAGATATTTGTGGACGACTTCAGAGTGGATGCGGCCAATGAAGTGGCGCTGGTGGGCGCCAGCTCGAGCGTGACAGGCAGCAGCTATGACCCTGCCGACGGCCAGCTGACAGTGGCCATCGCCAATTATGGCATGGCCGACCTGAGCGGGGCCAAGTTCACCTGCAAGGTGACGGGCACCGACGGCGGCAAGACGGTGTCGGAGCAAACCATTACCGGTGCATACCAGGGCACCATCAAGGCCGGCGAGACGGCCACCTGCACACTGGCCGACAAGGCTCAGTTCACCAAGCCAGGCACCTACACCTTTGCCGTGAGCATGACATGCGACGGCGATGCCGACGCCAAAAACAACACGTTCCAGGCCGAAGGCCCCACCAAGTGGGCTACCCTCAGCGTGCCAGCCACCATTGGCTTTGAAAACACAAGCGACAACGCCGCCCTGCAGCTCGACGCCACCAAGAAGTGGAGTGTGAGCAGCTACACTCCCTACCAGGGCACACGCTCGCTGGTACACAACGCCAAGGCTGCCGATGCCAGCAACGGCGACTGGGCATACCTCAACCGGGTGCACATCCCGGCCGGCACCTACAACGTGAGCTTCTTCTGGAAAACGATGACGGGCAACACCGCCGACAAATACAAGCAGAACTTTGCCGTGTATCTTGGCACTGAAGCCAGGCCAGAGGCAATGACCATAAAAGTGGCTGAGTTGACCGACACCCTCAATGCCGACCACAAGGCCACCAAGGAAATGGCCACAGTCACCATTGCCAACGATGGCGACTACTATCTGGGCGTGCAGTGCACCACCACCAACACGTGGGGCTATCTGGTGACCGACCAGTTTGCCATCGAAGCGCCAGCCAAGGGCATTGCAGTGACAACGGAAGCCCCCTACAAGGCCGACTTCGCCACCCGCGAGGGCGAATGGTATCACTACCACCCAACCGCAACTTCCAACCAGTGGGCAGTGGCCACCGAAGGCGGCGACACAGCCGTGTATGCATCGCGCACCTACACCGACTGGATGAAGCAGTGGAAAACTCCGAGCCTCTATGAGGCACCGGCATTCAGCCTTGAGGCAGGCGCAAGCTATGAGGCCTCATTCAACTACAGCATTGCAGGCACCGATGCGGCCAACCCGCTCAACGGCGAGTCGAAGCTGCGTCTGCTGCTGGCCGACAAAGACGTGCCCTCGGCATTCACCACCACAGTGGCCAGCGGCGACGAGAGCTACATCGCCAGCGCACAGGAGCGCGGCACAGCCAAGGGCGCCTTCACAGTGCCGCAAAGCGGCGTCTACTATCTGGCGTTCCTGCCCGAGAGCAGCGTCAGCGCCAAGTTTGGCATCCACTCGTTTGAGCTGAAGCGCCTCCAAGCCACAGGCATCGGCACAACCGAGGCCGCAGGCACCACAGTGACTGTGAAGCGCAACCGCGTGGACATCAGCGGTCCATACACCAGCTGCGCCATCTACACCATGGGCGGCGTGCAGCTGGCCAGCGTGGCCGGCCAGAGCAGCGTCAGCCTTGCCGACCTGGCCACAGGCGTGTATGCCGTTAAGGTGACTCTGCCCGGCGGACAGCAAATAGTGAAGAAAGTGGCCGTGACGCGCTAAGGCGCAAGCGGCACACGCCACACCTCATTAGCCAAAGGCACACGGGAGCGCAGCAATGCTCCCGCGTGCCTTTGCTTTTTAGTGGCGTTTGCCCTAACTTTGCAGCACCCAACCACAACCCTAATCAGCGAAAATGAGCAAAACTGTAACACACCACACCGCCTACTGGGCGGCCATCGCCGCCGCCACGGCAGTGTTTGCCCTGATGTCGGCCCTGACCACGCTCAAGGACGATGACATCATCTACACATTCATCGACAACTCGGGCGGCGTGCCCATGACCTCGCTGGCCGATGTCATCCGCTCGCACGCCAGCCACTTCGTCACCACCAACGGCCGCTTTGCCAACTTCCTGGCGCAGCTGTTTTGCGGCCTGCTGGGCAAGACTGCCTTCGATGTGTGTAATGCCGCCGTGTTTGCCATCACGCTGCACCTCACAGCCGACCTCAGCACCCACGGACGCAGGCCAGCTGTGGTTGTGGCCCTCACGTTTGCCTTTGTGATGCTGTCGTTCCCCAACCCGGGCGAAACCATGATGTGGCTCACGGGCAGCGTGAACTATCTGTGGGCCGCGGCAGCCACGCTGGCGCTGTGGTGGTGGCTTAGGCGCAACCTGCACCGCAGCCTTGGCGCGGCAGGGTGCGTGGTGCTGTTCATTGCCTCGGCCGTGGCCGGCAACATGAACGAGGCCACCTCGTTTGGCTTCTTCACCGGCATGGCCCTGTGGCTGGCACTCGACCGCAGCCGCCTGACTCGCGCCGCTGTGGTGTCAATGTGCGGATATTTGGCCGGAATAGCGGTGATTGTGGCCTCGCCCGGGGCGTGGGAGAGGCTCGACGACGGCGGCACCATAGTTGGCGGCATGGGTCTGGTGCAAACCGTGCTGCAGCGGCTCTACATCACTGGCGGACGCAGCGCGCTTTATGTGTTTCCGGCACTGATGGTTGTGTGGGCGGCTGTCTGCCTGCTTAGACTGCACTTCACGGCGCGCCTTCGCGGCGCGGTGGGCAGCGACGTGTGGTGCGTGTTTGCCGGCTCGCTGCTGTGGATGCTGCTGCTGGGCGTCAACCGCTCGCGCGCGTTCACATTCTACGCCATGGTGTCGTTTATCGGCATTGCCGCGGTGGTATGGCGCGCAGTGGAGGGCCACAGGCGGTGGCAGCAGTGGGCCACGGCGGTCCTGGTGGCCGCCAGCGTGTGGCCCGCAGCCCGTGCGGTGGGCGTGCTGTGGCGGTTCCGCGCCTACGACCGCGGCGTGAAGGAACAGATTGCCGCCGCGCCGGCACAAGCGGTGATAGAGGCCAGCGTGTTTCGCGAGCAAAACCGCTTTCTGATGCCTGTGTGCTACTATTCGTCCAACTACTACATCTACAACACCTACTACTGCTACTACTTTCACAAGCAAAACGTGCAGTTTCTGCCGCCAAACGTGCTGCGCCGCTACCGCAGCGGCCGCATGCTGGAGGGCGGCCGGCCCATGGCGCAGCTGCGCAGCAGCATGCCTGCCGTGGCCAGCACCGTGTATGAGTTTCCCGGCGAGGACTTCGCCGTGGTGCCGCTCAGCAGCCAGCGCTACACCACCACCATGCGCATAGGGGCGCGCATTACCTCCAGCAGCGGCCTCGACGCTCAAGAGATGCGGCGGCGCTACATGCTGGGCCTGGGCACCGACAGTTCGCCCATCAACACCTATCACGTGGTGTGCCGCGGACGCACCTACATGGTGCTGCCCGCGCTGCCGCCCACAGTGAGCAGCATCACGCTGCCCCTGCCGCACGCCCAGGAACTGAAATTCACGCGGACAAAGTAGCCGCCGCTTTTTTAACGACAATAGAGACAATTGGAGACAATTTTTGTGTGGGGGGGGGTGACGATAGCGAGGCATTATCCCCTTAGAGATAAAATGTGTGTAGGCAGGTATGCAGCGCGGGCGTAGCGATAGCGAAGTCCGCGCAAAATGCCTGCTTTGTTGCCAGCTACACAAATGCATTCCAGTGGGATGCGACAACAGACCGATTCTGCTAATATGCTGATCGTTGCGTTGTGACACGTTACTAGGTGCAGTGGTCGCATTCCTCTGGAATGCGTGTCTCGGGTGGACGATTAGCAGGCATTTCGCGTCGGCTGTGCCTCCGCTGCATACCTGCCTACACATATCCAATCCCTATGGGATTGTTTCCGCCCTCTGCGCCATTCTTTCAACTTTAAACCCTCAATCTTAAACTTTAATGCGGGCTTACGCCCGGCGGGCGCGGCATGCCGCGCCCCTACTACTAATTTACTTAATATCAGGCATTAAAAACAGCATGGGCGCACGGGAATTTGCATTCCTGTGCGCCCACGGGGTGTTCTCTCTTTATGCTGCGGTTACTTCACGAGCACTTTGACTGCTGTGCGGCCGGTCTTTACGATATAGGCCGAAGCGGGCCAAGACGATGCGTCGACGGTGAGCTGCGCGCCTGCCGAAACGGCGGCATAGAGGCGCGCGCCTTGCAGGCTGTAGACTTCAACGCCTTCGCCTGCACCAAGGCCGCTGACCACGATTGAGCGGCCTGCCACACGCACACTGGCGGCACCATCGGCGCCAACGCCCTCAACGCCTGTGGCGGTGCGCTGACTCATGATGATCTGTGCCTCAACGGCCAGGCCGAGAGCGTCGTCGTCATCGCTGCCACTGATGGCCTTCACTGTGGTCCAGCCACTGGCGGGGCACACCGAGAATGTGGTGGCGCCAGAGGCGTGGCGGTAGCCGCGCAGGGCCAAATAGTCGGTGAGGCTGCTGCTGAGGCTCGGGTCGAAGTCGAGCACCACGTGGAAGGGGCCGCTTACGCTGATGGGCGACTTAAACGACACGTTTGCCACAGCATTGGTCACAGCCGATGTGCCAAACAGGGCAGCCTCGGTGGTGGCGTAGCGGCCATACTCCTGCGACTCGCAAGGCAGGCCTGCGCTGTCGGCCACCAGTTTGATGGTCACGGCATAGTCGTTGTGTCCCATCACATACGACGAGCCGTATTTGCTAATGGGCAGAAGGATGCCGGTAACCATGGCGTTGGCGCGCTCGGGCAGGTTGAAGCGCTCGGCAAACTTGTTGTAGTGGCTGTTGAAGCCCAGTTTGTATTCAGTGCCGATGCTCACTGTAGAGAAGTTGGGGTCGGTGGTGAGCAGCGAGTCGGCGGCGCAGCGAGTCTTGGCAGTACCAGTGTAGGCGTCGCCCACGACCCTCACGGCCAGTGTGGCGGTTGCCACGCTGTCGCTGTTCTCGTTAGACGCTTTGAGCGACACCTCGTAGGTGCCGCTGACGGGATAGTTGACCACAGGATTCTTCTCGGTGGTGGTGCCGGGGTTGCCGCCAGTGGTCCACAGATAGGAAGTGGCGTTTTGCGAGAGGTTGGTGAACGCCAGCTGGTTGTCGGTGTAGAGCAGCATCTCATTTTTGTCGGTAAACACGCCGTCGGAGGGCAGAGCAAACGCGGCCACGGCCTCGTTGGAGTCGGCCGAAGTCACCGACACATCGTCGATGGCCACCACATAGCCCCTCTGCTCGGTGCAGTTGTTGAAGCCAAAGTAGTAGTTGCCGCTGGCAGTGGGGGTGAACTCAGCGCTCACCACAGTCCACTCCTTGTAGTTGGCCTGGGGCAGGTCGAGCAGCACGGTGCTTTGTGCGGCCTCGGTGGTGTCGGTGCCCACGGTGAGGCGGATATGCTCCTTCAGCGAAGTGGTGCCGCCGGTGGCCAGAATGCGGCAGGCCACGGTGTATTGCTTGCCGGCCACAAGCGTGACGGCGGGAGAGATGGCCCAGTCGTTGCGCGCGCCATACACGGTGCTGTTCACAAGATACAGGCCGTCACCGGCGGGGTTGAGGGTGGAGTTGGTGCGCACCTTGAAGCGCTTGGTGTTGCCGCTTTTGCCAAATATGGTCCAGCCCTTGTAGTCGCAGGTGGTTTTGGGGTTCAGCACCTTAGAGGCATCGTTGAAGTTCTCAACGTAGGGCACTTGGCACACGGTGTCGGTGCCGGCGGGCGCTTTAAGCGCGGCGGCATTGACCGTGGCCACGCCACACAGCGTGGCGGCAGCGGCTGCCGCAATTGTAAATTTAGTTGCCATTAGCAATTTAACTTTTAGAATTTTGGTTGATTATAATTATTTTGAACTATGTTCACTATAGACTGTAGAAACCGATGGCACAAAATTAATAATTTAAAGCCATCCGGCAAAGCCATGGCCACAATTATTAACACTGACAGCCGCCCAAAGCCATGGAGGCCGTGGGCGGCTGCCTGCATGCGCCACGTGCGGGCGCGCGATGAACTCTATTTAAGCATGTCCTGCACCTCGTTGAGGTTGCCGTCGCACGGCGAGGGCACCACTCCCAGCAGGTGGGCAAGCAGCGGGTAGACGTCAACGTTGCGGAACTTGTCGGGCTTCACATAGCCCGCCTTAAAGTCGGGCCCGATGGCGCGGAAGCCCACCTGCATGTCGCTGGCGGTGTTGTCGAAGCCATGCGAGCCGCCTTGGACCACGCGGCCGTCGGTGAAGAGCCAGCCCACATCGGGCAGCACCACCACGTCGCCAATGCGCGGATTGGTGCCGTAGTGCAGATAGGCCGGCACCTGGGCACGCTTCCACACGCGGATGTGGTCAACGCCCTGCAATGCGGCCACCACCGAGTCGGCATATTCTGGCCGCTTCACATACACCTGCCCGGGCAGGTTGCCCTCCACGCGCTCGATCCACTCGGCCTTGAGGTGACGCATCACCGGCACCGTGCGGTCGGGGCCCGTCCAGGCCATGCCGTGGTCGCCGGTGACAATCAGGTTGACCTCGCTGCCAATGGGCAGAGCCTTGATGGCCGTCCACATGGTGGACAGCAGCGAGTCGAGGCTTTCGATGGCGCGGCGGGTGGGCTTGCTCACGGGGCCATAGCTGTGGCCGCTGTGGTCGGGCTCCTCGAAGTAGCACATCACCAGGTGCGGGCGCTTGCCCTCGGGCAGGCTGAGCAGGCGCAGCACCTCGGCCTTGCGCTCGTCGAAAGTGAGCAGCGGCTTCTTCATGTAGTCGTGCCAGTAGGTGGCGTGGCCGCCCTTGATGGGCACATCGCTGCCCACCCAGTAGACGGTGGCTGTGGGCACGCCTTGGCGCTTTGCCGTGAGCCAGATGGGGTCGCCGCCATAGTAACGCGGATTGGTGCGCGAGCGGGCATCGCCCAGCGAATACACCTCGCCAGTGGACCGGTCGAGGAATGAGTTGGCCACTATGCCATGGTGGTCGGGATAGAGGCCGGTGGCCAGCGTGTAGTGGTTGGGAAACGTTTTGCTTGGGAACGAGGGCGACATCACCGCCTTAACGCCCTGACGCGCCATTTGGTCGAAAAACGGCGTGTCGAAGGCTTCGGCATAGTCCCATCGGAATCCGTCGAGCGACACTATCACGGTGTAGCGGCCATTGCCGGCGGCCACTGCTGCCAGGGCCACGAGTGCGGTGGCCAGCAGCGTCATAAGTCGTTTAGTCATGCTTGAGTCTTTTTTTATTGTTTTAATGCGAGTTTGGCGCAAATTTACCCTTTCCGCGCCATTTGCGCAAATTTGGCGCGGCATAAAAAACAGGCATGGGGAGCGCAGCACGATGCGTGTGTGTGCTGCCACTCCCCATGCGGGTGTTATGAGTGATTAAGAGTTGGCCTGTGATTAGAACACAAACTTAACGCCAATCTGAGCGTGCCAGCGGCTGCTGATGTTGGCCTTCTTAGGCTCGGTGTAGCCGTTCCACTGGTATTTGGCTGCCATTGCGCCATTGGCAAGCTTCTGAGTGCCCACGCAGGTGAGCGGAGTCACGTTGTATACGTTGCCATAGCTTGCGCCCCAGTCCTTGTTGAGGAGGTTGGCGAAGTTGAGGATGTCGGCGGTGAACACAATCTTGCTGCCGCGGCTCTTCAGAGCGAAGAACGTCTGGGCAAAGTGCACATCGATCTGATTTTCCCAGGGAGCCATGTTGCTGTTGCGGTCGGCATAAGCGCCGCGATGGTTCTTGGCATAGCTATCACCCTCGATGAACGACTCGAAGAGGGCGCGCTGCTCGGCAGCGGTCTGCTTAACCACAGTCTGGCCGTCCTTCTTGGTGGTGATGTCAGTGAAGATCATGTTGTTCAGCTCGTCCTTGGTGGGGATGTAGAGCAGTGAATTGCCGCGGTAGCCGTCGCCGTTGTAGTCGGTGCTCTCGCTCATGGTGAGGCTGTAGCGCTGACCATTGTAGCCGTTGTAGGTAACGGCGAAGTTGGTCTGCAGGAAGCCGTTGGCATACTTGGGAGTGGTGTAGCCCACAGTCACAAGCACACGGTTGGGCTGGTCGAACGACGAGTAGCTGAGAGTGGGGCTGTTGGTGTCGACTGCGTAGTTGTATTTCCAGTTAGAGTAGGCCACCGACGAAGTACCGTCGTTAACCGACTTGGAGTGGCCGAAGGTGTAGCTGGCCAGCAGGTCGAGACCGAAGTCGAAGTTACGCTCGATGATGCCGCTCACGCTGTAGCTGAAGCCGCGGTCGGTGTTCTCGAGATTGATGATTGAGTTGTAGCTCTTGTCAACGCTGTAGTAGGGAGCGGCGCTGGCCTGCGAGCCTGCCACTGCATAGATCGAGCCCGACTGGGTGAGGGCGAGGTTGCTGACATACATGTTGTTGAACGTCTTGCTGTACATGCCCTCCAGAGTGAACTTCCAGCCGTAGGGCAGACGCTGCTCGAGAGCGAGGTTGGCGCGGAGCACCTGCGGATAGCGGAACTTCTTGCTGACGGTGGCAATGTCCTGAGGAGCAGCCTTGCCGCTTGTGAGCTTGGCCACGAGGTCTTGCGGATTGGTGGTGACGGCAGGGATGTCGGCAGCATTGTTGATGGTAGTGCCCTTCACCTCCATGCCGGTGTTGTTGAATGTGTTAGAAATCCACACAAACGGCACGCGGCCGGTGAAGAGACCCAGACCGCCGCGGAACAGCGTGTTGTGGCTGTCGTTGGCATAGATGCGGAAGCCGAAGCGCGGCGACAGCATCAGCTTGGTCGAGGGAGTCTCGCCCACGCGGGGCACGAGGCCCTTCTTCTCGGCAAAGGCGTTGAAGTCGGGGTTCTCGGTGGGGTTGTTGATGATGAACGGCACGTCAACGCGCAGGCCGTAGGTGAGCTGCAGGTTGCGGCTGTAGTCATACTTGTCTTGAACATAGAAGCCGAGCTGAGCGGCCTTGGTCTGTGGAGCATAGCGCAGGTTGCCGCCGCTGAGCACGGGGTCGGCGCAGCGGAAGTAGAATGCGTTGGGCTTGTTGTTGAAGAAGTCGTCGAGCGAGTTGTAGGCCCACTCGCCATTGTTGTACTGCATGAAGAGGTTTTTGAGTACAAACATCTCGTTGTGCGTACCGAAAGTGATGGTGTGGTTGCCCTTGTACCACGACAGGTTGTCTTCCAGCAAGTAAACGTCCTGGTCGAGGCTGTTGGCGCCCGAGCTGTACTCGGTGCCGATGTTCACAGTGATGTTGCGGCGGCTCTCGTCTTCAGAGGCCACGTTGCGGATGTAGAATGTGGGTGCCTGGTAGGGCACGTCGCGGTGGTCGCGCACGCGGGTGTAAGATGCGCGCAGCTCGTTGTAGAACGAGGGGCCGAAGTTAGAGTTCAACTCAGCCACAAACGCGTTGGTGAGGTTGTTGAAGCGGTAGGTGGAGTTGTTGAAGTAGTAGGTGGTGTAGCCCACGCCATACTTGTCGTCGTAGGCATCGAGGTGCTGGTAGCGCAGAGCCAGCTTGTGGTTCTGGTTGATGTTCCAGTCGAGGCGGGCAAGAATGTCGAAAGAGTTGCGCTTCACATCGCGGCGGCCGTAAGACTCATCAATGCCGGTGAGTTCCTTGTAGCGGTCGGCGATGCGCTGTGCTGTGGCTGCGCCCAGATAGGTGCTGTTGAGGCCTGCGTAGTAGCTCGAGGGATAGCTCTCGTTGTGGTTCTCGAGGTTGACGAAGAAGAAGAGCTTGTCCTTGGCGATGGGGCCGCTGATGTTGCCGCCCACAGTGTAATAGTGCTGCTTGGTGAGGGGGCTCTTCACGTTGCCGTTGGAGGCGTCATACTTGCCATAGAAGTCCTGATTGTTGTAGTAGCCGAACACGGTGGCGTGGAAGTCGTTAGTTCCCTGCTTGGTGATGGCGTTGATGCCACCGCCGGTGAAGCCGCTCTGGCGCACGTCGAAGGGGGCCACCACCACCTGGATTTCCTGGATTGCGTCCATCGAGATGGGGTTGGCACTGGCCTGGCTGCCGTTGGTGCCGCCCGACGACAGGCCGAACACGTCGTTGGTCACGGCGCCGTCCACCTGGAAGCTGTTGTAGCGGTTGTTGGTGCCTGAGAACGAGATGCCGCCAATCTTCGAGCGGTTGGCAAGAGGCATGTTCTTAACCACATCGTAGATGTTGCGGTCGATTGAGGGAGCGCCCTCGATTTTGCCAAGCGAGAAGTTGCGCGCGGCGCCCGTCTGCTGCAGGCGGCCCTGGCCGGTGACCACCACCTCGCTGAGGTTCTGGCTGCCGGTGGCAAGCTTGGCGTTGAGTGTGAAGGTCTCGCCCAGCTGCAGGACGATGCCGTCGTACTGGCTGGCTTCGTAGCCCACATAGCTCACCTTCACGGTGTAGGGGCCGCCGGTGCGCATACCCTGCATGGTGAAGCGGCCGTCGAGGTTGCTCACCGCATTGTACTTGGTGCCCGATGGCACGTGCACGGCCTGCACCGTGGCGCCAACCAGCACCTCATTGTTCTCGTCGGTAACCACACCGCTCATCGTCGATGTTGTCACCTGCGCGTTGATGCCCATGGCTGTGAGCAGCATGGCCACCAGTGCGAAAAGTTTGATTCTCTTTAACATAAGGAACTAATAAGTGATTGATTAGTGTATATTAATTTATATTCAGAGTCTACCGTTGCGCGCCACGCGGGCGCAGATGGGTATAGCGAAACCGCCCCACTCGACAGCTATTGGCAGTCGGACGGGGCGGTTATGGCGGACAATGGTGGCTCGCAATGGTGATAGCCAAACGCGGGTTGCAAAAACCGAAATTGCGCGCCGGGCGCCTTGTGCGCCATACGCTCAAACTGATATTTGAGATTAGCTGCCGACATCAGAGTCACTAATTGTGTAAAACCTAAAACAATGTAATTTTGCGCAAAGATAGTGCTAATCTTTGTTTTTAACAAAACTATCGGTAAATTTAACTTTTTTGTTATAATATTTTTTCCGAGCCTGAAGTCATGGCATTGGGGCTACTTCACGCGGTCGGGGTGGGCGGCGATGAAGGCTTTCCACGACTTCGGGCCGCGCGCCAGGGCGGGCTTGCGGCTCTCGTAGTGGTGGCACAGGGCGGCGGCAAGGGCATCGGTGGCATCGAGGAACTCGGGCATTTGGCTCTTGTCAAAGCCCAGCTCACGCTGCAGCATGGCGGCCACCTGCTCCTTGCTGGCGGCACCGTTGCCGGTGATCGACAGTTTGATTTTGCGCGGCTCATACTCGGTGATGGGCACCTGAAAGTTGAGCGCGGCGGCCATGGCCACGCCCTGGGCGCGGCCAAGTTTGAGCATCGACTGCACGTTTTTGCCGAAGAAGGGGGCCTCGATGCTCATCTCGTCGGGCAGATACTGCCTGATGAGCCCCGTGACACGCTCGAATATGCGGTGCAGACGCATGTAGTGGTCGTCATAGCGGTTGAGTTTGAGCACGCCCATGGCAATCAGGTGGGGCTTGCCGCGCTTGATGCCCAGCAGGCCATAGCCCATCACATTGGTGCCAGGGTCGATGCCTATGATTATGCGGTCCCACTGGCGCAGCTCGGGCGACGGTCGGGTGTCGGTGCTGCTGCTCGTCGTCGTCATTGGCCTATCTCTATTTGCTCCATCATGGTGGAGAATCCAGCTAAGCGGCGGCCGAAGTGGGCCGTGAGGTCGGCCATGAGCCGCTTGCCCGTTGACTGATACCAGCGCTGCAGCTCGCCCAGCGACGGGGCCTGCAGCTGCAAGGCGTAGCCCACCCCGCCCTCTTGCTGCGCCATGATGCGCATTAGCTGCGGAGAGCTGACTCGGCCGCCTTGCATGGCCTGCGGCACATAGGTGGAGCGAATCCACTCGATGAACTCCTCCACGGCGTCGCCGCTCACGCTGAATGTGGTGTTGTATACAATCATTGTTGATGTGTGTGCTTACGTTTATCCGGGTGCAAAGATACAACAAAAGGTTGAGAGTGCGGAGAGCTTAAAACAAAATCACTGGAAATGACCGGATTAGAGTCGCAAAAGAGCACTGCGCACAAAAAGCAGGAAAGGCGCCCGGCAATACAATGCCCGGCGCCATTCCAACATTATGAGAAACTTTTATTTGCCAATGGCCGATGAGCCGCTGTGCGCAATTTTGTCCAACGTCTGCCAGCATTGATACAAGCCTCTCGGCACATGGAAGCAGCCCTTCCATTTTCCGCCCTTGAGAGGCAGCAGCACCTCACCTCTGCGATTCAGATATCCGAACCATTCGGGAGCGTCTGGGTCCTTGAAATGCGTCCATGCATAGTCATGCACTTTTTCAAACCATTGCCAGCACTCTTTGCGGCCGGTGAGCTGATAGCCTTTCAGCAGTGAAATCAACGTCTCCATATGCACCCACCACAGCTTCTGATCCCATTCCAGTTCTTGGGGAGGACAGTCCTTGCGGTCCATAAAATAGAATATGCCGCCGAATTCCTTGTCCCAACCGTAGTCAATCATATTCAATGTTATGTCGACAGCCTTGTCGATGATATCTTTTCTGCCAAGGCGCACTCCGAGATCCATGCAAAACCACATCGCCTCAATGGCGTGTCCGGGATTCATGTGGCGTCCTTCAAACGAATCGCACAGCTTATTGTCGGCAGTCACATTCTCCACCACCAAGCCAAGTTCCGGACGGTAGAACACATCAAGCACCTCATGCAGGCAAGTGTCGATAGTCTGGTTGAGATATTCCGGCTCAATCATATGCTCTATCTCCAAAGCCACGTTGCAGAGAATCATCGGCAAAGCGAAATTCTTCATGTCGCGTGTGCCTGAATGCAACTTGTTCCACTTGCCCTTCGGGTTTTCTTTTTTCGACAGTATGATGTCGAATGTGTTGCGCGCTATGTCTTCATATTCCTTGTTGCCGGTGGCAAGCGCCAGCTGGCCAAAAGCAATTGTGGCAAACGTGTAGGAAAATATGTTGTAGGGGTCGACCAACGGGTTACCGGCCCTGTCCAACGAAAAATACCAGTTGAATTTGCCGTCGTGCCCGTGACGCTTCAAGAATTCACCGCCCCTCACCGCGCATTCAAGCCACTCATCGCGTTTCTCAAGCTTGTTGTAGAGCATTGAGAACAGCCACACCTCACGTCCCTGCATCCACACAAACTTATCTGTGTCATAGACGTTTCCATAACGGTCAAGACACGAGAAATAACCGCCACACTCTTTGTCCTGCGACTTGTCGAGCCAAAATGGCAACACATTGTCGAGCAACTCTGACTTATACAGATTCGCAAGCGCCTCTATTTTTTTATCCATCACCATATATGATTTAATGTTTGTTTTCTTTCTCTGTGATTCTCTCAATTTCTTCAAGACTCAGCCCTTTGGTTTCCGGAACGCATTTGTGGACAATGACGATATACGGGACACACATCACAGCAAACAGCATGAAGGTGCCAACCGGGGTGAGCCGCAAAAGCATCCACGGTGTGAGCTGCCCAATCAGATACGTGCCTATCCACAACGAGAATCCGGCAATCGACATGGCCAGCCCTCTCACTTTCGTTGGATACATTTCCGACAGCAACACCCACACGACGACGCATATCGAGATAGCGCAACAGAATATGTAGGCCAGGAAAAACGCCAGCAGCAGCAATGGAGACAGCCCCAGCGATGATCCAAACGCAAAGTAGACGGATATGAGGACGAGAGACACTATCATCCCGCCAACTCCGTAATAGACAAGCTTTTTACGCCCAACCTTGTCAATTATCAGCAATGCAAGAACCGTTGTGAGCATATTGACCGAGCCAACGAGCACCTGATAAAACAGCGAGTCGCCTCCCGAGAGGCCGCTGTCGGTGAATATCGACGGGCCATAGTAGAGCACCGCATTGACGCCCATAAACTGGCCAAGAATCGCTATCGCCACTCCAACAGCGACCATCTTTCTGACACCGGGGCGTAAAAGCTCACGCCATTCCACACGTTCTTCGCTCCCAATAGCCGAGCGTATGTTTGAAAGCTCCCGCGACGCGTCCTGCTTGTTAAGGTATATCTTTCCGACAATTGCGGCTGCCTCAGCCTCACGCCGCTTAAGCACCAGCCATCTTGGCGATTCCGGAATAAAGAATATTATCACAAGGAATAGGGCAGCGGGCAGCGTCTCCATCCCAAGCATTCCGCGCCACGACTCTGTGCCAAAGACAGTTGCGACGAAGCCGCTTTGCGAAACAGCCGCCGCAGGCTCAAACCGAAGCAGCGCATAGTTGGCGATGTAAGCGCCAAGGAAGCCTACGGTTATGGCCAGCTGATACAGCGAGACCAACCGCCCTCTGTGCTCAGGCACCGACACCTCCGATATGTACAGCGGAGAGATTATCGACACCATTCCAATGCCTACGCCTCCGACAATTCTGTATGCCACCAACTCGCTGAACGACGCCGACACAGCGCATCCAGCCGCCGACACCGTGAACAACAGCGCCGACAGGATCATAGCCTTCTTGCGCCCCAGGCTGTCGCCTATCATTCCTGCCACAGCCACGCCAAAGATGCTTCCCACCAATGCACAGCCCACATACCAGCCTTTCTGCAATGCATCGAGCGAAAACTGATGCCCGACAACATCGATGGTGCCGGAAATGACAGCCGTGTCGTAGCCAAACAGGAATCCGCCTACAGCCGCCACAACGGCAATAAACGAGACGTAGGCCATGTTTGCTTTTCCAACAATCATAAAATTATTCTTTTTAGTATTAACGTTTATCTTCTATGCCGAAATATTCACAATAGCGGTCAAAAAGATGGCCGGCCTGCAGATAAGCGGATTGCGGACTCATGAAATGCGAGAACTCAAAGGTTATGGCCTTGTCATACCCCGCCCGCTTCGCCGCCTCGAGCTTCATGCGCAGCTTCTCGAATTTTATCGGGAGAAATTTTATGGGCATGTCCCGGTCGAATGTTTCGGCATTCGTCCAGCATTTTATGCCATACCGGTCGGCAAGCTTTTTGTTGACCTCGAAGAAAGCGTCGAGCTCATCGTAATCGATGTGTCCGTCCTGAAAGGCACATGCGTCAATCACATCATGTATGCCCGCAAAAATCTCATTCCACTCCCGCTCATGCTCTTCCACCGAAACGCCGGCATCCTTCGTCAGACTTGACGACGCTGCCATCACAGCCTTCTTGCCGTCGATCCATGGGGAGATGAACGTGGGCAAGCCTCCCGACACGTCTTTGCACTGCTTGCCAAGCGTGTGGAACGCAGCCACAGCGCCCTTGGTCTTTCTCGAGATTTCGGTGCTCACATACCAGCCTCCAAAGCTTTTATGCCGGGAGCCATAGTTTTCCCACACCTCGTCAACGACAAAACGGTTGTGCTCCATTTCCATTGTCATGTCGCCGGTGTCCCAATACACGCCGGAGTCATAAAGGCCGAAATAGAACTTCATTCCATAGCGGTCCGACAGGCGCAGAAACATGTCGAGCAAGTCGACCGACGGCCTATAGCACCCTTTACCTATAAGATAGGCTGACGGATATGTTATGAATTTGCGGTAGCCGCTACGGATCATCACCACAGTGTCTATCCCAATCGATTTCATATAGCGGAAATCAGTGTCCCATTCCTTCTCGCCCCAGTTCTGATGAGGGATGTCGTGAGAAATCTCATCCAAGAATGTTCCGGTTATTCTCAGCGCATTGCCACTGTGGGCAAGCGGTTCCAACCCGCCAGAGTGCCGGCTGCCGCCAGCCATGATCCGCTGTGGGACCAGCCCTGCAAGCCCCAATGCCGTCAAGCTTTTTATGAAGGTTCGTCTGTCAAGCATTCCTTTAAATTTATTTGTTTCCGGTTTCGCAAAGGTAAATATTTTTATTATATGAGCAAAGCGTTACAAAAATATTTTATTAAGTCAGACATTTTTAATTAAAAAAAATTGTTTATGCGGATTTTTCTGGTTTACTTTGCCCCAAGAAACAAAATTTGCAATTAGCTTTTTAATCAAAAATGATTTCTACCTTAATAAAAGAAATAGGGAAAGGCACAAAAAGTGCAGCTTTGAAGAAGCGTGTGATATCCTTTTTTATGAAAAATGGATTTTACACGCTCCCCGACTTGGCGAAATCACTTGGGCTCAGCATTCCCACAATCACAAAGCTCGTGGAGGAATTTTCCTGCATGGGAATCGTAAAAGAGCGTGGCAAGCTGGAGACCAACGGCGGACGCCATCCTGTGCTTTACGGGCTCAATCCCGACTCTTGCTATTTCGCCGGAGTTGACATGAACAAAGACTCGGTGAGCATAGGCCTAATTGACTTTTGCGGCGACATGGTGGAAAAGCAAATTGGCATCGCATATAATTTCGAGAACACTCCAGCGGGGCTCGACCGCCTCTGCGACATTATAAGGGTGTTCATTTCGAATCTGAGCATCGACAAAGAGAACATTATTAAAATAAACCTAAACATTTCCGGGCGCGTCAACCCCCAATCGGGCCACAGCTACAGCCGGTTCAATTTCGAGGAGCAATCGCTTGCCGAAGTTCTGACAAGAAAAATCGGGATTTCAGCCTGCATCGAGAACGACACGAGGGCGATGACCCTGGGCGAATACACATTCGGCAACTGCTCGAATGAACAGAATGTGATATTCGTGAACGTCGGATGGGGCCTTGGCATCGGAATGATTCTTGACGGCAAAATCTACAGGGGCAAATCAGGATTTGCCGGAGAATTCGGACATATGGTGACATTCAACAATGAAGTGATGTGCCACTGCGGCAAAAAAGGCTGCCTCGAGACGGAAGCATCCGGCAGCGCGCTGCACCGCAAGCTGATAGCCAGACTCGAAGCCGGCGAAAATTCAATTCTCGCAAAGAAATTCAGGACAGAGGGCGACGTGTCGCTCGACAAAATCATAGATGCCGTCAACCACGAAGACCTCCTATGCATTGAGCTGGTTGAGGAGGTAGGGCAAGTGCTCGGCAGGTGGATCGCCGGCCTTATCAACATTTTCAATCCTGAAAAAGTAGTGATCGGCGGCAGTTTGTCGATGACAGGAGACTACATACTGCAGCCGATAAAGACCCTCGTCAGGCGCTACTCGCTCAACCTCGTCAACGAAGACACCAAAATCGAGCTTTCGCAGCTTGGCGACCAGGTGGGGCTGATAGGAGCCTGCGCAAATGCACGAATACGGGCGTTTGACAGTTGAGGCGCAGCCACAGCTTCCAAACGCAGATTTACACCAACGATCCTAACAAACATATCATTATACAAAACTAAACTACACCCAAAAAATGAGACTGAATAGTTTTTTAAGTGCGTTTTTGGCCCTTGCCTTCGCCACTGCCGCCCAAACGGCTCTTGCCCAAGCATTCACAGTGCAGGGCAAAGTTGTGGATGACAAAGGCGAGCCTATGATAGGTGTCACCATCACCGGAAAGGGAGGCAAGACACTCAATGTCACAGATTCGGAAGGCAGATACACAATCAGCCTTAGCTCTCCAACGAAGTTGAAGTTCTCTTATGTGGGCACAGAGACTGTTACTCTTGATGCCAAGAAGGGCCTCAACAAAGACATTGTCATGCATCCGTCGGCCACAGCCCTAGAAGATGTCGTAGTCGTAGGATTCGGATCACAGAAAAAGATCAACCTCACCGGTTCCGTACAAAGCATCAGCAGCAAAGACATTCTGCGCGCCAACGTGTCGAATGGCTCGGCCGCACTTCAGGGCATTGTGCCAGGCCTTACAGCCATGCAGACATCCGGACAGCCGGGCAACGACCAGGCGTCATTGCGGCTCAGGGGCTTGGGCTCGCTCAACTCATCCACGTCGCCGCTCATCCTTATCGACGGAGTGGAAGGCGACTTCAACCGCATTGACCTCAACAACATCGAGTCGATATCCGTGCTGAAAGACGCCGCTTCTGCATCGATATATGGATCGCGCGCATCGAATGGTGTGATTCTCGTCACCACCAAGCGCGGAGCTGAAGGCAAGCCCACCGTCACCTTCAACGGATACGTCGGGATCAACACCCCCACAACCTTGCCCGAGCCCACATCGGCAATCGAATATATGCAAGCCGTGGACGCAGCGCGCAAAAACGCCATGCAGCAGCCACTGTACACCGACATAATCGAAATTTACAAGAACGGAGGCGTCGACCAGACGAACTATTACGACACCGACTGGAAAAAAGAGGTGCTTAAAAGTTCGGCCCTTGTCCAAAACTATTCAGTGGGCGTGAGCGGCGGCAGCGAGTTCTTGAAAATCTATGCTTCTGCCGGCTACTACACCCAAGACGGCCTGATCGACAACAACAAATTCTCACGCACGTCACTGAGACTCAACACCGACATGAAGGTCAACAAGTGGATGAAACTTGGCGTTGACGCAAGCGTACGCCAAGCCAACGCAAAATCGCCCGTATTGGATTCACCGACCAACATCATCGGCAAAGCCTTGACCATGACACCCATCATGTCGGGCATCAACGCCGACGGCACATACGGCTACGGCATCAACGGCACAAACCCGATTGCCATGGTGCGCTGCGGATGCACGTCCAACAGCGTTGCGCCTGAATACATCATTAAGACATCGCTCACCCTTACGCCTTTCAAAGGCCTCTCGGTGTTCGGCTCCTACACCTGGAAGCGCAACGACGGAGAGGTGAAGGCGTTTGCAAAGCCATACGACACCTACGAGAACGGCGTGTTCAAGGGGGCGTTCCCCACCACCGGCTCTTCAATGTCGGAGCAACGCACAAAGACGGTGCGCAAGCAGTATGACCTCACTGGCACGTACGAGAACACATTTGGCAAAAACTACATGAAAGTGCTGCTCGGCTTCCAATCAGAGGAGCTAAACTACAACTATCTGACTGCCGGACGAAAGAATTACTATTACGACGGTTATGAAGACCTCATCAACGGCGACGCCACGACACAGACCAATTCAAGCGCGCGCTACTCATGGGCGATGCTGTCTTATCTGTTCAGGGTGAACTACTCTTTCG
The DNA here is from genome assembly GCA_934661195.1 of uncultured Muribaculaceae bacterium. Classification (GTDB taxonomy): domain Bacteria; phylum Bacteroidota; class Bacteroidia; order Bacteroidales; family Muribaculaceae; genus Sodaliphilus. The sequence goes on from CAKUJD010000012.1 coordinate 28,446, forward strand.
ACGACCGCTACCTGCTTGAAGTGAACGGACGCTACGACGGCACCTCGCGATTCATCGGCAGCCAGCGCTGGGGCTTCTTTCCCTCAGTTTCGGCAGGCTGGAGAATCTCTCAGGAGCCGTTTTGGGAATCCGCGAGAGACGTCATGAGCAACTTCAAGCTGAGGGTGTCATACGGCACACTCGGCAACCAGTCGATCAACAGCTACTATCCCTACTCGGCTGCAATCGGAAGTTCTCCTGCCTACGGATACTGGTTTGACAAAGAATTTTCATCGGGTGTGGCACAGACCGTGCTTGCCAACCCCAACATCACTTGGGAGAAATCGCACCAGTTCGACGTCGGCATCGACTACGCCTTCCTCAGCAACAGGCTGAGCGGCAGCTTCGACTACTACGTGCGCAACATCAACAACATGCTCCAGCAGTTCCCCGTGCCATTGTTCGTATCAATGACATCGCCGTGGGAAAACGCCGGCTCGATGAGAAACAACGGCTGGGAATTCTCAGTAACATGGCAAGACAGAATAGGCAACGTAGACTACTACATAAAGGGCAACATCTCGGACGTCAAGAACAAGGTGACAAACCTCTATGGCAATGAATACAAGAGCAGCACACGACTGACAACGGAGGGCAAGCCCTACGGCTCCTGGTACGGATATGTGGCTGACGGATTCTTTACCTCGCGCGAAGAAATCGAAGCGTCTCCAGTATACGGCGGCAACAAAGCCAACGTGGCTCCCGGCGACATCAAATACAAAGACATCTCCGGCCCCGACGGTGTGCCCGACGGCAAAATCGACAGCTACGACCGCACAATAATCGGCAACCCCACTCCACGCTATGAGTTCGGACTCACCCTCGGCCTGCAATGGAAAGGCATCGACTTCTCGGCATTCTTCCAGGGCGTAGGCAAGAAAGATGTGTACTACGCAGGTGCCGGCGCGCGCGCTTTGTGCGGCAACTACACCATCTACAAGTACCAGCTCGACTACTGGACAGAGGAGAACCAGAACGCCAAGTTCCCCCGCTTGCTTGAAGACCCGAATGCTTCAAACCCCAACAACATGATTTCATCGTTTTGGGTGAAGAGCGGAGCCTACTGCCGTCTGAAGAACTTGGTAATCGGTTATACGGTTCCTTCTGCAATAACGCGCAAAGCCCAAATCTCAAAGATTCGTGTGTATGCCAGCGTGCAAAACCTGTTTACAATCAAGAATAACTTCTACGAAGGCTTCGACCCTGAAAGCAGCATCGGCTCGGGCGCAAGCCTCTACCCGCTTAACAAGACATTCGCTTTCGGACTAAACGTTGAATTCTAAAAAACATCAAAAGCAATGATAAAGACAATATCAAAATATATTCTCGTCGCTGCAACAATAGCGCTTGCCGGATGTTCTGACTTTCTCGACAGGGAGAACCCCGCCTACGACAACCGCGGATTCTATAAATCAGAGCAGGGATTGAAAGAAGGCGTGACCGGCGTTTATCAAAAATTGTATTTCGACATGAACTGGTCGGTGCCGGCATGCATCGTCCTCGACCACTACACGGCCTATGGCCTGGAGCAGGATGAGAACAGATCGATCGGCGCCGGAGGGTCGCTCAACCCCGACAACGGCAAAATCCAAGCGTTCTGGTCGGGAGAATACGGCATAATCGCCCGTGCCAACTCCGTAATCGCAGGCGCTGAGGATGCAATCGACCAGATGTCGGAAAAATCCAAGCAATACTTCGCCGAAGCCCGCGTGCTGAGGGCGTATGCCTACTACAACCTGATTTCCGCATACGGCGATGTCCCGTTCTTCACCGACCCTGTGACCATCGAGCAGTACAAGGCCGGACGGACACCTAAAGGTGAAATAATCGAATTCCTGACAAAAGACCTCAACGACGCTGCCGAGGCTTTGCCATGGACAGCCTCTGAACGCGGCCGTGTGGACAAAGCCGTTGCCTATGGCTTGATTTCGAGAATCTGCCTTTTTGCCGGCAGCTTCAATGTAGACAACAAGGGCCAGGACTACTTCCGCCAAGCCGCAGAGGCAGCATCGAAAGTGATTGGCAAACGCCACCTGGCAAATAAGTTCGACGACCTGTTCAATCTGACTGGCCAGGCAAAAAGCGACGTGCGCGACGAGTGCCTTTGGGAGCTGATGTATTCCACTTCGGGCACCAAAAAGCTCCACACCGTGGGCTACGGGCACTCTTCACGCAACTACGGCTCGTCAGTGCGCTTCCCGAGCAGCCTTATCGTTGACACCTACGAATGCATCGACGGCAAACGCATCGATGAGTCGCCGCTCTACGACCCCAAGCACCCGACAAAGAACCGCGACCCCCGCTTTGAGGCCACTCTTGCCGGACATATGGACACCGTCTACTACACAAACACCGACGGCAGCAACCCGCTGAAGTGCGTCATCAACATCTACGACGCGAAGACGAGCTTCTACCCTCGCCGCAACAAGTGGTATTCTTCCAACAACGTCGACGTGACAGGCACAAGCCCCTCGCTCGTGAACTGCGGCGTGGGCTACGTGTGGCGCAAGTATGCCAACGAGACTACCGAGCAGCTGATGAGCTCATCTTCCAACCTCATCCTCATGCGCTATGCCGAGATTCTTCTGAACTATGCCGAGGCCAAAATCGAGCTAGGCGAGCTTGACGAATCGGTCTACTCTGCAATCAACGCAGTGCGCAACAGAGCAGGAATGCCCGACGTCGCAGCCGACAGAAAGGGCAACCAAGACAAGATGCGCCAGTTGGTGCGGCGCGAGCGCAAGGTTGAGTTTGCACTGGAAGGCCTGCTGTTTGTGGATGTGCGCAGATGGGGCATCGGCGACCTACTGAACAGCCAGCCGTCATACGGGCAGCCGTTGCCGTCAATCAAATACGAAGGACTCGCTGACACGGACATTCCCAACTTCAAGACATCCAGCCGCGCCGACCTCAACGACATCCCGTCGTATGAGGCATACAAAGAGAAACTCCGCGTACGCGACAAAAACAGATTCTGGGATCCTAAATTCATGTGGTGGCCCATACCGCGTGTGGAGACCGATCGCGACCCGAACTTGACAAACCCCGATTATTAATCAAGAACAGAAGGACTATGACACACAAAGTCATAACAGCAATAATCGCTACGGTTCTCCCAGTCCTGCCTGCCTTTGCCAGGACAACGGTGAGGCAGAATGCAGCTACGGTGACCATCGCCAACGACAATGTGGCGATGGCATTCACCGGCAGCGGCACTTTCGACATCGTGTCGATGAAGCATCAAGGCGTGGAACTGGTGAAAGCCGGCGACAACAAGCAGCCATGGTGCCTGACATATCTGGGTGAGCAGGGCGAGACTCCCGCTATCGACCCCCGCTATGCCATTTACCGCGGCTGGCGGGTGGAAGACAGCGACACGGCTAAGACAATTGTCTTCACGTGGCACACCCGCCTTAAATACGACGGCGGGAACTACCCTGTGGAAATGAGGGTCACGCTTGGCGACAATTCCGACCTTGTGCAATGGAATCTGTCGGCCAAAGTGCCAGGCAACTGGGTTGTGACCGATTTCGTGTTTCCCGACATTGCCATCAAGTCGCCCGGAGAAGGCTCGGTCATCACTCCTGGCGGATGGGGAAATGAGTATGCGCTGGAGGAGAACGGCGACTACGAGGCCAACTACCCGTCGTGGAACGCCTCGATGCAGTTGGTTATGCTCACCGCCAAAAACGGCACATTCTATTATTCGCCCGAAGACCGCAACGCCTGCGGCAAGATGATGCGCATAAAGGAGAAGGATGGGGCCGTGAGCTTCCGCACCGAGGTGGTAGCGTCACACGGATGGACCGACACGGCATCACACCGGTTCTGCATCCCATGGCCTACGGTCACGGGAGCCATGCCGGGCAACTGGAGCGACGCCGCCGTGAAGTGGTACCGACCATTCGCATTGTCAACCCCATGGGGAAGCAAGACGCTGAAAGAGCGCAACATTCCTGAATGGCTTGTGGAAAAAGACCTGTGGATGCGTGCCAAATATCTTGGCGACACCACTGTTGCAGCTGTCAACAAAGCCATTGACTACTTTGGCAACGACATCAGTTTCCATTGGTATTTCTGGCACAACCACAGCTATGACTCGCACTATCCCGACTATTTCCCGGCAAAACCCGAGTTCAAGCCCATAGTGCGCATGGTGAGAGACAAAGGCTGCCAAGTGATGCCCTACATCAACGGCAGGCTTTGGGACCCAGGCACAGAGAGCTATGCGCTGCGCAATGGGAAAGACGCCTCATGCCGGCGCGCCGACGGGGCCTTGTACACGGAGGTCTACCCCACTTCCATTGTGCCGAACTCAGTCACCTGCCCGTCGTCGCCAATATGGAAGAGCATAATTCTCGAGCTTGCCGACCGCATCCAGAATGAACTGCAGACCAACGGACTCTACATTGACCAAGTGGCAGCGGCAGCCCCCTATCCATGCTATGCCAGCAACCACAACCATCCAAAAGGCGGCGGAGAGTTCTGGTATAAGTCATACAAAGACATTATGGATGAGTTGCGTGCCAACCATCTGAAAAAAGGAAACATAGTGTTTTCCGAAGAAAATGCCGAATGCTACATTCCATGCTTCGACATATTGCTGACGGTCAACACTCCGCACAACCCCAAATGCAAGATTGTGCCGCTATATCCTCTGATATACTCCGACCGCGTGCTGACTTGCGCCTATACGTATTCACCCTACACCGACGTGACGAAAGGAGAATTCCGCTACCAGAACATGCAATGCTTCCTCTACGGCTCCCAGCTCGGATGGGTTGACCCCCGGTTGCTGTGGGTAAACGGCCAAGCAGAATATGAGGCTGAATTCCTCCGCAATCTGGCGGAATTGCGCAAAAAACAGCACGACGTGTTTATCGGAGGCCGCTACCTCGGGGAAATCATCCCTACTGGTGACAATCCTGTTGTCGACGTGCCCACTTTCGGCAAAGACAATGTTGTGAAAGGCGCATTGTGGGAAAGTCCCAAAGGGAAGCGCGTGATGTATGTGGTCAACAGCGACAGCAAGCCACACCGCGTGGCGCTGCCAAACGGACAAGAGCTTACACTCGACCCAATATCAGGCAAAAGAATAAACCTGTAAAAGCATGAAATCGATCGCATTTGTAATATTACTGTCTGCAATCCAAGCAGCCTTTGCCCGTCCAGCTACCACATGGACTGTGATGGGCAAAGAGCTGGCCGTTGACACCGTGAAGCATTGCCAACTCGGGCCGGGCACTTACGTAACGATACTTGACCTGACTGGCGACCATCGGCAACGGGTGTTTTTCACAACCACCGACCTCGGCAACCCGCTTGTGCAGATAAAGACAATCTGCGGAAACAATGATTTAAAAACGAACCAGACTGTTCCTCAGATGGCAGGCAACAATGGAGACAAAAATTGTGAATACTTTGCCGGCGTCAATTCCGACTTGTTTTCGGGCAACGGCCCTATCGGCACAACGATTGTAGATTCTGAAATCTACAAGACAGCCAGGACTGCAACTGGATGGTACTCCGTTGGGTGCGACAGTGAAAAGCGCCTTAGCTTCGGGCAGTTCTACCCCACATTCAAGCTGGTGTCGACCGCCACAGGACAAATGTCGGCAAAGAGCGTCAACACTCCGCGAGAGTCAAACGATTTTGTCATTTTCACCGACAAATATGGAGCAGCGACGGGCACCCCGGCCAATGGCGTAGAAGTGGCGGCCGTTTGCCTCGACAGCGGGCTGTCGGCCTACGGGACCTCGCATTACCAAGTCACGGCGGCGCCTCAATCAGGTGTCGGCAACATGCCGATTCCAGCAGGAGGAATCGTGCTGTCGGCTAACGCGTCATGGTATATGGACCCATTGAAAAAGCTGAAGGTAGGCGACACCATCAATATTACCCCCACATTCACCCTCAATGGCAAGGCCATTGACCAACTTCAGGAAATGAGCGGCGGATGCCCGATGATTCTGCAAGACGGCAGCATCCTCAACACCGACAAAGTGCTCGACCATCTGTCTTCACGGCGCCCCCGCACCGCCTTAGGGATTGACAAGGCGGGAACCAAAATGGTTATGATGGTGGTGGACGGCGACAAGTTCAACGCCGGGATATCCGACGGCATCACATCGAAGGAGCTTGCCTGCATGATGCAGAATGCCGGTTGCCAGACGGCCATCAACTTCGATGGAGGCGGCTCGTCGACCATTTATTCCGAAACGCTTGGAGTGCTCAACCGTCCAAGCGACGGGCAACTCCGAAAAGTAAGGAACGGATGGTTTTTGGCTGCGCCGAAAACCGCTGACACAGATGTGGAGTCGATCGCATTTGCCGACTATGCAAAGACTATTGCCGCAGGCTCTGCCTATAGGCCAACAGTGTACGGATACAACAAGGACGGATACCTCATCGATGCCGACCTGGCGGGTTGCACCTTCTCATGCTCGCCCGACAGCAATGTCAGCATTGAGAACGGCACATTCACCTTCAGCCAGGCAGGCACCTACCAGATTGAGGCAAGCCACAACAGCACTACCGCCAAAATCCGCATTACAGTCACCGGCAACTCCGGCGTCAGACTCACATCGGCCGGCAACAACAGGATGAGAGTGACGGCAGAGCCAGGGGCAGGTGTGAAAATAACCATTCCCTACGATTCAAGCATACGGCTGTTCAATTGCCAGGGCGTTTGCCTGAACACTGTGAAATGCAAGGCTGGAACAATATTCATGCCCACATCAGGCTTGTCGTCCGGACTATATTTCATAGCGACTGATAAAGAAATTCGTAAATTACCTATCAAGTAACTATTTTATAACTATTAAAAAAACAAACAACAATGAAAAGAAATTTACTTTTTGGCGCAGCTTTGATTGCCAGCATGGCAGTTACCGCTCCGACAGCGACTGCGAAATCCTCGATGGATCACAATCTTAAATGCTTGTGGATGAACACCGATGTTGCTCCACTGCACACTTCGGCACGTCAGGGTGTTGCCGTCAACGGCAAATTCTACCTTCAGAACAAGGACACCCAGAAAATCGAAATCTGGAACGAGACAGGCAAAATCGGTGAGCTGGATTCCGGCAAAGGCACCAACATCACACGCGACGACGCCGGCAACATCATTGTCCGCACTGGCGAGTTCAACACCAATTACAATGTGAACAAGGGCGTGAGAATCATCTCCACGACAGGCGAAGTCAAAGATTTTGAAATCGCCGGCATTCCCGGCGGACGTGCTGACTTTTGGGGACACGTTGCCGGCGATGTAATGTCGGACAATGGCGGCACTCTGTTTATGGGCACAATGTGGCAGCCCAACTTGATTGAAGTGCCTATTAAGAAAGGAGCTCAAGTGGTTAATGACACCTATGCCTACAACTTCGTGCAGAATGAGGCTATCAAAGTAAGCGGCACATTCACCACCACCCACACCATTTGCGCCTACATGTTCGAACCAGAGTCGATAGCACTGCTGTCGCCCAACGTAAAAACGACAAACACCACCTCAGGAAATGGAAACTCAATCTACCGCCTTACACTTGATGAAGACGGCAACTGGGTTCCAACCGGATTCTATGTGACACCTAACCACAACGGCTGCTCAGGATTTGAAATCTTCAAGCTCAACGACAAGAAATACATCGTCTATCCTTCTGGCTCGAACAATGCCGACGGCTTTACCGTAGCGTCGTTGAAAGTGAAGGACACGCCTGCCAACGAAGAGACTGACAAAGATGTGCGCATTGCAACAAAATATGCGGAAGCCAAAGAAGACGGTTCCGACGTTTTGTTCAAAAACAACGCTTTCTATGGATGCCACTTCACAGTGGAGCCGGCTACAGAAAATTCCGTTTATATCTACGAGTACGTTCCTAACGCATACATTGCAAAATATGAGCTCACTATCGACAACTCGGCAGTAGAAGGCGTTGAGGCAGAAGACGACGCAGTCGTTTACGGTGCCAACGGCAAAATCGTTGTGAAAGGCGAAGGCGTTGCCAATGTATATACAGCCTCTGGCGCCCTTATTGCAACTGGCAGCGGCACAATCAACTGCGATGCAGGCCTCTATATTGTCAATGTAAATGGCAAGACGACTAAGGTTATCGTTAAATAGCACGAATATTCTATAACCGATAAAATGGGACAGGCGCATCAGCGAAGCTGTTTTTGGTAGCGCCTGCCCCATTTCTTTTTAAGTTACAACCCTATTTTCCCCCATTGATATGACAAAACGCTTCCTTTCAGTGGCTTTATTGACAATTGCCGCATTGTGCGCCACACTGAATGCCGCAGAGCTCATCACAGAGAACGACATCGATGCGATTGTCGCCCAAATGACCTTGGAGCAGAAGGCAAGAATTCTTGTAGGAGCTGATGGCAAAAACGACAACATAAGCCATCTTGTAGCAGGCGCCGCCGGATGGACCTATGAGATTCCGTCATTGGGCATTCCTTCCATAAATCTGGCTGACGGTCCAGTGGGTGTCAGAATAAATCCTGTGCCGTCGGAAAAAGTCTCGATTAAATATGACAGTCAGGGCATTCCCGTTGTCACATCAGCAACTTCAAGTCCTTCTGGCGGGCTGCGCACATTCTGCACATGCTTCCCCTCGACAACGGCTCTTGCCGCCACGTGGGACACAAATGCCGCCGACTGGCAAGGCCGGTGCATGGCCAATGAAGCCAAGGCATATGGCGTCGACATCGTCTTGACCCCCGGCATCAACATTATGCGTAACCCACTTTGCGGGCGCAACTTTGAATACTTCTCAGAAGACCCTCTGCTCACAGGCAAAATGGCCGCCGCCATCATCCGAGCCATTCAAGGATGCGGCATAGGCACAAGCCTCAAGCATTTCGTGGCCAACAACCAGCAGACCGGCAAAAAATTCAATGATGCAAGAATTTCTCAGCGTGCCCTACGCGAAATCTATCTCAGGGCATTCGAGATATGCGTAAAGGAAGCCAACCCATGGACCGTGATGGGATCATACAACAAAATAGCCGGCCAATTCACCCAAACGAACAAAGACTTAATGGTGAGGCTGCTCCGCAACGAGTGGGGATACAACGGGCTGGTGCTTACCGACTGGACCGTGCGCCGACCCACGGCCGACCTGCTAAATGCCCGCTGCGGCCTGATAATGCCCGGCGATGAGGAAATCGTGCAGGAAATCATCGATGCTGCCAACACTGGGAAAGTTTCGGCCGAGGCCATCGACGCCTGCGTGAAAGACGTGCTCCGCGTTGTGGCGAAATCCATAACAGCCAAGGGGTGGCACTTCACCACTCCTGCGCTTGCCGACAATGCGGCGGCATCAAGAAAGATCGCATCAGAATCGATGGTGCTTCTGAAGAACGACAACAATACGCTGCCCTTGAAAGCCGGTTCAAAAATCGCGCTGTTCGGAGCCACCGCATATAAGTCGATAGCTGGCGGCACAGGCTCGTCGAACGTCAACAAGCCATACGTCATCGACATTTCCACCGGTCTTGAGAACGCCGGCTTCACCATAGGCAGCAGAGTGGCTGAAATCTACCGCAAATACAATGATTTCCGTACCGTCCTCGATGACAAATTTCCCGACTGCCCGGATTGGCAGAAGATTTCATACCACCGCACTGTGTCTCCGGAAATGGACATCACAGGTCACGAGGCCCTCGTGGCTGAAGAAATCGGCAACAGCGACATTGCTGTCGTTGTCATCGGGCGCGGCTCAGGCGAGACTTCCGACAGAACTGTTGAAAACGACTTCAACCTCACTGCCGAAGAAACGGCTCTGATTAGCAAAGTGGGTGCCGAATGCCGCAAACAGGGCAAAAAAATGGTTGTCGTCCTCAACGTGTGCGGAGTGGTCGAGACCGAATCCTGGAAATGGAATGCCGATGGCATACTCATGGCTTGGTTCCCAGGTCAGGAATGCGGCAACGCCGTTGCCGATGTGATTTCAGGCAAAGTGAATCCCTCCGGAAGACTGCCAATGACGTTCCCGCTGAAGTATGCCGACATTCCTTCGGCAAACAACTATCCATACGTTGGCCAGACCGCGGGACGCAACTTTGACTACACTGACTACGAGGAAGACATCTGGGTGGGCTACCGCTACTTCTCCACATCGCACCGCCGTGTGTCGTTTCCTTTCGGCTATGGCCTGAGCTACACGAATTTCGCCTACTCCAAGCCCGCGGTAAAAAAGGCCGGTGACAAATGGACGGTGAGCGTGAATGTGAAAAACACAGGAAGCGTTGCCGGCCGCGAAGTAGTTCAGCTCTACGTAAAGTCGAACCAAGCAACCGACTCCATCACCAGGCCGGAAGCTGAACTCAAAGCATTTGCAAAGACAAGGCTGCTTGCGCCAGGAGAAAGCGAAACCGTGAAGCTGTGGTTCAGCGCAAGAGACATCGCCACGTTTGACGAGCAGTCATCCGCCTGGCTGACAGACAAGGGAACATACACAGTGCAATTGCGTAATTCAGCCGATCCTGCCTCGAAGCTAAGCTCTTCGCAGTTCAAAGTAGGCAAGACCCTCGAATGGAAAGTTGAAAACATTCTTGCTCCGATAAAGCCTGTAAAAGTAATGAAATGCGACACCATTCAGGAATACCCCAAAAACGGTATCCGCGACTTGGCTTTGATCTATCAAGGCGGAGCAAAGCGAATCGACTGGACCGCCAATCAGTTTCTGCCCTACGTGACCCACAAATTCTCCGACGGGCACAGAGACTGGCTATTCGACGGGTTTCTGTTTCTTGACTTCAACGATGGCATGGGACACACCTTCATTCCTCAATATGGCGCGAAAAACGCCCGCAAGCAGGAATGGGAATGGTATCTCGACCGCCTGTTTGAAAAAGGCAAGTCGCTCGACGCCCTTGACAAATGCATCGGTCAGCAGATCGACTCAATCGGCGCCCCCGGATTCAAGCATAAAGTGGTGCTGACCATTCCGACCCCTATCGCCGGACAGACTGATTGGGGCAAACTCGGCAACCGCACGCTGATTTTCGACAACTACGGAGACCGTTCAGCTGCCGCCATATGGTTTATCGACGAATTGGTGGAGCGTTTCGCCAAAGCCGGATACAAACATCTGGAATTGTCGGGCCTCTATTGGGTGGACGAAGACATCTGCCACACAAAAGACCTGGTGAAGCACATTGCGCCTGCCGTGCACGCCAAGGGACTTGAATTCATCTGGATTCCATATTACAGGGCAAGAGGCTACGACCGCTGGAAAGAGCTGGGATTTGACATTGCATACTACCAGCCCAACCATTTCTTCGACAAGAAAATTCCCGACTCCCGCCTCGACGACGCCTGCAATGAGGCTCTTAGCCTTGGAATGGCTATGGAATTTGAGTGCGATTCGAAAGCCCTTTACGGCTCAAAGGATTCATCGTATGGCCGCATGCAGGCCTACATCAGCGCATTCCGCCGTCACCACGTCTTTGCCACATCGGCCATTGCCTACTACACCGGCAGCCGTGGGCTGATAGACATGGCAGCCAACCCCAACGCCAAGAACCAGACAATAATGGACGAATTGGCTAAAATAATCGTCGACAGGCGGCACAACAGCAAGTTGACAATTAAATGATGCAAGTCACGAATATTATGTTTAAAGCATTGAAATCGGCGCTCCATATTTTAGTTTTGTCGTCGGTATTTATTTTCCCCGCCAAAGCCACAATGCACGTGGCTTTGAGCGGGGAACTGCTTCATATCAAGTCGCAGTTGGAGGGGCCGCACACTATCAGTTATGAGTTCAGCCGATGCATGGCCAACCATCTGTACACATTCAGCCGTGTGCTTGTCGACACCACCATAGTCAATGAGGCAACGAGCGACAATATAGGGCCGTTTTTAATCGACGGAGCTGGATGGACCGGAGGCAATCACCTGCTTGCCAACGGATTGCCATCGGCTTATACCGACAGCGTTTTCATATATGTTGACGGCCGCCGAATAGTGAACGACTTCTCGGGTGAAGCGCAATGCGTGACGGTGTGCGTGTGCAACACACTGCTGAATCCGTCTGATTCAAGCCAAAAATTCTGTACGGAATCCGTCACCTACTCAATTTGCGGCAACAGCATCCAAGTGTCGGCCACCCACCACTACCTCAACCGCCAGCCTCTGACGGTTGCCCGCTATTATGGGATGCAGTCGATGATGATTGGAGAGACAGAAATTCTGACCCCGGGAGGTGAATACTCCAAATGGACTCCAGTGGACAGTGTCGACAGGTTCACCCGTAAATCGGCTCCACACTTTCATCAATTCATCGAGAAATCGAATGTTTGCTATGCCGCAGCGTTTTTGACCGACGCCGGACTGGGCGACCATCACCTCATAGGCGACGATGATGTGGTATTTATCGGCAACTCATGGAGCAAGTCGTACCACAAGCTCATCGGCAATTCCATTGTCAAAGGCGGAGAGACCACACATTGGGAAGGAATATACACTTGGTTCCTAAACCCGCTCATCTCCGATCCGGATTATTTTTCGTATATTGGCCACTTCAATGGCAAGCAGGCCATTTTCTTCCACAACAAATTGAACGATCTTATCACTCCATTAGAATGAAAACTATTAAGAATTTATTGCTATTAAGCCTTTTGCTTCTGTCGGCAGCCAGCTTTAAAGCCAACGCCGCCGATAAGGAGTTGGTGGTGATGACCTACAACATCCGCGCTGGCAGCCTGACGTCGATCGACTCTCTTGCGGATTTCATCAACAGCCACCACCCCGACTTTGTGGCGCTGCAGGAGGTGGACGTCATGACCAAACGCGCCAATGCAAAAAAAATGAATGGAATCAACATCGTGTCGGCACTGGCTGCAAGGACCAACATGTTCGGCTATTTTGGCAAGGCGCTCAATTTTGCCGGCGGCTATTACGGCATTGCGATTCTGTCGCGACACCCGTGCAAAAAGATGGAATGCTTCCAGCTTCCAAATCCCAAGCAAACGGAGCAACGGGTGCTTTTATTAGGAAAATTTGAAATCGACGGGAAACGGGAAATGGCTTTTGCCTGCACGCATCTTGACGTAAAAAGCGCCGAGACAAGAGGCTTGCAGGCCGATTTCATCATCAACAAAATCAAAGGCGTGTCCCTACCCACTATAATCGGAGGCGATTTCAACGCCTATCCAGAGGAATTGTGCTCTCTGAAATTCCATGCTGCAATGACCGACATTTCAGGATGCGAGCCTACATTTCCTGCCTGGAGTCCGGACAGAAAGATTGACTACCTGTTTGTCTACGCTCCTTCGCCGTCATTTAAGCCCCATTTCAGCACAACCACCCTGCCCGACCAGTTGTCGGATCACAGGGCTATTGTCGCGAAGCTAAAGCTAAGCGACCTTTTACAGCCTTAGCAATCCACTCATTTTTTTACAAACGACACGCAATTTTTCAACCACGCGCCGCTGGCCCGCGGCTGAAAAGCGCAAAAAAACAGGGCCCTGCAAATCGCTGCGGGGCCCTGCCAACCATTAACTAATAAAAATTACTGGATTCCTTGTCGTTAAGGAATTTGCTGCATTTATTATGAAACTACTGCTTGTGTATCGATCTTAGAATGTGAACTGCACACGGGCTTGAACTGAGTGAACGTTCTTGTCGTGGGGCAGACGGTCGATGTTGATGTGGTGCCAAGTGTAGTTGAGCATCACCTGCGCATACTTGTTGAATGCGTAGTTGAGGCCCACAGTGGTCGAGTAGATGTCGCCACCGCCCACGCTGGTTGCACCGGTTGCAGGCCAGTCGACCATGTAGCCCTCGGCATAGTACTGGTCGCGGCCGGCCGAGTAGTACTCGCCCTTGGTGAGGTCGTTGAGGCCGGTGAAGTTGAAGCGGCCCACGATTTCGAGCGACTTGCCATTGAGGCCGTTGAGCACAGCGTCGTGCTTGTTGTAGGTGTAGTCTTTGCCGAAGATCTTGTAGCCAGCCTCAACGTATGCGCCGTTGAAGTGGTTGGTGCGGATCTTGTTGGCGTTCTCCCACACGTCGGGATCGCCCCAGCCGTCGATGTTGTCCTGCTGAGCGATGAAGATGCGGTAAGAGTCGCGGTGCTTGGTCACAATTTTGTGCTTGTATTCAGCGCGGATGAAGAAGTCGGGGTTCACGAAGAGAGCCTCGGCGCCGAGGTCGATCACCTCATTGGCCCACGGCAGAGTGCAGCTCGAGAATCTGTTGTTCTGGTCAACATAGGTCTCCAGAGGCTGGCCGAGCGACAGGGTCTTCTTGAGCACTGTGGCGCCCTTAGTGGTGTATTCCTCACCGCCGCCCAGCTTGCTGTAGCGTGCGCTCACACCCACGTGGAAGGCGTTGTTGGCCTCGCTGGCCTGGCGATAGAGCCAGCGGCCGCTGAGTGTGAGGCCGTTGTAGCCGGCATCGATGCGGTTGTATGCGCTTTCGGTGAACACACCCTGATACAGGAACACGTTGTTAGACGAATACTTGTAGGTGGCGCCCAGCTCGCGGCCCTCGCCCAGCGAGGTGGCCATGCCCGGACGCGAGATGAAGTGGTAGGCACCGAGCGACGTCTGAGCGGCCATTGTGCCGGCGGGGTCGTTGTAGTAGCCCACCTTCACTGCGTGAGTGGCGTCGTTGCCGTCCTTGGCAGAATACTGCAGGAAGATGTTCTTCTGCGAGAATTTGCCGCCGCCGAAGCCGAAGTCGGCATAGAAGTACCAGTTTTGGCCGTAGGCCATGCTGGTGCGGATGCGGGCGTCGCTGATGGTGGCGCCGCTGTGCAGCGGAGTGAACTCGGTGTTGTAGAGTGCGGCGTCGGCCATGAAGCGCGCGCCCACTGTGAACTTAACCTTATTCTCCTTGTTCTCGATGTTCAAGGTGGGGTCGTTGTCGAAATCCTGTGCAGTGGCCGAGAGGGCCATGGCTGCCAGTGCCGACATCAGAATATATTTGCTATTTTTCATTTTGTTTGAAATCTGATTAAATATTGTGATTGAAAGTTGTTCTCTCTCTCTTTCCTTCGACGTTTATGTTATTAGTAGCCAATGTGCTTGAGAGTCTCCTGAGCGTCGGGCACAGTAGAGGGAGCCTGGCTGTTGTCGTAGTAGGTGCCGGGGTGGAACGGGTTGGGCAGCTTGGCGTTGCAGCGCATGCCGTTGTCGAGCATATACTGCAGGTTCATCTCGCTGTGGTTGGTGAAGCAGCCGTCCATGTAGATGGGCCATGTGGCGCTCTCGCCGGGGAATGTGCTCACGCTGGTCTTGGGGATGGTGAGCTTCATCAGGTCGTCGAACTCGGTGGTGAAGCCGTAGTTCCAGTAGCCCATGTATTTGGTGATCTGAGCCTGAGAGTCGAACGAGTAGGGGTGGTTGATCATGCCTGCACGGCGCACCATGTAGGCCTGCCACGGGCAGTTCATTTCAGGATAGTTGTTGGGCGCGCCAGAGATGGCCGGGCCTATGATGTGGCAGCCGCGGTCCTGCATATACTTGATGAAGTCGGCCACGCCGGTGGGGGTGTCGTAGGCGATGTCGGTGGCATAGGCGGGCGAGCTGGTCCACAGCAGGTAGCACATGGGGATGCGGCCCTTGTACACCTGATATGCGCGGTCAACAGCGTCGAACGAGAACGTTTGCAGAATCACCTTGCCGTTGGTGTTGCCCACGTTCACCTTGCCGTTGCGGTAGAACTCGGTGTCGGTTGCGGGCTTGGTGATGATGTTCCAGCCCCACTTGTCGAGCTCTTGGTACACGCGAGCCTCCATGTCCTTGGGCTGTGCCCAGCTCTCCTTGAACTCGATGTAGATGCCGGGACGGTTGCCTGTGTCGCTGGGGTCGTTGACGTATGCGTTAGAGAAGTCGTAAACGAGGAAGTCCATGTAGCGGCTCTGTGCGGTGTAGGTCTTGCCCTCAACGGTGGTCGAAGGAGCGGTGCCGCAAATTTCGAGCAGGCTCTTGCCCTTGAGTGAGTTCTTCACGTGGTAGGGCAGAATGCGGCGGCCCTTAGCGTCGCGGTTCAGTTTCTTGCCCTCGGCATATGCGATTTGGTCGGCAAGTGCGCTGATGTAGAGGCCGTTGCTGTAGCTCACCTGTGCATGGGGGTTGGTGCGCCATGCGTCCTGAGTCTCCTTCAGGGGGTCGTTGGTCGATGCGAAGTTGGCGCGTGCCAGCTCGGGGGTGTCTTCGTTAAACCAGCTGCCGGCGTCGAGCATCAGCAGCTCGGCGTAGTAGTAGTTGCGGGGATAGTAGCTGTAGTAGTTGCCCAGGTCGTTGTTATACTGGGTTTCGATGTCTTCCTCCGAGAAGTTGCAGGGAGTGCCGTCTTCGTAGGTGAGCGAGCGGTAGAATGCCTTGCGGATGTTGGGCACCTGGTCGCTGAAAGTGCTTTGGATGTTGGTGGTGCGCTTCAGGTTGTCGTCGTGGAGCGAGAGCACCACGCCGTCCTTGGTGGCCTGGAGGTCCGACTCCAGATAGTCGGCGCCCATTTCACGGGCCCAGCGCCACGAAGCCTCGGTCTCCTCGGGAGTCCAGTAGGTGCTGCCGCGGTGGGCGATTACTGCATACAGGGGCACGTAGTCGCGCACCTTGGCAAGCTCGGGATTCAGAACCTGCACGTCAATGTCCTTTGCTTGTTTGTTGTAGTCTGTGAACTGCTGTTCATCAGAGCACGAAGTCATGGCAAATGCGGCCGCGAGACCCAAGATGCCAATTTTTACAAACTGTTTGTTCATAAGTGTAGTTTAAATTGATTTATAAGTGAATTAAATTATCGAAAGGCTGCCTTGCCGGCCGGCTCGCTTGCGCACGGCCCGTGGCCGGCGAGGCATTGTGATTAATCGCTGTTTTG
>CAKUJD010000013.1 GCA_934661195.1 uncultured Muribaculaceae bacterium
AGCCGGCGGTATTTGGCATCGGCCTCGGGGCCCGTCTGTTCGGGCTTAAAGGCCGGGGGAGTTAGAAAGTTTGACATGTCTTATTCTGTTGTTTTTTTAGTTTGTTTTTTGTCTTGTGGGATATGCAGACCAATAAAAGCCGCTTCCGCCCCGCTAGCCGTTAAGGCGCCGGGGCGAAGGCCGCTTGATATGGATTGATGCCTTATTTGTTGAGCTCGATGGTCTTCTCCACGTCGAGCGCGTCGGCGATGATCGAAATCGGGTTCATCACCTGGTAGCCGGTCGACATCTCAATCTGCCACTTGCAGGTTTCGCAGTCGGTGGCCACCACGTCGGGGTTGACGCGCTTGATGTTGTCGAACAGGCTCGAGCCGATGGCCTGCGAGGTCTCGTAGTTCTCACGCTTGAAGCCGTAGGTGCCGGCGATGCCGCAGCACTGCGACTCGAGCATGGTGAACTCCACGCCCGGAATCATCTTCAGCAGCTCGGTGCTGTAGATGGCCCAGCCCATCTTCTGCATGTGGCAGGCCGTGTGGTAGGCCACGCGCAGTTTGTAGTCGGGGCGGAAGGCGAGCTTTATCTTGCCCTCGTCCACGAGGCGGAAGAGGAAGCGGGTGGCCAGGGTGAGGCCGTCGCGCACGTCGGCGTTGTCAACGCCCAGCAGGTGGGGATACTCGTCGCGCATGGTGAATGTGCAGGTCGAGCTGGTGGTGAGCACGGGGCGCTTGTCGTCGGCCACCGACTTGCGTATTGAGTCGGTGTTGAGCTGCGCCTGGCGCTTGGCCTGGCCAATGAGGCCGTTGGAAATCAGGGCCACTCCGCAGCACTTCTCCTTTTCGAGCAGGTGCACCCCATAGCCCACGGCGTTCATTACCTTCACCAGGTCTTGGCCCAACTTGGGAAAGTTGTAGTTCACATAGCAGCCGTGGAAGTAGCTCACGTGCTTCTTGTAGGAGTCCTGCTTCTTGAGGGCGTTGCGCTTGAACCACGTTTCGAACTTCAACGACGAGTATTTGGGGAACGAGCGGTGCTTGTCGATGCCCATCACGCTGTGCAGCACGCTCTTGGTGATGGGCAGGCCCAGGGCGAAGTTGGTGACCGGAGCCACAATGTTGGCCATGGTGCCCACAAAGTCGGTGTTGGCCAGCATGGTGTCGCGCAGGCTGGGCTTGTGGGTGCTGTAGTCGATGCGCGCCTTTTGAATTATGTCGCCAATCTTCACGTCGTTGGGGCAGGCCACCTCGCAACGCTTGCAGTTGAGGCACATCTTCAGCGCCTCGTCGAAGAAGGCAGGGTTCTTAAGACGGTAGCGCGCGCCGTCGGGTCCGCTCTGCTTGGGGCCGGGATATTTCGGGTTGACTGCCGCAACGGGGCAGTAGACCGTGCAAATCGAGCACTTAAGACACTGCTCGAAGTTGTTTGCGCTTATGCTGCTTAATTGAGTTTCGTTTGCCATGTCAGTGAATTAGTCATTTAAAATGTTGTTAGCAACCTGCAGCGCGGTGAGCATCGACACTCCGGTGCCATCGGCCAGCTTAAGCGAGTTGTGGCCGCTCAGCACCGAGCCTGCGGCATAGAAGTTGTCCACCGTCTTGCCGCCGAGGCTCACACGTAGCTTGTCGTCGGTCTTCACGCCGAACTCCTGGTAGGGCTGGGCGTCGAACACGTCTTCGCGGGTCCAGCTTACGCGGTTGGCAGCGGCGTCAACGTCGAGGTTGAAGGCCGTCTCCCACACGCGCTGGTAGTTGGCGCTCAGGCCGCGGCTCATGAATGAACCCGTGGCCAGCACAAATGTGTCGGCTGCCAGCTCGGCGCCGGTGAGGTTCTCGGTCTCGATGCTGGCCAGGTGCTGGCCCTTGAACTTGCCGCCCTTCACGCGGTCGCCGGCAATGTAGGTGCCGCCCAGTGCCTCAAAGCGCTTGCGCAGCAGCGTCTCGGTGCGCACGCCGGGCACCGACGGGGGCAGTGTGGCCACAAACTTCACTGTGGTCTTCACCAGGTTGCCGAGCAGGGCCACGCCATTGCCGTCGGCAATGCCAAGCACTGCGGGCAGCAGCACTGCATCCTCGCCTCTGAGCACGGCGTTGATGGCCTGCGCTGCCTCTTCGAGCTGCCCGCCGCGCTCCAGCACCTTGGCGATGTTGGTGGCGCGCATCTCGCTGGGGCTGCGGCGTGCCACCTCAAGTGCGGGAGTGCTTATGGTCTTGATGGTCACTTTGGCGCCCATCTTCTCCAGCGCGTCGGCCACAAAGGCCACGGGGAAGTCGAGGTAGCCGTTGATGTTGACTATGGCCACATTCTTGTATTTAATCGACGCGGGCTCGTCGAGGGTCAGGTATCCGCCAATGGTGAGCCATGCTGGCATGGCCACGCCCATGGGGCTCAGACGATAGTGGTTGCGGGCTGCATCGCCCTCCACGGCCAGTCCGGCGTCGGCCAGCAGCTGTTTGGCTTCGCCTGCCAGCTTAGCCACGTCGGCCACCTTCTTGTAGGGGTGTGCGGCGCCGAGCTTGGCAATTGCCTCGGTGGGGTTGGCCACCGTGTTGCCCTGCTCGTCGTGTCCCAGCAGGTCGAACGAGCCTGAGTTAAAGTGCAGAGTGCTGTGGCCGGCAGCCACAAGGGCCACCTTTTTGCCGGCCTTGGCCAGCTTGATGCCCGCGGTGAGGCCGCTGAGGCCTCCACCTATTATTATAGAGTCGAACTTCATTTTTCCACCTCCTTTTTGTCAACAAACTTATTGAGGCCGCAAAGACCCTGATAAATAGTGGCTGTGAGCTGGGCCTCGTTGAGCGTGTCGCCCCAGGCCACAGGCTGCATGCCCTTCCAGCGCTCGTTGATGAAGCTGGCAAGGTCGGCGCCGCTCTTGGCGGTGTCGCCGCTTTCCTTGCCCAGCACGCAGGCTGCGCGGCAGGCGCACAGCTCGCCTTGGCAGGTGCCCATGCCCACGCGCGTGCGGCGGCGCAGGTTTATGAGGTTGTGCACGTGCAGCTGGTTGATGGCATATTTCACCTCGCCCACGGTCACCTCCTCGCATTCGCACACAAGGGCGTCGTCTTCGTTGTCACCGCTCTTGATTTCGCTTGTGAGTGTGCCGTGGCGGCCTTCGGCGGCCTTCTGGGCGTAGCTGTATGTCTTGTACTGCTCGTCGTTGCGCGGCTCTGAGCCTGGCAGCGGTGTGGTGGCAGTCTCGCACTTCTTGTCGATGCCCAGCTTCTTGCAGGCCAGGTCGGTGGCTTCCTCGGCCATCATGCGGTAGGTCATCATCTTGCCGCCGGTGATGGTTATGAAGCCCGCCATGCCGTCGCGCGACTCGTGGTCGAGGCACACGATGCCGCGGCTAATGCTGCGGCCGCTGGGGTCGTCGTCGCTGGCCACAAGCGGGCGCACGCCTGCGTAGGCGCGCAGAATGCGTGTGGTGGCCAGGCTCGGGGCCAGCTTCTCGCCCTCGCGCATGAGTATGTCGACCTCTTCGGGGGTCACCTTCATGTGGTCGCACTCCTCAAATGGCACGCGGTCGCTGGTGGTGCCTATTACGCACACGGTGTCGTCGGGCACCAGAATGTCGGCGTTGGCCGGCTTGCGGCAGCGGTTAATCACCATGTTGTTAACGCGGTGGCCGAAAATGAGCAGGGCGCCCTTGGCCGGGAACATGTTCACCGTGATGCCGGCCTGCTTGGCCACCAGGTGGCCCCAGATGCCGGCTGCGTTGATTGTGAGGTCGGCATGCACCTCGCTTATCTCGCCGTTGTGGTTGTTGCGCAGCTTCACGCCCACGCAGCGGTTCTGCTCCACCAGCAGCTCCACCACCTCGTGGTAGGTGAGCGTGTCGGCTCCGTGCAGGCGCGCGTCCACCACGTTGGCCGTGGTCAGGCGGAATGGGTCAACCGAGGCGTCGGGCACTTTCACCGCGCCTATCAGGGTGGGGTTGACGGCCGGCTCCATGCGGCGGGCCTCGGCGGGGTCGATGGCCTCGGCGTTGATGCCTGCCTTGTGGCACGCCTTCACGAAGGTGTCCTGATAATTCAGGTCGTCCTCGGGCAGCGTGATGAAGAGACCCTCGGTCTCGTCAACGCAATGACGCGCAATTTTGCGCAGCGTCATGTTCTCCTTGATGCACTCAGCCGCCGACTCTCCGTCGGTCACGGCATATCGCGCACCGCTGTGCAGCAGGCCGTGGTTGCGGCCTGTGGCGCCGTAGGTGAAGTCGTAGCGCTCCACCAGTAGGACGCTAAGACCACGCATGGCGCAGTCGCGGGCAGTGCCGGCACCTGTGATGCCGCCACCTATCACGATTACATCGTAATGCTTTTTTACATTATTACTCATCACCTAATTCTATTGCTTCTAAGGTTGTTATATTATCCAGCTTTCGTGAAAAGCAAATTAGGGCGCAGGGCTTGCGCCTTTCGCCACCGTTCCGCTTTTGTTTCACAACAAAAGTAGTTATAATTATCTAACCAACAAAATTTTTACTGCCCTTTTTTATATTAATGTGTGGCAATGTGGCGGTTGCGGTCTCCGCGCCAGTGCCGTGGCCGGTTTGCAAACGAAAGCGCGGCTTGGCATGTGTGCGGTTTTACTGCCGCAATTTGTTTTGTTTCCGCAAAAAAATCACTACTTTTGCAATGAAAGCCATTTTGCCATGCCGCCCGCCGGCAAGCGAAGACGCCGCCTGACCGCCGCGCACAGCTTCCCTTTTTATTATCCATACAACTAACAACTCCAAAACAATTATGACCAAAGAACAACGTCACACATTCATTCTCGACAAGCTCCTCAAAAGCGGCTCCATAATGGTGTCCGACCTGGCTCAAATGCTGTCGGTGTCGTCGGTAACCATACGCAAAGACCTCACCGAGCTTGAGAAGGCGGGAAAGCTGTATCGCAGCCACGGCAAGGCTATTCTGCTCAACCCCTTCACCAACAACCGCTCGGTGAACGAAAAGGAGAAGCTGTCGGCGAAGGAGAAGGACGACATTGGCCGCGAGGCGGCAAAGTTGATCACCACCGACGACTCCATAATCATTGCCTCTGGCACCACCGTTCACGCCCTGGCGCGCAACATCAGGCCGCACCACCGCCTCACCGCCGTCACCGCCTCGATCGAGGTGGCCCAAATCTTGGCGCAGGACGAGAACATCGACATTCTGCAGCTGGGTGGCATGCTGCGCCACAGCAGTCTTTCGGTGGTGGGGCACTACTCACGCATGCTGCTGCAAAACTGCTCGTTTTCAAAGCTCTACATAGGCGTCGACGGCATTGACTTCGACTTTGGCTTCTCGACCACCGACATGCGCGAGGCCGAACTCAACCGCGAGATGATGGCCGCCGCGCAAAAGACCATAGTGCTGGCCGACAGCACCAAGTTTGGCCGCCGCGGCTTTGCCAAAATCGGCAACCTCGACGAGATTGATCTCATCATCACCGACTCGCGAGTGTCGCCCGCCGTGGTGAAGCAAATCGAGGAGCTTGGCATCGACCTGATCATAGCTTAGCAGCCACACTCATATAGAATGAAACACAGGGAGGGCGCGGAAAAACAATTCCGCGCCCTCCCTGTGTGTTATGCTGTTAGCGTTATTGCTGTTGCGGCTGGGCTGCAGCCGGAGCAAGGGCCGGCTTGTCGGTTTTAGGCCACTTGCCCTTGCTCAGCGGCAGGGTGTAGTAGAGGCTGAAGCCTGCCGTGAGGCTGCGCTCGCGGTTGCCGTAGCCGGGCACATACCATGGCGCGGAATATCCGTTGCGCTTGTAGCTGAGCATCTTGTGCCACTTCACCTGCCAGCCCATCGACAGGTTGCGCCACAGCTGCACGCGCAGCCCCAGCAGCACCTCGGCCCACAGGGCATGCGACTTGAGTCCCTTCAGGTCAAACTTCTCGCTCTCGTTCCAGTAGCCGTCGCTCACGGTCACGCCCGTCACGTCGTAGGTGAACGCGCTTGCGCCCAGCCGCGCGCCTGCCACCACCATATAGCGCGGCTCGCTCTTGAAGCGCAGGTTGTAGTTCACGCCCAGCCGCGCGTATGGCGACAGCTTGCCGCGGTAGGTGTAGTTCAGGTCGTCGGGCGTGTCCTTGGCCATGCCCGCGCCTATCTCCACCACGGGCTGCAGTCGGTTCCACATGTTAAGGGTGGCGCTCAGGTCCACGCCGCCGTACTTTTGCCCGAAAAGAGCCAGCACGGGGTCGAGGAAGTTGATGCCAAAAGTCACATCGGTGAGCAGCGGATAGCGCGGGTACACGCGCTTCAGCGAGTCGGCGCGCGCCTCGGCCAGTGCCGACAGCGTGTCGCCCGACAGATACCGCTCCACCACCTTGTCGTCGATGCCCTTGGGGGGCGCCTTCACGGTGTTGGTGCTTGGCGTCACGGGGGTGATGCGGCGCCCCGCGGGCTCTTGCGCGCCGGCGGTGAATGCCGCTGTCGCCGCAAGCAGTGCCGCCATTGCTGTGTGAAATTTAATCATAGTCATTGGGCACGCATGTATATTTTAATGGCGATGCGGTTGGCGTTGGTTATCACGGGGTCGCTGATGGCCACCGAGTCGATGCCGTGGGCCGTGGCATGCCACGAGCCTATCTCAAACACATACATGGCTCCGCACTCCTGCGACACGAATGCCGGCACGGCGCGGTAGCGCAGAGTCAGCGTGTCGGTGGTGCGGGCCTCGGCCGTGCTTTGCCCGCCATAGTTCAGCACATAACTGGTTGAGTCGCAGCTGGGGCGCAGCGGCAGATACACCTGGCTCACCGTCTCGGCACTGAGCAGGGCAGAGTCGCCGGGTGCGCCTATGCCGCGCACTGTGAGGTTGGGCACCGACAGACTTTGCGTGCTGCCGCTGGTGTAGAACGCCGCCAGAGGCAGACTGCTGCCGTTGTCGGTGCAGCCGTCGCTGCTGCACGCCGTCAGGGCCGCAGCCAGTGCGGCGGCAGCCAGCAGTGTGTGGAGTGGGGTCATCGCCATTGCACTATCTCGTTGATGCCTTTTCTCACTTTGTGGCGCTCGCTGTGGCCGCCAGGCTCGGCGGGCCAGCCTATGGGCAGCAGCGCCACCGGCTCTTCGCCCTGCGCCAGCTGCAGAGCCTGCGCCACCGCCATGGCGTTGAAGGCGCACACCCAGCAGGTGCCAAGTCCCAGGGCCTGGGCGGCAAGCGTCATGTGGTCGACGGCTATGGCCGCATCGATGTGGGTGGCGTCCATGCAGTCGCCGCTGCGGTGCCAAGCCTGGCTGTGCAGCCCCACGGCCACAATCACCGCCGGAGCAGCCTTTATCCACTCTCGGCCGTAGGCTGCCGCCACTGCAGCCAGCGTGGCGGGGTCGGTGACCGCCACCATGCGGTAGGGCTGGCGGTTGCACGCGCTGGGCGCTATGCGGGCGGCCTCTGCCACTTTTTCTAACAGGTCGCGGCCCACCTTGCGCGTCGTGTCGAATTTGCGGCACGAGTGACGCTCGGCGGCCAGAGCCATGAATTCATCGTATCCCATATGCATTGTGAATTTAAAACAAACGCCGCTATTTAAGCTCTTCCGAAATCTCGTAGTGGTTGCGGCCCGGAGCGTTGCGCGTTATCAGCTCGCCAAGGAATCCTGTGAGGAAGAACTGCGAGCCCAGAATCATGCACGTCAGCGCCAGATAGAAGTAGGGCGAGTCGGTGACCAGAATGTAGTGGTTGCCCACATGCAGGTTGTAGAGCTTCCAGGCGCCCACCGTGATCACGGCAATCAGGCCCACGAAAAACATCAGGCTGCCCAGCAGGCCGAAGAAGTGCATCGGCTTGATGCCGAAGCGCGACTGAAACCACAGCGTGGCCAGGTCGAGGTAGCCGTTCACAAAGCGGTCGAGGCCGAACTTCGACACGCCATATTTGCGCGCCTGGTGGTGCACCACCTTCTCGCCGATTTTTGTGAAGCCTGCATTCTTGGCCAGATAGGGGATGTAGCGGTGCATGTCGCCATACACCTCGATGTGCTTCACCACCTCGCGGCGGTAGGCCTTGAGGCCGCAATTGAAGTCGTGCAGGTTGTGGATGCCGCTCACCTTGCGCGCCGTGGCGTTGAACAGCTTGGTGGGAATGGTCTTCGACAGCGGGTCGTAGCGCTTCTTCTTCCACCCGCTCACCAGGTCGTAGCCGTCGGCGGTTATCATCTTGTAAAGGGCCGGAATCTCATCGGGCGAGTCTTGCAGGTCGGCGTCCATGGTTATCACCACATCGCCCTGTGCGCGCTCAAAACCAGTGTTAAGAGCCGGCGACTTGCCGTAGTTGCGGCGGAAGCACACGCCCTTCACGGCCGGATTCTCGCGGTGCAGGCGCTCAATCACCTCCCACGAGTTGTCGGTGCTGCCGTCGTTAATCATCAGCACCTCATAGCTGAAGTTGTTGTCTTTCATAACCCGCTCAATCCACGAGGCCAGCTCGGGGAGCGACTCCGCTTCGTTGTATAGCGGCACAACTACTGTAATGTCCATATTCGTATATATCTATTCTATGTGTAATATTCCTGTTAGCTGTCAAAAAAAAGTGTGTGGGTCAAACCTTGCCGCTGCGGCGCGCGGGCAGCTTCATGGCCACAAAGGCCAGCACTGCGCTAATCACCGAGCCGGCAAACGATGTGAGCCAAAACATCTGCATCACATACTCGATGGGTGACGGAAGCATGCCCCTGTCGGTGGCCTGCTGCATCACCGCCATCATCTCGCTGCCGCGCATCTCGGGCACCTGACGGTAGATGTCCAAAGCCTCCTGCATCTGCTCGTAGATGAAGTTGGGGCGAAGGGTCGTGATCACCCCGCACGTCACCAAGGCGCATATCAGGCTGCCGCACACCACAGTCATTATTCCCATCAGCCACAGCCCTGCGTAGGGCATGGCTCCGCCGGCGGCCAGATGCTCGCGCCGCTGGATGCGGTAGATGGCAAGCGGCCAGCACACTATCAGCACCAGTGCCAGCACCGGCAGCAGCGCCGCGCGGTCGCTGAACACCACCGCCACCGACAGCAGGCTCAGATACAGCCCCATGGGCACGCCATACCGTGCGGCGCGCTGGTAGATAAGTTTCGTTTCCATCATAGTCACCTATTGGTTACAACTTGCAAAGATACTGCTATTTGCACAAACCAAGCGCAAATTCACCCGATTTTTGCCCCACCGTCCGTCTGCCCACGGAAAAAGTCCCCCAAATCACCTCTAAAATCACGGAAAAAGTCCCCTAAATAACCCCATAAAACCACGAAAAAGTCCCCTGAATAGTCTATAAAATTACGGAAAAAGTCCTAATTGCTTGCACAATCGATTAAAACACAGTTTTTTTTGGTAAACAATAATTTAAAGGCTATGCTTAAACGAAAATTTACTCAGCACTTAGAGGACTTTTTGCTGCACGAACCGCGAAAGATTCTGCTTGTGAATGGCGCAAGGCAGATAGGCAAATCATATCTTATTAGGTATGTGGGCAAGAAACTGTTCAAGCACTATGTGGAGATAAATCTGAAAGCCGATCAGGAGGGCGATGGCATTTTTGCAAGTGTGAGGAGCAAAGAGGACTTCTATCTGCAACTTGGGGCCATAGCGGGCAATAACCTTGGCTCGGCCGCCGACACGCTTGTGTTTCTCGACGAGATTCAGGCCTACCCACACCTTATAACCATGCTCAAGTTTCTGAACGAAGACGGCAAATACCGCTACGTAGCCAGCGGGTCGCAACTTGGTGTGGTCTTGTCGCAAACCCTGTCGGTGCCGATAGGCAGCATAGCCATTGAGCAAATGTATCCGCTCGACTTCGAGGAGTTTCTGTGGGCCATGGGGAGCGGCAGTGACGCCATTGCGGCCGTAAGGCAGAAGTTCATGGCAGGGGAGTCGCTCAGCGACTCCATGCACAGCTACATGCTAAGGCAGTTCAAAATCTACCTGTTGGTTGGCGGAATGCCCGATGCCATCAACAAGTTTATTGAAAACCGCAACATATTGCAGGTGCGGGCCATTCAGCGCGACATAATGGCAATGTACAGAATCGATGCCTCGCAGTACGATGCCGAGCGGAAACTGCTGATACGCAAAATCTACGACATGATTCCGTCGAACATGGAAAACAAGAAGAAACGCATTGTGGCCCGGCGCATCGAGGACACAAAGGCGCACAGGCAGTTCAGCGACTATGCCGAGGAGTTTGAGTACCTCACCAATTCGGGCATAGCCTTGGCTGTGCAGGCCATAAGCAACCCCGCCTTTCCGCTAATCGAGTCGGAGAACAAAAATTTGCTTAAACTATATTTAAGCAATGTGGGGCTGCTCACCAGCATACTCTACGACACCAACATCAACGCCGTGCTGCGCGATGAGCGCAGCGTTAACCTTGGTTCGGTGTATGAGTCGGTGGTGGCACAGGAACTTCACGCCCATGGCTATGCGCTGCACTACTACGACAACAAGCAGAAGGGCGAGGTGGGCTACCTCATCGACGACTACGACCACCTCACCGTGCTGCCAATCGAGGTGAAGTCGGGAAAGGACTACAAAGTTCACAGCGCGCTCTCCAAGTTCCTTGCCACGCCCGAATATCATATTAGCCGTGCCGTGGTGCTGAGCAACGAGCAGCGCACCCACACCGAGGCGGGCATCACCTACCTGCCCATCTACTACGTGATGTTTTTCACCCGCCGCTCTGCCGACCAGTCCAGCCTCACCATCCCAGAAGTCCCCCTGCCGCCAAACCCAGAATAAAGCCCCAAACTGGGTAAGAAGTCGTTACAAATTGTATAACAACACCTTTGAAAATGCTGTAATATGAACTTTTGGTGAACTTTTGGCGAACTTTCAAAATTCAAATATTACCTTCTGGTTAAGCCAGAAAAAAGCCAGATGGAAAGTGACATTTGTGCGTTGTTGCTCTCATCTGGCTTTGTGTGGGCATAGGTGCGGAGCCTATGCCAATGCCATATACTCTTTCCCTATATTATTGATTTGCTGGATAATCATTTGTTCGCGTTCCTTCGATGGCTTCTTGAAGCCATTGATGTAGTTGCGTAGAAGCGAAGGGTTGATGTTTATGAGTCTGGCAAATTCGGAAATGTTTATTTCGGGATGCGAGAGAAAGAAACGTTGGAGTTTTGAGGGCTCGGCGTCGTCATAGGCAAAACTTTCAAAGCTTACGTCTTCGTCCAGATTCCGCCAATGAATGCCATCGAAACCAAAGGTGTATTTTTCGCGCTCCTCGTCAGTTGCCTTCCTCAAGTTTTTATACCACAGCAAAGACTGACGATAAGTTTTGCCGCTCTCGTCTTCGCCATACAAATAATCGTCCTTAAACCAAATCTTGATAATCTTCATCACATGCCTCCTTCCCAAAATAGAGTTGCCATCTTTTTAAAATAATGTCCGAATTTTCTCCGATGACACCAGCTATTCGTTTCAAGTCGTTACTTTTAATATTATGCTTTTCCCTAAGGATGAATTATTCTCCATCCCAATCGAATATAGCAATGCCTGATGCTCCTTCTACATGAACATGAGGCGGTTCGTGCTCTCTGCTATAAAAGAAAAACGAAAATCCAAAAAATCTAAATATCTCCGGCATTCTCTCCTTTTTTGTGCAAATATAGGTATTATTTTTGATACCCAAATCTGCTGGATGATTATTTAATACAGTTTAATGGCCATATGGATTTTCTTTGGGAACGGTTTTCCCGCATTTTCAGCCTCAAAATGCTTACAAAAATCGTCAATAACACAAAATAAAGCAGTCACTTAGTAATAGGTAATCTTAATTAGTGTATTTGTAACTGTTTGATTTTTACTTATAAAGATGCGTTTTTGGGGTTAGGCAACCAATTTTTTGCCTGCTTTTTTATAACATTCTTATCCAGAACTGGGTAATATATTCTTACCAGTCCCGCCAAAAATGCAAAACGTCACCGTCGCAAGAATAGAGACGGTGACATTAAGCCATTGCCAATCATTTTTGGCTTGTGTTGAATTATTCGCAGGACTTTAATTCTTATTCCAAGCATAGTTGAAACTAATGCCTTGACTTGAAGTTCCACTCCACTTCATGGTCTTGCCACTAATAACAAGAGTTGCGCTGAATGTATCACCTGAAGTGTTCTTGACAGAGATTTTATTTCCGTTAAGCACCCATGTGCCATTGCCAATAGAACTTGCGGAGAAGTGAATTTGCCATTCTCGCTGATAGTTATGGACTTGCCAACCATATAACCTGTTATTGGTGTGCCATCCACAACATCAGTGCTTGCAGTACAAGTCCAAGTTCCGACCACTTCCTGAACATTAATGTCTTTGATGCCGTCTCTGTCATCGTCACTACTACATGACGTGAAAAACATAGCTGTTACAGAAACTACGAGCATTACTAATATGCTCCAAATTTTGTTTGTCTTCATATTTTTTGCTTTTTATTAAATTGAAAAATCGTATTTTACATTATCTCTTGAACTGGTCCACATCTATACCGAATTCTGCTATGCCAATTGCTATGGCTTTTAATTCGTTTTCTTCTGTCCTTCCATCGGTAGCAGCCATGCATTCCCCTACTTTGAGGACTGCGGCTAATTCTAATTGGTTAAATTGCATTTGATATAGGTACTTAGTTGTTAAATATTTACTGCAAAGATCAGAAAAAGAAAGCATAAATTACCCCCCCCCGTTAATAATTGTTAAATATGTTTTTAAACATATTGAGTGCTGTATAGCTTATGTTGGCATCAATATTAGTTCAGTATGGCTGATATGATTGAATCTGAATGTGTGAGGAAAAAAGCGGGGCAAAAAGTGGGGCGCGGGGTTTTGACGCTTGGCGCAAATGGGTTAACTTTGCACTTTCACTCGGTGAATTATGCGCGGGCCCCGCTTGGCCCGCACCACTGGCATTAAACTTTACGCATCACATTATTTAATATAGATACATTACGCTATGGGAGGATTTTTCGGCACGGTGGCCAATGGCCCCTGCATCACCGACCTGTTCTATGGGACAGACTATCACTCGCATCTGGGCACGCGCCGCGGCGGCCTTGCCACCTATGATGAGAGCCAACGCGCATTTGTGCGCTCAATCCACAGTCTTGAAAACGCTTATTTCCGCAACAAGTTCGATGCCGAGCTGCCGAAGTTCAAGGGAAGCTCGGGCATCGGCGTGATTAGCGACACCGATCCGCAGCCCATCGTGTTCAACAGCCGCCTGGGCAAGTTTGCCATCGTCACTGTGGCTCACATCGCCAACATTGCCGAGCTTGAGCGGCGCATGCTCGACCGCGGCCACCACTTTGCCGAGCTCAGCAATGGTGCGGTCAACCCCACCGAGCTTGTGGCTCTGCTCATCACCGAGGGCGACACTCTGGTCGATGGCATCGAGCGCGCCCAGAAACTTATCAAGGGTTCGTGCTCGATGCTGCTGCTCACCGAGCAGGGCATCATTGCGGCGCGCGACCGCCTGGGCCGCACTCCCGTGGTGATAGGACGGCGCGACGGGGCCTGGGCCGCCGCCAGCGAGTCGACTGCATTCCCCAACCTCGACTACGAGGTGGACCGCTACCTGGGGCCGGGCGAGATTGTGCGCCTCACGGCCGACGGCGGTGTGACGCAGCTGCGCAAGCCTGGCTGCGACATGCAGGTGTGTTCATTCCTGTGGGTGTACTACGGATTCCCCACATCGTGCTACGAGGGCCGCAATGTGGAGGACGTGCGCTTCAACATAGGCCTGCAGATGGGCCGCGCCGACGACACCGAGGTGGACTGCGCCTGCGGCATCCCCGATTCGGGCACGGGCATGGCCCTTGGCTATGCCGAGGGCAAGGGTGTGCCCTATCACCGCGCCATCAGCAAATACACCCCCACGTGGCCGCGCAGCTTCACGCCCAGCAACCAGGCCATGCGCTCGCTGGTGGCCAAGATGAAGCTGATTCCCAACCGCGCCATGCTCGAAGGCAAGCGGGTGCTGTTTTGCGACGACTCGATAGTGCGCGGCACCCAGTTGCGCGACAACACCCGCGTGCTCTATGACTACGGCGCCCGCGAGGTGCACATGCGCATCTCGTGCCCGCCGCTCATCTACGGCTGCCCCTTCATTGGCTTCACCAACTCAAAGAGCGACATGGAGCTGATCACGCGCCGCATAATCGGCGAGCTGGAGGGCGACCCCGACAAGGACCTCGACAAGTATGCCACCAGCCACTCGCCGCAATACGAGCGCATGGTGGAGATAATACGCCAGCGCTTTGGCCTCACCTCGCTCAAGTTCAGCACCATCGAAGAGCTGATAGCGGCCATAGGCCTGCCCAAGTGCCAGGTGTGCACCCACTGCTTCGACGGGTCGAGCCGGTTTTAGGCTGATCCGCCCCCGCTTGTTAACGACATTAAGCCGCCGCGCTTCGCCCGAAAGGGTGGGGCGCGGCGGTGTGGTTTTTTTGTTGAGAAAATTAATAATGATGCAGCGCTTAGGCTTAAAATGATTTGTTTTTGCCCGTTAAAAGTTTTAATTTTGCACTAAAATGGCTTGGGAGTGCCACGACGCACCCGGCCTGGCGGCATGACTGCTTTGGCGCGCGCAATTCATAACATCGAGGGGAAGACGCGCCCATGTGTGCCATAACGCGAGGCTGCCAGCGATAGAGAACAACACCAACTTCCCCTCATGGCTAAAAACATTTTTTATATGAGAAAAGTCACTACATTACTACTGGCGCTCTTCTTGGCCGCAACGTCGGCCCTGGGAGCCAGTGCCCAGCAGGTGGCCGACTTGGCGCAAGCCCCCGAGAGCGCGCAGCAGGCGCGCCAGGCAAGCGTCGAGGGCAGGCTGCCAGCGGCCGCAGTGGCTCAGGCGCAGTTTGCGCCGGTCAAGGGCGCCCAGCAGGCGCGCCAGGCCGCGCGCCGCGCTCCGGCCGCCAAGGCCGTGAGCCTCGATGCGCTTGAGGGCAAACACGTGATGACCTACAGCTCGCTTGTGACCTCACTGGGCGACGGAGGCTCATCGGTGACCATCAAAAAATTATCGGCCGACAGCATCGAGCTCCAGAACTTCTGGACCAAGGGCATCAATGTGCATGCCAAGGTCGATGCCGCCACTGGCAAGGTCACCATCCCCAATCAGCAGCTGTATGTGCACACCACCTATGGCCCCATCGACCTTGCCTGCGTCAACTATGCCGGCAAGCCCGACCGCACTGTGCAGCTCGAAGGCCAAATCGACGCCTCGGGCAACCTCACCATCGACACCTGGTGGGCAGCGTGGGTTGTGAGCGGCGACAAGAAGGACAACTTCCTGGTGGCCGGCTACAAGACTCTGATAGAGAAGAGCAACGGCTCGATGCACGTCACCTATTACAACGACGGCAACGGCGCCGACCCCGACGAAGACTGGAACGTGATTGTGGAGCAAAAAGGCAAAAACCTTGTTGCCGTTAAAAACTTCGGCAACCACGGCCAGACCATCGAGGTGGTGCTTAAGTCCGACTCCACCATCAGCATCGCCAGCCAGCTTGTGTATGCCGGCGGCGCCACCATGGGCGACTTCTACACCCTGGGCATCACCGACGGCTGGAAGGACGGCGGCAAGACCACGGGCTTCATCAACGGCAAGGGCACCGACAAGCAGCTGTCATTCGGCTCTTGGGTGATGTTCAGCGCCAACAAGTATTACACTGGCAAGCTCAACAGCGGCGTCATCACCCCCGACGGCTTCACCTTTGCCTATCCCTCGGCTCCATCCGAGAACTTCAGCGGCTCGGGCACCGAGGCCGACCCCTATCAGGTGAAGACCATCGAAGACCTTGTGGCCATGGCCAACAAGGTGAACAACGACACCGAGCGCAACTGGGGCGGCCCCAACGTGTTCCACACCAAGACCTACCAGGGCAAGGTGTTTAAGCTGATGAACGACATCGACATGGGCGGCTACCGCTTCGACCCCATCGGCAACTCGTGGAACCAGCGCTTTGCCGGCACGTTCGACGGCGCAGGCCACACGCTTAAGAATCTCGACGTCAACACCGGCGCCAGTGGCTACGCAGCCCTCTTCGGCATGTGCGACACCACCGCCGTGATCAAAAACCTCACCATCACCGACGCCAAGGTGAGCGGCGAGGGCTACTACGCCGCCATAGTGGGCGGCTTCATGCTTGGTAAAATCGAAAACTGCCACACCACTGGCTCGGTCACCAACGCGGGCATCTGCGCCGCAGGCATCGTGGCCCTTGGCTGGGATGTGAGCAACTGCACCTATAGCGGCACCATCACCGCCAACGGCGGCATGGGCGGCGGCATCGCCGGCCAGGTGTATGGCGCCATCGAAAACTGCCACGCCAGCGGCCGCATCAATGTGGGCGGCCCGGCCGACACATATTGCGGCGGCGGCATCGTGGGCACTCTGTTTGGCTCCACATCGGCCTGCCGCATGAGCTACTTCACGGGCACCGTCGACGGCACACTGCACTCCAACCTGTATCTGGGCGGCGTAGTGGGCCAGGTGTTCCGCGGCGAGGTTGACCGCTGCTTCGCGCAGGCCGACGTCTACGGCTACGATACTCAGGCCGCCGTGGGCGGTGTGGTTGGCGTGGTGCAAGGCAAGCTCAGCAACAGCTACTTCAACGGTGCCGTGACTTCTGCCAGCACCCGCACCGCAGGCGGTATCGCCGGCAGCGTGCGCTATGCCTCCTACACCGGCGAGAGCGGCAAGACCGAGGTGATGCAGAGCGAA
Organism: uncultured Muribaculaceae bacterium; assembly: GCA_934661195.1. Classification (GTDB taxonomy): domain Bacteria; phylum Bacteroidota; class Bacteroidia; order Bacteroidales; family Muribaculaceae; genus Sodaliphilus. The sequence goes on from CAKUJD010000013.1 coordinate 16,697, forward strand.
ATCAAAAACTGCTACTTCGCAGGCCGCCTGCGCGCCGAGAGCTACCTCTACGATGCCGACACCGAGGTGCGCGAGACTCTGGGTCAGATCTACACCGGAGCCACTCCCACCGTCGAGAATGTGTACTACGATAAGCAGATGGTGCCCGGCTTCGGCTCGAAGCACTACGGCGCACTCACCAGCGAGCTTACTGGCGCTGCAGGCCCTGCCGGCTTCCCGGCCGACGCCTGGACGTTTGCCAAGGGCTACTATCCACGCATCAAGGGACTTGACGGCAATGCCGTGGCCGACCTCAGCGCATCGGTGCTGAAATTCGACAGCGCATTCCCCGACAACACCAACTATGTGTCGGCCAACGTGGGCACCGGCCTGCTTGGCAGCACCAAGGTTGCCCTCTACATCGATGGCAAGACCACCCTTAAGGGTCACTGCGGCTCCATCGAAGACGGCGTGTACAAGATTGGCACCGAGTCGGGCAGCGACACCATAGTGTTCTACAGCGCCGACGCCACTCTGCGTCCGCGCTTCTACGCGCTCAAGGTGGCTCCCAAGTTCTTCGAGGGCGCCGGCACCGAGGCCAATCCGTTCCTCATCCGCAACAAGGCCGACCTGATGAAGCTGGGCGACCTCACGTCGAATGTGGAGCAATACTTCGCCAACACCTACTTCCTGCAGACGGCTGACATCGACATGGAGAACGACACCTCGTTCACCGGCATTTGCAACAGCCTGACCAACGCAGCCAAGTGCCGCTTCGCCGGTACATACGACGGTGGTGGCCACGCCATACACAACATGCACATCGATTACATGAGCTGGGAGGTTGAACCTACCGACTCCACCTTTGGCACGCCCGACAAGAAAGGTCCGCGCACCTCTATCTACAAGGGATTCGTGGGCAGCCTCGAAAGCACAGGCGTAATCAAAAACCTCACCATTGCGGCCGACTGCCGCTACGACGTGTGGGGCTATGCCGGCGCATTCGTGGGCTACAACTACGGCACTGTGGAGAACTGCAAGAACTTCGCCACGCTCTACAGCTACAGCTCCACCGTGGGCGGCATCGTGGGCAACAACAACCCCGGCGGCCTGGTTAAGGGCTGCTTCAACGGCGGCAATGTCTACACCGGCTTCACTACTGCCGGCGGCATTGTGGGCACCAACGGCGGCGGTGTGATTGAGGAGTGCATGAATGTGGGCAACATCGAGGTTAAGCCTCTGTCCACATTCGAGCAGCGCGACGCCAAGCTGCGCTATGCAGGCGGCATCTCGGGCAGCTCGATGGGCGGCGTGGTGCGCAACTGCGTCAACGCCGGCCACATCTATGCCCAGGGCGGCATGGTGGCAGGCCTCTCGGCTTCGTTCAACAGCACCATTGTGCACGACGGCAACAACGATGTGTACAACACCATCAACTATGGCACCCTGTTCACCAAGCCTGCCTACGTGGGCACCACGGGCAACATCGGCGCCAACGGCTATAACGCCGCAGCCAAGATTCAGAACTTCTACTACGACGCACAGCTCACCGGCCTCAACGCAGCAGCCAACGACGCTTGCCCGGGTGCCATTGCGGCAACCACCGCACAGCTCACCAGCGGCGAGGCTCTCGACGGCTTCGATGCCAGCCTGTGGCAGTTTGCCAAGGGCCAGTACCCCTTGCTCAAGCGCTTTGCCAGCGAGCCTATGGCCGTGGCAGCGTCGCAAATAGTGCTCAATGTGGCCGATGGCCAGACTGTGAAAGCCCTGAAGACCGACGCCACCGTGTCGGCTCCCGAGGGCGCCACTCTCAAGCTCGCCAAGGCCGACAAGTTCTCGCTAAGCGGCATCACCCTCAAGGTGCCTGCCGTCACCGAGTTTGCCTACGACACGCTCACCGTTGCCTACAACGGTTTTGCGCGCCCCATAGCTCTCATGGCTCTCAAGCCCGTGCCCCTCAAGGGCGAAGGCTCGGAGGCCGATCCATATCAGATAGCAACCACCGACGACTGGAACAACTTTGCCGACTACATGGCCGAGAGCCAGAACTCGTTCGACGGCCGCTATGTGAAACTGATGAACGACATCGACTTTGCCTCGGCCAAGTTCACCCCCATGGCCTACGACGGCATCACCGCCTTCGGTGCTACCATGCTCGGTGCCGGCCACACGGTGAAGGGCATCAGCTACACCGCCACCAACACCTATCAGGGTGTGTTCTGCAAGCAGGGTCTCGCATCTGAAATCCGCGACCTCACCCTCGAAGGCTCTATCAAGTCGGCCAAGGCCAACACCGGCGGCTTCGCCGGCATTGCCAACGGCAAGTTCATCAACTGCGTCAACAAGCTCGACGTCGACGTGACCGTGGCCGGAGCAGGCGGCTTTGCCGCTCAGGCTGGCGGCAAAGTGGAGTTCCGCAACTGCATCAACAATGCTGCTGTGGTTGGCACCAAGGGCACCCTTGGCGGTTTCGTGTCGAACGCCCTCGCTGGAGTCAAGTTCATCAACTGCCAGAACAACGGCACTGTGGTGAGCAACGGCTCGGGCAAGTATGTGGCCGGCTTTGCCGCCCAGGGCACTGCTCCACTTGAGTTCCGCAACTGCGTCAACACCGCCGAAATCAACGCCCGCACCGCTACCATTGTGGCCGGCATCGTGGGCTATGTGCAGGCTGCCGACACTGTGAAACTCATCGGCTGCCACAACGAAGGCGAACTGCTGGGCGCATCCAGCGTGGCCGGCCTCGTGGGCTCGCCCAACACAGCCTACAACAGCACCCGCACTCCGCTGTACATCGACAGCTGCTACAACACTGCCACTGTGCAGTCGCTCACCAAGGCCACCTATGGCACTGCCGGCCTTGCGTCGATCATCACTCCGCACTCTGTCATCAAGAATTCATACAACACTGGCAGCATCCTCAGCACGCAGGCCGTCTACACTGGCGGCCTGTGGGGCGACGACCTTGACCCGCGCAGCGACGACGAGGCCATCTATGTCACCAACTGCTACAACACCGGCGACGTGGCCGGCGTGAACTATGGCGGCGGCATCGCCGGCTCGGTTCCCGCCTACACCCACATCAGCTACTGCTACAACACCGGCGACATCAGTGCCTCTCTGGGCGCTGGCGGCATAGGCGGCGGCTTCATGGGCAACTACATCACCGTGGACCACTGCTGGAACTCCGGCCAAGTGTCGACCACCAAGAATGGTGCAGGAGGCATCAACGGCTATGGCAACTACCGCATCGAGGTGAGCAACAGCTTCAATACCGGCAATGTGGCTTGCGGCACCACCGGCGCAGGCGGCCTTGGCGGACAGACTCGCGCCACCTACACCAACTGCTACAACACGGGCGCCGTCAGCGGACCCGAGTCGGTTGGCGGCCTTGTGGGTCAGACGGCAGCCGTGAGCGCCAGCCCCGGCACCAACTTCTACAAGTGCTACAATGCCGGCAAGGTGACATCTGAAAGCACCACGCTGGTGGGCAACCTCATCGGCACAAGCGGTGCCAAGAATTGGGATCCCGCTGCCAACGCCATCGAAAACTGCTACTACGTGAGCGACTTTGGCACGTTCGACTCCGACACCATCGGCGGCACAGCCATCACCGTGGCGCAGCTTGCCAAGGCCACCGACCTCGCAGGCCAGTGGAGCTATGGCAACGACTATGAGCTGCCCGTGCTGCCCGAGTTTGCCGACCTCGACAATGCCAAGGCCAGCGCCGCAGCAGTGGTGCTGCAAGACGGCGACACGTTTGCCAATGTCACCCGCTCGTTCCATGTGGGCACTCCAGCAGGTGTTGAGTGGACGGTTAGCAATCCTGTAATTAAGATCACCGACAATTGGGCTTCGGTCACCGACGCCAGCACCGACGAGGTGCAGCTCACCGCCACTTGCGGCGGCTTCAAGCACATGTGGACCGTTAAGCTCAATGTGGCTTCAGGCGTCGACTCCAACCTTGCCGACAAGGCAGTGGTGGCCGAGCGCTACTTCACCGTGGCGGGCATCGAGGTGCCCAAGCCGGCCAGCGCCGACGGCCAGGCCTACATAGTGCTGCGCACCTACAGCGACGGCACCACGCAGGCAGTGAAGGTGCTCAATAGCAAATAAGCACACACTTATCTAAACACAACTATCCCTTGGCGGGGCGAAAGGCAGAAAGTCCTTTCGCCCCGCCTTTTTGCACTGATAATGCTTGTTGCATTGTGAAAATGTTGCTACCTTTACGGCCTATTGGTAAGTAAACACATGTTTCAGTAACATCAACAATCACAATCATGAACATCTCCAAATACTATTTCACATCACTTGTGTGCATGTTGCTCTCCGCTGTGTGCTTTGCCGCAAATGCTGGTGTTTCCGACTCTGTGTCGTTTGTCTCATACGAGCAGAACTGGGTCGACCCGACGGCATCTGTAGCAGTAAAAAACAATACGAACCGTGAGATACATAGTATGACTTTCCGCATAACATATTATGATATGAATGGCCGTCAGCTCGACTATCGCGACTATGACTCTGATGAGGACATCGACCCTGGAATGACAAAGAAAATAGAGATTGATGCCTATGAGAACATGCGTGGATACTCCTATTATAAGTCGAGGGCTGGCTACGCTGGCTCACATAGGTTCAAGGTGTCGTTCCAATTACTCAATTGCAACTTTGATGAAGACGACGGAGATGTTTATGGTGATGACGACTATGCCACGAAATTTGATGCTGTGGGGACTGACGTCGGCACTGCCAACAGGTGTGGTGCTGCTTTTTTTTCAGGTTTCGGAGTCCTTCTGACTCTATCTGTTTTGCTGTTTTGCTTTGGCGTGTGTGTGAGCCTGTACGTGCTTGTGGCCGTTATGGCGCAGAAGCGCGGACGCAGCGCAGCGCTTTGGGTGCTTGTGGCCATTGTTGGGTCTCCGTTGCTCGCGATAGTTGTCTTGCTTTTAGTAGGTCGCTCTACAAATGGCAATATTCCTTCACACTGATTTTATCGATGTGCTATTGGATTGAATATTAGTGCAATATGTATAGTTGGCAGCCGCCGCCGCACATTTTGAGGGCGAAAATGCTTGCCGTTAACGAAAAAATGCCTACCTTTGCACTCGGGTAAGTCCTATACGGCCAGCTCCCCGTTAATCCCCCAGGTCTTGACCGAAGCAAGGGTCGCGGGTTGTAGCGGCGCGATATAGACCACTTACCCACCTGCCTCTTTAGCTCAGTTGGCCAGAGCACGTGATTTGTAATCTCGGGGTCGTTGGTTCGAATCCGACAAGAGGCTCAAGCAAAACCGCGGTGATGCACAGCGCATCACCGCGGTTTTTTCTGATGCAAGAGCACTATCAATTTGAGTGCTATTATCGCAAAATTAACCGACTTTAACAAAACATTTTTTTTTTAGCCTTTTATTTTTGGTTTGTTAGTATTCTGTTGAATATCTTTGAATGGTTTTCCAGCGTTCCCCTTTGCACCCAGAGAACTTCTTGAAAACCATGGCACAGAGCTATAAGGAAAAAGTAACGTATTTGAACACAATATTAAAAACAAACCAAAATGAAAACGAAAATTTTTTCGATGATGGCCTTGGCGGCATTGCTGCTGGGCACATCATGCTCCAACGATGAACTTAACGAGCCCACCAAGGGCCAGCCGACTGCGGCAACATTCAGCGTGCAGCTGCCCACAGGCATCAGTGCCCGCAAGGTGGCAGCCAACGGCCCGCGCAAGGTGTATGCCGACGGTACTCAGGCTACAAAACTCAAATATCTGGTGTATGAAACCGGCACCAAGACCCCGATCATTAAAGACTCAACCACAATGAGCGGCAAGGCTGCCACTGTGACTTTGCAGCTCACCACTGGCAATAAATACGACATCGTGTTCTGGGCTGCCAATTCCAAGGCGCCCTACACACTTGCCGACGATGGTACTGTGACTGTGAACTATGAGGGCATTAAGGCCAACGACGAAAGCCTGGATGCGTTCTACAACCATATCGAGTATACCCCAGGCACCGATGAAGCCGGCACTGTGAAGCTCAACCGCCCGTTTGCCCAGCTCAACGTGGGCACCAACGACTCTACCCAGGCTGCCGTGGGCGGATTCAAGTTTGCCGACGCCACCAGCACAGCAATAGTGGTGAAGGGCATTGCCGACAAGCTCGACCTCTTCACTGGCGAAGTGAGCGGCGATGCTGAGGCCAAAATCACTTTTGCAATCAACGCCCTGCCCGGCGTTAAGGAGAAATTCCCCAAGGAGGGCTACAAATACATGTCGATGGCCTACCTGCTGGTTGGCAAGGACACAAAGAGCGCAGTCGACGTCGACTGGACTGCAACCGACGGCACCAACACCATTAGCCGCACGTTTGCCAACGTGCCCGTGCAGGGCAACTACCGCACCAACATCTATGGCTCGCTGCTGACCACCACCAGCGACATGAACGTGGAAATCAACCCCGCCTTTGCCGGCGACGACAGCGAATATCCCTACGTTGAGGCCAAACTCGTTAAAAGCTCTGACGAACTCAAAGAAGCTTTGAAAACCGAAGGCGCAGTAGTCAAGCTTGCCCCCAACACCACCTACGCTATGCCTGCATCGGTTGCCAACAACACAAAGATTTATGGCGACCGCGGCGCTGTGCTCAACATGACTGGAGCAGTGGCATATCATGACAAGAACGTCACATTTGAAGACGTCACATTGCAAATGCCTGGAGCGGATTATGTAGGCATCCAGCATGCCAACAGCGTGAAGTTTATCAACAGCGTGATTAAGGGCAAGATATTCAGCTATGCCAACGATGCCGAGTTCACCGGCTGCACATTCGAGCAAGATGTCGTGGACTACAACATCTGGACGTACGGCAGCAAAAACATCGCCTTCACCAACTGCACATTCAACTGCAAGGGCAAAGCCGTGCTGCTTTATAATGAAGGAACTCTGTCCAAGCAGGTGGCAACGTTCACGGGCTGCAAGTTTAATGCATCTCAAGCGTCAGACGACAAGGCAGCTATTGAAATTAATTCTGTAGGAACTGCTTATGATGTATATGTTAAAGGATGCAGCCACAAAGGCTTTGGCAACTCAAACATCTATCGTAAGAAGTCAGAATGTGTGAAGCCTGTGAATATTTGGATTGATGGGACACAAGTGGAACCCAAATAATGGCTCGTAGCCCCGCTTCAGGGCAGAAGACAAAATAAACAAAGGGTTGACATCTCGCACACCGAGGTGTCAACCCTTTTTTGTTGCAAAGCCAAATTAAAATAAATCCGTGTAAATCTGTGCAATCTGTGGGAGATGTAGTAGGGGAGCCGAGGGGGGATGCTCCTTCATATTAATTTACTAATGATTACGTTGTTATGTGTGTGGAAAAATATGTCTTTTTGTCTCTATGTCGAAAATTACGCAGCCACCATGTGTCATTATGTCGAAAAATCTGTGGGAGATACACAAACTTTTGCTAATTTCGCACCGCGAAACGAAGTGAACGAAAACTACATGCAAAAAACATATATATGGAAAAATTAGGACTGGTGCTTGAGGGCGGAGGCATGCGCGGACTGTTTTCGGCCGGCGTGACCGATGTGCTCATGGACAACGGAATAGAGTTTGGCGGCATGGTGGGCGTGTCGGCGGGCGCGGCGTTTGGCTGCAACTGCAAGTCGCGCCAGGCGGGCCGCGCCATTCGCTACAACGTGCGCTTTTGCCGCGACCGCCGCTATTGCAGCCTGTGGTCGCTCATCACCACGGGCAACCTGTTTGGCTCGTTTTGCTACCACGAAATCCCCGACCGCTACGACATTTTCGACAAGGAGGCCTTCGACGCCAATCCCATGGAGATGTATGTGGTTTGCACCGACGTCGACACCGGCCAGGCAGTGTATCGCCGCTGCGATGAGGCCTCCCACGCCACCTACGACTGGATTCGCGCCTCGGCCTCGATGCCAATGGCTGCGAAAATAGTGAAGATGGACGGCCGGCGGCTGCTCGACGGCGGCGTGGCCGACTCCATTCCGCTCGCCTTCATGGAGGGCAAGGGCTATGGGCGCAATGTGGTGGTGCTCACACAGCCTGAGGGGTTTGTGAAGCAGCCAAATCCGCTTCAGCCTCTGCTCGATGTGTGGATGCGCCGCCATCCGCGCTTCGTCGAGGCCATGCACCGCCGTCCGGCCATGTACAACGCCGAGCTGGCGCTGGTGGCCGAGCGCGAGCGGCAGGGCAGGGCCTTTGTGTTCCGTCCAGAGGCCAAGCTGCCCATCAACCACATCTCGCACTCGCCCGAAATGCTGATGCGCACCTACGAATTGGGCCGCAAGGTGGCCCACGAGCGCCTGGCGGCTCTGCGCGCCTTCATGGCTGGCGAGTAGCACTTTTTGCCCTTGCGCCCAAAGCCCTCCGCCGCCTATTTTTGCGCATTTGCTCACACCTGCAAATGCATTAGCCTATGGAAAACACTACCCTTCACAGATTTGATTATACACCCGCAGGGCTCACCGCCGCCTTGGCCGAAAACGAGCGGCGCCGTGTCTCCCGCACCGTTGCCTACGATCCTCTCACTGGTCTTGGCTGCTGCGGCGTGCGCCGCACGGTGAACATCGACTTTGGCGGCGGCGACGTGCGGCTGCTGCATCTGCCTGTGGCCATGCTGCGCGCTCACAGCGCGCTCGGTGTGGCTCTAGACCCGCGCTTCGAGGGCGTTGTGCCCAATCCGTTTGGCACGGTCGAGGCCTTCAGCCGCGCGCGCATTGTCCACGACTTCGAATACTGGTGCCGCATGTGCGCCACCGTCACCCTCAAGGGCCTCGGGCGCGAGGGACCGCTGGTGCTCAACGCCCCGCAGCGCCGCCTTGTGGCCGAGCTCGAGCGCCAGCGCCTTGCCCGCCAGCCCATCAGAGTGGTGCTGCTCAAGGCTCGGCAGTGGGGCGGCAGCACGCTGGTGCAGATGTACATGGCTTGGATGCAGCTGGTGGTGCGCACCCACTGGAACAGTGTGATTTGCGGCCATCTGCGCGGTACCTCGGCCGCTATCAAGGGCATGTACACGCGCCTACTGCGCCGCTATCCGCACGCGCTGCTGCCAGGTGGCGTGCGCCCGGCATTCAAGCGCTTCGAGGGCTGTGGCAGCGCACACGTGGTCACCGGGCGCGACTGCCTGGTGGTCACCGGCTCGGCTGTGTCGCAAGAGGCCATACGCGGCTACGACGTCAGCATGGCCCACCTGAGCGAGGTGGCCTTTTGGCCCGACACCACACGCCACTCGCCGGGCGACGTTATGCGTGGCATTTGCGGCACCGTGCCGCTGGCGCCCGACACGCTCATAGTGCTCGAGAGCACCGCCAACGGCGTGGGCAGCTACTTCCACACACTGTGGCTGCGCGCCTGCGCCGGCAAGGGAGGCTATGCGCCAGTGTTTGTGCCGTGGCACGAAATTGAGGGCTACAGTGCGCCGGTGGCCGACGCCGCCGCGCTGTGGACCAGTCTCGACGACTATGAGCGCGGTCTGTGGGAGCGCGGGTGCACGCTCGAGCAGATAGCGTGGTATCGTGCCAAGCGTGCCGAGTATGCCACGGCCGACCAGATGATGGCAGAGTTTCCAAGCACCGACATCGAGGCGTTTGCCGTGACGGGCCGCAGCGTGTTTGCCCAGGCCGATGTCGAGGCTTTGCGCCCCGGCTGCCGCGCCCCGGCCTTTGTGGGCGATGTGGCGGCATCCGACGGCCGCCTCAAGGGCATTGCCCTGCATGCCGACCCCAGCGGCCGCCTTAAGGTGTGGGCCATGCCGCAGCCATCGCAGCTGCGCAGCCGTTATGTGGTGGCGGTGGATGTGGGCGGACGCAGCCTCAAGGCCGACTACTCGGTGATTGCCGTGCTCGACCGCGGCGAGCATCCCGGCGAGTCGGTGCCGCAGGTGGCGGCGCAGTGGCGCGGGCACACCGACCACGACTTGCTGGCCTGGAAGGCTGCGCAGCTGGCGCGCCTATACGACAACGCCCTGCTGGTGATTGAAAGCAACACGCTTGAGACGGCCACCAGCGAGGGCGACGGCTCGCGCTACATAATGCACGTGATTGGCCGCAGCTATGGCAACATGTATTGCCGCCGTCAGGGCAAGCCGGGTTTCCAGACCAATGTGCACACCAAGCAGCAGGTGATTTACGGCCTCATTGCTGCCGTGCGCGACGGCCGCATTGTTGAGCGCGACCACGAGGCCCTCAACGAGCTCAACTGCTATGAACTGAAGTCCAACGGAAGCTATGGTGCCATTCGCGGCCGCCACGACGACATACTCATGACGCGCGCCATAGGCCTGCACTTTGTGGAGCGGCTCAACGCACGCTCCACTTGCCGCATTTCCGACTCAGAGCACGCCGCCATCACGCAGCGCCCGGCCCTGCCAGCCGCAGCGCCCCATCAGCTGCAAATCACCGACTTCCTGTAGCTAATAATTGCCCACAGATTTTTTGGATATGTGGGATAGCGGGGAATCGGTTATACCTCTGGATTGCCTGTTTTTCAGCGCTTTCGGCATGCTGCGTTCGCCGGGTGTAGCCAATTCTGCAAATCATAATGCAAATTGTTTGATGTTGTGATTGAGGTGTGTCGCTCTGGGTAATAGATTCGAAAAAATAAATTAAGGAGCCGGCGCTTCACAGCGTTGGCTCCTTAAAATCTACAATCTATAAAAACATATATATTTCATCAGAATAGAACCTTAGTGTGTCTAACAAACTTGTTTCGAAAAAAAAGCGTTTCGTTATTTGTTACTCAAAGATAGCTACATAAAAGCGATTGCGCAAATTATTCCGCAATTTTTTTCAAAAAAAGTTACATTTTTTTGTCTGGTTGGTGCTGCTGAAACGTGTGACTCAGGATAATCTACTTATAATCAATGCTATATCGCTGATTAACACTTGTAAGCGGTTTAGACGATTTTTTGGCATTGGCCACCCGCGGTGTGCGTGATTAACTTCGCCGCAATGAAAACTATTTTTTTTGACGCATGACTATGAAAAGCAAACAATCAAGACTCACCATCATTCCACGCGCGGCCGCCGTGCTGGCCAACCAGGAGGCAGCCACTGCCGGTGTGGCCGACTCGGTGCTCAACATGCGCGAGCGCGAACGGTCGCTGCAGGTGGCCGGCAACCCGGCCAGCTGCGGTTCGATAGCAGCCGGCAGCAAAATTCTGCTAATTCACCACACCACATTCGGCGAGCGCATGCTCACATGTGCAGGCGGCCAGGTGTGCTGCGACGGCTCGCAGCTGATGCAGCTCGGCAGCGAGCCGACGGGAGCGTGTGCCGTGGGCGACTTTGCCGTGGTGGCCCACGAGGCTGGCTTGGGTGTGCTCCGCGCCACAGCAGGCGGCTACGATTTGCTCAACCCCGACGCTGCCTTGCCGCAAATCAGCATTGTCGAGGCCGAGCCGTCTACTCTTACGGCCACTGTTGCCGCCTGCGCCTTCGAGCAGCCCTACGCCAGTTGGCCGGCGCGCCTCGCCACAGCCGACGCCGCCGCTTTGCGCTCGCGCCTGAAGAGCGCGTGGACAAGTGTGATGGCCCAGGCTGCCGCGTCGGGCCAGTATGTGGGCCCGATGCTTGCCCGCTATGGCGTGAGGCTCTACGACGACACCTACCTGTGGCTTAGTGCGCCTGTGCTGCTTGGCGGCGGCACGGTGGGCGAAAACCGCATAACGGCCGATGTGCAGGTGGCCGACGGCAAGTTCATTGGCGCGCCGGCCGCCGAGTTGGCAGTGAGCGCCTACAGGCTTGGGGTGTGCGTGCATAGCGGCATCGCCGCCGCATGGCATGGGGTGGTGAAGTCGGTCGACCTGCTTGTGGCCGACGCCGTGGCCCCATTTGACGCAAGTGGCCAGCTCGACTACCGCGCGGCGGCAAGTGTGGGCTCGTCGCGCCGCAGTGTGCTCGAGTATGGCCTTAAGCCCATGGCGGTGCATGGGGTGGCCGCTGCCGCCATGGCCGGGCAGTGGCGCGTGGCGGCCAGCTGCACGCGTCTCGACCGCCTCGGTTCGGGCGTGTTTGCCGCTGGCAACGTGGCAAAGTCCACATCCCGACCCATCGACACTGCCGCATGCCATGCCCTTATGGCGCCGCTGCCAGTGTCGTCTGCGCTCACGCGGCAGCAGTCGGAGGCTGCCACAATCAGGGCTGGACGCCGCCTGCTGCCGTCGGCTGTGATGGCCAGTGGAGGCCGCCTAATGGCTGGCGTGTCGGGCTGGATGATGGTCAACACTTGGGGCGCGGCTCAGTTTTGTGTGGGTGCGGCGGCGGGCGGTTGCGCAGTCACCGTCACGGCCACTCTTGCCACAAGCCACGGCACGGCCACAGTGGTCAGGCGCGAGCGGCTTGCCTTTGTCCCGCAGCAGCTGTCGCCCATGGTGTTTTATCCCGATAGCCGCGCCGTGGCCCTGCGCGTGCAGGTTGAGGCCGACTCTGGCGGCTGCACGGCATGGGAGACCGAATTGTCGCCAGCTTGGCAGCTTGGAGCAGCCGTGGTGTGCAGCAGTGGTCTTGAACCGCACAGGTTGGCCGCCTCCACTGCAACCGGCGCCACGGCGGCTGGCGACACCGACCCCGTGCTTGGCTTGGTGGCCGTGAGCGTGCAGGGCAACCCGTTTGTGACTGCCGGAATCCACACCGTGGGCGGCGACAGGGTGGAGGCTCTGGCCGTGGCCAGCCGGCCTGTGTATTCAAGCGGCTTCGGACGCTACCCCGTGTATGTGTTTACGCGTGCCGGAGTTTATGCCATGCCCCAGCTCACTTCGGGTGGCTATGGCGAGGCGCGGCTGCTGCACCGCAGTGCCATGGCAGCAGGGGCGTGTCCGGCCGAGGCTGGCGACTCGGTGTGCTATGTCGATGCCTTGGGGCGGCTGAGCCGTCTGCGCGGCTCGGAGCGGCGTGTGATGCTTAGCGGTGTCGACGGCCTCTCGCAGCTGGCCTACAGCCAGGCTTTCGACGAGCTCGCCGTGCTGTCGCCGCAAGGGCAATTGCGGCACATTCACCTCGACTCGGCGCGGGCATGGCAGCGGTCGCTCTCGGCCAGCTCGCTCTATGGCGGCGATGGTCGCGCCATTGCCGTGACGCAGGGTGGCGAGCTGCTCGACCTCAACACTGAGGAGGCGGCCACGGCGCAGCCCGTTTACTACCGCTCGATGCCTATCGAACTGCTCGGAGGCGACCCTTGCCGCCCAATCGGCGTGATGTGGCGCATTGCCGCCACTGGGGCGCGGCTGCGCCTGGGCGTGAGCGGAGAGCGCGGGGCGAGCTGTCACGGCTTCGCTGTGGGCGGCGTGAGTGTGAGCGGCACAGTGGGCGCGCCTGTGGTGCAGCGGCTGGTGTCGCCGCCAGTGCGCACTGTGAGGCTGGTGCTGAATGGCACTCTGCCAAGCGCAAGCCTTGTGCAGCCGGTCACAATAGTTGCACAAAGATGCCGGTGACGTGCCGTTTTGGCGCAATTGACGGCCCTAAGATGAATAATTGCGACTTTTTTCGCAATAAAAGTGATATTTTTTAATCAAATCTATTGCGGATTTAAAAAAAGTGAGTAATTTTGCATCGTAATCCTGAATGAACGATGTCTCAAAGGTTGCTATAAGAAATTATGGTGATAGGCATCAGAAAACGAAAGGGTTGCTTAAAATAAGATTCAAATAGTTGTTTTATAGATAATTGTGTATTTAAGGAAACGGGGTAGTCGCGAGACTGTCCCTTTTTTGTTGTGGGCTGCCGTGAAGTCACGTCAGCCTTGCCGCCGCCAGGGTGAACACCCACACCCTGGCTCCGGCCGAGTGCAGCACACGAGCGCACGTGAGCAGGGTGGCCCCCGTGGTCACCACATCGTCCACCAGCAGCACATTGTGCCCGTCCACATCGGCCTTGCCGCTAAGCGCATACAGTCCCTGTGAGTTAACCCACCGCTCGTGGGCGCTTTTGCGCGTCTGGGTGTCGTGGGGGCGGGTGGCCTTCAGTGCCTCCACCACTGGAACGCCGAGCACGTCGGCCAGCCCATGGGCTATGCACTCGCTTTGGTTATAGTCGCGCTTGGCCAGCTTGGTGCGGTGCATGGGCACGGGCACTATGCAGTCGGCCTGGGCCAGAATGCCGCTTGGCGCCATCTGCCGCGCCGCCTGTGCCGCCAGCCAGCGGCCCATGCCGGGCATGCTGTGATACTTGATGTCGTGCAGAATTGCCGCATAGGGGGCGTCTTTCTCGTAATAGAAGTAGGCTGTGGCCCGCTCAATGGGCACCTGGCCGGCAAACAGCTGCTCCATGGCGTTGAACTCAGTGTCTTCGAGGTGTGTCACCGGCAGGCGGTCGAGGCACCTCACGCACACCCACCGCTCGTGCCTCAGCAGCGGCTTGCCGCACACGGGGCACAGCCGCGGCATGAGCGTGTCGAGCGCGGCACGCACCGTGGCCGCTATGTTGTCAGCAAGGCGGTTGGCCATAGTCGTCGGTGTTGCCGCCAAGCACCTGGCTCACGGCGGGGTAGAACACACTGGGCTCGAAGCCACGGCTCGCGGCCAGCCTTAGCAGTGCCGCCCGCGCCTGCTGGGGCTCGCGGCCGGCCACGGCACGGGCTTTGGACTTGAGTAGCTTGATGAGCGTGGCGTGGTAGTCGGCCTCGGCAATGCTGCCTATGGCCGCTTCTATTACGGGCTTCGACACGCCCTTGGCCTTGAGCATGAAGGCTATCTTCTGTCGGCCCCAGCCGTTGAAGGCAAACTTGTCGCGCGCATAGGCCAGCGCATAGCGCTCCTCGCTCAAGAAGTTTTCGCTCTTCAGCCGCGCCAATATCCGGTCGCAGTCGTCGGGCGTCACTCCCCAGCCCAGAATTTTTGTGCGCACATCGCTTTCGGCCTGCTCGCTGCGCGAGCACAGCGCTGCAGCCCGGGACAGCGCGGCCTCGGCGCTCAGTGGTTTGCGCTTGTTAGTTGTTGGCATGGTTGCGTCAGCTGTCAGTTAGTTGTTGATTTTGGCTTTGAGTTGCAAATATACGCCATTTCACATAAATTGGAAATAATTGGCGGCCATAGTTGCAGCTGGCAACGCATTTTTTGTGTAATTTTGTAGTCATAGTATCAAAGAAATATTAATTCACCTCACCAATATGAAAAAGTTAGACTTATTACTGGCAGAGAAACTGCTCAAAATCAGTGCAATCAAGCTTCAGCCCGACGCTCCGTTCGTTTGGGCTTCGGGTTGGAACTCACCCATTTATACCGACAACCGCAAGACTCTGTCGTATCCCGACATACGCAACTTCATCAAAGTGGAGCTGTCGCGCATCATTCTTGAAAACTTCAGCGATGCCGAGGTGGTGGCCGGTGTGGCCACGGGTGCAATAGCTCAGGGCGCGCTGGTGGCCGACTGCCTGGGCCTGCCTTTCGTGTATGTGCGCTCAACTCCCAAGGACCACGGCTTGGAGAACCTGATTGAGGGAAACATCAAGCCCGGCCAGAAGGTGGTGATAGTGGAAGACCTCGTGTCAACCGGCAAGAGCAGCCTCAAGGCCGCCCAGGCGCTGCGCAACGCAGGCGCCGAGGTGGTGGGCATGGTGGCAATATTCACCTATGAGTTCCCCATTGCCGCCGAGGCGTTTGCCAAAGAGGGCGTGAAGCTGCTCACCATCAGCAACTACACCTCAATGATCAAGGCCGCCGTGGCCACCAACTACATCAAGGAGGAAGATGTGGAATGCCTGCAGCAGTGGCGCGAGGACCCGGCCGTATGGACTCCGCGCAACGTGGACGTTGACTGATTAAAAGTACCCGCACAAAAAAAAACAGAAAGCAGAGAGATATATGGAAACATACAAAAGCGACGTCGTGACCATCAACGCCGGCATTGATGCCGTGTTTGCACGCCTGTCGCACCCCGGCACATTCAACGATGTGCTCAAGTCGCAAGTCGAGGAGGCGGCGCAAAACCTGCCACAAGATGTGCTCGACAACCTGAAGAGCGTGAAGTTTGAAGACGATTCGCTCGTCATCGAGTCGCCTATGGGCCCGCTCAAGTTGGGCGTGGTCGAGGCCGTTGAGCCCACCCGCATCGTGTATGGCGCGCAGCGCTCGCCCGTGGCGTTCAACCTCGAGATTGATCTTGAGAAGGCGTCCGATGCCCAGACCCAGGCCGTTGCGGCCATCAAGCTCGACATCCCCAAGCTGCTTGTGCCCATGGTGGGCAGCAAGCTCAAGGAGGGAGCCAAGCAGTTTGGCAACATCCTGGCCAAGCTTCCCTACTGATAACTCAATAAATAAATATCGCGCAGCGGCTGCAATCCCAAGGTTGCAGCCGCTGCGCGCGTCATTCCGGCTTCACGGCGGTGGCGAAGCGCTCGTTGCCAAACTGGTCGCGGCTCACGCTCACGCCCGTGTAGCCCATGCCGCCCAGCATGGCGGCCATGGCGCGGCCCTGCGAGCGGTTGATTTCAAAATACAGCCGTCCGCCGGGCACCAGCGCGGCCGCGGCATAGCGTGCTATGGCGCGGTAATACAGCAGAGGGTCGTCGTCGGGCACCCACAGCGCGGTGCCTGGTTCGTAGTCGAGCACGTTGGCCTCCATTTCGGTCCGCTCGCTTTGGCATATGTAGGGCGGGTTGCTCACAACCACGTCATACTCCGGCTCGCGTGGCGGCTCGGCCTGCAATATGTCCTGCCGCACCAGTCGCACGTTGGCGGCCTTCAGCGCCTGGGCGTTGTGGCGCGCCACGGCCAGTGCCTGCACCGACACGTCTGTGGCCGTCACCTGCGGCCACTTCAGCGTGCGCGCCAGCGCTATGGCTATGCAGCCGCTGCCCGTGCCCACGTCCAGCACGCGCAGGTCGGGCTGCGGGTTGGCGTCGGCCACCATGTCCACCAGCATCTCGGTCTCGGGCCTCGGTATCAGCACCGCGGGTGTCACCTCGAAGCGCAGCCCGTGAAACCGCGCCTCGCCCAGCACATACTGCAGTGGCTCGTGCTTCAGCAGCCGCCCGATGATGCCGTCGAGCTTGGCCTCGAAAAAGTCGGGCAGCTCGTCGTGCTCGTGAATCACGGTGTCGACGGGCGTGTAGTGCATCACGTCTTCTAAAATAATGCGCATCATCTGCTGCAACTCGTGGTCGGGCCACACCCCGTGCAGCCGCCGCTTGAATGTGTTTATTGCCTCTCGTGTAGTCATATCAGGGTGTAAAGATAATGCAAAACCTCTGCACCGAGGTGAAAAATGCGGCATTTTTTAGCCCTGGGCCAACGCGGATTTTGCTAACTTTGCACCACAATGACAAACGCATCGGAAGAAAAATACATGAGGCGCGCTTTGCAACTTGCGCGCCAGGGCGCCGGCCACACTTCGCCCAACCCCATGGTGGGGGCTGTGATAGTGCATGGCGGGCGCATAATAGGCGAGGGGTGGCACCGCTGCTGCGGCCAGGGCCATGCCGAAGTCAACGCCGTGGCCAGCGTCAGCCCCGCCAACAGGCCGCTGCTGCCCCAAAGCACCATCTATGTGACACTTGAGCCCTGCTCGCACTATGGCAAGACACCGCCCTGCGCGCGGCTGCTCATAGGCGTGGGCATAGGCCGCGTGGTGGTGGGCACGCTCGACCCCTTCGTCAAGGTGCGCGGCCGTGGCGTGGCCATGCTGCGCCAGGCAGGCATCGAGGTGGAGGTGGGCATGCTCGAGGCCGAGTGCCGCGAGCTTAACCGCCACTTTTTTACCGCCCACACCACGGGGCTGCCGTGGGTGCAGCTCAAGTGGGCGCAGACGGCCGACGGCTTCATAGGCCTGCCAGCGGGCGCGGCCGAGGCTCCGCTGCACATCTCCAGCCCTGTGACCCTCGCGCTCATGCACCGCCAGCGCGCCCTGTGCGACGCCATTGTGGTTGGCGCCGCCACTGTGCTGGCCGACGACCCCTCGCTCACCACGCGCCTGTGGCCCGGCCACTCGCCGCTGCGGGTGGTGCTCGACGGCCGCCTGAGCATCGCCGGCAGCGGCTGCCGCCTGCTTTCCGACGGCCTGCCCACCATTGTCTACAACCTCGTGCGCAGCGGTGTTGAGGGCAATGTGGCCTTTGTGCGGCTCGACACCGCCGACCCGCGGTCGTGGCTCAGCGACCTCTACCGCCGGGGCGTGACCAGCGTGATGGTGGAGGGCGGGGCCGCTGTGCTGCGCCAGATGCTCGACTCCGGCATGTGGCACGAAGTGCGCCGCGAACTTGGCCCACGCCGTGTGGGCAGCGGCGTGCAGGCGCCGCTCTTTAGCGCCGCCGCGCCCGAGCGCGTGGCGCGCTTCGGACCCAACCGCGTTGAATACTACCGCAATCAAGTTAAAAAGGTGTAAAAATGCGCCAACTTCACTTTTATATCTTAAATTGGCATTTTGGTTAATAGCCTAAATATTAATTTTACACCTTGAAATGTGCTGCCATGCCCACATTGCATTGTGAAATGGGGGTGTGGCAGGGGCATTTGTCAAACTTTTATTGTAAATTTGCAGTTTCAAAACCAATTGAAATATAATGAATAAGAAAATCGCGTTTTGCACCACGCTGTGCCTGCTCATGCTGCTTGGCGCAGCCTCGTGCAACGACAAGAGCAGTGGCGGCAGCGACGACTACTTTGGCAGCTACACCAAATCGTCGACCCTGATTTCCGACTTCACTCTACAGGAAAACGAAAAAGTGATGTCAAACCTCGATTCGGTCCACTTCGTAATCGACCAGGACCGCCACATCATCTATAATCCCGACTCACTGCCCGTGGGCACCGATGTGACCCACCTCACCGCCTCCATCACATTCCCCAGCACGGTGTCGCTGGCCGAGTTCACTGTGGCTGGCGGCAAGGTGATGGCCGACACCACGTTTGGCTACACCAGCACCACCACCGACAGCATCGACTTCACTGGCAACGTGCAACTCAAGGTGGTGTCATACGACCAAACTCACACGCGCATCTACCGCATTCAGGTGAACGTGCACACCACCGCGCCCGACTCCATATATTGGGACCGCAGCCTCATGCGCGACCTGCCAGGCTCGTCGAGCGCCACCCTCGACTCGCGCGTGGTGCGCCTCGGCTCCAAGTGGCTGTGCCTGCTCAACAACGGCAATGGCAACTATGTGCTCAGCACGGCCGACGCCCCCGGCCAGAAGCAGTGGACGCGCCAGAGCCTGACGCTGCCCTTCACCCCGCAGCTGCAATCGCTCACCGCCACCGATGCCGACCTCTACATGCTCTCGGCCTCGGGCGAGCTCTACCGCTCCACCGACAGCGGCCTCACATGGAGCACCACCGGCCAGCGCTGGCACTCGATTAAGGGCGGTTATGCCGGCCGCGTGCTGGGCGTGACGCTTGAAGGCGGCAAGTATTGCCACGACGAGTATCCGCGCCCCGCCGGCTTCAGCCCCGTGGAGGTGGAAGACGGCTTCCCCGTGAGCGGCTCGTCGCCTATGGTGGCCGCCGACAACGGCTGGGCCGCCGAGAACCAGGCCATGCTTGTGGGCGGCGTCACTGCCGGCGGACAACTCACCGGCGCCGTGTGGGGCTACGACGGCTCCACGTGGGCTCGCATCAGCAACGACAACACTTGGCGGCGTCTGCCCGCGCTTAAGGGTGCGTCGCTCATCAAATATTACACCTACGACGTCAGCGCCACCAACTTCACCACCACCCGCCGCGAAACGTGGATGGTGATGGGCGGCACTTTGGCCGACGGCTCGCTCAACCGCGTCGTCTACAGCTCGCGCGACCAGGGCCTGCTGTGGCAGAAGGCCGACAGCACCTATCAGCTGCCCGCCTACGTACCCTCGTTCACCTCGGCCCAGGCCTATGTGCACGAGGAGACCCTCTCAGCCACACTCCCGTGGAAGGCGGCCTCAACCACCGCGCCCACGCAGCACCAAAGCCAGTGGCAGTGCCCCTACATCTACCTGTTTGGCGGCCATGCCTCCAATGGCATGCTGCTCAACACCGTGTGGCGCGCCGTGCTTGGCCGCATGGCCATGCGCCCCGTGTATTAAAAAACGTATATTAATAATACATATATAGTGCATCCGCTCATCAGCCACATAGCGCAACTGTGCCACCGCAGCGCGGCCGCGGCCTCTGTCAAGGCCCGCGGCCTGGCTTGCATTGTGGCCGCGCTGTGCGCGCTCGCAGCCGGCGCCCAGCAATACCGCTTCGAAATCGGCCCCGCGCTGGGCATGAGCGGCTATCTGGGCGATGTGAACAACAGCAACGTGTTCAAGCACCCCGGCATTGCCGGCGGAGCGGTGTTCCGCTACAACCCCAACAGCCGCTGGTCGCTGAAGGCCAACCTTCTCTACGCCTCCATAAGCGGCAACAGCGCCGACATGCAGTCGCAGCTGCCCGCAGGCCAGGTGCTCGACTTCAAGTCGAGCCTCATCGACTTCGGCGGCCAGGTGGAGTTCAACTTCCTGAACTTCGGCACCGGCCCCAAGTATAAGAAGTACAAGCGCCTGTCGCCCTACATGGTGCTGGGCTTGGGAACCGTGGTGGCAGCCGCTGGCGACCGCGGCACCGCAGTGAGCTTTGTCATCCCCATGGGAGGCGGCGTGAAGTTCAAACTCAAAGAGAGGCTCAACCTTGGCTTTGAGTTCACCATGCGCAAGGCCTTCAGCGACAAGCTCGACGGCCTGTCCGACCTCTACGGCGTGAAGCACGGCATGGCTAAAAACACCGACTGGTATGCCGTGGCGGCTTTCACGCTCACCTACGAGTTCAGCAAGCGCTGCGTCAAGTGCCACTACGTGGAATGACAACAAGAATTGAAGCAAACGATATATATTAAGAGAGACGAAACAAGAATATAGATGTCGCTGATAGATAAAATAAACAAGGCAAAGCTCCCGCGCCACGTGGCCATCATCATGGACGGCAACGGACGCTGGGCCAAGCAGCACGGCATGATCCGCTCGATGGGACACCAGAGCGGGGTGGGCACTGTGCGCCAGGTCACCGAAATGGCGAGTGAGCTGGGCATAGGCTACCTCACGCTCTACACCTTCTCCACCGAGAACTGGAACCGGCCGCAAGACGAGGTCGACGCGCTGATGCACCTCATCGTCATCAGCATCGAGCAGCAGACGCCCGACCTCATCAAAAACAATGTGCGCCTCACCATGATTGGCGACGCCGCACGCCTGCCGCAGTCGGCGCGCGACCGGCTCGAAGGCTGCATGCAGGCCACAAGCCACTGCACCGGCCTGGTGCTGTGCCTCGCACTCAGCTACTCAAGCCGCTGGGAGATAACACGCGCCTGCCGCCAGATAGCCCGGCTCGCCGCCAGCGGCAAGCTCAGCCCCGAAGCCATTGACGAAGGCACCGTGGCGGCCCACCTGGCCACGGCCGGCATGCCCGACCCCGACCTGCTGATACGCACCGGCGGCGAGCTGCGCCTGAGCAACTACCTCATGTGGCAAACGGCCTACAGCGAGCTCTATTTCACCGACGTCTACTGGCCCGACTTTGACAAAGAAGAGTTTCTGAAGGCCATCATCGACTATCAGGCGCGCGAGCGCCGCTACGGCAAAACGAGCGAACAGATTAACAACACCACCACCCAAAACGACGAACAAAACTGAACGTGACATGCGATATAAGATATTACTTTTACTGATTGCGTCGCTGCTTGCCGGCGGCCGCACCGCACAGGCCCAAAGCGCCGGCGATGCCACCACCACAGTCAACGACACTGTTTACAACCCCAAGATAGTATTCTCGGTCAACCCGCAGAAATACGAAATCGCCGGCATCTCGGTTGAGGGTGTGGACAACTATGAGGACTACATCATCATAGGCTACTCCGGCCTCTCGGTGGGGCAGCGCATCGAAATCCCAGGCGACGACCTCAAGGCCGCAGCCAAGCGCTTCTGGCGCCAGGGCCTCTTCAACAAGGTGCAGATCAAGGTGTCCAAAATCTATAAGGACAAGGCTTGGCTCGTGTTCAACCTGCGCCAGCAGCCGCGCATCAGCAAAATCAACTATGTGGGCCTCAAAAGCGGCGAGCGCAAAGACCTCCAGGAAAAACTCGGCCTGCAGCCGGGCAACCAAATCACGCCCAACATCGTGAGCCGCATCGAGCAAATCGTGCGTCAGCACTTCGCCTCCAAGGGTTTTGAAAAGGCCACATGCCACGTGACGCAGAGCGAGGACCTCAGCAAGCAAAACGAGGTGATTGTCGACATCGTCGTCGACAAGCACGAGAAAATCAAGGTGCACAAAATTTACATCGACGGCAACAGCGTGCTCAGCGACGGCAAGATTAAGCGCACCATGAAGAAGACCAACGAGAAGGGCAGCCTCATCAAGCTCTTCAGCCAAAAGAAATTCGTGCGCTCCGACTACGACGCCGACAAGCAGCGCATCATCGACAAATACAACGAACTCGGCTACCGCGACGCCAAAATCACGTGGGACTCGGTGAGCAACTACAACGACAAGACCGTGGACGTGCACATCAAGGTGGACGAGGGCAAAAAATACTACATCAACAGCGTCAACTGGGTGGGCAACACCGTGTATCCCACCAGCGTGCTCAACCGCGTGCTCGGCTTTGAGCACGGCGACGTCTACAACCAGAAGCTCCTCAACAAGCGCACCACCGAAGACGACGACGCCGTGAGCAACCTCTACCTCGACAACGGCTACCTCTTCTTCCAGCTCGTGCCCATCGAAAGCAAGGTGCAGGGCGACTCGGTCGACCTCGAAATGCACCTCTACGAGGGCAAGCAGGCGCGCATCAACAAGGTCACCATCAACGGCAACGACCGCCTCTATGAGAAGGTGGTGCGCCGCGAGCTGCGCGTGCGCCCAGGCGACCTCTTCTCCAAGAGCGACCTCATGCGCTCGGCGCGCGAAATCGCGCAGACGGGCCACTTCGACCCCGAGAAGATGGACATTCGCCCTGAACCCAACGAGGAGAACGGCACCGTCGACATCATCCTCAACCTCGAGTCGAAGGCCAACGACCAAATCGAGTTCAGTGCCGGCTGGGGACAGACGGGCATCATAGGCAAGCTCAGCCTCAAGTTCACCAACTTCTCGATCCAGAACCTCTTCCACCCCTCCACCTACAAGGGACTAATCCCGCAGGGCGAGGGCCAGACGTTCACCATCAGCGGCCAGACCAATGCCAAGTATTACAACGCATTCAGCCTCTCGTTCCTCGACCCATGGTTCGGCGGCAAGCGGCCCAATTCGCTCTCGGTGTCGGCTTTCTACAGCCGCCAGACGGGCATCAACTCGTCGTACTACAACCGCATGTATCAAAACAGCTACTACAGCAGCAGCTGGATGTATAACAGCTACGGCTACGGCTACAACGACAACGCCTACGAGAACGCCTACGACCCACACAAATATCTGCAAATGGCGGGCATCTCGGTGGGCTTCGGCAAGCGACTCAAGTGGCCCGACGACTACTTCACTCTCAGCGCCGAACTCAGCTACCAGTGGTACAGCCTCAAAAACTGGGAGTACCTCTACTATATGAACAACGGCACCTCAAACTCCATCACCCTCGGCATCACCCTGGCGCGCAACAGCATCGACAACCCGCTCTACACCCGCAAGGGCAGCTCGTTCTCGCTCAGCTTCCGCTTTACCCCGCCCGTGGGGCTCTTTGGCAAAAAGAACTGGGAGAAGCTGTCGAAGAGCAACAGCGAGGCCGACAAAAAGCAGCTCTACCGCTGGATCGAATACTGGAAGCTCAAGTTCCAGGCCCGCACCTACACACCGCTCACCGACCCCGACGGCCGCTGGACTCTGGTGCTCATGACGCGCGCCGACATTGGCCTGCTGGGCAGCTGGACGCGCCACGTCAAGACCCCGTTCGAAACCTTCTATGTGGGCGGCGACGGCATGTCGGGCAGCTACACCTATGCCACCGAGACCGTGGCCCTGCGCGGCTACGACAACGGCCAGTTCACCCCCTCGGGCTACGACGGCTACGCCTACGACCGCTTCATGATGGAGCTGCACTTCCCCCTCATGCTCTCCACCAGCGCCACCATCTATCCGCTGCTCTTCGTCGAGGCCGGCAACGCCTGGACCAGCGTGCAGAAGTTCAACCCCTTCGACATGAAGCGCTCGGCCGGCGTGGGCGTGCGCATCTATCTGCCAATGCTCGGCATGATGGGCATCGACTGGGGCTACGGCTTCGACACCGTGTATGGCCGCAAGGGTGGCAGCAACTTCCACTTCGTGCTTGGCCAGGAGTTCTAAGCAGTGTGCATGAGTAAACCATTTGGCGCCCCGCGAGTCTAACACCCAGCAATGCGCCGATTGGCACATATATAGTAAATGTGTAACTAACGTAACATAGCAACTGACGAAAATGAAAAAATTAGCATTATTGGTCATCGCGGTCATCACCGCAGGCTTCATTCAAGTGAGCGCACAAAAGTTCGCACTCGTTGACATGGAATATGTGCTTAAAAACATACCCGCCTACGAAATGGCCAACGAGCAGCTCAACCAAGTGTCGCAGCGCTGGCAGCGCGAGGTCGACGACCTCAAGAAGGAGGCTGACAACCTCTATAAAAACTATCAGGCCGACATGGTGTTTCTCACCGACGAGCAGAAAAAGAAAAAGGAAGCCGAGATCGTGGCCAAAGAGAAAGAGGCCACCAATCTCAACTACAAGTATTTCGGCCCCCAAGGCGAACTCTTTAAAAAGCGCGAGTCGCTGCTCAAGCCCATCCAGGACGACGTGTACAACGCCGTGAAAAAGGTGAGCGAAGAGCGCGGAGTGCAAGTGATCTTCGACCGCGCCTCGTCGCAGAGCATCGTCTACGCTTCGCCGCGCATCGACGTCAGCAACGAGGTGCTCGCCAAGCTCGGCTACTCAAAATAAATAACGTCAACAACAAAAATCAATAAAAAACTCTATCAAACTAAATCTCATGTTAAAGAAATTATTTCTCGCAGTGCTCGCCGCAGCACCGATGTTCCTTTCAGCACAGACTATGAAGTTCGGCGCCGTTAACCCCACCGAAATCATGAACGTGATGCCCGACATGGCCACTGCGCAAAACACCCTCAAGACTGCAAGCGACAAGTACACAGCCCAGGGCAAGACTCTTCAAGACGAGTATCAGAAGAAACTCACCGAGTATGACAACCTCACCAAGAGCAAGGCCGCCGAGGCCACTCTCGAGGCTAAAGCCAAAGAAATCCAAGACCTGCAAGTGCGCTTCCAAAACTTCCAGCAGACAGCCCAAAGCGACCTGCAGAAGCAGCAGGAAACCCTCTTCGCACCCATCCAGCAAAAGCTCATCAACGCCATTCAGGCCGTGGGTGCTGAAGGCGGCTACGCAGGCATCTACGATGCCTCTGTGATGCTCTACCGCGGCACCGGCGTAGAAGACGTCACCGCCAAAGTGAAAGCCAAACTCGGCATCAAGTAAAAAAAGGAGAATTCACAAAACCGCATACGCGTAAACGAAAGCGCGGAGCAGCCCACACGGCCGCCCCGCGCTTTTTTGCAGAAAACAAATCCGCACTAATCCCTGCAACTCAGTCCCCCCCCAAAAAAAAACGTGAAAATCTGTGCGCATCTGTGTAAATCTGTGGGAGACCCAAAAAAATATGTCTTTCTCGTCCATCATCCTTCTTGCGCGCCAAAAATAATGGTTAACACTCATTAACGAAGCATTTTTTTTTTTTTAGTCTTTTATTTTTGGATTTTTAGCGTTTGTGGAATATCTTTGGACTGTTTTTAATAGTCCCGTCATGCCTTGAAGCACCGAGAGATTCTTAAAAACCATGATAATTGATAGTTACACAAAACTAAAGCGAAAAATAGTTCAATTAAAAACAAACCAAGATGAAAACAAAGATTTTCTCTATGATGGCACTGGCAGCAATGCTGCTGGGCACATCGTGCTCCAACGACGAGCTCAACGAGCCCGCCAACGGTCAGCCGATGACCGCTAATTTCAGTGTTGAACTTCCCACGGGCATCAGCGCCCGCAAGGTGGCCAATGGCGCCAAGAAGGCGTTTGCCGACGGCAAGACAGCCACAAAGCTCAAATACATGGTGTTTGACAACGAGGGCAAGCTCATTGAAGGCCTCGGCGGCGAGAAGGACATCAACCTCACTGCCACAGTGCAGATGCAGCTCACCACAGGCAAGGAATATAAGATTGTGTTCTGGGCAGCCAACGCCAATGCCCCCTACACCCTCGACGACAACGGCGTAGTCACCGTTGACTACACAAAGATCAAGGCCAACGACGAGAGCCTCGACGCCTTCTACCGCTGCTACGACTACAAGGCCGGCGCCGACGTGGAGAACCCCATCAAGCTCTACCGCCCGTTCGCACAGCTCAACGTGGGCACCAACGACTCTACCGCCGCAGCCAAGACTGGCTTCAACTTTGCAGCAGCCAAGACTGAGGTTACTGTGAGCGGCATCGCCAACAAGCTCAACCTGCTCGACGGCAGCGTGAGCGGTGACGCCGAAGTGACCTATGCAGCCAACGCAATCCCCGCATACACCGAGAAGTTCCCCAAGGCAGGCTACAAATATCTGTCGATGGACTACCTGCTGGTGGGCAAGGAAGAGAAGAGCAACGTTGACGTTAAGTGGCAAATCACCGACGGTGCCAACACCGTCAACCGCACCTTTGCCAACGTCCCCGTTCAAGGCAACTACCGCACCAACATCTACGGCGCCCTGCTGACCTCGACCACCGACTTCAACGTGCAAATCGAGCCCGCCTTCCAGACTCCCGACTACGAGTATACAGTGAAGACAGCCGAAGAGTTCAAGGAAGCCCTCAACGCCGATGGCGATGTGAAGATCTCCCTCACCGGCAACATCAACGTTAAGGACATTATTGGCTATGATGGCAACAATCCATACGTTCTTCAACTCAGAAACAAAAATGTGACCATCGATCTTAACAACTACGTGCTTGAAACAGGTGCCGACATCCGCATTATGGGTGGTAAGGCTGTGATTAGCAATGGTGTGATTAAGGACAATGGCAATGCTGCAACTGTAGGCTTGAGAATCGGCGAAGGCTGCGATGTGACTCTTGACCATGTGAATGTGATTGCTCCTAAGGCTCAGTCGGCCCTCTACATTCAGGACGCTAAGTCGAAGGTTGTTGCTAAAAACTGCAAACTCAAAGGTCTCTATTATGGCGTGGGCACAAATGCCTCCATGCCTGCTGCTTTGACTAATGCAGTAGACATGACATTTGAAAACTGCGAGGTCTACGGCCAGGCAGCCCTCTTCATCAACGTTCCTGGCAAGCTGACAGCAACTAACACTAAGGCCTATGGCTACTGGCAAGGTCTCGTTGTCCGTGGCGGCACAGCTGTAATCAATGGTTGCGAAATCTATCAAGCATTTGATGCAAGCAACGATATTGATGGCTCTCAAGGTAACCACCGTACACCCGCTGTAGCAGCCACTCAATATATGACTGGTGGCTGGGGCTCTGGTAACGAAATCCCGATGGCAGCTATCGTGCTTGGCACAAACAGCACTGGTGCCTATCAGTATGCCACCAACCTTGAGATGAAAGGCACTAAGGTAGTTGGCAACGCTCCGTTCCGTGCAGTGGTAGAGCGTAATAGCGGCAAGAATATCGTTACCTACACCGATGGCGGCAACAACACCATCACTGGTTCTTGGCTGAAATACAACGACGCTACTGGCAAATACGTTGAAGTTAATAAGTAATTAATACTACGTCAGGCTCCGACCGGCCACGGCCGGCCAGAGCCAATCCCACAAGGGGGACCGCAAGCGCGGCCCCCCTTTTTCATGCCCCTCCACACTACATATGTTGATTATCATACTAAATCGCATAAAATCAGCGAATTACTGTAGGGACGCGGCATGCCGCGTCCAACGGGCGTAGCCCCAACCGCAAACCAGTCCACGAATGCAAAATCACATCAAATACGCCTCCATTAGCTGTAATTATTTGCATATAATGCACGATTTGCAATAAATTGCGTCGGACGTGGCATGCCACGTCCCTACAGCATTCATCGCTGTATGGCGCATCCTCCAACTCGCTTGAATTACTGCTTTTTCAGTGCTATCGGCATGCCGCGTCCAACGGGCGAAGCCCCCACCGCAAACCAGTCCACGAAGGCAAAATCACATCAAATACGCCTCCATTAGCTGTAATTATTTGCATATAATGCACGAGTTGCAATAAATTGCGTCGG
>CAKUJD010000014.1 GCA_934661195.1 uncultured Muribaculaceae bacterium
GTTTTGGCTACTGTTTCCTGTCCGAGCGCCCGTTCAGGTTACGAATCGGCAGAAACGAGATTTTTTCACGGGAGGCGTTTTTTTATGCTATAGAGCATGTTTTCGGGATTTTTTGGTGCATTGGGCTTCTTGGGGATATTGAGCGGGACAAAAAGCGGAGCGGGCCACAAAAGGGTCCGCTCCGCTTTTTACATCACAATTCAAATTTGCCTAATACTTCAGTCAACCTTATGCAAGTTGTGCCCCATACGGACTTTTTTGGTGTGCATGTAGAATTTGTTGTATTTATTGGGCTCAATCTCGATTGGCACATTTTCTACCACTTCGAGGCCATAGCTTTCGAGGCCAACGCGCTTAACGGGATTGTTGGTCATGAGGCGCATTTTTTTCACGCCAAGTATGCGGAGGATGTTCGCTCCAACGCCATAGTCGCGCTCATCAGGTTTAAAGCCAAGGTGCACGTTAGCATCAACTGTGTCGTAGCCGTTTTCCTGAAGTTTATAGGCCTTGATTTTATTCATGAGACCAATACCGCGACCCTCCTGGTTCATATACACGAGCACGCCTTTACCAGCCTTTTCTATCATTCGCATAGCCATGTGCAGCTGATCGCCACATTCACACCGCAACGAGCCGAATATGTCGCCAGTGACACACGATGAATGCACACGGACCAAAATAGACTCGTCGGGAGTCCACTCGCCCTTGATAAGTGCCACGTGCTCCAGGCCATTGTTGAGCTGCTTGAACGGGATGAGGCGGAAATGGCCATATTCGGTGGGCAGATCAACTTCCTCTCCCACCTCAACGATACGCTCGGTGCGCAGACGGTAGGCAATGAGGTCCTTAATTGAAATGATGGGAATGTGGAACTTCTCGGACACCTTTTTAAGTTGTGGTAAGCGCGCCATGGTGCCGTCTGGGTTGATAATCTCGATCAAGGCAGCCGCAGGGTACAGACCGGCAAGGCGAGTAAGATCGATTGATGCCTCGGTGTGGCCGGCACGCGTGAGCACGCCCTTGTCTTGCGCACGAAGCGGGTTGACGTGGCCGGGACGGCCAAGGTCGGAAGGCTTTGTGGCCGGATCGGCCAATGCGCGTATAGTGACAGCGCGGTCGTGCATCGACACGCCAGTGGTGCATCCCTTGAGCATATCAACTGTCACGGTAAACGGAGTCCCGAGCATCGAAGTGTTATCTTCGACCTGCATATTCAAGTCAAGTTCATGGCAACGCTGCGTGGTGAGTGGGGCGCACAGCACTCCCCTGCCCTCGCGAAGCATGAAATTAACCTTCTCTTCGGTGATTTTCTCGGCCGCAATGATAAAGTCACCCTCGTTTTCACGATCCTCATCGTCGACCACTATCACAAACTCGCCATTCTTCATAGACTGTATGGCTTCATCGATAGTGTTGAGTTGTATTTTGTCGTATTCGCTCATAATTTCTATATTATATATAATGTGATTTATTCGTTTTCGGATTTCACAGCCGTGTCTGCGTCGCCACCATCTTCTTGCAGCATGGCCAGGAGTTCATCGCAAACTTTACACGTGAGGTTAACGTCATATTTTAGATTAGCCTGATGCTTAAGGGCAACAAGGTAGAACGGCAACGACACCGGCAGCAAAGCCGCCAACACGGTCCCAAGTTTAGGATAGTTTGTGGGGTGATAAATGAGCAGTTGGCGCACCACAGGGAAATCCATGACCTTGTTGATGACAAGCTGACTGCGTGAATTGGACAAATACTCAACCACGCCGTCGATTTGAGCCGACAGGCCGCGCAATGCTTTTTTGTCGTAACCATACATCCAATAGCGGATGAAACTCATGCGGCCGGGGTAACGGCGCATGAATGCCGCAGCGGCATCGCGCAGTTCATGCAGCCGCTGGACTGCAACCGGCGTCTCCACCTCCTCGATGACAACCTCTTTGAGAGTAAGTTTGCGCACCTGGTGCATACCGGCAAGGCGGCGGAAGAAGTTGCGATAGGCGTCCATGTTGAGTACTGCCGAGTCGTTGACGGCCTTATAGGTGAGGAATATGCCCAAGGGCAGCAGCACAGCCGAGCTGAGCCAAATGCCATGCCACACCTCCCAACGGCCGTCGCGAGCCAGTTTGTAGCCCATATTGTCGATAATGTAATACACTATGAACAGCAGCACCGATATCACTATAGGCGTGCCCAAGCCACCCTTGCGGATGATGGCGCCAAGCGGCGCGCCTATGAAAAAGAAGATGAGGCACGCAAGCGACAGGGTGAACTTCTTTTGCAGTTCGATTTGATGGCGGCGTATGGTGAATTTATCCTCAGACATTGAATAGCTGCGGAACTCATTGTCCTGCTTGGCCATTGACGCGCGGCTCAAAGCCTCAGACACAAGCGACAAACGGTCGGGTACCGACAGGGCATTGCACAGCGAATCGAAGTCAACAGGATGTGCAAGCGCTACCTGATGCACCGGCACCTCCACGCGGCAAGTGTCGTCCTTTATCTCGGTAGTGACCGACGGCATGCCCACCACTGGCAGCACCTTCATCTGCATGGCAATGTCGTTGCCCACCGAATCAACATGTTTCGACACAGAGTCGATGGTGTGGTTAAGTTCGGATATGTTCTTGCCAATGTATTGCGACTTCATGGTCTGGTCGTCCATGCGGGTGAAGTTGGCATCATACGGTATGAAAATGTCCTTGGTGTCAAAAGCCTCGCGGCGGTACATATTGGTGCCCACAGAGGAGTTGGAGCCTATGGCCACATCCTCATACCAATCGCCCTTGTAGAGTTTCAGCACGAGGTGCGTTTTGTCCTTGGTCATGCTCAGGCTGCCTGAGTCGGCAGCAACGATGCGCGGATAATTCTGCCCCGACGACACATCATAGATTAGCAGATTGTAGAGCATGTCGTTTTTCGGGTTCTTGTGCTTAACATACAGGTTGTATCCGGGTATCTGACTGTAGATGGCACCCTCAGGAATGTCGAGAGTCGGCGACTTTTGGCGCATTGAAAAAAGCAGAGTCCACATTTTGACCTGAGCCTTAGGAAGCACATCGTTCTGAAAGAAAAACGCCCCAATGGCAATCAGAGAGATGAAAACGATGAGTGGCTTCATGACCCTGATTAACGACACGCCAGAAGCCTTCATGGCCGTCAATTCAAAATGCTCGCCAAGATTGCCGAACGTCATGAGCGAAGCCAGCAAGATGGCAAGAGGCAGAGCCAATGGAATCATCGTGAGCGCCGCATAAAAGAACAACTCACCTATCACACTCACGGCAAGGCCCTTACCCACAAGCTCATCGATGTATTTCCACAAGAACTGCATCATGACGATAAAGAGGCAGATGAAAAACGTCATCATGAACTGGGGCAAAAACGTTTGCAGAATGAATAAGTATAGCCGCTTTATCTTTAACATTTAAATCTGAGTTGTCTGTCTTAATTGATTTAGTTGCAAAATTAGCAATTCTTGCCTGATTATGCAAACTGCTGCACACAATTAAGATAACAGCATGATTTTCAGAAAAATGCGCCCTTGCCGCACAAACTGTCATATCCGCAAACTGGTCTATAGTAAGATTACATTATATATTAATGTGTAGCCGCGAAGTTTGACAGCGAAAAAATTTGAGTTTAGGAATAAAAGAACTAAATTTGCAAATAGTAAAAAATAAAAACCAAGAAATGAAAGATCTATTCAAGCGATTAGAGGACAAAGCAATTGCCGACAGGCAACGCATTATTTTGCCCGAAAGCACCGAGCCCCGCACAATGCAGGCCGCCGACAAGATTCTGGCCAACGGCGTGGCCGACATAATACTGATAGGCGACGCAAAAGAAATTGCCAACAAGGCTGCTGAACTGGGGCTGCAAAATATAGGCAAAGCAAGGATCGTTGACCCCAACGACAAGCAAGCCAACGAGAAATATGCGCAAACATTCTATGAGCTGCGCAAGAAAAAAGGTGTAACACTTGAGGATGCGCGCAAGAAGATAAAAGACCCATTGTACCTCGGCTGTCTGCTCATAAAGCATGGCGAGGCCGACGGCCAGGTTGCTGGCGCGCAAAACACCACAGGCAACGTGCTGCGCGCCGCATTCCAAGTGCTTAAGACAGCCCCGGGCGTAAGCGCTGTGTCGGGAGCGTTCATCATGCTGATGCCCGAAGGCTCGCCCTACGGCGAAAACGGCATAATGGTGTTTGCCGACTGCGCAGTGATCCCCGACCCCGACGCAAAGCAACTGGCACAGATTGCCGTGTCGACCAACGAAACGGCCAAGACGCTTGCCAGCATAAACCCACACATTGCCATGCTCAGCTTCTCGACCAAGGGCAGCGCAAGCCACGAAAAAGTGGACAAAGTGGTGGAAGCCACCAAGCTCGCCAAGGAAATGTGCCCCGAGCTTGACATCGACGGCGAGATGCAGGCCGATGCAGCCATTGTGCCCAGCGTGGCCGCAACAAAGGCGCCGGGTAGCCAAGTGGCCGGAAAAGCCAATGTGCTGGTGTTCCCCGACCTGGGAGTGGGCAACATTGCCTACAAACTGGTGCAGCGCATAGCAGGAGCCACTGCCGTAGGCCCTGTGCTGCAGGGACTTGCCGCTCCTGTCAACGACCTGTCGAGAGGCTGCTCGCCTGAAGACATCTACAAGACAATTCTGCTCACCTGCAACCAGGCAATAGCAAAACACTGAGACATTAAAACGAGAACAGATACTAAACAATTTTATCAATAGCAACTTATGAACATATTGGTGCTGAACTGCGGAAGCAGTTCCGTGAAATACAAGCTGATAGAGATTAAAGCCAACAAAGTGCTTGCCGAGGGCGGAGTTGAAAAAATAGGACTGCCTAACTGCTTCATTAAGCTGAAGCTGAACGACGGGTCGAAAAAAGAAATCCACCTGAGTGCAAACGACCACGAGGGCGCAATCGAGGCCATACTGCACTACCTGACAAGCACAGAGTATGGCTGCATAGGCAGCTATGAAGAAATCGACGCCGTGGGCCACCGAGTGGTGCACGGAGGCGAGCGGTTCAACAAGAGCATGCTCATAACCGAAGAGGTGAAGGAGACCATCAAGGAGTGCTACGGCATAGCCCCGCTGCACAACCCCGTGAACATGGCCGGCATCGAAGCCATCTCCACCATTATGCCAAATGTGCCCCAAGTGGCAGTGTTCGACACGGCATTCCACCAGACGATGGAGCCCAAGGCATTCCGCTACCCCATTCCCAACGAATACTACACCGTGGACCACGTGCGCCGCTACGGCTTCCACGGCACAAGCCACCGCTACGTGTCGCGTAAAGTGTGCGAATACCTGGGCGTGAAATATGAGGACCAGAAGATAATATGCTGCCACATTGGCAACGGCGCCAGCATCACAGCCGTGATGGGCGGCAAGAGCATCGACACCAGCATGGGCCTGACCCCCACCGAGGGCCTGATGATGGGCACGCGCTCGGGCGATGTGGATCCGGGAGCGCTGCTGTTCCTCATGGACAAATACAAGCTGACGCCAGCCGAGATGCTCAACATCATAAACAAGAAGAGCGGTGTGATGGCAATCTCGGAGCTGTCGAGCGACATGCGCGAGATAGTGGAAGGCGCTGAAGTGAAGCACGATCCCAAAGCCCAGCTCGCTCTCGACATGTATGAGCTGAAAATAATCAAATACATAGGCGCATATGCAGCCGAGATGAATGGCGTGGACATAATAGTGTTCACCGGCGGCGTTGGCGAGAACCAGTTTGGCACACGCGAAGTGGTACTCAACAGCCTCGGCTATCTGGGCATCACCCTCGACAAGGAGGCTAACGACTCCACACTGCACGGCAAGGCAGGCATAATCAGCACACCCGACTCTAAGGTGAAGGTGGTGGTGATTCCCACCGACGAGGAATATATGATAGCCCACGACACCGAAGCAATAGTGGAGGGCCGAGAGCCCTGACCGACATAACAACAGAAGGCCATAGGCAGCCGCTAGCGCAGCACACACATCAAGCTGCGTCAGCGGCTGCGCTTTTTTGCAGGGCAAAGCGGGTATAAAATAAAGTTAAATATTGTATAACACCATATATTCCCTTGCATTTGCCACAAGCAACTATTTGAAATTGAGCAAATAATTAGTACTTTTGCAGACCGATTATATCCAAAATTGATTGATTCAAGGGCAAAACGAAAGCATTTGGCCGTGTGATTAGTGCGCCTAAGGATATTTAATTAACATTTAATCAGGAATTTATAAAGTGAACACTTTAAGTTACAAGACTGTTTCGGCAAAAGCCGAAGACATTCAGAAAGAATGGGTAGTGATCGACGCTACCGATCAAGTGCTGGGTCGTCTGTGCGCAAAAGTCGCAAAAATTCTGCGCGGCAAGTACAAACCCTGCTACACTCCTCACATGGACTGCGGAGATAACGTGATTATCATCAACGCCGACAAAGTCGTCCTCACAGGCGACAAGATGGAGAAACGCCAGTACGTTTCCTACACCGGCTATCCCGGTGGTCAGCGTTTCGCAAGCCCTGCCATACTGCAACAGAAATCTTTAAAGAAGGATCTAAAGCCCGGCAAGCACCCCCTGTTTATCAAGGTGATCAAGGGCATGCTCCCGAAGAACCGTCTGGGCGCTCAGCTGCTCAAGAACGTGCACGTGTACAACGGAGACGTACACCCCCACGAGGCACAGAATCCTAAAGTAATTGACATCAACAAACTTAAATAAAGATTGAAGTATGGAAAAAATTAATGCAGTAGGTCGCCGCAAAGCAGCTGTCGCTCGCGTATATTTCAGCGAGGGCAAGGGCGAAATCACAGTGAACAAGCGCACTCTGGGTGAATATTTCCCATCTCCAATCCTGCAATTCATTGTTAAGCAGCCGCTCAACACACTGGAAGCAGCAGAGAAGTACGACATCAAGGTAAACCTCGTAGGCGGTGGTTACAAGGGACAGGCCGAGGCACTGCGTCTGGCTATTGCCCGCGCACTCGTTAAAATCAACCCCGAAGACAAGGCAGCCCTGCGCAAGGAAGGCTTCATGACACGCGACCCGCGTGCCGTAGAGCGTAAGAAACCAGGACGTCCCAAAGCACGCAAGAGATTCCAGTTCAGCAAGCGTTAATATTGCCGGCACAATATTTACCGACAACTGCGCTATGCTCTACTGTGATAGAGAGTTTAGTATCCAAATTGCATAGACTCACTGAGCCTGCAAAAAAAGCATAGGAAGACGCAGAGCAATGGCTACTATGCAATTGATTTAAGTTGAATGTAAACAAAAAGAAAAAAATTAAAATGCAAACACCAAGTTTTGAACAGTTACTCGAAGCCACATGTCACTTCGGCCACTTAAAGCGCAAATGGAACCCCGCAATGGCTCCCTACATCTTTATGGAGCGCAACGGTATCCACATCATCGACCTCTATAAGACCCAGGCTAAGCTTGAGGAGGCAGCAAACGCCCTCAAGTCGATCGCAAAGTCGGGCAAGAAGGTGCTTTTCGTAGCCACCAAGAAGCAGGCAAAGCAGGTGGTGGAAGAACACGCACAATCGGTGGGTATGCCCTACGTGATTGAGCGCTGGCCGGGCGGTATGCTCACCAACTTCCCCACAATCCGCAAAGCCGTTAAGAAAATGGCTTCGATCGATAAAATGACAAAAGACGGAACTTTCGACAACCTGTCGAAGCGCGAAAAACTGCAAGTGACTCGCCAGCGCGCAAAGCTGGAGAAGAACCTTGGCAGCATCGCCGACCTCAACCGTCTGCCGTCAGCTCTGTTTGTGGTTGATGTGCTGAAAGAGCACATCGCCGTGTCGGAGGCTAACCGCCTCGGTATTCCCGTATTCGGCATCGTGGACACCAACAGTGATCCTGACACTGTAGATTTCGTGATTCCGGCCAACGATGACGCATCGAAGTCAATCGACATCATCCTCGGCACTGTGTGCGAGGCCATCAAAGAGGGTCTTGAGGAGCGCAAGGTTGAGAAGGTTGACAACAAGGATGCTAACGCCGAAGGTGAAGAGCGCGCACCGCGCAAGCGTCGCGCCCGCGTAAGCCACAAGGCAGCCGAGGCTACCCCCAAGGCCGAAGAGACCGAGGCACCCCAAGCAGCCGCCGAAGAGGCAAAAGCAGAGTAATTAATTATAACACAACAACCAATTAACAGGAACAACTAATTATGGCAGTTACTATAGCCGACATTCAGAAGCTCCGCAAGCTCACAGGAGCAGGTCTCGTAGATTGCAAAAAGGCACTCATCGAGGCAGAGAATGATTTGGACAAGGCAATTGAATTGATTCGCAAGCGCGGCCAGGCCATCGCAGCAAAGCGCGAGGACCGCAGCGCAGCCGAGGGTGTGGCATTCGCCAAGACTGAGAACGGCTTTGGCGCAATCGTTGCCCTGAAGTGCGAAACCGACTTTGTGGCTTCTAACGAGAAGTTTGTGGCTCTTGCCAACAAGATTCTCGATGCAGCAGTTGCGGGCAAGGTGAAAACTCTCGACAACCTCAAGGAGTTTGAAGTTGAGGGCAAGAAGGTGCCAGAGCTCATCACCGAGCTCAGCGGCATCACCGGCGAGAAGATGGAACTTGGCGCATATGAGAGCCTTGAGGCTCCCTACGTGGCAAGCTACAACCACTTCAACAAGAAGCTGGCCACTCTGGTAGGCTTCAACAAGGCTGACGTGGATGCACAGGTTGGCAAAAACGTGGCAATGCAGGTGGCTTCGATGAACCCTATTGCCGCTACACGCGAGCAGATTCCGCAGGCCACTATCGATGAGGAGCGCAAGCTCGCAGTTGAGAAGACCAAGACCGAGCAAGTGAAGAAGGCCGTTGAAAATGCGCTGAAGAAGGCAGGCTTCAACCTCTACATTGCAGAGAGTGAAGAGCACCTGAACGAGGGCATTATGAAAGGCAGCATCACTGAGGCTCAGGCTCAGGAAATCCGCGACCTGAAGGCTAAGGTTGCCGCCGAGAAAGAGGCAAACCTGCCCCAGCAGATGATCGAGAACATTGCCAATGGTCGCATGAACAAGTTCTTCCAGGAAAACGTGCTTATGGAGCAGATTTACGAGGCTGACGATTCTAAGAACACCGTTGCCCAATATCTGGCTAAGGCCGACAAGGACCTCAAGGCAATTGACCTGAAGCGTATCAACCTGAACGCTGACTAACAAAACATGCACTGACACTGGCGGCAACGCCGATTCAGATAACGCACTCGGGGCGTGGCAATCAATTGATTGCCACGCCCCTTTTTTGTCGTACTGGCACTATTCAGCCTAATGCTATTGGCTTGCGATAGAGCTATCATTAAAATTGGTTCCAAACACGCTTAGCATGGCTGTGCTAAACGTGTTGAAACCAATCAAATACTTAGAGCAGCCTAATGCTTTACTTAATCAGCACCTTAGTTGATCGGGCAGAGCCATCAGCATATCTGCATACCTGCACATATACGCCACTAGACGTTGGCCGCACATAACCGGCAAAAGTGCCACCAATGCTGTAGTAAGCCAACGACAGCAATTGCTTTCCGGCATCGGCCACCTCATCAATTCCCGATGAAGGCGTTCCGCCACCATCGGCACGCAATGTGAATGTAACCGTTGATGCGCCACTACTGCTTGTGCAGCCTGTGCTGTAATCATATTTCAGTTCTGAGCCGCTGAATGCCAAAATTTTGCGGCCATCGGCATGAGTAGCTATATTTCCGCCCGTTATGCTTGTCTGATTAAGCTTTGCAAAGTCAAATCCACCGCCCAAAATGGCAGACAGGCTATCAACAGGCACAAAGGCAATAGTGTCGCCTGGCGACTTAACCCAACGGCTCACCGGTATTGACCTTGCGTTTTCGCTGGCCGACAGCGTGGCAAGCTTCTTGTTATGGCTTAAGTCGAGTGACGCCAACTGGTTGCCATCGCACTTAAGCGTGCTCAAATAGTCGATGTTGTGGCTCACATCAAGCGAACGCAGCATATTGTATGAGCAGTTGATTGAAACCACATCCGCATTCTGGCTGACATCAAGGTCGGCTATGTCGTTGTGCGAGCAGTCGATAGCCGAGAGATACACACATCCCGACACATCAAGTTGAGTCAATTCATTGCTGGCGCACATCAGCAGT
The DNA here is from genome assembly GCA_934661195.1 of uncultured Muribaculaceae bacterium. Classification (GTDB taxonomy): domain Bacteria; phylum Bacteroidota; class Bacteroidia; order Bacteroidales; family Muribaculaceae; genus Sodaliphilus. The sequence continues at coordinate 10,146 of CAKUJD010000014.1, forward strand.
GAAAGCCGTCTGTTTTTAGACACATCTAGCTTGCGCAAGTTGTTCTCGGAGCAATAGAGTGACGTGAGTCGCAAATTGTGGCTCACATCGAGCGAATCAAGCTTGTTGCCAGTGCAATTAAGCAACACAAGTTTTGCGTTTGAATCAATGCCGAGGGCGGTGAGCTTGTTGTCGAACACATAAAGTTCTCGGAGCTTGGCATTTTTGCTCACGTCGAGTGCTTTCAGCGAATTAGTTGCACAATTAAGCACCGACAGTTCTGGACAATGACTTACGTCGAGCTTAGAAATCTTGTTTAGCTGACAATTGAGCTCAACCAAATTGACACATGCCGACACATCAAGCGAATCAAGAGCAGCATAACTGCACACAAGTTTTTCGAGCTTTGCATTGCCACTAAGGTTAAGCTTGCTGACATATGTTGAATACACGTTAAGATAGCGTAACTCAGCATTGTGGCTGACATCGACTTCGGTCAGGCCGTTCACACTGCAGTTCAGGTGCTTTAGCGCGGTAAGCCACTCAATTCCCTTCAGCGAAGAGCAGTGCGACTTATACAGGTTGATGGAGTCGGCTACCGCTATTTCCGCATCGCTGAGTTCATTGTCGGCATTTGCATCAAAATGAGTGGAGACATAATTTCGCAGCACGGCATCGGGAAAATTCACACTATTGATTGGCACGCTTGCCTCAGCATTGCCACCTATGCCCATTATGCACAGCGCAAGCAAAAGTGATGGAAATACGTTTAGCTTTGTCATACGTCTGGCGACTTTTATCGATTAATAAACCACAACCTTCGACACACAGTTGCCTGCCTTCACGATATAGGCCCCTGGCTGAACAGCAATCACACCATCTGTGCCGCGATACACCTCATGCCCTGCAAAGTCGAGCACGCTTACGCTGGACGCTGACTCACAGTCCACATTGATGCAGCCATGTCCGGCATACACCTTGGTTGTCTGGCCGCTAACAGCTTTGTCGATTCCCGACACAACTTTGCCATAGGTGAAATAGAACGTTGCGGTCTTCACAGCGTTGCGGGAACCAGTGTAGCCGGTTGAATACTGGTAGGTTGCGGTATCAGCCTCAAGCACCAGAGCTTCAGCGCCTCCTATAGAAGAAATCTTAGCCCCTGTCCAGCTGCCATCGACCACATTGGCAATTTTAAAACCATCGGAAATGCGAGCTTCGATGTCGGCAGTAGGAATGTAATAGACCATATTGCCCGACTCATCAGTGATTTTGTCGACAACCACAACGCGTCCGTTGCCACTCAAGTCAAGCGACGACACTCGCGTGTTTGGCGTGAGGTCGATAGAACTTAAATGGTTGTCATGCGCATTTATCGTGGTCAACTTAGTGTTTTTGCTCACATCAAGCGACTTAATTGCGTTGCTGTGGCACACAAGTGTGGTGAGAGCGGTGTTTTGGCTGATGTCAATCGACTCAAGCTGATTGCCGTTGCACCAGAAAGTGGTCATAGCCGTGAGCTTAGACACATCAACGCTGGCCAGCCTGTTGCCATCGACATAGAGCGAACGCATCTTGGTGAGCGGTGACAAGTCGATTGACGAAAGCTTGTTGTCACGAATATTAAGGAAGGAGAGAGCCGTGTTGTGACTCAAATCAATGCTGCTGATGTCAGAACCACTGCAATTCAGGTTCGACAGACTTGTGCACTTCGACAGGTCGAGCGACGACAGGCTGGGATTATCGTAGCAGTATAACGACAGCAGGCTTGTGTTTCCGCTCAAATCAAGTGCCGACACTTTACTTTCATTGCAGTATAGGGTTGTCAGACTGGCCAGTGCCGACAAATCGATTGACGTGAACGGATTCTCCGACACGGTGAGGTTTTTCAGCAAAGTATTCTTGCTCAAATCAATGCTGCTCAAGTTGCACGAACCCACGTTGAGTGATGTCAGCGCCACGTTTTGGCTCAAATCAAGTTCATTCAGCAATGAGTCTTGATAGGCATAGAGATATGTGAGTTTCTTCAGTGCCGACACATCTATTTCCTTTAATCCGTTGTAGCCAATCGAGAGGCTTGTCAACTCGGCATTATGGCTTAAATCCACACTCGTGAGCGGATTGGTGTTTAGATTCAGAGTGGTTAACGCCTGATTATTGGTCAAGTCTATTGTGGAAAGCTGATTGCCGTTAACCGACAACGAGGTGAGATTGACATTTTTGGTCACATCAAGCTGGCTTAAAGAGTCGGTGGCAAGCGTTAGAGATGTGAGGGCCACATTATTGCTCACATCCACCGACTTCAGTGAGGGATTGCTGCGCAGGTCAAGCGTTTGCAGTTTTTTCAAACCACTCAAGTCAATACCTGTGAGCTTGTTGGTGCTCAAGTTCACAGTGGTCAATTCTGTGTTTTTGCTCAAGTCTACCGACTCTATGCGGTTGTTTGTTGCCGAAAGCGACGTCAGCGCTGTGAGGTATTCAATGCCTTTTAGCGATGCAATTTTCTTGCTGTTTGCTTTAATCGTTGTGGCCGCAGCTATCTCAGCGTCACTAAGGGTTTCATCCTTATCCTTGTCGAAGGTGCTCAGCACGTAACTTTGGAAGTAATAGTCGGGAAATGTCTCGTCGGTGATGTCTACGGAGGCATAACTCCGAGTGGGTAACAACGATGTTGCCAGTACGGCCAATAGAGTAATTTTGTTCATAAGCAATCTTTAATTTAAAATTTAAAAATGGAATTCCATTACAAAATTAAATCATTTTATTGTCATTATATTGCAATCTATAATTTTTCGGCAGCTATAATAGACAAATCATAATATTTTATCTACAAACCAGCACAGCCGTGCAGGTGAAGCAGGAAAATCCTATCACCTTTTAGGCCTTATGCGGATAAAAATGCCTATCTTTGCAAAGGGCTGCATCCCGGCAGTGCGTTCGGTTTGCGCTGTATTGGCAATAATATGGCTTCGCCCCGTGGGTTTAACAACGTTTTTTGTGCGCCATGCGGCGCTTTGAACAATGAATTTAGTATGAAAACATATCTTGTTACAGGTGCTGCAGGTTTCATCGGCTCCAACTTTGTAAAGCATATTCTGAAAAAGTATGGCTGCGACATCAGGATAATAATTCTTGACGCGCTGACCTATGCGGGCAACCTCATTTCAATAAAGGATGAAATTGAGCTGCCTAATGTGGAATTTATAAAAGGTGACATAGGCGACCAAAAGCTGGTGTCTAAAATATTTGCCGACAATGACGTGGACTACGTGGTGAACTTCGCCGCCGAAAGCCACGTGGACCGCAGCATCACCAACCCTCGGCTGTTTCTTGAGACCAACATTCTCGGCACCCAAAACATGCTTGACTGCGCACGCAAGGCGTGGCTGCTGGGCAAGGATGCCAACGGAAAATGCCTGTATAAGGATGGTAAGAAGTATCTGCAAATATCCACCGACGAGGTGTATGGCTCGCTGAAAAAGGACTTTGACGAAGCCCACGAGCTTAATGTGGACGCCGAACTGAAAGCAGTGATTGGCAACCGCCACGACCTGAAGACATACGGCAAGCGCTTCTTCACCGAAAGCTGCCCCGTGGAGCCGCGCTCGCCCTACTCGGCCTCGAAAACAAGTGCCGACTTGCTGACGCTGGCCTATCACAGCACCTATGGTCTTCCCGTGAACATCACGCGGTGCAGCAACAACTACGGGCCATACCACTTTCCAGAGAAGCTGATTCCACTGGTGATTAAAAACATTCTTGCAGGGCAAAAGCTGCCCGTGTATGGCAAGGGACTTAATGTGCGCGACTGGCTTTATGTGGACGACCACTGCAAGGCCATCGACATGGTGCTGCGAGGCGGACGCATTGGCGAGGTATATAACATAGGCGGTTTCAACGAGGAGAGCAACATCAACATTGTGAAGCAGATAATAGCAATCATTGCACGCATCATGCACAGCGAGCCCGAGTACCAGAGTCTGCTCAAATGTCCGCTCGAAAAGGTGAGCGACGACCTGATTGAATATGTCACCGACCGTCCGGGCCACGATATGCGTTATGCAATCGACCCCACAAAAATAGCCACCGAGCTTGGCTGGTATCCCGAAACTCCATTCAGCGTGGGCATCGAAAAAACCGTGAGGTGGAACCTTGACAACCAAGACTGGGTGAACAGTGTGACATCGGGCGACTACCAAAAGTATTATGAGCAGATGTATGGCAACCGCTGACGCCCGTGCGTGCCCCGCTTACAATAAAAAAACAATTATATAACGAGATAGCGATGAAAGGTATAGTTTTAGCAGGAGGCTCGGGCACGAGGCTCTACCCCATCACCAAGGGGGTGTCGAAGCAGCTAGTGCCCATCTACGACAAGCCCATGGTGTATTACCCCATATCGGTGCTGATGCTGGCAGGCATCAGAGACATTCTGGTGATCTCCACCCCCACCGACCTGCCGGCATTCAAGCGGCTGCTGGGCAGCGGCAAGGAGATAGGCGTGAACTTCAGCTATGCCGAGCAGCCGCGCCCCGAAGGGCTGGCCCAGGCGTTCATAATTGGAGAAGACTTTGTGGGCAACGATGACGTGTGCCTCGTGCTTGGCGACAACATATTTTATGGACAAAGTTTCACGCGCATGCTCACCGATGCCGTGGAGCGCACAGTGCAGAGCGGCAACGCCACCCTGTTTGCCTACGCAGTGAAAGATCCCAACCGCTATGGAGTGGTGTCGTTCGATGCCAATGGCCAGGCCACAAAAATTGTGGAGAAGCCCGAACGGCCAGAGTCGAACTACGCTGTGACTGGGCTATACTTCTACCCCAACGATGTGGTGAAAGTGGCCAAGGGCATAAAGCCATCGGCACGCGGCGAGCTGGAAATCACATCGGTCAACCAGCACTATCTGGAGCAGAGACGGGTGCATGTGCAGACTCTGGGACGCGGATTTGCATGGCTCGACACCGGCACGGCCGAGTCGATGCTCGACGCGGCCAACTTCATCCAGACCATCGAAAACCGCCAAGGCGTGCAGGTGGCCTCGCTTGAAGAGATTGCCTTTAGAAAGGGTTGGATCACGGCCGATGAACTGCTGGCCCTGGCCGAGCCTATGCGCAAAAACCACTATGGCAAATACTTGATTTCACTGGCCAACGGAAATGAACAGTAAGAAACCAGAGCTGATTAGCCTGCCAAAGATTTGCGACCCGCGCGGCAACCTGTCGGTAATCGAAAGCATTGACAACGTGCCATTTGACATCGCGCGCACCTATTGGATCTACGACGTGCCTGGCGGCAAGCACCGCGACGGCCACGCTTTCCGCTCGCAGCAAGAGTTTATCGTGGCCTTGTCGGGCAGTTTCGATGTGGTGCTCGACAACGGTGCCGACGAGACGCGCTATCACATGGCCCGCTCCTACTATGGGCTGTATGTGCCGCCCATGACGTGGCGCAAAATCGACAATTTCTCGACCAACTCAGTGGTGCTCGTGATATCGGACCAAAAATACAACCCCTGCGACTATATTGAAGACTACGCTGAATATAAACGGCTGAAACAGAATGATGACTAAGCAAACCGACCCACACTGCACATCGGCGGTGGACAGCTGCAAGCTGATAGAGCTTGACAAAAACCACCACAGCAACGGCAACCTCACCGTGGTGGAAAACGGCGTGCAAGTGCCTTTCGACGTTAAGCGCTGCTACTACCTGTATGACGTGCCGGGCGGAGCCGAACGCGGAGGCCACTCGCACAAGCAGTTGAGGCAGCTGATTGTGGCCATAAGCGGAAGCTTCGACGTGGTGGTCGACGACGGAACAGAAAAGCGCCGGTTTTGCCTCAACAGGCCATACCAAGGGCTGCTGATAGTGCCCGGCATTTGGCGAACGCTCGAAAACTTCTCGTCGGGTTCGGTGTGCCTGGTGCTCGCCTCTGAGCACTACGACGAAGGCGACTACGTGCGCGATTACAGTGATTTCATGCGGCGCACGTCATGCAAGCGCCACAAGGCGCAAAAAAGCAAAAACGAATAACAAGACGCATACTATGAAACAATATCCTTTTCTTGATTTGGCCCTGGCCAATGCCCCCTACATGGACGAGCTGAAACAAGCCGCCTGCCAGGTGGTGGAATCTGGACGGTATCTGCATGGCGAGCTCACATCAGCACTTGAGAGCAAAATAGCCGAAGTGTGCCACACAAAGCACTGCGTGGCCGTGAGCAACGGCCTCGACGCACTGCGGCTCACTCTGCGGGCTTATAAGGAACTGGGCGCGCTGGGCGACGGCGACGCAGTGATTGTGCCGGCCAACACCTATGTGGCCACAGTGCTGGCTGTGTCGGACAACGGGCTGCAGCCACTGCTGTGCGACGTGTGCCCCGACACTATGAACCTCGACACGCAGCAGCTGCAGCGGCTCATGTCGCCAAGGGTGAAGGCGGTGATGCCCGTGCACCTGTATGGCACCCCGTGCTGCGATGCCACACTGGTTGATGCAGCCAGGCAATATGGGCTGAAAGTGATTGAAGACAACGCGCAAGCAATTGGAGCGCAGGCCGACTGTGCCGGACTCAACGGCACAACCGCAACTGGCGGGCTTGGCAACGCAGGAGCCTTGAGCTTCTACCCAACCAAAAACCTTGGTGCGCTTGGCGACGGCGGAGCCGTAACCACCAACGACGAGCAACTGGCAGCCACAGTGCGCGCCCTTGCCAACTATGGGGCCGACCACCGCTATCACAACATATACAAGGGCCTTAACTGCCGCATCGATGAAATTCAGGCCGCATTCTTGTTGGTGAAGCTCAAGCATCTGCAAGCCGAAAACGACCGGCGCAATGCAGTGGCACACACCTACAGCGAGAGCATCAGCAATCCGCTCGTCACCACCCCAACCATATTCACAGGCATGAGACAAGTGTGGCACCAATACGTAGTGAGGGTCGAAAGCCGCGACAAGTTCAGGGAATATCTTAAAGAGCATGGCGTGGGCACCGACATCCACTACGCCACCCCACCTCACAAGCAGCCTTGCTACAATGAGCTAAGCGGCATGCACCTGCCCGTGGCCAGCATGCTTGCCGACGAGGTGGTGAGCCTGCCCATTGCCTTCCCAATCACGCCACAGTCGGCCCGCGAAATAGCCGAAATCATCAACGCATACCAAGGCTGACAAACCGCCATTATTCTCTAAGGTAGACGCCATTGCAATTCGATTCCTACACCTACGCGCTGTTTCTGCCCATTGTGTTCTTTGCCTACTGGGCGGCAAGAAAGCGGCTAAATGCGCAAAACGCTGTGCTGCTTGTGGCCAGCTATGTGTTCTATGGCTGGTGGGACTGGCGCATGCTGGGACTGGTGCTGCTCACTTCAGTCAGCTCATTTGCCTCAGGGCTTATGATAAAGCCCGGAGCAAAAGACAAGCAGAGCAAAGCCGCTGCGTGGGCCAACATCGCGCTCAACCTGGGCATTCTGGCCGCATTCAAATACTTCAACTTTTTCAAAGACACGTTTGTACATCTGCTGCAATGCTTCGGCATAACTCCCGACTGGCCCACGGCCAACATTATTCTGCCAGTGGGCATATCATTCTACACCTTCCAGGCCATAAGCTATACCATCGATGTGTATCGTGGCGATGTGAAGCCCACACGCAACATGGTGGCTTTTTTGGTGTTCATCAGTTTCTTTCCACAACTGGTGGCCGGCCCCATTGAACGCGCTAAGCATTTGCTGCCGCAATTCATGCGCAAAAAGGAGTTTAACTACGCCACAGCAGTGACTGGCATGAGACAGATTCTGTGGGGACTTGCAAAAAAGGTAGTGATAGCCAACGTATTGGCCAGATATGTAGACTATGTGTTCTACCATCCGGCCGTGATGAGCGCACCATCGCTGCTGCTGGGCATTGCACTCTTCACAGTGCAAATCTATGCCGACTTTTCGGGCTACAGCGATATTGCCATCGGGTCGGCACGGCTGCTCAACATCAGGCTGAGCGTCAACTTCAGCTATCCGCTGTTTTCCCGCTCAATGCGCGAACTGTGGCGCAGGTGGCACATCACACTTATGCGGTGGTTCACCGACTATGTTTACATTCCACTCGGCGGATCGCGCCGCGGGCGCCTGCGCACCGTGGCCAACCTGATGGCAGTGTTCACCCTGTCGGGACTGTGGCACGGGGCCGACTGGACATTCATCATTTGGGGTATGGCCAACGGCGCACTTGTGGTGCTTTGCCGCCTGTGGCCATGTGGCAAAGGCTGCGACTACAGCCGCCCACCACAGATGCGCGACATGCCGCGCATAGCGTTCACCTTCACGCTGTTCGCACTCACATTTTTTCTATTCCGCGCCACAGGCATGGCCCATCTTGGCGAAATAGCTGGCACACTTGTCCACGGCCCGTGGGCTGCAATGCCAATGGGAGTGTCGGCGCTGTGCTATGTGGCGCCATTCGTTGCCATTGAGTGGATAGGGCGCAAAAGCGAGTTTCCGCTAATGCGCCTCGACGGGCTTCCTATGGCCGTGCGATGGGCCGCATATTGGAGTCTGCTTGCCCTGATAGCATGGAAAAGCATCGGACAGAACACACAATTCATCTACTTTCAATTCTAAACCACAGGTATGGCGCACAACAATGGCATAGCAAAATTCACAGTCAAGACGCTGCTGGCGGCGCTGCCTGTAATAGCACTGTTGGCGTGGTATGCCATCGCCGACCCATTTCACGTGCTGCACCGCTACCCAGGGCACATCACCACCAACGGCAACATTGCCCTCACCATCAACTACGGCTATGTGTCGACCGAAAGTTTCGACTACTACAACCCGTCGATGCGCTACGACTCATTCATCTTCGGCTCATCGATGTCACAATACTACCATGCCGCTTGCTGGAAGGCGCACTTGCCAGCAGGCGCATCGGTGTGCCACTTCGATGCCTCGATGGAGACTCTCGACGGCATTATCAACAAGATAAGATATGTCAACTCACGCGGCGTCAGAGTGAAACGCGCCCTTATTGTGATAGAGGAATCCATGCTGCACCGCTGGCCGCAAGACGGCAACCCTCTCTATGCGCAGCACTATGCCACCACGCCGGCATGTGACTACCTCAAGTTTCAGTCGCTGTACTTTGGCATATTCCGCAACCCAGAGTTTATCAAATACATGCTTTGGCCACAGCGCTACGCCGGTGAGATGGTGGACAAGCATTTTGCCACCAGCGACATTCAAAACCGCATAGAAGACATCAACGAGAGCTATTACGCGCGCTTCGACTCACTCATAGCCCACTCGCCTAAGCAATACTTCATCCCTGCACGAATGGCGCGCCGCACGTTTGCCCCCATGCCCATACCATATGCCCCGGCCATAGGCGGAGAAATGGCAGCCAGGGTGCACACCCTGACACAGCTGCTGCGGGCCAACGGCACCGACTACATTGTAATCATCCCACCCCGCTACCACCGCCGTCCCATTGCCGAAAGCGACCTCTACGCGCTGCAATGCGAGCTGGGCAATAGCAGCGTGTTTGACTTCAGCCACGATTCCCGTTTGAGCAACGACGCCGAAGCCTACTACGACAACGAGGCCCACCTTACCGCAGCGAAATGCGCACTATTGCTTGACTCGTGCTACAAAATGCGCGAGTATGCGCTTGAGTCGCCCTACTGCACACAGCGAAAATAGTTAATTTTACTACTTTATATTTAACTATTCAGTATTATTTAGTTAATAAATATTAAATTCAGCATATTTTTAGTTCAAAAACTATGTTATTCAACATAAAAGTTCATACCTTTGCATCGGTTTTCATGGTATTAGTTTTTAAGGTTTTGAATTCCGAGACGTCGTGACGACGGAAAAGAATTTTTTTCATTGTTAAGGTTTATGTTAATGGTATTAGAAGGTTAATTAGTTAAGCAATCCCCGATGTTGAATCGAGGATTTTGTTTTTTATATGCCCCAATGAAAAAAAATCAGTAATTTTGCGCAACATTTATGACTACAACTATGATCAATAACAGCTACGGCACAGCCCCAGCACCGATAGGCGTGTTCGACTCTGGCTTCGGAGGCCTGTCGGTGCTGCGCGAAATTCGCAAGACGCTGCCGCAATACGACTACATTTTTTTAGGCGACAACGCGCGCGCACCCTATGGCACCCGCTCGTTCAGCCTCATCTACGACTTCACACTACAAGCAGTGAAATATCTGTTTGAGCAGGGTTGCAGCCTGGTGATAATAGCCTGCAACACAGCGTCGGCCAAGGCACTGCGCTCAATTCAGCAGCGCGACCTCCCTGTGCTTGACCCGTCGCGCCGCGTGCTGGGTGTTATCCGCCCCACGGTGGAACAACTGGGCAAAATCACCCACACGGGCAACATTGGCATTTTTGGCACCCCTGGCACAGTGCAAAGCCGGTCGTATGACATGGAAATTGCCAAAATGTATCCCGACTTTCACGTCTACGGGCACGCCTGCCCCATGTGGGTGCCGCTGATTGAAAACAAGGAGGCCGACAACGACGGTGCCGACTACTTTGTTAAGAAGGACATCAATGCACTCATGAGCCAGTGCAGCGACATCGACACTGTGATTTTGGGATGCACGCACTACCCGCTGCTCATCAACAAAATCAAGAAATACATGCCGGCTGGTGTCAGCATAGTGGCGCAAGGCGGCATTGTGGCCGAGAGCCTTGCCGACTACCTAAAGCGCCACCCTGAGATAGAGCAGCGATGCTCGAAGGGCGGCACATGCGACTACCGCACCACCGAAGACGCTGACCGCTTCTCGAGCCTGGCAAGCATTTTTGTAAACGAAGAAGTCAACGCCAAACACATCACACTGAAATGAAACGCCTCACACTCATGACAATGGCAACCACTATGCTGCTTGCCGCGTCGTCGTGCGACAAAAGCAACGACTACAACACCCAAGTGACCCTGCTGCTCAACCAAACCCCGATAAGCTATAACAGCAACGGCGTATGGACCGATGCAATGACCGAAGGCACCAATGTGGTGTCGCAGGGCCTCAAGTTTTCACACAAAGTCATCGCGGTGCAAGGCAAGTGGAGCGGGTTTGTGGCAAGCCGCAGCAGCGATGTGGCAGACTATAGCAACGACATCTGGCTTAACCACCAGTATACCGTGATGGGCGGAGGCGGCAAGTCGGGCGAACGCACACCCTACTTAGTGGCCAAATGGGACTCGACTGAAAATGCGACATCCGTGGCCGGGGCCTCGTGCAGCGTGACCTATGCCGACAGCACCGAATTCACTCCTGTGTCGGTGCTTGTCAACAACACCACCTACACCTACTATGCCATTCAAAACGGCACACAGCAGTCAAGGAAATTCACTGCGGGTGACTGGTATAAGCTATGCGTGTGGGGAGTGAAGGCCAGTGGCGAAACCACCGGCCCCGTAGAGGTGTATCTGGCCGACTACCGCAACTCCGTGCCAATTTTTGTTAAGGACTGGACATACGTCAACCTTGAGCAATTGGGCAAAGTGAAGGGCATATACTTCACCGTCGGCTCAAGCGACAAGGGCAGGCTGGGCATAAAGACACCCACCTACTTCGCCATTGACCGCCTGACCATTGACACGAAATAAGGTTTAAAGTTTAAAGTAAATTCTCTTATTTATTAGGGATTAAAGAGGTCGTGGTCGTAGAAGCCGAGCACTGCCTGCGCGGCTTTGTAGGCCTCAGCGGCCGGGCCCGACGGGTCGAGCTCAACAGCCTCGCAATAGCAGCCAAGCGCACCCTTCCAGTCGTTGAGCTGGCGGTAGGCATTGCCCATAATATAGTAGGCCTCGGCGCGCAGCGCTGCCTCGGCCGCTTCGTTGCCAGCCACACGCTTAGCCGCCTCAATCGCTTCAAGCGACTTACCGGCAAGCAGCGTGGCACGTATTTCTTCAAGTTGATCCATTCAGTTTTACTGTTTTTTAGTGCTTGTGCAAAGTTAGCGCATATATGCCAACGCAAAACAGAAATGCATTCAAAAAAATATGCTTAACTTTGTAGTAGCAAAAATCACAACAGCAAAATGAAACATGCAATAATAGCCATCGCCGCGCTGCTGTGCAGCATTGGAGCCAGAGCCTACAATGCCGACCAGTGCCAGGGCAGCCTTGGCCCCTATCCCACCAATGTGACACAAATCACATATCCCGACAGTCTGAAGCCCGTGTTCATCAACCACTTGGGCCGACACGGTTCGCGCTACCCCGCATCGGCCTACTCGGCCACCACCATGCGCAAGGCACTGCTCAAAGCCGACTCGCTGAAGACCATCACCAAACTTGGCAAAAGATTCCTGAAGGTGATCGACGAGGTGATGGCACGCAGCAACGGCCAGTGGGGGCAACTCGACTCCACCGGAATGGCCGAACACCGCGGCATTGCGCGGCGCATGGCTGCGGCTTTCCCGCAGCTGTTCAATGGCGGACGCGTGCTGTCGGGTTCGTCCAAGAGCCCCCGGGCCATAATGAGCATGTATTCGTTCACCCACGAACTGTCGCTGCACGCCAACGACATCACGCTGATTGAGGTGTCGGGCAAGTCGCTCGACGAGACCCTACGCCCGTTTGACGTCAATTCCGACTACAAGACATACATGTCACAGAAGCCATGGAAGAGCATCTATGACCACTACGTGGACAGCGTGGCCCCCACCGCCGTGAGCCGGCTGCTGGGCAAGACCTACCCAGCAACTCGCGCCGAACTTCAACAGCTGTCGATAATAGAATACTACAACATTGCCAACCTCAAGGCCATGGGCATGGCCAATGACTACGCCCCCTTCCTGACGCTTGACGAATACAACCGCCTGTGGTCGTGCTTCAACCTGCGGCAGTATTTCCAGCACACGCAGTCGGCCGTGTCAACCCTGCCGTCCGACATCTGCGCGCCGCTGCTCCACGAGATAGTGGAATCTACCGAACAGGCCGCGCAGGGCCTCTCCACCACCACCGCCCTGCTGCGCTTCGCCCACGCCGAGACTGTGCTGCCGCTGGTGTCGCTCATGCGCCTGCCAGGATGCTGCTACACCGGCCGCGACTTTGGCAACCTTGCGCAGCATTGGGCCGACTTCAGCGTGGTGCCCATGGCTGCCAACCTGCAAGTAGTGCTGTGCAAAGCCCCATCGGGCAAGCACTATGCGCTGGTGCTGCTCAACGAGAAGCTCGTGGCACCAATCCAGGGCGACAGCCGCACCGTGGTGCCATGGAGCGAGTTGCGCGACTACTGGCTGAGTCTGGTGAAGTAACCACCAGCCGACAACACATCAATCTGCAATCAACCGGCCTTTTTTTGATGGCAAGCGCGAGCCATTACGGCCAAATGAAAAGTCCACACACCCGATGAACAAGAACAAGGCACGCCTCATGGCCCTCATCAGCGAGGGCGAGCATGAGCAGCAAGACTTTAAATATCAGATTTCTGACGCAAAAAAGATTGCCCGCAGCCTCTCGGCCTTCGCCAACCACAGCGGCGGGCGACTGCTGGTGGGCGTCAAGGACAACGGCAACATTGCCGGCATCAGCAGCGACGAAGAGGCCTACATGATTCAGCAGGCCGCCGACATGTATTGCCGACCTCCACAACGGCTTGAATACGAAGCGCTGAGCATTGAGGGCAAAACAGTGCTTATAGCCACCATTGCCGAAGCTGCCAACAAGCCCGTTAAGGCCCCCGATGAGAACGGAGCATGGAAAGCCTACTACCGCGTAGCCGACGAAAACGTGCTGGCAAGCGCAGTGCATGTGCGGGTGCTGCAAGGCAGCTCAAGCGATGAAAGCGCGCCCGTGCTGAGCTACACCGACAGCGAGCGCGCCCTGCTCGACTACCTGCGCACCCACGGCGGCATCAGCCTAAACGGATACGCCCGACTGGCCCACACATCGCGTCTTAAGGCCGAAGAGTCGGTGGTGAACCTGTGTGAAATGGGCATCATCGACATCCATTACCACAACGGCACCTGCCTCCTCGCCCTCAAAGGCCAGTAGCGCCTCCCCACACAATGCAGCAAAATAATTAAACCGACAACATTATGAAAATTTTATTTGGCATCATCGCCCTTTGCTTCCTGTCAGTCACCGCCTATGCGGAAGCAGACTTCGTTAGAATTCATGGAAAAGTCACTGACTACAACGGACGTCCCGTGGACTCCTGCACAGTGCTGATCTACAATCCCGATTTCACCGAAGCCTATGAAACCACAAGCGACCCACAAGGCCTATACACCCTCGACAGCATTCCCAAAGGACGATATGCCGCCATTGCAGCAATGCGAATCAACGAATATCCCCGGGAGCTGAAAGTGGCCCACAAAGACATGAAACTTGAATTTTGGGCATGGAACGTTGTAGCTGACCGCGACATTACACTTAATATCCGATATGACAAACTGGAATTGTATGGGACAACGGCTTTTTTAGAATATGGCGGACGACAGGAGATGCTTATCTACACCAGGCCAATGAGCGTTACGAAAGTCCTCGCCTACCAAAACTTTGTGAATAAAGCCGATGCAGAAAAGCACTCCATTGTAACGGTAGAACCCAAGTATATGACATTTGAGGTATATGCCGACGGCAAACCGCTGCAAATATATTCCATTCAGCCACTAACCATGCTGGACAAGGGAAACAGTGCTGGTAATGACATGTGCTACCTGCTGCAAGTGGAACTGCCCAAGGACATCTACTCCCACAATGCCCCATACGAGATAAGGGTGGTAGGACACAATTCGCAGTACAACGAGTCGGGCGAAAGCGTGTATTACCTCGAGCCGCCAAAATACGACTGGAAGAGATAGTCCATGAGGCTCTGATTAAGCAGCAGCCCTTCTTTAATGGGCTATGCCAACCATGGGCACATCTCTGTAGTGAAAGATAATATTCTTCATTATTTTATTGGGTCGTGACAGAAGTCTTTGCGTTTGCACTTCTTGCAGAACTTGCCAATCCACACGTCATCAAACTGATTCATGGCTTGCTCGACAACAGCCGGTTCATCAGTCAGTATGCCAGCCTCAAAGTTGCGTTTGCCTTCACCTTTCATCCCAATGCCGGCTCCTGTCAGGTTTGCGCTGCCAATATAGGCCTCCTTTAAGTCAAAAACCAACATCTTGAAGTGAACACGTGGACAAAGCACCCGCTCCAGACGGTCATACAAGACGGGGCGTCGGTCAAAGTCTTCCCGAAAAGCCGGGCCAGGTTCCTTTGCGTGAATGAGCCTCACCTCCACTCCTTTGCGTATGAGTTGCGCCAGCAGAGCAAGGAAAGGCTTCTTCTCCTTGCTCAAGTCCACATAGAGGTCTTTGATGTCAGCTGTACCAATCCAAAGACAGTGCTTCACGGTATACACCCGCGAAAGCACCTCTTTGTAGTGGTCAGTGTTGGAAATATAAATAAGCATGGGGGTTATGTCATTACAGGAGAGCCACACTTAAGCTTTGCAGCCATCGCATGGTCTCGACTGGCATCACTAACTCTCTTTATAATTGTTCCACATTCGCTTTGTCTTCTCGGCCATCTCCTTGCGGAGCCATAGCGGTTCAAGCACCTCCAGGTCATCGCCATTCCAAAGCAGTTCTTGCTGAAAGTCGAAAGTGGGCCTGACTTGCAGCTCAAAGATACTATAGCCGTCTGTCTTTTCTGTTTCTTGTTGTGACACATGCAAAGGAAGGTCGCGGAGATAGTTTGCCTGACTAGCACTGACCTTGATTTTCACCTTCTCAATGCCGCAACCGTCACCTGGGATTACGCCAATGCAACCCTTGAAGTACTCTTGCGGATCAAAGTTATCGGGAAAGTCAAAAGTATGGCTCGAAAGGCGAAAGTCCCGAATGCGGTCAAGGCAAAAAACAATGTCAATGCCTGCCGGCCAGTTGCGCCCCACCATATACCAGCGCTGACGGAAAAGTTTTACGCACAACGGCATCACATAGTGGTCGCGTGTGTCACCATTCCAGTAGTTGAAGTAATTGATATGGACGAAACGGTTCTTCTTCATGGCATCGATGATGGGCTCCAAATACTCCATGCCGCTCGGCACATCTTCGAGTATAATCCTATCCTTTACCGCCTTGCTTTCAATGAGCGAGTTGCTCACCGACAGTGTGCTCAGCAGCCACTTCTCAACGCTGCCACTCTTCAAGTCGTCAGCATTGGCTATGTAATACCTGTATGGAGCTGTATTCTCACATTCAATCGACAATCCGAATGTGTCGAAGATGTTCCACTTCCACTTGTGGAAGGTGCGCTTCTGCATCTCTTCGCCGCCGCTAAGGTCCACATTGTCAATCCAGCGGCGGTTCAGTTCCTCAAAGGAAATCTTGCGTGCCCGACTGATGGTTTCCACAATCCATACGAGCTTATTGGTTTGGTTCAGTGCCATATTATTATAATCACAATTACATATATAAGACGTTTATGCTGCAAAGTTATTGTTTGGGTGTGCCTTTTCCGTTCACACCTGCGAGATATTTTTATCGGTTCTTACATTTAGGGCCAATTCATGCGTCACACCATTCGAAAATCCATCAAAACATCTATGCATTAACAATTAAACAAGCATAATCTATTAACTGTTATTAATCTGTGCGTGTCTCATTTCTGCCCATATGAACGTTTTTTTTGCAATCAACAAATAAATAATCACAACGATGAAAAAATTAATTCTTCTACTTACACTGTGCCTGGTGAGCATAGGTGTAAACGCTCAAAGTCAAAATGACGCTTCGCAAACTCAGGTTTACTGCGAAGTCACTTGCTACCAGTACAACCTATTTAAAGCTGATGTAAATGCTTTGGTGGATTTTGGCATTGCAGAAAAAGCCAAATATGCCAACGGCTGGATCTACAATTCCGAGAACAATAAGAAATACTCCTTTGCATCCCCGATGAGCGTCTTTGCCTATATGGCTCGCCGAGGCTGGGAGTACAAGGACGCCATCATCGTAACAGAATCCTCAACAATGAAAGGCAACACCAATGTGTGGCACTTTATACTCACCAAAAAGGTCCCCAAGGATTTTAATGCCGATGATGTAATTGGCGACATCGACTACCGAAACAAATAACTTTTGTCTGAGACAAACACTTAACGGGTCTGTAGCTTTTATGCAGCTACAGGCCCCGTTTTTTCCTGCCAAAGCGTTTTTCATACAACCTCAGCGCATATGACCAAATAGATTTCGTAGCAAAAAAATTAGGCTGTAGGCCCTGCGCGGTGGCGGGGCTTACAGCCCAAATCTGTTATTGTTTGTGTTGCTAAATTGCCGGGGTTACTCTCCGACGGCGGCCTGAGCGGCTACCAATGAATATTGATTATCAGTACATTACGTCAAGTTCGGGAAACATTTGGGAAACACATAAAGTGAAATTGGGAAACATTTCACCCATTTTTGGCATCTTGGTCTGCTTGGAGAACGTGCAGAATAAACACAAAAAATAAAGGCAAGTACCTGAACCCCAGATACTTACCTTCTATAATACTAATTTTCAGCACTTTCGTCTTATTCTTCGACGGCGGCCTGAGCGGCGGCTACGCGGGCAATGGGCACGCGGTAGGGGCTGCACGACACGTAGTTCATGCCCAGACGGGCGCAGAACTTAACCGACGATGGCTCGCCGCCGTGCTCGCCGCAGATGCCTACGTTGAGGTCGGGCTTGGTGGCGCGGCCGCGCTCCACACCCATCTTCACGAGCTGGCCAACGCCTTCCTGGTCGAGCACTTCAAACGGGTCGACTTTGATGATGCCGAGTTTCTTGTATGCGCCAAGGAACTTGGGGGCATCGTCGCGTGAATAGCCGAATGTGAGCTGTGTGAGGTCGTTAGTGCCGAACGAGAAGAAGTCGGCCACGGTGGCGATTTCGTTGGCCACGAGGGCTGCGCGCGGAATCTCGATCATTGTGCCGATCTTGTAGGCCACAGTCTCGCCGCGCTCCTCAAACACTTGCTGAGCGGTGCGGTTGATGATGTCGGCCTGGCGCTGGATTTCGGGCAGTACGCCCACCAGGGGCACCATGATTTTGGGATGCACGTCGATGCCGCGGCCCTTCACGTTGAGTGCAGCCTCGATGATGGCGCGTGCCTGCATCTCGGTGATTTCGGGATAGGTGTTGCCCAGACGGCAGCCGCGGTGACCCAGCATGGGGTTAAACTCCTCGAGGCTGTCGCAAATTTGCTTAACCTTCTCTACCGAGATGCCCACTTCCTCGGCCAGTTCCTTCTGGGTGGCCAGCTGGTGGGGCACAAACTCGTGCAACGGCGGATCGAGCAGGCGGATGGTGACTTCGCAGCCGTCCATAGCCTCGAAGATGCCTTCGAAGTCGCCGCGCTGCAGCGGCAGCAGCTTGTCGAGGGCAATGCGGCGGTTCTCCTCATCGCTGGCGATGATCATCTCGCGCATGGCCTTGATGCGGTCGCCCTCAAAGAACATATGCTCGGTGCGGCACAGACCGATGCCCTTGGCGCCGAAGCGGCGTGCCACCTTGGCATCGCGTGGCGAGTCGGCGTTGGTATAGACCTGCATCTTGGTGTATTTGTCGGCAAGGGTCATGATAGCTGCGAAGTCGCCCGACATGTCGGCGTCGACGGTGGAAACGAGTCCGTCGTACACCTCGCCGGTTGAGCCGTTAAGCGAAATCCAGTCGCCCTGCTTATACACCTTGCCGCCCATGGCCACTGTGCGGGCCACATAGTCGACCTTGATTTCGCCGGCACCCGACACGCAGCACTTGCCCATGCCGCGGGCCACCACTGCGGCGTGCGACGTCATGCCGCCACGCGCTGTGAGGATGCCTTGGGCCACGCTCATGCCGCGCAGGTCCTCGGGCGAAGTCTCGAGGCGCACCATAATCACCTTCTTGTTGCGCTTTGCCCACTCCTCGGCCTCATCGGCGAAGAACACGATTTGGCCAGTGGCTGCGCCCGGTGAGGCGGGCAGACCCTTGGCCACGACATTGGCACTCTTCACTGCCGACTTGTCGAACACGGGGTGCAGCAACTCGTCGAGCTTGGCAGGCTCCATGCGCTTGAGCACGGTCTTCTCATCGATCATGCCCTCGCGCAGCAGGTCCATGGCAATCTTCACCATGGCAGCGCCGGTGCGCTTGCCGTTGCGGGTTTGCAGCAGCCACAGTTTGCCATTCTGGATGGTGAACTCCATGTCCTGCATATCCTTGTAGTGGTCTTCGAGGCGCTGCTGGATTTCAACGAGCTGCTTGGCGCACTCTGGCATCGACTCTTCAAGCGAGGGATACTTGCTGGCGCGCTCCTCCTCGGTGATGCCCTGCAGCTTGGCCCAGCGGCGGCTGCCCTCGGTCATGATTTGCTGCGGTGTGCGCACTCCGGCCACCACATCCTCGCCCTGGGCATTGATGAGGTACTCACCGTTGAAGAGGTTCTCACCAGTGGCAGCATCGCGCGAGAAGGCTACACCAGTGGCCGAGGTGTCGCCCATGTTGCCATACACCATGGCCTGCACGTTGACGGCAGTGCCATAGCTCTCGGGGATGCGGTTCATCTGGCGGTAGAGGATGGCGCGCTCGTTGTTCCAGCTGTCGAACACGGCATAGATTGCGCCCCACAGCTGATCCCAGCCGCTCACGGGGAAGTCTTTGCCGGTGTTTTCCTTAACAGCCAGCTTGAAAAGCTCCACAAGTTTCTTGAGGTCGTCAACCTCAAGCTCGTTGTCATATTTCACACCCTTCTCGGCCTTCACCTTCTCGATGATTGCCTCAAAGGGGTCTATGTCGGTCTTGTTTTTGGGCTTCATGCCCAGCACCACGTCGCCATACATCTGCACAAAGCGGCGGTAACTGTCCCAAGCAAAACGGGGGTTGTTGCTCTTCTTGGCCAGAGTCTCGGCCACGGCATCGTTGATGCCAAGATTGAGCACAGTGTCCATCATGCCCGGCATCGACACTGGAGCGCCCGAGCGCACCGACACGAGCTGCGGGTTCTCGGGATCGTCAAATTTGTTGCCTGTAAGGCTCTCGATGTGTGCTATGGCCTTCTCTACGTCACTCTTGATTAAGCTGACCACGGCGTCGCGGCCTTCTTTATTATACAGTTTGCAAACTTCAGTAGTGATTGTGAAACCGGGAGGAACTGGCACGCCAATCAAGTTCATCTCAGCAAGATTGGCACCCTTGCCACCAAGAAGCTCCCTCATGTCGGCACTGCCCTCTGCATGGCCATTGCCGAAAGTATAAATCGTCTTCATTGATTGTTGTTTTATTATATGTATAAACTATTCGTCAACTAAATATCTTGCAAAAATACGGAAAATATAGGAAGAAAAACAGTAATGCAAATTGAATTAAAAACTATTTAAGAAAACTTGCGCGGCCGCCGCCTCAAAAACAAAAAAGTGTTATAATAATAGAAATCAACTGAATAGCGAAATTTTTCCTTATATCTTATTGGCAACTTTTGTGCAATCAATGTGCCGGAAATTGACTAATTTTGCAATCGGATTTGATTTTTCAACAAACAAGAGTAACATTAAAAAAATTCATAAAACATTGAGTCGAAAGAGAAAAGAACTGCCCACCGTTGAGGGGCTTGAGATAACCGGAGTGGCCGCCGAGGGCAAAAGCATAGCGCGCTGGAACGACCTGGTGGTATTCATTCCCTATGGTGCCCCGGGCGATGTGGCCGATGTGAAGATCGACCGCAAAAAGCACAGTTTTGCCGAGGGGCACATTGTGAAGCTAATCAAGCCCAGCGGAAGCCGCGTTGAGCCGTTTTGCGAGCACTTTGGCGTGTGCGGCGGCTGCAAGTGGCAGCACCTGCCCTACACCGAGCAGCTAAAGTGCAAGCAGCAGCAAGTGGCCGACGCGCTGCAGCGCATTGCCAAGGTGGAACTGCCGCCCATCAGCCCCATTCTGGGCTCGGCACGCACGCAGTGCTACCGCAACAAGCTTGAGTTCACCTTCTCCAACAAATCGTGGCTCACATTCGAGCAGCTGCAAAGCGGCAAGGAGTTCAGCAACCGCAACGCAGCCGGATTCCACATTCCCGGAGCGTTCGACAAGGTGCTCGACATCAACAAATGCTGGCTGCAAGACGACGTGTCGAACGAGATGCGCCTCTTCATAAAAGACTTTGCTCTGAGCCACGGCATCACGTTCTACGACATACGCAACAACTGCGGCCTGATGCGCAACATGGTGGTGCGCACCGCCAGCACGGGCGAGATAATGCTGGTGGTGGTGTTTGGCGAAAACGACGAAGAAGCAATTGCCAGCGTGATGAACGCCGTAGCCGAGCGCTTCGGGCAAATCACCAGCCTTATGTATGTGGTCAACACCAAGGTGAACGACTCGCTCACCGACCAGACGTTTGTGCTATTCAAGGGCCGCGACTACATAGAAGAGGAAATGGAGGGACTGAAGTTCCGAATCGGCCCCAAGTCGTTCTACCAAACCAACTCGCTGCAAGCCTACGAGCTCTACAAAGTGGCCCGCCGCATGGCGCGGCTCAGCGGCGGCGAGCTGGTGTATGACCTCTACACCGGCACAGGCACCATAGCCAACTTTGTGGCACGGCAGGCCCGCAAGGTGGTGGGCATAGAGTATGTGCCCGAGGCCATTGAAGACGCCAAGCTTAATTCAAGGGTCAACGGCATCGACAACACACTATTCTACGCCGGCGACATGAAAGACGTGCTGACGCAGGGTTTCATCGAAGAGCACGGACGGCCCGATGTGATGATAATCGACCCGCCGCGCGCCGGAATGCATGAAGACGTGGTGAATGTGATTCTCAACGCCGCGCCGCAGAGGCTGGTGTATGTGAGCTGCAACCCCGCAACTCAGGCCCGCGACATTGCCATGCTCGACTGCAAATACCGCGTGGTGGAGGTGCAGCCGGTGGACATGTTCCCCCACACCCACCATGTGGAAAACGTGGTGGCGATGGAACTGAAATAACCCGCTATAAAGCGTCCTTAAGGGCCTCGATTGTGGTGAGGCGGGAATTGTAGAACCGAGCATCGGAGGTGACGTCCCGGCCCACAAACGAAGGCACCTTGTAGCGGCAGTCAACGCTGGGCAGCTCGATTTCGGCGAATGTGAGCCCCTGCAGCTGGCCGTGGAACTCATCCACCTCCCAACGGTGGCCCGCAAATGGCACTATGTGGCGCGTCTTGCTGATGACGGGAGGCGGGCATAGCCGCAGCATCTGCTCGGCGTCGGCCAGCGGCACCTCATATTCAAACTCAGGCCGCGAAGCGCCTGTGTTGGCCCCCTTAACGGTGAGAAAAGCCCTGTCGTCGCAGATGCGCACGCGCACGGTGCGGCCCTTTTCGCGCGACAAGTAGCCCTGCACCAGGCGGTGCGACTCAGTGGCCTGGCTCTTGTAGCCATCGTTGACCACGAGGTATTTATGCTCAATTTCTACTGACATATTGAATATTAATTGCGTAATTCCGACCAATCATTGCAGCCAAACCGGCAACTTGGTGTGGATATAAATTATTAATTTTGCAAAATGTTGCCAACCCAACGCAAAGCGTCATCATTGCTTGAATTTGAACGCTTTGCTGGGGTGCGCCACATTTTCTCTACAAAATTAATTCATTTAGAATAGAACAAGCAAGATTTTCATAACGTATCAATGACAAAAAAGGGAAGTTTCATCATAGCTCTCGTTGTGTGGGTCATGGCGTGCGCGCTGCCCGCCAAAGCCCAGCACGCAGTGCAGCAAACCATTGTGAAAGGCTACGTAAAAGACTCCATTACAGGCGAGGGTCTGCCAATGGTCACGGTGTTTATGACCGGTGCCGGCGAAGGAGTGCTCACCGCCGACGACGGAGCCTTTAGCATCAACACCACAAAAAACTTCAAGTGCCTAACCGTGTCGGCCGTGGGCTACAAGCCCAAGCAGGTGTATGTGCGCAAGGGCGCGACCAACGAGATAAACATACTCATGCAGTCGACCACGGTGATGCTCAATGAGCTGGTGGTGACAAAAAAAGAAAAGTACAAGAAAAAAGGCAACCCCGCTGTGGCTTTCGTCGAGAAAGTGATGGCGCACAAGCACCTCAACGACCCAAGGAACAACGAATATTACTCCTACGGCAAATACGAGAAAATGTCGCTGGGCTTCGACGACTTCTCGGAAGTGGCCGACAAAAACGTGATATTGCGCAAGTTCAAGTTCCTCATCGACTACATGGACACATCCGAAATCACGGGCAAGCGCATTCTGCCCATATCCATGAAGGAGAAGGTGTCGCGCGAATACTTCCGCAAAAGCCCGTCGAGCCACAAGGAATACGTAACCGGACTGAAAAACGGCGGACTTGACGAGTCGTTCGACCAGGAGAGCGTGAAGCGCTTCCTCGACGACGTGTTCCGCGAAATCGACATCTTCGGCAACGACGTGACATTCATGCAAAACCGATTTGTGAGCCCACTGTCGAACATAGGCACCAACTTCTACAAATACTACCTCAGCGACACCGTTGATGTAGACGGCGAGAAGTGCGTGGAACTTAGCTTTGTGCCATTCACCACACAGGCATTCGGATTTCTGGGCCGCATCTACGTGCCAGTGGGCGACTCCACCTATTTTGTGAAAAAGGTGAAGCTTAACGTGCCGCGCCACATCAACCTGAACTATGTGCAGCACGTGTTTATTGAGCAGAACTATGTGAAAGCCTCCGACGGTTCGCGCCTGAAGACCAACGACGACATGACGGTGGAGTTTAAAATAATGCCCGGCACGCAAGGCATGTATGCCCGACGGCAGACCAACTACAAGGACTTCAGCTTTGCTCCGCCCGAGGACATGGGCATATTCAACAAGAGCGGCGAACAGATAGTGGCCAACGACGCAAGCTACCTGCCCGACCAGTTCTGGGCCGACAACCGCCCTGCCCAATCCAAATCGGACGAATCGACCATAAAGAAAATGATTCAGCGCCTGCGCCAGTCGAAACTGTTCTACTGGAGCGAGAAAGTGATTGTGGCCCTTGTCAGCGGCTACGTCCAGACCGACGGCAAGTCGAGCAAATTCGACTTCGGCCCCATGAACACCACAATCAGCTCAAACGCGCTTGAGGGCCTACGCCTGCGCATAGGCGGCATGACCACCGCCAACCTCAGCAAGCACTGGTTTGCCCGCGGATATGCCGCCTATGGCTTCAAGGACGAGAAGTGGAAATACATGGGCCAGCTGGAATACTCGTTCAACCAAAAGAAGTATCACAGCAACGAGTTCCCAATACACTCAATTAAAATCGAGCACAAATACGATGTAGACCAGTTGGGACAGCACTACATGTACACCAACGCCGACAATGTGTTTCTGGCCCTTAAGCGAAAGACCGACGACAAGATTAACTATCTGCGCACATCGGAGATTGAATACAAGCTTGAGACCAAAGGAGGCTTCTCGGTGTCGGCCGGATTCCAGCACAACATTCACGAGGCATCACGCTTCCTGCCGTTTGAAAACGGCTATGGCGATGTGTTTAAGCGTTATACCGAGGCAGGATTCAATGTGACACTGCGCTACGCCCCCGGCGAAAAGTTCTACCAGACGCGTAGCTACCGCATTCCCATCAACCTCGACGCACCGGTGCTGAGCCTGACGCAGACCTATGTGCCCAAGGGCTTCATGGGCAGCAAGTTTGAAATCAACAAAACCGAGATAGGCGTGCAAAAGCGCTTCTGGTTCTCGGCATTCGGCTACACCGACATCATAGTGAAGGCGGCCAAGTTGTGGAGCAAGGTGTCGTATCCCGACCTGCTGCTGCCCAACGCCAACCTGTCGTACACCATACAACCCGAGTCCTACACACTGCTCAACGCCATGGAGTTTGCCAACGACCAGTACCTGTCGTGGGACTTCACCTACTGGGCCAACGGCGCCATACTCAACCGCATACCGCTGGTGCGCTACCTAAAGTTGCGCGAGGTGTTCTCGTTCCGCGGCCTTTATGGCAAACTGAGCGACAAAAACAACCCTGAGATGAACAACGACCTCTACCGCTTCCCCCTTGATGCGCACTGCCACACTATGGACAAGAAGCCATACATGGAAATCGGTGTGGGCCTCGACAACATATTCACATTTCTGCGAGTGGACTATGTGTGGCGTCTCACCTACCGCCACAATCCAGGCGTTGACCGCAGCGGTGTGAGAATCCAGCTGCACTTCACATTCTGACGGAGCACAAACACGCATAATCATCAAGGGCCGCAAGCGGTGTAACAGAAGAAGATTCTGACCGCAAGCGGCCCTTGCCGCTTTGTCACGCCAGTCGAGATGCTTAAGGAGGAGCGTGAGCGGCGCAGGGGCAATACCGGGGAGGCATCCGAAACTGCTGGGGAGAAGAACCCCGCGGCTGATAGTGAAAAGCCGAAGGAAGAGAAGAAACCCTCCAAGAAGGCCGGTGGCGCTTCTGAAGGCGGAGAAAATAAGCCAGCCGAAGGTGAACAGCCTGGGCGCAAGCCTGAGGGTGGCGCTGAAAGCGAGAGTAAGCCCGCAAACGAGCAAGAGGGCGGCGGAAATTCTGCCGTGGCGGTGAAGGAAAAGGCGGAGGAGAAGCCTGAAAAGGCCGAGAAGCCGAAGGAGACCGCCGGCCCATTCAACGCCTATGTGGAGAAAAACGGCCCGGAGAATGTCAAACCGAAAGACAGAAAAAAACTCACCGGACTTGCTGAGCGGATACTCGGCAAGACTCACTCGTATACCGAGTGGAACGCAGAGCATAGTGCGACCGAGACCACATCAGAGATTCCGTTCAGCTCGCTGTTCGGTTCGGAGAAGAAGCCGCTCTTGGAAGCCGAGGGCGGCAGACTTGTCATTCACGACAGGGAGAACAAGGCTTCGTATGAGTTTGAAGTCAACGTGGACAAGGATGGCAATCCCACCTCTGTGACCGTCACCAAACGCTACAGCTTCGGTGCTAAAGAGACCAAGTCGGAGCGCACCGCCCCGACTGACGCGCCGAGAAAGGCGCAGCCGCTGACACCGCGCGCGAGAAAGGTGATGGAGGGCATAGCCAAGGCTCTGGGCGTTGACGGCATCACTTGGGAGGAGACAGCCGACTACAACGGCATGTATGACAGCAAGGACGGCAGTCTGCACATCTCAATGGACGCAGACCGCGCGCTGGACTGGGTGTTCGGGCACGAATCGCTGCACCGCATCCGCGACCTCAACAACACCGCCTATCTTGAGCTGCGTGACGCCGTTGCCGCCGTGATTGGCAACCGCGAGTTCGCCGCTCTCGTCAATGGCGTGAAGGCACTTTATGCAAAGTATGGGCGCACGATTTCAAACGAGGGCGCCGAAGAGGAGGCCGTGGCCGACTGCTTGGGTGGAATCGTTCACGAAAACGAGTTGCTTGAAAAGATTGCCAGCCGACTGCGCCACCCCATACTGAGCCGGCTGCGCGATGCCGCTTCGCGCCTGCTTGATGTGTTCCGTCTGCACGGCATGACCGAGCAGGAGAAAGCGATGCGCAATCTGCTGCGGGTGACAGACCGCACATACTCAAAAGCGGCTGAGGCGGCGAAGTACCGCAACGACGCCGCGGTGCGCGACTCCGCAAGCGGTGAGGCAAGCGGTGTGAAGTATTCTTTGCGCAGCAAGCCTGCGCCCAAGAAGACGGTGAAGGTGTACAAGCTGATGCGTCTTGGCGATGACGGCAAGCTGTATCCGCTGTACATCGACTCGGCAGAGCCGCTGGAGCTGCACAAGTGGTATGATGCCGACAGCCCCGCGCTGGAGGACTTGAAAGGGCTTGAGTCCGGCGACTACTTTGTGGACAACAAGACGGGCGAGGCTATGCCTTTTGACGAGTTCAAGGAGGCATATGGGGCGGAAATCCCCAGACTTGGCAGCAAGCCCAACCCAGCCGCCATAAACTGGGCGACCGAGAATGGCGGCAGATTCATACGCATCGCAGACAAGAGCAAGGGGCAAAACAGATACGGAGGCGAACCGCGTTCGTACTTCAATCTCGGAGTCAATGGCGCAAACACAGTCAGCCAGTATGCAATGCGCCCCGGATGGCACGCAGGCTCGCTGCCGACAATGAGGCAGATAGGCAAAGGCCCCGGCAAGAATCTGCGCGATGACGAGTTTGTGTGGGTCGAGGGTGAGATACCAGCCGACATTGACTACAATGCGGAAGCGCAAAAGAATTCAGACAGAGACATACCCGACCATATTCCCACCGACGGATACTACCTCAAGGCCACCAATGCCGACAAGGTGAAGTCGCAGGCCGACAAGGTAGGCTGGTATGTGGCCGGGGCGTTCAAGCCTGACCGCGTCATCAGCGATGCCGAGGCGCGCTCGGCCATTGACAAGTTCAACGAGGAGCATCCCGGCGCGGGAGGCGTGGAGTATGACTATGAGCGTGAGGGCGGCAAGCCGTTCACCGAGGAGGATGCTGCAAAGGCCAATGGGGAGAAATACTCGCTGCGTGACGGCTCGTTCCTGCGCTCGGGCAGCTACTTCAGCGGCGGCGGCCTGCTCGAGGAGGGGTTGAAGGACTATCTCGACCCCAAGGTGGCCGTGGAGTTCAACAAGAAGATTTCTGGCGTGTACCGCGACAACTTCGGCAACCACATAGTGACAGCCGATGTGCGCGATGTAGACCCCAAGAAGCTAGTGAAGGACATAGACGGCCCGGTGCAGTACTTCCACGCCTCGCCGGTGTGCAAGAACTTCTCAACCGCCAAGCGTGACGCCGGTGAAGTGGAACTTGACAAGGACACCGCCAAGTCAACGGCCTACTTCATTGAGAAAGTCCGCCCGAAGGTGGTGACCATTGAGAACGTGAAGGGCTACAAGAACAGCGAGGCGCTGAAGATAATCACCGATGAGCTGACACGGCAGGGCTACGACTGGGACGCTGACGTGTACAATGCAGCCGACTATGGCGGCTACACCAAGCGCGAGCGTCTGATTGTGCGCGCCGTGCGTGACGGAGAGCTGCCGCCCAAGCCGAAGCCGCTGCCCGAGAGCCAGCGCAAACACGGCTGGATGGAGGCCGTTTCGGACTTGGTTGACTCGCTGCCTGAAAAGGAAAGCGGCGTGCCGAAATGGATGGACGAACGCCTGAAGGGCGAGGGCATTGATTGGCGCAACATCGACAAGCCGCTGTATGTGTTCGGCCAAGGCAACAGCCGCACCTCAATCCCCCACGCATTTGCAGATGAGCTGCTGCCAACGCTGCGCACCAAGGGCGGCGATGTAATCATCATGCCCGACGGCAGGGTGCTGAAAGTCACTCCGAGAGTATTGGCGCGCGTCACCGGGTTGGCCGATGACTACGAGATGCCCAAGACAGATGACTTGGCGCACACCGTTGTGGGCAACGGCATTCCGGCGCAGCTGTCTGAAAACGTGGTGGGTCCGCTGCTGGCCGATGTGTTCAATGGCGGCGAGCCTGCGAAGAAGGACGGTTCGGCACATCTGGGCCGCAAAGAAGATGACGGCAAAAAGTATTCACTCATAGGCAAGCGCGGGGCGGAGCGGGCCGACCGCGCAGAGGAGGTGACCACACGCCTTGACAACCTTTCTGTGGC
>CAKUJD010000015.1 GCA_934661195.1 uncultured Muribaculaceae bacterium
ACCTCTTTCATAAGGCTGGGTTTCTCCACTGCTGAAATTGAATCCAGCAAAAGTTCATCCATGGAGGCATTGAGCGCGTTTGCAATCTTTACCAATGCCGGGAGCGATACCTTTGCCGCCCCTGTCTCAATTCCTGAGCAATGCTGCGGACTGATTTCCGCCAGCTCCGCCAATCGCTCCTGCGTCATGCCCCGTTTTTTTCGTATGGCGCGGATTCGCTGCCCGACCAATTTGTAATTTAATTCGGCTTTCACGGAAACCTCCAAACAAGAGATTTTCCTTATTGTAAGCGAAAATTTTCTGTGATATAATCATCTGCAAGAGATAACATCTATTGTTTAGATGTTTTGGGAGATATTCATGTAAATAGAATACGGGAGAGTGTGAAATGTATAATAACGTATCTGGTTGTTATTACCATCCGAACAAGCTTTCGGTCGCCGTATGCTCAGAATGCGGTCATGGGCTTTGTAGGGACTGCATTGTAAAGGGACGCTCCGGGAAAACCCTTTGCATCGACTGTGCCAACAGGGAACTAAAACAGGAACATAAGGAATACCAGAGACTTCTTCGCGAAAATGGTGGAAGATTCAGAACTGGGAAGGAATTCCTTCTCCCCGGAATCATCGGTATTGTGCTTTGCGTTGTAGTAACATTCTTGATGATTTCTGATGGTCAATCGTTCTCTTCATCTGACAATCCAGTGGTTTCAATTCTTGCAATAGTTTTCTTTGAATATGATATTTTTGCTGTCCCGTTTTGTGTACGTGGACTTATGGATAGATTTGCACCACGCTATACTACAAGTCCCCCAATATTACGACCTATAATCTACTTAACCGTTCCACTATTTGCATCTTGGCTGTTTCTCTCATTCTACTTAGTCCGTTTTTTTACTATTTCAAAACAAAAATAAAAATTTTACCTATCTGTAATTTTTGAAAATACATCAACCGAGAGAAGGACGCATAATGAAAAACACAAAGGTAATCAGTTTGATAATTTTCTCCATGATTTTAGTATTAAGCGGCTGCACAAATGCACCCTCTGCCAAAAATGAAGTTCCCGCTGATAGTCAAATTGGTGTTGCAGCAGATCAGGAAAATGCGCCAGAAGAAACAACAGAGGCAGAAATCGAAGAGCCGGAGCTTAGTCATACCTATGTGACACGTTTCGGAGAAATAAATGCAGTTACATATCCCGCTTTTTCCTTTAATTATCCTGACGGTTGGAGTGTTACAAAGGAAGATGTTACTGCAATTTCAGAATGGGTAACATTGTCTAATGAGCGGGGCGTGTCCATTGATTTTATCAATCTTCACCAAAAGGATATCGGCGGAGGTAGTACGGTTCTCTATTCAGAGCTTGAAGTTTCAAAGGTTGCCGATTCTGAGTTTGTTCCCGGCTATGTTCAGGCGGAAGATTATTCTGACCTCGGCAAATTTATGGTTGCTGAATTAAAAGAAATAGGCACAATGGACACAACAAGCGACTCAGATTTTATTCCTGTTGAAAACGGGGCTGTCAGCTATGCAGTATTACCCGAAAGCAGCGCAGGAGAGCAAATCGTGAACAGTGCATATTATATGGACTTGGCTTTTATGTATCCTACGAGTGTTATGTTTGTGGCATCTGCCCCAGACGGACAGTTTACACCGCAGGAGAAAGCAGACGCCATCGCTATTCTATCCAGCTTTAGAGCCGAGTAATACCTATGCAATTTGCAAGAGGGAAAATATATGTATAAAAACCTTGAAATGTATCTTGCGTCCGGCAATTTGTTGGAATCATTGGCTACATACGATTTCAAAAATGAAAGCCCTTGGTCGGATGTAAATAGCGAAACAAATCCTCTTAAAAAATTCCAGCTCTATAAAGCAAAAGAAACGCCAAAGTTTGACTGCGATAGCTCTGACGGAACATGCTCTTTGACATCCGACATATATAATAGGCTCTGGGGCTGGACATACGAAAACCGTTTTCATTTGTCCGAGCCGCTGTCCGGCTGTTTTCAAGAACAATGGGAGCGAATGGGCAGCGATACGATGAATTCTTTTTCTACGATTTATCGTACCGCAAAATCTGTTTATTCCAACACACCCCATTTACTTGAACGGAACAACCTTTTAGCAAGATTAGCTTCTTTAACACATACCATTGGCAACTTTACATTGGTGCCATTCCAGCTCTCGCCACAAAGGGACAACCGTTCTTTTAATCAATACAGGGGTTTTCAAGGGAATGATGACAACCCTTATTTCGTCTATGATTTTTTCGATTTGTCTTTGAAGCTGATTCAAGAAAATACAAGTACACAGGTTTTTAAGGACTATATTGACACTTTTTTTCTGAATGACTATGTAGATAAGGACTATCGGATTATTCCGCTATTCAAGCGGCATCAAGTGTTTTTGAAGGAGAGATATCTTTCAGTCAAAGATCCAGACGCATTTCTGCCACAAAACGAAACAGAGTTAAATGAATATTTGAGCAATGTAAATCAACTGATTCAAATGCGAAGCAGAAGAATTATTGATGCGTTAAAAAAGCAAATTCCAAATATCGAAGATGATAGTCCCCCAACTATGAACCAAATGCAGGAAAAAGCTAAGGGAAAAGGCAAAAAGCGCTTTTTAGCATTTTTGTCATTCATTTTATTTGGTTTTGTAATGAGTTGCATTGCCATTGTCGGTGAATATCAAAATGCTGGCGGAGTTAGCGCAATTATTCAGGAATACGGTTATTCAGCTTTTGTAAAAGATTTTATAAAATTCTGCCTGTATACGGTGAAAAACACTTTTGCCTTTATTATTATAATTGCCGTGGTTGTGTATGCGCTATTTTCTCTTTTAAGGCTTTTAGCAAAGAAATTTTCATAATAAAACAGGAGACTAAGGAAGTGCTTTCCTCAGTCTCCTGTCTTGTTTTGTTGCAGGGTATCTTTCCTTTGTGGCGCAGCATAAGCCGCCACATTTCCGCCACAAAATGGCATGGAAGTTTATATTGTTATATTTGAAATTATGAACATCCGGCATCAAAAAAGCCTTGTCCTATCCTTGCTTATGGAGATGTGGGCGTGTTCATGAAAATATATGAAACCGTTAAGAAGCTTCGATACCTAATTTCATAGTTTTCTCTATCTCCTTAAAAAGTCTTGATTTTCAAGGGCTTCCGGAATCCGGCGCGTTTGGCTTACGCCATTTTTACGCCATTTTCGCATGGACTTATATGTTAGGAAACCCTGCCTGATTCGAATTGCCACACAGCCTGATCCAAGGATTCGGATGTGACATGGACGTATCTGTCCATCGTCGTTTTGATGCTGGCATGACCGAGCAATTTTTGCAGCACTTTGGGCTGCATCCCGCTTTCGATTGCACGCGTTGCATAGGTGTGTCTCAGAGCGTGCATACAGAATCGCCGGATTCCTGCCTCATCGCACAGTTTGTAAAGATGGGTATCATAGGAACTGTTTTTCGCCGGTTCCCCGGTACACCAGTTGATAAAGACAAGATCACGCATACACAGGCTCGCAGTTTCTCCCGTGCGCCGATCCATATATTCCAGCGTGGAGTTGAGCAGTTCAGATTCCTTTCGCTCCGAAGCCTGGGAATAGAGCCGTTTCAAGATGTCGTAAGCATGGCTTGTCAGCGGGATGGTGCGATAGCTCTGCTGCGTTTTGGGAGGACCTGCGCGCCACACCTTCTGTTTATGCCGAAACTCCAGCGTCTTATTTACCGTAAGAGTTCTTGCTTTCCAGTCGATGGCGTCCCATGTCAGCCCGATCACTTCACCTGTCCGCATCCCTGTTTCTAAAATCAGGGCATACTGCGCATAGTTATGGGAGCGTTTGGCTGCCTCCATAAATTTCTGCTGCTCATCCGTTGTAAGACATTTGATGTCGTCCACAGCGCGGACGGGCTTGGTAAAGCGAACGCCGTCCATCGGGTGCTTCCGGATCATGTCGTTCATCACAGCAGCCCGAAACATCGTTCCCATAGCAATATATGTCTGGCGGATCGTTGAACCGGCATACGATGCTTCCATTTGGTTGAAAACCATCTTGCAGTGCATCGGCTTGACATCTGTGAGCCGCATCTTACCAATCACGGGCTTTACATTGTACTCATACCGCTCCCGGTAATTTCTCTTTGTGTTCGGCGCTAAGTCTCCCACGATGTGGCTGATCCAGAACTCAAACCATTCTGTTACCGTCATATCCGGCGGAGCAAACACATCCTCATGACGGTCTGCATACTTTGCATCTTCCAGCCAGTTCCGGGCTTCCGGAAGTGAGGAAAAGCACTTGACCTGACGCTTTCCTTCGCTGCTTACAAATCTTGCGCTATATAAACCGTCCTTTCTCTGGCAGATACCCTTGCCGCATTCTTTGCCTCGTAAACTTTTACCCATTCGGAAACTCCTTTCTCACTATGAGAAGAAGCCCCTATGCATTTTATAATTGTAGCACAAGGGCTTTCTTTTCTCAATAGTGAACTTACCTTCAAATTGCCATTGTACGGCTGATGTACTGTTCAAACTCCCGGCGCTTTACCAGCTTTTTTGTCCCAACGAACAAGACGAAGGGGCAGTTGGGTGAGCGAAGCATACTGTCGATCTTGTTGATGCCGATGTTGCTGTATTCTGCCGCTTCTCTGGCGGTCAGCGTCATTTTGAGGTGGATGGGGACGGTGAGAATGTTGTCCATGGAAATGTCTCCTTTCGTGGTGCTTATGTAGACAAATAGAATTCAATTTCAGGGCTGCGAGGGAAATCGTATTGCTGTGCGGCTTCTGCGGTGTGGGAAGGCTTGCCATTCAAGGGCTTTTCGCCCCCGAATTGTCTACACCAGACCGCCGTTTGCGGGCGGATTTTGCCTTCTGCTGACGGTGAATGTCCTTGGCGCAGGCGGGGCAGTATTTTGCCCTGCCGGAGCGGGCGAGGATGCCCGTGCCGCAGACTGCGCAGCGGCGGAGTTTTTTCGGGCTGAGGATGGATTGTTCCAGCTTTGGTTGCTGGGGCAGTACGGCGCGGCGGAACCAACGGCAAAGTAGACTTCGAGAGATGTACTGCGGACAAGCGCCGTCCAGCAGCAGGCAGTCGCCGCCTGAAAAGTTGCAGCAGCGCTTTGTGAGGCCGCGCACACTGCGGAGCTGCCCCGGTGTCAGGCGAAAGAGCGAGCCGTCCGGCAGCCGTTCGATGGGGTCAAGCTTGTGCATCTTCGCCCTCCTTTGCGATGAGCTTTGCGTCTGACGGGTAGTTCAGCGTGATGAGGGCGGGCTTGCCCAAGCCCTGCTTGCGCCGGATAATCAGGCCGCTGTATTCCAATTCCCGGAAGATCCGCGTGGCGCTCTGGCGGCTGCGGTGGAGCTTGGTCTGCGCCTGCTCCAAGGTGAAGTACAGCCGAATTGTGCCGTCCGGCTCGACGTAGCCGTTCTGCCGGGAAATGCTTGCTCTGTCCAGCAGCAGCGCGTAGAGCACTTTTGCGTCGTTGCTGATGTCCCGCAGGGCTTCGTCTTGGAGAAGAAACCTCGGGAGCGGCACATAGGACGCCGCTGGGCTCTGCGCCGTGAGCTTGCAAAAAGTTTTCATCTGACCTCCTATCCCATCCATCAATCCATCCATTTTTGTGTTGATTGATAGATTGATTCTCTTGTATCTTGATTTATTTCTTATTAGTTAGAGGATGAATTTCAGTCCCGATGGAGGGCACGAAAACCGTCGTCCTGAAATCCGGTTGCGGAACGCCCAAGAGCGTCAGCTTATCCATCGTCCGGAAAACCGGTGACGGAAAACCCACACATGGAAAATCCCGTTGTGGTCAAAGCTCGTCTTTCTGCCGCGCTTTCAGCAGCTCCCAGATCTCGGCTTGCCGCGCTTTCAGCTCGGCAACGTCGTCTTCATAGCAGCGCCCGGTGCTGTTGATGCGGCGGCAAATCTGGTTGATGTTCGTGGCGACTCTGCTGACGGCAGCAGCCAGCTTCTTTTGCTCGGTGTAATCGACCTTGATGATGTAGCCGTCGATCAGCATCTTCCGGGCATACGCCCCGAAATTGTGTGTCCCCAGCTGGCGCATCTTGTGCTGGATGAGATTTACTTCCTGCTCGTTCAGGCAGATTTCCTTGCGGATGGGTCGCGTGCGGTCTGGCATGACTTACATCCCCCTCAGCATCAGGTGTCTGTTATCTCCCTCTTCCCAAACGTCCAGATAGCACATATCGTAAAGCTCCATGAGCGTGCGGAAGATTCGCTCATCCGAAATGTTATCTTTCAGCAGTTTGTTCAGTTCGGACAGCTCAAAGGCTTCTTTGCCGAAGGAACAGAGGATTGCGGCCAGACCCTTGGCATCGACAGAGAGATAGGGGTCTTGCAGCAGCTCCGTGGGGACGGTGGTCTTGTCAGAATAATCGTAGTGCATGATGTTCATAGTGGGTTCTCCTTTCGATTTTCAAAAACTTTGTTTGAAGGGCGGCTTGGATGGATTGGTTTTTCTCCATCCCGCGGACATTTTTTCGCCGTTTGTCAGGTGGCTTGAAAACTTTTTTGGTCACGCAGAAGGCTCTCTACTTTTAACGGACATTTTTCCTCAAAAACTTGGCACCCTTTTTCAAAAAACTTTCCTTGCTCCTGATTCCCCCTCTACTTAGCTAAGTGAATCAGAGACCGGTTTTGTCCCAGATTTCTCGAAAGAGTTTCGAGGACGGTGAAATAAATTCTGTGCGCTGCTCCAAATTGCCCTTTCTACTTTCCAACGGACAAAATGATGCAGGGCGTCACGGTTTTGTCATAACAAGGGCAAAAAAAGAAGCGCCTGCCACTACGACAAGCGCTTGGATTTTGCATCAGTTATTCGAGCAAATCCTCTATATCCCTTTGATCGTATTCATTTTTCTGCATCAGCCGACAG
The DNA here is from genome assembly GCA_934661195.1 of uncultured Muribaculaceae bacterium. Taxonomy (GTDB): domain Bacteria; phylum Bacteroidota; class Bacteroidia; order Bacteroidales; family Muribaculaceae; genus Sodaliphilus. The sequence continues at coordinate 6,908 of CAKUJD010000015.1, forward strand.
ACGCCGTCTGCCTCATCCCGCTGCTGCAAAAGCTGGGCGAACGCCCGATAGAGCGCGGCCTGCCGCCGCTCGACCACGCCGCGATTCTGCTGCATGGCATCCGCTGCTTTGCGGATGGACAGCCCCTCGGAAAAGCGTTTCCGGAAGAGGTCGGCGTAGTCATTGAGCACCGTCTTGAGCGACTGCTGGGCAAACGCGAGATCCTCACACATGGCCTGATATGCCTCGCGGTTGGATATGCCGATGTACTGCTTTCGCTCCCGGATGAGTTTGTATCGCCGCAGATCCATCCGGTAGTTTTCACAGATGTTCTTGGCGTATTCATAGTAGGTTCTGCTGCAACGGATGGCGCGCTCCACGTACTCGTCATCAACGTAAGTGAAGGGCTTGCTCTTGGGCTCCGGAAAGCCGTCCTCATACACTTCGCGGACGGTGTCTTCGTCGATCTCGCGCCGGGTTTGACGGACGTATTTATCCCGCAGCACACCATCCACCTCGACCTGCTCGCAGAAGGAGGCGTACCGGATGAGGTAGTAATGCTCGTTGTCTTCTTTGGCAAAGCTGGCGTCCTTGCAGACCACGATGGACTCACCGGTGTCGATGTCCTTGAGCACTCGGACAACGAAGATGGGTTTCCCATCATACCGCGTGTAGAACCCGGCAAATACCCGTTTGAGTGCCATAAGAAAGCCCTCCTTCCGCCGATTTTCTTACAGTATAGCACAGATTTCGGCGGAGAGAAAGAACGGCGTTGGAACGGAGAAAACTGGGATTTGGTGGATTAGCAAGCACATCCGGTGTCCGGACACGCGGCAATTTTTGGGAGTATCCCAAGCCCTTTGCATTTGGCTCGCAGCCTTATATTCAGGAGGCAGCCGATCATGAATCATTCAGTGGTTGGTGCTTGCTTTCTTCATGAACTCCAGATAAAGACTGTACAACACAGCACAGACGGGTACGCTGAACAGCATCCCTAAGACACCGAATGCTTCGCCGCCGATTGTGACAGCCATCAGCACCAACAGTCCGGGAAGCCCAACGGACTTACCGACCACCTTGGGATAAATCAGGTTGCCCTCCACCTGCTGTAAAACGAGCAGAAAGAGAACGAACCACGGAGCCTTGCCGGGTTCTGCCAGCAGGATCAAAAACGCACCAAGACCGCCGCCGATCCATGCGCCGAAAATCGGCACCAGCGCAGTAACAGCCACAAACGCCGAGACCGCACCGGCATACGGGATCCCAAGGATCAGCATTCCAAAGAAGCACAGAACGCCGATGATGACCGCTTCGGTAAGCTGTCCGCTGACAAAATTTGTAAAGGTTTGGTTGGTCAGAGAGGCGATACTCAGCAGCCGCTGCGCCTTCTTTTGCGGAAGGACTGTCACAACGAGCTTTTTCAAATGTGCCGCGACGACTTCCTTCTTTGCAAGCAGATACAGCGCAAAGACAAGTCCCAAGAGACCGTCCACCAAAGCCGACAGGACAGAGGTTGCCGCGCCCCACGTCACGGTGAGGATGCCGCTTCCCTCATCGCTGATCAAGGCGGTGAGCTTCTCAATCAACAGGTCAGAGTCTATAGCGTATTCGGGCAGGACAATGTTATATTTTGCAGCAAACCGGACAACGCCTGTCCACCACCGCCCGATTTCCTCCACATAGAGCGGAATGTTTTGGACAAACTCTTCGCCGGATTCCCGCAGGCTGGGGATCATCATAAACACCACGGCAAACAGAATTCCAAGGACAAGTACGGTGCTTGCTGTCAGGCACACAGGGCGGACCAGCTTTGCAGGAGCTTTGCGGCACACCTTGTTCCAGCAGCATTCCAACGGTCGAAGGACTATGTTAATCAAAAACGCAATTGCGCCACCGATCAGAAACGGAGTGAACAGCGCAAGCACCTTGCCGAGAAAACGCAAAACAGCGTCAAGGTTTACCAGTGCCCACGCAAATACAATCAGCAGCACCAATGCGCGGATAATGTAACGAATAATCGCCTTGTCCGGCCATTTGCGTTCCTGCGGCGCGGAATCCTCATTTCTGTTACCGGCTGTGTTTTGCGGTTTCTTCGCCATGTTTCTTCCTTTCCGCTATTGTGCACAGGCCCATTCAAATCCGAAAGCACTTTTGCAGCGCTTTATACTCACCCATTGTCAGAATCGTTATGTCATCGGACAATACAGTATCCGGTGTAACGGAAACATCCGTTTTTCCTGCACGCTTGATGCCGAGGATATTGATGCCGAACTTTCGGCGAACATCCAGCTCGCCAACGCTTTTCCCGACCCACGCCTCTGGCACCTGAACTTCAAAGATGGCGTGCTGCTCGTCGATCTCTATATAGTCAAAAATATGGTCGGCAGTGAAGCGAATCGCTGCCCATTTTGCCATCTGCTTTTCGGGATAGACCACGTTATCTGCGCCGTTGCGGAGCAGAAACTTCGCCTGCACATCGCGTTCGGCGCGGGATACCACGCATTTGGCACCCAACTCTTTCAGCAGCGAGGTGGTCTCCAGCGAGTTCTGGAAGTTGCCGCTGATGGTCACAAAGCAAACATCAAAATTCCCGATGCCGAGCGAACGCAGGAACTCCGCATTGGTGCTGTCACCGATCTGTGCGTTGGTGACAAACGGAAGCACATCGTTGATCCGCTCCTCGTTGGTATCAACTGCCATGACCTGATGCCCCAGTTGAGAAAGCTGCATGGCGATATGCCGCCCAAAGCGGCCTGCTCCAATCAATAAAACATTTTTCATGGGATAGACAACTCCTTTACTTATCCAATCGTGATTCTTTCCTGCGGCAGCTTTGCATTGCCGCTTTTTTTGCTGGACACCGCCGCATAAATGAGCGTCAGCCCGCCGACTCTGCCCAGATACATCAGCGCAATCAATACCATCTGCGAAGGAATATGCAGCTGCGGCGTAATACCCAATGTCAGGCCAACCGTTCCGACCGCCGACGCTGCTTCATACAGGCAGGAGGACAGCGGAAGATTCTCATATACGCTGATAAAAATGCCTCCGCCAAAGAACAGCGCAAGGTACATCGTCAGAATGGTCGCGGCGGTTTTGACGGCACCGCAATCGACTCTGCGCCCAAAGAACTGGGCGCTGTCCCGCTGGCGGAAGGTCGCGGCAGCATTGGAAAGCAGAACTGCCAGCGTGGTGGTTTTCATGCCGCCTGCCGTAGACCCCGGAGAGCCGCCGATGAGCATCAGTAGGATCATCACGCCCAGCGACGCACCGGACATGGCGGGCAGATCGACTGTGTTGAAGCCCGCCGTTCTCGGTGTGACCGATTGGAACAGGGCTGCCTGAACCCGCTCTCCGAGGGGAAGGGCATCAAAGTCTACAAAGAAGAAAAACAGCGCCGGAAGGACGATCAGCGTGAGTGTCGTAACGAGAATGACCTTACTTTGCATTCGATAACGGTGGAAATGCAGCTTGTTTTCGCAAATGTCATCCCACGTTAAGAATCCGATGCCGCCGGTTATGATCAGCAGCATGACCGTGATATTGATCACCGGATTTTGGACATAACCGGTAAGGGACGGATACAAATTATTGTTCGTTCCCAGAATGTCAAACCCTGCGTTGCAAAAGGCGGAGATGGAGTGAAATACCGCCATCCAGATCCCGTGCCATCCGTAGTCGCGGCAAAACACCGGCAGCATGGCGAGCGCACCGATCAGTTCGATCAGAAATGTCCCTCGTAGGATGAACCGTGTCAGCCGGACGATCCCCCCCACTTTCGGCGCTGAGATGGCGTCCTGCATGGTGCTGCGCTGCATCAGAGAGATCCTTCGCCCGGACAGCAGCGCAAACGATGCCGCCACAGTGACAACACCGAGCCCGCCGATCTGAATCAGCGTCAGGATCACCGCCTGGCCAAAGGCCGACCAATAGCTGCCGGTATCCTGCACCACAAGACCCGTCACACAAACAGCGGAGGTCGCGGTAAACAGTGCCTCATGAAACTGCGTTACACACCGAGCTGTCGCAGAAATTGGCAACATCAGCAGCAGCGCGCCCAGCAGGATCACCCCTGCAAAGCCCAATATGATAATTTGAAAAGACGAAAGGCGGTGCTTTCTGCAAACCATTTCTTCCGACATCATCCTCACCCCTTATGAATCGCGCGATTGCTTTATTGTTCGCAGGTCAAACACACGTCGCATTGCCTGACTGTGATGAAGGATACCCTGTATGCACTCAGATCGGAGACCGTGATCTCCAAATTCTGAGCGGTAAAGGAATCGCCCTTGATGGGGACTCTATTCAGCTGCTCCATGACCCAGCCGCCGACGGAAACACTGTCCGATTCCAGCTTGACGTCAAAGAATTCCATAAAATCCTCCAAGCTGACGGAGCAGTCCACGCGGTAGGTATTCTCGTCCAGCTTTTCAAAATCT
>CAKUJD010000016.1 GCA_934661195.1 uncultured Muribaculaceae bacterium
ACATCCCGGATTTTATTCCGCTTCACGATGTCCTTGAGCTGGACAGAGTTGAACAGATCGTGAAGATATTGCTTGGATGGCGCATCCGCATATCGGAGATTTGCGAGATAGGGCATCCCTCCGGCGAGCAGGTACTTTTGGAAACACTGCTGGATGGACGCATCGGGGGCAATCGAACGGTATAGCTCCATGAACTCCCCGAAGGAGAACGGATAGATCACAAACTCCACATACCGACCGCCCAAATAGGTCGCAAGCTCACCGGACAGCAGCTTTGCATTCGAGCCGGTGATGTAGATATCACAGTCAAGTGAAACGCGGAGAGAGTTGATGCACTTCTCCCAGTCCTTGACCTCCTGTATTTCATCAAAGAATAAATAGACCTTGCCCTCTATTTCTGCGGCTCTTGCGGTGATCTCATCATGCAGCGCCTGTGCGGTTTGCAGGTGGGAATAGCTCATATCTTCAAAATTGATGGAGACAAACTGCGTCGGGCTGACACCGGACTCCGTGAGTTCCTGCTTGATCAGCTCCAACATGACCGACTTCCCGCAGCGGCGAATACCGGTCATGACTTTAATCAGCTCTGTTCCGATAAAAGGACGGATACGGCTCATATACAGTTCGCGTTTGATCATAAGTCTTAGCCTCCTTTCCGTGGCTGACCATAGTATATCACATTTACGATTAAAGCTCAATGGAGAAATTACAAAAATATAAGTTATAACTGATAAAATACAAAATTCGACAAATGATTTCAGATAAGGCTTTGCTATTCGAGCAAAGCCCTGCAAAGGTAAGATTCCACCCTTTATTGGCACACGAAATGCCGCTATCACAAGGCGGAGTGGCAAGATAGGCAGGAAATCCAAGCGACGTACTGGCTATTTTTCTCCATATTCGCCCCGAAATGCAGCAGAAAATGAAACAACCATCGGCATATCCGTTGGGCGGTCATGCCGATGGTTGTGTGTTTCATCAGAGCTATCACTCGATTTTTTTGGGGGGCAGTAGTAGTGTGTCATTTTCGCGCCTGCAATCCGATTTTCCATACACCATTTTTACACCATTTCGGCGTGGAGTAGTATGGAATTGCATGAAGTTATATAGTGGCTGTTTGTGCGGAAAACACGCTGAAATCAAGAATTATCGGCATTTATGGAGCAATATTGAGATATAGAATCAGGTGAATCGCCCTCGATACCTAATTTCATATATCTCTACATCTCCTTAAAAAGTCTTGATTTATCAAGGATTTCCGCGATCCGGCGTTTTGGGGTTACGCCATTTTTACGCCATTTCCGCATGGACTTTTATATCGGAAACCCTGTTTGATTCAAATAACCGCACAGCCTGATCCAAGGATTCAGATGTGACGTGGACATATCTGTCCATCGTTGTTTTTATGCTTGCATGACCCAGCAGCTTTTGAAGAATTTTCGGCTGCATACCGCTTTCAATCGCCCTTGTGGCGTAAGTATGGCGTAAAGCGTGCATACAGAATCGTTCAATTCCTGCTTCGTCGCATAGCTTGTAAAGGTGGGTATCATAGGAACTGTTTTTCGCCGGTTCCCCGGTACGCCAGTTGATAAAGACAAGATCACGCATGACCAGCCGGGAGATTGCCCCCGTTCGCCGGTCGATATATTCCAGTGTTTGCGAGAGCAGCGGAGATTCCTTTTGCCAAGGGCGCTTATCCTTGATTTCTTTCAGAATTTCATAGGCCCGATCTGTCAGCGGGATGGTGCGATAGCTCTGCTGCGTTTTCGGAGGTCCTGCACGCCAAAAGTGCTGCTTGTGGCGGTACTCCAAGGTTTTGTTGACCGTCAGCGTCCGATTCTGGAAATCTATCGCATCCCATGTCAGCCCGATCATCTCACCGGTACGCAAACCGGTTTCAAGGATCAGCGCGTACTGATTGTAGTTGTGGGAGCGTTTCGCAACTTCAAGAAATCTGATTTGCTCATCCCGCGTTAAAAAGTGAATGTCGTCCGGCGCTCGGACTGGCTTTGTGTAGCGAACGCCGTCCATTGGGTGCTTGGTAATCAGGTCATTCATCTTCGCAGCCTTGAACAAGGTCCCCATCGTGATATAGGTCTGCCGGATGGTAGAACCTGCATAATCCGCATCCATGGAAAGCAGCACTTTTTTGCAGTGCATGGGCTTCACATCGGAAAGGAGCATTTTGCCGATGATGGGCTGGATATTCTGCTTATATCGCTCCCGATAATTTCGCAGGGTATTCGATGCCAAATCGCCTACAATATTCTCGATCCAAAATGAAAACCATGCGTCAACGGTCGTGTCCGATGGAATAAACACGTCTTCGTGCTTGTCGGCATATTTCGCCTGCTCGATCCAGTTACGCGCCTCGGGAATCGTCTGGAAATATTTCTCATGTCGTTTTCCTGCTTTGTCTACAAAACGTGCGTGATATAATCCGTCCTTTCTTTGGTAGATACCCTTACCGCATTCTTTGCCTTTTAAGTTTTTGCCCATTGTATACTCCTTTCCCGCAGAGAGAAAAGAGCCTACTGCAACAACATAATTATAGCAGATAGGTTCTTTTCTCTCAAGCTGTTTTTGCAAATTATCTTTTGCCGTCAGATCACCAGCTTTTGGCTGATGTACTCTTCAAACTCCCGGCGCTTTACCAGCTTTTTCGTCCCGACGAACAAAACAAAGGGGCAGTTGGGCGTTCTCAGCATACTGTCGATCTTGTTGATGCCGATGTTGCTGTATTCTGCCGCTTCTCTGGCGGTCAGCGTCATTTTGAGGTGGATGGGGACGGTGAGGATGTTGTCCATGGAAAAGTCTCCTTTCGTGGTGCTTATGTAGACAAATAGAATTCGATTTCGCGGCTGTGAGGGAAATCGTATTGCCGCGCGGCTTTGTCGGCGCGGGAAGGCTTGCCATTCAAGGGCTTTTCGCCCCCAAATTGTCTACGCCCGACCGCCGTTTGCGGGCGGATTTCGCCTTCTGCTGGCGGTGAACCTCCTTGGCGCAGGCGGGGCAGTATTTTGTCCTGCCGGAGCGGGCGAGGATGCCCTTGCCGCAGACTTCGCAGCGGCGGAGTTTTTTCGGGCTGAGAATGGCCTGTTCCAGCTTTGGCTGCTGGGGCAGCACGGCGCGGCGAAACCACCGGCTGATCAGGCTGCGGGAGATAAACTGCGGGCAAACGCCGTCCAGCAGCAGGCAGTCGCCATCCAAGAAGTTGCAGCAGCGCTTTGTAAGGCCGCGCACGCTGCGGAGCTGCCCCGGCATCAGGCGAAAGAGCGTGCCGTCCGGCAGACGCTCGATGGGGTCAAGCGTGTGCATCTTCACCCTCCTTTGCGATGAGCTTTGCATCCGCTGGGTAGTTCAGCGTGATGAGGGCGGGCTTGCCCAAGCCCTGCTTTTTTCGGATAATCAAGCCGCTGTACTCCAGCTCCCGGAAGATCCGCGTGGCGCTCTGACGGCTGCGGTGGAGTTTGGTTTGCGCCTGTTCCAAGGTGAAGTACAGCCGGATGGTGCCGTCCGGCTCGACGTAGCCGTTCTGCCGGGAAATGCTGGCTCTGTCCAGCAGCAGCGCGTAGAGCACTTTTGCGTCGTTGCTGATGTCCCGCAGGGCTTCGTCTTGGAGAAGAAACCTCGGGAGCGGCACATAGGACGCCGCTGGGCTCTGCGCCGTGAGCTTGCAAAAAGTTTTCATCTGACCTCCTATCCCATCCATCAATCCATCCATTTTTGTGTTGATTGATTGATAGATTGATTCTCTTGTATCTTGATTTATTTCTTATTAGTTAGAGGATGAATTTCAGCCCCGATGGAGG
>CAKUJD010000017.1 GCA_934661195.1 uncultured Muribaculaceae bacterium
ATACAAATCGAATGGAGTATGAGGCAAATGTGTTTGCTGCGGAGTTCATGCTCAGCGATGACACCGTCTTAGAAGCGCTGGAGATGCAAATGGACTTTTATCAGACAGCGAAGTGTTTGTATGTGCCACCTGAGTTACTGGACTTCAAGCTCCGGATTCTACAATGCCAAGGTGTAAGAATCATAGCTCCGTATATCGCGCATGGGGATTTCCTCAAGCGTGATCTGGAGCAGCCGTTGAGTTAAGTATGCTGCCAGGTGAGGCTTATAAGGTCTATGTGAGCGTTTTTGTAGAGCATCGTTCGGATGGGACAATGCTGCCTAGGGAAATCATCTGGGAGGATGGCCAGAAATATGAAATAGACCGCGTGATCGATATTCGCCCAGCCTATGCTGCAAAAGCCGGCGGGCAAGGCGATCGTTACACCATCCAAGTCAATGGTGCAAGAACATATCTCTATTTTGAACGATCCACCAATCTAACGGGTAATACGATAGGCCGTTGGTTTGTGGAACGAAAGGTGCCATTGAGGGATCTACTTTAGAGCCCATGACATTGGAGAAACTTGTGAGGAGGGAAAAAATGTATAGCGCTGCATTACAGAGGTACTATAACGAGCACGAGCATTTGCCATACACCTTTTATGCTCAGCCAAAACGCTTCACTCAGTATGCGATAGAAAAGAGAGGCGAGCTTTTGGCAACAGCGTATAACTATATCGAGCCGGATGCGAAAGGCGCAAGAGACTTCGTTGAATATTCTTCTGCCGACTTTACTGTAACGGATTTCCATTCTGCTGACCGAGTCTGCGTGGTTATGAGGCTTCCGGAACCTACAATGCCATTGCACTGTAAGATGATCGGCTGCTCCATTAAGTTCGATGGCAGTTGCCCCGTATGGCGTACAGTCGAGTTGACGGAGCAGGGTAGCTTTCTCCTATGTGGATGGAATGCGGATCATACGCATATGGTAATTAGTGAGGTGGGTGCAGAAACGGAAGAATGTGTTCGGCGAATGACAGAGGAATTGAGCTTTCCAATTATGATTGATATAAAATCATTCAAGCTGTAACCCCAATTATGTGTGACAAACATGAAAAGGAGGAGACGCATCAGATGCGTCTCCTCCTTCTTGTAGTGGCATGGCACTACCAACTCGCCTATTTACTTGCTGAACGCTCTCCACAGGAATGTGACGATCTGCGCGCGGGTGCAGTCATTGTCCGGCGCAAAGGATGTCTCGCTCACGCCCGTGGTCACGCCGTTCATGTAGCACCACGCCACCGATTCATACGCCCATTCGGGAACATCGGTGAACGGCAGGTGGAACATCCACGCGCCCGTGAAGCCCTTACCCTGCGCCTGAGCGCAGCGGTAGATCATGGCCGCAGCCTGCGCACGGGTGCAGACGCCGTTCGTGCCGAAGGTCGTCTCCGTCAGGCCGGTGACGATGCCGCAGCTCGCCGCCCAGCGGACCGCCTCGGCATAATACGCACCCTCGTCTACATCCGTGAAGGGCATCAGGTAGTTCACCACGGGGGAACCCGCCACACGCCAGAGGAAGGTGACGATCTGACCTCTGGTGCAGGGCTGGTTCGGCCCAAACAGGCCGTTGCCGATGCCGCCGGTGATGCCCTTTTCCTGCGCCCACTTCACGGCCTCGTAGTAATAGGCGCTGGTGGACACATCGCTGAATGGGCTTGGCTCAGCTTCTTTGGTAAAAGTGGCGTTGATCTTGACCTTGCCGGACGGCATAGTGAATGTATATTTGCCGTTGCCCTTATCAGTCAGCTTCAGTTCCTTACCGTTTTTGTCGGTCACGGCGAGGTCATCCAACTGATAACCGCTGTCGGGTTTCACTGTGATGGTCACAGAATCGCCCTTTTCCGCAGAACGCGGGCTGACGGTCAGGGTGCCATTCTCGGTCTTGCCGGGGACGGTGATAGGATAACTGGACGAGCCACCGGAGCCGCCGCCGGAAGAATGCCGCTTGGGAATAACAGTTTCGGACTGTGGGATCTCATTCTCAGCACCCGCATCCGAGTAATATTTGCCGCAGGCCTCACAGTACCAGTATTCGATATTTCCTTCTTCGCTGGTGGTAGCCGCCTTGGCCTCCACATGCTTTAGCTTGTCATCATGATTATTGGAGTTGGTATTGCCGTATTTCGCGCCGCAGTCGGCGCACACGGCCTTTTCGGTGCAGTTCGCCGTGCCACCGGAGTGGCCCCTCTTGTTGAACACCGCACCGCAGGCGCAGACCTGCCAGTGCTCCGTTTCGTTGAATTCCCAGTTGTTCGGGTTGACGGCATTGTGGGTATGGGCATTACCCTGACCCTTGAACACTGGCAGCGTCCTGCCCGCCGCAGTGAGATATTTGCACTCGGTTGCCCAAGGGTCAGTTCCGGTGCGTGCGCCAGCCTTGAGCAGCGCCAGCACCGTACCATTGGCAAACTGCGCGGCGGTCTTGGACTCTGTATTTGTGATGGAGCCTTTTCCATTGCCCACCGCGTTCCATCCCG
>CAKUJD010000018.1 GCA_934661195.1 uncultured Muribaculaceae bacterium
AATACAAGCGCTTTTCTCCACCCCGCTCTCGACAAATCAGGCATTGACAAATCCACCGCCAAAAGGGTAAAATATTTCCCGTCATCCGCCCCCGTAGCTCAGTTGGATAGAGCGGTCGCCTCCTAAGCGACAGGCCACTGGTTCGAACCCAGCCGGGGGTGCCAAAAATGACCGTTGTAAGCCGTTTTTTGATGGTTTACAGCGGTTTTTTGTTATCGTTTTTTGAGAGCATTCTTGCCGCTCCGCCGGAACGATTTTATACATTTTCCGCTGTATGCCTGCTAATTGGCTTCGAACTATTTTTCCGGCCTTGCTAATAAAAAACGCCGATTTGCTAATACGATTTTTCAGCCCTATTTTTCGGATGGGGCCGACACCAGCAATGCAGCCAGTGTGTTGGCCAGTTCCGGCGACTTGCGAAGCTGTTCCACCAGGGCCTCCAAATCCAATGTGGCGGGAGCCGATTCCTTTGGTTCTTCCGGGGGACGAACCGAACGCAGATCAGGATTGGCATAGAAGGCGCTCTCAAACTTCTGGGCGTTGATCTTCCGATCCTCGTCCAGAATGTGGGCATACACGCTGGTGATCATGTCGATCTGAGCGTGGCCAGTATCGCCCTGGGTGGCCTTCAGGTCGCCGTGGTTCAGCTTCAGCTTATAGGTGGTGCTGGAATGGCGGAGGGAGTGAAAAACCACTTTAGGCAACCCTGCCTTCTCCCGCAGCTTCTCAAATGACTTCAGGATGATACGGTCCTCACAGGGGCGGCCATTGGCCAGCGCCACCACCAGATCGTAGTCCTGATACTCGTCACGGAGCAGCGCCCGCAGCTCGTCCTGCGCGGATTTCCATTCCCGCAGGATATAAGCCAGGGTCTTGGGCAGCCACACCTTGCGGATGCTGGAATCGGTCTTGGGCTTCTTCAGGATGATCCTGGTGCTGGTGTTGGGAAACAGCGGCGTGAACACATGGTAGATGTCCTTTTGCCCCAGCATTTCAATAGCCCGCTTGGAGGCCCGCGCCAACTCCTTGTCGATGTAGACATAGGCGTTGTCATCGGCAATATCTTCATCGGAGATGTGGACATTGCTCCAGGTCAGCCCCAGAATCTCGCCCATGCGCAGCGAACAGGCAAAGGCCAGGTTCATTGCTACATAGAGTTTGCTGTCCGTACACTGGTCCAGGGCGGTGCGGATCATATCGGCAGTCCAGATGTCCCGCTTTTTGTATTCCACTTTGGGCAGCACCACATTGTCAAAGGGGTTCTTGGCAACCAGCTCCCAACGAACCGCCTGCTTGAAGGCACAGCGGAGAAGTTTGATGATCTTCTCGATGGTGGCGTTGGTGACAAACTCCGTTTTGGCGTGGTGCGTCCTGGTATTCACCGCAGGGGTTTTCTGCAAAGTCTGGATGTACTTGTCCACCACACAGGGCGTGATGTCCTGCACCTTCATGTCCCCGATGATGGGGTTGATGTAGTTTGCAATCAAGGAGTTTTGGCTGTCATACATGGAGACGCCCCACCGCTTTTCGCCGTAGAGGGAGACGAAGTCCGACAGAAACTCCGCAATATTCTGATTGGTGGGCGGAAGGAAGGAGTTGGAGCTTTTCTGGCTCTCGATTTCCGCCTTGCGCTTCAATGCCTCCTGGTAGGACGTGCGGGTTTCCCATTTCTGCTTGGTTTCGCCGTTCTCGTCCACATAGGTGTAGACGATGGAATAGTTTTTCTTCCTTTTGATGATGGATGCCATAACGAACCTTCCTTTCTGATGTCACAGATCAAGCGGCTCCAGCCACTTGTCAAACGACCGTTTGGGAATTCGTATGGCGTTACCAATTCGTACGCTTTTGAAAAGGCCCTCCTGCACAAGGCGGTATGCTTGTGTCCGGCTGACACCCAATATCCGGGCAACCTCATTGACCGTATAGGTGCGGCACTCCAAAGGCCTTCTCTCCGTACCGTTCTGAATCTCAGACACAGCAGCCTCCTTTCCAGTCAGAAACGGCACGCAAAAGGGTGTTCATTCATAACTTCCACCCTCATTGTACCGCGCCGTTTCGGGTTTGTCTGCTGCTAATGGAAAGTTTACGAATTATCCGTAAACAGAAAAGCAGAAGATTTATCTGAAAATCAAAGAGGCAAAAAACGGACGGCTGCCGGCAAGCAGCTCCACGGGAATCTCACCCCGGCCCATGCTGATGGGTGCGCCGCGCAATGCTTTGAGGGCGTTCAACGCGGGAG
>CAKUJD010000019.1 GCA_934661195.1 uncultured Muribaculaceae bacterium
AGCGGCGCCACCGACAGCAACTTCGTCCTCCGCAAGAGTCAGCGCAGAGAGAACACAGCCACGCTCTACTGCACCGGGCGGGACATCCCCTATCGGGAGCTGGCACTGGAGTTCGACGGTGAGGATCATGTCTGGAAATTGCTGTCAGATGACTGCGAACAGACGAAGCAGCCCAACGCAAGAATTCTTTTTCTTCTCTCTGAACTGCTGCGCCAGCAGCCGGAGATCAGCGCCCCTGCCAAGGTGCTGCTGGAAAAGATCGACCCTGCCGGTGCGGAGGGGCTGACCCCCAACAGCTTCTCCCACCGAATCCGCAAAAGCGTTGACGCTCTAAGGAGAAACGGCATCACGGTGTCCTTCCGCAAGAGCAACGGCGACCGTCTGATCTGCCTGAAAAGGGTCGATGGTGCCGATGATCCCGCTGCCGAGAACATCGTCACCACCGACCCTGAGAACCTGCCGTGTTTCGGCGTGTGAGCCGCTGTGTGCGCGGTTAGGGGCTGGGGTGGCGTGTGTACCCGCTGAGAGCTGTTTACCGCACACGGCGCGGGACGAGGGATTCGTCGTCCGCTCGGACGACGGCCAGCATCGCATTTGTCTGGTCTGCGGCGAAGCCGCTGCCCTGTCAAACGCTCTGGGCGGGCAGAAGCCCTGCACCCACTTTGAATCCCCAGCTCTCCGAGGGAACAAGAGAAATCATTTCAGAAAGGTCATTGATTATGAAGAAAGATATAAAATTCAGCACTCGTATGGCATCCGCCGACCGAGAGAAAATCAAGGCGCTGGCGGCAAAGGCTCGTATGTCCATGAGCGACTACGTCACCGCCTGCTGTCTCGGCAAGCGGATCATCGTTATCGATGAACAGAAGGAGCTGCTCCGGCAGCTCAAGGGCATTGGCAGCAACATCAACCGCCTCACCGTCCTCGCCAACATGGGCAAGGTGCAGGTCATCGGTCTAGAAAAAGCTGCCGGTGAACTGTCCGAGGTCAGCGCAGCTTTGCGGGCTGTCATGGAAGGTCGGTGAGCCGTATGGCCATCGTACATTTCGTGAACTACAAGCGGGGCACACAGTCCCGCGCCGCCATGCGCGGCGTGATGCTCTATGTCATGCAGGAGAAGAAAACCGCATGGGAGGGTGAGCCGCTCATCAGCGGCATCAACTGCCAACCGCAGAGCGTCTACGACGACTTCCTGAATACGAAACTCCTCTACCACAAGGACGGCGGCGTGATGTTCTACCACATGGTACAGAGCTTTCCGAAAGGCGCGGCGGTTGATCCACGGCAGGCCCACGAAGCCGCGCGGCGGCTGGCGGAATACTTCGACGGCTGCGAGGTGCTGGTCTGCACCCACGTAGACCGGGAGCACATCCACTCCCACTGCGTCATCAACTCTGTCAGCTTCGAGACCGGCAAAAAGCTGCACATGGCGAAAGAACAACTGCAAGAGTTGATGCGGCGCAACGACGCGATCTGTCAGGAGATGGGCCTGCCGGTCTTTGACGTGCCAACGCAGCAGGCCCACGGCATGAGCGGCGCGGAATACCACACGGCGCTCAAGGGCCAAAGCTGGAAGCTGCGGCTCATGAACACCATCGACGAGTGCATGAAATACGCCGCCGACAAGGACGCCTTCGTTTCCCTGATGGCGTCCGAGGGCTACGCCGTCCGCTGGGAGAGCACCCGCAAGCACATCACCTACACCACGCCGGACGGCATGAAGTGTCGCGACAACAAACTACACGAAGAAAAGTATTGCAAGGTGGCCATGGAACGTGAATTCAGAATACGAACGGAGATTATCCATGGACGAGCTGAAAGCCCGCAACCGTACCGACACAGAGACGGCGAAGAATCTGCCGAACAGCGCACCGCCGAGTACACCGGCACAGCCGATCCAGCCCATTGTGATCCAGTGCGATCTGCCGCAGGCGATGGACAAGCTGACAGAGCAGGCAGACGGAATAAACTGGGAGCTGGAGGAAATTCGGAAGACACTGCCAGAACTGAAGCCGTACATCGACCTGACGCCGGTGCAGAAGTCTCTGACAGAGATGCAGAGATCGCTGACAGAGATGAACAGGCTGCTGGAACGGGTTGGGAACCTGAGCGAGATGTATCCCTCCAAGTGGATCGACTGGCTCCCGGATTTCAGCCTGCTGGTGGCCCTCAAGTGGATCATGCTGGTGCTGATCCTT